>NZ_JZTW01000004.1 GCF_000962805.1 Pseudarthrobacter chlorophenolicus | reverse complement strand
CCCGCCTCCGCGACGTCCGGAACGGCATGACCATCCCGCCGGCGCTGACCCTCAAAACCGTGCTGGACGCCTCCTACCGGCCCGCCTGGTGGTTCAACTTCCTTACCCACGAGCCACTGACCTTCGCCTCGCTGTCCCGCTACACCGGCACCGTGGCAGACCTCATCAACTCCATGTTCGACCCCACCCTCACGTTCGAGGACCTCGACTGGCTCAGGGAAACCTGGAAAGGCAAGCTGGTGGTCAAGGGCATCCAGACCGTGGAGGACGCCCGCCGCGTGGTGGACCACGGCGCCGACGGGGTGGTCCTGTCCAACCACGGCGGCCGGCAACTGGACCGCGCACCGATACCTTTCCACCTGCTCCCCGAGGTCAGGCAGGCCTTCGCCGCGGACAACACCGACGCGGCCATCATCCTGGACACGGGAATCATGAGCGGCGCTGACATCGTGGCGGCGCTGGCCCTGGGCGCCGACTTCACGCTGATCGGCCGCGCCTACCTCTACGGCCTGATGGCCGGCGGCCGGGCCGGGGTGGACCGCACGCTGCAGATCCTGGAAAAGGACATGGCCCGCACCATGGCGCTGCTCGGCGTCAGCCGAATCGCCGACCTGTCGCCGGAGCACGTCCGTCTGCTGGGGAAGTAGGCCCTACTTCTTGCGCCCGAACTTCGGCAGGTTGGGGAGGTTGGCCAGCAGGTCGGCGGCCCGGGTGGCGGCACGCCCCACCGACCTGCCGATCTGCTGCGGAACGCTGTCGTCGCTGAGCGGTGCCGAGGTGCCGCCGGGAATGACGACGGCGGGACTCAGTTCCGCACCGTCGCGCACCAGGACATCAGCGGACACAGCGCCGGCGGGGACTGCTTCGGGCGCCCCCTCGCCGAGGCCGGCTGGCTCTGCGGCAGCGCATGCGGCCGCACCAGGCTCGGCGGGGGCAGCTTCCGTTGCAGGTTCCGGAACAGCGGTGGCCGCGGCTTGCTTGTCCGCGGCTGAGCCTGCTGGCTTCGTGCCGGCTGTGCCTTCAGCGGCGGCGGCTTCGGGCACTGTGGCGAGGGCACCGACGTCGAACATCCCAAGCCAACTGGCCACGCCCTCAAGGGGCTTCCGGTTCAGCGCGTAGTAGCGCTTTTGGCCCTGCGCCCGCATGCTCACCAGTTGCGCCTCGCGGAGGACTTTCAGGTGCTTGGAAATGGTGGGCTGGCTTGCTGCCAGTTCTTCCACCAGTTCGCCCACGGCTTTGTCCCCGTTGCACAGCGAAACCAGGATGTCCCGCCGGGTTGATTCCGCAATGACGGCAAATACGTCGTCTGTCACCATGCCTCCCACCCTAACGACATATACGCCGAAAGGCATCAACTATTTCGGGGTCTGGGGGGAATGGGACGGAGGCCACGTCAGTCGAACCAGGGGTCCAGTCCATGCAGCGGAAAAACGGCCTTGCGGGTGGCCATCACCGTGCGGTCCACGGCGTCGTTGGGGTCGAAACCAACCTCCCATGAGCGCCACCACAGCTCAACGTCGTCGCCCATCAGCTCCGGCGCTGTGGCACCGTATTTGGCGTCGACGTAGTCGCGCCAGTCCTGCGGCACCGGGGTCCGGAGGGGCACAGGCCGGCCCGCCGCGATGGCCACCAGGTGGCTCCAGGCGCGGGGCACCACGTCCACCACGTTGTATCCGCCGCCGCCGGTGGCGATCCACCGTCCGCCGCAGAATTGTGCAGCAAGGTTCCCGACGGCGGACGCTGCCTCACGCTGGCCGTCCACACTGAGATTGAGGTGGGTCAGCGGATCCGTCCGGTGCGAATCGCAACCGTGCTGGCTCACGATCACCTCAGGTTCGAAGGCGGCCACCACCTGGGGAACCACCGCGTAAAACGCCCGCAGCCAGCCGGCATCCCCCGTGCCCGAGGGCAGGGCCACGTTTACTGCTGTCCCCTCGGCACCCGGGCCGCCGATCTCGTTGGCGAAGCCAGTGCCGGGGAAGAGGGTCATTCCCGATTCGTGCAGGGAAAGAGTCAGCACGCGGGGATCGTTCCAGAAGATGCTTTCCGTTCCATCGCCGTGATGGGCGTCGACGTCGATGTACGCCACCTTGCGGACGCCGCCGTCGAGCAGCTTCTGCACGGCCAGCGCGGCATCGTTGTAGATGCAGAACCCGCTGGCCCTGTCCCGGGCGGCATGGTGCATGCCGCCACCGAAGTTGACGGCGTGAACGGCGGAGCCGTCCAGGATCCGGGACGCCGCCAGCAGCGAGCCGCCGGCCAGTCGGGCGGACGCCTCATGCATGCCGGCAAACGCGGGGTCGTCCTCGGTTCCCAGGCCCCTCGATTCGTCGGGGGTGGACGGATCAGCACTGACCTTCCGTACCGCTGCCACGTAGTCTGCCGAGTGGACTGCTTCGAGTTCGCTGTCCGTTGCCACGCCCGGCGCTTCCACCGCCACATGGTCCAGGCTGAACAGCCCCAGGCTTTCCGCCAGGCGCGCGGTGAGCTCCATCCGCGCCGGCGCCATGGGATGCCCGTGGCCAAAGTTGTACGCCGTCATGTCAGCGCCCCATGCCACCATCGTTGGCGGCGCGGGCTGGCGGAGGCCGGGCAGGTATGTCATCAATCACAGGCTACCTGAGCACGGCACCCTGCCGGCCCGGCCATGACGCGGCCTTTAGTGGTTTACTACTGGGGGAAGCAGATTCGACCGAGGAAAAGCCACACATGACGCAAAGCCAGTCGAGGCCCCGGACCCCGGCCAGCTGGCACCCCCCAGCGCAGGAGCGGGAGGGCCTCTGGATCTTTACCCGGTTGCGCGACTTCATCGACGACATCGCCAACACCTCCCCCGCCCGGCTCGCCCTCAGCGCGTTCGCCGGGGTGTGCCTGGTGTTCACCTTCCTGTTGTCCCTTCCGGTGTCTTCTGCCTCCGGAACGGCCACGCCCATCCACCAGGCCCTGTTCACCGCTGTCTCGGCGGTCTGTGTCACCGGGCTGACCGTGGTGTCCACCGCTGTCCACTGGTCCTTCTTCGGACAGCTGGTCATCCTGGTGGGCATCTTCATCGGCGGTTTGGGCACCCTCACCCTGGCCTCGCTCCTGGCGCTCATGGTCAGCAAGCGGCTCGGCGTGCGCGGCAAGATCATCGCCGCGGAGTCCATGAACAACGCCGGCCGCCTCGGCGAGGTGGGTACGCTGCTCCGCATCGTCATCACCACGTCGGTGGTCATCGAAGGCATCCTGGCCCTGACCCTGATCCCCCGTTTCCTCACCCTCGGCGAGCCCTTCTGGCAGTCCGTCTGGCACGGCATCTTCTATTCCATTTCAGCGTTCAACAACGCCGGCTTCACCCCGCACTCGGACGGCATCGTGCCCTACGAGACGGACTTGTGGATCCTGATTCCACTCATGGTGGGCGTCTTCCTGGGCAGCCTCGGCTTCCCGGTGGTGATGGTGCTGCAGCAGAACGGGCTGAACTGGAAGAAATGGAACCTGCACACCAAGCTCACCATCCAGGTCTCCTTCATCCTCCTGGCCGCCGGCGCGTTCCTGTGGGCACTGATGGAGTGGGACAACGCCCGCACCATCGGGCCCATGGGCTTCGGTGACAAGATCACCCACTCGCTCTTCGCCTCCGTCATGACCCGATCAGGGGGCTTCAACCTGGTGGACCAGAACCACATGGAATCCACCACCAAACTGCTCACGGACGCGCTGATGTTTGCCGGCGGCGGGTCGGCGTCGACGGCGGGCGGCATCAAGGTGACCACCATCGCCGTCATGTTCCTGGCCATCATTGCCGAAGCCCGCGGCGACGCGGACGTGAAGGTCTACGGCCGGACCATTCCGCAGGGCACGATGCGGGTGGCCATTTCCGTGATCGTTGCCGGCGCCACGCTGGTTTCCGTCTCCGCCTTCCTGCTCCTGCAGATCAGCGGCGCGTCCCTGGACCGGGTACTGTTTGAGACGATTTCGGCCTTCGCCACCGTTGGCCTGAGCACAGGGCTCAGCGCCGAAGTGGCACCCGAGGGTGTCTACGTCCTCACCGCGCTCATGTTCGCCGGCCGCGTGGGCACCGTGACCCTCGCCGCCGCCCTGGCACTGCGCCAGCGCAGCCAGCTGTACCACTACCCCGAAGAGAGGCCCATCATTGGCTAGTTCGTCAGAAGCTTCCCGGCGCCCCGCCCACAACGCGCCGGTGCTGGTTATCGGGCTGGGCCGCTTCGGCTCGTCCACGGCAGAGCAACTGGTCAAGCAGGGCCGCGAGGTCCTGGCGATCGAGCGGGACCGGAGCCTGGTTCAGAAGTGGGCTCCGCTGCTGACCCACGTGGTGGAGGCGGACGCCACCAATATCGACGCCCTGCGCCAGCTCGGTGCGCAGGAGTTCAGCTCGGCAGTGGTGGGCGTGGGCACCTCCATCGAGTCCTCGGTACTCATCACGGTGAACCTGGTGGACCTTGGCATCGAGCACCTGTGGGTGAAGGCCATTACGCCGTCCCACGGCAAGATCCTGACCCGGATCGGCGCCAACCACGTGATCTACCCGGAGGCCGACGCCGGTGTCCGGGCGGCGCACCTGGTGTCCGGCCGCATGCTCGACTTCATTGAGTTCGACGACGACTTCGCCATCGTCAAGATGTACCCGCCGCGTGAAACGGTGGGCTTCACCCTGGATGAGTCCAAGGTCCGTTCGAAGTACGGCGTGACGATCGTCGGGGTGAAGTCCCCGGGCGAGGACTTCACCTACGCCCGCCCGGAGACCAAGGTTTCCTCCCGCGACATGCTGATCGTCTCAGGCCACGTGGACCTGCTGGAGCGGTTCGCCGCCCGCCCCTAGCCCTCTGCTAGCCGAGCTGCCTGGTGATTTCCGCTGCCCGGTCCGCTGCTGCCCGCGCACCGGCGGCGATGATGGACGGAATGCCCTGTTCATCGAAGGTGGCAATGGCGCGTTCGGTGGTGCCGTTGGGGCTTGTCACGGACTTGCGCAGTACCGACGGATCCGCGCCGGGCTCTGCCAGCATGAAGCCGGCCCCAGCCACCGTCTCCCGCGCCAGCAGCACGGCGAGTTCGCGGTCCAGGCCCAGTTCCTCCCCCGCGGAAGCCATGGCCTCCGCCAGGTAGAAGGCGTAGGCGGGGCCGGAGCCGCTGATGGCGGACAGCGCATCCACCTGTTCCTCGGGCACTTCGACGACGGTCCCCGCTCCGTGGAAGAGGTCCTTTACCTGCTGGAGCTGGCCGGGTGTGCAGTTGGTGCCTGGCGAGACGGAGATGACGCCGCGGCCCAGTTTCGAAGGGGTGTTGGGCATGGTCCGGATGACCGGCTGCCCCGCCGGGAGTGCGGCTTCGAGCTGGGCGATGGAGACCGCCGCAGCGACGCTGACCACGATGGTGTCCGGGGTGAGCGCGGGGCTGATTTCCCGGGCCAGGTCCGCGATGCCCACCGGTTTGACGCCAAGGATCACGACGGCGGACCCTTTCGCGGCCTGCCGGTTGTTGTCCGGTTCCTCCTCGCCGGCGATCGCGGTGATGCCGTGGTACCGCTCGGCCAGTTCAGCGGCACGCTCGGCCCGGCGGACTGTCGCCACGATGTCCGCCGGGTTGGTGCCGGCTTCCACCAGGCCGCCGAGGATGGCTTCGTTCATGGACCCACAGCCAAGGAATGCGATTCGGTTGCTCATGGCTCCATCATTGCAGGCCGCCCCCATTCACAGGCAACTCCCATGTTCAGTGCAGGGAGCGCACAACTTGCGGTCCTACTGTAGTTATTACCTCATTGAGGGTGCGAGTGATGCGGCAGGCATGGGGATGCCTGCCAAGGCACCGGCGGCGGCAACAGGTTTTCCCCCATTTTCCTGTTGCCGCCCCGGTGCTTCCGCTTTTAACCGGTCCTTTGGAACGTCGGCTGCGCGGTTCGTTAGAACGTGGGCTGCACGGCTGGCGGCGCCGCAATGTGCGGCGCAGGCTCAAGCGGCCCGTCGAACACCAGCTGGTCCAGCCGGCGCAGGATGAGGCCTTCACGCAGGGCCCAAGGGCAGATCCGGAGCTTCTTGAACTTGAACAGCTCCAGGGCGGCCTCCGCCACCAGCGCACCGGCCAGGAGCTGGTGCGCCCGCGCCTCGGAGACGCCGGGGAGGTGCAGCCGGTCCTCGGCCTTCATGGCTGAAATTCGCTGCGCCCACACGCCGAGGTCCGTGGCGTTCAGTTCCCGTTTGACGTAGGGGCCGGCCGCGCTGGGAGCAGCACCGGCGATGCGGGCCAGTGAGCGGAAGGTCTTCGATGTTCCGGCCACCAGGTTGGCCCTGCCCAGGCCATCGAACTCGCGGACGGCAGGCTTCAGCGTTGACCGGATGTAGCGCCGCAGTTCCTTGACGCTTTTGGCCGAGGGCGGGTCCTCGTCCAACCAGTCCCGTGTGAGCCTGCTGGCTCCCAGCGGCACCGACGTTGCGACCTCGGGAAGCTCGTCCTGGCCAAAAGCCATTTCGAAGGAGCCGCCGCCGATGTCCAGGTTCAGGATGGGACCGGCGCCCCAGCCGTGCCAGCGCCTGACGGCAAAGAACGTCATGGAGGCCTCTTCGCTGCCGGTCAGTTCCTGCAGCGTCACAGTGGTCTCGTGCTTGACGCGCGCCAGGACCTCGGGGCCATTGGTGGCCTCGCGGATGGCGGACGTACAAAAGGCCAAGAGGTCCTCGGCCTTGTGGCGGGCAGCGAACTCCCAGGCTTCCAGGACGAACTCGGTGAGCTCGTGCTGTCCTTCGTCGCTGATGCTGCCGTCCGGTTCCAGGTACTGCACCAGCGACAGCGGACGCTTGTGGGAGGCGAACGGCAGCGGCCGCGCCCCGGGGTGGGCATCCACCAGCAGGAGGTGGACAGTGTTTGACCCGATATCGAGGACGCCTAGCCGCATGGTGACATTATTGCTCGTCAGCGCGCTTGAAGTCGCGCTTGATGTTCGCCACGCCTTCCGGGTTGATCTCGAAGCCGTAGGCTGCGCCGGGGTTGATCACCAGGCCCAGCTCCTCGCCGATGTTGGCAATGATGGCCGCGCCCTGGGTTCCCAGGACGTTGGGCGCTGCTTCCAGGTACTGCTGGTCCACCCGGGTGGGGTGCGAGAAGACGGCCAGCACGGGGGCTCCCTCGGAGTTGGCCAGGACCAGGGGTTCCACCTGTGAGTCCTCGACCTCGATGCCGTCGGAGCTGATGATGTAGACCTCGCTGTTCAGGAACGACAGGATGACGTCCACTGGGTTCGCGTCGGGCTCGTTGCCCGTGGCCAGCTTCTCCTCGAGGTCGTTGAGCGGCGTGGGATCGGCAATTCCGGTCTGTTCAGTCATTCCCCTAGCCGATCACGATAAAAGGGCCGGCGCAAACGCGCCGGCCCTTCTGCTACTTCTTTGCTGTTGCCTTTTTCTTGGCCGGCGCCTTGCGGGTGGCGGTCCGTTTGACCGGTCCCTTGGCACGTTTCTCGGCGAGCAGTTCCACAGCCTGTTCGCGAGTGAGCTCTTCCAGCGATGTGGCCCGCGGAACCGTGATGTTGGTGATGCCATCGGTGATGTACGGGCCAAACCGGCCTTCCTTCACCACGATGTTCTTTTCCGACACCGGATCCGGACCGAACTCGGCCAGCGGCGGCACCGCGGCACGGGCACCGCGCTGCTTGGGCTGCGAGTAGATCTCCAGCGCCTGCTCAAGCGTGATGGTGAAGATTTCCTCTTCGGTCCCGATGGAGCGGGAGTCCGTCCCCTTCTTCAGGTACGGGCCGAACCGTCCGTTCTGGACGGTGATGAGGTTTCCTTCGGAGTCCTCCCCCAGCGCGCGGGGCAGGCTCATGAGCTGCAGCGCCTCGTCCAGGGTGACGGACTCCACCGTCATCGACTTGAACAGCGACCCGGTGCGGGGCTTGGCCTTGACCGGCTTCTTGGGCGGTTTCGGCTTGCCGTTCTTGTAGTACTCCACCGGCTGGGCGGCGATCTGTTCCTCGGTCATCTCGGGAATGACCTCTGTGACGTAGGCGCCGTAGCGGCCGTTCTTGGCGACGACGGTGTGGCCGGTGTGCGGATCAGCGCCCAGGACGCGTTCCTCCGGCGCCGCCGTCTCCATCAGTTCCACAGCTTTGGCCGCGGTGAGCTCGTCCGGGGCGAGGTCCTCCGGTACGTTGGCGCGCGGGGATTCAACGATCTCGCCGGTCTTGGGATCCACCGTGGCGGCGGAGCTTTCCAGGTAGGGGCCGAACTTGCCCACCCGGAGCGTGATCTGGTCGGTGATGGGAATGGAGTTGATCTCGCGGGCGTCGATCTCACCGAGGTTGTTCACAATGCTCAGCAGGCCCGGGTCCGAGTCTTCACCGAAGTAGAAGTGCCGCAGCCAGGAGGTGCCGGCGGCCTGGCCGTTGGCGATCTTGTCCAGGTCGCCTTCCATGTCAGCCGTAAACTCGTAGTCCACGTAATCCGAGAAGTGCTGTTCGAGCAGGCGGATCACGGAGAAGGCGATCCAGCTGGGCACCAGCGCGGAGCCCTGCTTCCGGACGTAGCCGCGGTCCTGGATGGTGGAGATGGTGGAGGCGTACGTGGAGGGGCGGCCGATGCCCTTCTTTTCCAGCTCGGCCGTCAGGGACGCTTCGGTGTAGCGCGGGGGCGGCGAGGTTTCGTGGCCCACTGCCACAATGTCGGAGGCCTTCAGCGAGTCGCCCTTGGCCACGTTGGGCAGGCGGCGGGCTTCGTCGGAGTCGTCGTCGCCGCGGCTTTCGTCCTTGCCTTCCTCATATGCGGCCAGGAAACCCGGGAACGTGATGACGGTGCCGGAGGCGCTGAACTCGGCATCGCGGCCGGCAGCGTCGCCGCTGACAGCCACGGCACCCAGGCGGATGGTCGCCGTCGAGCCCTTGGCGTCCGCCATCTGCGAGGCCACGGTGCGCTTCCAGATCAGCTCGTAGAGGCGGAACTCGTCGCCGCGGAGTTGCGAAGCAACCTGCGCGGGAGTCCGGAATGAGTCACCGGCGGGGCGGACGGCCTCGTGTGCTTCCTGCGCGTTGGCTGCCTTGTTGGAGTAGACGCGGGGGGAACCGGGAATGTACTCGGGACCGTAAAGCTCGGAGGCCTGGCGGCGGGCCGCCGTCACGGCTTCGTCGCTCAGCGCCGAGGAGTCGGTACGCATATAAGTGATATAGCCGTTTTCATACAGCCGCTGGGCGATCTGCATGGTGCTCTTGGAGGAAAAGCGCAGCTTGCGGCCTGCCTCCTGTTGCAGCGTGGAGGTGGTGAACGGCGCGGCCGGACGGCGGGTGTACGGCTTCGTCTCCACGGAACGGACCGTAAAGGGGGCGTCCTGGAGCCCGGCTGCCAGCGACGCGGCCAGCTCCTCGTTGAGGTGGGCCACGTTCTTGGACGTCAGGACGCCGTCGTCGTTGAAATCGCGGCCGGTGGCAACCTTGGCGCCGTCCACGGAGGCCAGCTTCGCCTTGAACGAACCGGAATCCGCGCCGAACTGTCCGGTCAGGTCCCAGTAGGACGCGGCCTTAAAGGCCATGCGCTCACGTTCGCGGTCCACCACCATGCGGGTAACTACGGACTGGACGCGGCCGGCGGAGAGGCCTCGGGCCACCTTGCGCCACAGCACCGGGGAGATTTCGTACCCGTACAGGCGGTCCAGGATACGGCGGGTTTCCTGTGCGTCCACCAGGTCCTGGTCCACGTCGCGCAGGTTGCCCATGGCACGCTGGATGGCTTCCTTGGTGATTTCACCGAAGGTCATCCGGTAGACCGGGACCTTCGGCTTGAGCACTTCCAGCAGGTGCCACGCGATGGCTTCGCCCTCGCGGTCCCCATCGGTTGCGAGGTAAAGTTCGTCGGCGTCCTTGAGCGCAGCCTTGAGCTCGGTCACCTTCTTCTTCTTGTCCGGGGACACCACGTAGTAAGGCTTGAAGTCGTGGTCGATGTCGACGGCGAACTTGCCCACCGAGGTCTTCTTCAGTTCGGCGGGGAGCTCCGACGGCTGCGGAAGGTCGCGGATGTGACCGATGGAGGCCTCAACAATGAAGCCCTCGCCGAGGTACTTGGCGATGGTCTTGCTCTTGGCCGGAGACTCCACAATCACGAGTTTCTTGCCGGTTTTGGCCTTGCTTGGCACGGTGCTCCTACAGAAAAAGGTTGCTGGGGCAGATGAGCCCATATTGGCCTAGTTCACCATATTTTGGACAATCCTGCGCATTCATGTGGAAAACGGGGGGTGCCGGAAGGGGCGCCGAGACCACCGGCGGAAGGTCAGTTTTCGGCCGGCATGAGGAAGCCGTCGCGGACCAGGTTTTCGACGTCGGCCAGCAGCCTGCCGCGGAAGGAGCCCTCCCCTGAACCGTCGTCCCCGCTGCCCAGCAGCGCCTCAAGGGCGCCGGCGATCTGGCCGGCGGTCAGGTCGCCGTCGCACGCTGACACGAACCCTGCCAGTTCGGTGCTGAGGAGGTTGGTGCGCCGCAGCCCGGCACCCTGCCGCAGCAGGATCACGCCCGGGTGCTCGGCGCCGGGCCGCTGGTGGCGCTCCTCCGTGACGTCGCCTGCCACCAGCAGGAAAGTGTCCGCCACCGAGTGCGCCGCCAGCCAGTCGCTGCGTTCGACGGCGGCGCCCAGGTGGGGGCCGACGGGCTGCTCGATGGGGTACGTGATTTCCTCGAAGCGGCGGAGGACGGGCTGCGCATTGGCAGTTTCAACCGCGGGGCGCCGGAGCCACACCATGCCGAAGCCGATGCCTTCGACGTCCCGGGACGCGAAGTCGGCAAGGTAGGCCCCGTAGGCGTCGCGGTAGTGGTCCCGGTCCCTGCCCTCGGAGGCGTCCTGTAGCCAGGTCTCGGCGTACTGTTCGGGACTGACCCGCTCGCGCTGGATGAACCAGGCGTCGGTACCGGGCCGGACCCATGACTGTGGCCGGTCGTGCCATTCAGTGCCCGCAGCCACTTCCCAGTTGCCGAGCATCTGGGCCGTCCCGCCGGGCGCAAGCACGGTGGGCAGGTCCGCCACGAGGGAGGCGACAATGTCATCGCCGGGCAGGCCGCCGTCGCGGTACGTGAACTGGTCCGCGGCATCCTCGCCGGCACTGCGCGGGGTGATGACGAAGGGCGGGTTGGACACCACCAGGCCGAACTCCTCGCCCGCCACGGGCTCCAGGAGCGAGCCGAGCCGCAGGCTCACCCGGTCAGCCAACCGGTCCGGATCGACCGAGAGGGCCTCAGCGTTAAGGAGGATGTTGAAGCGGGTGAACGCCAGCGCACGTTCGGAAATGTCCGTTGCGGTGACGTGCTCGCAGTGGTGCAGCAGGTGGAAGGACTGTATTCCGCAGCCGGTTCCCAGGTCCAGGGCCCGGGCGGTGTGCCGGCGGACGGTGGCCTGCACCAGGGTGGTGGAAGCCTGCCCGATGCCCAGGACGTGGTCGTGCCGCAGGACGCCGGCCTGCTGGTGCGCTGCGAGGTCGCTTGCCACCCACAGTTCGGCGCCGCCGCTGCCGTCTTGATTTTTATCCCAGCCGTAGGGCCGCAGGTCCGCTTTCGCGGACAGGCGGCCGGTGCCGGGCACGGGCTGCAGCAGCCCCAGCTCTTCCAGCCCTTCCGCGCGGATGCCCGGCAGGGCGGCGTCGAGCGTTGCCCTCTCCTGCGGTTCGGCCAGGAGCCAGAGGCTTACGACGGCGGCCAGGGGCGCCGCTGCGGCGTCCTCCCGGACGGCACGCTCCACCGCCAGCATCGCCGGGATGATCTGGTCCCGGTTGAGCGCGGCGGACGCGGACGGACCCAGGAGGCCCGCGACGCCGTCAAGGGTGTAGTCCAGCCGCCGCAGGTCCGCGGCGAGCGCCCGCAGCAGATGGGGCTGGTCGCTGCGGGGTGCGTCGGGGGTGTTGCCGGCTGTGAACTCAAAGGGGGATTCAGGCACCGGACAAGTTTAGTCCGGGACCGGACAGCAGGTAGCGTTGAGGCATGCCTTCCAGCCTTCCCTTCCTGGCGCATGCCCGCGTGCGGTCCGCAGCCCACCCTCCGGAACGGTCAGGCGGGCCGAAGCTGAAGGCCGTCACTGCCGCTGCTGCCGCGCTGGCTGCCCTGGCCCTGGCCGGCTGCTCGTCAGTTGTTTCGGTGGAAAACGCCGATGTTCCGCAGTGGCGCACCACCGCGCTCCCCACGGCCCCGGACTCGGTCCTTGACGACGCCGGCAAGATCCTCAACCGCGACCGCATCGTGCGCGAGGCGGCCGCCGTCCCCGCGGGCAACTACACACTGACGGCCACCTGTGACGGCGGGGGAAAGGCCTTCTTCGCGGTGTCGTTGAACGGGGCAGAAATCACCGAAGCAGGGGCTGCCTGCAACGGCAGCAAGGAGACGTCCAAGGTGGCGTTGCCCGAAGCGGGCAGGCTGGAAATCAGCACCTCAAGCGTTGATGCGCCGCTCATTTACGCCTATCAGCTGGTTCCGGCGGCAGCGCGTTAATACGGTGGTTACTGCTCTGGCAGGCGGGCGCCCGCAGGCATAAAGTCGGGGTATGCCCAGTGTGCGGAGATTCTCCGTGCCCAGTCCCCTGGGAGCGTCCCCCTTAGGGACATTTCCGGGGACAGCCCACGGGACTGTACGAGCGAGAACACGGTCGGCACCGGCACGGAAGCCGGCCGGCGCCGTCGTTGGTGTTGTGCTGGCGGCCGGCCTGGCGGTGGCCGGCTGCGAATACACGTACGACGACGGCCGCAGCTACGCCGCGTCGGCGGCGGCCGAGGCAACCGCCGCCCCTGGTCCCCTCTTCACCAGGGATCCGCTGACACGTGACCCCGTGGGCCAGGATGAGCTGGACGGCTGGGTGGCCCGCACCCTGCCGGAGGCCCCGCAGCCCGCCGTCCACCTCGGCGCCGGCGTGCTGGCCGCCGGCGAGGTGCGGTCCGACGCCTCGCCTTCGCTGGAATCAGGGACCTACGCGTTGACCCTGGCCTGCCGGAGCCAGCGCCGCGTCAACTTCACCGTCAGCAGCGACACCCTGACCCTGGTGGATTTGGGCCTGCGGTGTGGCATCAACCGCGAGAACGTCATCTACCTTTCGGCACCCACTGCACTGACAGTCACGGTGGAGGCCAAGACGGGAGCCAACTACGCGTTCCGGCTCCGCAAGTTGTAAGGAGGCAGGCTGCGACGGCGCAACCTGCCAGGCAGCACAACCGATCAGGCGGCGCAGCCCCCGGGGCAGCGGAGGGTTTCCGGGCTGGCGGCGCAGTCCGCGCAGTAGAGCGTGAGGGTGCGGCAGTTGGGATTCGAGCAGTTTTCGAACTTGCTGGTGGGCGCCTTGCAGCGGACGCATTCGCCGATGGTTTTGGCTTCGTCGCTGAATTCGAGGTGCATGCGTTTGTCGAAGACGTACAGCGAGCCCTCCCACAGGCCCTGGTCCTTGAAGGCCTCGCCGTAGCGAACGATCCCGCCGTCCAGCTGGTAGACCTCCTTGAAGCCGCGGTTGACCATGAGGCTGGACAGGACTTCGCAGCGGATTCCACCGGTGCAGTACGTGACTACCGGTTTGTCCTTCAGGGCGTCGTACTTGCCGGAGTCCAGTTCCTTGATGAAGTCGTGGGTGGTGGCCACATCCGGCACCACGGCGTCCTTGAACCTGCCGATCTGGGCCTCGAAGGCGTTGCGGCCGTCGAAGAAGACCACTTCATCGCCGGACTGCTTCCGGGCGGCCACCAGTTCGTGCAGTTCCTCAGGCTTCAGGTGCGTTCCGCCGCCCACCACGCCACCGGCGTCAACCGTGAGCTCACCGGGGGCGCCGAAGGAGACGATCTCGTCGCGCACCTTGACGCTCAGCCGGGGGAAGTCTTCCGCCCCGCCGTCGGACCACTTCACGTCGATGCCGTGGAAACCCTTGTATTCTCGGGTGGTCTTGACGTACTGCTTGACCGCACCGATCTCGCCGCCCACGGTGGCGTTGATGCCGTCCTTGGAGATGATGATCCTGCCGGTCAGGCCCAGCTTCTCGCAGAGGGCACGCTGCCACAGCCGCACTGCGTCGGGATCCGGGAGGGGGGTAAAGCCGTAAAAAAGGACGATTCGGTTCAAAGCCACGTATTTAAGGGTATCCGTCTTTCCACAGACAGTGTCCGCGATCGCTCCATCACGAATTGCATAAGCTCTGGGGCGCACCCTGTTGCTTGTGATCGGGCTGGCATAGTCTTCATGCCATGAGTCCGGAAACGTTGATTGAAGACATCACTGGCCTTCTTGAAGTGTGGGTGGCGGGCTGGGCCGGCTGCCGCGGGTACCAGACCTCCACCGAGGGCCGCTTCCCCGCCGCGCTCCGGTCCGACACCAGCGGGGAATGGGAATACTTCGCCGCCGACCCCACTGACCAGGAGTTCGCTGAGCTGGCCGCGAGAACTGCGGAGGCCGCGCCCAGGGTCCTGACCATCCTCACCAATGACATTCCCCGGTACTCTGCGCTGGCGGCCAGGCACGGGCTGAACGTCACCTCCGATTCGCAGACCATGATGATCGTGGACATGGAAACCCAGGATGCCGAGGACCCCTGGCTTTCCGACGACGACCTCTCCCTCACCACGTCCACCCACCATGGCGTGCACTATGCCGAGGTCAAGTCCGGTGAGGCGCTTGCCGCCAGCGGCAGGGTCTTCGTGGTGGGCGAGACGGCCGTCTTCGACAAAATCATCACCGAGCCGGCGTTCCAGCGCCGCGGACTGGGCAGCTTCATCATGCGGGCGCTGGCAGCACAGGCTTTCGAGCACGATGTGCAGACCGGGCTTTTGCTGGCTTCCATGGACGGCCAGAAGCTGTATTCCCACCTGGGGTGGAGCACTGTTTCGCAGGTGCTGATGCTCTCGGCCTCGCACGACGGTTCGGACCTGTCCCTGAGCTGACTCCGCCGCCGAGCCGCGCACGGGGACCGTTCCCCCTATGGCGAACCCGGCCGGCGGTGTCCGTACCGGGTGAAACAATGTTGGGGTGAATCCCCATGACTCCCTGATCCCGTTGCTGGGCCGCGGCCCGGACCCGGAGCAGTTGCGTCATGTCCGGACCATTCCCGCCCGCGCGGCGGTCCATGAGCCGTGGCCGGACTGGGTACACCCGGACCTGGTGGCGGCCTACGGCACGCTGGGCATCGGGGAGCCGTACCGGCACCAGGTGGAGGCGGCAGACATCGCCCATGGCGGCGGCCACGTGGTGGTGGCCACCGGAACGGCCTCTGGGAAGTCGCTTGCCTACCAGCTGCCGGCACTGGACGCCATCCACCGGTCCGAGCTGCGGGTACTGGCCGAGCCGGGGAAGATTCACGACGACGGAGCGGTCACCCTGTACCTCTCCCCCACCAAGGCCCTGGCAGCAGACCAGCTGAACGCCATCCGCTCGCTCAGGCTGCCCACCGTCCGGGCCGAAACCTACGACGGCGACACCGACCCCGCGTCCCGGCGCTGGATCCGGGACCACGCCAACTTCATCCTGGCCAACCCGGACATGCTGCACTTCGGCATCCTGCCCAACCATGCCTGGTGGGCAGGCTTCTTCCGCCGCCTCCGGTACGTCATCGTGGACGAGGCCCACAGCTACCGCGGCGTGTTCGGCTCCCATGTGGCCAACCTGATGCGGCGGCTCCGCCGGATCTGCGCCTACTACGGGGCCGGCAGTTCCTTCCCTGAGCCGGTCTTCATTGCCGCGTCCGCCACAGCGTCCGACCCCGACACGTCCTTTTCCCGGCTGATCGGGGCACCGGTAAAGGCCGTCTCCCAGGACGCCTCACCCCACGGTTCCACCACTGTGGCGTTCTGGGAGCCCGCGCTGACCGAACTGCGCGGTGAAAACGGGGCCAAGGAACGGCGCACTGCTGTGGCCGAAACCGCGGACCTGCTGGCCAACCTCGTCTCGGCCCAAGTCCGGACCATCGCGTTCATCAAGTCGCGGCGCGGAGCCGAAACCATTTCAACCATCACCAAGCGCCTGCTGGACGAGGTGGACCCCAGCCTCCCGCAGCGGGTGGCCGCCTACCGGTCCGGCTACTTGCCGGAGGAACGCCGTGCAGTGGAGAAGGCCCTGCGGTCAGGCCAGTTGCTGGGGGTTTCCAGCACGTCCGCACTGGAACTGGGCATCGACATATCCGGGCTGGACGCCGTGCTGGTGGCGGGCTGGCCCGGCACCAGGGCATCGCTGTTCCAACAGATCGGGCGTGCGGGCCGGGCCGGGCAGGATGCCATCGCGGCCTTTGTGGCCAGTGACGATCCCCTGGACACCTTTTTGGTGAACCACCCCGAGGCAATTTTCGACGTATCGGTGGAAGCCACGGTGTTCGACCCCGCCAACCCCTACGTGCTGGGGCCCCACCTCTGCGCGGCCGCGGCCGAGTTGCCCCTCGGACCCGGCGAGCTGGGCCTGTTCGGCGACACTGCCGAGGGCTTGCTGGACCGGCTGGTGGCGCAGGGCTACCTGCGCCGGCGCCCGGCCGGCTGGTTCTGGACCCACCCCCAGAGCGCGGCGGCCATGGTCAATTTGAGGGCCGACGGCGGCGGTCCCGTCAGCATCGTGGACGCGGATACCGGCTCGCTGCTGGGCACCATGGACTCTCCCCAGACCCACTACCAGGCGCACAACGGGGCCGTGTACATCCACCAGGGCGACAGCTATGTGGTGGAAGACCTGAACGAGGAGGACCACTGCGTGGTGGTCCGTCGGGCCAACCCGGATTACTACACCACGGCCCGGGACGTCACCCAGATCGAGGTGCTGGAGACGCAGCGGACAATGCAGTGGGGCGACATCACCGTCCACTTCGGTGACGTGAAAGTCACCACCCAGGTTGTCTCCTTCCAGCGCAAGGCCCTGATCTCCAACGAAATCCTGGGCGAGGAGCCGCTCGAACTCGGGGCAAGGGACCTGTTTACGAAGGCGGTCTGGTTCGTGGTGGACAATCGTTCGCTCACTGCCGCTGGCCTGATCGAGGCTCAGTTCCCCGGGGCCCTGCATGCTGCCGAACATGCCGCGATAGGCCTGCTGCCGCTGGTGGCGTCCAGCGACCGCTGGGACATCGGCGGCGTCTCGACGGCCCTGCACGCCGACACCGGGGTGCCCACCATCTTTGTGTACGACGGGCACCCCGGCGGCGCCGGCTTTGCGGAGCGCGGTTTCGAGAAGGCCAAGGTGTGGCTGGCGGCCACCCGTGCTGCCATCGAAGCCTGCGAGTGCGAGTCCGGGTGCCCATCCTGCGTCCAGTCACCCAAGTGCGGCAACAAGAACAATCCACTGGACAAGGCGGCTGCAATCACGCTCCTGGGCGTCCTGCTGAAGGACGCCACAGAGTCCACCACGGTTGAACAGCCGGACACAGGATCCCGGCTTTCCTAGGTTCCCGGCCGCGACTGTGGCCGTGGCCGTGGCCAAAGGCAGCTTAGGGCGGCGGTCCCGCACGTGCGCGCCCGGTGGCCGAGCCCAGCATCGATCTTTCCTTCAGTTCCGTCCGGACCTCCAGGGTCTGCCCTGGACCTTCTATGCAGCTGAGGACCCGTGCCGCGTGCCGGGAGGCGACGTCGTTGGCCACGGAACAGGGCGCGCCTGCCGAGATTCCCCGCAGGGCATCGGCCCCTGCGAGCGCTGCCAGGTCCGCGGCCGACGCTGCACGGCTGGCCTGCACCGCAGCCTGGGCCAGCAGCATCACCAGCACAGCTGCCATCAGGACCACCAACGCCAGCCCGGCAGCAAGGACGGTGCCCGATCCCCGTTCCCTGTGGCCGGGATCCGGGCGGGCCTGCTGACTACGGCGTTGACCCGTAAGGCCCGCTGTCACCTGTTCCCCTTTCCGTCGGTGAGCCCGCTGCTCCCTGCGGGCACACTGCCAGTGCGCTCCGTGCGGGTGGACGCCCGGGCGGTGAGGGTCCACGGGATGGATGTTCCCAATGGGCCTCCCACGCGGTCTGTCACCGTGACGTTGAACCATTCGCCCTCGGCCGCCACCGTGGCCGCCGCCGTTTCACCGGCGAGGGTGCGGACGGTCCGCGCCACAGTGGCAGGGTCTTCACCCCTGGCCAGTGCCCTGGCGCCCGACCGCGCTCCCTCTTCGATCCGCAGCTGCGTGACACCGGCGGCGGATCCTGCCAGGAGCATGGCCAACAAGGCCACCACGACGGGAAGGGTGACGGCGAACTCGGCTGTGACCGCACCCCTGCACGCAGCTGCAGCATTCGCGCGCCGCGGAGTTGCTCCCCGCGCGGCCGGTGCATCCGGCACGGCCGGCGCAGCTGTCACGGCAACGCCAGTGCCGTACGGATCAGGTTCAGCAGGAAACCCCGGACTTCGTCGCTGCGGAGGATGAACACCAGCAGGCCTGCGAATCCGACCGCGGCGAGGGTGGCGATGGCGTACTCGGCGGTGGCCATTCCGGCTTCCGACCCCATCAGCCGGACGGAACGCCGCCGGCGGCGGGACGTACCGGCCCCGGGCCGCAGCTCCACGACGTTCGCCGGCAGGGTGCTGTCCCGTGAGCGGCCGATGGACTGTGGCGGGCCTGCGATGCCTGTGGGAACGGGCCGGGCGGAGAGTGCGGACGTACCGGCGACGGTGTGACGGTGGTGGTTCATGGACATGTGCTTCTTCCTTCCGTAGCGCCGGAGGTTCTTCCGGCTGGTGACGACTCTTCCGGCGCGTGCGGCGGCCGGTAAGGTCCCTGTTGCGGTAAGTGGATAAGCAGCGGCTGCGTGCCGCTGTGGAGGACTGGACGGCAGCTGGCTGAGGACGGCTGGGTCCCTTCAACGGTCAGGACCCCGACGGCACCAGGGCCAGCAGTACCGGAACCACGCCGAGGCAGATGAAGGCAGGCAGCGAACACAACCCCAGCGGAATAACGAGCTTCACGCCCAGCGACGCGGCACGCTTTTCGGCGGCCCGGAACCGTTCCCTGCGGAGCCTGGCCGCCTGGGCGTAGAGGATGGCCGACGACGGCGCGCCAGTCAGCGCAGCGAAACCCAGCGCATCCCGCAACTCCAGGATGTCGGGCTGCCGGACGGCGGAGCTGCGCCAGGCCGTCTCCCAGTCGGCACCGATGGCCAGGGCGGATACCACGGGCCGCAAAGACTCGCTGTACTTGGTAGATGCGGACACGGAAACCAGTTCCAGGGCGCGGCCGATGCTGGAGCCGGCGTCGAGCATGGCCGCCACGAGTTCGAGCATCATGGCGGTGTCTGCGAGTCCGGGTCCGGCCCGGTTGCGGGCCTCCGGGGTTACTGACGCGTGCCCGGGGTCCGGACCATGCAATCCGAGGATGCGGAGCCGTGTCCGGGCGCTGCTGCGTCCGGCGCAGGCCAGGAACACTGCGGCGGCAAGCACGGCGAACAGCCCCAGTGACGTGATGCCGGGGCCCGTCACAGCTTCCCGGTTCCTGCGGCAGTTGCTACCAGGCGCGAGGACCAGAGCCGGCCCGCAACGGTCAGGGCCGCTCCGCCCAGTAAGGCAGCCAGGCCAAGGGGCGTGCCCAACAGCATTGCCAGCGGGTCAACACCCAGTGCCATCCCGAGCCCCAGGCCCATCAACGGCAGCCAGGTCAGCAGCGTGACTGTGGCTTTGGGACCGGCAAGGGCTGTCTGGCGCGCCGCATCGGCGTCGGATTCCACCTCGAGCTGGGCAGCAAAGCGGGTGAGCACATCAGCGAGGGGGCATCCGCTGGCCTCGGCGATATCGAAACAGGCGGCCAGCTCGGACCAGATCCGTGCTTCCCGGCGTCTGCCGGGAAGCACCTCCGGCAGCGCCCGCCTGATGGCCGCCGACACCGGTGTGCCCCGTGCCGCTGCACCGCGTGCTGCGGCCAGGAGTGCCAGGGAACCGTCCGACAGCCCGCCCCCGGCCCGCCCGGCAGCGGCATCCGCTGCGGATGGTTGCGGGCCGTCCGTTCCATAAACGATCCAGAGTTCGTCCCAGAGCCTGGCGGGTGTCCGGCCGCCTTTGAGCAGCGCAGCCAGCTGCTGCACCAGGACTGTCAGCGGTGCCCCCACCGCTGCGTTCTGCCCCGATGCCCGGTGTCCACGGCGCGGGCACCGCCTGCGCGCGGATCCGCCCAACAGATCGGTGGCCCGGCCGGGGTGCTGGCCCACGGCACGGCGCAGCCTTGCGGCAGCACCCCGGGGCGGCTTGAGCAGCAGCAGCGCCGCCAGGGACAGGGCAAGCGCCAGCAGGACAATCACCGGATGTCCTCCGGATCCATGCCGAGCCGCGCGGCCAACACTGGCCACGCTGGCCCCGGGACACCGGCCGCACTTTCCAGGGCCGGCACCACTGTCAGCCCCTCCCGGGAATCGACGAAAACTCCGATGCACGTGGCTTCCCGTCCCCGGGGCGTCCGTTCGACGTGGATGGCCACGTCCAACGCGCTGGCTGCCTGCAGCCGAACACCGTCAGGACTCATCCCTGCCAGGGCACCCAGTGCAGTGAGCCTGGCCGGAACCGAGGCCGCCGTGTTGGCGTGGATGGTGCCGCCTCCACCGCTGTGGCCTGTGTTCATGGCAGTAAGGAGCTCGCGGACCTCGGCGCCGCGGCATTCACCCACCACCAGCCTGTCCGGGCGCATGCGCAGGGCCTGCCGCACCAGTTCGCCCAGGTCCACCTCGCCGCCACCTTCCAGGTTCCCGTGCCTGGATTCCAGGGACACGATGTGTGGGTGGACGGGGTTCAGTTCCGAGGCGTCCTCAATGAGGACGAGCCGCTCCCCCGGCGCACACAACCCCAGCAGGGTTGAGAGCAGGGTGGTCTTCCCGGAGCCGGTGGCGCCGCTGACCAGGAAGCTCAGCCTCCGCTCCAGTACCTTCTCCAGGACATCCCTGACCGGCCAGCTGAACATTCCTCCCGCCTGCAGTTCGTCCATGCCGAAAACGCGCTCGCGCCGGATGCGGATGCTCAACAGGGTCCCTGCCGTGGAGACCGGCGGCAAAACAGCGTGGACACGGTAGCCGCCCGGGAGTCGGACATCAACGCAGGGCGACCCGTCATCCAGCCGCCTCCCGCCCGCCGCCACCAGCCTGCACGCGAGCGCCCGCAGCTGGGATTCGCCTTCGAACGCCACGGCCACCCGTTCGATGCCGCGCCCCCGGTCAACCCATACTGAGTCCGGAGCATTGGCGAAGATGTCCGTCACTGCGGGGTCCCGGGTGAGCTCCTGCAGGGGACCCAGTCCGTTGAGTTCCGCGCTGATCCGTTCCACTGCGGCCAGCGCTCCCGCAGTTCCCAGCAGCTTGCCCGTGGCTTGGACCGCGGCGGCCACCCGGGACGGAGTCACGGCCCCGGCCTCGGCCATCATCGATTCGCGCACCGATTCCAGGAGCCCCGCGTCGACGGGACGGCCCCGGGCCGGCGTCCCGCCCGGGTGGGGTCCGCGCCGCTGCCCTTCGAGGATCCGGGCACTTCGCCGGGACCGTGGCGGAACCGTGGGAACGCCAGGGGGTGCCGCAACAGCCCCGGGTGCGTCCCCTTCGCCCGGCGTCATACCTGCCCTCCCACGGGCAGGCCGTCACCGAGGGAATCGAGTACCGTGCCGGCGAAGCGCCGCACGCTGCGCCGCCTGCCAAGATCCAGGAGCCTTCCGGACTCCACGGCGGCTGTCATTCCACGCAGTTCCGGCACCCGGCCCAGGACGGGAAGCCCGACGGCATCTGCGAGGAGCGGACCGTCAATGGCAGCCCCGGGTTTGCCCCGCACCAGCACTGACGCTTCCACGGGCGGGAATTCCTGCAGCAGCCGTACCGCGGCGACGGCTGCCTTCAGCTGGGCCGGCACCACCACGAAGATGCGGTCGCAGTCCCAGGCGAACGTTGTCAGCGGCTCGGCACGGCGGCCGATATCCACCACCACCAGCTCGTAACCCCGCCGGGCAGCGTCCAGGACACCGGCGGCAGTGGGCGCTGCCACCTGATCGGGCTGTTCGCGGCTTGCCGGCCAGGACAGGAACGAGAAACCGCCGGACACAGGCAGGGAGTCGGCCAGCTGAAGGGGGTCGATACTGCCCCGGGCGTCGGACAGATCCGGCCAGCGCAAACCAGGGTAGTCCTCGGCCGCGATAGCCAGTTCCAGCCCGCCGCCCCAGGGATCGCCGTCCACCAGCAGCACCCGCGCCCCCATGCCCGCCGCTGCCTGCGCAATCCAGATGGCCGCCGTGGTGGCGCCCGCACCGCCACAGCCACCGGTCACGCCGAGAACCAGGCCCCCGGGTCCCGGCGACCGTGAGCGGCTCAAATGGTCCGCCAGCCAGGCGGCAGCATCCGGGAGCACGGCGACGCGTTCGGCTCCAAGCGCAGCGGCCAGGTGCCACAGGCTGTCCCCCTCGCCGTCCAGGCCGACGAGGACGGCAGGCGCCCGCCGGCGGGGCGGCAGCTCCCGGATGTCACTGCCTACCAGCACCGCCGCCGCCCCGTCCCAGTGACGGCCGCCCTCTGCCGCATCCGCCGCCACGCGCAGGCGGCCACCGGCGGCAGCAACAATCCGTTCCACCTCCGAGCGGAGGAAAGCCGACGCCGTCACCAGCAGCACTTCTCCGGAGGCGTCGGGCAGCCACGCGTCATTGGACCCGTCCGCTGGTCCGGCGGGTCCACGCGACGCGCCTGGATGTGGGGAGCCCGGCGCATGTGCGGCGGACCCTGCAGGGCCGTGCCCCGACGGTGGAGGAAGTATCTGGTGCCTGCTCATGGAGCCACTCTCCACGCCGGTGCGGCAGCGGGTAAGGTCCGCCGGCGGCTATGTGGATAAGGGGGACGTGGATAAGGAGGACGTGCACCGCCGTACGGAAGCGTCCCGCCAAGCGTGCACAATTGGAGCATGTATGTCCTGCTCGCCGCCCACCCCTCCGGGGCCACGTTGCAGGAACTCACTCCGGCGGGCGAACCCGCGCCGTCCAATCCCGGAGTAAGCGTCGTCAGCACCGGCGACCTTCCCGCCGTCGTCCGCCAAATGGAAAGCGGCCCCCGGCCGCCCCGCTGGATCTGGCACCGAACCCAGGACTGGTACCCGGCGCTGCTGCGGGCCGGCGTCGAGCTGGAGCGCTGCTACGACCTCACGCTCTGTGGCAACATCCTGGCGTTTTCGCAGTTCACCGCCCACACGGAGTACGCCCGCACGTCGGACAGAACCCCGGTGGATGATCCGGTCCTGCCGCCGAAATCGCTGCTTCCCCCTGCTCCCCCGGCGGACCAGGGCGCCCTGTTCGAGGACCCGGGCAGCGTGCCGCCGCTGCGCCACACCCCGGAGGAGCTGCGGTCCGAGTACGCGGCACAGCAGATGGCCCTGGCCGGGGCCGGAACAGATGGCAGCCTGCGGGGCCGCCTGCAGCTGCTGCTGGCCGCCGAATCAGCGGGCGCGATGATCGCGGCCGAGATGCAGCACGCCGGCGTGCCGTGGCGCGAGGACCTGCACGAGGAAATCCTGGCCGGTTACCTTGGCCCGCGTCCGCCCGTCGGGCAGCGGCCGGCACGGCTGGAGGCCCTGGCCGCCGAACTGCGGCAACTGCTGGGCTCGCCCATGCTGAACCCGGACTCACCGCAGGAACTCATCCGCGCCCTGCACCGCAACGGCATCGAGGTGAAGAGCACCAGCAAATGGGAGCTGAAGGACTTGCCCCACCCGGTCATCGGCCCGCTGCTGGAGTACAAGAAACTGTCGCGGCTGCATACGGCGAACGGCTGGTCCTGGCTCGACGCCTGGGTGGCGGGCGGCAGGTTCCGGCCCGAATACGTGGTGGGCGGCGTGGTGTCCGGCCGCTGGGCGTCCCGGGGCGGCGGTGCCCTCCAGATCCCACGGCAGGTCCGTGGTGCGGTGCACGCTGACCCTGGCTACAAGCTGATCGTCGCCGACGCATCCCAGCTGGAGCCGCGGGTTTTGGTGGCGCTGGCCCGGGATTCTGTGATGGCCGAAGCCGCACGGGACCAGGACCTTTATGCGGGCATCGCCGCCAAGGGGTTCGGCGGTGACCGCGCAAAGGCCAAGGTGGCCCTGCTCGGGGCGATGTACGGTGCCACGTCCGGCGAATCCGGCCGCCTCATGCCGCAGTTGGCGCGGACGTATCCGCGGGCCGTGGACTTCGTGGAACAGGCCGCCCGGGCGGGCGAGGCCGGCGGCACTGTCACCACCCGTCTCGGGCGCAGCAGCCCGCCGCCGTCGGAGCGCTGGTACCAAAGCCAGCGTTCGGCAACCGCCGAGGAGCAGCGCCGTGCCGAGTCGATCGCCAGGTCCCGGGGACGGTTTACCCGCAACTTCGTGGTCCAGGGCTCGGCCGCGGACTGGGCGGCATGCTGGCTGGCGGAATTACGACGGCGGCTGCGCACCCTCCGTGTGCACGGCACCGGTGCAGGGCCCGGCGGTGCCGGTCCGGAGTTGGTGTTCTTCCTCCACGACGAAGTCATGGTGCATGCCCCGGCGGGTGCTGTGGACGAGTGCATCAGGGCGATCGAGGATGCCGCCGGCGCCGCGAAGGACCTCCTTTTCGGTCCCATCCCGGTGGAGTTTCCGGTGAGCGTGGCCGTGGTGGACTCCTACGACCTGGCCAAGTAAGCCACCCGGCGCGGACTGGCAAACCCCGTTTCCTACCCATATGACGGAGAAAGTAACCTACCGGGCAGTAGCTCGACGCGCCGCGTGACGCGGATTACAGTCGGTAGCGGCGACTGATGCAGACCGGTCGGGCTGATGCGACGACGCATACCAGGGGAGGTCCGGCATGGCGGGCAGATTTGAGATTCACCGGGCAGGAGACGAGTCCTACCGGCTCCGGCTGACGGACGCAGAGGGCAACATCGTTGCCGTTTCACCAAGCTTCAAGTCCTTGAGCAAGCTGCGGGACGGCGTCAACGCGATGCGGGAGGCCGCGGCGACCGGAATAGTGGTGGACCGG
This sequence comes from Pseudarthrobacter chlorophenolicus, assembly GCF_000962805.1. Lineage (GTDB taxonomy): Bacteria > Actinomycetota > Actinomycetes > Actinomycetales > Micrococcaceae > Arthrobacter > Arthrobacter chlorophenolicus_A. The sequence continues at coordinate 213,812 of NZ_JZTW01000004.1, read as the reverse complement.
CGGCAGCAGCAGGCCTGACCCATCCATAAGGCCTGGAAAAGGCCTCAACAGCCGGGTGGCCGCGCTCAATGGCGCGCGCGGCCGCCCTAATACCTACACGCCGATGGGGTGCAGCCGGGAGCTGTCCCAGGGTACAGACCAGCCCAGCTGGTCGAAGAGGCCGCTGAGCACAATGCCGGTGAAACCCCACACCACCACGCCGTTCACCGTGAAGGCCGGACTGTCGAACGAACGCCCGGCCCGGTGGACGGTGGCCATCACCCGGTTGTCCGGGTCCAGCAGATCGCGGACCGGGATCCGGAAGACCTGGGCCGCCTCCGCATAGTCCACCACATGCACCGGCGACGGCGACGCCCACCAGCCCAGCACAGGGGTCACCAGGAAGTTGCTGTGGGCGAGGCCGAGCTGCTGCAGCGTGCCCAGGACTTCAACGCCGCCCGAATCCAGGCCGGTTTCCTCCTCGGCCTCCCGGAGCGCCGCGTCCACGGCGGATTCACCCGCATCCAGGCTGCCTCCCGGGAAGGCGACCTGGCCGGGATGCGAACCGAGCGTGTGGGCCCGTTCCAACAGCAGCACGTCGAGGTCGGCCGGGGCCAGCGGCTTGCCGGAAACTGCGGGGACGTCATCCAGTGCGCCGAAGAGCATCAGCACGGCGGCACGGCGGGCCAGCCTCTCGTCGACGGTCAGGGCCGCCCACCGAGGGTCCGGTGTGGTGTTGGACCCGGACGCCGCACGCCGAGCCAGCCCCAGCAGGTCCTCCCTGGCGCTCACAGGTTTTCCCTGGCGCTCACAGGGGCCGCCTCTGCGACGCCATCCGGATCTCAGCTGCACGGTGGGTTTCCGCCTGCAACTGCTCCAGTAGCGCCTCGTTGCCCGGCGCGAGCTCGTACTTGAGGAGCTTCGCGGCCTTCACCGGATCCAGTTCCCCGAGCCCGTAGCTGGGGCACCAGTTGGCCACCGGGCAGGCGCCGCAGGCCGGCTTCCTGGAGTGGCAGACCCGCCTGCCGTGGAACACCACCCGGTGCGAGAGCATGGTCCAGTCGCGCGGTTCGAACAGTTCTGCCACGTCCGATTCCACCTGCACAGGATCGTCCGACTGCGTCCAGTTGAACCGCCGCGCCAGGCGCCCGAAGTGGGTATCCACCGTAATGCCGGGGATGCCGAAGGCATTGCCCAGGACCACGTTGGCGGTTTTGCGACCCACGCCGGGCAGCGTGACCAGGTCCTCGATCCGGCCGGGGACTACGCCGTCGTACTCGTCCACCAGGCGCGTGGCAAGGGCCAGCAGGTTCCGGGACTTTGCCCGGAAGAACCCGGTGGGCTTGAGGATTTCCTCAAGCACGGCCGGATCCGCTTCTGCCATGGCACGGGCATCCGGGTAGCGGCCAAAGAGCACCGGCGTGACCAGGTTGACCGTGACGTCGGTGGTCTGGGCCGAGAGGACCGTGGCCACCAGCATTTCAAACGGGTTGGTGAAGTCCAGTTCCGCGTGCGCGTAGGGATACTTTTCGGCCAGCGCACGGTTGATCCGCCGGGCACGCCGCTTCAGGGCCAGTGCCGACTCGGAAGATACCACCGGCATGCCTGCAGCCTGCCCGGCGGGTGCAGCATGCGCACCAGCCCCAGCCTGCGCACCCTTTCCGGCGCCCCGCGACGCGGCCATGGAGGCTAGCCGCGCTCGATGTTGCTGAGGTCGCGGAGGACTCCCAGGCGTCCGTCAGTGTGCTGCACCAGGAACTCGTGCCCGCGGTCTTCCAGTGCCAGGACCCAGCCGCCGGGCTCAATGACGAAGGCGGGGGAACCGCTGTGCGGATCGAACGCGGTGCGGTGCTGGGCCACGGCAAACCAGAAGGCCTCATGGAGGGGATGCTCGTCCTCGTCGTGGCTGGACGGATCGACGGTGGCGCCGATCGGTTCCTCAACCCGCACCTGCTGGTGCACAGCGGTGGCAGCCGGCGGCTCCCACGTGCGCTGCGGAGCGGACGCAGCCGGGGAAGTGCCGGCGTCGTGCGTTGCCGCCTGCTGGCCCGCGGAGGCGGCCGGGACGTTGGCGCGCTGCGTTTCCTCTGCGGCCGGCGCGGCAGCAGGGCGAACGACGTCGGCGGCCTGGGTTGGCGGGCCGGCATCCACCTCGGGGGCGTGGTCGGTTGCTTCAGGGGCGGTGGACACGGCAGTGCCGGCATCTGCTTCTGTTGCTGCCGGGCCCGGAGCCGCGGTGGGAACAGCGGCGGTGGCGGGTGCCACAGCGTCCGATGGGCGCGCTGCCGGTGCGGTGGCCGCCGTCGGCGTGTGATGCGAAGGCTCAGGGGTCTGGTGCGGGGATCCGGGCGTTACCGCGGAAGATCCGGCGCCGGCGCCACCGAACAGCTTGCCGCCCAGCCGGGACTTCGGGGCTTCATGCTTGTGGTGGGAATCCGGTTCCGGGTGGGATCCCGTCTTTGCCGCCGCATCGGGCTTGGGCTGCTTCGGGGCGCGGGGTGCCGGTGCGGGTACGGCCGACTCACGGGCCGCCACGTGTGCAGGCTCCTCGGCGCGGCCCAGGAAGTCACTGGAGAGATAGGGCACGAACCGGCCCAGGACGGTGGCGACAAACAGGATGACGGAACCGATCAGGCCCACCAGCAGGCTGGGAACGTAGGCCCCGGCCACGGAGATGAAGAAGAACGCCACAGCAAAGCACGCGGACACCGAAGCGAACTGGTCAATGGAGAGGGAACCGATGCGGATCTTCGTTGCGGGCGCCAACCGGCGGGCAGCGAACAGTGCGCTGACTATCAGCGGCAACAGGATTCCGAGCCCCAGGAAGAAGAGGTTGTTCAGGTTCCACAGGTTGTAGCGTGCGCCGAAGATGGGCAGCAGCGAAGCAACGAACAGGACGAGGGTGGCCACGAAGACCGTCAGGTCCCGCACCGTGAAGGGGCCAAGCACTGCCTGGTTGGAATCCTTGGCGAGGCGGAACGGCGTCCCGGCGCCTTTGGGCGCGGCCTGCTGGCCTGCCGCGGGGGCACCGGTCTGGCCGGCACCCGTTTCCGTGGCGGGGCCGGTTTTCTGGCCGTAGCTGGGCTGGTTCATTCTGCTCTCCTTAGCATGGCGGCACGGAAACGGCCTGGGCCGATCCACGATGTGCCGTCGAAACACCGTTCCCCCGGCCGGGCACGGAGCCCGGCCCGCGGGCCCGAAGTAAAGTCACAATTCCATCTCAGCCTAGTCAACAGCCCGGCTGATCACTAGCTGAACCGGCGGCGGGGAGACCTCCCGCAAGCGGCCCGGAAACCATTCACCGCACAAAAAATGCCGCTGGCGGGCACAACTGTGACAAGGCACACATGGCCGTGCCGGCACGGGTTAGTGTGTATTCCGGAACAGCTCTTTGCGGTATGTCCGTGATCGGCCGGTGCCCGGTGTCGTGCTTGCGGCCGGGCCCGGCCGTGGCCTGCATCCCGCGCAGCAAAGATCGATGAATGATGAGGTTCACATGTCCCAGGACACTCCAAGCTCCACGGCCACCGTTCCCGCTGCCCCGGCAGGACAGGGTGCACAGCAGGGCGACGCGTTTGAAAACCTGCTGCATGAGACCAGGACCTTCCCGCCTACGCCGGAGTTCGCGGCCAATGCAGTGGTCAAGGCCGGCGATTATGCAGAGGCCGACGCCGACCGGCCGGCTTTCTGGGCGAAGCAGGCCCGCGAGCTGCTCACCTGGGGCAAGGACTTCGATGAAGCCCTTGACTGGTCCAACCCGCCGTTCGCCAAGTGGTTCGTGGGCGGCGAAGTCAACGCCGCGTATAACGCGTTGGACCGGCACGTGGAAAACGGCCTGGGCGACCGCGTCGCCATCCACTTCGAAGGCGAGCCGGGCGACAGCCGCAGCTACACCTACGCTGAGCTGACCGAGGAAGTAAAGAAGGCTGCGAACGCGTTCGAATCGCTCGGCGTGTCCAAGGGCGACCGCGTGGCTGTGTACCTGCCCATGATTCCCGAGGCGGTCATCACGCTGCTCGCCTGCGCACGGATTGGCGCTGTGCACTCGGTGGTGTTCGGCGGCTTCTCAGCCGATGCCCTGCGCTCACGCATCGACGATGCTGAAGCCAAACTGGTGGTTACAGCTGACGGAACGTACCGCCGCGGCAAGCCGAGCGCGCTGAAGCCGGCCGTCGACGAAGCGTTGTCCTCTAAGGAAAACGGCGATGGGCACACCGTCCAGAACGTGGTGGTGGTCAAGCGCAACGGCCAGGACGTGGACTGGCACGAGGGCCGCGACCACTGGTGGGACGAAACGGTCGGTGAAGCGTCCAACGAGCACACCGCCGTCGGGCATGATTCCGAGCACCCACTGTTCATCCTCTACACCTCCGGCACCACCGGCAAGCCCAAGGGCATCCTGCACACCACCGGCGGGTACCTCACCCAGACCGCGTACACCCACAAGGCGGTGTTCGACCTGCACCCGGAGACGGACGTGTACTGGTGCACGGCCGACGTCGGCTGGGTCACCGGGCACTCCTACGTCACCTACGCACCGCTCATCAACGGCGCCACCCAGGTCATGTACGAGGGCACCCCGGACTCACCGCACCAGGGCCGCTGGTGGGAGATCGTGGAAAAGTACAAGGTCTCCATCCTCTATACCGCCCCCACCGCCATCCGCACCTTCATGAAGTGGGGCCGGGAGATCCCGGACAAGTACGATCTTTCATCCCTTCGGGTCCTCGGCTCCGTGGGTGAATCCATCAACCCCGAGGCCTGGATGTGGTACCGCAAGGTCATCGGCGGGGACAAGGCGCCCATCGTGGACACCTGGTGGCAGACCGAAACCGGCGCCCAGATGATCGCGCCGCTGCCCGGCGTCACAGCGACCAAGCCCGGCTCCGCGCAGGTCCCGCTGCCCGGCATCGCCGTGGACGTGGTGGACGAGATGGGTGAGTCCGTGCCGGACGGGCACGGGGGTTTCCTGGTGATCCGTGAACCCTGGCCGGCCATGCTCCGCGGCATCTGGGGCGATCCCGAACGGTTCAAGGACACCTACTGGTCCCGGTTCGAGACCATGTACTTCGCCGGGGACGGCGCCAAGAAGGACGAGGACGGCGACATCTGGCTCCTCGGCCGGGTGGATGACGTCATGAACGTCTCCGGGCACCGCCTCTCCACCACGGAGATCGAGTCCGCCCTGGTCTCCCACCCCGCCGTGGCCGAAGCCGCCGTCGTGGGCGCCTCGGACGAGACCACCGGCCAGGCTGTCGTCGCGTTCGTCATCCTGCGCGGCGACGCCGCTAACAACGGCGATGAAACCGTCCAGGAACTCCGGAACCACGTGGGCAAGGAAATCGGCCCCATCGCCAAGCCCAAGAACATCCTGGTGGTTCCGGAGCTGCCCAAGACCCGCTCCGGCAAGATTATGCGCCGCCTCCTCAAGGACGTCGCCGAGGGCCGTGACCCGGGTGACGCCACCACCTTGGCCGATCCCACGATCATGCAGCAGATTGCGCAGTCGCTCAGAAAGTAACACCGGCTTAGTATTTGCCGTAGCACCGCCAGATGGCCCCGTTTATCCCGTGATCCCGGGATAAACGGGGCCATCCCGCGTTTGTGACGATTCAAAAATAACAATTGCAAAAGTGTTATTAAGCGTTCTTCCATGTTCTGTTTTGCGAGGTTATAGTCGAACTGATGTGAGGTGCCTCACATGCTGCTATTACTCAAGGGAGAGAACATGGCTTCACCGTTTGATGCGTCCGCAACTGCCTTCCCGAGCAGGCGGAGCATCCTCAAGACCGCCGGCGTTGGCGCAGCCAGCCTGGCCGGCATCCCGTTCCTCGCAGCCTGCACAGGCGGCAGCGCCCCGTCCGCAACAGGTACCGATTCCGGCGGACTGACTTTCGGCTCCGGCTCCTCCGACGACGTGCCCAAGCGGGCCTACCAGGCGGTCACCGATGCCTTTACGGCCAAGACCGGCAAGAAGGTCACCACCAACACGGTCCCCCACAACGACTTCCAGAACAAGATCAACTCCTACCTCCAGGGCTCCCCGGATGACACCTTCACCTGGTTTGCCGGCTACCGGATGCAGTACTACGCGGGCAAGGGACTCCTGGCTCCCATCGACGACGTCTGGGATACCATCGGCGCCAACTATTCCGATGCCCTGAAGAAGGCCTCCACCGGGCCCGACGGCAAGCTGTACTTCGTGCCCAACTACAATTACCCGTGGGGGTTCTTCTACCGGAAGAGCCTGTGGGCCGAGAAGGGCTACGAGGTTCCGGAAACCTTCGATGCCCTCAAGACCCTCGCCGTGAAGATGCAGGGAGACGGCATCATCCCCATCGGCTTCGCGGACAAAGACGGTTGGCCCGCCATGGGCACCTTCGACTACATCAACATGCGGCTCAACGGCTACCAGTTCCATGTGGACCTGTGCGCGCACAAGGAATCCTGGGACCAGCAGAAGGTCAGCGCCGTCTTTGACACCTGGTCCGCGCTGCTGCCGTTCCAGGATCCCGGCGCCCTCGGCCAGACCTGGCAGGATGCTGCCAAGTCGCTTGAAGCCAAGAAGACCGGCATGTACCTGCTGGGCTCGTTCGTCACCCAGCAGTTCACCGATGCAGCAGTGCTCGCCGACATCGACTTCTTCCCCTTCCCGGAGATCGCCATGGAAGGCCGCGACGCCGTCGAAGCCCCCATCGACGGCCTCCTGCTCTCCAAGAAGGGCGGCGAGAACAAGGCTGCGCGGGACTTCATGGCGTACCTGGGCACACCCGAGGCGCAGGACGCCTACGCCGCAGTGGATGCCTCCAACATCGCCACCGCCAAGGGCACCGACACCTCCAAGTTCAGCCCGCTGAACAAGAAGTGCGCCGAGACCATCGCTGACGCGAAGTACATCAGCCAGTTCTTCGACCGTGACGCGTTGCCGGCCATGGCCAACAACGTGATGATTCCTGCCCTGCAGAGCTTCATCAAGGACGGCAAGATGGACGTCAAAAACCTCGAGGCACAGGCCAAGACCCTCTACGCCGCGCAGTAGCCGCCCACCGCACACCGGCACCGCAACACTGCAGGACGGACGACGGCGGCGCACGCCCGCCGTCGTCCGTCCCCTTCCAGCGTCCCCACCCAGCAACACCGCCCCAGCGGCGTCCCACCAGCAGAGGGAAGATTTCCATGAGCAGCACCGCGCAAGAATTGATCCCGCCGGAAGCGCAGGAACCCGGCGGCGGCCGGATCAGCCGGACCAGGGGCGGCCGGGTCCGGCGCCTGACCGGCCGGGACAAAGTGGTCTTGTCGCTGATGGTGGGGATCCCCACCCTGATCGAACTGGCCCTGGTATGGCTGCCGACGCTGATGTCCATCGGGCTCAGCTTCACCAGGTGGAACGGGCTGGACCTGGCCGACATCCGGCCCGCCGGCACTGAAAACTACCAGTACATCACCCAGGACTACCCGCCCTTTTGGCCGGCCGTCCAACACAACTTCATGTGGCTCCTCTTCCTGGCCCTGATCGCTACGCCGCTCGGCCTCCTGCTGGCGGTGCTGCTGGACCAGAACATCCGCGGCAGCAAGATCTACCAGAGCATCTTCTTCGCTCCCGTGATGCTCTCCCTGGCCCTCATCGGCATCATCTGGCAGCTGTTCTACCAGCGCGACAACGGCCTCCTGAACTTCCTCCTCGGCACTGCCGGGACACCCCAGGCCGTCGACTGGTTCGGTGACTCATCCGTGAACATCTGGGCAGCCATGATCGCGGCCACCTGGCGGCACGCCGGCTATGTCATGCTCCTCTACTTGGCCGGCCTGAAGGGCGTGGACCCCAGCCTCAGGGAGGCGGCCTCGATTGACGGCGCCAACGCTTACCAAACCTTCTTCCGGGTGGTGTTCCCGGCCATGCGCCCCATCAACATCGTCATTGTGGTGATCACCATCATCGAATCCCTGCGGGCCTTTGACGTGGTGTACGTGATCAACCGCGGCACCAACGGCCTGGAGATGCTCAGCGCCCTGGTGATCCAGAACCTCGTGGGCGAAGGCCAGGTGATCGGCGTCGGCTCCGCCCTGGCGGTGGTACTGCTGGTCATCTCCCTCGTCCCCATCGTCTTCTACCTCAGCCGTACCTTTGGCAAGGAGAACAGAGCATGAGCACCACCCCAGCACCCACTGTCCGCACCGGCCGGACCCCGGCCGGCGCCGCTCCGCGCACCGGCAGCCGGCCCAAGCGCCATTACGGCACGCACATCTTCCTGCTGGTCATGGCGGTGATGTGGCTGGTTCCCCTGGGCTGGTCGCTGTATACGGCGCTGCGCCCGGTGGCGTCCACGAACGAACACGGGTACTTCAGCTTCGCCGGTGACTTCAACTTCGACAACTTCGTGCAGGCCTGGACACAGGGCGGGTTCGCCACGTACTTCTGGAACTCCGTCATCATCACCGTCCCCGCCGTGCTGCTGACCCTCTTCCTCGCCTCCCTCATGGCCTTTGCCGTCAGCCGGGTGAGCTGGAAGTTCAACGTCACGCTGCTCATCATGTTCACCGCCGGCAACCTGCTTCCCCCGCAGGTCCTTGCCGCACCGCTGTTCGAAATGGCCAAGCACTTCGAAGTGCCCTACTCGTTCAGCGACTCCGGGAACATGCTGAACACCTACATCATCGTCATCGCCGTCAACACCGCCTTCCAGATGGGTTTCTGTACCTTCGTGCTGTCCAACTACATGAAGGCCCTCTCTGCGGACCTGACGGAGGCGGCCCTGGTGGACGGCGCCGGCATCTGGCGGCAGTACCGGGAAATCATCATGCCGCTCTGCCGGCCGGCCTTCGCGGCGCTGGGCACCCTCCAGGTCATCTTCATCTACAACGACTACTTCTGGCCCCTGATCTTCATCCAGAGCGGCAACCGGCTCCCGATCACCACAGCCATCAACAACCTGCAGGGCGAGTTCCTGAGCAATTACAACCTGCTGGCGGCGGGCGCGGTGATCACCGTCATCCCCACGCTGGTGATCTACCTGCTCCTGCAGCGGCAGTTTGTTGCGGGCCTGACTCTTGGTTCCAGCAAGGGGTAGACCATCATGGAAGGTGACGGGGAGGCCGCTCCCCCACCGCAGCACGAAAGGATCTCCATGCTCCCCGCAGCACGCCACCAGGCAATAGTGGACGTCGTCCAGCGCGAACGGGTTGTCCGCGTCTCGGACCTCGCCCAGCAACTGGGCGTCTCGCTGATGACGGTCCGCCGGGACATCGAACTGCTAGAGGAAGGCGGCAAGCTTGAGCGCATCCACGGCGGGGCGAAGCTGCCCGGCGATGCCAGTACCCACGAGCCCGGCTTCGAGCAGAAGTCCACCCAGCTGACAGCGGAGAAACGGGCCATTGCGGTGGAGGCGGCGGCGCTGGTCCAGGAGGGCATGGCTGTGGGCCTCAGCGCCGGGACCACCACCTGGGCGCTTGCCAAGGAACTCGTCAACGGGCCGCCCATCACGGTGGTCACCAACTCGGTGCGCATCGCCGACCTGTTCCACCACGCCGCTTCCACGGGCCCGGCCCGCTACAGCTCTACAGTGATCCTGATCGGCGGCCAGCGCACGCCCTCGGACGCCCTGGTGGGACCCATCGCCACGAGCGCGCTCAAGCAGCTGCACCTGGACCTGCTGTTCCTCGGCGTCCACGGCATGGACTCGGCAGCCGGTTTCACCACCCCCAACCTCCTGGAAGCCGAGACAGACCGGGCCTTCGTGGCCGCGGCCCGCAGGACCGTGGTGCTGGCGGACCACACCAAGTGGGGCGTGCTGGGCATCAGTTCCATTGCCTCCCTGGACGACGTGGACGAGGTCATCAGCGACTCCGGGCTCGGGTCTGATGCGCAGCGCGTCCTGCAGGACAGGGTTGGCAGGCTGCGGCTTGCACCTGCCCTGGGCCAGCCAGCCTAAAGCAGATACTCAGGGGCAGCCGCAGGATTGCCGGACCTGAAGGTCGGCGGGGAAGATGAGGTGCTCGGGGGTGTTGCCCCGGCCCGTGCCGATGAGGGCGTTGACGGCGGCTTCGGCCATGGCCTGGGCCGGCTGCCTGACCGTGGTCAGGGGCGGCCAGCTGTACTCCGCTTCCGCCGAACCGTCGAAGGACGCCAACGCCATATCCTCCGGAACGGACAGGCCCGCCTCATGCAGCGCCCGCAGGATCCCCACGGCCTGCAGGTCCGACGTCGCAAAAATAGCCGTAGGCCGCTCCGCCGCGGCCAGCAGGCGCTTGCCCGCCGCGTAACCGCCCTCCCGCGTGAACGGCGTCCGCACAATCGGCCCCTCCGGCAGGCCGGCAGCGGCCAGGGCCTGCAACCAGCCCTCCTCACGGCCGTCATAGTAATTACCGGTGTTCGTTCCCATGGCCAGGGCAATGCTGGTGTGCCCGTGACCGACCAGGTGCTCCACCGCAGCCCGCGCACCGGCCACCAGGTCCACCCCCACACTGTTGAACCCCGGCGCCTCGCCACTGTGGTTCAACAACACCACCGGCACTTCCGCCGACTCGAAATCCGCCGCGCCGGGCTCCATCAACACACTCGACACAATCACACCATCAACCTGCCGGGCCGCAAGGTTGCGCACGTTCCGGCGCTCCTTGGCCACGTTCCCGTCCGAGTTGGTCAGCACCAGGGCATACCCCAGCCCGGCCGCGGCCTCCTCCACCGCATGGGCCAGCAACGAAAAGAACGGGTTGCTGTTATCCGGAATGACCAGCCCGATCGTCTCACTGGAACCCAGCTTCAACGCCCGCGCCGCAGCATTGGGCCGGTACCCCAACCGCCGGATAGCATCCTGGACCTTCGCCTCAGTAGCCGGCGCCACCCGCTTCGGACCACCATTGACCACATAACTCACCACGGCAGTACTAACCCCCGCAAACCGCGCAACATCCTTACGCGTCACAGGCCCCCGGGGCCCCGGCACAGCCGAAGTGGTCATGGAGTACATGCCTACTGCGGGCTTGCCGGGGCGTCGCCGAAGTCGCGGATGGGAAGCCGCTCCCCGTTCTGCTGCGCCGAGGCGTGGGCGACGATCCCGGGAAGGGTGAAGCGTGCGGCAACCCAGGCATTGACCGGAGGCAGCGTTCCCTCATTGACGGCGGTGACGAAGTCGTCCACCAGGAAGTGGTGGCTTCCCTCGTGCCCGTTGGGGGCGCCGCGGAACTCTTCCGGCAGCCGGCCCGCGTCATGCACGGGAGCAAGCCCTGATACGAACGCATCACGCAGTCCGGGTGCCACGTTGGCCAGGGACGGATCGTCCAGCGGAATACTGGGCCGCGTCTCCATCTGCTCGGAGATGTCGTGGACGTTCTTCTTGTCCTGCCATACCGCGACTTTGGCGAGCTGCTCGAAGCTGGCCTCTGTTCCGAAGAAGCGGAAACGGGATTCCCGGATGTGGGAGGGGTAACCCACCCGGCGCATTTCGTTGGTGCGCATCACGCCGCCGTCGCTCAATTCAAAGAGGGCCGTGGCGTTGGAGAAGTCGTTGCCGAACATGCTGACGTCCTTGTCGAAGACGCCGTCATTGCGGTCGTCCTTCACGCCGAAGCAGCTGACGCTGACCGCATGCGACGGAAGGGCGCCGAGGACGCCGCCGATGGCATGGGTGGGGTACAGCATGGGCGGGTAGCTGGCCGTTTCCTTCCAGCGGTCGCCGCCGCTGTACTGGTAGGCGTCGTAGAAGCCCAGGTCCATGTCGTGGACGTAGTCACCTTCCGCATAGAAGATCCGCCCAAATTTGCCACCGGAGTGTTGTTCACGGGCGTAGACCGTGGCGGGGTTGTAATAGCTGGTCTCCCCCATCATGTACACCAGGCCGGTCTCCCGGACGGCGTCGATGATGCGGGCGATTTCTTCTTCCGTCACCGCCATGGGCACGGCCGAGTAGACATGCTTGCCCGCGCGGAGGGCCTGTTCGACCAGCGGACCGTGGGTCCAGCGCTGGGTGAAGATGGCCACAGCGTCAACATCGGAGGCCAGGAGGGCCTCGAAGTCCTGCTTGATACCGGCCAGGTCATAGCGGTCCACCGCTTCTGCAGCCCGCTCCGGGCGCTCGTCCACGACGTACACCTCCTTGACGCCGGGGTGGAGGTTGAACAGGTGGGCGAACTGGCCGCCGAACTGGCCGGCGCCAACGATGCCGATTGAGAACGTCATTGTTTTCCTTCTGTGTGGAGTGGGGTGCGCCGGTGGCGGCGCGAAAGAGGAATGGGGTAAGCGTTTCCCGCCCTGCCGGGACGAGGACGTTGCCGTTCTACTCGAGTCAACAACGCCATGGAACAAAAATCAAGCCGTATTGGCACCAAATTTAATCTCTTGCCCAAAAGTATCTACTCGTGTAGATTGCTCGGCAGGTTGTTAGGCACATCACACAATCAGGAAGGGTCGAAGATGACCACCCTTACCAGGAACCCCAGTTCGCGGGAGCAAAACCCCAAGCGAACACTGCTCAACCGGAAGCTGCCCGGCACCCGCAGCGACGTCAGGATCGCACTGTTCTTCATTGCACCGGCCATGATCGGATTCGTCCTCTTCTACCTGGTGCCCACCGTCCGCGGGATCTACCTCAGCTTCACGGAGTACAACATCCTCGGAGATCCGGAGTGGATCGGGCTGGAGAACTACCAGGCGATCGCCAAGGATCCGCTGTTTTGGAACTCACTGGCCGTCACCGGCCAGTACGTCGTCCTGAACATCGCGCTGCAGACAACGCTGGCCCTCGGCCTGGCGCTGCTCATGCACCAGGTGGCCAAATCCACCATCATCCGGGGCGCACTGCTGCTCCCGTACCTGATGTCCAACGTCATCGCCGCCCTGCTGTGGTTCTGGATGCTGGACTACCAGATCGGCGTGGTCAACCAGTTCATCGAGTGGGCCGGGCTGCCCCGGGCGGCCTTTTTCGGCAGCGAGGAGTGGGCCATTCCCACCCAGGCACTGATTAACACCTGGCGGCACATGGGCTACACCGCACTGCTGATCTTCGCCGGCCTGCAGTCCATCCCGGGCCACGTCTACGAGGTGGCCAAGCTGGACGGTGCGTCGGCATGGCAGACCTTCAGGAAGATCACCATCCCGCTGCTCCGCCCGGTCCTGGTACTGGTCCTGGTGGTCACCGTCATCGGTTCCTTCCAGGTCTTCGACACCGTTGCGGTGACCACCGGCGGCGGCCCGGTGAACGCCACCCGTGTCATCCAGTACTACATCTACCAGCGCGCCTTCACGGAGTCGGACTTCGGCTACGGATCCGCCATCGCCGTCATCCTCTTCCTCATCCTCGCCCTGGTGGCCTTCATCCAGATGAAGTTCCTCAAGGGCAACGAGTCGGACCTGGACTAAGGAGTCCTCCATGACCACCACCACAAGCCGCACCGCGCTGGCCAAACCGGCCAAACCAGCCACCCGCCGTCGTCCGTTCAACCCCCGCCGCGCCGGCGCCTGGGCCCTGCTGATCCTGGCCATCGCCGTCTCCGTCCTGCCCTTCCTGTGGGTGCTGCGGACCGCGCTGTCCACCAACAACGCGCTGGCCACCAACGCCAGCAGCCTGCTCCCGGCGGAATTTACCTTCGGCGCCTTCAAGCGGGTCTTCGGCCTGCAGACTCCCGCGGAGGCAGTTGCCGAAGGCGGCTCGGGCGCCGCCATCGATTTCTGGATCTACCTGCGCAACTCCATTGTCTTCTCCTCCATCACCACCGCCGGCGCCGTGTTCTTCAGTGCCATGGCCGCCTACGCTTTCGCCCGGCTCCGTTGGAAGGGCCGCAACGCTGTCTTCAGCCTCTTCCTCGGCACCATGCTGGTCCCGCCGATTTTCACGGCACTGCCCAACTTCCTGCTGATCAAAAACCTGGACCTGCTGAACACCATGCTCGGAATGGTCCTTCCCTATCTGTTCATGACCCCGTTCGCCATCTTCTTCCTCCGGCAGTTCTTCCTGAACATGTCCCGCGAGGTGGAGGAAGCGGCCATGCTCGACGGCGCCAAGCACCTCCGCATCTTCTTCCAGATTGTCCTGCCCAACGCCGCGGCCCCCATTGCCACCCTCGCACTGCTCACCTTCATCGGCCAGTGGAACGAATACTTCTGGCCGCTGCTGGTTGGTTCCCAGGATGACGTCCGCGTACTCCAGGTGGGGCTCGGCGTCTTCAAATCGCAGTCCCCGCAGGGCGCACCGGACTGGTCCGGCCTGATGGCCGCCACCCTCGTCTCGGCCCTCCCGGTCCTGGTCCTCTTCGCCGCTTTCGGCAAGAAGATCGTCAACTCCATCGGCTTCTCCGGCATCAAGTAACTCCCCCAACTTCCCTCCCCCAAACCTCGCGCGGGCCATGGCGGCCTGCCCGAAAACATCCCTGAAAGGACCTCTCATGATGAAAATGAAAGCAACCGGCGCCCTTGCTGCGGCCGCCGCGGCAGTCCTCGCCCTCTCCGCCTGCGGCAGCGGCGGCGGTTCAGCCGAAGCCGGTAAGGGCGAAATCAGCTACTGGCTCTGGGACGCCAACCAGCTTCCCGCCTACCAGCAGTGCGCCGATGACTTCACCAAGGCCAACCCGGACATCACCGTCAAGATCACCCAGCGCGGCTGGGACGACTACTGGAGCACCCTCACCAACGGCTTCGTGGGAGGCACCGCCCCGGACGTCTTCACTAACCACCTGGGCCGGTACGGCGAGCTCGCCGAGAACAAGCAGCTGCTGGCCATTGACGACGCCGTGGCCAAGGACAAGGTGGACCTCTCCGCGTACAACGAGGGCCTCGCCGACCTCTGGGTGGGCCAGGATGGCAAGCGGTACGGCCTGCCCAAGGACTGGGACACCATCGGCCTGTTCTACAACAAGGACATGCTTACCGCCGCCGGCATTTCCGAGGACCAGATGAAGGACCTCACCTGGAATCCCGAGGACGGCGGCAGCTACGAAAAGGTCATCGCCCACCTGACCGTGGACAAGGCCGGCAAGCGCGGCGACGAGCCCGGGTTCGACAAGAACAACGTGCAGGTCTACGGCCTGGGCCTGAACGGCGGCGGCGACTCCTCCGGCCAGACCGAGTGGAGCTACCTCACCAACACCACCGGCTGGTCCCACACGGACAAGAACCCGTGGGGCACCCACTACAACTATGACGATCCGAAGTTCCAGGAGAGCATGCAGTGGTTCGCGGGCCTGGCGGACAAGGGCTACATGCCCAAGCTCGAAACCACCGTGGGCGCCAGCATGGCCGACACCTTCGCCGCCGGCAAATCCGCCATCAACGCCCACGGTTCGTGGATGATCGGCCAGTACACCGGATACAAGGGCATCCAGGTGGGCATCGCTCCCACCCCGGTGGGCCCGGAAGGCAAGCGCGCCTCCATGTTCAACGGACTGGCCGACTCCATCTGGGCCGGCACCAAGAAGAAGGACGCCTCCATCAAGTGGGTCGAATACCTGGCCTCCTCCGCCTGCCAGGACGTCGTAGCGTCCAAGGCCGTGGTCTTCCCCGCACTGAAGGCATCCTCGGACAAGGCCGCCGCAGCCTTCCAGGCCAAGGGCGTGGACGTCACAGCCTTCACCGAGCACGTGAAGAACAAGACCACGTTCCTGTACCCGATCACGGACAACACCGCCAAGGTGAAGGGCATCATGGAGCCGGCCATGGACGCCGTGGTATCCGGCAAGGCGCCGGTCAGCTCACTGACGGCCGCCAACGAGCAGGTCAACGCCCTGTTCAAGTAACCCCCATTAGCGTGGCTGCGTTTGTGGTCGCAGCCACCCGGCCGGGTCCCGCCGCCCTCCTCCTCGCGGCGGCGGCACCCGGCCACCCCCTTCCCTGGCATTCCCGTTATGCGTAACTTAAGACGCACCCCTGAACACCGAAAGAGACCACCATGGATCCCCTGCACCTCCGTTCCGCCGGCACCAGCCTGCTGATCAGCTTCGACAGCGGGGAGGCCGAGGTCATCCATTGGGGCGCGGACCTGGGTGCAGCGCTTCCAGACCTCGCCGTCCTCACCACGCCTGTGGGCAATTCCTCCGTGGACGCCCGCGTCCCCGCCGCCCTCCTTCCCCAGGCTTCCTCGTCCTGGCGGGGCCGCCCTGCCCTCCGCGGCAGCCGGATCGCCGACGGCGCCCCGGGCCTGGACTTCTCCTCCCGCCTCCGTGTCACCTCGGTGGACACCGCAGTTTCCGGGCGGGCCACCATTGTCCAGTCCGACGCCGACACCGGCATCAGCGTGGCCACGGCCCTCACGCTGCACCCCGGCGGCCTGCTGGAACTGCGGCACACCCTCACCAACAACGGCACCACCCCCTTCCAGGTGGACGAACTGGCCACCGTCCTCCCGGTGGCGCCGGACGCCGTCGAACTCCTCGACCTGACCGGACGCTGGTGCCGCGAACGCCACCCGCAGCGGCGGCCCATCCAGCAAGGCACATGGGTCCGCTCCGGCCGGCACGGCCGCACCGGCCACGATTCCTCCCTGCTGTTCGCCGCCGGCACCCGAAGCTTCGGGAACCGGCACGGCAAGGTCTGGGCCACCCACCTGGCGTGGAGCGGCAACCACGAACAGTTCGCGGACACCATCGGCGACGGACGGACCATGATCGGCGGCTCCGAATTGCTGGGCTCCGCTGAGGTCATCCTCGCGCCGGGCGGCAGCTACAGCACGCCGGCCCTGTTCGCCGCCTATTCGGACCGCGGCCTGGACGGTATCACCGAGGCTTTCTACAGCTGGTTCCGGTCCCGCCCGCACCACATCCTTCCTGCTGCCGCGGCCGCCACGGCCGGCGCTCCCGGCGCGAAGCCGCGCCCGGTGGTGCTGAACACCTGGGAGGCCGTGTACTTCAACCACGACCTTGGCACCCTGATCGAGCTTGCCGATTCCGCCGCGGACCTCGGCGTGGAGCGCTTCGTGCTGGACGACGGATGGTTCCGCGGCCGCCGCAACGACCACGCGGGCCTGGGCGACTGGTACGTGGACGAGACCCTTTGGCCGGATGGGCTGACGCCGCTGATCGATGCCGTCACTTCCCGGGGAATGGAGTTCGGGCTGTGGGTGGAACCGGAAATGGTCAACCTGGACTCGGACGTTGCCCGGGCACACCCGGACTGGATTTCGGGCCCTTCGGCGGTAGCCCACAAGGACGGCGGCCGGCTGCCCCTTGAATGGCGCAACCAGCACGTCATCGACCTCGTCAACCCGGAAGCCTGGCAGTACGTCTTCGACAGGATCTCGGCACTGCTGGCCGGAAACAACATCAGCTACCTCAAATGGGACCAGAACCGGGACATCGTGGAACAGGGCCACGCCGGCCGCGCGTCCGTCCACGAACAGACCCTCGCCGCCTACCGGCTGTTCGACGAGCTCCGCAAGGCTCATCCCGGCGTCGAAATTGAAAGCTGCTCCTCCGGCGGCGGACGCGTCGACCTGGGAATCCTGGAGCGGACCGGACGCGTCTGGGCATCTGACTGCAACGACGCCCTGGAACGGCAGACCATCCAGCGCTGGACCGGCGCCGTGGTTCCGCCGGAGCTCGTGGGCAGCCACATCGGCCCCACCACGTCGCACACCACCGCCCGCACCCACGACCTGTCCTTCCGTGCCATCACCGCCTTCTTCGGCCACTTCGGCATGGAATGGGACGTCCGCGGCGTCCAGGGCGCCGAGCGGGAGGAACTGAAGCGCGTCGTCGGGCTCTACAAGGAGCACCGGGGCCTGATCCACAGCGGGCGCCCGGTCCACGCGGACATCACTGACGAGGCGTACCAGCTGCACGGCGTGGCCGCGGCGGAACCCGCTGCGGAAGGTACGACGGCGGCGCTGTTCGCCTTGGTCTGTGCCCGCACCTCGGGTGCCGAGCAGCCGGGACGGATGGGCATGCCCGGGCTCGACCCGGACCGGACCTACCGGGTGGACCCCATCTTCCCGGCCCCCGGAGACAGCGACTACGGGCACACCTTCACCCAGGTGCAGCCGCCGGCCTGGCTCACTGACGGCGCAACAGCCAGCGGCCGGTTCCTCGGGGAAGTGGGCCTGCCGATGCCGATGCTGAACCCGGAACACGCGGTGCTGATCAAGGCGACCGCCCTCTAGGCAGACACAACCCACGAACGTATGGCCCGGCGGAACTTCCGCCGGGCCATACGTGTGTGTGGCAAGAGAACTTTGGCCGGAACGAACGCCCCGGAAGCCATTCCTCCGAAGGTTTCAGGCGCTGGCATGACGTTGGCGCCCATCCGGCCCTCCGGCAGGTCCGAATGCCCTTATGACACCTGAACGAGTGTGGAAATTATTTGCTACCTGACTGGAGATGATCGTGAACCAGAGTGCCAAGACCATTACCCGGACCGCCGCCGCTTCCTTGCTGGCCCTGACCGGTTTCGCCGCAACCACCCTCCCGGCGCAGGCCGCCACGGCGTCCGGCCCCGCAACTGAAGTGACCCGGCAGGCTACCGGCTCACAGCTGCTGGGCGACGTGCTCGCCGGCGGAATCCTGAACGGCGGTGTCATCAACGGTCCCGTAGTGGACGGCCCGCTGGTGGACTTGGGCGGCACCGGCCCCTTCCAGTTCGGCCAGTTCCAGTAACCTTCCCCGCCTGACCAACCGCTGCCCGGCTTCCATGCCGGGCAGCGATGCTTCGCCATGCCCCGATGTGCCAGCCGGCCCAGAGATCCCGAGAAGGAACATGTCCCACGACGCACTGAACTCCCCTGCCCGCCCCGCTTCTCCGCGGCTGGACCTGACCCAGGCCCAGCGCGGCATCTGGTATGCGCAGAAGCTGGCACCGGAGAATCCGATGTTCCAGATCGGTCAGTTTGTTGAGATCACCGGGCCGTTGGACCACGATGTCCTGGCGGCCGCCCTGAAGCAGGGGGTTGCAGGCACCGAGGCCCTCACCATGGCCTTCAGCGAGGACAAAGACGGGCCGTTCCAGTACCCGCGCCCGCGGCCGGCCATTCTTGACGTCACAGACCTGGCCGGCGCTGCAGACCCGGAAGCACAGGCCCGGGCCCTCATGGACGCCGACCTGGCGCTCCCCCGGGATCCTTTATCGGACCACCTGCTCCACACGGAGCTCATCCGCCTCGCGCCAGAACGTCATTTCTTCTACCAGCGCGTGCACCACCTCCTGCTGGACGGCTATTCCGCGGTCCTGGTCCTGCGACGGGTGGCTGAGTTCTACAACACCCTCCTGGCGGACGACGGCGGCGAACAGGCCACGGGGGAAGGTACGGTTTTTGCGCGGTTCACGGATCTCCTGGCAGCTGAGGCCGGTTACGCCGGGTCCGACGGCGCCGCGGCCGACCGCGCCTTCTGGGATGCCGAGCTTGCCGAGGCGCCTCCTGCCACCGGCCTGGCCGGGCGGCCCAACGGGGCCGCGGGGTCACTGATCCGGGCTTCTGTGGCCCTCCCGCCCGCCGCGGCCGTGGCGCTCGAGGGTGCGCCGGCAAGCGCGCCGGCGCTGGTCCTGACTGCAGCGTCACTGTACATGCACCGGATCACCGGTGAGCGCACCGTCTCCGTGGCACTGCCCGTCACGGCCCGGCGTGGACATTTAGCCAAATCAACGCCGTCAATGCTGTCGAACATCGTTCCCGTGAGGCTGGCCGTGGACCCCGGCGACACCATTGCTGCCACCGCGGCTGCCGTGGGACGCAGCCTCCGTGGCGCTCTGGTCCACCAGCGCTTCCGCTACGAGGACCTGGACACCGGGGGCGGTTACCTCGGCCCTTCGGTCAACATCCTGCCCGTCCTTGACGGGATCACCTTCGGCGACGCCCGGGGCGCAATGAACATCCTCTCCACCGGGCCTGTCGACGATCTGTCCATCGTGGTCCACGGACTCGGCGCCGGCGGTGCAGCACCGCCGCCCACAGTCCAGTTCGAAGCCAACGAGGCGATGTACACGCAGGATGTGCTGGCCGGCCACCTTGACCGCTTCGTACGCCTGCTGGAACACGTCGCCACCCGCCCCGATGCGGTGGTGGCTGACCTGGCGGTTACCACCCCGGCCGAGGAACAGCAACTGCTCGCCGCCGGCCAGGCTCACGGCCAGCACCTGCCGGGCCACACCATCGTGGAGGAATTCCAGCTGAACGCCGCGGCACAGCCGCATCAGACGGCCATTGTGGCCCCGGAGGGCACCCTCACGTTCGCCGAACTGGAGTCCCGTTCCAACCAACTGGCCAGGTTCCTTTCCGGGCACGGCGCAGGTCCCGGCAGCACGGTGGCGGTGCGGCTGGACCGCGGCCTGTTGCTGCCGATAGCGCTCATGGCCATCCTTAAGTGCGGCGCCGCCTATCTTCCGCTGGATCCGGACTACCCCGCGGGCCGCGTGGAGGGAATGCTCGAAGACGCCGCACCCCTGCAGCTCCTCACCTCAACAGCGTTTACTGCGGCAGGGTCCGGGGCGGGGAACGCGCCGGCACCCGGACACGAGGAGTTGACCACTGACGTCCCGGTCACGGTCCTGGACTCTGCCCTGATGGAGGCCTGCCTCGCCGGCAAGGACGGCTCGGCTCCCCCGCCCGCCGCCGGCCAGCAGGATCTCGCATACGTTATATTCACGTCCGGCTCCACAGGCCGGCCCAAGGGCGTTGGTGTTGAACACCTGGCCTTGCTGAACCTCTACACCTCCCACCGGGACACCATCTTCGCCCCCGCGGAGGCCCGGCTGGGCCGCAAGCTGAAGGTGGCGCACACCGCGGGGCTGTCCTTTGACGCGTCATGGGACCCCATCCTGTGGCTGGTGGCAGGCCATGAACTTCACCTCGTGGACAACGGGACCCGCCGGGACCCCGAGGCACTCAGCACCTACCTGGCCGAGGCCGGCATTGACTCCATCGAGACCACGCCCTCTTTCGCCAAGGTGCTGGTGGCCGGCGGACTGTTCGACCAGGAACGGCATCCGTCAGTGGTGGCACTGGGCGGCGAGGCTGTGGACAGCCAGCTGTGGGAAGACCTGGCAGGCCGCAACGGCGTGGTCGCGTACAACTTTTATGGCCCCACCGAAACTACCGTGGACTCGCTCACCGCGGTCATGGAAGTTGGCACCGCACCCACCCTGGGCGGTTCAGTGGCAAACACCCGTCACTACATCCTGGACTCCGGACTGAACCCGGTTCCGGACAATGCCGTGGGCGAGCTTTATGTTGCCGGCGTCAACCTTGCCCGCGGTTACCTGGACCAGCCCGGGCTCAGCTCCGAACGCTTCGTGGCGGACCCCTTCGCGCTGGACGGCTCGCGAATGTACCGCACCGGAGACATTGTGCGCCGCCGGGACGACGGCACCCTGGAATTCCGGGGGCGGCTGGATGCCCAGGTCAAGATCCGGGGATTCAGGGTTGAACTCGCCGAGATCGAACAGGTGCTGCGCGCCCTGCCTGGCGTAGACCAGGCAGCCATCACGGTGGGTACCAACCGGGCCGGTTATGACCAGCTCCTGGCGTACGTCACGCCAGCGGCAACGGACGACGGCGGTCCGCAGCAACCGCTGGACACCGCCGAGCTTCGGCGTCAGGCACGGCGCAACCTGCCCGACTACATGGTGCCTGCGGCCGTCACCAGCATCCCTGCCCTGCCCCTGACACCCAACGGAAAGCTGGACGTCCAGGCCCTGCCCGTACCGGAACAGGAAACCTCCGCCGCTACCCCGCGCAACGAGCCCGAACGGATCGTTGCCGCTGCATTCCGGGATGTTTTGGGCCTCGAATCGGTGGGGCTGGAGGACGACTTCTTCGACCTGGGCGGGCACTCATTGCTGGCCACCCGGCTGGTGGCCCTGCTGCGGGACCGGACCGGCACGGCGCCAGCGCTCCGCACCGTCTTCGAGAAGACAACGGTGGCGGCCCTCGCCGAAACCCTGGACCTGGGTACGGCTCCGGCCCGGCCTCTGGCTGCCGCCACCCGACCGCCAGTACTGCCGCTGTCCTTCGCCCAGCGCCGTCTGTGGTTCCTGAACCGCCTGGATCCGGCGGCCGGGACGTACAACATTCCCGTGGTCCTGGACCTGCGCGGGACCCTGGACGTCCCGGCGCTGGCCGCTGCCCTCGGCGAAGTCACCGCCCGCCACGAGACGCTCCGCACGGTGTTCCCCCTGGTTGACGGCGAACCCGCCCAGCACATCCTGCCGCCGGCCGAAGGGCTGCCGTCCCTGGTTGCCGTGGAATGCTCCACCGCCGGGCTGCAGGCCGCGCTGGCTTCGGAGACTGGACGCGGGTTCGACCTGGCCAGGGACCTGCCGCTGCGCGCAGTCCTGTTCCAGCTGGCGCCGGACCACCACGTCCTCGCTGTCACCCTGCACCACATCGCTGCCGACGGCTGGTCCCTGGCTCCCCTGGCCAGTGATCTGTCGGCCGCGTACAACCACCTCACCGCGGGCAGGGACGTGGACCTGCCACCGCTGCCCGTTCAGTACGCCGACTTCACGCTCTGGCAGCGCTCCGAACTGGGCAGCGAGTCTGATCCGGAAAGCGCCATCTCGCGGCAACTTGAGTTCTGGGCGCGCGAACTGCGCGGCGCCCCGGAGGAACTGCTGCTGCCGTTCGACCACGCCCGAGGCACACGCAGTGACGCTGAGCACCCCAGGGGCGGTCCGGCGTCGTCCGTTCCCCTGAATATCGGCCGCGAAACGGCGGAGCGGCTCAACGCCCTGGCCCGGGAGCACAACGCTAGCCTGTTCATGGTGCTGCAGGCAGCCTTTGCGGCACTGCTCACCAAAGCCGGAGCCGGTGACGACATTCCGCTGGGCACCCCGGTGGCAGGCCGCACGGACACCCAGCTGGACAGCCTGGTGGGATTCTTCGTCAATACGCTGGTCCTGCGCACAAACACCTCCGGCAACCCTAACGCCGGTGAACTGGTGGAGAGCGTCCGATACACGAACCTGCATGCCTACGCCAACCAGGATGCGCCTTTTGAGCGGGTGGTGGAGGAGCTCAACCCGTCCCGCTCGCAGCACCGGCACCCCCTGTTCCAGGTCATGCTGACGCTTCAGAACACCGGCACCACGCACCTCGCCATGGACGGCCTGGAAGCCACCGCAGACCAGGCCCGGGAGGCAGCCGGCGCCAAATTCGACCTGCTCCTGGACCTCGCCGAAAGGTCCGGAGGACTCACCGGCACCCTGGCCTACGACCCCACCCTCTTCAACGCGGCCACGGCACAACTGCTGGCCGACGGCTTCCTGGCTGTCGTGGACCAATTCGCCGCGGACCCCACAGTCACTTTGGACCGGCTGCGGATCCAGTCGCCTGAACAGCAGGCCCTGGTGCTGGCCCACAGCACCGGCAGCACCGCGTACAACGCCGGGGACAGGACTGGTCAAACGGTAGTGGATGCCTTCCTGGCCACCGCCGCACGAACCCCGTCTGCGTCCGCCGTCGTTGACGCGGGAGGCCCGGCCCGAGGCCTCAATTTCGGCCGGCTGCGGCAGCGTGTGGAGTCTGTGGCCAAAGGCCTGGTGGCACTGGGCGTCCAGCCCGGCGACAGGGTGGCGGTAGCCCTTCCCCGCACGGCCGATGTAGCCACGGCCGCGCTGGCGGTCCTTGCCGCGGGAGCGGTGTACATCCCGGTGGACCTTACCTACCCGGCGGAACGGATCGCCATGATCCTCGACGACGGCGCCCCCGCCCTGGTGCTCTCCGCATCCGCGGACCCGGGCAAGGCGGGTCCCGTTCAGGCCGCCAGGACAGCCACCCTGGAGCTGCTGATCGCCGCCGGAACAGGCACCACTGACACAGAGCTGGCCGGGCGCCGGCCCGCTCCCGAAGACCTCGCCTACGTACTCTTCACCTCGGGATCAACCGGCCGGCCTAAAGGCGTCGCCGTACCCCACGGTGCACTGGCAAACCTCTACTCCCACCACCTCCGGACGCTCTATACCCCGCGGTTCGAGGCAGCACGGGGTGCAACGGTGTCCGTGGCCCACATCGCAGGACTAGGTTTCGATGCAGCCTGGGACCCTATGCTGTGGCTGGTGGCCGGCGCCGAGCTGCACATTGTGGCCGATGCCGTGCGCACCAACCCCCAGGCGTTGGCGTCCTACTGCCATGACCACGCCATCGGAGTCCTGGAAACCACCCCCTCCTACGCCGTCCAGCTCCTGCAGTTCGGCCTCGGCGCTGAGCCGGCTTCGCCAGCCACCGATACCGGGCAGGCACTGCCGCTGCTGTTGCTGTTGGGCGGCGAAGCCGTGCCGGCCGGGCTGTGGGCAACCCTGTCCTGCATGCCCGGCGTGGACGCCTGGAACTTCTACGGGCCCACCGAGTTCACCGTTGATTCCGCCACTGCGCGGATCCAGGGGCCCCGGCCCACCATCGGCGCGGGAATCGCCAACGCGGCCACCCTGGTCCTGGACCAGCACCTGGCCCTGGTACCCCTGGGCGTGCCCGGGGAGCTGTACCTGGCCGGCTCCGGAATGGCCCAGGGCTACCACCAGCGCCCCGGCGAAACAGCGTCCCGCTTCGTGGCCAACCCCTACGCCACAGACGGCAGCCGCATGTACCGCACCGGTGACCTGGTGCGGCGAATCGGCGACGGCACGCTCGAATTCGTTGCCCGCAACGACGAGCAAGTGAAGGTCCGCGGATTCCGGGTGGAACCGGGTGAGATCGAGGCTGCGCTTGCG
Organism: Pseudarthrobacter chlorophenolicus; assembly: GCF_000962805.1. Classification (GTDB taxonomy): domain Bacteria; phylum Actinomycetota; class Actinomycetes; order Actinomycetales; family Micrococcaceae; genus Arthrobacter; species Arthrobacter chlorophenolicus_A. Next base: position 189,217 of record NZ_JZTW01000004.1, on the reverse strand, counting down.
GCCCACGCACAGGTGGACCGGGCCGTGGTCCTTCCCGACGGCGAACCGGCACACCGGCTGATCGCCTACTACACCGGAGCCGCTGCACCGGAGGACGTCCGGGCCCACGCGGCGGAACGGTTGCCCGACTACATGGTCCCGGCCATCCTGATGCCCATCCCGGACATGCCGCTGACACCGCACGGAAAGCTGGACCGGAAAGCATTGCCCGCCCCCGCCGCGTCGACAGCCGGGGTGGGGGCAGCACCCAGGACTCCGGACGAGCACGCCATGGCCGGCGTCTTTGCCGCCGTTCTTGCTGTGGACAACGTCTCCATGGGCGACGACTTCTTCGCCCTGGGCGGGCATTCACTGCTCGCTATCGACCTAATGGGCAGGATCCGGACGGCCTTCGGCCGGGAACTTCCCCTCCGTACCCTGTTCGATGCCCCCACCCCTGCCGGGCTGCTGGCCGCGCTGCGGCCCGGAGCGGCAGACGCCGGGGCGCACACCGTGGCGGCCGGAGGTGCTGGCGGGCCCGGCAAGGCCGCGAGCGCCGGCACCGCGGTGATACCGCTCGGCGAATGGCTGGACAACGCCGGAGCCACTCGGCCGGAGCACCTGGAACTGTCCCACGCCCAGGCACGCATGTGGTTCCTCAACCAGCTTGACCCCGGAGCTGCCGACTACAACATCTCCTTGGCAGTGCGGCTAACCGGCACCCTCGACGAGCGGGCCCTGGCCTCCGCCGTGAAGGCGCTGTTCCACCGTCATGAGGTCCTCCGGACGGTATATCCGGAGACCGGCGGCGTCCCCGGCCAGCACATCCTTTCCACCGGCCACGCTTCCTGGATGAACCTTGCCGTCAGCACGGCCACATCCGAGGACAACCTCCGCGAGCAACTGCAGGCACAGGCAAGCCGCGGCTTCGATGTCCGCACTGAGGTGCCGCTGCGGGCGGGGCTCATCCGGATCCACGCCGAGACCGGTGAATCGCCACGGGGGGCAGGACAGCAATGGGTACTGCACTTGGTGGTCCACCACATCGCCGGCGACGGCGCCTCCCTGGCACCGCTGGCACGGGACCTTTCCGCGGCGTACTCCGCCGCGCTGGCAGGCACGGACGGAGCGCCGGCCACAGAGGCCGTAGCTCCCCTGCCCCTGCAGTACGCCGACTTCAGCTCCTGGCAGCGGCAGCAACTGGCCGGGCCTGTCCTGGCTGAAAAGGTTGGCCACTGGCGGCACGCCCTCGCCGGGGTCCCGCCCGAGTTGATGCTGCCCGCTGACCACCAGCGGCCCCGCACCGCACGCCAGCCGGGCGGCCAGGTGGGCTTCCGCGTGTCCCCTGAAAGTGTCGCGGCACTCTCAACCCTCGCGTCGTCGTCGAACGCCAGCCTGTTCATGGCATTGCACGCCGGCCTCGCCGGATACCTGTTCCGGACCGGTGCCGGCGAGGACCTGGTGATCGGCTCGCCCACCGCGGGCCGCGCCGATCCACTGCTCGCCCGAATGGTGGGCTTCTTCGTGAACACCCTGCCCCTGCGCGTCAGCGCCGCCGGCGACCCCGGCCTGCGCTCACTGCTGGACCGGTCCAGGGCCAGCGTCCTGGACGCGTTCGACCATGACGACGTGCCCTTCGAGCGCCTGGTGGAAGCAGCGGCACCGGAACGCGAACTGGGCCGCCATCCCCTGTTCCAGACAATGCTCACGGTGGACAGTGACGTGCCCGCGGTCCCCCAGCTACCCGGCGTCACGGTGGTTCCCGAGCCGGAGGCCGGAACAGGAGAAGCCAAGTTCGACCTGTCCTTTACGCTTCGGCCGGACGCCGAAGGGGGCCTTGCCGGCACGCTGGACTACAACTCCGCCATGTTCGAACCGGACACCGCCCGGCGCCTGGCCGCCGGTTTCACCCGGTTGCTGGACCTGGCCGCGTCCGCTCCGGACGTGCCATTGTCGGACCTGCCGCTGCTGGAAGACCACGAGGCAAGTGCCCTGGTTGCTGCCACGGCGGGCTCACGCACCGGAACCGCCGCCCTCAAGGCCGGGCAGGCACCCGGCGAAATCCCGGGGCATGACGACCAGGACGTTCCGTCGGCCTTCGCGGCAGCAGTCCGCGCCACGCCGGACGCCGTGGCACTCGTGTCCGACGCCGGTTCGCTCAGTTTCGCGGACCTTGCAGCGTCGGCGGAGCGCGTCGCCGCCGGACTCACCGCAGCCGGCGCGGGCCGCGGGCTTGTATCCGTCATGCTGCCCAGGTCTGCCGGCACCGTCGAGGCCCTGCTCGGGGTGTTGCTGGCGGGCAGCGCCTACAACCCCATCGATACCGCGTATCCGGACGGTCGCGTGGCCGCCATCCTTGAGGATGCCGCGCCCGAGGTAGTGCTCACCAGCTCCGACGTGGCGCCAAGGCTCTCCGGCATCCTGGCGGGACTGGATGTTGAACCCCGCGTGCTCCTGCTCGAGGACCTGGCCCGCACCGTTGGGTCGGCGCCGGTACCCCACCCCGTAAGGGACCCGCGTGAGCTTGCGTCGGTGATGTTCACCTCCGGCTCCACAGGCCGGCCCAAGGGCGTGGAGGTGAGCCACGGTGCCTTGGCCGCGCTGCTGGCTTCCCACCGGGAGACTCTACTTTCCGGCATCAGCAGGCGGAAGGTGGCCCACACGACGGGCGTGGGCTTCGATGCATCGTGGGATCCCATCCTCTGGCTGGCTTCCGGGCATGAGCTGCACCTGGTCTCCGAGGACCTCCGCCGGGACCCCAAGGCGCTCGCCGGGTACTTCGTCCGCCACGGCATCAGTGCCTGGGAGACAACTCCGGGTTACCTGCGCCAGCTCCTGGCCGAGCCCGGGTTCGCCGCCCATTTGGCCAACCACCCGGACGGCCGGGACGCGTTCAGCCTCGCCTTGGGCGGTGAAGCGTTCGACGCCGGCCTGTGGAGGTCCCTGGCAGGGCTTCCCGGCGTCCGGGCCTGGAACCTCTACGGCCCCACCGAAGCCACGGTGGACACCGTTGTGGCAGCGGTGGCCGACAGTGCTGCCCCCGTGCTGGGACGGCCCACGCCCCATACCCGGCTCTACGTCCTGGATGACCGGCTGCAGCACGCCCTCCCCGGCGCGGCCGGCGAACTGTATATCGCCGGTGCACAGTTGGCACGGGGCTACCGCGGACGTCCGGACCTTACCGCTGAACGGTTCGTGCCGGACCCCTTCCACGGCGGCGGAGAACGGATGTACCGGACAGGTGACGTGGTCTACCGCCACCTGGACGGGCGGCTGGTCTTCGCCGGCCGCAATGACGGGCAGCTGAAGATCCGTGGTTTCCGGGTTGAACCCGGCGAAGTGGAGTCGGCCCTGAGGGCTGCTCCCGGTGTCCGGGCCGCAGTGGTCCGGGCAGTGGGTGAAGGCAGCGCAGCACGGCTGGCGGGTTACGTGGTCGCGTCCGATGACGCCGCGGAAGGCCTGCCCGAGGCAGTACGCCGCCATGCGCAGGCGGCATTGCCGGATTATATGGTCCCCTCAGTGGTCATGGTGATTCCGGAAGTGCCGCTGACGCCGCACGGCAAGGTGGATGCCACTGCGCTCCCCGACGCCTCCACCGCGGCACGCTCCGGAGGCCGCGCACCGCGGTCACCGCAGGAGAAGACGGTGGCCGGCATCTTTGCCGAGGTTCTGTCCCTTGACCGGGCCGGCGTTGACGAATCGTTCTTCGAACTCGGCGGGCACTCCTTCCTGGCGCAGCCACTGATCGCTAAGGTCAACGCGGCCCTGGGGACCGCCCTGCAGGTCCAGGCACTCTTCCGGGCACCCACTGTTGAGGGATTGCTGCTGGAGGCGGCCAACGGCTCACGTGCCAGCGTTGCGGACAGCCTGCGGCAGGTGCTGCCCCTCCGGACGGCCGGGTCCAAGGCACCGCTGTTCGCCGTGCACCCGGCGTCCGGCATCGGCTGGGGTTTTGCCTCCATGCTGGGGCAGCTGGACCCCGAACGCCCCCTGATTGGGCTGCAGATGCCAGGCATGGAACCTGGCCGGACTTCTCCGGTGGAGGCGGCGACCCTTACGGAGCTAGCTGATGATTACATTGACCGGATCCTGAGCGTCCAGCCTGAGGGGCCGTACCACCTGCTGGGTTGGTCCTTCGGCGGCTATCTGGCCCACCGGCTGGCCAGCCGGCTGCAGGAACGTGGCCACGCGGTGGCGTTCCTGGCCATCCTGGATGCCTTTCCGGACAACCAGGAAGGCAACACGGCGCCCGGCGAAGGCAAGGCGCTGTGGGCAAGCTACCTGGAAGCGCAGGGCTACGACCTGACCGGGGAAGACCTGGCAGGCGTGGACGTGCACCGCGCCCAGGAGATCCTGCGCGCCAACCACAACCCGGTAGGCACGGTCCCCACAGATTCGGTGGAGGCGATGGCCCGGAACTTCCCGGTGCTGGCACGCCTGATCCGGGACGAACGGCCCCAACTCTTCACCGGTGACCTGCTGTTCTTCCGCGCCACGGAGCAGGTCCCGGCGGGCACTCCCGGCAGCGATGCATGGTCGCCGTACGTCAGTGGGACCATCACCGATGTTCCTGTTGGCGAGCGGCACTCCCAGCTGCTCAGTGACCGGGCTCTCAGGACAATCATGCCTGCGTTGGCCATCCATCTGGGTGGCGGAACCGAATAACAGATGATGCTCCTGTGACACCTGGGGCCCCCGCACACCACCAAAAACGCCAGGAAAGGTCATAATGACGAACCCGTTCGATGACAAGTCCGCAACCTTCTCCGTACTGGTCAACGAGTACCAGCAGCACTCCCTCTGGCCAGTCTTTGCCGCCGTGCCCGAGGGGTGGGTGACCATGTTCGGCCCGGACAACCGGGAAGCGTGCCTTGACTACGTGTCGCGGACCTGGACGGACATGGCTCCGCGCAAGGTTTCCGAGCTCGCCGCTTCGCAGTGATCCGAGTCGAGAACGTCAGCAAGAGCTTCGGCAGCTTCAAAGCCCTCGACGGGTTGACCCTGAAGGCGGGCGAAGGAACCGTCCTGGGGCTCCTGGGGCCCAACGGTTCCGGGAAGACCACCACCGTCAAGGTCCTCACAACGCTGCTGGCTCCGGACAGCGGTGACGCCCGGGTGGCAGGGCACTCCGTGCTGGCAGCCCCGGACCTGGTGCGGCGCAACCTGGGCCTGTCCGGGCAATACGCGGCCGTGGACGAAAAACTCACCGCGTTCGAAAACCTGCACATGGTGGGCCGCTTGTACGGCATGAACCGGCGTACGGCCTCAGCCAGGGCATGGGAGCTCCTTGAGAATTTCAGGCTCACGGATGTGGCAGCCAAACGCTCCGGAACCTTCTCCGGTGGGATGCGGCGTCGCCTGGACCTCGCGGGTGCCATTGTGGCCCGGCCGAAGGTGGTTGTCCTTGACGAACCCACCACAGGGCTGGATCCGCGCGGCCGCCTGGACACCTGGGACGTCGTCTCCCGGCTGGTGGCCGACGGCACCACAGTGCTCCTTACTACCCAGTACCTGGAAGAAGCGGACCGGCTGGCTGACAACATCGCCGTCATCAACCACGGCAGGGTCATCGCCGAGGGGACGGCCGCGGAACTGAAGCAAAATGCCGGAACTGAACGCATCGGCGTCGTCATGCGCCATGCCGCCGACCTGCCCGCCGCAGCCGCCGTGCTCCATGCCGCTGCCGGCCCGGACGTCCGGCCCGAGCTGGATCCGCAGAACCTGGGCGTTTCCATCGCCGCCCCGCAAGGCCACCGCACCCTGGTGCGCATCCTGACCGAACTGGACGCCCGGGCCCTGCCAGTGGAAGAGGCCTCGCTCCGCAGGCCCACCCTGGACGATGTGTTCCTTAAACTGACCGGGCACGCCACCGACGCTTCCGTGACAGACACCGAAAAGGAGGGGGTGGCCGCATGACCGCCATCACCGCAGCCGCGAGGGACAGCTCCGTCATTGCCCGCCGCAACCTCCTCAATGTCCTCCGGACACCCGGCGCCCTGGTGACCGGCCTGGTGCAGCCCATCATGTTCGTGCTGCTTCTCGGCTTCGTGTTCGGCGGCACCCTCGGTGGCGACCAGTACCGAAGCTTCCTGATCGGCGGAATCCTGGCGCAGACACTCACCTTCAACGCCTCCTTCACGGCCGTGTACCTCGCCAAAGACCTTCAACTGGGGCTCATCGACAGATTCCGGTCCCTGCCGATGTCCCGTGGCGCTGTCATTCTGGGCCGCACCACCTCGGACCTCGCCACCAGCGTGTTGTCCGTAGCGGCCACCATGCTGTGCGGGCTGGCCATCGGCTGGCGGATCACCAATGGCCCCGGCCCCGCCCTTGCGGCGTTGGCCCTGCTGCTGCTGTTCGCTTTCGCGGTGTCCTGGATCGGTGCAGTGATCGCGCTGACCGCCCGCAGCGTCGAAGTAGCGCAAAGCCTGGGCCTCGTGTGGCTGTTCCCCGTCACGTTCATCTCCGGGGCATTTGTCTCGGTGGATTCCCTTCCAGGACCGCTGCGCACCATTGCGGAATGGAACCCCGTGACCGCCGTCGCCACTGCGGCACGCGAACTGTTCGGGAACACGGCCCCCGCCGGATTCGGCGTTCCGGGCGGCTGGGCGGCGGATAACGCGGTGCTCTACTCGGTGCTCTGCAGCGTCGGGATCATTGCCGTGTTCGCGCCGTTGGCCATTGCCCAGTACCGGCGCATCAGCCGGCGATGAACAACCGAAACCCTCCTGCCGGCTCGGTCTTCCTCATTGTCCACTCAGCAGATCTTGAGGCTGCCTGCGCACCGGCGGGCGGTTTGGCGGCCTGCCTCTCCCCTGCCGAAGCACGATCCGCCCGCCGCTTTGCCCGCACCGCAGACCGCCTGGACTACCTGGCCTCCCATGCCTTGTTCCGGCTGGTTGCCGCGCACCGGCTGGGACACGGTTTCGCCGAGGCGCCGCAGCTGGAAGTAAGCCGACGGTGCGCCGGCTGCGGGAGCACCGGGCACGGTAAGCCGGCCGTCGCGGGGGCCAGCCTCAGCCTGTCCCGGAGCAAGGGCGCCGTGATGGTGGCCGCAGGGCCTGAGGGCACACAGGTCGGCGCGGATATTGAGGGCATTCCCGACGCCCTGCACAGCGGATTCGACCATTATGTGGCGTCCGCGGCCGAACGTGAGGCGCTTGCCCCCGGTGACATATCCGCGCGGATCCGCCTTTGGGTGGCTAAGGAGGCCGTGCTCAAGGCGGCCGGGCTAGGCCTCAGCGTGCCTCCGGCCGGCGTCCATCTGGCTGGCAATCCGGCCGACGACAATCACCCAGCCCTCCGGGCCGAGAGCCCTGCCCACCCGCAGGTCCACGGCCTGACAGCTGATTTCGTTCCTGCCCCTCCGGGGTACACCGCAGCCGTCTCCGCGGCCGGGACAACGTCACTCACCAGGCTGACTTTGGCCGATCTGCTGGCGGCCTGACAGGCGGGATAGCTTGCGCGTCTAATCGCTATGACGCCGAGCGATCGTTTCGATGAGCCGTCCTGGCAGTCAGCAAAGCCAGGCAGGAACCAACCAGGAGCAGGGCGGCACTTGTCAGGAACGCACCTCCGTAGCCCACAGAGTCGAACAGCAGCCCGCCGAGGGTGGAGCCAATGGCGATTGACGTTTGGATCACTGCCACCATGAGGCCCCCGCCGGCTTCGGCATTGCGGGGCATTGCTTCTGCGATCCAGGCCCACCAGCCAACAGGTGCCGACGTGGCCAGCAGGCCCCACAGTCCGAGCAGCACCACGACCGCTGCGACCCAGGCCCCCGAAGGCACAAGGGCCGCCGCAACCACCGCCATCAACGCAGGAATGGCGATGAGTGTGCGGTAGAGGCCCTTGCGGAGGACGCGGCCGATCAGGAGGGTACCCGCGACGCCGGCACCACCGATGACCAGCAGGACCAGGGAAACTCCGGCCACGCCAATACCCGTCACCGTTTCAAGGAACGGGCGGACGTAGGTGAAAAGAACGAACTGGCCCATGAAGAACGACCCGCAGGCCGCCATGCCCCAGGCGACCGGGCGGCTCTTGAGTGCGGTAAAGATACCGAGCACATTTGCAGTGCCCGGACTCTGTTCGGCGGCCTTCATTGAGGGAAGGCTGATCCATTGCCAGGCCAGGACAACCACCGCGACGGGCACGAGGCAAAAGAATGCGCCGCGCCAGCCGATGACGGAACCCAGATAGCTGCCCAACGGAGCTGCCAGGACCGTGGCAAGGGCGTTGCCCCCATTGAAGACGCCCAGGGCCCGGGCCACCTGGTGGGGCGGCACCAAGCGCATGGCCGTGGCCGCCGACATCGACCAGAACCCGCCGATCACCACGCCGATGAGGGCGCGGCCAATCATGAACACGGCGTACCCCGAAGCCAGCGCAACCATCGCACCGGAGATTCCCATGACCACCGTCAGCCCCAGCAGCAGCGTCTTGCGGTCCATCCTGCCGGCCAGTGTTGATATCGACAGGCTGGTCAGGACGGCAAAGATCCCGGAGATGGCAATGCCTTGCCCGATTTGCCCCTCCGTGACACTAAGCTCGGCGGCCATGGGCGTGAGCAGGCTGACGGGCATGAATTCGGAGGCAATCAGCGCGAAGACACAGAGTGACATCGCGAAAACCCCTCCCCAGTGAGCGGGATGCGTCCGGGCGTCGATGGGGTTGGGCCGGGTTGTAGTTGGGGATGTGGCACGAGGCATAGGGTGTTTTCTCATCTTGTCGGGGTTGGCTTACCGGGCCAGGCGTTACGGCCAGCGTTGGAGCGGGACCGCGGCACTGGTGCGGTCGGGCTTGACGTTGCGGCCCTTGAGGGAGTGATTCTTATGAAACCGGCTTCCGGGAGACGTAGCCAGGGCCTTGTTGTAACGGGTTATGGCAGACCCTCCCTCAGGCCTCCTGATCACGTCCGCACATGGCCGCGGAACTAAATGCTGGTTCGAGGTGCGAGAAGAATCTGCACAGCCTCAATCCGTCTACCCAGGCCCATCGTGCCGGCGGTGCCGCCGTCAGCCATCCAGGGCTGCCAGCCCACGTCCTGGACGTGGGCGCGGTAGTAGATGCTGTAGTGGTCCGCCATTTCACCGGTCAGCCGGATTTCGAAAGCTTCCAGGCGGAGCCCCATCCCGGTGCTGCCGATGGGGTTGGCCGAGGAGGTCCACGGCTGCCAGCCCACGTTCTCCACATGCCCGCGCCACTGGATGTCACCGGCGTAGGCCGTGCTGGCGACGTTGAGGCGCAAGGCCTCAACCCGGAGGGCCTGTCCCGTGGTGCCTGCCACGGTGCCGTCCGCAACGGTGGGCGTCCAGCCGAGGTTCTGGACGTGGGCAGTGTACTGGGCGGTGAAGGGCGGCGGGATCCGGGGAACCAGTTCGATGGTGACGGCCTCCATCCGCAGGCCCTGACCGACCGTGCCGGCCGTGGCTCCGTCGACGGCGAAGGGCTGCCAGCCCACATTCTGCACGTGGGCGCGGTACCGGATGCTGTACTGCGAGGCGAGGTCGCCCGTGAGCCGCAACTGGAAAGCTTCCAACCGCAGGCCGCGGCCTGTCGTCCCGATGGCGGATGCCGCCGTCGTCCATTCCTGCCAGCCGACGTTCTGCACGTGACCGCGCCAGAGGACGTCGCCGGAGAGGCGGTCTCCCGCTGCGGACAGGCGCAGTGCTTCCAGCTGGCGTGCCTGGCCGATGGTGCCTGCGGTGGCGCCGTCGGAGACGCTGGGCTGCCAGCCGATTCCTGCGACGTGGGCCTGGTAGACGCCGGTGCAGGTCATGTCGTAGTCGTAGGTGCCGTCGGTCCATTGGGTGAGGTGGACGGTACCGCCGGAGAAACTCGGATTCACGCAGAGATCGGAGGCCTCATTGGCGAAGTCGAGGCGGCCGGCCGGTGACCAGACCGGGATGCCGGGGAGCTGCCACGATCCGGTGATGGCATCCCAGGCGCTCGCATAGGAGTAGAAACCGGCCGGGAATCCGGCGTTCGCCAGGGCGGCCAGGAGCCCGGTGATGACGTACCGGTTGTCCTGCCGTTCAGCGGCCGTGGAGCCGGGCCAGGGCTGTGCCGGGCGGGGTTCGACGTCCACCCAGATCCGCTCCGGCCGCCAGCCCACGGTGTTGAGGGAGGCAAGGGCTGCCCGGCCTTCGGCGTATCCCACGTTGCGGAGCCGGTCCGGCCGGTTGGTTCCAGGGTAGGGGCCGGCGCCGCCGTAAGTGTCGTACTGGGCGGTGGTGGGGAAGGTGGCCATGGCGTAGGCCTGGGCGCGGATGCCACGGTCCAGCACCCACTGGTACTGCTGCTGCAGGCAGGGGTTTTCGGTGAAGGCGAGCCCGCGCGTCAGCCCCACCACCAGGAACTCGGTGGTCTCGGGCGGCATCGGCAGTCCGCCGGGGCACTGCGGCCACGAGACGTCGTGCCCGTAGTCGACGGCTCGGGCGGGCGGGGCGAACAGCACGCCGAGCGCAAGCACCAGCAAGACCGCCAGGAGCCGGGGCTGCGATGCCCGGGAGCGGCGGCCGGATCGAAGAGCACCAGGGCCGGCCATGATGGCCCCTCCTGTCCGAGGGATGACCAAAATTATCCCACCGGGGCATCTTCATCGCCAGCGGTCAGCCCACTGACGGGGGAACCATGTCAGCTGACCACAATGCGCGCGAAGCGTGCGCGGGTGTCAGCGACGTTGGCGTAGGCGTACTGCTGGGACGTTGGGAAAACGAGGTGGTCCCCGGCGTGGAGATCGGTACTGCCGTCTTGCTGCTCGACACGAATGGATCCCTCGGAGACGAAGAGCATTTCAGACCAACCCACCGGATCGGGCTCTGCGTCGTAACGATCGCCCGGTTCGAGTGTCCACGCCCACAACTGTGCCTCCTTGGCCGCCGGAACCGATGCCAGAAGAACTGCGACGCTGCCTGCCTGATCTCCCCGCCACGCAACTTCGCTGATATCTGCGTGGGGTGCTGCGGGTGCAGCAACGAGGTCCACGAAGGTAACCCCCAGTGCGTCTGCGAGGTGGTCGAGACCTGTCAGGCTGATGTTTGCCTCACCTGCCTCAAGCTTCACGACAGTCCGACGACTGATGCCGGCGCGGTCGGCCAGTGCAACCTGGCTTAGTTGAGCCACCGTCCGGTAGCGCCGAACATTTTCACCGACGTGCGCCAGGACCCCAGGCATTTCCTCATGTTGCATGTGCACCATTCTGCACCATACAGTGAGCATTATGTTGCACACCCGTTCACTGCGGCGCCCGTTCTCCCCGCAAGAAGCCGCACTCGTCATGATTACCGCCGTGTGGGGCGCGACCTTCCTCATTGTGCACATCGCCGTACAGCACAGCGGACCGTGGTTCTTTGTCGGCATGAGGTTCCTGACCGCCGGCATTATCAGCGCCCTCGTGTTCTTCCGCATCCTCCGCGACATCACACCGAAGGAGATTGCGGCAGGCTCCGCCATCGGCGTGATGATCTTCCTGGGCTACGGGCTTCAGACCGTTGGCCTTCAAACGATCAACAGCAGCACATCCGCCTTCATCACTGCCCTCTACGTTCCCCTGGTTCCCCTGCTTCAATGGCTGGTTTTCAGAAAGCGGCCACGGCTTCTGACGTGGATCGGCGTGGGACTTGCCTTCATCGGCCTCGTGCTTCTCGCTGATCCCGGGAACGCCGGCTTCGCCCTCGGCCCCGGGGAGATCGCGACCGTGGTCAGCACCCTCCCCATCGCAGCGGAGATCATTCTCATCGGCTGGTTTGCCGGCAAAGTGAACCTCGGCCGGGTGACTGTGGTGCAGTTGTTTGTCGCCGGCCTGCTGGGCTTCGCAACCATGCCCATCGCCGGAGAGGGATTGCCGCCCTTCTCCTGGCCACTGATTGGCGCAGCGGTCGCGCTGGGCATGGCAAGCTGCCTCATCCAACTCACCATGAACTGGGCCCAGAAATCCGTTTCACCAACGCGGGCCACAATCATCTATGCCGGCGAGCCGGTTTGGGCTGCGATCATCGGCCGGGCAGCGGGCGACCGGCTTCCCCCGATCGCCATCGCCGGAGCCATACTCATCGTCGCCGGCGCCCTCGTCAGCGAACTGAAACCCGCCAGGCGCACCGGACCCTCAACCGAACCATCACCCACCCTGGACGAAACAGCCGCCCCACTCCCCCAACCCGGGCGAACGGACTGATTCTGCCGCTGCGCCCGCGTCGCGCTCAAGGGATCCTCCGCCGTCGTCGATCGCGTCAATGACCGGCGGGCAATCGAGGTCTACAGTTGATGCATGGCTCTCAGCCGCAACCCGCTCGACGATCTGCGCGAAACCATCGGCCATCTGACCGATCAGCTCAAGCTGCCCGGTTCGGAACGCGTCGACGACCTCATGGGCGACCTTATGGGCGCCAAAGCCGGGCCGGCCCGTCCGCTGGCCGAACTGCAGGCCGAGCTCGACGCGCTGGTGGGACTGGAGACCGTCAAGGAACAGGTGCGCGCCCTTGTGGCACTGCTCCAGGTCCAGGCCCGCCGGAAGGCGCATGGCCTTCCGGAGGTGGCCACCTCACAGCATCTGGTGTTCCTGGGAAATCCGGGCACGGGCAAAACCACAGTGGCACGGCTCCTGGCCGAGATGTACCGGGCCGTCGGGCTTCTGCAGAAAGGCCACTTGGTCGAGGTGGACCGGTCGGGCCTGATCGGGCAGTATGTCGGCCAGACCGCCATCAAGACGGACCGGGTGATCCGGCGGGCGCTCGATGGCGTCCTCTTCATCGACGAGGCGTACGCGCTGGCACCTGAGGACGGGCGGATGGATTTCGGCCCTGAAGCCATCGAAATCCTGCTCAAGCGGATGGAGGACCACCGCCACCGCCTGGTGGTGATCGTAGCCGGGTATCCCAGGCTGATGGAGTCTTTCCTGCTCTCGAACCCCGGACTGCGCTCCCGGTTCGCCCGCGAAATCACGTTCCCCGACTACTCAGTGGATGCGCTGCAGACGATCTTCCACCAGATGCTGGCCCAGCACGAGTACATCCTGGAGCCGGACGCGGAGGAGATGCTGCGGCGCATCTTTACCGGACTGCACGCGAGCGAAGACTCCGGCAACGCCCGGTTTGCCCGTACGCTGTTCGAGCAGGCGCTGAACCGCCAGGCCCTGCGCCTCTCCCTCGACGAAGGACAAAGCCTCGACGCACTGGACCGTGAGGCCGTCATGACACTCACCGCGGACGACCTCGTCCAGGCCGCACTGGCCCTGGGCGAAGAGCCAGAGGTCGAACCGGACCCCCGCGTGGAACCTGAGCGGCCACGCTGGTGGCGCTGGCTGCTGGCCTGACCGGCACCTGCAGTCACTCCGCGAAGGCTAGACAATTCGCTGCCCGCGGTTCTTCCGAAGTCTTTTGATAATGAGGACCAAGCCGAGGGGAATGATGGTCCGCGGCGAATACGTCCTGATGGCGATATTGGTATGGCGGCCACGGAGACATCCCACCTGATAGGCGGCCCCTCGGCGGTGGAGCCGACCGCTGTCCGCACTCCGCATCAGCGAAGAGATCGCATCCCCGGCAGTTGTGGTGAGGCACGACGTGCATTTAGGGTAGTAAGTACACTTAGTATCCCGTTCTCGGCGGAGGACCGCCAGGTTTTTGCCCACCAAAGGAGAAACACCGTGCCCGACGAAACAAGCACCAACATTCCCGGCGTCCCGGCAAGCGAACCTGCCAGCCTGGAAGAACCAACGACACCGCGCGAACCTCTCCCGCCCAAACCGGACCAGCGCGGGCCCGAGGCGGTTTCACCCACGGGAAGCCCCACCGGGGCGCCCGAAACGGCCCGTGCCCAGTCAGGCCAGTACCTGACCACCGCCCAAGGCCTTCGCCTCCGCGATACCGATCACTCGCTCAAGGCAGGCTCCCGCGGCCCCATCCTGCTGCAGGACCACCACCTCCGCGAAAAGATCACCCACTTCGACCACGAACGCATTCCCGAGCGTGTAGTCCACGCCCGCGGCGCCGGCGCGCACGGCGTCTTCCGTTCCTATGGCACCGCAGCGACCATTACGCGCGCGGGTTTCCTGGCCAAGGACGTGGAGACCCCGGTTTTCGTCCGCTTTTCCACAGTGCTCGGGTCCCGCGGTTCTGCCGACACCGTCCGCGATACGCGCGGATTCTCGACCAAGTTCTACACGGACGAAGGCACCTACGACCTGGTGGGCAACAACATTCCCGTCTTCTTCATCCAGGACGGGATCAAGTTCCCGGACGTTGTCCATGCAGCCAAGCCGCACCCGGACCGGGAGATCCCCCAGGCCCAAAGTGCCCATGACACTTTCTGGGACTTCGTTTCCCTGCACACCGAGGCACAGGCACACACCATGTGGAACATGTCAGACCGAGGCATCCCCCGGTCCTACCGGACGATGGAAGGGTTCGGCGTCCACACCTTCCGGTTCGTCAATGCCGAAGGCCGCACCACACTGGTGAAGTTCCACTGGAAGCCCAAGCAGGGTGTCCATTCGCTGGTATGGGAGGAAGCACAGATCATCAACGGCATGGACCCCGACTTCCACAGGCGGGACCTCGCCGACGCCATCGAGGCCGGCGCCTACCCGGAGTGGGAACTTGGCGTCCAGACCTTCCCGGACACCGAAGACCAGATGTTCGAAGGCATCGACCTGCTCGACCCCACCAAGTTCGTCCCCGAGGAGCTGGCACCGGTCCAGCCGATCGGCGTCATGACGCTCAACGCCAACCCCACCAACTACTTCGCTGAGACGGAGCAGGTGGCTTTCCACCCCGGCCATTTGGTTCCCGGCATCGACGTGACGAACGACCCCCTGCTGCAGGTCCGGCTCTTCTCGTACCTGGACACCCAGATCTCCCGGCTCGGTGGACCCAATTTCGGCCAAATCCCCATCAACCGTCCCCAGTCGCCGGTGAACGACATGCTTCGCGACGGGATGCACCAGCAGGCCGTCCACGCCGGAGTCGCCCCGTACCGGCCCAACTCGCTCGACGGCGGATGCCCGTTCCTCGCCGGAGAGGACGTCGGTGCCTTCATCGACGTGCCCGAGGAAGTTGCTGCCGCCATCAAGGAACGCCGCAACCCAGCCTCCTTTGATGACCATTACAGCCAGGCTGCCCTGTTCTTCCGCAGCCTGAGCCCGGTGGAACAGGACCATGTCATCCAGGCGTACACATTCGAACTGGGCAAGTGCTATGAGAAATCCATCCGGGAACGGCAGCTCGCTGCCCTTGCCAACATTGACGCCGGGCTTTGCGCTGCGGTGGCACAGGGCCTCGGTCTCCCTGCGCCGGAAGCGACGGAACAGGTGGCGGTACGCGAGGCCAGCCCTGCGCTCTCGCAGGTCGGCAAGACCTGGCCCGTTGCGGGCCGCGTGGTAGGGATCCTTGCCGACGCGGACAGTGACCTCGCCGCCGTGAACGCGGCACGCCAGGCCCTGGACGCCCAGGGGATCGTCCCGCTCGTCATCGGGCCGGCCGGCGGATTCCTTGGACGGGAGGACGACGGCGGGGTCCCCGTTCAGCGGACCTACCTCACCGCGCGCTCCACAGAGTTCGACGCCGTTCTTGTCGCCTCGACAGCAGCCCCGGGGCCCGACGCCGCTCCCGGCCTCGATGCGAAGGCCGGCGCACCTGGCGGCCCGGTAGATCCGCGGGCCACTCTGCTGCTGACCGAAGCGTTCCGGCACGCCAAGGCCATCGCGTCCCTCGGCGGCGGCTCGGCGGCTTTGACCGCCGCCGGCATCCCGGAGGACGCCCCGGGAATTGTCGCCGGCGGGGACGCCGAAGCCTTGGTCACCGAACTGGCCGGACTCCTGGCAGCCCACCGGGTCTGGGACCGTTTCCCGGCCACCACCGGCTAAGCAAAACGCAGCCATCAAAGGGAGCGGCCGTCAAATATAGGCGGCCGCTCCCTGCTGCGTTTCTCCCGGATGTGGCGCATAGCCAATTCAATAAACGTGGCTACCGGCAGTCTTGCAGGATGCCTGCAATTGCATCATGCTCGGCCTTGGTGACCCAGAGGTTGTATTTGGCCTTCACAGCTGTTTGTCGCGCGACGTACCCGCACCGGAAAGCCTTGTTAGGTGGCAGCCATGTTGCGGCGTCTTTGTCGCCTTTGGCGCTGTTGGTGGGGCCGTCGGCTGCCATGAGGTTCAGCGGGTCGTTGGCGAGCTCCCTGCGCTGATCTCCACTCAGCTGCTGGGCGCCCTTTTGCCAGGCGTCGCTGAGTGGAACGATGTGGTCGATCTGAACGGCCGAACTGGTTGCTTGGCCCCGGACGAAGCTGATCGAAGTGCCGGTATACCTGTCCGCCAAAGTGCCGGTCATCACAACGCAGTTGTTGGTGCCCGCTTTGAACGTTTCACCGGTAAGGTCACGGGCGAGGATGTCATTGCGGGTATCGCAGCCATTGTGGTCTGTGTCGGCCCAGGCGGGCCCAAACTCGTCACGGGCGTAGCCGGTCTTCGGGGCGCGGCCCTTGACCGGGATGCCCTCCAGTTGAACGAGAGCCTGTGCTGCTTCACGGGCAGAGTCACCGTCAGCCGGGTAGGCCGCAGTGTTGGTTGGAGCGGAGCCGATGCCGTCCAGGGCACGGGCGGCAACGTCACAGCCTGCAAGTGGACCAACCAGAAGAAGGGTGGCGGCAACAGTTATTGCCGGGGCGATGGAACGAATGATGTGAACGGCCCTTCTGCGTTGCTGGGAGATGTTCCACGCTAGCGTCGGCCGTCGCCGGTAAGCGGTAAGAATGGATGTTGTGCCCGCCACATCCGGTAATCCGGACCCTCCAACCTGCGTCCCACCGCCCATCCCCTACCGAGAAGAGCAGATCATCAGAAACATCACCGTTCTCGTCGCCGGAGCCACGGGAGACCTTGGCCAGCGCATTGTCAGCGAACTCCTCCTCGGCGGCAGCCGGATCCGGATTTTGACACGGCCTGGAAGCGGGCACGCACGCGCCATCTACGGCGCGAATGACCGGGTGGAGATCCACGAGGTCGCCTACACGGACCGGGCCGGCCTCGCCCAGGCCCTGGCCGGCGTCGAAACAGTTATCTCTGCCGTTAGCGGAGCACGTCCGGTCATCATCGACGCGCAGCGGGCGCTCCTGGCGGCCGCCGTCGAAGCAGGGGCAGCCCGCTTTATCCCTTCGGATTACTCTGCGGATTATCGCCGGATCACCCCGGGCAGCAACCGCAATTTTGAGCTGCGTCGCGAGCTGGCCGCCGAACTCGACGCTGCGCCCATCCGCGTGACTTCAGTGCTGAACGGGGCGTTCGCCGACATGCTCACCGGGCAGGCACCCATGATCCTGTTCGGGCGCCGCCGGGTCCTGTTCTGGTCCTCGCCGGATCAGATTCTCGACTTCACCACCAAGGACGACGTCGCACGCATCGTCGCCCTTGTGGCCCTTGACGAGGACGCGCCCCGCGTCGTCGAGATTGCCGGCGACCGGGTTACGGCGCGCAGTATCGCCCGCACCATGAGCGAGCTCACCGGGACACCGTACTCCCTGCAGTGGGCCGGTACCACCGGGATGCTGGCGGCCGCCAGCAGGGTCGGCCGGCGCCTGTCCAAAGATCAAGGCGAGGCCTTTCCTGCGTGGCAGGGCATGCAGTATTTCGTCAGTATGTTCAGCGGCGAGGCCGAGCTCCATCACGTCAACAACGGCCGCTACGGACCGCACGAATGGACCTCGGTCCGGAATGTTCTCGAAGAACACCTGAAATCTGACGTGATCGCCCGGACTGTCGGGGGCCGGCCGGTCGCCTGAGCGGCGCTGTTTCCAGATACAACGAGGCCCCCTCGGAACCCTGTTCGAGGGGGCGTCGTTGCGTCCGAAGTCCTACTGACCGGCGGCGAAGCTGCTAACGCACTGTCCCTGGTTCCTGTACACGGGCGATGGGCTCGTCTTCCAGCCGTCGTCCTTGCAGGCTTCCTTTCCGGTGGATACCGCTACCTGGTACACCTTCGCGGTCCCGTCCGGGGCAGTCACGGTGACTACCGCCGTCGGACTTTCCGCCGTTGGTTGCCGAACCGTCACCTTGGCGTTCGTGTCCAGCGGGTAGCCGACGACGGCGGGAGTCGCCGTCGGGGTCAGCGCCCGGTAGCTGGTGCTTCCGGGGGTAAAGCCCACCACTGATGCCTGGTTGACGAGGAGCCGGCCGAGATCGGCAAGCCCGGCGTCAGCCAATCGGGTTCCGGCAATGGCCACCTCGGCCACCTTGGTGTACGAGGCCGTGGTCACGAAGGAAACCCTTACGCCGCGCGTGGTCACCGGATCGAAGGAGACGGTGGTGGGCGATGTGACCGAGAGGCCAGTCACCGTCCCTGCCGATGAGTCTTTCCAAGCGCCGGCGGCATCCAGGTACTGGACCTTGAGGCTTGCTGCAGCCTTCTCCGCAGACGTGACGGTCACCGACGATACGGTGTAGTCGCGGGTGAACCCATAGCTCAACGAGTCACCTGCGCGGCCGCCACTGACCCAATTGGACCAGCGGGTGGAGGCGTTGGCATCGCAGGTGTTCTTCGCGATGTAAGAACCTTCGGTGTAGCTTGCCGTGACAGCCGTTGAGGGATCGTCCTTGCAGATGTTGCCTACCGGAACCCTGTCAACGACGATCACCGTGAGCGTGGCGGGGAGCCCGTTAGCGCTGCCAGGCACGGTGACGGTGCCGGCGGACTGGAGGGCCGCGTCGGTAAGCGAAGCCCAGTCCCAGGTCACGGCGAGAGGGTTCCGTGCAGGACCGTCGGCAATCTGGCCGGGAACGGTGGCCGGTGCCGCAGTTTGAACCGCAGCTCGCGTTGATCCAACTCCAACAGTCACCGAGACAGGATCGGTGGCAATGAAGTCGCCCACGGTCACTGTGAGGACAGCTTCAAAAGCCTGACCATAAGGATCCGCACCGGAGCCGTAAACCGTCACTTTGCCGGCTCTCTGCCACGAACCAGGGTCAACGGGCGTCCACGTCACGGCCAGCGGCTTGCCGGGGCCGGCCTCGTAAACGGGAGTGACGGTGGTGGGCAGAACGGGAACTGTCCCCAGGGGCGTGCTCACCTCAACCGGGGAGACACCCAGCAGCCTAAGATCGGCGATGTCAGTGAACGCCCATGCCTGGTGCGGGCTGGCCGAAGCTGTTGCAGTGCTGCCCGTGGAGGAGGCAAGCGCAACTGATGTTCCAGCCGCTGTCTGGTTGCCTGAGACCTGAAGGGCAATGGCAGCGGCGGCATTCACCAAGGTCCATTGCTTGCCGTTTTCCGTGGTCACCATCCACTGTGCAGAGGCAGTGGCTTTGGCCTGGTCCAGTGTGAGGGAGGCAAGCGAGGCCGCCCCGCTCTGGCTGCCGTTCAGCACGCCGCCGGTGCCGGTAAGAACGCGCCCATCCGCGCCGGTGACAACCCAGCGGCGGTCGCTGGCGGACTCAGCGCCGGAGTTCACTGCGTTGAAGGTCCAGATCTGCGGAGCAACACCAGCGGCATCCGTGCCCGCATCCTGAATTGATGCTCCGGTGCCGGCGCCCGCAGTCAGGTACTTGCCGCTCGCTTCACCGCTGAGGTGGTAGCTGTGGCCGTCCTTCACGGGTGCGGCGTCCTCAGAAACTCCACTGACGCCGTCGACGACGAACGTCACCACAGACGCGGCAGGAACCTCAAGCGTCGCAGACTTCGTCCCGGCATCCACGGCCACAGGAGTGCCTTTAACCAAGGCGTTCCTCTCGATGTCGTCAAGGGGCGACTTGGTGGTGACCACAGGCGTGATCTTGGCGCCGGGCGCAATGCTGCCGAAGCGGCTGAGGTCTATGGTGACCTTTTCCGGCGTCGGGGTGTCGTTGAAGTGGACCAGTGAGGCGCCGCTGCCGTCGGCGCGGAGGGCGCTGGCAGTCTTGGGGTCGCTGTTCTGGATGAGGAAGTCGCCCGGGCGGATGTAGTGCGTGAAGTTCCGGGTGGTGTTGTACTTCTGGTTGGTGAGGACCTTGCACTTGGCGGAGTCCGGGGTGTCGCCGTCGTTGATGCGGCGGTTCGAGTAGCCCTCGCGGCCGGCGTAGTTACAGTCGAAGTCGACGTAGATGGAGCCCCAGCCCTTGTCTGCTTTCTCTTGTTTGTACGTGTCTTCCACTGGCTGCCAGAACACCCAGGCGTTGGGATCGAGTTCGCGCAGGTCGTTGACCATTCGGCTCGCGATGCCCAGGCCGTTGGTGATGTTGGAGCGGTCCCAGCCGCTGGTGGAGTCGCCCAAGGCGGGGTTGCCGGTCCAGAAACCGCCCACCTCGCTCATCCAAAGCGGCTTGTCCGTGGCGCCTGCCAGGTCCCGGACGCGGCGCCGGTCGTTGGTGCCATACGTGTGGACGTTGAGCTGGGCCACGGCGTCTTTGGCTTCCTGGCTGTAGCTGTTCCAGTTGGTCATGAACTTGGTGGGGTCGGTCTCGTCCATCGCAGAGATGACGGCATCAGTGCTCCCCTTCGCCAGTTCGGCAGCGAGCAGTTTCGTCACGCGGTCCTGGGCCGCAGGGTAGATCAGCGCACCTTCCTGCTTCTGCGTGTAGGTGGTGGGCGGCTTCCCGGTGGCGGCGTCGATGTCCGTGCCCCAGTAGCCGGAGTTGGGCTCGTTGAAAGGATCGATGGTGTCCACCTTGATCCCGCTGCCTGCTTCAAGAAGTTCGACGGCGTGCCGCATGTACGCGGCGAACTTTCCTTCCGCTTCGGGCAGCAGGTTTTCGCCCTTGTTGGTGTTGACCTGTCCGGAGACGTAGCCGCTCTTGGTCATGAACCAGGGCGGCGAGTTGCTGAAGGCTTCCCAATGCGTGATCTGCTGGTCCTGGGCCAAACGCTCCACCCACCAGCGCTGGTTCGGGTCGGCGTCGGGGTTGTAGGACGCCGGATCGTCCGGGTTCCAGGCCTTGAGGAAGGCGAGTTTGTTGGCCTGGGACTTGTCGACACTTCCATCAGGGTTGTACAGGTTCGACGCCGGCTGGCCGGGTGTCGCTTCAGTGGCCGGTTTCCACCAGCCTTCCACTGCGCTGCCATCGTTGAGGTAGTCCTTGACATCGGAGGCATTGCCGCCGCCCACGTTGTAGCGGGCGATGTTGAGGTTCAGGCCGTCCTCGCCGAAGACCTTCTGGTACAGCTCCTCGCGCAGCTCCGGCGTGTATCCCGCGGTCGCATTCGCGAACCAAACCAGGCTGGTGCCCCAGCCCTCAAATGCTTCGCCGCGGCTGGCCGGGTTCGGCGTGATGGTGACGGCAGTCGAGTCTGCTGTTGCCTGTGCTTCCGGGGCCATTGGCAGGAGTGCCAAGCCGGCTGCCGCGGTCACGGCTGCTGCCAGGGCGGCGGCTGGCCTTCGGAATCTGTGTGCTGATAACGCCATGGAGGGACCTCATCGTCGGGGTGTCGGGTGCTGTGCCGAGCGCTTCAGGAAGGCCGGGCACCCCGAGACTATGAGCCCAAAGCATGGGTCACAACGCATTCGAACATGCTCGAACAAGGTTGGTCCGAACCGTTCTGTCTGTCATTGGATGCGGGAACCCCTCAACCACCACTGGATCCCCGGGTTGCGCAAGGGATTCGTGGCAGACTTGGCTGTCCCGGGCTGCCTCAGTGCTGCACGGCGTCCTCAGCCCCTACAATCGGCGCATGGGACTCCTTACGTTCAGCATCAATGTGACCTTGGACGGTTGTGTCGACCACCGCGAGGGCATCGCCGATGACGAGACGCACGCCCACTTCACGCGACTCCTGGACCAGGGCGGGGCGATGCTCTGGGGCCGCACCACCTACGAGATGATGGAGAGCTACTGGCCTTTGGTGGCCCGCGGCGAGACCGACGCGCCACCGGCCCTGAAGGAATGGGCGGACACGCTGGAGACGAAGCCAAAATACGTGGTGTCTTCCACGAGGAGCGACTATCCGTGGACCAACAGCCACCACTTGCCCGGCGAACTGCGAACGGCGGTGCAGCAACTCAAGGACCAGACCCCTGACGGGGTGCTGCTGGGCAGCGGCAAACTCGCAACAGAGTTGGACCGGTTGGACCTGATCGACGAGTACAAGTTCCTTGTCCACCCCATGATCACCGGACATGGTCCAACCCTGTACCAGGATGGACTGCCCAGCACGCGGCGCCTCGAGTTGCTCTCTGCCGAACCGCTCAGCAACGGTGCTGTGGCCATGCACTACAGACGGGTCGGCTGAGGGCACGACGACGGCCTGCCACCTTCGGGGCAGATCTGGTTGGGGTCCATGCTTCCGGTGCTGCAGACTGTCACCATGACTTTTGCGAACGTGGGAAGCCTCGGAACCAAACCCGGCCAGCGTGACGCCGTGGTCGCCATCCTGCTCCGGCCCATGGCCGGACTGAAGGAGGCCGGCTGCCTGCTGTACGAGGTGGGCATCAACGACGAGGCCCCCGACACCGTATTCGTCAGTGAGCTGTGGGTATCGCCGGAGGCACACCGGAACTCCCTGCAGCTCGACAGCGTGCAGGCCGCCATCGCCGAGGCAATGCCCCTGCTGTCCGGAGTCAGGGGCGGCAACCAATTCACAGTGCTCGGCTCACCCCTAACCTGACCCACGCTCCACCCTTTGAAGCCACAGCAGCGGGGCCACGTAGAGCCGCGAGCGGCGCGCTTGGCGGAATCCGGGGTTTTCACGGGACGCTGCAATCGAAATGATCTCCCGTGCTGGTCCTCATTGTCACGGGTTCCATGCCGGAGGAGACTGGAAGGGACGGTTTCCATCCCGGACCGCCCGCGAGGCCACGGGCTGCGGGGCCACACGGAATTTTGCAGCGGCTTGGCGGACGAATGAGCTCCATGACATTCTTCGAAAAGGCCGGTCAGTGGCCGCGTCTTATCTTGCCCTTGGTGGCTGTCACGCTTATTGGTTGTCTTGGCGGTTGTGAGTATAAGTCCGACGACGTTTCCCTCCCGTCCGCCAGTACCTCTTCATCGTCGGTTCATACACCCTCCCCGCCGCCTGAAGGTGTCACTCGCCCGGTCCCGCCGCTGCCGAAGAGTGGCGACATTGACGCTGGCACATACGTCGTCCCCGTCGCCGGCTACGGTGAGCCTTTTGAGATCACCGTTCCAGACGGCTGGTTGGCTCTCGACGGCGACAGCCTGGGCAAGGACGACCCGGATCATCCGGCTGAATGGGCCGTCTACCTAACGCTTTGGCCCGCGAACTATGTGTCGATGGACGCATGCAAGTGGATGGGAGCCCTTGCCGATGTCGGTCCGTCCGCCGACGCCTTCGTTAGCGCCATGGCAGCCCAGACGTCAACGGCAAGCACGCCGCCCGTGAAGGTCAGGGTGGGCAATTACTTCGGCTTAGAGTTCGACCACTTCATCGAGGGCGACGTGGACATCAGCGGCTGCGACGCAGGCAAGTTGTGCATCCAGAGAATAGGTACACCTGCTCACGGTGGTACTCGACTCGAGGCGAACGCGAAACCTACCGCGTGGTCGAGCTCAACGGCCAGCGGGCTGTAGTCGCGGTAGCCCATATCGACGAATCGATCAACCCGGAGTTGATTAGGGAGGCACGCGCCGTTTTCGACTCAATCGTGTTCAACTCTGGCAAGACCCGCTGATGCGATGGGCGAACCGGCCCTTGCGCGACAGTTCTTTCTGACAAACCCGCCGACACGTCTCGACCGAGGCGACTCCAAGTCCTGGAGTTTCGCGACAGACGCGAGCGACTGATTTGGAATGCGGTTGGTGGCGTAGGGGCGGAATCCAATTCCCGCCAAAGGAACGCTTTCAACCTTGTCAAGTGGAGGAATGCCCAGACGGCCACGCAAGAGGGCTGCCGGCTTCCGCACCACACGGACCGGGCGTACCATCGAAATGCTGGGCGGATGGCGCCGTCGGAAGTTTGGCCGGACATGGTGCCGCAGGCGGCCATGGATCTGCCACCTTATCCCCAACAGATGCGGCAATGACTTCAATGAATCACCCGTGGAGGCAGGCGGCACTCGTTCTCGTCCTCGCTGCCTCGGGTTGCACCTCTCACAACGATGAGCATGTACCGTCATCAGGCCCTCCGAGTACCTTCGCTTCCTTGGAAAATCAGGTCCAGCTATTCCTGGAGGAGGGCGCGGTGGCTGCAGTCGTGCAGATCCGCTGGCCCGAGGGCGAATGGTCCAGGGCTTACGGCGTCCGGGATCTTGAAACAAGAACTCCGGCCCAGCCCACGGACCGTGTGCAGGTTGCCAGCGTCACCAAGACCATGACCGCCGTAGCGGTACTGAAACTCGTGGACGACCACCTGATCGCCCTCGACGATGCCGTTAATGACGTCATCCCCGGATTCGCGTCCGCTCTGAAACCCCCGGAACCGATCACGGTGAGGCAATTGCTAAGCCACACGTCCGGGATCCCCGAGGTCAATGACGCCCTGCCGAGGGATATTGACTTCCGCCCTGTCCTCAGCCAGTCGCTCACTATGGAAAGGGGCCTGCAACTGGCGGGAACCGTCGGTTGGGCGTCTGCCGACGTCGGTTCCTTCAAATACTCCAATACGAACTACCTTGCACTCGGCCTTCTTATTCAGACGTTGCGGCACAAGCCATACGCCGAAGTAATGCAGGAGGAGGTGTTCAGCCCTCTCGGTTTGAAGAACACCAGCCTAAGCCACGTTGGTCGTGACGAAACCGGCCTCTTGCACGGCTACGTGACTCTGCGCGGTGAACGCATTGACACCACAGACAACACCTCTACAGTCGGTAACCCGGCAGGCGGGGCCGTCTCGACGATGGAGGACTTGAACCTCCTCATGGCCGGAATCTTCCAAGGCCGGGCGGTTTCAGCGTCATCCCTGCGTGAAATGAAGACCAGTCCAGGCTTCGCCCCGTACGGGCTGGGTGTCTGGGAGCGCGCGGACGGATGCTCGAAAGACTCTCGCCATGAGGGCTTGGGTTCGTTCTGGGACTATCAGACAGGGGTGGTCAGCAGCGCAGACGGGCGGTACCAGGCCGCGATGACGGTTACTACACCACCGATGCCCACGGAGTTGGAGGACTCTTCTGCCGAGGACAAGCGCCGCAACCTGAACAGCCGCATCGAGTCCACTCTCAACGAGGCCATGGACCAGCTCTGCATGCAGGGAACCGTGAAGTAGCTAGCCGGGTCATCGGCGTCGGCCAGTTCGTGGTTCATGCGATAGCGTCCAATCCTGCCCGTAGAGCTGGCCGGATGTGAAGCGCGGGTCTTTGGACCCCGCCGACCCGCCACATCGGACCTGGAACCGCAACTGCAGTCAGTCGAGCAGCGCCACGCCGAACTCAGCGACGACTGCCCGCAGTTCCCTGAGGTAGCGCTGCGCTTGGTCGGTGAGCGGAATCGCCGCGTGGCCGATCCAGCCGATCTCGATGCGTTCGTCAACATCGAGCGGGATGGCGACGATCTCCGGGTCGAGCTGCCCGCTGATGATGCCCGTCGAGATCGTGTAGCCGTGGAGCCCGATCATGAGGTTGAAGATGGTCGCACGGTCAGAGACCCGGATCTCCTGCTTACTGGACAGGGTGGAGAGAATCTCCTCGGCGAAGTAAAACGAGTTGTTCGCACCTTGATCGAAGGTCAGCCGCGGCAAGCCGGCGAGATCGGCGAGAGTCGCACGCTCTTTTGAGGCGAGCGGGTTTTTCCGTGAAATGAAAATGTGCGGATCGGCGAGGAAAAGCGGAGTGAACCCGAGCCCGGATTCCCGGAGCAGCTTGTCGATGATCTTCCGGTTGAAATCGTTCCGGTAGAGGATGCCTATCTCGCTGCGGAGTGTCCGGACATCCTCGATGATGTCCCAGGTGCGGGACTCGCGGAGCGAGAACTCGTATTCGGCCACCTCAGTGGCCTTGACCATCCGGACGAAGGCGTCCACCGCGAACGAGTAGTGCTGCGTTGAGACCCCGAGCAGGCGTCTCGTCGGTGGCCTGCCAAGGTAGCGCTGCTCGAGGAGGGCGAACTGCTCTACCACCTGCCTCGCATAGCCGAGGAACTCTACCCCGTCGGCGGTGAGGGTGACCCCGCGGGCGGAGCGAAGCAGGAGCGCACGGCCCACCCTGGCCTCAAGGTCCTTCATCGCTGCGGACATTGTTGGCTGCGCCACGTAGAGAAGGTCGGCAGCCGCGGAGATCGATCCCTCGGCTGCAACTTCTATGAAGTAGCGGAGCTGCTGCAGAGTCAGTCCACTCGAAATCTGGGCCATAGGAAAAGTCTATATGAATGCATAGCAGCGCCTAGTTACCCGATACCCACCGAAAGGTTGCACCATTGATTCAACCCCTTCTGGAAGGCCGTCTCCGGCCCATCGACAACGGATTGGCAGCACATGGCAGACGACTTTACGTTCAGTATCACCACCACCCGCTTCGACGAGGACTACTCCCCGTCCGAAGGCTCCCGTATCACGACGAACTTCGCCAACCTCGCACGGGGCGAGCACCGTCAGGAGAACCTCCGCAACGCCTTGACCATGATCCGGCGCCGCTTCAACGATCTCGCGGACTGGGACAACCCGGACCGGGACCGCTACACGCTCGAGCTTAATATCGTCTCTGCGCAGATTGAGTTCACTGCGGAAGGCACGGATCAGCAGTTTCCCCTGTTCGAGGTTCTCGACATCCAGATCGTCGACCTGCTGAACGGGGTCCGCCACCAGGGAATCGTCGGGAACAACTTTTCCTCCTACGTCCGTGACTTCGACTTCAGCGTGGTACTGCCGGCGGCAGCAGGTGACTCAGGCAAGCCCACCGTTCCCGAGGATTTCGGCGATCTTCACGGCAAGCTGTTCCAGCACTTCCTCGAGTCCCCGGTAGGCCAGGAGCGCTTTCCGCAACCGCCAGTGGTCTGCATCAGCGTCTCCACGAGCAAGACATACCGGCAAACCGGGAACCGTCACCCGGTCCTGGGCGTCGAGTACCAGCAGGACGATTACTCCCTGACGGACGCGTACTTCGGAAAAATGGGGCTGCAGGTCCGCTACTTCATGCCCCGCGGCAGCGTGGCTCCCCTCGCCTTCTATTTCCGGGGCGACCTGCTCAACGACTACTCCAACCTGCAGCTCATCGGCACGATCAGCACCATGGAGACGTTCCAGAAGATCTACCGCCCGGAGGTCTACAACGCGAACTCTGCCGCTGCCGCGGTCTACCAGCCGAGCCTGGGCGAGCAGGACTACTCGCGGACCCAGATCGCTTACGACCGCGTCGAGCGCAGTCAGCTCGCGGTCACGCAGGCGAAGTACACGGAGGAACACTTCATCACGCCCCACAAGGATCTGTTGGACCAGTGGACCGCCAACTACCCCGCTCTCGTCAACTGACCCTCGGAGAATCGCCAATCATGAACACACTTTTACCCACCACCCTTGTCGGAAGCCTGCCGAAACCATCGTGGCTCGCCCAGCCGGAGACTCTGTGGTCCCCGTGGAAGCTGGAGGGAAATGCGCTGCTCGAGGGCAAGCAGGATGCACTGCGCATCGCCATCCACGAGCAGAGCCGGCGCGGCATTGACATCGTCAGCGACGGCGAGCAAACCCGCCAGCACTTCGTCACGACGTTCATCGAGCACCTCAGCGGGGTCGACTTTGAACAGCGCAAAACCGTGCGCATCCGCGACCGCTACGACGCGAGCGTACCAACCGTCGTCGGACCGGTACGCCGCGAACAGCCGGTATTCGTCGACGACGCAAAATTCCTCCGCGCAACCACCGACAAGCCGATCAAATGGACGCTTCCCGGTCCTATGACAATGGTGGACACGCTCTACGATGACCACTACAAGAGCCGCGAGAAGCTGGCCTGGGAGTTCGCCACCATCCTGAACCAGGAGGCAAAGGAACTCGAGGCGGCCGGCGTGGACATCATCCAGTTCGACGAGCCCGCGTTCAATGTCTTCCTCGATGAGGTCAAGGACTGGGGCGTGGCTGCGCTTGAGCGAGCGGCAGAAGGACTGCGTGCGGAGACCGCCGTGCATATCTGCTACGGCTACGGGATCAAGGCGAATAATGACTGGAAGGCCACGCTCGGCTCACAGTGGCGGCAGTACGAGGAAACGTTCCCGCTGCTGCAGAGCTCCAGCATCGACATCATCTCGCTGGAATCGCAGAACTCCCACGTGCCCATGGACCTCATCGAACTCCTCCGCGGCAAGAAAGTCATGCTTGGCGCAATCGACGTTGCAAGCGAAACCGTCGAGACCCCGGAGGAGGTCGCCGACACCCTCCGCAAGGCCCTGCAGTTCGTTGATGCCGACAAACTCATTCCCAGCTCCAACTGCGGAATGGCGCCGTTCCCCCGGGACGTCGCATTGGCCAAGCTGAGTGCTCTCAGCGCAGGCACAAACATCATTCGCGAGGAACTCGCCCGCTCCGCACCCAGGGTGTCGTAACGGTGTTTCATGCCTACCCGGCAGACACGTGGCTCGAGGCTCCGCAGCAGAGCTTCCCCTCTTCCCTCTCGGCCGATGAATTCAAAGCACTGTTCCGTGGGCACCCGGGAGGTGTCGCCGTCGTCACGGCCGATGCCGGCGAAGGGCCTGTGGCGCTGACGGTATCTTCGGTCGTGTCGGTGAGTGCGGACCCTCCGTTGCTGATCTTCTCGGTCTCGGCACTGTCTTCTTCGTCCGAGGTGCTGTCGCGCGCCGAGACGGTCGTCGTGCACCTGCTGGACGCGCACGACGTCGACTTGGCCAAGTTAGGAGCGACCCCCGGTGCCGACCGATTTGACCAAACGCACCGCTGGTCGGCCCTTGCAACCGGTGAAGCGGTGTATGACGATGTCCGCGCCTGGGTGCGCTGCGCCGTCATCGATCGCATGGAGGTGGGGACTTCCACCATCATCGCCGTTCACGCCTTGGAGTCCCGTGTGATGCGTGACGTCCAGGCGGGCGAACCCGGAGACGCTCTGGTCTACCACAACCGTTCATGGCACCGCCTGGGCGAGCATTCCAAGCTTGGAGGCTGAGCGCCGCGCCAACAGCGCGGGGCAACAAAGCTAAGGAGGACGACGGCGGGAGCCTAACTCCCGCCGTCGTCCTCCTTAATATCTGCGCGTCCTTTCAACTTCCCGCGGTTGCTTCGGTTGTAGCCAACGGCGGCCCTCCGGCGCCATGATGGCGATATGGCTGACCCCCGACATAAGCTCTCCACCGCCGAACTTGCCGAAGCCGGACTCTCCGGCTGGCGCCTGACCGGCGACGCGCTCACCGCCACCTTCAGGACTCGAAAGTTCTCCACCGGCTTGGAGTTCGTAAACCGCATTGGCGCCTCCGCCGAGGAATCCAACCACCACCCCGACCTCACGCTCACCTACCCGGAGGTCAGAGTCACGCTCTCAAGCCACGATGTCGGCGGGATCACCAGCCGCGACATCGACCTCGCCCGCACTATCAGCGGCCACGCCGCGGACCTCGGCGTGGCCGCCGCGGAGTGATTTCACGCCGTCCCGCAGGGGCAAAGGAGCGTCGAGGCGCTAGGAGGTCTTACGGATGTTGGTTCGACACACCGCATGGTGGTGTTCCAACAGTTCGTGTTTGTGATGGAGCAAGAACTCGTGCCTGTAGTGAAGTCCTACCCACGATGACGCAACGATCTCGTCAATGAAACTGACAGGGTGCAACGGTGTTTGCCCGGTTTTGGGCATCGGCTCCGGTTCATTCGATGGTGTCCCGTTGATCGGACTACTGGTGCGAAACAGTCGGCGCAGAATCATCGTCTCTCATCTCGGTTCATAGGTGGTGAGAGCAGGTGCCCGGACCACACAAGGGTCAAGGACATTCCCGCGGGAGAAGGACAGGTCTGGGGAACTAGAAGGCCTTGAGGATGTCTTCGACGCGTTGTTTGGCGTCGCCGAAGAGCATCTGCGAGTTGTCCCGGAAGAACAGCGGGTTCTGGACTCCGGCGTAGCCTGCGGCCATTGAGCGTTTGAACACGACGACATTCTCGGCTCCCCACACTTTGAGGACAGGCATTCCGGCGATGGGGCTGCCGGGGTCTTCTGCGGCGGCGGGGTTGACGGTGTCGTTGGCGCCGATGACCAGGACCACGGAGGTGCTGTCGAGGTCGTCATTGATTTCATCCATTTCCAAAACGATGTCGTAGGGGACCTTGGCTTCGGCAAGGAGGACGTTCATGTGCCCGGGCAGGCGTCCGGCGACGGGGTGGATCCCGAACCTGACGTTCACTCCCCGTTCGCGCAATTGGTGTGCGAGTTCGGCCACGGGGTATTGGGCCTGGGCGACGGCCATGCCGTAGCCGGGGGTGATCACGACGGACGAGGCGTTGGTGAGCATTTCGGCTGTTGCCTCGGCCGTAATTTCACGGTGCTCGCCCTGGTCTGTGTCTCCTTTGCTGGCGGGGGCGGCGATGCCGAAGCCGCCGGCTATCACGGAGATGAAGGACCGGTTCATGGCCTTGCACATGATGTAGGACAGGTAAGCGCCGGAGGAACCAACCAGTGCACCGGTGATGATCAGCAGGTCATTGTTCAGCAGGAAGCCTGCCGCGGCCGCGGCCCAGCCGGAGTAGCTGTTGAGCATGGACACGACGACGGGCATGTCGCCGCCGCCGATGGAGGCCACCAGGTGCCACCCCAGTCCGAGGGCAAGCACCGTCACGACGACGAGGAGCCAGAGCTGGGAGTCATTGACGTACCAGACGGTTAAGGCGACGAAGACGGCGAGGGCGCCGAGGTTGATGGCGTTTTTGCCGGGCAGCATCAGCGGTGAGGATTTCATCCGGGCCGACAGTTTCAGGAACGCGACGATGGAGCCGGTAAAGGTGACCGCTCCGATGAAGACGCCGATGAACACTTCGGCGTGGTGGACGTCCTTCAAGGCTCCGGTCAGGTGCGGGGCTTGAAGGTGGCCGTTCCATCCAACGAGCACCGCGGCCAGGCCGACGAAGCTGTGCAGCAGCGCGATGAGCTCGGGCATGCCGGTCATCTCGACCACCCGGGCGCGCCAGAGTCCGATCGCACCGCCCACCAGGACGGCGGCGACGAGCAGGGCCAGGCCGGTCAGGCCGTGGTTTGTTCCCCAGGCACCTTGCACGGTCAGCCAGACCGTGGCAGCCAGCGCGATGACCATGCCGGTGATGCCGTAGATGACGCCGGCCTTGGCTCGTTCGTGCTTGCTCAACCCGGCGAGGCTGAGGATGAACAGCAGGGCCGCGACGACGTAGGCCGCCCCGGCGATGGATTCCGCGGTCAGCGGACCAGAGACGGCGTCAGGCAAAGTAAGGCTCCTCGAGATGATTTCTGTTGCTTCGGTGGCGTGGCTCATGAACGTGCCTTCCCGGCCGAGAACATGGCGAGCATGCGCCGGGTCACGGCGAAACCGCCGAAGATGTTGATGCTGGCCAGCAGGACAGCGACGGCCGCGAGGACCTGCACCACCGGGTTCTCCGAAGTGACCTGAAGCAGGGCACCGACCACGATGATCCCCGAGATCGCGTTGGTGACGGACATCAATGGGGTGTGAAGGGCGTGGTGGACCTTCCCGATGACGTAAAAGCCCACCACGACCGAAAGCATCAGCACCGTGAAGTGCTGCGGCAGCGGCGCCGGGGCCACGGTGTTGATGCCGAAGAGGGCCGCGATCCCCGAAGCGAACAAGAGCGCCTTGCCCGCAGGACTGAGGCCTTCCTTCTCCTTCGGCGAACTTGCTTCTTCAGCCACGGTTTGGGCTTGGGCGGCAGGAGCGGGGGCAGCGGAGACCTGCACCGGGGGCGGCGGCCAGGTCTTCTCACCCTCCCGCACCACCGTCACTGAACGCTGGACGACGTCGTCGAAGTCGATTCTCAGCTGCCCGTCCTTCTCCGGGGTGAGGAGCTTAAGAAGGTTCAACAGGTTAGTTCCGTACAGCTGCGAGGCCTGGGCCGGCAACCGGGTCGGCAGGTCCGTGTAGCCGAGGATGACTACACCGTTTTCGGTGACGGTCCGCTCCCCGGCCACTGAGCCTTCCACGTTCCCGCCCTGGCCGGCAGCCATGTCAACAATCACGCTGCCCGGCTTCATCGCGGCCACGTCATCGGCCGTGAGCAGCTTCGGCGCCGGCCGGCCCGGGATCAGGGCGGTGGTGATGATGATGTCCACATCGGCTGCCTGCTCGGAGTAGATCTCCGCTGCCCGCCGGTTGTATGCCTCCGACGTTGCTTTGGCGTACCCGTCCGAGGATTTCATCTCCTCCTCAACCTCCACCTTGAGGTAGGACCCGCCAATGGACTTCACCTGATCCGCGACCTCGGGCCGCGGATCCGTCGCACGCACAATCGCGCCCAGGCTCGATGCCGCACCGATCGCCGCCAGCCCGGCAACACCTGCACCCGCCACCAGGACCTTTGCCGGCGGGACCTTGCCCGCCGCAGTCACCTGGCCCGTGAAGAACCTGCCAAACTCGTGGGCAGCCTCAATCACCGCACGATACCCGGCGATATTCGCCATCGAACTGAGCACATCCATCGACTGCGCACGCGAAATCCGCGGAACAGCGTCCAACGCCAGCGCCGTAATAGGACGCGCCGCAAGTGCCTCCACCAGTTCCGGCCGCAGACCCGGCGCCAGCATCCCAATCAGCGTCGCACCGTCAGCCAAACGGCCAATCTCCTCCTCCGAGGGTGGATTGATCCGCAGCACCACCTCACTGCCCCACGCCTCATCAGCACCCACCACCGAGGCACCTGCGGCCTCGTAGTCCTCATCTCGAAAAGCCGAGGACTCCCCTGCGCCCTTCTCGACCACAATCTCGTAGCCCAACTCCAACAACCGCTTCACCGTGGTGGGCGTCGCCGCCACCCGTGTCTCGCTACCTAATTCGGCGACAATGCCAATACGTGTCACTTATGATCTCTCTCTTTAACGTGCGATTCCCCGGTGACTACTGTTGCCGGGAGGCAGTAGGGACCTGTCCTGCATACGAAGACCAGCCGCCGTCGAGACGGACGACGCCGGGAGCTAAGTAGCTTCGCACCGTCCCCAAGGGAGGGGGCTACTGCCAGGCCTGGTTTGTAGTCCGCGGGCGCCAGTCGCCTCTAATTATTCGGTGCGCGCGGCGCTCCTCGGCTGAGCACTGCCAGAACGTTGGTACTCGATCTGCGATTCCTAGATCGGGAAGCCGGGGTTCGGGCAGAGCAGTTCCTGGCCCGGGTTCATGATTGCCTGCAGGAATTTCGTAATTACGGGCTTGCCTCAGTCATGTGTGGCGTGGTCTGAATATTGATGTGGCCCAGATGGAAGGGGTATACGCGGTTCCCCATCGACTTCCTGGCGTCCGCCCTTGGGCGACGCTGTCGGCGGTTTCCGTGCCCAGACGACCGAGCCGGTGCGCGAGTTCTTTCATGCCAATCCACTCCTCATTGAGCTGACGGTCGAGCCGCGAAGAGACTCGACAAGCACTGATATATCTATAAGATCACTAAAAACATATCAGATAGGTCTTTGTCTCACCAGCATCTATTGCGAATTTTGGCGTGACCAGAACCGGTGCCGGTAAGACGACTGTCGGCCTGATCCCGGCGCTGGTGGACTTGCTGATCCCGCTGGCAAGGCAGTCGTCGGCCTCGATGGTAATGATGCCCTTGGGGAGGCTGGCCCGGGCTTCGGGCGTCCGGATGCAGCGGTCCTCGGCAGCAGGACGTCGACGGAGCGGACGATCGACATTAGCGAGGATGTTGGTCATGGGAGGCATGTGTGCGGTTGTTCCGGCGCGGCTCATCGTTATACGGCCGGCGGGGCGGGCGGGCCATAGCCTGCAGGTAGAGTGCGGTTCATGACATTGGGGGATGCCACCGCGATGGCGGCAGATGAACGGGCTCTCGAACTTGGCCACGCGCAGCGCCGGTCCTGGATCTTTTGGGCCTGGTTTTACGGAGCGGCACTGGCAATAACGGGCGCTGTCGATGCAATGCTCTCCGGCCTGGTCGGTCAGGACACCAGCCGCGGCCGGGAAACGATCTTCCTGGGCGCGCCGATTTCCGCCGCCGGCTGGCTCCTGACCATAGGAGTTCGGTTCTCGACGAAGCTACCGAAACCGGCCAAGGACCTGCCACGGCTGGAGCAAGGAATTCGGCTCACCCCCGGTTTGGTCAAAGTCCTGGTGATCGCCGCGGTGCTGATTGCGGCCGCCATGATCTTCCTGACGCCCCGCGGCACTTCCCTCGAGACACTCCCCTACACCGGGCTGCTGGCCACAGCAATCCTCAGCGTGGCCGCTGGCTTGGCCCGCTCGGGGTGGCTCTTCAGGAACAGCAGACAGTTGTACCTTCGATGGCTGGAACGCCGGTGGGGTCGCTGACAGTAGCCCGCGGCAATAGGTAGACGTTTGGATGGCTTACCTGCCAAGGTCCTAAGCATGCTTGCATGGTGACATTCGGAAAGGGAGCGGGTAGGGGGAAGCGAGAAGGGCGCGTTCAGCGAACGGGAGCGCACCCTTTCCCATGTTCGGGCTCCGGTTGACAGCCGAGCCGGAGTTTCAGCCATGCCGCCCGGTTCCCCGGCCCTAGACTGTCGCCATGCACCCCTTAGCGGCAATCGGCCTGGTGCTGCTCACCGGGATCGGCTGGACGGTTACCGTCCTGACGCTGCTGGTTGTCCTGGCCAAGTCCCGCCAGCCGCCGGCGGCTGAAGCCCGGGACAACCCGCTCTCGGATCCCGGCGCACCCCTCGCAGTCAGTGAACAGCGCCTTGGGAGTCATTCCTCTAGTTACGACCGCCGGTAGGCTCATCCCATGGGGGAATCAGAAGAACTGCGGGCACTGCCCGAAGGTTGGTCTTGGGAGGGTTTGGCTGGCCCGGAACTGGCATGGCTGGGCGAGGGCTTCTTTGGCGATGGACTCCTGGCAGACCTTCTTTGCGACCGGCTTCCCGATGGTTTTTCGCACAGCACCTGGATCCTTCACGCCCAGTTCTTCCGGCCGGCCGATGTGGCTCCCGAGCCAGAAGATGGTGCCCGTCTTCCGGGCTTCGGCTTCGGCACGCACGCCCCTGCTGGGTGGCAGCGGATCAACTGGGAAGAAACTGCCGCCGACAAAGGTGTCCCGCTGCAGGGGCCCGCCGGCGACGACGGCATTGAGATTCCGCCCGCCTACTGCTGGTCGGCCCTGCTGAACGATAGCGGCGCCGACTACGTGGTCATGCCTCCCGGCGTGGCACCCCAAGATTCACTGTGGCCAACGGAAGGCTCTCTGGGGAAAGCTGATTTGGAGGCGCTCGTTCCCGTCCTGGCAGCGCATACCGGCTCGACCCGGATGCTCGGCAGGTTCTCGCCCATCACCAACATCTTCGAGGCCGAATCCATCCGGGTGTTCTCCTTCAATCTGGCGACCATGCTGCCCTCGATGCTCGCCACCGGAGGGCAGGAGTTCAGCCCGGAGCTGTGGTGGCCCGAGGATCGGACGTGGGTGCTGTGGACTGATTACGACCTGATGGGCACCAGGGTGTTCGGCAGCAAGGACCTGATCGATGCCCTGCGCGAATCCGCTGACGTCGAGACACTGGACTGGCACCGCGTCCGGCTCCGGGCGCCCGCGCCCCCAAGGCCCCCGAGCGCTATGGAGTTGCGCTTCCAGGAGGTTCTGGCCAAGCAGGAAGCAGCAGAAGCCGAGGAGAATGAGGCTCGAGAGGATGACGATGGAAAAGGCTGAGATCGGCCAGTCTGCGCGGCTCACCTTTCGCACTGTCCGCCGCGAATCCGGCGGCGAAATCGCCGGCGTGACCGTCTCCGTGGCGTTGGAAGGCCTGTCCGCGCAGCGAGAGGTCTACCTGTATACGTCCGCGGACCTCAGGGAATTCTTCAATGGCCTGGCCGAGAACTGGCGGGGCTGGGACGGGGCACGGACCTACGAGTCCATTGAGGGCGACTTGCTGCTGGAGGCCACCCACACCGGAAGCCACGTCAAGCTGCACTTCACTCTCCAGGATCCTTTCTCCCCCGAAGAATGGCGTGTCAGCGGCACGGTGACCCTCGACGCCGGCGAAGAGCTCAGCCGTGCCAGCGAAGACGTGCAGGCACTGTTCACGGCACGGCGGTAGCGGACCCTCTGAAGGGGTCGGCATAATGTGCAAATTCTGCGCGCCGGCCAAGCTTAGGATTTTCAGATGACTCTCAGACCGCTTCTCCCAGGCGAAATTGTCATCGTTCAAGCACTGCTTGAGCGCACAGGCCAGCCGCGATGGAATGCTCTAGATCTCTCGGCTTTGCTCGTAAGTGACACGAACGACGGCGGCATGGGCAGCCTCCAATTTCATAGCAGCAAACCAGACCGGGAGTACGGACGGACGCTCGCGGAGGGTTGGTTCAAAGACAGTGACAACTTCCCGGTCCAGGTTGCCCTGAATCTGGACACGGATGACGACGTCTACGAACTCGACAGCTGGAGGGTGGACTTTTCCCCTCGACGGAGGCTGCCCAAAACGAAGGCCGACATAGTGTCTGACCCTGCAGAGCTGGCTTAGCGACGAGGGCGGAGACTGCAGCTGCTAGGTTCGACCTATGCCCGCTGATCTCGACAACTCCCTGCCGGAGCTTCTCGGGCATCTCTCCGTTCTCAGCCGGCCTGTCACCGGAGTGCTGCAGGCCGGCCTGCCCGAACGGATCCTGCTTGAAAAGGCCGCCAACGCCGGACTTGTCTTGCCCGGCGATGTCATCAAACTCTATGCGTGGCGCGACGGGACCCTGGACTATCCAGGTGCCATGCTCGATGACATCCACATCATCCCGGGCTTCTACTTCCCTAGCCTCTACGAAACACTCGCCAACCACGCAGTGTTCCGGGACGACGCACGGTGGAACCCGTCGTGGCTGCCGCTGCTGGCGAATGGGGGTGGCGACTTCTTCGCGGTGGACTGCTCCGACAACCCGGGCAGCTGGGGGCACGTACGCCACTTCATGCTGGGAGAACCAGAACATCACGTGCTGTACCTGACCGTTTCGTCGATGTTCGAAACCTTCGTAGCAGCCTTTGACCGCGGAATCTTCTTCCTTCACCCCTCCGGCCACCTCGACGCGGACGACGAAGCCTACGCGGCGCTGGCACGGACCGTGAACCCGGAAGCGCGGGGCTGGGATGCCTACTAGACGCCCGGACGAGACGCGGATGGCATCGCCCAAACGCGATGATCTGGCTGGCCCCCGGCGGAAGGAAGCCTCGGTGGGCATCCCCTCCCCCGACTACGCTGCGGCCTTGGACGAGATTCCGGGCTGGCGGAACCCTCCCAGGAAGCAGGCCGACGATGCACCCTGTGGGACCGGCGGCTGGCCCACGTCGCGACTAGTCACAAGGGTAGGGAGCTGAGAGACTGCGGCATGGGGAAAATGCAGGTAGACCCGTACTTTCGGAGTTCTCGGGCGCAAGTCTTGGGCGCCATTTTGGGCGTCTGCCTGATCGCGCCGCCGCTGATCCGGCTCGGCGAGGGGCACTGGACCGGCGTCGACTGGGTATTCGTCATCGCCGGCGCTGCATTCACGATCTTCTGGCTCTCGATGGCCGTCCTCGGGTGGCGATCGAGGCGAAGCGGCACCCATCCTGAACGGTGAGCCGGCAGCACCGCCTCACGAAGGCTTTAGTGAAGATGTCGCCGACGCCGATCGATGAGTTTCTTGCCGGCGAGGCGAACGACTACATCCGCGCGCAGCTGCTGATGATCATTGAGCAGCGGCAGGCCGGACTGCAATACCTGACGTACAACACCTTCAACGTGCTGCTGGACGTCGATGCAGGCACAGCCACCGTGGAGGACGAGCTCGACGTGGACCGTAAGAGCGTTGTCTCGCTGAGCCAGTTCGAAACACTCCTACGGGCAGCAGACTGACAAGCCTCGACGCCGCGCCTCACAACTACCGCAGCGCGGTCCGAAGCCGCTCGGCAAGGTCGTCGAGGGATTCGCGCCATTCGATTTCGTCGGCGTCGTCCCAGAGCTCAGCCAGTTCGGACTCATCCCCTGCGACCCGTTGGACGGCTTCCCGGGCGAGCTCCACGTCCTCAGCGGTGATTCCCCGCCCGTGTGCGGTCACCCAGTCAGCGACGTTCTCCGGTAGGATGCCGGGCGGATTGCCCTGACTGGCGGAGATGACCTCGGCGGCCGCGACAGCAACGCTGCCCTCGGGCGCCTCCACATAGCCCTCCCCCGTCTTGGCCAGCGCGGTTCGGACGGCCTCAGTCCCGCCGGCGTCGAGTTCAGCCAGCCAGTCCATCGCGTCGTCGTTCTCAAACGGCAGGTAGCCCCATGCGCCCATCATCGCCCCTCTCGATTGCCTGTCGGTGACACCACTATGGCAGAGAGGGGCATGCCGAGCCCCATGACACGAACCAGACGCTGAGCAGCCTGGATACTGAGGCAGAATCAAGGCATGGACCCTGAGACGATGTGGACGGTGCAGGGTGCTTCCCGCTCTGTCATCAACGGCGAACTGGACTGGCCGCTGCACGGGCTCCGGCACTCGCCGGAGGCGAACACCTCTGGCTGGACGAGTGTCCAAAGTCTTCATCAACTTCCTTGCCGAATTCCAGCCCAGAAGTAGCGTGGACGTAGAAGTGCATGTGGATGGAGTTCAAACCGGGAGGTACCCATGGCCGGAGTCGACGATTTGCTGGCCGGATCCGCAGACCGGTGGGCCAAGGCGGAGCGCCGTGCCGAAGGTATTGCCGACAAAGGCCTGGATCAGGCCGTCAAACGGTACTTCACGACATACTTCCCCACGGGTATGGTGC
Source organism: Pseudarthrobacter chlorophenolicus (assembly GCF_000962805.1). Lineage (GTDB taxonomy): Bacteria > Actinomycetota > Actinomycetes > Actinomycetales > Micrococcaceae > Arthrobacter > Arthrobacter chlorophenolicus_A. Next base: position 150,539 of record NZ_JZTW01000004.1, on the reverse strand, counting down.
TGCTTTTCGTCGTCGGCGCTGGTGTGGGCCTTCTGCTCTTCCAGGGCGAGTGGGCCGCTTCCCTGTCTTACCTTTTCGCCGGAATAGCACTGGCATATTTGGGAGCGATTGCCGGCGGCATCGTCTACAACGCAAAGGTTATTGGTCCTGCCGTTGAAATGGGCCGGATCAACGTGCTGATGTCCCTACAGCCCCACGAGCAGAAGCAGTTGCGACGGGAAATCCTGGGCAAAATTCCGGCGACGCCAGAACACTTGGTTGTTAAGCGTGCCGCCGCTGTCCGGGAAAGGAAGGGCTTGGCCACCCAGCTCATTTTGATCATCCCCATCCTTGAACTGCAATTTCTGGTGCAGCTTCTGAACAGCAGGAACTCAACCTGGTGGTGGCTAATAGTTCTCGTGGGCACCGCAGTCACCTTAGCCATTGCCGTGCCCATACGAGAGTTTCGGGCACTCGGACGGTTCCTAACAGACACCCAGCAGATGCTGGACTGATTGGCTCGCATTTTTCCCCGGTAGTCGATGGCTTTCCAGTCGATGGATTAGAGCGCGGCCGGCCGTGCTTCCACTTCTGTCTGCTTTCCGGAGTCCCAGAGGGAGGCGAATTGGGCATTTCGGGACGAGGCGGCGAGTACCTGCTGGCCGCGGAAGGTGGCTTCCTCGCGGCGGATGTTCTCCACGTAGCGCATCATTCTGTCCGCAGGGCCCCGCATCGGAAGCAGCTTCTCGACGAAGGGCAGTCATTCTCCCGTCCGGCGCATGGCGCTAAAGAACCCTGGACTGGTCCAAGGCACCCAGTAGTCCTTCGGTGTCTTCGACGTCGTAGAAGGCCACCGTCTGCCCGAGACCCAAGCTGAAGAAGTCCATTCCGGTGTTCTGGTACATCCCGAGCAGTCCTCCGAGGCCCTGGCTCCCGAACGTCACGCTGACGTGCCGGCCGTCCTTGGCTCGGTCAACTTTGGTGGTCAGGCCGCTGATGGGCGCTTCTGAAACGGACCGCTCACCCGTGCAGACAATGGCCCGACGGTCTGTAAGAGCGTAGGCCGTGATGAGTTTGCGCCGCTTCTTGTAGATGAACCTGCCGAAGATGAAGTACAGGCCGACCAAAACGAAGGGGATGCCCCAGAGGATGAAGAAGGGTTGTTTGACCGAGGTGACAGCCATTGCCTCCCAGAAGATCGCGAAACCGCCCCAAAGAATACTGAAGGGGATCAGAAACGCATCCGCTCCGGTGAAACGGACGCGTGGGTCGGGCTGCCCTACCCACAGGAGTCTCTCGTCTTGGCGGAGGAGTGGAAGGATCCGGCTTCTGGGGTCGTTCATGCCACGAAGTGTTCCACAGTAATTCCGCTCTGAACAGGGCAAACGCCGATGGCTGGCAGGCACGGATCAGGCTTTGAGCGCGGCCGGGCGAGGGCGTCGAACTTGTCCGCATCGCAACAGTTGCCGGCGGACCGGAACTCGTCGGCCTTGCGGAGGCTGCGATGGCCCTATTGGCCCCAGGAGTTGGCGTCGTCACGCGGTAGGTTCAGGCCTCAGCCCGGGCTAAGCCCAGGTGATCTGGCTCGGGGTGCGTTGCTCGGCGATACTGACCGCAGCTTCAATGGTGGTCTGGCCTTCGGAATCCGGCCAGGTGGGTTCCTCGGTCTCTCCGGCGTGGCGAAACCTCACGTAGTAGAGCAGCCCTTCCTTGCCGAGCGGCTGAGCCGATTCACCGGGTTCGAGCTGCTCATCTATCTGAGCCAGCCCAAACCAAAAGTCGTAAGGCAGGCCGACGATGTCCACGGACATCGTGACATCTCCTGCGTACAACCAGGTCCCGCTCCTGCAAATCAGCACAGACACAGCGTGCCACCTCATCCTGCCGGTTTACCAACGGTTCGCGGGTCCGACCGTCTGGGCCCCACAGGTAGGCTGCAGGCCGGTGACGGCCCGTGCGGGCAAGACCGGTCCGGTTGACATGTGGCCGCGCCTCTCACGGTTCGTGTCGCCGTGCAGGGCGCCTAGTGTCGGTGGCGGCGAGTCACACGGGGTCGTTGCCGTCGCGGCGGAAGGTTAGCCGATCGGCGTTGTCCGGGTCGCCCAGCCACTGGTACAGGCTTCTGCCATCTGTTGGGCCCATGACATAGAGCCAGTACACCCAGGGCTTGTTCTCCTTCTCCACGTGGAGCCGGACAATCTGATAGTCGTTGCCAACGGGGCATTGGTCTTGTTCCAGGGTCCAAGTGCCGTAGTAGTCCGTCCTGTTGTCCCAGTCCAGAGTCGGCGTTGACGCGAAACCGTCGAAAACGCCGCCGGGAACTCCGGTCCAGGCTGCTGTGCCGTTGGGCTGCAGTTCGAGCTGGGTCCGCTTCTCCGGTCCGTTGTCGGTGTGCCAGGTTCCTTCGACTTCGGCGGCCTGCACGTCATTAGCGGGTATGGGCACCTCGAACAATGAACAGCCGGTCAGCAGCATGCCGCACACGACGAGGCCCAGGGCAGCGACCGCTGACCGCCGGCTGAAGTTCAGCCTCATGATTCCGACCTCGTGACGTCATACCGGCGGTGCGAGAAAATGAATTTGTCCGCTTCCAAGACGACCACTGACGGCGCTTGCAGCGCTGTAGCCCTCAGTGCCTGCTCGGTGACGGCCTCGTCCCCCGTCGAGTGGGCGTACATCAGGATCCGCCACGAATTGAACACTGCCCGCCCGTCCCAGTCCCAGTCGACATCCAGGTCCTCCCCAGAGTCTAGTTCGAAGCGGCACCCGACTCCGTGCAGGTGGAAGGAACCCAGCTCATCCAGGACACCGGACCGGACCGGGTCACTTCCATCCCGTGGCACGAGCCACAAGCCGGTCCACACCGTCGGCCTTTCGTTGCCTCCGTACACCGTGAGCAGGGCGTCCAGGCACCTCGACGTCAGCCGGACGAACGTCTCAACGATGGCCGCCGGGTCACTCACTTGGCGGCGAGTTCGCTGCGGCGGAACGTCCCGGCGATGGAGCGTTTCTTGCCGTAGGCGATGGCCCCGTACCGGAACAGGTGGACGGCGAGGCGAAAGATGAGGATCCCGACGATCGGCAGTTCAGCGATGACGAGGCCGGATTCGAGGGGGCTGAGGGTGCCGAACGCGTTGCGGAGCAGGGCGGTGACCGGGGCGGTCAGTGGGAAGTATGTGAACACCTGCACGACGCTCCGGGGTCGGAGATCACCAGGCTGAAGGTGTAGAAGGGGATGAACATCATGGCCCCACACCGATTAGCACAGAGTAAGTCCGTGCTGAACCTAGCCTTGGCCGAAGAGTTTTCTCCCGATTTTTCCAAACAGGCCCGGCTCCAAATGAGCATCGATGACTGTAGGTTCTTCCGTGAAGTCCGTACCTCGTTCTGTCACCTTCCGACGCCGATTATCCCATTCGACGGCATTGAGCTCTGAGTTGTATAAAGGCGGTGTGACGCCGGCAGTTCGAAACGTATTCCACATCCAAGACGGAATATTTTCTGCCGTCCTGGGAAAGGCAATAAGTTCTGATTTTAGCGTCTCGGCGTCAGACGGTGCATCTTCCTCACCGGGGGTGGCAAAGAGGCCTCTGGACAGGAGCTCTTCGTCGAACACCTCCAGATGTCCCTCTGCTTGAGGATAGAGGTGTACCCTATAGGTTATCCATGTCCCTTCTCCCGGGACATAGGAGCGCGCGCGAACCTCGAGTAGCCAACTGTCCATCGCCTCATAGGAAAATTCGGCGTCAAAGTCGGGATAACCCCATTGCCCGTTCCGCTGTACATCTTCGTACCGACGAGACAGAGTCTGCTGTATCCATGACGTGCTAACGACAGCTTCCGCACCGTAACCAGGTCCTCCCTCGGAGAAGGCTTCTTTTTGGAGGCGCAGCAAGCCGTCAGAAATGAAGGCATCGTGGATCGTTGTACTTTGTCGCATCTGTTAGCCCTTATGACTTCGGCAAGTTATTGAATGAATTGGTTGCTACTTTGCCTCCGGTAAAGCCATGGCGAAGCAGGAACGTAGACGGAAGCCCCGGCTGACTGCTCGGGATTGTCATCATCGACCAGTTCAAACTTACACTTTCCCCCGCAACCAAACGGCGCTTCACATCTCTGATGACACCAGACTCCACCTCCCCAAACAGGACATGAGAGCGGCCGCCTCGGCTGGCTCGAAGAATTCGATGTCCATGGAAACCTCCGGAGAAAAGAGCTGTCTTCCACTTTCATGCCGTAACGTGGAATCCCCTACATGACCCGGTGCCGCTACCGCTGGAAGGCTGTTACCGACCGCTCGGTGGCATCAGCACCGACCTGCAACGCTTCCGGCATTAGGTGCCCGTAGACCTGCTCCGTCGTCTTGGTCGAGGCGTGTCCCAGCCGGCGCGATATCGTGAACAGCGGCACCCCGTCCTGGATCAACCACGAGGCGTGTGTATGCCGCAGATTGTGAATCCGGGGATTCTTCGTCAGCCCGATGGCCTGCGCCGTTCGAACGGCAGGAACCCAGTAATGGTGCCAATAGAGCTTGTGGATGATTCGCCCGCCCGTGGGCGTCGTAAAAACAAGCTCTTTGCCCGGCCGCGCAGAAACTAGCGGGATCAGCAACTAGACCAGCGCAGGGTTCAGCCCGATGGTGCGCTTGCCGGCCCCGGTCTTTGTGGCACCGATATAAAACTGCGACTGCCCGTCCCGTTTCCAGGCCTTGTTGATCCGCGCGGTGGGCGGTTTGGAGAGCAGGTCCACGTCCGCCACAGTTAGGGCGGTGGCCTCGCCGAACCGGGTACCGGTCATGACCAGGAAATTGGTGAAAGCTTTGTACCGCTCCCCCATGCCTTCCATGATCAAGCTGAACTCAGCATGGGTGAGGAACATGGCTTCATCTTCAGCCTTCTCAATCGGCGGCTACTGCACCCCGCGACAAGGGTTGCGAGTGATGTAGCTCAGCATCTCAGCCGTGTTCATCGCAGCCGAGATCAGGCCATGGATGTTGTGGATCGTTTTAGGCGCCAGCCCTTTCGAGGCCATCGCCTTCACCCAGTGCGCCATGAGGCGGTAGTCCAACTTGTCCACCGGGACATGTCCGATGACATTTCGGATATGCCGGTCCAGCATCACCTGGTAGGTCTTCGTGGTTCCGCTGGAGGGCCGAACCAAAAGATCGTTGTGTCCTGGACGACTTCCGCCACAGTGGGTGTGCGCTTCGCGTTTGTGAGCATCGCGTGCTGCGCAATCTCGAACGTCTGACCGTTGGCGTCCAAAAGCCGTTTGAGGGTTTCAGCCTCGAGAAGTGTTGCGACAGTGAGGCCCTGTGAAGAACGCGTCTTCGGATCCCGCCAGCAGACCATGAAGGACTGTGTACCGTCCTTTTTCACGCGTTTGCGGATCCTGGCCATGCAAAAAATGCTACGCCGCTGTTCACAGTTTGAGCGTTTTTGTCCACACTCAACCGCTCAACAGGCGCCTGACCTGCGGCGATACTGTGCCCGAGGTGGGACTCGAACCCACACACCTTTCGATACCGCATTTTGAGTGCGGCGCGTCTGCCAATTCCGCCACTCGGGCGCGGAATACGCGAAGCAGGATAGGTACGCCCACAGCTGATTGTGAGCAACGCGATCGCTTCACGTACGCGGAATTACTCTACATGCAGATAGGCTGAAGTCCAGAATCGCGCCGCCGTTGCCGCAACCGTACCCATGCTGGCCAAGTAACAACCGCGGTGGCACCTAAGATAGTGATGTCCCGCCGTACCCCTCCAAGGAGATCCCGTGACTGAACAGACGGAGTCCAAATCCACATCCCAGCCGGCGCGCCGCGTCATCGTGGCTGAGGATGAAACCCTCATCCGCCTCGACATCATCGAGATCCTGCGCGGCGAAGGCTACGACGTTATCGGTGAGGCGGACAACGGCGAAAAGGCCGTGCAGCTGGCCGAGGAACTCAAGCCGGACCTGGTCCTGATGGACGTCAAAATGCCCGTCATGGACGGCATCTCGGCAGCCGAAAAGATCGTGAAGGCACGCATCGCCCCCGTCGTGCTGCTCACCGCCTTCAGCCAGAAGGAACTGGTTGAGCGCGCCCGCGACGCCGGCGCCATGGCCTACGTCGTGAAGCCCTTCACCCCGGCGGACCTCATCCCTGCCCTGGAAATTGCGCTCTCCCGCCACGAGGAGATCAAGGCCCTCGAAAGCGAGGTCTCCGACCTGCAAGAGCAGTTCGCCACCCGCAAGCTCGTGGAACGCGCCAAGAGCCTGCTCACCACCAAGATGGGCCTCACCGAGCCCGAGGCCTTCCGCTGGATCCAGAAGACTTCCATGGACCGCCGCCTCAGCATGCGCGAGGTCGCGGAGACCATCATCAACCAGGTCAACTAGCCGGGCCAGGCCCGGAGCGGTTACGACGACGGGCCGCGCCACAGCGAAAAGGACCCCTGCCAGCCGGCAGGGGTCCTTTTCCGTTCAGAAGAGCTAGGCCTTCTTCTTCTTTTCCGGCCAGGGGCCGAGCTTTTCCTTGTTGCTGGTGACTTCTCCCCCGCGGGTGGAGTCGGCGAGGTCGCCAACCTTGTGCACCTTCAGCGAGTTCGTGGAACCGGCCTTTCCGGGAGGGGAACCGGCGGCGATGACCACCAGGTCACCGTCCTCCACCAGTCCCATGTCCGAGAGGCTGCGGTCCACCTGCGCGGTCATGGCGTCGGTGTGGTCCACCATCTGCACCAGTACCGGCTGGATGCCCCAGGTGAGGGCCATCTGGTTCCAGACCTGCTCCACCGGGGTGAATGCGAAGACCGGCTTGATGGGCCGCAGGCGGGACAGGCGGCGGGCCGAGTCACCGGACTGTGTGAACGCACAGATGTACTTGGCGTCCAGCTGGTCGGCGATTTCGACGGCGGCACGGGTGATGGCGCCGCCACGGGTCTTGGGTTTGGTCCCCAGCGGGGGAACGCGCTCCAGGCCGTGGACCTCGGTGGATTCGATGATCCGGGCCATGGTCTTCACGGTTTCGATCGGGTACTTGCCCACGCTGGTTTCACCGGACAGCATGACAGCGTCCGCACCGTCGAGCACGGCGTTGGCGCAGTCTGAAGCCTCTGCACGGGTGGGGCGCGGGTTGTCGATCATGGATTCGAGCACCTGGGTGGCCACGATGACCGGCTTCGCCCAGCGGCGGGCCAGTTCGACGGCGCGCTTCTGGACGATCGGAACTTCCTCGAGCGGCAGTTCAACACCGAGGTCGCCACGGGCCACCATGATGGCATCGAACGCGTCGATGATCTCAGGCAGCTGGTCCACGGCCTGCGGCTTTTCGATCTTGGCGATGACCGGTGCGCGGCGGCCTTCCTCATCCATGATCTCGTGGACGCGGGTGATGTCCTGCGCGTCACGGACGAAGGACAGGGCAACCAGGTCCACGCCGCGGCGCAGGGCCCAGCGGAGGTCGTCCTCGTCCTTTTCGCTCAGTGCGGGAACGTTGACGGCCACGCCCGGCAGGTTGATGCCCTTGTTGTTGGACACCATGCCGCCCACGGTTACCTCGGCGACGACCTTGACGTCGTCGACCTCAACGGCGCGCAGCGCCACCTTGCCGTCGTCGATCAGGAGGGCGTCGCCCACCTTGACGTCCTCGGTGAGGGTCTTCAGCGTGGTGGAGCAGATCTCCTGCGTGCCGGGAACGTCCTCGGTGGTGATCGTGAAGGTGTCACCGACGGCAAGGGCGTGCGGGCCATCGACGAAGCGGCCCAGGCGGATCTTGGGACCCTGCAGGTCGGCCATGATGGCCACGGCCTTGCCCAGGTCCGAGGCGGCCTTGCGGACGTTCTCGTAGGTGTTGTCGTGCACGGTGTAGTCGCCGTGGCTCATGTTCATGCGGGCAACGTCAACGCCGGCTTCCAGCACCGCGAGGGTGTTCTCGTAACTGGCGATGGCCGGACCGAATGTCGCCACAATTTTTGCGCGTCTCATATACCTACCCTATTGGTCACTTGCATTGGTTAAGTTGTCGAGGAGGTGAACCCTCCATGCACCGCTGGAGGACGGCGGCTAGAGGACGGCGATGGCGCGGTCCGTCGGCGCCACCGGCGCCGGCAGGATGGTGCTGCCCATCAGGTACTTGTCCACTGCCGCAGCGGCGGCGCGGCCTTCCGCGATTGCCCAGACGATCAGGGACTGGCCACGGCCGGCGTCGCCGGCCACGAAGACGCCCTCGGTGTTGGTCATGTAGTAACCGTCGCGGGACACGTTGCCGCGGCCGTCGAATTCGGCCTTCACCTGTTCGGTGATGTTGGCAGGCTCAGCGCCGGTGAAGCCCAGCGACAGGAACACCAGGTCGGCGGGGATAATCCGCTCGGTGCCGGCCTTGGGCAGGCGTTTGCCGTCAACAAATTCGGTTTCGGCAACCTTGACGCCGGTCAGCTTGCCGTCCTCCCCCACGAAGGAAACGGTCGAGGCCAGGTACGTACGCTCGCCGCCTTCCTCGTGGGCGCTGGCAACTTCGAACAGGGTGGGGAACGTGGGCCAGGGCTGGTGGCCGGCACGCTCGGCCGGCGGCTGCTTGCCGATGGCCAGCGTCGTCACGGACGCGGCGCCGTGACGGTGGGCGGTGCCGAGGCAGTCGGCTCCGGTGTCGCCGCCGCCCAGGATCACCACGTGCTTGCCCTGCGCATGGATCTGGTCCTCGATGGACTCCCCCGCCACCACGCGGTTGGCCGGAACCAGGTAATCCATGGCGAAGTGCACGCCGTCCAGGTCGCGGCCCGGGATGGGCAGGTCGCGCGGCACCGTGGCGCCGGTGGCGATGACCACGGCATCGTACCGGCGGCGCAGCTGTTCCCAGGTGACGTCGGTACCAACAGCAACACCGGTGCGGAAACGTGTGCCTTCGGCCTTCATCTGCTCAAGCCGGCGGTCCACCTGCTCTTTTTCCATCTTGAAGTCGGGGATGCCGTACCGCAGCAGGCCACCGATCTTGTCGTCCCGTTCGTAGACGGCAACAGTGTGCCCAACGCGGGTGAGCTGCTGGGCAGCTGCCAGCCCGGCGGGTCCGGAGCCGACGACGGCCACGGTCTTGCCCGTAAGCCTGTGCGGCGGCAGCGGGTTGACCCAGCCGTTGTCGAAGGCCTCATCGATGATGGAGACCTCAACCTGCTTGATGGTCACCGCTGGCTGGTTGATGCCCAGCACGCAGGACGCCTCGCAGGGGGCAGGGCAGAGCCTGCCGGTCCATTCCGGGAAGTTGTTGGTGGCGTGCAGGCGCTCGATGGCTTCCTCGCCCTTGTCCCGCCAGGTGAGGTCATTCCATTCGGGAATGAGGTTGCCCAGCGGGCAGCCCTGATGGCAAAACGGAACGCCGCAGTCCATGCAGCGGCCCGCCTGGGCCTTCAGCGTGCCCTTCTCCTGGGCCTCGTAGACCTCTTTCCAGTCCATGATGCGGACGGGAACGGGACGGCGCGGCTGGGTTTCACGCTGGCGTACTTTCAGAAATCCGCGTGGGTCAGCCACCGGTCACCTCCAGGATTCGAGACCAAACTTCTTCGCCGTCAGGGTCAAGGCCCTCTTCGATGGCGTCGAGACGGGTTTGCAGCACGGCCGCGTAGTCGCGCGGCAGCACCTTGGTAATGCGGGCAACGGTGTCATCGAAGTTCTCCAGCAGGCGCGCGGCCAGCTGCGAGTCGGTTTCCTCGATGTGCTTCACCAGCAGCCCGTGGACGATGTCGCGGTCCTCGGCATCCAGTTCGCGCAGCTGCAGCTCGCCGGATTCGAGGGCCTGCTTGTTGACGCGGGTGGTCCGCAGGTCAAGGACGTACGCGGTACCGCCGGACATGCCGGCACCGAAGTTACGCCCGGTGCGCCCCAGGATCAGCGTCTGGCCACCGGTCATGTACTCGCAGCCGTGATCGCCAATGCCTTCGACGACGGCGGTGGCACCGGAGTTGCGGACCAGGAAGCGTTCGCCCACCTGGCCGCGCAGGAACATTTCACCACTGGTGGCACCATAACCGATGACGTTGCCGGCAATGACGTTGGTCTCCGCCTTGAACACGTTGGTGCGGTCCGGGCGGACAACGATCCGGCCACCGGAAAGGCCCTTGCCCACGTAGTCGTTCGAGTCGCCGTACAGCCGCAGCGTGATGCCTGCGGGCAGGAAGGCGCCCAGCGACTGGCCGGCGGTGCCGTTCAGGGTGATGTCGATCGTGTCCGTGGCGAGCACGTCGGTGCCGAATGCCTTGGTGACGGTGTGGCCCAGCATCGTGCCCACCGAACGGTCGGTGTTGATGACGTCCACGGTGATCTTCACCGGGCTGCGGTCCGTCAGCGCTTCGGTGGCCATGGTGATCAGGCGCTGGTCGAAGTGCTTGTCCAGCTCGTGGTTCTGGCCGGTCATGTTGCGCAGCGGCGCGTCGTCGTCGAACTCGAGGCCGTGCAGGATCGGATCCAGGTCCAGCCCGTCGGCCTTCCAGTGGTCAACGGCTTCGCGGGTGTCGAGGACCTCGGCGTGGCCGATGGCCTCTTCGAGGCTGCGGAAACCGAGCTCCGCCAAAATCTCGCGGACCTCCTCGGCAAGGAACTCGAAGAAGTTGACAACGAACTCGGGTTTGCCGCTGAAGCGGGCCCGCAGCTCGGGGTTCTGGGTGGCAACGCCCACCGGGCAGGTGTCCAGGTGGCAGACGCGCATCATGATGCAGCCTTCCACCACCAGCGGAGCCGTGGCGAAACCGAACTCTTCACCGCCCAGGAGTGCGGCGATCACAACGTCGCGGCCGGTCTTGAGCTGGCCGTCCACCTGCACCACCACGCGGTCGCGGAGCCCGTTGAGCATCAGGGTCTGCTGGGTTTCGGCGAGGCCGAGCTCCCAGGGGACACCGGCGTGCTTCAGCGAGTTCAGCGGCGAGGCGCCGGTGCCGCCGTCGTGTCCGGAGACGAGTACGACGTCGGCCTTTGCCTTGGTCACGCCGGACGCCACAGTGCCGATCCCGACTTCCGAGACGAGCTTCACGTGAACACGGGCCGACGGGTTGGCACGCTTGGCATCGTAGATGAGCTGCGCCAGGTCCTCGATCGAGTAGATGTCGTGGTGAGGGGGCGGGGAGATGAGGCCGACGCCCGGGGTCGAGTGCCGCGTGCGGGCAACCCACGGGTAGACCTTCTGCGCCATCAGCTGGCCGCCTTCACCGGGCTTGGCGCCCTGGGCCATCTTGATCTGGATGTCGTCGGCGTTGGTCAGGTAGAGGCTGGTCACGCCGAAGCGGCCGGAGGCGATCTGCTTGACGGCAGAACGGCGCTTCGTGTCGAGCAGCCGGTCCACGTCCTCGCCGCCTTCCCCGGTGTTGGACTTGCCGCCCAGCTGGTTCATGGCGATGGCCAGCGTCTCGTGGGCCTCCTGGGAGATGGAGCCGTAGCTCATGGCTCCGGTGGAGAACCGCTTGACGATGCTGGAGACGGGCTCAACTTCCTCGAGCGGAACTGCGAGGCGCTCGTTTTTGAACTTAAGCAGGCCGCGCAGGGTCATCAGGTTGGTGGACTGGTCGTCCACGCCTTTGGTGTAGGCCTTGAAGATGTCGTAGCGGCGTTCGCGTGTGGCGTGCTGGAGCCGGAAGACGGTCTCCGGGTTGAACAGGTGCGGTTCACCGTCGCGGCGCCACTGGTATTCGCCGCCACCCAGCAGCGGGCGGTGCGGCTGCTCGATGCCGCCCTCGGGGTAGGCCATCTGGTGCCGCGCGGAAACTTCGGCTGCGATGACGTCCAGGCCAACGCCGCCGAGCTGCGAATGGGTGCCCGCGAAGAATTCGTCCACCAGGTCCTGGCCCAGGCCGAGGGCCTCGAACGTCTGCGCACCGGTGTAGGAGGCAACAGTGGAGATGCCCATCTTGGACATGATCTTCAGGACGCCCTTGCCGAGCCCCTTGATCAGGTTGTAGACGCCGTCCTGCGGGGTCACGCCGGTGACGTCACCGGCCGCGATGAGCTGCTCCACGGATTCCATCGCCAGGTACGGGTTCACGGCGGATGCGCCGTAGCCGATCAGGACTGCAACGTGGTGCGTCTCGCGGACGTCGCCGGCTTCGACCACCAGTGCGGTCTTGGTGCGGTTGGCGCTGCGCAGCAGGTGATGGTGCACGGCGCTGACCAGCAGCAGCGACGGGATGGGCGCCCACTGGGCGTTGGAGTCACGGTCGGACAGCACGATGTACTGCACGCCGCGGTTGATCGCACCGGAAACCTGCTCGCAGATTTCGGTGAGGCGGGCGCGGAGGGCGTTCTCGCCGCCTTCGGGGCGGTAGAGGCCGCGGACCTTCATGGACAAGCGGTCGCCGTCAGGGCTTTCGATGTTGGCGATCTTGGCGAGCTGGTCGTTGTTGATCACCGGGAACGGAAGCTGGACCTGGGGCTGGCGGACCTGCTTCGTGTCCAGCAGGTTGCCGTTAGGGCCGATCGCGCAGGTCAGCGAGGTGACCAGTTCTTCGCGGATGGCATCCAGCGGCGGGTTGGTGACCTGCGCGAACGACTGCACGAAGTAGTCGAACAGCAGGCGGGGCCGCTTGGACAGCACGGCCACCGGAGTATCGGAACCCATGGCACCGAGCGGCTCGGCACCTGTACGGGCCATCGGGCCCAGCAGGATCTTCAGTTCCTCGGTGGTGTAACCGAAGGTCCGCTGGCGGATGTTCACGGACGCGGCCGTGTGCACCACGTGCTCGCGCTCGGGCAGTTCGTTGAGGTCGATCAGGTTGTCCTTGACCCACTCAGCCCACGGGTTGGCTGCGGCGACTTCGGCCTTGACCTCTTCGTCGTCGATGATCCGGCCTGCGTCGGTGTCCACCAGGAACATCTTGCCCGGGGACACGCGGCCCTTCTTGACTACGCGGGAAGGCTCGACGTCGATGACGCCCACCTCGGAGGCGAAGACGATCAGGCCGTCTTCGGTGATCCAGAAGCGTCCCGGGCGGAGGCCGTTGCGGTCCAGGGTGGCGCCCACCAGGTTGCCGTCCGTGAACGACACTGCAGCTGGGCCGTCCCACGGTTCCATCAGCAGGGAGTGGTACTCGTAGAACGCGCGGCGGGCCGGATCCATGGTGGCGTGGTTTTCCCATGCCTCAGGGATCATCATCATGATCGAGTGTGTGATGGGGCGGCCCGAAAGCCACAGCAGCTCGGCCACCTCATCGAAGGAGGCGGAGTCCGAGGCACCCGGGGTGCAGATGGGGTACAGCTCTTCCGGGGCGTCGCCGAGCAGCGGGTTGGCGAGCTGGGACTGGCGTGCGCGCATCCAGTTGCGATTGCCCTTGACGGTGTTGATCTCGCCGTTGTGGGCGATGGTCCGGAACGGCTGCGCGAGCGGCCAGGACGGGAAGGTGTTGGTGGAGAACCGCGAGTGGACGATCGCCAGCTTGGTCTTGAAACGCTTGTCCGACAGGTCCGGGTAGAACGGCTCCAGCTGGGCGGTGGTGAGCATGCCCTTGTAGACGATGGTCCGTGAGGACAGCGACGGGAAGTAGACGCCGAACTTGTTCTGGGCGCGCTTCCGGATCCGCCAGGCACGGGAATCGAGCTCGTTGCGCTCGAGGGTCTCGCCGGTGGCGGACGCGAAGAACGGCTGGGAGAAGTACGGCATGCAGGCACGGGCCATGGCTCCGACGAGGTCGGCGACCACCGGCACTTCGCGCCAGCCGAGGACGGTGAGGCCTTCGTCAGCTGCCAGGCCCTCAATACCGGCCTTGGCGGCGTCGGCCTCGCGCTGTTCAGCCGGAAGGAAAGCGGTGCCGGCGACGTACTGGCCGGCCGCTGGCAGTTCGAATTCGGTAATTGCCCGGAAGAACTCGTCCGGGATCTGCATCAGCAGGCCCGCACCGTCACCGGTGCCCTCGTCAGCGCCTACGGCGCCGCGGTGCTCGAGGTTGCGCAGCGCCGTGAGAGCGGCATCGACGATGTCATATCCGGGCTCACCGCGGAGGGTGGCGATAATCGCAAGACCGCAGGCGTCCTTCTCCTGCTCCGGGTTGTACAGCCCGGCGGCCTCCGGCAGGGACGCGAAGCGCTTGAACGGCGACATGGCGGCCTCGGGCTGATCCGGTTCGGACCAGCTGGGAGTGTGAAGAGTTTGGGTCATGGGAGACGTCCTTCCTCCTGATCGTGCGTATGGAAGGGACATCGTTGGCCCCACTCGTCGGCGCCGCTGTGATGGGCACAACAAAGTGTTATTTACTGGAAATTGTAGGTCAGCCCGGCCTGCTGAACTAACGGTTACGCAGGCCCCTGCCCAGGGCTTCACCGGACGGCAGCTCTATGCTGTCCAAGTTCGGCCCCATGCCACGACATTGTGGTTCGGGCCCTTCGAGCGGTGGCTCTGCTGCCCTGCCTTGGCCGGCGCCCTACTTGGTGCTGCCGGCTTCCGGTGCCGTTCCGGTGGCTGTGCTGCCGGAGTGTCCGGCAGCCGCTGCGTCCGTGCCTGGCTTGCCGCCGGCCGGTGCTGCCTGGGCCTTTTCCGCGGGGACGGAAGCAGGCCTGGAACCGCTTTGGTTATCAGGGAGATTATCACGCGATTCACTATCTGAGACAACAGAGTCCGCATCACGGACCTGGCGATCCGTGCCCGCGGCGTCCACCTGCGCACCCGTATCCGTGGTCTTTTCCACCGATTTGTCCGCGGGCTTCCGGCCCGGAAGATAAACCGTGTCCGGCTCCGTACGCTTCTTCAGGCCCAGCAGGATGAAGGCCGCCAGCGCCACAACGAAGACCAAAATGCTGGTCCAGACGTTTAGCCGCGTGGTGATCCCGAACAGCGAAACCTGCTCGGCGTCGTCAATGCGCATGGCCTCAATCCACACACGCCCCAGCGTGTAGTACATGGCGTAGAGCCAGAAGAGCCGGCTGCGGCGGAAGTTGAAGCGGCGGTCCAGGACGAGCAGGATTACGACGCCGGCAATGTTCCACAGCGATTCGTAAAGGAACGTGGGGTGGAACAGGGTGTCCGCCGGGACCCCGGCGGGGAAGTTCGGGTTGTCCGCGTCAATCTGCAGTCCCCACGGCAGCGTGGTGGGACCGCCGAAGAGCTCCTGGTTGAACCAGTTGCCCCACCGGCCCAGGGCTTGGGCGAGCAGCAGTCCCGGCGCCGCGGCGTCCAGGAAGGCGGAGAGCTTGACGCCGCTGCGGCGGCAGCCGATCCACGCGCCGATGACACCGAGCACCACGGCACCCCAGATGCCCAGTCCGCCGCGCTGGATCTGAGGAATCAGCGACAGGTCGCCGGTGCCGTCGAAACCTGGGCCGAAGTAGGCGTCCGGGGATGAGAATACGTGGTAGAGCCTGCCGCCGATGATGCCGAACGGAATGGCCCAGATGACGATGTCCCAGACGCTGCCTTCCGGGGCTCCCCGCCTCGCCCAGCGTAGTGACGTGAGCCAGAGGCCAGCAATGATGCCGGCCAGGATGCACAGGGCGTAGGCGTGGATGCGGAGGGAACCCCACGGCAGGGGAATATCGAATCCAGACCAGCCTGGGCTGGGGATGCTGGCGGTCACCAGGGTGGGCGCCAGTTCGGCGGCGGCGAGGAGGCTCTGCATTCCCTTAGGCTTCTTCCCCGGCGTGGCCGGTTTCCCGCGCCAGGCCCGTGCTCAGGTCCTTGGTGAGGGCCGCGACGGCGTCAACTCCGCCGTCGCGGACGGCTGCCACCAGTGCGGTGCCAACGATGACGCCTTCGGCGTACGCGGCGATCTCGCGGACCTGGTCCGCGGTGGACACGCCGAGGCCCACGCAGACGCGCTCGGCGCCGGCGCCGTGGGCGGCGGACACAACATCCTTGGCTGCGGAACTCACGGAGGTGCGTGCGCCAGTGACGCCCATGATGGACACGGCGTAGACAAAGCCGCGGCTTGCGTCGACGGTGCGCTGCATGCGTTCGGCGGTGGAGGACGGGGCCACCAGGAACACCCGGTCCAGGCCGTACTTGTCGGATGCTTCAAACCATTCGGCGGCCTCATCCGGGATCAGGTCCGGGGTGATGAGCCCTGCTCCCCCGGCCTCGGCGAGGCGGCGGGAGAATTCGTCCACTCCCATCCGGACCACGGGGTTCCAGTACGTCATGACCAGGACAGCGGCATCAGTCTTGCTGGTGATGCCTTCCACCACATCGAAGACCTGCCGGACGTGGAAGCCGTTGGCCAGCGCCTCAGTGGTGGCGGCCTGGATGACCTGGCCGTCCATCACGGGGTCAGAGTACGGGATGCCAATCTCGATCAGGTCGGCACCGTTCTCGGCCAGTGCGATGCCGGCGGCGATGGTCTGTTCCACGGTGGGGTATCCCGCGGGGAGGTAGCCGATCAGTGCGGCGCGGCCTTCGGCGCGGGCCTTGTCGATGGCTGCTGCGGACTTGCTGGTGGTCTGCGCCTTGTCGGCCGCCTGTGCACTGCTCACAGCTGTTCCCCTTCTTTGCCGATTTCCGATTCGGCGGAATCCTTGTCCAACAGGTTGAACCATTCAGCAGCGGTGGCCACGTCCTTGTCACCGCGTCCGGAAAGGTTAATGATGACGATCCTGTCCGCGGCAGTCTCGCCGCTTTCTGCGGCTTCGGCGGCGAGCCGCTGGCCCACCTTGATGCCGCCGGCCAGGGCGTGCGCCGACTCGATGGCGGGGATGATGCCCTCCGTGCGGCACAGGACGCGGAACGCGTCCATCGCCTCACTGTCGGTGATGGGCTCGTAGCTGACCCGGCCAATGTCGGACAGGTAGGAGTGCTCCGGTCCGACGCCGGGGTAGTCCAGTCCGGCGGAGATGGAGTGGGACTCGATGGTCTGGCCGTCGTCGTCCTGCATGAGGTAGGAACGGGCACCGTGCAGCACGCCCGGCTTGCCGAGCGTGATGGTGGCGGCGTGCCGTCCGGTTTCCACGCCGTCGCCGCCGGCTTCAAAGCCGTAGATCCTGACGGACGGATCATCGAGGAAGCCATGGAAAATGCCGATGGCGTTGGAACCGCCGCCGATGCAGGCGCAGACGGCATCCGGAAGGCGGCCGGTCTGCTCAAGGATCTGGGCGCGGGCTTCCTCGCCAATGACTTCGTGGAAGTAGCGGACCATGGCGGGGAACGGGTGGGCACCCGCGGCGGTGCCCAGCAGGTAGTGGGTGTTCGCCACATTTGCCACCCAGTCGCGGAGGGCTTCGTTGATGGCATCCTTCAGCGTCTGCGAGCCGCTGGTCACGGGGATGACCGTTGCGCCGAGCAGCTCCATGCGGGCCACGTTGAGCGCCTGGCGGCGGCAGTCCTCGGCACCCATGTACACGACGCACTCAAGTCCCAGCAGCGCTGCGGCCGTCGCGCTGGCAACACCGTGCTGCCCCGCGCCGGTCTCCGCGATGATGCGGGTCTTGCCCATCCGCCTGGCCAGCAGGGCCTGCCCCAGGACGTTGTTGATCTTGTGCGAACCTGTGTGGTTCAAGTCCTCGCGCTTGAGGAAGACACGGACTCCCCCGGCGTGCTCGGAGAAGCGCTTCGCTTCGGTGAGCAGAGAGGGCCGGCCGGAGTAGTTCTTGTTGAGGTCCGCGATCTGGGCCCGGAATTCGGGATCGTTCCTGGCCTTGTCGAAGGTTTCCTCGAGCTCGTCCAGGGCAGCGATGAGCGATTCAGGCATCCAGCGTCCACCAAAGGACCCGAAGTACGGTCCCGGGGCGTGCCGGAAGGAGCCGTCCTGCAGGAATGCTTCTGCGGCTTTGTTGTCAGCGTTTCCTGAAGGTGCGTCGGCCATCAGTCCCGTCCTGTTCCAGTAGTTCGATCAAAGTATGGGTCCGGGCTGGGCCACCCGGACTGTTGTACCGCCCCCACGGACCGGCTTCTGCAGCCCTTCGGGCTGCACTCAGGCGTGTGCCGGTCAGCCCCGGGCCGCGATGGCGGCGGCACCTGCGGCAGTAAATTCCGCGATGCGCTCCAGCGGCGTGGAATGGCTGACCAGGGCCTCGCCCACCAGGATGGCATCGGCGCCGCTGGCGGCGTAGTGCGTGACGTCGTCAACATCGCGGACCCCGGATTCAGCAACCACCACTGCACCGGCCGGAATCCGGCCCGCCAGTGAGGCGAACACGGAACGGTCGACGTCGAGCGTCTTCAGGTTGCGCACGTTGACGCCGATGATGCGGGCGTTAGCCGCGGCGGCGCGGTCGATTTCTTCTTCCGTGTGCGTTTCCACAAGGACGTTCATGCCGAGCTCGTGGCTGAGCGCGCTGAAGTGGGCCAGCTGTGCGTCGGACAGCGCCGCGGCGATCAGCAGGATCAGATCCGCACCGTGCGCCCGGGCTTCCCAAATCTGGTATTCATCCAGGGTGAAGTCCTTGCGCAGCAGCGGGGTCTCGACGGCGGCACGGACGGCGTCGAGGTCGGCAAGTGAGCCATTGAAACGCCGCTGTTCGGTGAGGACACTGATGACGGCGGCACCGCCGTCGGCATACTGCCGGGCGAGCGATGCGGGATCGCCGATGCTGGCGAGATCCCCCTTCGAGGGGCTCCGCCGCTTGATTTCGGCGATGACCTTCAGCTGGTCGCGCGACGGTGAGGGTCCGCCCAATGCTGCCCAGGCGTCGCGTGCCGGGGCAGCCGCCTGGGCCAGGTCCTTCAGTTCAGCCAGGGAAACGAGCCGCTTCCTGGCCTCCATATCCTCCCGGACACCGGCGTTGATGTCGTCGAGAACAGTTGCCATCAGTGGCCGGAGTTCTTGAGCTTGCTGCCCTCGACGCCGTAACCTGCCTTGCGCATGACGTAACCGAGGAGCAGGCCCACCAGCATGACCACGCCACCTGCGATGAAGATGGGGGTGTTGGCGATGACGAAGGCGATGGACATGATGAGTGCACCGACGAGCATGACGATGACGCAGGTCCATGCGGCGGGGCTGTTGCCGTGGCCCAGCTCCTGGCTGTGGTCAATGGCGCCCGGGGCTACCTGGCGGGTGCCGGACTTGGAAACGGACGCAGGTGCTTTGCTCATGGAAAATCTCCTCAGGGTGGATACTGCTTACATTCTGCCATTTTTTGGCCGGTGATCCGGAACCGGCCCGCTGCCCCGCGGGCCCCGGCCGGCGGCCATCTGCCGGATCAGGTGGGGTCGTCGCCGCGCGAGAGCCGGTCCCAGCTGTCGATCTCATCCACGGGGCCGCTGGCCGCAGCAGGTCCGGCCACGGCGCGGGCGTCATATTTGGTCCGGGCGGCCCAGTGGCGGGACGCCGGAAGGATCAGCAGCCCGCCCAGGGCCAGCAGGCAGCCTGCCGCAACCGCGAGCACGGGGAAAGCGGTGACCGCCACCTGGGCCTGGGTGCCGGTGACGCCCGTGGCTGCACCGATGGATCCCTGCGAAGCCGCCAGCGGGTCTCCCAGGACGGTCCCCGCCGCAGCGACGATGCCGGCCGAGGCCAGGACGATGATGGCGGCAATGATCCAGCGGGCAATCCTGCCGGCGATGGCTGCGGCGAGCCCGCCTGCCAGGGCCACCAGGGCGAGGGCCGTTACCGCGGTGGCAGCCTTGCTGCCTTGGACCTGCAACGGTTCCTGGCCGGCGCCGGCCTGGCTGGGGTCGAGGGTGACTGTCATCCAGGTCTGGGTGGTGGTGCCGAAGACGGCCAGTGCCAGCACTGCGATGAGCAGAACCACAGTGGACTTCCGCGCCCACCCTGGAGCCGCCGTCTTTGTTTTCACTGCCTGGGGTGCGTTGCTTGGGTCAGGCATCAGGACTCGCCGCCGGGCAGGGAATCCGCCGTAATGTCGTGAAGCGAACCCGCGGTGTGCACTGCCCGCAGCGGTGCGGCAGCCTTGTTGACGGTTTCGAGTGCTTCTGTAGGGTTCACGGAGTCCGCCACGATGCCGCCACCGGCTTGGACATAGGCCCGGCCTTCCCTGACCAGCGCGGAGCGGATGGCGATGGCCATGTCCATGTCCCCGGCGAAGTCCAGGTAGCCCACCACGCCGCCGTAAATGCCGCGGCGGTGGGGTTCCAATTCGTCGAGCAGGCGCAGTGCCCGCGGCTTGGGGGCGCCGGACAGCGTACCTGCGGGGAAGGTGGCCTTCAGGACGTCGTAGGCCTTGGCCTGCGGGGCGAGCTGTCCCACCACGGTGGATACCAGGTGCATGATGTGGCTGAAGCGCTCCACTTCCATGAACTGGGTGACGTCAACGGTTCCGGCAACGCAGACCTTGGAGAGGTCGTTGCGGGAGAGGTCCACCAGCATGAGGTGCTCGGCGCGTTCCTTCTGGTCTGCCAGCAGTTCCTCTGCCAGGGCCTTGTCAGCCTCGACAGTCTTTCCGCGGGGCCGGGACCCGGCAATGGGGTGTGTGATGACCTCTTCGCCGGTGACCGTCACCAGGGCTTCGGGTGAGGACCCCACGATGGAGTATTCCCGGCCGTCGGCGTCTTCGAGGCTGAAGATATACATGTACGGGCTGGGGTTGGTGTTGCGCAGCACGCGGTACACATCCAGCGCGGACGCCTTGCACTCCATTTCGAAACGGCGCGAGATGACCACCTGGAACACCTCGCCGTCGACGATCGCTTCCTTGCCGCGGTCAAGAGCTGCCAGGTAGTCGTTTTCATCCCACCGTTCCTGGACACTGGAGGCGAAGTCCAGTGCGGCGGGGGCAAGTACGGAGACTGGCTGCACCACGGGGGTGCTGACCTTGGCCAGGAGCGCCCTGACCCGTGCCACGGCATCGTGCCAGGCCTCGTCCACGCGTTCGGTGCTGTTGTCGAAGTTGATGGCGTTGGCGATCAGCAGCACGGTACCGTCCACGTTGTCATGGACGGCCATGTCGGTGACCAGGTTGAGCGCCATCTCCGGCAGCTGAAGGTCGTCCTCGGGAGGGCTCACCAGCCGCTCCCAGTGCCGCACGGTTTCCCAGCCGAGGAAGCCCACGAGCCCGGACGTGAACGGGGGCAGGCCCTCGAACCGGTCCGTGCGGAGGGCATCGATGGTGTCACGGATGGCGTCCACGGGGCTGCCGTCCACGGGTACGCCTGCCGGCGGTTCACCCAGCCAGTGCGCCTGGCCGTCCTTCGTGGTGAGGGTGGCACGGGATTTCGCGCCGATGAAGGAGTAGCGGGACCATGTGCCGCCCACGGCAGCGGACTCCATGAGGAACGTGCCGGGCTGGCCCTGCGCCAGCTTGCGGTAGAGGCCGATGGGGGTTTCGGCGTCCGCGAGCACCTTCAGCCGAACCGGAATGACGCGGCTGTGGCCGGCCAGCTCGCGGAATTCCTCAAGGCTGGGGCTGATGGTTCCAAGGTCCTGCATGGCTATGCTTTTCCGCCTGTTCATAGAAGGGCCGGCTGCGCCGGGCGCCTGAAGTTCTGTGGGGAGCCGGACTCCCCTTCTGCCGTGTGGGCCTGCGGTGCGGGGCTCAGCCGGCGGCCGCGGTCACCACGTCCAGGTCCCTGCCGTCGAAGCAGGTCCTGGTGCCGGTGTGGCAGGCGGCACCCACCTGGTCCACCCGCACCAGCAGGGCATCGCCGTCGCAATCCATGGCTACGGACTTGACCCACTGGACGTGGCCGGAGGTATCGCCCTTGCGCCAGTACTCCTGGCGGGACCGGGAATAGAAGGTGACCCGGCCGGTGGTCATGGTCCGGTGCAGCGCCTCGTCGTCCATCCAACCGAGCATAAGGACCTCGTTGGTGTCGTACTGCTGCACGACGGCGGCCACCAGGCCTGCGTTGTCACGCTTCAGCGCGGCGGCAAGCTCCGCCGGGAGGGGGCTCGCCGGCGCGGCGGTTTCCGGAGCGCTCACGGTGTCGCCGGGCAGGGCGGTACCGGTGGTTTGGGCGGTGGTTTGTACGGGGGCAGGCTGCTCAGACATCAGGTCAAGTCTAGTGCCTTGGCCACAGCCGGACCCGATGTGAACAACGGCACGCCAGCCGCAGCGGCCGTGCTGCCCAACTTCGGGCCTCTCATGCTAGTTTTCCAAGTAATGCATTTCGTCGAACCGTCCCGAGAAGTCCTGGCCGAAACCTTGCTTGCGGCCGGCCCTGACGCGCCCACGCTCTGCAAGGGGTGGCGCACCAGGGACCTCGCTGCGCACCTTTACCTGCGCGAGCGGAAGGCTGCCGTGGGGCTTGGCCTGATCATCAAGCGGTTGGCCAAGGCCTCAGACCAGGCCACCGCAAAACTGGCCGCGAAGCTGACCAACACCGAGGATTACGCCGGCCTGGTCAACACCTTCCGCGCGGGTCCCCCGGTGCTTTCTCCGATGAGCATCAGGGCCCTGGACGAGAGTGCCAACCTGATCGAGTACTTCGTGCACACCGAAGACGTCCGCCGGGCCGTCGACCGCTGGGCGCCCCGCGCCCTCGACGAGGCTTACTCCGACGCACTCTGGGACGAACTCGTCAAGCGCGCGGCCATCCTGTACCGCGGTGTGGATCTGGGCATCGTACTGGTCCGGCCGTCCGGGCCGCGCCACGTTGCCAAGCGCGCACCGGTATCGGTGGCCATCGTCGGCGAGCCGGGCGAACTGCTGATGCATGCCCACGGCCGTACCCGCCACGCCCTGGTCACCTTCGAAGGCCAGCCGGACGCCGTCGCGCTCCTCCAGTCAGCAGAAGTCGGCCTTTAACCCACTTGCGCCATCACTTTTAGTCCCCAAAACAGCATTTTGGGGACCAAAAGTGATAGCGCAACGGGAGGTTAGCGGACCTCGAAGCCGGCGTTCCTGATGGCGTCCTTGACCTGGTGCATCATGTCGTTCGGACCCCAGTGGAAGATCGAGGCGGCCAGCACGGCGTCAGCACCAGCAGCCACAGCGGGCGGGAAGTGGGCAGGCTCCCCTGCGCCGCCGGAGGCGATCAGCGGCACCTTGACGGCCGCGCGGACCATGCGGATCATTTCCAGGTCAAAGCCGTCCTTGGTTCCGTCCGCATCGATGGAGTTGAGCAGGATTTCGCCCACCCCGCGGTCGGCTGCCTCCTTGGCCCACTCGATCGCGTCGATTCCGGTGCCGGTGCGACCACCATGGGTGGTTACTTCGAAGCCCGACGGCGTGGGCTTGGATCCGGGGCGGGTACGGCGCGCGTCTACGGACAGGACCAGGACCTGCGATCCGAAGTGCCGGGTAATCTCATCGATGACCTCCGGGCGGGCGACGGCGGCGGTGTTGATGGCAGCCTTGTCCGCGCCGAACCGCAGGAGCTTGTCCACCTCGGCGACGCCGCGGACACCACCGCCGACGCACAGCGGGATGAAGACTTCCTCGGCGGTGCGGCGGACCACGTCAAAGGTGGTTTCGCGGTTTCCCGAGGACGCCGTGACGTCGAGGAACGTCAGTTCGTCAGCTCCCGCGTTGTCGTAGCGGTGGGCCAGTTCAACGGGGTCGCCGGCGTCGCGGAGGCTTTCGAAGTTGACTCCCTTGACGACGCGACCGGCGTCAACATCAAGGCAGGGAATGACACGGACTGCTACTGCCATGGGTACTCCTGGAGAAATCTGCGGTGCTGTTTGGGGTTCCGGCGCTAAATGCGGCAGGCGTGGATGCTGCTGACCAGGATGGCCCGGGCACCGAGATCGTACAGTTCGTCCATGATCCGGTTGGTTTCCTTCTTAGGCACCATGGACCGCACGGCCACCCAGTCGGAGTCACGCAGCGGTGACACGGTGGGCGATTCCAGTCCGGGAGTCAGTGCGGCCGCCTTTTCCACCAGTTCCTTGCGGATGTCGTAGTCCATGAGGACATACTGGCGGGCCACCAGGACACCCTGGAGGCGTCGGATGAGTACGTCAATCTCCTTGGCGGTTCCGTTGGCGCCTCCATCGGCACCGGTGCGGCGGATCAGCACGGCCTCGGACTTGAGGATGGGATCGCCAAAGATCTCCATGCCGGCGGCTTTGAGGGTGTTTCCCGTTTCCACGACGTCCGCGATGGCATCGGCGACACCCAGGCGGACGGAGGACTCCACCGCACCGTCAAGGCGTACCACCTTGGCGTTGATGCCGCGTTCGGCAAGGTAGCCGCGGAGCAGGCCGTCATAGCTGGTGGCCAGGCGCTTGCCTTCGAGTTCCTCTGCGGAGGCAAAGTCTCCCACGGGTCCGGCGAACCGGAAGGTGGAGGCTGCGAATCCCAGGGGCAGCAGTTCCTCGGCTTCCACCTCGGCGTCCAGCAGGAGGTCACGGCCGGTGATGCCGACGTCGAGCGTTCCCCTGCCCACGTACACGGCGATGTCGCGCGGGCGGAGGAAGAAGAACTCGATGTCGTTATCCGGGTCCACCATCACCAGCTCACGGCTGTCGCGGCGCTGGCGGTAGCCCGCCTCGGACAGCATCGCGGAGGCGGCTTCGGACAGGGATCCCTTGTTGGGGACGGCAACTCGCAGCATTGGGGTGTTCTTTCTGGATGGAATGTCTGAGGGTTCAGGCAGTGCAGGCCACAGCTGGTCCGGCGGCAGGAGGCGCGCCGGGCCGGTGGCTACAGATGCTTGTAGACGTCTTCCAGGGTCAGGCCTTTGGCGAGCATCAGAACCTGCAGGTGGTACAGCAGCTGGGAAATTTCCTCGGCCGCGGCTTCATCGGATTCATATTCGGCAGCCATCCAGACTTCGGCTGCTTCCTCAACGACTTTCTTACCGATGCCGTGCACACCGGAGTCCAATTCAGCGACGGTGCGGGAGCCTTCCGGGCGGGTGGCTGCCTTCTCGCTGAGCTCAGCGAACAGCGTCTCGAAATTCTTCACGCCCTCCAGCCTACTTGCTGCGGCCCTGACGGCGCTTCCCGGGCCGTTCCATGACGGACGCGGTGTGAGCGAATACACACCGCGCCCGCCGCTGGACTCCAACGTTGCATAGTGTCAGGCGGTTATGTGTACTGCTTGAGGACCACAGCGGTAGCCAGCGCCGCCGTAACGGCCTCGTGCCCCTTGTCTTCCTTGGAGCCGGGCAGTCCGGCGCGGTCCAGGCCCTGCTGTTCCGTGTCGCAGGTGAGCACGCCGAAGCCCACCGGCACCCCGGTGCGGACGCTGACGTCGGTAAGTCCCGACGTCGCGGCCTGGCAGACGTATTCGAAGTGCGGGGTACCGCCACGGATGACCACGCCGAGCGCCACCACGGCGTCGAAGTGCGGGGCCAGGCGTGCGGCGGCTACCGGCAGCTCAAAGCTGCCGGGTACGCGGATGACCGTGGGCTCGTTGATGCCCGCGTCCTTTGCCGCGCGCAGGGCGCCGTCCAGGAGGCCGTCCATGATCTGGGTGTGCCAGCTCGCCGCAACGATTGCGAGCCGGAGCTGCGACGTTTCGGCCGGGTTGAGGGTGGTGAGGTCGATATCGGGGGCGCCGTGTCCGCTCATGGGTGCGAGGTGTCCGTTCAGTCTGGTGGTTCAGTGGTGTGGTCAGGTCAGTCTTGTTCGTGGCGGAACGGACCGTCAGGGCCCGGTACCGGTACGGGGTCGGCCCCGGTGTCCAGCAGGAGCCGGTGTTCCATGCGGTCCTTCTTGGTCCGCAGGTACCGGATGTTCTGCTCGCGGGACGGCACCTCGGTGGGAACCATCTCCACTACCTTGACACCGGCTTTGGCCAGCCGGTTCTGCTTGTCCGGGTTGTTGCTCAGGAGCCGGACCTCGTGCAGGCCCATCTCGGCGAGCACCTGGGCGGCTGCCTTGTAGCACCGCGCATCAACCGGCAAACCCAGCTGTTCGTTGGCTTCTACGGTGTCGAAACCGGCTTCCTGCAGCGCATAGGCCTTGATTTTGTTGGCCAGGCCAATGCCGCGGCCTTCCTGGCCGCGCAGGTACAGCAGGGTTCCGCCGTGTTCATGGATCAGCTCCAGGGCGTAGGCCAGCTGTTCCCCGCAGTCGCACCGGTACGAGCCGAAGACGTCACCGGTCAGGCATTCCGAGTGCAGGCGCACCAGCGGCGCTTTTCCGTCGCTGGGCGGGTTGGGCGAACTGACGGCAAGATGCTCCACGCCTGTTACAAGGTCGGTCCATGCCTGCGCCACAAAGTCACCGAAGGCGGTGGGAAGCTGCACAATGGGACCGCCGCTGACGGGGTGTGGGGCGCTGCCATTCCCGGTGTGGTGCTTCCGGTGACCGTTCTGGCTGTCGTCGCTGGCTGCCGATGCCGTCATCGCTTCTCCTTTTCTCCGCCCGGTACACTCCGGACATCCTGATCCAGGCCTCCCCCGGTCCCGGCTTCAAGATACGCCACCAGGTCCTCGATGGAGACCAAAGGGCACCCATGTTCCGCTGCGAACGAACGGAGCCCGTCCAGGCGCATCATCTCGCCGTCGTCGTACACCACTTCCGCGATGACGCCGACCGGTTCGAGTCCCGCCAGGCGGCACAGGTCCACCGCGGCCTCGGTGTGGCCTTGGCGCTCCCGCACACCTCCGTCAACGGCACGGAGCGGAAAAATATGCCCCGGGCGGGTTACTGACGCCGGCAGGGCCTGCGGATCCGCCAGGACGCGTGCCGTGAGGGCGCGGTCTGTGGCGGAGATGCCGGTGCTGACACCGATGGCGGCGTCACAGGACACCGTGTAGGCGGTGCCTTTTGCGTCCTCGTTGACTGCCGTCATGGGCGGCAGCTGCAGGGCGTCCGCCCGCTCGCCCGTCAACGGCACGCAGATGACGCCGGAGCTGTAGCGGATGGTCCAGCCCATCAGGGCGGGCGTGGCGTGCTGGGCTGCGAAGATGATGTCGCCTTCGTTTTCCCGGTCCTCGTTATCCACCACCAAAACGGGTTTTCCCGCTGCCATGGCCCGGACGGCGTCTCCGATGGAATCCAGGCCGCGGGTGGGAATTACGGCCGGAACCGCTCCGGGTTCCAGGTGCGCAGTGCCGTTCACCGGGCACCACCTGGTACTGCCGCCACGGTTTCCCCGGTCTCAGTACCGGCGGCGCCGGTACCATCTGTGCGGAACGAGAGCAGCCGTTCGGTGTATTTGGCCAGGACGTCCACCTCCAGGTTGACCCGGCTACCGGTGGTTTTGGTGCCGAGTCCGGTCTCGGCCAGGGTGGTGGGAATCAGGCCAACTTCGAACCACGGCTCCTGCTCGGCAGCGGCGCTGACCGCCGTCACGGTCAGGGAGACGCCGTCGATGGCAATGGAGCCCTTTTCGGCAATGTAGCGGGCAAGGTTGCCGGGGACGCCGAAGCGGAGCCGCTCCCAGTTGCCCTGCGGTTCGCGTTCCAGGAGGACGCCAACGCCGTCCACGTGGCCTTGCACCACGTGGCCGTCCAGCCGCCCTCCCGCGGGAACGCACCGTTCCAGGTTGACGGCGTCGCCTGGCGCCAGTTCGCCGATGGTGCTCCGGACCAGGGTCTCGCCCATGACATCGACGCTGAATTCCTTGCCGTCGATGTCCGTTGCGGTAAGGCAAACGCCGTTGACGGCGATGGAGCCGCCCAGGGCGAGCCCCTCGGTGGTGCCGGGGGCGCGGAGCCGTACGGTGGCGCTGGTGTCGCCGTCGCGCTCGACGGCGAGCACCTCTCCCTGTTCGGCGATTATTCCGGTAAACATCAGTAGCCTCCCTGGGCTTGTCGCGCAGCTTCGCGGGACGGTTGTGGGTCAAGTGCAACGTGGCGTTGCGGTTTCAGGTGAAGTCTCAGGTCGCGGCCCAGCGTACGCACGGCCCCGCCGTCGGAAGCGTCCCATTCCCATTGCTGGGCGTCCGGGAGGGTGCTGACTCCCAGCCCGTCCAGTGACGGGGTTCCGGAACCAAGCAATGTGGGTGCCAGGTAGACGATCAGTTCGTCCACCAGCCCTGCGGTGAGGAACGCGCTGAGGATCCGTGAACCGCCCTCCACCATGACGTGGCGGGTTCCGGAGGCGTACAGGGTGGTCAACGCCTGGCGCGGATCCCTGGTGGGAAGGTGGACAGCCAGTCCGTCATCGCCCAGGATTGCGGCGTGCTCGGGAATGTCCCGAAGGCCCATGACGGCGCGGACCGGCTGCCTTGCCGCCGGGTTGCCAGAGGCGTCCCGGGCAGTCAGGCGGGGATTGTCAACCGCGACGGTCTGGGTTCCCACCAGGATGGCGTCGATGCGGCTCCGGATCCCGTGGTTGTCCGCCAGGGATTCCGGGCTGGAGATCCACTGGCTGGTGCCGTCTTCGGCCGCGATCCGTCCGTCGAGGGTTTGGGCGATATGGAGGGTGGTGAAGGGCCGCTTTTCTGCTACCGCCTCGAACCACCGGCGGTTCAGTTCCAGGGATTCCGCCGCAGCCAGGCCGCTGCGGACCGAGATACCGGCGTTGCGCAGGGTGGCTGCCCCGCCGGCCGCGGGATCGTGGGGGTCGTCCACGGCGTAGATAACATCGGTGATGCCGGCAGCGATAATCGCTTCCGTGCACGGCCCGGTCCGGCCCACATGGTTGCAGGGCTCGAGGGTCACCACCATGGTGCAGCCGGCAAGGTCCACGCCCGCTTCCCGGGCCCGTGCCACGGCATCAGCCTCGGCGTGGGCGGTGCCCGCGCCGCGGTGGTACCCGGTGGCAAGTTCGCGGCCGTCAGGGCTTACGACGACGGCGCCCACCAGTGGGTTGGCGCCGCGCGGCCCCTGCAGGGCTGCTTCGAGGGCGTGTTCCATGGCCTGGACTTCCGCGGTGGTGAACGGTGCTGCCACCCGGAGTTCGGCGGCCATCAGAGCTTCACCCTCGGGTCAGGAAAGGCGGTCTCCACCGAAGCGGGCTGCTCTTCGCGCCCGTCCGCCGCGCCACCGCGGCGGGAGGCATTCCACCAGACGAAGAACCCGGCAAGGGTGAAGAAGCCATAAAAGAGGTACATGAAGGCGCTGGCGTAGTAGCCGGCACTGAACAGGAGCGGGACACCCACGATGTCCACGGCCACCCACATCAGCCAGAACTCGGTCCAGCCCCGCGCCATGCCGTAGGTGGCCAGGAGCGATCCCGCAAAGGTCCAGGCGTCAGCCCACACCGGCGGGTAGGAACCGAGGGAGTCAAACAGCGGGGTCAGGGCAACGGTGCCGGCCACCAGTGCGGCAGCGAGGATAAGCCGGGTCCGGTTGCTGGCCCATTGGGGCACGACGGCGGTGTTCCCGCCACCAGCGCTCCGGCCCTGCTTCCAGCGGTGCCAGCCATAGGCGGCCACGGCGATGAACATCACCTGGCGGCCGGCCTGCCCCCAGAGGGTAGCCGGTGTGGCGGAGCCGAAGACGTTGCCAAGGAACACCGTGAGCAGCAGCAGGTTGCCGACAATGCCCACGGGCCAGGCCCAAACTTTGCGGCGCATGCCGCCGAATGCACTTGCCAGGCCGAAAATGTTGCCCAGCACTTCTCTCAATATCAGGACAGATCCCCCAACGGGGATCTGAGCGTCAAAGAGCCATCGCAGGAGGTCCATGTCTGTGTGTCGTTCCTTCCCTGTCAGAACCGCGATGGCTCCGGGGGTATACGACAGCAGAACGCTTCGGAGCCCACGGGCCCCGAAGATACAGCTGTACGTGCTTCTCTCATCCAGACTTTAACTGTCGGTACCGGAATTTCACCGGTTCAACCGATCACCGGGGCTTCGCCTGGCCTGCCAGGAATAGCCACCGGTTCGCGGGTCGCGGACTGTCACCGCCGGTTCGGACTTACACCGACCCCGGAGCACGTATGTGTGTTGTTATTGTGCCACAACCGGATGTGGCTTCTTGTTATTCCGCCGTCGCCTTCCGTAACGTACGGCTGCCTTCGTCGCGGAGCCGTTCGATGGCAGCGGCGGGGTCGTCAGCCCCGTAGACAGCGGAGCCCGCCACGAACACGTTGGCTCCTGCTTCCGCGGCGCGGGTGATGGTTTCCTCAGTGATCCCGCCATCAACCTGGATGGCCACGCCAATGCCGGACCCGTCAATGGCGGCGCGGGCGCGGCGGATCTTGGGAAGGGTGACGTCGAGGAAAGCCTGGCCGCCGAAACCTGGCTCCACGGTCATGATGAGCAGCATGTCCAGTTCGGACAGCATGTCCAGGTACGGCTCCACGGGGGTGGACGGCCGCAGCGCCATTCCGGCCTTCGCACCTCTGCTGCGGAGTTCACGGGCCAGCTTGATGGGCGCTATGGACGCCTCTGCATGGAACGTGACCGAGGCCAGGCCCGCGTCCGCGAAACCAGGCGCCCAGCGGTCGGCATCGGCGATCATCAGGTGGGCGTCCAGGGGCACGGGGCTGACCGCCTGGATCCGCTGCACCACCGGCAGGCCGATGGTGAGGTTGGGAACAAAGTGGTTGTCCATGACGTCCACGTGCACGGCGTCGGCGTTGCTGATGCGCTTCAGCTCAGCCTCAAGGTTGACGAAGTCGGCCGAGAGGATGCTCGGGTTGATGCAGCATTGCGTCACGGGGATGCCTTTCGAAAGGTGGATGGGATGCGTGTGCCGAAGGGTGGCGTCAGGCCTTTTTCCGGATAAGGGCCAGGAACATGGCGTCGGTGCTGTGGACATGTGGCCACAGCTGCGCGGTCAAATCATGTCCTGCACCCAGGCTCCCGGTGAGGCTGACGGCGTCGAGCGCGGCCCCGGCGTCAAGGAGTTCCAGGTCATCCCGTTTCCTCAGGGCGTCCGAAACCACCGCCGTGGTTTCGGCGGGATGCGGCGAGCACGTCACATAGGCAACCACTCCCCCGGGCCGGACAGCTGCCAGTGCAGAGGAAAGCAGTTCGCGCTGCAGCGGTCCCAGGTCCGCCAGGTCCTTGGGCGATCGGCGCCAACGGGACTCAGGCCGGCGGCGCAATGCCCCCAGGCCGCTGCAGGGCACGTCCACCAGGACGCGGTCGAAGGACCCGGGGTGCTCTGCGCCGACCTCGCGGCCGTCACCGGTGCGAACCTGCCAGGTGTCGTCCGGGACGGCGGATAAGGCCTGTTTGACCAGTTTGGCGCGGTGCGCTGCGGGTTCGTTGGCCAGCAACGTGGCGCCGCGTTCCCGGGCGAGGGCGCCAAGCAGTGCCGCTTTTCCGCCGGGTCCGGCGCAGAGGTCGAGCCAGGCTTCGGGCGCTGCGGCATCGGGCGCGGCGTCTCCCAGCTCCACCGCGGTCATCGCGCGGGCCACCAGTTGCGAGCCGACGTCCTGTACCCGGGTGGTGCCCGCGCGTACGGAGGACAGCCGTCCCAGGTCCCCACCGCTGGACAGGGCGGACCCTTCAACGAGTTTGCCCGGAGTGGCGCCGTCTTCAAGCGCTTCGTCGAGGGTTCCCAGACCGGGAAGGGCCACCAGGTTGACCACCGGGGCTGCGTTGTCAGCTTCGAGCAAGGCGTTGATTTCCCCGACGGGGCGGCCGTGGGCCACCAGCGCCTGGCGCATGGCCCGGACGATCCATTCGGGGTGGGCGTAGCGGAGTGACGCGATGCGGGTTTCATCGGTTTCGTCCGCTACCAGCAGGTCCAGCCACTCATCCAGGCTGTGGACGCTGACCTTGCGGAGGACCGCGTTAATCAGGGCGGAGGGTCCTGCGCCAATGACGGCGCGGGCGAGACCCACCGTCTGGTCCAGTGCCGCGTGGGCCGGGACGCGCATGGCGAGAAGCTGGTGCACGCCAATGCGCAACGCGTCCAGGACAGCAGGGTCGAGCTGGTCCAGCGGCCGGTCGACGCAGCGCGCCAGGACGGCGTCGTAGGTTCCCTGTCCCCTCAGCGCGCCGTAGCTCAGCTCGGTGGCAAACCCGGCGTCGCGCTTGTCCAGCCGGTGCTGCCGGATCCGGGCGGGCAGGACGAGGTTGGCGTAGGCGTCCTCCTGCGCAACGGCTCGGAGTACCTCGAATGCCACCAGCCGGGCGGGATCGGCCCGGCGGGTGCGCTGGGCCGGCGCGTTTTCGGTGTAGTTCCGCTGCGGGCCACGGTTCCGTTCCCGGCCCTGGGCGTCGCGGCGGCTGTTGTCCCGTGCGCCGCCCTGGCCGCGGCCGCTTTGGCCCGCGCCGCGTCCCCGGCCGGACGGACGCCCTTGCTGCGCGCCACCGGAATTCGTACCGGATCCACTCATTCGAATACCACGCCTTCCAGCGAACCAATGCCGCGGGCCCAATCGGGCGCGGCCATCATCTTTTTTCCGGCGGGCTGGATGCGGGTCAGCTCCACCGCGTGGGAACCGGTGCCCACCAGCACGCTCTTTCCGTGAACGGCAAGGGCACCCGGTGCGAGGTCCTCGACATCCGGACGCAGCCGCACAGGCTCGAGCTTTACGCGCTGGCCGTCCAGGAGCGTCCAGGCTCCGGGCTCGGGGGTGACGCCACGGGCCTGGCGGCCGATGGCCAGGGCGGGGTGGCGCCAGTTCAAGTGCCCGTCTTCCAGGGTGAGCTTTGGCGCCAGCGATACGTCTCCGGCCTGGGGCACCGCAGATGCCTTGCCCGCTTCGATCGCGGACAGGGTCTGCGCAAGGAGGACGGCGCCGCTGTGCGAGAGCCGTTCCAGGAGCTGGCCGGCCGTGTCTTCCGGGCCAACGGACTCGGTGAGGGTGCCGAACACGGGTCCCGTGTCGAGCCCCTTCTCCAGCTGGAAGGTCACCGCGCCGGTGACGTCGTCGCCGGCCATCACCGAACGTTGCACGGGTGCGGCACCTCGCCACGCGGGCAGCAGCGAAAAGTGCAGGTTGATCCAGCCGTGGCGTGGAATGGCCAGGGCGGTGGGGGGAACGAGCCCGCCGTAGGCCACGATGGCTGCGACATCGGGGGCAGCGGCGGAAATCTGTTCGACGGCGGCGTCGTCAACCTTGGCAGCGTAGATGACATCCAGCCCTAGCTCGAGGGCCCGCGCAGCAACCGGCGACGGCGTAAGGACGCGTTTGCGCCCAATCGGAGCGTCGGGGCGGGTCAGGACGGCAACGACGTCGAATCCGGCCTTGACAAGGGCATCCAGGGAGGGAACCGCGACGGCGGGAGTGCCCGCGAAAAGGACCCTCACCCGGCGTTGCCGAAACTGGAGCCGGGCGTCGGTCCCGGTGCACCGGGTCCGCCGAAGCTCGCTCCGCCGAAGCTGGACCCCACGGTCTTGGCGCGCTTGGCGGTGGTGCGCTCCGTGACGGAGTCGTAGTTGGCATTGCGGATGGACCGGAGGGCGGCCTTCCGGTCCTCTCCCTCCAGTCGGTCTGTGTAAAGGACGCCGTCCAGGTGGTCGTTCTCGTGCTGGAAGCAGCGGGCCAGCATGCCCTCCCCTTCGATGGAGACGGGATCGCCGTGCATGTCCACCCCGGAGACGCGGGTGGCTCGGAAACGGCGGACAGGGAAGCCCAGGCCCGGGATGGACAGGCAGCCCTCCACGTGGTCCGGCTGGTAGTCGTCACTGTTTTCGAGCACCGGGTTGATAATGTGCCCTTCCACGCCGTCAATCCGGTAAGTGAAGACGCGCTTGCTGACACCGATCTGGGGCGCGGCAAGGCCGGCGCCATCCACATCTTCCATGGTTTCAGTCATGTCGGCGACCAGCTTGGCAAGTTCGGGCCCGAATTCCGTCACAGGATCGGCCACCGTGCGGAGCACGGGATCGCCGATGATGCGGATATTCAGAATAGCCATGCGCGGATTTTCCTCACGGTTGGCGGCAATGGGACCAAACCAGTTTAGGCGCTAGGCGGTGCGGGCCTGGGCCAGCGGTGGCGGGGCGATAGGGAGCAGGGCGGTGCCGGCACTGATGGTGTCGGCCGAGAGCTCCCACACGCGGCGCAGCGCGCAAAACTTCCACCAGTGGTGCTTAAGGACCTCGGGGTTGGCCCGCACGGGGCGGACCTCCGTCTCCCCAATGGCCACAGCCAGCAGGACCGGGTCTTCCCCGTACTTCCACGGTTCCCAGGTACCGGCCACCGGATCCACCAGGCTCTCCTCGGCCTTCATGCCGGCCACAAGCTGCATCACCACTTTGTCGTCGAGGGACTTGACCTGGCCGTCCCGGGTAGTGCCCTTGGTTTTGTAATCGATAAGGCAGATGCGTCCGTTGATTCGCGCCACCAGGTCCAGGGTGCCGGCGTACCCCACCGCCTTGTTCCATACAGTGATTTCAGGAGCAAGGGGCTCCACGCGGAAAAGCTCCCACCATTCATCAAAACGTACGGCGAAGGCCTCCTCCCCGTTGGCAGCCAGCGCCTCCCGCGCTTCCTTCATGGCATGCGGACGTCCCAGCGCACGCAGGGCAACCTGCTCGCAGTATGTGTGGACCCGGTCCCCGCGGCGCGCGGCATCGTCCCGATACGTCTCGGCCGCCCTGGCCGCCCGGTTGATGGCCTGCTTGATCTTCGCCGGGCTGCCCAGGCATTCGGACAACAGCGGGTCCTTGGCCAGGCTGCTTGCCCCCATGTAGCCGAACCAGCCGTCCAGGCCGTGCGGCTGCTGGCTGATGACTGTGGTGATGGACGGCACGGAGAACTGCTCCGACGTGGACCGGGCATACATCCGGCCGTATTCGGTGGCGTGGGCGAGGAGCGGATCAGTCATACAAAAGACTCTTTCACAGGGGGCCGACAAAATCTCCGGGAGCCAGGCCCGGGCATGAAAAAGGTCCGCCTCCGCTGCTGATGAGCGGAAACGGACCTTCTGCGGTGGGCGATACTGGGTTCGAACCAGTGACCTCTTCGGTGTGAACGAAGCGCGCTACCACTGCGCCAATCGCCCCGATGCATTTGAATGCTAGCCCACCGGGAGGCCATTTCAAAAATCGGCCACCGGCTCCCAAAGACGGCCCCGCTAAATGGACCTTTCCGCTGCCCGTCCGCTGCATACACACTCCACATTCCTGCATCCCGCAGCGTCAGGGGGAAGCTGGAGTTACTCGAATTACACGCTTGTAAGTCGCAGCATTCCGCGCCATTACTGGGATGCAGGGGCATGGTGACAGCAACCGGACCAGCCGATTTGGACTTTCCCGGAACCTCCTATATTGTTTTTACTCGTTGGAAGCGAGGAAATGCCGAAACGGCAAGGAATCAAACCTCCAAACTGCGGACGTAGCTCAGCTGGTAGAGCACCACCTTGCCAAGGTGGATGTCGCGAGTTCGAATCTCGTCGTCCGCTCGCAGGACACTGTCACGGCAACGGTTGCTAAACCGGGGCTTACACGGTGGGTTGGCCGAGAGGCGAGGCAGCGGCCTGCAAAGCCGTATACACGGGTTCGAATCCCGTACCCACCTCGGTGAAAACCATGGTTTTTCGGATACTCTCCGAATCAGCATGGGCGATTGGCGCAGCGGTAGCGCGCTTCCCTGACACGGAAGAGGTCACTGGTTCGATCCCAGTATCGCCCACTCGGCAAGGTAACTTGCCAACAGCAGTCCGGCCCCGGCCGGAACGCAATTGCGGACGTAGCTCAGCTGGTAGAGCACCACCTTGCCAAGGTGGATGTCGCGAGTTCGAATCTCGTCGTCCGCTCTCTTTTTCAAAACCCATTAGCCGGTCTTCCGGTTCCGGGCGATTGGCGCAGCGGTAGCGCGCTTCCCTGACACGGAAGAGGTCACTGGTTCGATCCCAGTATCGCCCACACTCAAAGCAGCTCGTGAAGAGCTGCTTTTTTTGTTGCCGTGCCAAGCCTCATCCGCTGCGGGCGAACGCAAATCTCCCCAATATCCTTGGAACTGCCCTCCCGCAGGTCTAGGATCGATTGCGCAAGGAGCGACCTGGCTCCGCGACCGAAGGGAGGTGCTCGTGGGACTGATTGACGATCTAAAGGGCAAGGCACAGGGTCTTATCCGCGGAAACGAGCAGACCATCAAGGACGGCATCACCAAAGCCGGCGATTTCGTCGACCAGAAGACCGGCGGCAAGTACGCCGGCCACGTCGACAAGATCCAGGATGGCGCTTCCAAGCTCGTGGACAAGAATGGGACCCCTGGCCAGGCACCTGCCGCAGAGCAGGTCCCCCCCGGTCAATCCCGTCAACCCGGCACCGCCGGCTGACAGGACTCCGTAAGGATCTCGGCCGGGGCATTGCCCCAGCACGTCAACGGGGCGCGGGTCCCGCCGGGAGGCGGCGCCCGCGCCTTTGGCGTTTAATCACCCCGGACTGCCCG
Source organism: Pseudarthrobacter chlorophenolicus (assembly GCF_000962805.1). Lineage (GTDB taxonomy): Bacteria > Actinomycetota > Actinomycetes > Actinomycetales > Micrococcaceae > Arthrobacter > Arthrobacter chlorophenolicus_A. Next base: position 114,640 of record NZ_JZTW01000004.1, on the reverse strand, counting down.
CCCGCGCGGCTCTGCCGGGGCCAGTGGCCGGACCGGGTGTCAGGACGCCCGGTGCTGTAGCGCCACGCAATTGCAGTACGGGCCGCAACCACGGATAACCTGCCGGTATGGCGAAGTCTTCCGCACCCCTCCGCACCGGCCGGACGGCCAGTCCTTCCACCTTCGATTCCCGGCCCGTCGTTGCCGGCATTGTCACCGCCCTGGTGGGGTTTACGTCGTCCTTCGCCGTTGTCCTCGCCGGGCTTAGGGCAGTAGGCGCCAACCCCGCTCAGGCTGCGTCCGGCCTGCTGGCGCTGACCCTGGCCGTAGGCGTCGGCGTCCTGCTGCTTGCGTGGCGGTCCCGGGTTCCGGTCACGCTTGCCTGGTCCACGCCCGGCGCAGCCCTGCTCGCCACGTCCGGAACGCCCGACGGCGGCTGGCCGGCCGCCGTCGGAGCCTTCCTTGCAGCCGGGGTTCTGATAGCCCTGACCGGGCTTATCCCTGCCCTCGGCCGGCTGATGGCAAGGATCCCCGCGTCGCTCGCCCAGGCAATGCTGGCCGGCGTCCTGCTGCAGTTATGCCTGGCACCGTTCACTGCACTGGGCACCGTTCCGCTCTTCGTGGCCCCCGTCATTGTTTGTTGGCTGCTCATGATGAAGTACGCCCCGCGCTGGGCTGTGCCTGCGGCACTGATCGTGGCGCTGGGAGTCATCGCCGTCTCTTTGGCTGCCACCGGCACGGGCCCCGGAACGGGCGGGGTGCTGCCGCACCTCGTGTGGACCACGCCGTCCTTCAGCCTGCAGGCCATGGTGGGCATCGCCCTGCCATTGTTCGTGGTGACCATGGCCTCCCAGAACGTTCCGGGTGTGGCAGTGCTGCGCTCGTTCGGCTTTGCCACGCCGTGGCGGGCATCGATGCTGGTGACCGGTGCAGGCACCGTACTGGGCGCGCCGTTTGGCGGCCATGCCATCAACCTTGCCGCGTTGAGCGCGGCGCTTGCTGCCGGTGAGGAAGCCGGTAGCAACCGCAGCAGGCGCTGGGTTGCAGGTCTTACCTCCGGAGCGGCCTACCTGGTCCTGGCTGCCTTCTCGGCCGCGCTGGTCACCCTGGTCAGTGCAGCACCGGCGGGCATGCTGGAAGCGGTGGCTGGGCTGGCGCTCCTGGGCACGCTGGCGGCGTCGGTCTCTTCGGCACTGGCAGATGCCGAGGACCGCATCGCCCCGGCAGTCACGTTCCTAACGGCCGCTTCGGGGCTTGCGTTTGCCGGGATAGGCTCGGCGTTCTGGGCACTCCTTGCCGGCCTGGTGGTCAGGACGCTGCTGGTCCCCCGGCGGGAGCGGGAACTGCTGGACGGTGGGCCCGCAGGCGCAGGGGACCGCGCTTAGGAGCCACCGGCGAGGGCCGCCGCGGGTGGCATTGAAGCCCCGCCGAACACACTAGGACGGTTCGTGGTTCTGGCCTTCGCGGGCCAGCGCGGTGAGCCTGGACACGGCGCGAAAGTACTTCTTCATGTAGCCGCCGGCCATCATTTCCTCTGTGAACAGCTTGTCGAACGGCACGCCGCTGGCAAGGATGGGGACGTCCTTGTCGTAGAGCCGGTCCGCCAGGACCACGAACCGCAGTGCCACTGACTGCTCGGTGATGGTTTCCACGTTGCGCCACACCACGCCGTCGATCCCGTCGATGAGCTGCCGGTACCGGCTGGGGTGTACGCCGGCGAGGTGGTGGATCAAGGTGCTGAACTCGTCCTGGGCTACCGTCTTGCCGTCGAACTCGGCCTTCATGTGGGAGGTCAGTTCGCTGTTCTTGAGCGGGGCCGGGGCCGCCGGCAAGCCGCGGTGGCGGAAGTCCTCGCCGTCGATGCGGATAACGTCGAACTGGTCCGCCAGGACCTGGATTTCGCGCTGGAAGTCCACAGCGGCGAAGCGGCCGTCCCCCAGAGAGCCGGGCAGGGTGTTGGAGGTGGCGGCCAGCTTCACGCCGGCGTCGGCCAGTTCCCGCATGAGCCGGGACATCAGGACGGTGTCGCCCGGGTCGTCGAGTTCGAATTCGTCGATGCACACCAGCTTGTAGCTGCTGAGTGCGTCAACCGTCTTGCGGAACGAGAGGGCGCCCACCAGGTTGGTGTATTCAACGAAGGTGCCGAAGGCCTTCGGTCCGGGGGCGGCGTGCCACAGCGAAGCGAGGAGGTGGGTCTTACCCACGCCGAATCCCCCGTCGAGATAGATGCCGGCACGCGAGCTGTCCTTCTTGCCGAACAGTTTCTTGAAGAGCCCGCCGCCGTCGGACGGTGCCACGTTGCCGGCAAACCCCTCCAGGGCCTGGACGGCAGCCGCCTGGCTGGGCTGCTTTGGGTCCGGACGGTAGCTGGCGAAGGACACCTGGCCAAACCGCGGCGACGGATAGAAACCCTTAAGGAGTTCGTTCACCGACACTGCAGGAGTGCGCGCCGCAAGCTGTTCGATCTGTACCAAGGTGGTCCGTTCTGCTGGTAGGTGGTCCCCAGAAAGGATACCGGCTTCGCGGTACCCGTCCGGGCGCAGCATCACCGGGACCACTAGGGGTGATGAAGCCAACATTTCGTCCTGTTAACGGAATACGGACAACGCATCTGCCGCTGGATAGTGTGGGGAAAGGTCCCCATGCAGGAGCCGCTTACCGCACTGCGCGGCCCTCCCGTGTCCTCGATGAAAGGCCAACACCATGCCCTACCCCGTTGAACAGAATGAAAAGTTCGCCGCCTACGCCCACCCGGAGCGGCTGGTTTCCACCGAGTGGCTTGCCGCCGCCCTGGAGAGCGGCGCCGTTGCCAACGGTGAACTGGTTGTCGTCGAATCGGACGAGGACGTGCTGCTGTACGAAACCGGCCACATCCCCGGCGCAGTGAAGATCGACTGGCACACCGACCTGAACGACGACGTCACCCGCGACTACGTCGACGGCGAAGCCTTCGCTGAACTGGCCGCCTCGAAGGGCATCTCCCGGGACAGCACCGTGGTGATCTACGGCGACAAGTCCAACTGGTGGGCCGCCTACGCATTGTGGGTCTTCACCCTGTTCGGCCACCAGGATGTGCGCCTGCTCGACGGCGGCCGGGACAAATGGGTCGCCGAAGGCCGGGACCTGACCAAGGACAAGCCCGCGCCCGCCCCGGGGAACTACCCCGTGGTGGAGCGCGACGACGCCCCCATCCGCGCCTTCAAGGACGACGTGCTGGCCCACCTGGGCAAGCCCCTGATCGACGTCCGCTCCGCCGAGGAGTACACCGGCCAGCGCACCCACATGCCGGCCTACCCGGAAGAGGGCGCACTGCGCGGCGGCCACATCCCCACTGCTGCCTCCGTGCCGTGGGCCCGTGCAGCGGCCGAAAACGGCACGTTCCGCAGCCGGGAAGACCTGGACGCCATCTACCTCGGCGAAGCCGGCCTTACGGCGGGCGACGATGTGGTGGCCTACTGCCGCATCGGCGAGCGATCCAGCCACACCTGGTTTGCACTGAAGTTCCTGCTGGGCTTCGAGTCCGTCCGTAACTATGACGGCTCCTGGACCGAATGGGGCAACGCCGTCCGCGTCCCCATCGTCAAGGGCGCCGAGCGCGGCTCCTTTCCCGTCGCCGTTGGAGTCTGACGAAAGCTCCCGCGTAAACTGGCCATGATGACTACTCAAGCCTTGCCTTCCGCCCTCGCGGCGATTGTGGACGACTTCCAGGCCCTGTCAGAGCCCGAGCGGCTGCAGCTGCTGCTCGAATTCTCGGAGGGGCTTCCGGAACTTCCCGAACGGCTCACCAACCACCCCGAGCTCCTGGAGCAGGTAGTGGAGTGCCAGTCGCCGCTGTTCCTGACCATCGAAACGGAAAAGGACGGCAGCACCGGTTCAGCCACCGCCTTCCGACTCTTCTTCAAGGCCCCCGCCGAAGCCCCCACCACGCGTGGCTTCGCCGGAGTGCTGCACGAAGGCTTGGATGGGCTTTCGGCGGAGGAAATCCTTTCCGTACCGGATGACATGCCCGAGCTGCTGGGCCTGACCAGGGCCATCACCCCTCTCCGGATGAGGGGCATGACGGCGATGCTGGGCAGGATCAAGCGCAAGGTAGCTGCAGCGTCCGGCGTCCGCGCCTGACCGCACAGACGCGTGGCACGCAAGAGCGCAGCACAGGGAACCCCGGCCACGGCGGCACTCGCCGCCGCCGGGGTTCCCTTCGTGCTGCACCCCTATTCCCATGATCCGGCCGCAGCCAGCTACGGGGCGGAAGCAGCCGCAGTCCTGGGAATCGATCCGGCACGGGTCTTCAAGACCCTGATGGTGGAGGTTGAAGGCAGGCTGGCCGTTGGCATCGTCCCCGTCAGCGGCACCCTGGACCTGAAAGCCTTCGCTGCGGCGATGGGGGCAAAGAAAGCCGCCATGGCAGATCCGGCCGCCGCGCAGCGCCGCACAGGCTACGTGCTGGGCGGCATCTCACCGCTGGGCCAACGGCTCCCCTCCCCCACAGTGCTCGATGCCTCTGCCCTGGAGCTGGACACCATGCTGGTGTCCGGCGGCCGGCGCGGCCTGGACATCGAACTGGCACCGCTGGACCTGGTCCGGCTGACCGACGCAGTCACCGCGCTGATCGGCAGCAACGCGTAGCTGGCTGATCAGACAGGCCAACCAGCCAGTCTGATTAGCCGGACTGCTCCCCCGGCCGGGCACCCGGGTTGAGGCGCGGGGCGAGCTGCTGCCGCAGCCACGCCTTCACCAGCCGCTCCCAGCGCTCCGGGTCCACGTTCCATTCCTTCGTGTGCCGCGCGTGGTTGAAGGCCTCGAAGGTCACCATTTCAGGGTTCCGCTCGGCCAGCAGCGCGGACGGCTTATAGGGCACGTATTCATCATCAACGCTGTGCAGGATCAGTGTGGGGGTCCGGAGCTCAACAGCGCGTGAGACCCAGTCCATGGCTTTGAGGTCCACAGGCGCGGACAAGCCCGTCAGCCTGCGTCCCAGCGGATGCCCCAGCATGAGCTGCCCGTACCGGCCCACCACCGAGGGAATCCGGTTCAGCTGCGCATGATGGGCCAGGACGTTGACCCAGTCGATCACCGGCGCGTCCAGGACCATGGCCCGGATCAGGTGGCGGTAGCGGGACAGGTCCGCTGCCTGCAGGCAGATGGCGCCGCCCATGGACCAACCGAAAAGCACAACTTCCTCGGCGCCGTTGTCCAGTGCATACCCGATGGCTGCCTCAATGTCCTGCCATTCCGTGGAGCCAAGGCCGTACCGCCCGTCATCCGCCGACGGCGCCAGGCCGTCATTGCGGTAGGACAGCAGCAGGCTGGTGAGCCCCAGCTCCAGCGCCGGACCCACCGCCCGCAGCGCCTCCTGCCGGCTGGCACCGCGGCCATGGACCATGAGCGCCCACGTCCGCGCCGTCCCCCCGGCGCGGACCAGCCAGGCAGGCGCCTCGCCCCGTTCCACGGGAATGGCCACTTCCTCGGCTGAATAGCCGACGGCGGCGGGGTCCGGGTAAAGGGCGCCGCTCCACCAGCCCCAGCGGGCGGCAGAGAGGTCTCCGGCGTAGACCGCTTCGACTTCGCGCAGTACCGTCCGCTCCGCCGGCGAATAGGAGATGATGCGGCCGATCCTGGCGTGCCCCTTGCCGCCGTCGAAATAGAATCCGTACCGGCCGTCCACCGTGGTGTCGTCCGTGGCGGCCAGGATCACCTGCTGGTTTTGCCCGTCGCGGATGACCGCAAGGACCTCCTGGTCCGACGTCCGCTGCCGTGCCGGCGTAATGACGCGGCGGGCGAAATACACGGCGAGCGCCGACGAACCAGCTGCCAGGAGCCCGGTCAGGGAACTGCCCGCGATGGCACCGGCGATGGCCCATCGGGTCCGCAGCGACATGCCCCCTGTTTCCGGGGTCTGGGCAGTGTGCTCCGGGCGCGTCCGCAGATAAGAAGCCATGCTTCTATTCTTACCGTCAGCGGAAGGATCACCGCATTCCGGGCCGGGCGGGTCCTGTGCGGACCGGTGCCCGCACACCGTGACAGGCCCGCGTACAGGTGAGTGCGGCGCCCCACGCACAGGGCTAGGCTAAGGCCATGAGTGAACCCATCGTCATCCTGACCGAAGAGCCATTGGGGGCGGACGACCGCCTGAACATCGAACGGCTGGTGGACGGAGCAGACTCCCGGCTGCTGGTCCTTGTGCCGGCCAATACCGAACGGCACCTGCTGGTGGATTTCCTCGAACACCTCTCCCTTCTGGAAATTGCCGCGGCCTTCCGTGAACTGACTTCCCGCGCACCGGACCCCGCCGAGGAACGCGCCCACGCCACGGAGACCCTGGCAGCCTCGCTTGCCGCCCTGGAAGGGCTGGGGGCCGGAGTCGACGGCGAGGTGGTGAACGGCGGTGCGGTTAACGGACTGGTGGCCAAGGTCCGGGATACCGGAGCCACTCAGGCAGTGGTCATCACGCGGCCGCATGCGGTGGCCGATACCTTCCACACCGACTGGGCGAACAAGGCCCAGGACCAGCTCGGTATCCCCGTTCTGCACCTGTATGCAGGATCGGGATTTATCGGCGACTCCTAGGCGTTGACCACTACATGAGTATCTTCGGAAACAACATTTTCGGAAACAAGGCCACCCACGCGGTGGCAGACCCGGCCGCGGAGGGCCGCAACGCCGGCGCTGAGGGGCAATCGGAGCAGCCCACCGTCAACAAGCCAGATGCCCAGTGGCGGGAGGAACTCACTCCGGAGGAGTACCGCGTCCTCCGGCAGGCCGGGACCGAGCGCCCCTACACCGGCGAGTACTGGGACACCCACACAGCCGGCGTATACCAGTGCCGGGCCTGCGGTACCGAGCTGTTCACCAGCAACGAGAAGTTCGATTCGCACTGCGGCTGGCCATCGTTCTGGGCCCCGCTGGCCGAGGGGACGGTCCGCTACATCCACGACCGGACCATGGGCATGGACCGCGTGGAGGTCCGCTGCGGCACCTGCGATTCACACCTGGGCCACGTGTTCGACGGCGAGGGCTACGGCACTCCCACGGACCAGCGCTACTGCATCAACTCCGTCTCGCTGCGGCTCGTCCCGAAGGACGGGGCAGAGGCGGCGGACGCCACAACGGCAGGCTGATCCAGCAGCCAGCTCCGGCGGCGGGCGCAACGGCAGGCTATACCGGGCCCGCCCGCCGGTACACCACATCCGGTGACTGGGCGGGTCCGGCACCGGCCATCCCCCAGCACCGGACGCGCTCAACAGGCTGGCCACCGAAGTAAGAAACAGTCTTTCTTAGCCTCAAACGCTTTTCAGATTAGTTCTGCTTGTTGCTTGCTACGCTCCAAAGAGAGAAGCAAGCAACGCCCAGAAAGGCAGCGACGATGACTGAAACCCTCACCGCCGTCCCCCGGATCTCCTCGGATAACCAGGACTGGATCCGCCTCCGTACCGCAGCGTCGGCCCTCCAGGGCCTGCAGGCTCCGGACGGCTCCGTGCCGGATGGAGCCAGCCACGCCACGGCAGCCCAGCACGTTGACAGCATCGTGGACGCCGTCCGGGCTTTGGCCCCCGCCTTCCCCCATGACGCCGCCTACCTGGACGCCGTCTGCGCAGACTTCGCGGCCTGGGTTGCCGGCGGATTCGCTGTTCCGGATTTCCTCTCCTCACTGTTGTCCTTCCAGCCCCAGGAACAGCGGCAGGACGGCCTCCAGCACCTGGTGGTCTTCCCCATGTACACCCAGAACGGCAGCAGCAGCAGGCTGGTGGAGGCCGTCCTGATCGAGGTCATCTGGCCCGAGTTCATCGCCGGCCTGGAGTCAGGCGACTACACCAATAAACTGTTTGTTCCCATCCGGTTCGTGGACTTCACCGCGGGCTACGACACCAACTCGGCAGTCCTTTTCCCCGAGACAGTGGCTGTCAGCACCACCCCCACTTTCACTTGGGGCGCCATCTTCGCGGACCGCGAGGCCGCACGCTTCCGGCGGGTGCTCAAAGCCGCTGCCGAAACCACCCGCCTGGAACTGCCCGCGGATGCAGCCGAGCTGCTCGCGGACCAGGAGCTCACCGAGGCCACGTTCGTCATGTGGGACCTGATCCACGACCGCACCCACATGCGCGGCGACCTGCCCTTTGATCCGTTCATGATCAAGCAGCGCATGCCCTTCTTCCTGTACTCGCTGGAAGAACTCCGCTGCGACCTCACAGCCTTCCGGGAATCCGTGCGCATCGAGAAGGACGACGACGCCGATCCAGAAGCCCGCCGGCACGCCAAACTGGTGCAGTACGCCGTGATCTTCGACCGGATCTTCCGCTTCGCCATCACCGGCAGCCGCGTCCGCAACTACGACGGCCTGGGCGGACAGCTGCTGTTCGCCTGGCTGCACCAGCAGCACGTGCTGCACTGGACCGATACCCGCCTCACCATCGACTGGGACGGGATTCCGGAGGCCGTCATGGCGCTTGGAGCCCGGATTGACGATCTCTACTGGCGCTCCATCGACCGCCCCAAGACCGCCCACTGGCTGGCAGCCTACGAGCTCATCTCGGGCACGGTTACGCCCAACCCCGCATCCGTGTGGGCAAAGGGTCCGGACGCCCTCCCTCTGTCCGGCGCCCCGCGCGGACTGACGGACCAGGTGCTGGACGACGAATTCCCGCTGTCCATGTTCTACGAGGCCTTGGAGAAGAAAATGCGCCCAGTCATCGAGTCCACCGCAGGCATCACCGGCAGCTCGGCACTGTGAGCGGAACCTCCGGGACACTTCCGGCGCTCACCGTCCTGGTCACGGGTGGGAGCGGAGCCTCCGGCGTCGCCGTCGCCGGCGCCCTCCGCGCGGCCGGGCACCGGGTCATTACGGTGGGTTCCGACCAGCAGCGGATCGAGTCAGCAGCACAGCAGGCGGGCGACGGCGTCACGCCCCGCGTGTGCGACCTCGCCGAACTCGACGGCGTCAGGCAGCTCCGCGACGACGTCGCGCGCCAGGCCGGTACCGTCGACGCCGTCATCCATCTGGTGGGCGGATGGCGGGGAGCGCAGGGCATCCCCGACCAGTCCGACGAGGACTGGGATTTCCTCGAGCGGGGTGCCGTCACGACGCTGCGCAACATCACCCGGGTATTTTTTGACGACATCGCCGCCTCCCCGCACGGCAGGTTCGCCATGGTTTCCTCCACCGCCGTGGAAAGCCCGGCGGCCGGAGTGGCCAGCTATGTTGCCGCCAAGGCTGCCGCCGAAGCGTGGACCCTCGCCGTAGCGGACGGTTTCCGCCGCGCGTCCGCAGCCGGCAGCGGCGGGCAGGCGGCCGCCGTCGTCCTCGTGGTGAAAGCCCTTATGGACGACGGGCTGCGCCGCAGCCACCCGGAGCGGACTTTCCCGGGAGCCACGGACGTGGCCGAACTCGCGGAAGCGGTGGTGGGGCTGTTCGACGTCCCGGCGGCCGATCTGAACGGTACCCGGGTCCGGCTGGCTCCGTGACCCTTCAGGACCCCGCCGTGCAGGGGCACCCCTCCACCGCAAGCCATACATAGACTGGGAATGTGAGCAAAGGCATGACAACCACAGCAGAGACCGGCGCGGCCCTTCGGTTGCACGACCCCAATGTGCGGGGCTTCGCCTCGGACAACTATTCCGGCGTCCATCCGGAAATCCTTGCGGCGCTTGCCGCAGCCAACGAAGGCCACCAGGTGTCCTACGGCGAGGACGATTACACCTCCCGGCTGCACGAGGTCATGGAGGAGCACTTCGGGCCCGGCATCGAATGCTTCCCCGTGTTCAACGGAACCGGGGCGAACGTCCTCTCGCTGCAGTCACTGCTGCCGCGCTGGGGAGCCGTGGTGTGCGCCTCGACCGCCCACATCAACATGGACGAGAACGGCGCCCCGGAGCGGATCGGCGGCATCAAGCTGCTGCAGGTCCCCACGCCGGACGGAAAGCTGACTCCGGAGCTGATCGACAGGGAGGCGTGGGGATGGGGCGACGAGCACCGCGCCCAGCCGCTGGCCGTCTCCATAACCCAGACCACCGAACTGGGCACCTGCTACACGCCCGATGAAGTCCGTGCCATCGCTGACCATGTCCATGCGAAGGGCATGAAACTGCACATGGACGGTGCCAGGCTGGCGAACGCCGCAGCCCACCTGCAGGTGCCGCTGCGGGCCTTCACCCGGGACGCCGGCGTCGACATCCTCTCCTTCGGCGGTACCAAGAACGGCCTACTGTTCGGCGAGGTGGTGGTGGCGCTGAACCCCGAAGCCGCCCACGGCCTGGTGTACCTGCGCAAGATGAACATGCAGCTGGCATCCAAAATGCGCTTCATGTCCGCCCAGTTCATCGCCCTCCTCGAAGGCGGCCTGTGGCTGCGCTCGGCCTCCCATGCCAACGCGATGGCTTCCAGGCTCCGCGCCGCGGTGGACTCCATCGACGGCGTGCGCCCCACCCAGAAGACGGAGTCCAACGGAGTCTTCGCCGTGCTGCCCGAAGGAGTGGCGGACCGGCTCCGGGCATCCTTCCGGTTCTACGACTGGGACGAAGCCGCCAGGGAAGTGCGCTGGATGTGTTCCTTCGACACCACCGAAGAGGACGTGGATGCGTTCATCGCCGCCATCCGCCACGAACTGCGGGACTACGACGGCGGGCAGGCCGGCTGAGGCGCACGCGACGGCGAGCCTCCCCGGACAGCCCTGAAGGGTTGCGTAATCTGCCATGGTGAACGCACTTGACCAGGTTCCCCCGGATTTCCTCCACGCCTTGGGAACCCTCAGGAAAGCCCGGTGCCGCAAGGAACTCCACCTCGCGGAAATCCCCGCGCCGGCCCGCCTGGCACCCTTCGCCGTCGCCCTGGGCGCGGAAGTCCTGGCCCAGGGCGCCGGAACCGCGGCGCCTCCCCTGCATGGACCGGCGGCAATGGCCCTGGCGGCCGCCGGGACCGGGGAAGACAGCGACACGGAGCTCGCCACCGGGCGCTTCATCCTGCTGCACGATCCCGAAGGCTCGGACGTGTGGGACGGGGAGTTCAGGATCGTCACCTATATCCGTGCGGAGCTTGAACCGGATATGGGCAACGACGAGATGCTCGGAACGGTGGCCTGGACCTGGCTGGTGGAGGCCCTGGAAAACCACAATGCGCCCTACCGGGCCGCGGGCGGTACCGCCACCCGGGTCCTGTCCGAAAGCTTCGGAACCCTCTCCGAACGGCCCGGGACCATCGACATTGAACTGCGGGCATCCTGGACCCCCGCAACGCCGGACGTCACCGCACACCTCGAAGCGTGGTCCGACATGGTGTGCACCTTCGCAGGCCTCCCGCCCCTGCCCGACGGCGTCACGCCCCTCCCGCAGCGGCGCCGGAACTGACGCCCGCCCAGCCCTGCCGGCATCCGGCCAGCGGACCGCCGGCGCGCCGGACCGGTAAACTGGGGGCATCATGACCCCTAACAACCCGGAAAACACCACGGCCGGCGCTCCGGCTGCTGATACCGCACCCCATATCACCGTGGAGGGCTTCGACAGCCCCATCCCCGAAATCATCGAACTCGACGCACCCCGTGAGGGCGTCCCCCTGGTCATCGAGACCCAGGCCGGACTCGAACGCTGCGCAGCCGCCATCGCCGCAGGAACCGGACCGGCAGGAGTGGATGCAGAGCGGGCCTCAGGATTCCGCTACGGCCAGCGCGCCTTCCTCGTCCAGATCCGCCGCGAAGGCGCCGGCACATGGCTGATCGATCCCGAGCCTTTTGACGACCTCGCCATCATTAACGATGCGCTCCGCGGCGTCGAGTGGATCCTGCACGCCGCAACCCAGGACCTTCCGTGCCTGTCGGAGCTGGGCATGTGGCCGGACAAGCTCTTCGACACCGAACTCGCTGCCCGGCTGGCAGGGCTTCCCCGCGTGGGCCTTGCGGCCGTCATCGAACAGCTTCTCGGTTTCGGCCTGGCCAAGGAGCACTCCGCCGCCGACTGGTCCACCCGGCCCCTCCCGGAACCGTGGCTGCGCTATGCAGCACTGGACGTCGAGGTCCTCAGTGAGCTGCGTGAAGAGCTGGTGGAACTGCTCCAGGCCGACGGCAAGCTGGAGTATGCCGAACAGGAGTTTGCCGCGATCCTGGCAGCGGGCATTGCTCCGCCGCGGCTGGACCCGTGGCGGAAGACCTCCGGCCTGCACCAGATCCGGGACCGGCGCCAACTGGCCGCCGTCAGGGAACTGTGGCTGGAACGCGACTCTTTGGCCCGCAAGCGCGACGTCGCACCGGGCCGGCTCATCCCGGACTCGGCATTGGTGTCCGCCGCCAAGGCCATGCCTGCCACCGTTCCCCAGCTCCTGGGGACCAAGGGCTTCCATGGCAGGGCGGCCCAGCGTGAAGCTCCCCGGTGGCTCCGTTGCATTGCCGCAGCCCAGGACCTGGACGATCTTCCGCCGCTGCACCTGGCCACCAACGCCCCGCCCCCGCCCAGGGTCTGGGCGGAACGCGACCCCGAGGCTGCCGCGAGGCTCGCCACCGCCAGGCCGCTGCTGCAGGAACGCGCCGACCAGCTGAACCTCCCGGTGGAAAACCTGCTGACGCCGGACTTCCTGCGCCGGGTTGCCTGGCGCCCGCCGGCGGCGATCAGCGAAGACTCGGTGGCCTCGGAGCTGCGCGGACTCGGTGCCCGCGAATGGCAGGTGGAGCTCACGGCCCCACTCATCACCCGCGCCTTCCTGGACCCGCAGCCGCTTCCGCCCAAGGAGCCGAAAGCCGCTGTCACCGCGGGCAGCTAGCCTTCCGACGCCCTATTACGCCGGCCTTGCAGCCTAAGTTACTCACGAGTAACATCGGACGTAATGCCGCACACCCTGCCGTCCTTCGGCATGTGCGCGGCGCCTACGTCTCGATGAGGAGTTATACGTGAGCCACACCGGAAGCGGCGCCTCCCGGCGCACTGTCCGCGACGTCGTCTTTGTTGACGGCCTCCGCACGCCCTTCGGCCGGGCCGGCGAGAAGGGGATCCATGCCGGTACCCGCGCCGACGACCTGATCGTTAAATGCATTCGCGAGCTGCTGCGCCGGAACCCCTCGCTGCCGCCCGGGCGGGTGGATGAGGTGGCCATTGCCGCCACCACCCAGACCGGCGACCAGGGCCTCACCCTGGGCAGGACCGCTGCGCTGCTGGCCGGACTGCCACGCACCGTTCCGGGCTTTGCCGTGGACCGCATGTGCGCCGGTGCCATGACCGCCGTAACGTCAACGGCCGGCGGCATCGGCTTCGGCGCGTACGACGTCGTCATCGCCGGCGGAGTGGAGCACATGGGCAACCACCCCATGGGCTCCGGCGCCGACCCGAACCCCCGGTTCATGTCCGAACGGCTGGTGGACCCCGCCGCCCTGAACATGGGCAACACCGCCGAGAACCTGCATGACCGCTTTCCCGCCATCACCAAGGAGCGCAGCGACGCCTACGCCGTCGCATCCCAGGACAAGCTGGCCGCAGCCTACCGCGAGGGCCGGATCCAGCCCGACCTGGTACCGGTGGCCGGCCGCAAACCGGGCCAGGGCTGGACCGTGCACAGCGTGGACGAACCGCCGCGTCCCGGGACCACAGTCACCGACCTCGCCGGACTCCGCACTCCTTTCCGCGCGCACGGCCGGGTTACCGCCGGCAACTCCGCGGGCCTCAATGACGGTGCCACCGCCGCCGTCCTGGCCTCGGGGGAAGCTGCGGCTGAGCTTGGCCTCCCGGTGAAGATGCGGCTGGTCAGCTACGCCTATGCCGGCGTGGAGCCGGACGTCATGGGCATCGGCCCGGTCCCGGCCACCGAGAAGGCGCTGCAGAACGCCGGCCTTACCATCGGCGACATCGGCCTCTTCGAGATCAACGAGGCGTTCGCCGTCCAGGTCCTGAGCTTCCTGGACCACTTCGGCATTCCCGACGACGACCCCCGCGTTAACCGCTATGGCGGCGCGATTGCCGTGGGCCACCCTCTCGCCTCCTCCGGCGTCCGGCTGATGACCCAGCTGGCGCGCCAGTTCGAAGAGGATCCGTCAGTGCGCTACGGCATCACCGCCATGTGCGTGGGTCTCGGCATGGGCGGAACCGTTATCTGGGAAAACCCGCACCACGCCGACTACAGTGGCGGCACCGGCACCACGGGAACAGCAACCACCGCCCCGGCAGCAGTCCAGACCGAAGGAGCCACAGCATGAGCGCCGCAGATTTCACCGACTTCGCCAGCCTGTTCCCCAATGAAACAGTCACCCATTCCTACGTGCAGGATATTCCGCTTCCCGCCGCCCCCGGCAAGGCAAGCCCCGGAACATTTGCCCTGGTCACGCTCGACAACGGACTGGACCACAGCAAACCCACCACACTGGGTCCCAATACGCTCGTGGAACTGGGCATGGTGCTGGAAGGCTTGCGGGACCGCGCCGCCCGCGGTGAGATCGCCGGCGTCGGGGTTACCGGTAAGCCGTACTACCTCGTGGCCGGAGCCGACCTCTCTGCCGTGAAATCTCTCGAAGAGCGCGAGCACGGCCTCCACATGGCCCAACTGGGCCACGATGTATATGCAACGCTGGCCAACCTGGGCGTACCCAGCTTCGCTTTCATTAACGGCACCGCCCTGGGCGGCGGACTGGAAATCGCACTGCAGTCCACCTACCGCACCGTGTCCGCCGGCGCCGGCGCCCTGGCCCTTCCCGAAGCCCTCCTGGGGCTGGTCCCGGGCTGGGGCGGCGTCTACCTGCTCCCCCGCCTGATAGGGCCGGAGAACGCCGTCAAGGTGATGATCGAGAACCCGCTCAGCAACAACCGGACCCTCAGCGGGCCGCAGGCCTTCGACCTTGGCGTCGCGGATGCCCTGTTCGAACCCGCAGACTTCCTGGAGCAGTCCGTGTCGTGGGCCGCGAAAGTCATCTCCGGCGAGCTGGTCCCGGAACGCGCCAACGCCGTCGACGCCTCCCACCCGGACGTCGCGGAACGCTGGGCGGCCGCGGTGGCGGCTGGCCGGAACTTCGTGGAGTCCAAAACCTCCAACGCGGCGCCTGCCCCGGGCAAGGTGCTGGACCTGATGGAAGCCAACCGCACCATGAGCCAGTCCGAATCGGCGGCGCTGGAATGCGAAACACTGGCCGGGCTGATGCAGACGGACGAGTTCCGGGCCACCGTGTACGCCTTCCTGGACCTCGTCCAGAAGCGGTCCAAACGTCCTGCCGGCGCACCCGACCGCAAACTTGCCCGCCCAGTCACCAAGGTCGGTGTGGTGGGAGCGGGCCTGATGGCGGGCCAACTGGCCCTGTTGTTTGCCCGCCAGCTCAAGGTGCCGGTGGTGCTGACCGACATTGACCAGGCCAGGGTGGACAAGGGCGTCAACTACGTCCACGGCGAGGTGGACAAACTGCTGGCGAAGAAGCGGATCAGCGCGGACGCCGCCAACCGCACCAAAGCCCTGGTGTCCGGTTCGGTGTCCAAGGACGCCTTCGCCGACGCTGACTTCGTGATCGAAGCGGTCTTCGAGGAACTCGGCGTCAAGAAGCAGGTGTTCGCCGAACTGGAGGCTGTCGTTTCGGCAGACTGCATCCTGGCCACCAACACGTCCTCGCTCTCGGTGACGGCCATGGCCGAGGACCTGCAGCACCCTGAACGGCTGGTGGGTTTCCACTTCTTCAACCCGGTGGCCGTGATGCCGCTGCTGGAGATCGTGCGCGCCCCGCGGACCGACGACGCCGTCTTGGCCACCGCCTTCGAACTCGCAAAGGCCCTGAAGAAGACCGGCGTGCTGGTCAAGGACGCTGCCGCCTTCGTGGTCAACCGAATCCTGCTGCGCCTGATGGGCGAGGTGACGGCCGCCTTCGATGAGGGCACCCCGGCCGACGTCGCGGACAGCGCCCTGAAGCCGATGGGCCTGCCGATGTCCCCCTTCACGCTGCTGGCCATGGTGGGCCTGCCCGTGGCCCAGCATGTCCAGGAATCGCTGAACGCTGCTTTCGGCGACCGGTTCCCGGTCTCCGCCAACCTCCACAAGCTGATCGACAACGGCGTGAAGGGCCTCTGGGAAACCGGGCCGGACGGTTCGGTGGCCATCCCGGACGCCACCCTGTCGCTGATGTCCTTTGGCACGAGCCCCTCCGCTGCCGATCAGGTGCTGCGGCGCACGCAGGACGCCTTGGCAGAAGAAATCGGCCTCATGCTGGACGAAGGTGTGGTGGCAGGACCGGAGGACATCGACCTCTGCATGATCCTGGGCGCCGGGTGGCCCATGTTCCTGGGCGGCATCACGCCGTACCTCGACCGGGTGGGCGCCTCGGAGCGGGTCAACGGCAAGCGGTTCCTCCCGCCGGGCGTGGCTTCTGGCGTGGCGCCGGGTCCCGGTTCCAACTAAGTCTGCCGCAGACGGCGGCCGGTCAGCAGTCCGTGAGCCGGCCGCCGTCGAACGCCACCAGGCGGTGGGCCGCCGTCTGTGCATAGTCCAGGTCGTGGGTGACCAGCACGACGGCGGCCCCTTCCGCGGCCGCGGAGCGGACCGCTGCGTCCAGCACGGCCAGGCCGTCGCCGTCCAGAGCCACTGTGGGCTCGTCCAGGGCAATGATCGAGGGTTTCCGGGCCAGGACGGTGGCCAGTGCCAGGAGCCGCTGGCCGGACGCTGACAGCTCGGCCGGGTGGCCGTGGGCGGCACCTTCGAGTCCTACCGCCGCCAGCGCGGCCGCAGCACGTTCGCCTGCCTGCGCGGGACCAACCATGCGGTCCAGGCCGAAGCGGACCTCGCGCAGGAGCGTCCGTTCGAACAGCTGGTCACGGGGATGCTGGAAGAGCAGGCCCACCCCGGCGGCGGTCTCCCCCACCGCACGCCCGGCGATGTCGCTGCCGTCCACCAGCACGGAGCCGGTTGCCGGCCGGAGCAGCCCGTTCAGGTGCCGCAGGAGGGTCGACTTGCCCGCTCCGTTGGGCCCCGTGACGGCGACAATCTCTCCAGGGTGTACCGCCAGGTTGATGCCCGCAAGGACCAGGGGTTGGCGGGGTGCCGCACCCGCCTTCCTGCTGCGGGCCAGCAACCGGCCTTTGTAGCGGGTCCGGCTGCCGTCCGAACTGTAGCTGAAGGAAACGTCACGCAGCTCCAGCGCAGCGCCAGCTCCCCCGCTGTCCCGTGAAGCGGCAGCGGTGTCCGTGGTGGCCGGAACTTCCGTATTGCCTGTGGAGGCTACCCGGGCGGCTGTGGCAGTTTGCCGGATGGCCAGGGCAGTTGGCTGGGCGGCCCGGGCTGCTTCGCCCACCCACCGGATGCCAGCAGGAACGAGGCCGGTATCCGGACCTAGGTCCGCGGGATCGCCGGCGGCCGCCACGGTCCCGGCATCGAGCACCAGCCATTGGTCCGCTGCCAGCAGGAGCCTGTCGATGACCTGGCTCAGGATTACGACGGCGGTTCCCGACGCCACGAGGTGCCGCACCAGGGCCGCGAGTTCCCTGGCCCCTGCCGCGTCCAGCGAGGCGAACGGCTCGTCCATGACCAGCACGGCGGGCCCGGAGATGACGGCGCAGCCAACGGCCAGGCGCCGCAGCTGCCCGCCGGAGAGCCGGGCAGGATGCCTGTCGAGCAGTCCCGTGAGCCCCAGGAGGTTTGCCGTGCGTTCCACCGCGGCAACCATGGCCGTGCGGGGTACTCCTGCGTTCTCCAGCCCGAAGGCCAGTTCCTCCGCCACCGTCGCCCGGACCGTTGAGAGGGCCGCTGCCGCGTCCTGGGGGACGAAGCCCACGCGCCGGCCCCACGCCGCGGGGTCGATGCGCGGTTCACCCCGGTGGTGAGCGGTTCCGTCGCCCTCGGCCCGTCCGCTTCCGAAGTCAAGGCGGATGCCGTCCAGCTCCAGGTAGCCATGCAGGGTCCCGCCGGCTCCCGGCGTCAGCCAACCTGCCAACAACCGTCCAAGGGTGGTTTTTCCGCTGCCGGACGCTCCCAGTACCGCGGTCAGGGTGCCGGGCGCGGCAGCGACCCCTATCCTCTCCAGGACCGGTCCGCCGCCGTCGTGGAACGTGAAGCTCTGGATGCCGGCCTTCAGGACCGGGCTGGACGGTAAGCGCATGCCTAACCTCACGCTGCCGCGGCCCACAGGCGCAGGACGACGGCCGCAGCCGCAGCGAGCAGCAACACGGCGCGCAGGAGGCGCTGGGCGGTGGAGTCCGGAACAGTGCGGTAGCTGGTCCGTGGCCCGCTGCTGCTGAACCCGCGTGCTTCCAGCGCGGCTGCGCGGGTACCGGCATCCTCCACCAGGGCAAGGACCAGCGGTACAGCCTGCAGGCGGAACGCGGCCGCCCGGTGGACCAGTCCCCTGCGAATCACGAGCCCCCTGGCTTCCTGTGCGGTGCGGATGCGCGCGGCCTGTGCCGCGATGGCGGGCAGGAGGGTGAGTGTGGAGGCGAGCACAAAGGCAAAGCGTCCGCGGACTCCCTTGGCATTCAGGGCAGCCACCAGGTCAGGGACGCTGACGCTGAAGGAGAAGGCCAGGAGCGCCAGGACGGCGGCCCACACCTGCACCCCCCGCTGCAGGGCGAAGCCCAGTCCTTCCGTTGTGACCCGGGCGGGGCCCCATTCGGCAAGGACAGCGCGGCCTTCTGGATACGCCAGCCCGTGCACCATCAGGAGGGACAGGCTCAGCGGGACCAGCACCGCCGCAGCCGCGGGCAGGAGCCGCCGGGCCGTGCCACCAACGGTGGACACGGCCAAGGCACCCGCAACGACGGCGAGGGACAGTGGCCAGCTGCCTGCCGCCGTCGTGATCACGGCTGTGCTGCCGGCAGCGGCGAGGCCGGTGAGCGGGTGGACGCGCATGGGAAGGGGATTCAGGACGCGGGCGTGGAGTCCTGTCCTGCGGCCTGTCCCGGAGCCTTACCGGCGAGGACGTGGTGCCGGCGGACAAACGGGAAGTGGTACCAGGTCCGGCGCGGCAGCGCGTACACCAGGATGGCTACAACTGTGAAGACGATGGCCTTGTCCATGGGGTCGGAGATGAGCGCCTGCTTGGTAATGGCAGCCAGCAGAGTGTCGCCCATGGACCGGAAGGCGCTGACGATGGCGCCGGTTGCCACGCCCGAGGTGCCGCCAAAGACGAAGGCGGCCACGGGTGCCGAGACAACGCCGCCGATGATGCCGGTGGCGAAGCCGGCAACGGGTGCCAGGTAGAACCGGCGGAACAGGCCGTACCGGGCAGCAAGGCCGGCCAGGCAGCCAATCAGGGCAGCGCCGGCGGCGAAGGGCAGGACCGTGGGATTGAAGAAGGACCAGACGATGCTGCTGAGTGCCCCCGTGGCCGCACCGGCCGCGGGACCGGCCAGGACGGCGATCAGGACAGTACCGATCGCGTCCAGGTAGAACGGCACCAGCGTGCTGCCGACGAACTGGCCCAGCACGATGTTCAGGACCAGGGCCACCGGAATCAGCACGACGGTAGACGCCGGCAGGCCGGGCAGCACGGCCACGATCAGCAGGATGGCACCCACCAGGAAACCGGACAGGGCAATCAGCGCCGACGCACTGCCCGGGCCGCCGGTGATGTCCGCGGGCTGGTTGAGGACCAGGTAGACGTAGGTGCCGGCAATGGCCAGGGCACCGAGGATTTCCAGGAGCCGGCGCCGGCGGGCAGCGGCGGGCGCCGGGGACGGCAGCGTCAGGGAGGGCGATGACATGAAGGTTTCCTTTGGGGTGCGGCACGGACGGCACGGAAAATCCGGGCCGTGCGGACGCCGCCTATGTCACCTCGGCGGCAGGCGCCGGAATGAACCGGCAAACGGGACCAGTCTACCGGTGCAACACCCGGCCGGCGGGTGTCCTCCCTTAGACTGCCGGGAGGGGCACCGGCAGTTGGGCTGCCGGTCCGCCCGAAAACACCGGACCTCCTGGCAGGGGTCCTCCACTGAAAGTCGGACCCATGCCCCACTACGAACTCGCCATCATTGGATCCGGATCAGGAAACTCGCTGATCACCCCGTACTGGGACGG
Organism: Pseudarthrobacter chlorophenolicus; assembly: GCF_000962805.1. Classification (GTDB taxonomy): domain Bacteria; phylum Actinomycetota; class Actinomycetes; order Actinomycetales; family Micrococcaceae; genus Arthrobacter; species Arthrobacter chlorophenolicus_A. Next base: position 94,719 of record NZ_JZTW01000004.1, on the reverse strand, counting down.
CAAGCGCGTGGCCCTGATCGACGGCGGTGTGTTCGGCGGAACGTGCCTGAACGTTGGCTGCATCCCCACCAAGATGTTCGTCTATCCGGCCGGGCTGGCCGCTGCGCCGGCGGAGGCGCACCGGCTGGGCGTGGACCTGAGCCTGGACAAGGTGCACTGGAACGGGATCCGGGACCGGATCTTCGGCCGGATTGACGCCATCTCAGCGTCGGGCCGCCGGTACCGGGCGGACGAACTGGACAACGTTGACCTGTACGCGGAGCACGCGCGCTTCACCGGTCCGCGGTCCTTGCGGACGGACTCCGGGGTGGAGATCACGGCGGACCAGGTAGTGGTTGCCGCGGGTTCGCGGCCGGTGGTGCCGGACGTTGAGGGCATGGACCTGCCCCAGGTACACACCTCGGACACGGTGATGCGGGTGGACGGGCTGCCCCGGCGGGTAGTGGTGGTTGGCGGAGGCTACATCGCCGCAGAGTTCGCCGGCGTTTTTGCGGGCCTCGGCTCCGACGTGACGCAGGTGAACCGGTCCGGGCGCCTGCTCCGCGGCCATGATGCAGACATCGCGGAGCGATTCGCGGCCGCCGCCGCCGAACGCTGGACGCTCAGGACCGGTTACGCGCTCCAGTCCGTGGAGGACAACGGCGACGGCAGCGTCACAGCCGTCTTCACGGGGCCCGGCGGCGAGCAGCTGCGCGTTCCGGCGGACATCGTGCTGATGGCCACCGGCCGGGTCCCCAACACTGACAGGCTCGGCGCTGCGGCTGCGGGCTTTGACCTGCGCGACGACGGGATACTCGCCGTGGACTCCAAGCTCCGGATACTCTCCGGAGGCGAGCCCCTGCCGGGTGTGTACGCACTGGGTGACGCCGCCAACCCGTACCAGCTCAAGCACGTGGCCAACCGGGAAGCCCGCGTGGTGGCCCACAACCTTGAGCACGCGGACAGGCTCCGCAGCATCGACTACACCGCCGTCCCGTCCGCCGTATTCTCCAATCCGCAGATTGCTTCGGTGGGACTGACGGAAGAGGATGCACGGTCCCGCGCTGCGTCCGGATCCGATATTGTCACCGCCCTGCAGGAGTACGGCAGCACAGCGTACGGCTGGGCCATGGAGGATCAGGAAGGGGTGGTCAAGCTCATCGCCGAGCGCTCAACGGGACGCCTGCTGGGTGCCCACATCCTGGGCCACGAAGCGTCCAACCTGATCCAGCCGCTGGTGCAGGCCATGTACCAGGGAACACCCGTCCACGAGCTGGCCCGCGGACCGTACTGGATCCACCCGGCGCTGATGGAGGTGGTGGAGAACGCCTTGCTGGCCCTGGGCACCGACGTACCGGCGGACGCCCCGCTCTAGGAGTGCCGGCGGCCGTCAGCCCAGCCGGGCTGCCAGGCTCCCGACGGCCCTAATGAGTTCCCGGAACGCCTGCTCCGGGTTGTTGGCCGAAACGATCCGGGCGTTCGGTGCGCTCCCCCACAGTCCCCGGTAGTCCGCCACGGTTGTTCCCATCAGCAGCGGCGAGTCCGTCTCGACGTCGATGGTTGCCGGCCGCGCGCTGTATTCGAGGGTGCCCGCGGCAACCCCTGCGGCAAAGAAATCGTGGACGTGGGCCAGGTAGCCCTGGTCGTACAGCCGATGGAACTCGAAGTAGAACCGCAGCGCGTCCGAGAGGTGCCGGATGACGCGGTTGTCAGAGGTGCTGCGCCGGCCCTCAGGTTGGTCCGGAAGCACCAGTTCGGGAACGGCGGCACCGGCTGCCCCGGCGAGCTGCCGGACATGGCCAGGCCGCAGCTCCATCCGCTCGGTGGTGTCCAGGGAACAAACCACCGGCAGCTTCCCGGCGGGCCTGGCGCGGTAGGCGGCATACACCTCCTTGGCGGCGTGCGGATCCACGTGGGTGTTCCACTCGGCGGTGGGCGTGGTGTTTCCCTGGTGATAGAAACTTCCGCCCATGATCACGACGCCGGCCAGCAGCTCGGGCAGGTCCGGCTCTTCGCGGAGGGCCAGGGCGAAGTTGGTCAGCGGCGCAGTGATGAGCGCCGTGAGTTCGCCCGGCCGGGCGCGGGCATGCCCGATCCAGAGGTCGACGGCGTTCCGCGCCGAGACCTGCCCGTCCGGTTCGGGCAGGACGGCGTAGCCGATCCCCTGCGGCCCGTGCGTTTCCGGCGTGGTGACCAACGGGACGGACAGCGGTGCCCGGGCTCCGATGGCCACTTCCACGCCGGGTCGTCCGCACAGTTCCAGCAGCGCCAGGGTATTCCGTGCCACCTGGTCCGCGTCCACGTTTCCGGGGGTTGCCGTGACGGACACGAATTCGGTGTCCGGGAGGGCGGCCAGGTAGGCGAGGGCCAGGGCGTCGTCGATGCCGGTGTCGACGTCCAGGAGGAATGCGGTCATGGGTTCGGTGGTCTGGGTTTAGCTGCGGCCGTTGGTTGGTGCCGGTTTCCGGCCGCCTAGAAGAGGGCTACCTTGGGCACGGCCGGGAAGATGGTGTCCAATTCCGCGAGGTCGTCCGCCGAGGGCTGCCAGTGGGCCGCTGCCGCGTTCTGCCTGACCTGCTCCGGTTTGGTGGCACCGGCGATAACACTGGCCACGGACGGCTGGGCGGCGAGCCAGGAGAAGGCGACCTCAACTTCACCCAGGCCGCGTTCCTTGGCGAACAGGCTGAACTTGCCCAACTGGTCCCAGTCGGCGTCGTCCACCATGTTGGTGCGGGTGTGGCTGAGCCGGGAGCCGTCCGGCGCGTGGCCGGGCGCGTATTTGCCGGTGAGCAGGCCGTTGGCCAGGGGGAAGTACGGCAGGACGCCCAGGCCGAATTCCTCGGCTGCAGGGGTGACCTCCTGTTCAGCCCGGCGGTCCAGGAGGTTGTAGTGGTTTTGGGTGGAGACGAAGCGGGCACCGCCGAGTTCGCGCGCCACGTACTCGGCCTGGGCAATCTGCCAGCCGGCGCGGTTGGAGTGGCCGATGTACCGGACCTTTCCGCTGCGGACAAGGTCGTCCAGGGCCGAGAGGGTCTCGTCGATCGGAGTCTGCGGATCCGGGGTGTGGAACTGATAGAGGTCGATCCAGTCGGTGCCGAGGCGGCGGAGGGATGCTTCGACGGACTGGATGATGTACCGGCGGGAACCACGCGCGCCGAAGTCCGGGCCATTGATGCCCCGGGCATCCATTCCGAACTTCGTGGCCACCACGACGTCGTGCCGCCGGCTACCAAGCGCCTTGCCCAGCATGGTCTCGCTGAGTCCGGGCTCGCGGCCGTAGTTGTCCGCCACGTCGAACAGCGTGATGCCGGCGTCAAGGGCCGCGGAAACGACGGCGTCGGTGCCCTCCTGGGATTCGGTGGCGGTGTTGGCGCGGCCGAGGTTATTGCATCCGAGGCCTACCGTGGAGACGGTCAGGCCCGATTTTCCGACGCGGCGGTACGTTGTCACAGGGACCTCCTAGAGGCTGAAGCTGTTGGCGGGTTTGGCGGAGTGCTTGAGCTTGAAGTTTTCCGGGTCGGAGAACGGGGCAGCACCGATGCTGAGCTTGGTGAAATCCAGGTCCTCGCCGCGCGCGCATATCTTGATGGCGGCGACGGCCTTGTTCACGTCCGGGCAGAGGCAGAAGATGTTGAGCTTGAAGTCGGTGAACTCCGACCGTTCAACGGTGCCAAGTCCCCGCCACGCCAGGTGGCTGATGAGGGCGTCGGTAGCCTTGGCCTGCAGGCGCCTGTCGCGTTCGGTACCTTCCCTGGACTTGAGGGCGAACTGAGCCACCACCCAGGACTGATCCTCCTCGGGGACAGCGGCGTAGCCGTCCTCGGTGCACTGTGCGGCGAAGGCATCCATCAGCCCTTCTGCGGCGGCAGCATCCGAGACGTCTGTCTCCTGGGTCTTGCTCTGGTGCCCCACGGCGCCGAAGTTCATGACGAACTGGCCGTATTCCTCGTCGTACCAGGCCTCCCGGAACTGGAGGGCTCCCTCGTCGTCGCGTTTGTAGACCCGGATGTTGTCGCTCATATTCGTCCCTTGGTAAACCAGCCGACGTCCGTGCCGTCGAACGGTGCCTGCTGCGCCTTAACGGCCTGGAAAAGTTCTGCGGCTGAAGCCTCGAGGGACTCCGCCAGTGCTGTGGGGTAGTTCATGGCGGCGCGGTGGTCCTCGAACTCGTCCTCATCGTCGATGAAGACGCCACGGCCCGCTGTGCTCACCACGTCCAGGTCCATGTCTATGACGTGGAATTCGGTGACGTGCGGCCGGATGGGGTTCCATTCGTGGGCCACGGCGAGGTCGATGTAGATCCGGACGCCGCCGGGGTGGGCATCATCGTAGAACGTGGCCACCCAGTCGCCGTCCCGCGGAACCAGGAGGACGGCGTCGGACCTGGTGTAGAAGGCCGCGCCGGGACGGGAACAGAACTCGTTGGTGCCCTGGAAGATCCACCAGCCGTGCCTGTCCTCGCCGAGGTAGCGGCCCGGCACCACCCAGTGGGCCTTGCCGTTCCACTTGCGGTTGCGGGCCACCACCAGCTGCCCGGGTTCGAGTCCCTGCGGTGTCCGGGTTGCCCCGGGGTGGCCGGTTTCGTGCTGCTCCCCCAACATGCCGGGATACGTGGGCCCGGCCTGGTCCTCCAGCCTGTCTTCTCCCCTCACAGGATGGGAAGGCTGCCGGTGGTGGGGTGTTGCTGCCCCGGCAATGGACGCGCGAAGGGGACCTTGGTCCCCAAAACCTGGGCGACGACGTCGTGCGTGATCTGCTGGGCGGTGAGGCCAACGCGCTCCAGCACCTCGCTGCGGGTGCCGTGGTCCAGGAACTCGACCGGAAGGCCCACTTCGTTCAGGGCGGTGTCCACTCCTGCCGCCCGCATTTCCTGGCGGATGCGCGATCCCACTCCGCCGGCGCGGACGCCGTCCTCGATGCAGACCACCAACCGGTGGTGCGAGGCGAGGGCAATGATGGAACGGCGGACCGGAAGCACCCAGCGGGGGTCCACCACGGTGGTGCTGATCCCCTGGGCGCCAAGACGGTTGGCCACGTCCAGGGCGAGCTCGGACATGGCGCCGACACTGACGATGAGGACATCGTTGGCAGTGGAGCCCGCGGGCCGGCGGGCCAGGACGTCCACGCCGTCGCTGAGGCGTTCCAGCGCTTCGATTTCGGCGCCGACGGATCCCTTGGAGAAACGGACCACGGTGGGGGCGTCATCGATGGCCACGGCCTCGCGCAGTTCTTCGCGGAGGCGTGACGCGTCGCGGGGCGCCGCCAAGTGGAGGCCCGGGACGATCTGCACCATGGACATGTCCCACATGCCGTGGTGGCTGGCGCCGTCCGGGCCGGTGACGCCTGCCCTGTCCAGGACGATGGTGACGCCTGCCTTGTGCAGGGCCACATCCATGAGCAGCTGGTCGAAGGCACGGTTGAGGAAGGTGGCGTAGACGGCCACCACGGGGTGCAGTCCGCCGAACGCCATGCCGGCTGCGGACGTCAGGGCATGCTGTTCGGCAATTCCGACGTCGATGACCCGGTCCGGGTGCTTGGCGGCGAACTTATGCAGGCCCACCGGGATGAGCATGGCACCGGTGATGCCCACGACGTCCTTGCGCTCGTCCGCGATTGCGGCGATTTCGTCGGCAAAGACGGACGTCCAGGATTTGGCTCCGGCAGCGCCGGTGGGTTCGCCGGTTTCCGGATCAATGATGCCGACGGCATGGAACTGGTCTGCCTCATGGGCGCGGGCGGGCGCATAGCCGTGGCCCTTCTCGGTCATGGCGTGGACGATCACCGGTCCGTGGTAATTCCGTGCGGTGGCGAGGGCGTGCTCCAGGGCCTGGAGGTTGTGCCCGTCCACGGGGCCGATGTATTTCATGCCGAGGTCCTCGAACATGCCCTGCGGGGCCCACCAGTCCTTGACGCCCTTCTTCATGGCGTGGAGGCTCTTGTAGGTGAACTGGCCCGCCGGGCCGCCGTTCTGGAGCTTTTTCTTCCACCAGTCCAGCGCAACCTCGTAGGCGGGTGCTGCACGGAAGGAATCGATGGTGGGGCGCAGGGAGGCCAGGTAGTCGGCGAAACCACCCACGGTGGGTGCGTAGGAGCGGCCGTTGTCGTTGACGACGATGACCACGCGGCGTTTCTTGTCGGCTGCGATGTTGTTGATGGCCTCCCAGGCCATTCCGCCGGTCAGCGCGCCGTCCCCTACGACGGCAACGACGTGCCGGTCTCCTTCGCCGGTCAGTTGCCGGGCGCGGGAAATCCCGTCGGCCCAGGACAGCGACGAGGAAGCGTGCGAGCTTTCCACGATGTCGTGTTCCGACTCTGCCCGTGAGGGGTATCCGGAGAGGCCGCCCTGCTGGCGGAGGGTGCTGAAATCCTGCCGGCCGGTCAGCAGCTTGTGGACGTAGGACTGGTGTCCGGTGTCGAAGACGATGCTGTCACGCGGAGAGTCGAAGATGCGGTGCACGGCCAGCGTGAGTTCCACGACGCCGAGGTTGGGTCCGAGGTGGCCGCCCGTCTGGGAAACGTTAGTGATCAGGAATTCCCTGATTTCCGAGGCCAGCTGCTCCAGCTGCTCTTCGGATAAATCGTTTAGGTCCTGCGGATTCCGGATGGTGTCCAAGATTCCCAAATGACCCCTCCTTCGGGTGGTAGACGTGCCGTTTAACTCTAACGCCTTGCCCCGCGGACAAGGCTCAGCCGGACGGCCGAAGCCCCGGCTGGTCGGTGACCGGCCGGGGCTTCGGAGAGGTTCTGCCTGCTGGCAGGCTCCGCTAGTTCGCGGAGATCTGGCGCAGGACGTACTGCAGGATGCCGCCGTTGCGGTAGTAGTCCGCTTCACCCGGCGTATCGATGCGAAGCACGGCGTCGAAGGTCTTCGACGATCCGTCTTCGGCAGTTGCCGTGACCTTGAGGGTCTTGGGCGTGGTTCCTTCGTTCAGGGCGGTGACGCCCTCAACCGAGAAGGTTTCCGTGCCGGTGAGGCCCAGGCTGGCAGCGTTCTCGCCGGCCGGGAACTGCAGCGGCAGGACGCCCATGCCGATGAGGTTGGAGCGGTGGATGCGCTCGTAGCTCTCGGCGACGACGGCCTTGACGCCCAGCAGGGCGGTACCCTTGGCAGCCCAGTCACGCGACGAACCCGAACCGTATTCCTTGCCTGCCAGGACCACCAGCGGAGTGCCGGCTGCCTGGTAGTTCTGGGCGGCGTCGTAGACGTAGGCCTGCGGGCCGCCTTCCTGGGTGAAGTCGCGGGTGAAGCCGCCCTCCACGCCGTCGAGGATCTGGTTCTTGATGCGGATGTTCGCGAACGTACCGCGGATCATCACCTCGTGGTTGCCACGGCGGGAACCGTACGAGTTGAAGTCCTTGCGCTCCACACCGTTGGCCAGCAGGTACTGGCCGGCGGGGGTGTCGGACTTGAACGAACCGGCAGGCGAGATGTGGTCGGTGGTGACGGAGTCGCCGAGCTTAAGCAACACGCGTGCGCCGCTGATGTCCTTGACCGGCTCCGGCTGGGCCTGCATGCCCTCGAAGTACGGGGGCTTCCGGACGTACGTGGACTTGGCGTCCCAGGCGAAGGTGTCGCCTGCGGGGGTGTCCAGTGCCTGCCAGCGCTCGTCGCCGTCGAAGACGCCGTCGTAGCCCTTGGCGAACATGTCCTTGTCGATCGAGGAATCGATGACCTGCTGGACCTCGACCGGGTTGGGCCAGATGTCCTTCAGGAAGACGTCGTTGCCAGCCTCATCCTTGCCGAGGGCGTCGGTTTCGAAGTCGAAGTCCATGGAACCGGCCAGGGCGTAGGCGATGACCAGCGGCGGGGAGGCCAGGTAGTTCATCTTGACGTCCGGGTTGATGCGGCCTTCGAAGTTGCGGTTGCCCGAGAGCACTGCGGCGACTGCGAGGTCGTTGGCCTGGACGGCCTCGGAGATCTCGCTTTCCAGCGGGCCGGAGTTGCCGATGCAGGTGGCGCAGCCGTAGCCAACGATGTAGAAGCCGAGCTTCTCCAGGTACGGCGTGAGGCCGGACTTCTCGTAGTAGTCGGTGACTACCTTCGAGCCGGGAGCCACGGAGGTCTTGACCCACGGCTTGGCGGTCAGGCCCTTTTCGACGGCGTTCCGTGCCAGCACCGCGGCGGCCAGCATGACCGACGGGTTGGACGTGTTGGTGCAGGAGGTGATGGAAGCGATCGTGACTGCACCGTGGTCCAGTTCGAATTCGCGTCCGTCTGCCATCTTGACCGGGACGGGGCTGGTGATGCGCCCGGCGCCACCGTGGGCTGCCGAGTACTTCGCCGGCTCGCGGTCCGTGTCGGAGATGTGCGTGGCTCCCGCAGTGAACGACGGTGCGTCGGATGCCGGGAAGGTCTCCTCGAGGGACTCATCCAGGGTTCCGGCGTTGGCATCGTGGGAGACGTAGTTCTTGAGGTCGTGGCGGAACTCGTCCTTGGCCTCGGTCAGTTCGATGCGGTCCTGCGGGCGCTTGGGGCCGGCGATGGACGGAACAACTGTGGACAGATCCAGTTCCAGGTACTCGGAGAACTTGATGTCGCGTGATGGGTCGTGCCAGAGGCCCTGTTCCTTGGCGTAGGCCTCCACCAGGGCGACGTTCTGGTCCTCCCGGCCGGTGAGGCGCAGGTAGTCCAGGGTGACGTCGTCGATGGGGAACATGGCGGCAGTGGAGCCGAACTCCGGGCTCATGTTGCCGATGGTGGCGCGGTTGGCCAGCGGCACGGCTGCAACGCCTTCGCCGTAGAACTCCACGAACTTGCCCACAACGCCGTGCTTGCGGAGCATTTCTGTGATGGTGAGCACAACGTCGGTGGCGGTGGCGCCGGCCGGGATGCTGCCGCTGAGCTTGAAGCCGACAACACGCGGGATGAGCATGGAGACGGGCTGGCCGAGCATGGCAGCCTCGGCCTCGATGCCACCAACGCCCCAGCCGAGCACGCCCAGGCCGTTGACCATGGTGGTGTGGGAGTCGGTGCCCACGCAGGTGTCGGGGTAGGCACGCAGGGCGCCGTTGACTTCACGGGTCATGACGGTGCGCGCCAGGTACTCGATGTTGACCTGGTGCACGATGCCGGTTCCCGGGGGGACAACCTTGAAGTCATCAAACGCGGTCTGGCCCCAGCGCAGGAACTGGTAGCGCTCACCATTGCGCTGGTATTCGATCTCCATGTTGCGCTCCAGCGCGCCGGAGTTTCCGAAGGCATCGATCTGCACCGAGTGGTCGATGACCATTTCGGCCGGTGCCAGCGGGTTGACGCGCTTGGGGTCGCCACCAAGTTCCTTGACGGCTTCACGCATCGTCGCCAGGTCCACCACGCAGGGGACGCCGGTGAAGTCCTGCATGATCACGCGTGCCGGCGTGAACTGGATTTCTGTATCGGGTTCCGCGTTGGGATCCCAGCCTGCCAGGGCGCGGACGTGATCGGCAGTGATGTTCGCGCCGTCCTCGGTCCTCAGCAGGTTTTCAAGCAATACCTTGAGGCTGAACGGAAGGTTTTCTGCACCTTCAACGGAGTTCAACCGGAAAATTTCATACTCGGTTCCGGCTACATTAAGTTTGCCTTTTGAACCGAAGCTGTCCACAGTGCTCATCGCAGGACTCCTCTCGCAACAGTTTCATCTTTGTCGCGCGGTTGACCGCCTGCTAGTTAGGTGGTCCTAATTAGCTCAGGACCCGAAAATGGCACACAGCCGCCCGCGAATACGGGGCGCGACGTGGGACTACTACGGCCATCGTAGTCGAAAACGCCGTGGCCATGACGGAGGATGCGGTCAGGAAAGGGGCGTCAGCAGCGCCACCGTCTCCAAGTGGTGGGTGTGCGGGTAGATGTCGAAGGCCCGCAGGCCGGCGAGCTCCCAGCCCGCATCCCGGAAGTAGGACACGTCACGGGCGAACGACGCCGGATCGCAGGATACGTAGGCAATGGCCCGCGGGTGCGCATCCACCAGGTGCCGCACCACTGCCTTGCCGGCACCGGCGCGCGGCGGGTCGAGGACCAGGGCGTCGAAATCCCGCGGTTTCTGGCGGAGGACACGTTCCACCCGGCCCTGGACAATTTCCACCTGCGGAGCAGCGTGCAGGTTCTTGCGTGCATCCCTGCTGGTCCCCGGGGCGCCCTCAACGGACAGGACCGAGCCGGTCTCCCCCACTGCGTCGGCCAGCACTGCGGTGAACAGTCCGGCGCCGGCGTAAAGGTCCGCAACCACGGCACCGGGGTGCAGGAAGCCGCCCCCGTGCAGGAAATCTGTGACAGCCCCCACAAGTGTTCCGGGCGCGTCGCGGTGGATCTGCCAGAACCCGGCGCCGGTGACCCGGTAGTCGTGTCCGGCCGCGGATTCCTGCACCCACGAACGGCCCCGCAACCGGGTCACCTCACCCGAGACGGGGTCGAACCCGGCTGCCGACACGTCGTCCGGCAGGGCCGCGGCAACGGCCGCCAGGCGTTTAGGTTTCGTTCCCTCCGCCGGAGCCAGCAGCACCAGCGGGCGGGAACCATTGGCCGGGGCCGCCACTTCCACCCGTTCGATGCCTTGCAGGTCGATGTTCCACAGCTCCAGGGCATTGATGGCGTCCGTGGCCAGCGGCATCTCCCGAACCGGGAGGACCTGCGTGGAGCGGTGGGCGTGCATGCCCAGCTTCCCCGAGGGCGTCACCGAGAAACTGGCCCGCGTGCGCCACCCAAGGCCCGTCCCGCCGTCGGCCGCTTCTCCCACGGCCTCGACGGCGCCGCTCCAGCCGGCCGGCGGCTGTCCCGTTCCGCCCAGCCGCCTGAGCTGTTCGTCCAGCACCTCGGCCTTGAGCCGGCGCTGCCGGTCCAGGCTGATGTGGCCGAACTCCGCACCACCTACGGGCGGATGCCCGTGCGCCCAGGCCCGGGTGGAATCGGCCGCGTGCCAAAAGTGGTCCACCCGGTCCGGTGAGGCGTCCAGTACGTCGACGACGTCGGCACGCCAGAACTTCGCGTTGTCCCCGGCGTCTGTGAGCCGCACCCGGACCCTTTCCCCGGGAATGCCGTGCCGGACGAAGATGACGCGTCCTTCGTGACGGGCCACGCAGTGGCCGCCGTGGGCAACGGGTCCCACCTCGACAACGAGTTTCTCACCGGCGTGGGCGGCTGGTGTGCTGCCCGCTGGAGTGTTTTCGGTGGTCGCGGAAGTTCTGGGGGTCATTGCACGTCCTGGAGGTTCTTGGCTTCTTCGGATGATTTGAGCTGCCATGGCACGCTGGCCACCATGACTCCGGGTTCGAAGTGCAGCCTGGTTTTGATGCGCAGGGCCGTCTGGTTGTGCACCAGCTGCTCCCACCACTTGCCCACCACGTATTCGGGGATGTAGACCACCACCAGGTCCCGCGGTGAGTCGAGGCGCATCTGTTTGATGTATTCCATGATGGGCGTGACGGTTTCGCGGTAGGGGCTCGCCAGCACCGTCAGGGGAACGGGGATGTCAAGCTTCTCCCAGTCATTGACAGTGTGCGCGGTTTCGGCGGCGTCGATGTCCACGGTAATGGCATCCAGCCGTGACGGGCGCGACGCGCGGGCATAGGCGAGGGCACGGAGCACCGGCTTGCGCACGTGGGACACCAGGAGGACGGCGTGGACGCGGGTGGGCAGTGCGCGGGGAGAGGAGTCCTCGTCGACGGCCAGTTCCTTGGCCACGTTGTCGTAGTGTGCCCGGATGCTCCACATGATGAGGAACAGGATGAACATGGCGAGCAGCGCAATCCAGGCACCCTGTTCGAACTTGGTGATGAGCACGATCACCAGGACCAGCGCCGTCATGCCGAAGCCGATGGTGTTGATGGTGCGGGACTTCATCATCCTGCGCCGCACGGCCTTGTCCTTGGCGAGCTTCAGCTCCCGGCCCCAGTGCCGGATCATGCCGAGCTGGCTGGCCGTGAAGGAGATGAAGACGCCAACGATGTAGAGCTGGATGAGCTTGGTGACGTCGGCGTTGAACGCGATGATCAGCACCAGGGCTCCGGCGGCCAGTGCCAGGACGCCGTTGCTGAAGGCCAGCCGGTCACCCCTGGTGCGGAGCTGGCGCGGCAGGTACCCGTCCTGGGCGAGGATGGAACCCAGCACCGGAAACCCGTTGAACGCAGTGTTGGAGGCGAACACCAGGATGACGCCGGTGGCGGCCACCACGATGTAGAACGGGATTGAGCCCGGGCCGAAGATTGTCTGCGCAATCTGGCTGATGGCCGGGTTCTGGATGTAGCCCTCGGGCAGCGGGCTTCCGTTAAGCAGGAACTCCTTGGCCGGGTCCAGGACGATATGGACCTTGGTTGCCTGCGCCAGGAACATGATGCCGGCCAGCATCGAAGCGCCGATAATGCCCAGCAGGAGCAGCGTGGTGGCGGCGTTCTTGCTCTTGGGCGGGCGGAAATTCGGCACGCCATTGCTGATCGCCTCGACGCCGGTGAGGGCCGCCGCGCCGGATGAAAAAGCCCGCAACAGGAGAAAGGCGCCGGCAAGTCCCACGAGGCCCTCGTCGAAGCCTGCCGCCGGGACGATGGTGAAGGCGGCGGAGGGCGCTTCGCCCAGCTGTCCGGTGGCCACCTGGTAGACGCCCACCGCCGTCATGCCAAAGATGGCGGCCATGAAGATATACGTGGGGACGGCGAAAACGCTGCCGGCTTCCTTGATGCCCCGCAGGTTGACCAGTGCCAGGATGATCACGCCAATGGTGGCGATGGTGGCCTGCTGGCCGTGGAGCGAGGGCACCGCCGTGGTCAAATATGCCGCGGCGGAGGACATGGATACTGCCACGGTGAGGACGTAGTCCACCAGGAGTGCCGAGGCGACCGTGAGCCCGGCGTACTTGCCGAGGTTCTCGTTGGCGATCTCGTAGTCCCCGCCACCGGACGGGTAGGCGTGGACATTTTGCCGGTAGGAGGCCACCACGGTCAGCAGGACCACCATGACGGCCAGGCCCACCCACGGGGAAAACGCCACTGCGCTGACACCGGCCAGGGCCAGGGTGAGCAGGATTTCGTCCGGCGCGTAGGCGACGGAGGACAGTGCATCAGACGCGAAGATCGGAAGGGCGATCTTCTTCGGAAGCAGGGTATGGGCCATCCGGTCATTCCGGAACGGCCTGCCCACCAGAACGCGCTTAACCGCGTTGAATATTGTCAGCACTCCACAAAGCTAGTCTGATTCCCGGATGATGTCATGACGGCAGCCGGGCGGCGGGAAGCAGGGACGCTGCCGGTAGAGTTCTAGCTGCAGAAGCTGGACCGGAATACAGAGGAGATACGGTGGCGCATTTCGTGATCATGGGATGTGGCCGGGTGGGGGCGACACTGGCGCACACACTCGAAGATGCCGGGCACTCAGTGGCCATCATCGACCAGGACGACCGCGCGTTTCGCCGGCTGCGGCAGGGGTTCACCGGGCGGAAGGTCACCGGCGTCGGCTTCGACCGGGAAACCCTCAAACAGGCCGGCGTGGCAGAGGCCTACGCCTTCGCTGCGGTATCAAGCGGGGACAACTCGAACATCCTGGCCACCCGGGTGGCCCGCGAAACCTTCCACGTCCCGCATGTGGTGGCGAGGATCTACGATCCCGGTCGCGCGGAAATTTACCAGCGCCTGGGCATCCCCACGGTGGCGGCGGTCCGCTGGAGCGCCGATCAGGTGCTCCGCCGGATCCTTCCGGAGCAGCACCTTGCCGGCGACTACCGCGAACCGTCCGGACGCCTCGTGCTGGCGGAGCTGGACCTGGACGCCGGGTGGGTGGGCCACAGGATCAGCGCCATCGAGAAGGCTGCCGGCGTTCGTGTGGCGTTCCTCACCCGCTTCGGAGAAGGGCTGCTGCCGGACGCCGGCACGGCCTACCAGGACGGCGACACCGTCCACGCCATGCTCCAGGTGGACCGCACCTCACACGTTGCCCAGGTCCTGACCAAAGCCCCCGCTAAGGAGTTGCAGTGAAAGTCGTGATCGTTGGCGCGGGCAGCGTCGGATCTTCCATTGCCAGGGAATTGCTCTCCCATAAACACGAGATCCTCCTGATCGACCTCAAGCCCGAGGTCATCGGCCGCAGCGGCCTTCGGGGTGCGCATTGGCTGGTGGGCGATGCCTGCGAGCTCAGCACGCTCCAAGGTGCCAAGGTTGAGGAAGCCGACGTGGTGGTGTCCGCCACCGGCGATGACAAGGTCAACCTTGTGGTCTCGTTGCTGGCAAAGACCGAGTTCGGCGTGGGCCGTACGGTGGGCCGCGTCAACAACCCGAAAAACGACTGGATGTTCAACGATTCCTGGGGCGTGGATGTTGCCGTCAACACCCCGCAGCTGATGACCGCACTGGTGGAAGAGGCCGTGGAAATCGGCGACCTGGTCCGGCTCCTGACCCTCCAGACAGGTGTTGCCTCCCTGGTGGAGTTCACGGTTCCGCACGACTCCCATGTCATTGGCAGCACCGTGGGCGACATCGAGTGGCCGGATGATTCCACCCTGGTCGCAATCCTGCGGGACCATGCTCCCATCACGCCCAGCCGGGATGATGTCATCGACGGCGGTGACGAACTGTTCTTCGTGACCACCATCGCGGCAGAAGATGAACTGCGCGCCCTCCTTTCCCCCGACGCAGCCGAATCAGCGGCACAGCCGGAGGACGGGGAAACACCCGGCGGCCAGGCAACTTCAAGCAACGGAACAGCCTCTGGCGGCGGCGCTGATGGCCGCGCCGCGGGTGGCAGCGCGGAGCACGCTGATGCTGTCACTGGGGACGGCACCGCGGCATCGGCTGATGCTGCACCCCCCGCCACCACGCAGGATTCCCGGCAGGCCCGGCAATCGTCCCTGGAAGACGACGGGTTCGACGGATAGCCTGGCCAGCACCTGCGTCGTGTCCCGGCCGGGCCGGCGATGGCCGGGGCCGGGCCACGCCCCTGGGCGGAAATCCGGCGGAGCTAGCCCTTCGCTGCCGTTTCGCCGCCTGCTGCATCCGCGGAGGCCGCGGGACGGGTAACCAACCAGGCGATCCAGACGCCCAGGATGTACAGCGGGGCGCCCATGATCAGGCGCGTGGTCGCCAGGGCTGCGAGTCCCTCCGGTCCCATCAGGTAGAGCGGGACCTGCACCAGGAGCCGCAGTGCCAGGACGCCAACGATGATCCAGGTGCCAAGCTGGTAGGCACGAACGCGGGCCTGATCCTTGCGCCAGTCCAGCCCTTCATTGCGGATAAAGCCGAACAGCAGCCCCGCAACCGGCCATTTCACGAAGATCGAGATCACCATCGCAATGATGTACGCCCCGTTGGTGAAGAACCCGGGGAGGTAGAAATCCTCGGCTTTGCCTGTGGTGTTCGCCAGCCACGCGGAAATGCCGACGCCGACAACGCCGGCAAGTGTCTGGGTCAGCGGCCGCCGCTGCACGAGACGCACCACAGTGAACACCGCGGCGGAAGCCAGCGCCGCCACCAGCGACGGCGTGAGGTCCTGCGTCACTGTGAAGGCGATGAGGAAGACCAGGCCGGGCACGATGCTCTCGGCGATGCCCTGGACCCCGCCTGCGCTCTTCAGGACGTCGACACGCCCGTCGTGGGTCCTGTGCAGCCCTGCTTTGGCGGCGTAGTCGGCGGCGAGTCCGGCCATTGGCGAGGACTCCCCGCCGTCCCGTTGGGTGTTGTCCCTGGTGCCATCCGCCCGGAAGTTGCCGGCCTGGTCATTGGTGGGACGTGTTTGACCGTCGCGGGCGCCCCCGCTTGCGGAGTGCCCCGTGGCATCCGGGCTGGCCCCGCCGGGCGACGGATCGGGCTGGTGCGCGGTCATTCGTTCTCCTGGTGGGAAAGTATTTCGTAGCGCGGGTTAAAAATCGTGGGCATACCCTCGCTCCTGGACAGCATGCCTTCGAGCTTGAGTTCGGTTCCGGCTTCGATGCCGGGAACACGGCGCCGGCCGAGCCACACCACCCGGAGCCGCGCCCTTGCAGCGCCGGCCCGGCCGGACCCCGGACGGAGGGCGCCGGAATCGGAGACAATCGCGCTGAAGGCTGCCGTCCGGTCGGCCGGAACGTAGGTCACGGACTCGATGCGGCCCTGGCACAGAACGCGACCCTTGTCCGGCAGTTGGTCCAGGGGAACAGGAGCCCTTCCATGCGACGCCGGCGGTCCCCCACCCATGGCTTCAGCCAATCTGGGTGATTTCGGGGCCGCGCTCCGGCTCCTGGAGGTTCGGAGCGCCTGGAGGCGGTGTGGTGGTTGCGTCCTTGGGGAGGCGCAACTGGAGAAGGTCGCGTGGGGGCATGGGGCTGTCACCCCGGACCACCACAACCTTCCGGAAGAGTGCTTCGAGCGGTTCAGCCGCGTCACGTTCGAGCGCAGCAGGGCCGCCGAGCACGCCACGAAGGAACCAGCGGGGACCGTCGACGCCGATGAAGCGCGCCACGCGGAATCCCTGGCTGCCGTCCGGGAGCCCGGCAGGAAGCTTAGCCACGAGTTCTGTTCCGAAGGGGCCCTCGATGTCCTCCACCTGGCCGCCCTGCGCACCGACCGACTGGCCGATCTGGCTGCGGATCTCTTCCCAGAGCTCTTCGGTTTTGGGTGCGGCAAAGGCCTGCAGCTGGAGGCTGGACCCGTTGAGGTCCAGGGTGACAGCCACAACCCGCTGGGTGGCTTCCTCAACCTCGAGTCGGAGCTGGAGCCCCTCGCTCGGAGTAATCAGCAGGGCGCCGAGATCCACGTAACCGTCACGGTTGCTGATTTCAGACTCGTCCAAGGGGCCGTTGGCTCGCTGGTCCGCTACCTCCGCTTCGCCGCCTGCGGGCGCATCGTCAGCGAGCAACCCGTCCGGTGCGTCCGGTTGCTCCGTCTTGGCTTTCCTGCCGAACCCAAAGGCCATGAGGACGTTTCTCCTTTAGTGTGAATGTTCCGGTTCGGCCCCTGGGAGGTGCCGTCGCCGTACTGCGTAGGCCGTGGCACCAGCTGCCACGGGGCGAATCAGGCTCCGGGCAGGTTGAACCCGCCGGTGGAGCCGAAGCCCCCGGTGCCGCGCACGGATCCGCTCAATTCCGTGACTGGAACGAACTGTGCATACTCGACGCGTTGGATGACCATCTGGGCAATTCTATCGCCGCGCCGCAGCTCGATGGCCTGGCTCACATCAGTGTTCAGGAGCGTGACCGAAATCTCGCCGCGGTAGCCGGCGTCGACCGTTCCCGGAGCATTGACAATGGTGAGGCCGTGCTTGGTGGCGAGGCCGGAACGGGGGTGGATCAGGGCAACGAATCCCTCGGGAAGGGCGATGGCCACGCCGGTTGGGACGAGCCGGCGCTCTCCGGGCTGCAGGGTAACGTCCTCCCGCGCACGGAGGTCAGCGCCGGCGTCGCCCGGATGGGCGTAGGAAGGCGCTTCCAGTTCAGGATCCAGCATCTTCAGCTGGACCTGCAGGGTGGGAACGGAGGCCGGACGTTCCGGCGCGTCGTCGAAAACGGTATTTACTGTGGCGGGTTGATCAGTCACAGTCACTCACTCTAACCCGCCCCTCAGGATCAGGCCTAGGGTGGCCACCTGCAGTGCGGAGCCCGTGGCCGGCGCGGGCGGCATGCGGATTGCCCGCCAAGATGAAATAGCCCGGCAAAGGTGGAAAGCTTGGCCTATGCCCGAAACAAGCTCCCCTGCCCCCACGCCCAGCCCGTCTACAGGGTCATCGGCCACTTATAGGGAGAAGCTCTGGCCCAACGTGTGGATCTGGATCATTGCCGCTGGAATCTCCGCAGCCGGGATCCTGGTCTTTGCACCCATCAGCATGTTTGCCGGCATTACTGCGGCAGTGGTCCTCTTCGCCATCATGGCTGTACTCCTGATCCTGTCGACACCGACCCTCCTGGTCACGCCGGAAACCTTCAGCGTTGGGCGTGCCACCATCGAGCGCAAGTTCGTTGGCGGCGTCGAACACTTCAGCGGCGGTGAAGCAACAGCGGAGCGGGGCACCAGGCTCAACGGCCTGGCCTACCTCTGCATCCGCGGGTGGATCGACCCCGTAGTCAAGGTGGAGATCACCGATCCTGCCGACAGGACGCCCTATTGGCTGACCTCGACTCGGCACCCGGAAGAACTCGCGGCGGCCCTCACCCGCCACTGACACGTCGGTTACCCCGGCGCAGGCCGGAGTACCAAACGGCTAATAACGGCTAATAATGCCTGGACCGACGCACTGGCGTAAAGAAGTTGCATCACCGGAAACGCCGGAATATCGCGGCGCGCCCTGCCCCTTGAGGCAAATACCGCCCACCGGGTGGCAGAGTTTCGATTGATAGTGATGCCAGGGTGGAGGATTTGTATGCAGGATCTACGGCTTGTAGGCGTGCACGACGACGGGACTCACCTCCTGTTGAGCGGGGCCGGCGGCGAGATGTTCCGGCTGCCGATCGATGAAGCGCTCCGGACAGCGGGCCGGTCGGCGCCGAAGCCGACGCCGGAAAGGCCCGCCATTCCGATGTCCCCCCGGGACATCCAGGCACGGATCCGCGCCGGCGCCACGGCCGCAGACGTCGCGGAACTGTCCGGGCTGCCGCTGGCCAAAGTCGAGCGCTACGAGGGCCCGGTCCTTGCCGAACGTGAATATATTGCGCAGCAAGCCCGCAAGGTCGAAGTAGCCACGCCCTCCCCTGGCCATGACGGCTACCGATCAGCTTTTGGCGATATCCCCGCCACCCTGGACGACATGGTGTCGCACCGCCTGACGGCCCACGGCATCGACCCCTCAGCTGTGGAATGGGATTCGTGGCGCAGGCAGGATGGAACCTGGACCGTCACCGCAAGTTTCCAGGCAAAGACTGACGGCACTGCAGGTATCGGTGAGGAGCCGCCGGCCACGTGGACTTTCAACCCCGTCCGGAAGGCACTGCAGAACACCAACCGCTGGGCACAGCAGCTCAGTGAGCTGGAGCCCCTGGATGGACCCGTTCCTGCGCGCCGCCTTGCAGCAGTCTCTGACCGGCCGTTTGATTTCGAAACGGATGCCGATGCCGTGCGGACTGGCCCGCAGGGCGTCGTTACGGGACCCGGCAAAGAAGCTGATGGCCTGCTGGACATGCTCCGTTCCCGACGCGGCCAGCGCCTGGGTGTCGACGAGGACTCCGACGATGCCCTCGCCATGCTCCTGACCCACGGCGTGCCGGCGGCTCACCCGAGGCCGTCAGAGGTTGTCCCCGAGCCTGAGGCTGACGTTGAAGCCAATGTCGAAGAAGCGGACAACGGGCAGCAGGACGACGAACCGGATGCACCCGCAGCAAAGGGCGATTCCTTCATCCGCCGCCGCGACGCCAGGCCCTCAATGCTGTCCCGCCTGAGCCTGATCCCGCCTCACCGCGACGCTGAGGACGACGTCCTCAAATTGCACGACGGCGTCAGCACGGAAACGCGCGAAGTCACCATCGTCGCGTCCCCGCAGAACAGCGATTCCCAGCGGAGCAGCCACCCGGCGCCGGAACGCCCCGCCGAGGCAACCTCCAACGATGCTCCCTCCGGGCGCGATGGCAGCACCAATGCAGGTTTGGACGAGCTGCTGGGCGGCGGCCAGCGCCGGTTCGCGTCGAGGAACGACGACGGCCAGTCCAGCGTGAAGGGACA
Organism: Pseudarthrobacter chlorophenolicus; assembly: GCF_000962805.1. Taxonomy (GTDB): domain Bacteria; phylum Actinomycetota; class Actinomycetes; order Actinomycetales; family Micrococcaceae; genus Arthrobacter; species Arthrobacter chlorophenolicus_A. The sequence goes on along the minus strand of NZ_JZTW01000004.1, from coordinate 75,165 downwards.
GTCTCCGGAAGCTGAGGCGCCCGAGCGTCAGCCTTCCCGCCCGAAGCGCTCCAGTGTCCCGTCCTGGGACGAGATTGTTTTCGGCACCCGCAGCGAATAGAAGTCTGTCGCAGCATCTCCGCTGTCGCGGCATTTCCGGGTTTCCGCGCCGGGGACTTTCGACGTGGCCAGGACAGAGCACCGCTTAAACGCTGCCTTCCCGGGTTGCGGCGGCCGCTAGGCGTGAAGCAACCAGTCCGTGCGCCCTCCCCATGGATCAGCGGGCAGCACGAAGGGTGTCGCGTAGAAGGCTTCCCACAGCGGATCGTCCGGGGAGAGATCGCATTGTTCGATCAGGTCATCTCCGAACAGTTCACTGTTCAATGGCTCGTCGTCCGGCGGGTCCGTCAGCAGGTGTTCCGGACAGACCGCAATTCCGGCCAGGATCTGCGCCTCCAACGACCACCGCACTTCATCTGTTCCGTTGAAAGTCTCTTCCTCCGGCAGTTCCCCGGGACGTATTTGCCCCCACGGCTCCTCCGTTGTGACTATTCTTCCGGCCGGGCCAGTCGCGCCCGTCGCAAGGTCACCTTTCTCTGCAGAGACGTCAACCGCGCCAACGTCACCGATCAGTGCCCGCTCCTGTTCGAGTTCGAGGAGTCCGGGTGGCCAGTGTGGTGGTTGTGGGTCGGGGTGTTGGCTTGGGTAGTGGCGGCCTGTGGGTGAGGTCCAGTCGGGTGGTTTGGTTGTGGTGGCGGGTGTGGGGGTCCAGCGGCTGTTGTGTTTGAGGCGGTGGTGTTTAGGGCAGAGTTGTGCCAGGTTGCTCACCCCGGTTGTCCCGTGGTGCTGCCAGGCGGTGAGGTGGTCGGTGTCGTTGTCGGTGCTGGGGTTGCTGCAGCCGGGAAAGGTGCAGTGTCCGTCGCGCATCCTGATCCAGCGCTTCATCGCTTCCGACAACCGGTAGCCGGTCCGGCCGATCTCGAGCGGTGCCCCGGTACGGGGGTCGACGAGGACCCGGTAAAACGAGGTCGCCCCGTCGGCGACGAGTTTCCGGGCCATGGCCGCGGGGATGGGCCCGTACCCGTCGAGGTCAGCAGGTTCGTCAGTGCTGCCCAACAGGGTGAAAAGTGGGATGGTGACCAGGACGTCGGCTTTCGGTGCGGGGATCTTGCTGAGATCAACCGCGTAAGGGTCGCTCCGGGTGCCACTGTCACCATCGTTGCCGCCGGGAACTCCGTGGACGCCAGCCACATCACCGGCTTGTTGGCCATCGACAGCTCGGCCCGGGGCTGCGGCCCCGGTGTGGGCGCCGAGGAGGAGTGCGGCTACGGTGTCGGGGCGGAGTTGGGTGAGGGTGCGGGTCTCGCCGGGTCCTTGGAGGCCGCGGGCGATGGCGGTGGTCTTGTTCCAGATGGCGCAGGCGGTGTCCCCGGGCAGGACCAGGGTAATTGAAGCCATCCCGTCGGCGGCCGGGCGGTATTCCATCCGCCGGTCCGCCACACATTGGACGTGCCGTTCCTGGACGGAGGCGGGGTGGGTGCGTTCGCGCCAGGACCGTACTTTCCGGCGGAACAGGTGCGCCACGAGGTCACCCGGCGCCGACCCGCGGGCCCGGTTCGGGGCGTCCGGGTCGAAGAAATGCGACACCAGCGCCGCCGCGTTCTCGGGGGCGAGGCAGTCTGTTTCGTCGGCGACGATCACCGCGTGCCGCCACGACATTGATCCAGCAGCCAGCGCACCCAGCACCAGTGGCATGGCGCAGACTTTCCGGGACTGGCTGATGAACGCCGCCGCCGCACCCGGACTAAGCGTCAGGACCCCGGCGATCTCCGCCGTCGTGGACATCTCCACGAACGCCCGCTCCGACCCCGTGGCCTCAGGCGGTGTCATCGCCTCCTGGAACTCCGCGAAATCCGCCGCGTCGCGGGCCTTACCCGCCGCGATCTGCGCTTCCAGCTGTTTCCACAACGCCAGCCGCTGCAGCAGAAACTCGGACTTCCGCTGCAGAACATCAATGCCGGAGCCAGCCACGTCCGAGCCAGCGGCGGCACCGGCATCGTCACGGCCAACCACGACAGCAGAGTCATCAACCAGGCCCAGCTCCGCGTCCTTCAGGAACAGTGCGTCGAGCCCGTCAACAGAGGCCCGAACAGCCTCCATCACCATCGCCTCAACCGCTGTGTTTCCCATACACAAATCATCCCGGCAGGGTCTGACATTGAAACCACTACCCTCAACCTGACGCCGTCCCGGAGCAGGCGCTCAGCCCCGGGCAAAACCGCCCCGAGCAAACAGCCCAAGCGAAAAACCTCGGCCTTACCCTCCGGCGAACGGCGGCAGGACGTCAACCACGTCATCGGCGCCCACGACAGTGGCACGGTCCCGCACCGCGACCTCGTTCAACAGGAAGCTGCTGCGCGAAAGGATGCGTTCCAGCGGCGGGGTCCCGGCTGGGGGCTCTTCCCGCGGCACGGCGAGGACGGCGTCCAGGAGGTCAGCCACGGTTGCTCCGGCCGGGAGGTCGAACTTTTCTTCATCGAAGCCGGCAGCGGCGCGTGCGGCAGCGAAGTAACGTACATGCATTCCGGTCAGCCCCCGATGGCGCTCATGCTGCGGTCCGGCTGGACGAAGTCCGGAGCGTCGAGTCCCACGTGGTCCATTCCGTGGGCTTTTGGCTTAATCCACATCGCGTCCTGCCACCGGCGCGCCAGGGCTTCGTCGTCGGCGCCGGAGCGCAGCAGGCCCAGGAGATCGTACTCTTCCCGTGAGAAGAGGCAGCTCATGATCTTGCCCTCGGCAGTGATCCGGGTCCGGCGGCAATCCGAGCAGAACGGTTCGGTGACGGAGGCGATGATTCCCACCGTTCCCAGGACGGGGCCGTGCGCAGACGGGTCGCCGCCGGCATCCAGCCCGGCCACCCGGCGTCGTACTTCAAACCTCTCGGCGGGCGCCCCGTCGCGTTCCCGGGGATCGGCGCTCAGGACGTACTCGGCGGACAGGATTTCGCGGATTTCGGCGGCCGTGATCATGTTGCGGCGCGTCCACCCGTGATCGGCGTCGAGCGGCATCTGTTCAATGAATCGAAGTTCATAACCCCGGTCCAAAGCCCACCCCAGCAGGGCAGGGGACTCGGCGTCGTTGATTCCGCGCATCAGGACAGCATTCAGCTTGACCGGTCCCAGCCCCGCAGCCCAGGCCGCGTCCACGCCCGCGAGTACCTGGTCCAGGAACGGCCGGCGGGTGAGCTTCGTAAACGTCTCTTCGTGCAGGGAATCAAGGGAGACATTGATCCGTGTCAGCCCTGCGGCCTTGAGCGGGGCGGCCTTCTTCGCCAGCCCCACGGCGTTGGTGGTCATCGAGATGGGCAGGTCCGGATGGTTGCTGCGCAGCGCTGAAATGATGTCCACCAGGTCGTGCCGGACCAGGGGTTCGCCGCCGGTGAGCCGCAGCTCGCGAACGCCGAGCCGCTCCACCCCGATCCGGACGATCCTGACAATCTCCTCGGCCGTCATGACGGCCTGCTTTGCCAGCCATTCCAGGCCTTCGGCGGGCATGCAGTAGGTGCAGCGGAGGTTGCATTTATCGGTCAGGGACAGCCGCATGTCGCTGGCGCGGCGCCCGTACCGGTCCACCAGGCCCGCAGGCGCGTCAGCCGGACGGGCGGCCGGGACGGACGGTTGCGCCGGGCCCGCTTCTTCGCGGGGCTGGGGCATGCCTAGCTGGACACTCATAAATTCAGGCTACGCCACGATGGGCTCCACATCACACCCGTGACGGCTGCAGCCCGGGGCAGGGAGGAATCCGCGGTGGGCCGCCGCCGGAAAGGGCGCGCCGAACCTATGCTTGAAGGGTGAACAGCGCCCGGCCGCAGGCCACGCACGACGACGGCACCCGCCACAGCGGTTCAGCCAAACCCAGCGCAGGTGAACAGGCTGAACGGCACCCCCTGGGCGGGCACGCTGCGGCCGCCGGCGTGGTGTCCGTGGCCGGAGGGGTGGTCCTCGGAGAGTTGCTGGCCGGCGTGTGGAGCCCGTCGGTGTCGCCGCTGACGGCGGTGGGCGGAGCGGTCATTGATGCCGTGCCGCCGGCCGTCAAGGACTGGGCCGTCTCGCTCTTTGGCACGGCGGACAAGGCGGCCCTCCTGGTCAGCATGGCCTTGGTCATCGTTGTCCTCGCGGCCTTGGCAGGGGTGGTGGAACGGCGCCGGCGCTTTGCGGGGCTGGCCGTGATTGCCCTGTTCGGCCTTGCCGGAGTGGCCGCCGTGGCGGGCCGCGCGCAGGTCACGCCCGTGGCCCTGGCCCTTCCGTTGGCTGCTTCGGCCGCGGCTGCCCTGATCCTCCGCCTGGTGATGGGGAAGCTGAAGGCCTGGGAAGGGGCGCCGGAAGACGGCCAGGGCGCTGCCCGCCGTACTTTCCTGCGGACCCTTGCTGCCGGTGGCGCCGTCGCCGTGCTTGGCGGCGTCCTGGCGGGAACCTGGCGCGGGACCGTCATAAAGATTAACGATGCACGGGCCCGCGTGGCGATACCCCCGCCGGCGAATCCGGCGCCGCCCATCCCGGCCGGGGCAGAGGCAGGAGTGGAGGGCATGCCGCCGTTCGTCACCCCCGTCAACGACTTCTACCGCATCGACACCGCGCTGGTGGTACCCGCCGTCGACCCCGATACCTGGGTCCTCAAGGTCTCCGGCATGGTGCAGCGCGAGGTGGAACTGACCCTCGCCGAACTCCTTGCCAAGCCGCTGACCGAACGCCACATCACCATCGCCTGCGTTTCCAACCCGGTAGGCGGGGACCTGATCGGCAACGCGCGGTGGCTCGGCTGGCCGGTCCGCGAACTCCTGGCGCTGGCCGGGCCGGTCCGGGGCGCGGACATGGTGCTGTCCCGGAGCGCCGACGGATGGACTGCCGGCACGCCGCTGGAAGTGCTCACGGACAACCGGGACGCCCTGCTGGCCGTGGGAATGAACGGCGGGCCGCTGCCGCTCGAACACGGATTCCCCGCCCGGCTGGTGGTGCCGGGCCTGTACGGCTACGTTTCCGCCACGAAATGGGTTACTGAGCTGAAAGTCACCACCTACGCGGCGGACACCGCCTACTGGACCACCAGGGGCTGGTCCGACCATGGCCCCATCAAGCTGCAGTCCCGCATCGACGTCCCCCGCAGCGGCAGGCCCGTCAACTCCGGAGCGGTCACGTTTGGCGGCGTTGCCTGGGCCCAGCACACCGGCATCAGCGCCGTAGAACTCAGGGTCAACCGGGGTTCCTGGCAGCCGGCGGAGCTGTTACCCGGGATCTCCACGGACACCTGGTACCAGTGGAAGCTCAGCCTGGACCTGACCCCCGGGCAGTACGAGATCCAGGTGCGGGCCACCGACCTTAAGGGCACCGTCCAGGACGAGGCGTCCCGTCCTGTGGTCCCGGACGGCGCCACCGGATTCCACACGGTTAGAGTGGACGTGAAATCCTGACGGCCCACACTGAAGGCGCATCCATGACCAGCCCGCACCGCCACGCCCCTGCGGGCACGCCCCACCAGGCCCGCTCCGTTGCCCGCCATGTCGCCGCCGTTGCGGACCTGCTGGCACCTTTGCGGTCGGTATCCCGCACCGAAACCATCCCACTTGCCGGTTGCCTCGGCAGGGCGCTGGTGCACGGATTCCCGGCACCCGTCAGCCTGCCGCCCTTCGCCAACTCCCAGATGGACGGGTACGCGGTAAATTCCGCAGACATGCACGACGACGTCACGGAGTTCGCCGTCGCGGCACCGGTTCCCGCCGGGATGCGTCCGCCCCTGCTGGCCCGCGGGACCGCGGCGCCCATCATGACAGGCGCCATGCTCCCGGACGGTGCTGACGCCGTCGTACCCATTGAACGCGCGGTGCCGGACAGCTTTCCCGCTCCGGGCACCAATGCGCGGGTCACGCTGCCTGCAACGGCGGCGGGGACCTACGTCCGACCGGTGGGCAGCGACATCGCCGCGGGGGAGCGCGCCCTGGCCGGCGGCACCTGCCTTGGCCCAGCCCAGTTGGGGCTGCTTGCCGCCCTGGGGATCCCGGATGTGGAGGTCTACCGCGCCGTCCGGATCCTGCTGGTCACCACCGGCGACGAAGTGGTTGAACCGGGCCAGGACCTGCCCGCCGGCAAGATCTACGACGCAAACGGCACCCTCCTCGAAGCCGCCATGGCGCAGGCAGGCCTGGATGTACGGCGGGCCGGTATCTCCACCGACGATCCCGCGGAACTGCAGCAGCTGCTCCGGAGCCACCGCGCGGATACCGATCTCATTGTGACCACCGGAGGCGTCAGCAAGGGTGCCTACGAGGTTGTCCGGCAGGCCATGGAAGGCCAGCCGGTGGAATTCCTGCACGTGGCCATGCAACCGGGCGGGCCGCAGGGGATCGGCATGTTCGACGGCGTCCCCTTCCTGGGATTCCCGGGGAACCCCGTCAGCTGCCTGGTGTCCTTCGAAATGTTCCTCCGGCCCGCCCTCGCAGCAGTCCTGGGGGCTCCGGCCCTCCGCCTGCCTGTCCGCGCCAGGCTCAGCCACCCGCTGACGTCCCCGGAGCACAAACACCAGGTGCGGCGCGGCAACCTGCAGCCCGACGGGACCGTACGGCTGGAAGGCGGCGAGAGCTCCCACCTGGTCCGTGCGCTGGCCGGTTCCAACGCACTGGTCCACGTCCCCGCCGGCGTAACGGAACTCGCGGCCGGGGACGAGGTGGAAGTATGGATGCTGTGAATGCAGAACAGACCCCCGCCGCCCTGACGCACCTGCGCCGGGACGGCAGCGCACAGATGGTGGACGTGTCCACCAAGGCCGAAACCACCCGTGAAGCCACAGCAACAGCCACGGTCCGCACCACGGCGGAGGTGATGGGCCTGCTCGGTTCCGGCGGCCTGCCCAAAGGCGACGCGCTGGCCGTTGCCCGGGTGGCAGGCATCATGGCCGCCAAGAAAACGCCCGAGCTGATTCCGCTGTGCCACCCCTTGCCTCTGTCCAAGGTCACCGTTGACTTTGGGCTCGACGCAGAGTCCGTTGAGGTGGTGGCCACCGTCAAGACCCGTGGCGTCACCGGCGTCGAAATGGAGGCCCTCACCGCGGCGTCCGTGGCCGCGCTGAGCGTCTACGACATGATCAAGGCCGTGGACAAGCACGCCGTGCTGACCGACATCAAGGTGCTGGCCAAGAGCGGCGGCAAGAGCGGGGACTGGACCCTGTGACACACCACGACATCTCTGGCGACACCCATTCCCACGGAGTCCCTTCCCACGCCGCCGAGCCGCACCGGCACGGCGACGTCCTGGGCCGGAAGGCCGGAGTAGTGATCGCCTCCACGCGCGCAGCAGCAGGCATCTACGACGACGAAACCGGTCCGGTGATCACGGACTGGCTCACCGAGCACGGCTTTGAGGTCTTCCCGGCGATGGTGGTCCCCGACGGCGAGCCCGTCGGCGCGGCGATCCGGGCCCTGCTGACCCAGCACCCCGCCGTCGTGATCACCAGCGGCGGCACCGGCCTGAACCCTGACGACCGGACCCCCGACGTCACCCGGCCCCTGCTGGACCGCGAAATCCCCGGCATCATGGAGGCGATCCGGCGTGCCGGGGCCGCCAAAACGCCGCTTGCGGCCCTCAGCCGCGGCTACGCGGGTGCGGCAGGGAAGTCCTTCATTGTTAATCTGCCCGGCTCACCGAAGGGCGTCATGGACGGACTCACTGTCCTTGACCCGCTGATCGGGCACCTCTGCGACCAGTTGGAAGGCAACCATGGGCACTGAAGCATTCGAGGTGGTATCGGCGGTCCTCAGCGCCGAGCCGATCTCCGTTGACCAGGCCATTGCGGCCGTGGAAGGGGACACCGCTGGCGCGGTGGTCAGCTTCAGCGGCGTGGTGCGCAACCACGACGGCGGCAAGGCAGTTGACCGCCTCAGCTACAGCGCGCACCCCACGGCGCACCAGGTGATGGCCGACGTCGTCGCCCGGCTGGTTGCCGAACAAAACGCCGGCGGAGGCGCGGGGGAGGACAGCGAAAAGCCGGTCCGCATCTGGGCGGCCCACCGGATCGGCATGCTGCAGATCGGCGACCCCGCGCTGGTATGCGCCGTGTCCGCTGCCCACCGGGGACAAGCCTTCGCCGTGTGTTCCGAGCTGGTGGACCGGATCAAGGAGCAGGTGCCCATCTGGAAGGAACAGTTCTTCTCGGACGGCACTGTTGAATGGGTGGGCGCCGGCGGCTGATGCTGGCCTGCTGACGCTTCCTGCGAGGTAACGCACACCGTCCGGTTCCGGGCGGCCCCGGGCCCGACGGTAGGCTTAACGGCATGACCGAACAACACTCCGAAGCCAAGCGCGTCGCCATCCTGGGCGCCAACGGGCGCATGGGCGCCGAAGCCGTCAAAGCCGTTGAAGCCGCACCCGATATGGAGCTCGTCGCGGCGCTGGGACGGGGCGACTCCCTGGACCAGGTGACTGCCGCCGGAGCGCAGTACCTTGTGGACCTGACAGTTCCCGAAAGCACCGAAGCCAACGTCCGCTTCGCCGTCGAAAACAACATCCACGCCGTTGTGGGGACCACCGGCTGGGATGCCGGACGCCTGTCCGCGCTCGAAGCCCTGCTGGCGGCACACCCGGCCACCGGCGTGCTGATCGCACCCAACTTCGCCGTGGGATCGGTACTGGCTTCGGCCTTCGCCGCCAAGGCTTCCAAGTACTTCGAGTCGGTGGAGATCATTGAGCTGCACCACCCCGACAAGGTGGACGCCCCTTCCGGAACGGCCGTCCGCACCGCCCAGCTCATCGCAGCAGAGCGCGAGGCCGCCGGCGTGCCGGCAAGCCCGGACGCCACCACCAGTGAACTGGCTGGCGCCCGCGGCTGCGACGTTGACGGCGTCCGCGTCCACAGCGTCAGGCTCCGCGGCCTGGTGGCCCACCAGGAAGTCCTCCTCGGCAGCGCCGGTGAGCAGCTGACGCTGCGCCACGACTCGTTCGACCGCGCGTCCTTCATGCCGGGCGTCCTGCTGGGAGTCCGCAACGTGGCCGCCCACCCCGGTCTTACCGTGGGGCTGGACGGCTATTTGGACCTGGGTTTCTAGGAGATGGACGGCTTCCTGGCAGGCTTCCGCAAGAACCGCACCAAGATCTGGGTGGGGCTTGTCACGCTGCTCCTGGTGTTCTACCTGGTGGTTTCCCTCCAGCGTTCCATCCTGCTCCTGACGGACGGCAACCTCACGGCGCAGGCCATCGGGGCCGCCTACCTGGTCCTGCCGATCGTCGGTGCCTGGGCGCTGATCCGCGAGTTGATGTTCGGTGCCCGGACGGAGCAGATGGCCAAGGTCCTCGAAGCCGAGGGCGGCCTCCCCGTGGATGAACTGCCACGGACACCGGCCGGGCGCATCGTCCGGGAGGCGGCCGACGCAGAGTTCGAAAAGTACAAGGCTGAAGCGGAAGCCGCACCCGACGACTGGAGGTCCTGGTTCCGGCTCAGCTGCGCCTACGATGCCGCCGGCGACAGGAAAAGGGCCCGCGCATCCATGCGCGACGCCGTCCGGCTCTTCCGCGGCAAGGTCCCGGCCTAGCTCCTACCGTGGCCTGGCTCCTACCGCGGGATTTTGAGCTGGCCGCGGCCCAGCTGGCTGGCCGCATGGCCCACCCATTCCAGCGGACCCCGCCACTTCAGCAGCACGAAGGCCATGCCCACCACCACCGCTGAGGCTGCCTGCGCAAAGTACATGCCGTCCTCGGTCCAGCCGGCGGGCAGCGGCTTGAGGTAGAACCCTGACACCACCCAGACATGGGCCGTGTACAGGGTCAATGTCATGGCACCGGCGCCGCGCAGGGGGAGCAGCAGGTCCAGGTCTATCCACTCCGCCAACCGGCCAAGGAGCAAGCAGGCTCCGATGACCGCCGCCGCCACTGCCGAGGTGTGCACCAGGTCCAGGGTGGTACCGGAATGCGGGGCTGCGGACGCCAGCCACCACCACGACCCTTCCTGCCTGATTCCGGTCAGGTTCACCTGCAGGACGCTGTCCAGCGGATACCCCGGCGCGTTGAGGACCTTCTCCAGAGCGGCACGCCCGCCCCAGTCCTCCATAGCCGTCACGCCAAGCACCTTCGCGGCGACCGCAATAACGGTCCCGCCGGACAGCAGCGCCACCGGAACCAGGGCCTTGCTGAGCACCAGCCGGCCGATTGCGAGCCCCACCAGCAGGTACGACATCCACTGGAACACCGGGTAGTAGCCGGTGAGGAATACATCGGCGACCAGCCGTGCGGGCGTTGCCAGGTCCTCCCAGCCGGGATTGTGGCCAAGCTGCAGGGGTGGCTCCGCGGCCAGCAGCCACGGGCGCAGGAGGTAGGCCAGAATTGGGGAACCGACGATCCAGCCGGCAGCCCAGGCGCAGAGCCGTTTCAGGCCCATGCCCAGGAACGGCAGGATGCACAGGAACAGGACTGCGTAGTGGACCAGGATGACGGCCAGGTTGACTTCGAGGCCACCCAGGCTGAGCCCGACGGCGGCGATCACCAGCGCGCGGAGGGCTACTCCGCGCCGCGCGGCCGAGAGTTCACCGGCCGCCAGCGGCCTGTTTTTACCGGTGGACAGGGCCAGCCCGACGCCGGCCAGCACGGCGAACAGTGCCGCCGCCCGCCCGGAAAATGCCAGCCCAATCCAGGTGGGGGTGAGGCCGGCGTTGGATTCAAAGGTGGGGAGCAGATGGGTGGCCATCATGCCCAGCAGGGCAATCCCGCGCGCGGCGTCGATCCCGTAGAGCCGTCCCGGTACCTGGCCGGCTGCCGTTTTCCGGGATGCCCTGGCCGGGTTGCGGGAAGTCATGAACCGAATCGTCTCATAGGAGCGACTGAGCCCGCTGTCACGCCGGGGGACTCCTCGTGTGAGCAGCTGGTAAGCCGCGCGGACGCCGCGGAAACTCTTGTATTCGAATATATGTTCGAATACGATGGAGCGCATGCAGACGCCAACGCCGGAGATTCCCGCCTACGGACCGGGCCGCCACGAGTCCCTTGATCGGTCCGCCGGCGGCAGGCCAGCAGGCTCCGAACCGGGAACGGGGCCACTGAAGGCCATGAGCCCAGGAGTAGTGGACTTCCTCTTCCGCCAGCTCGTGGCCGGAAGGCCTGCGGAGGATGTCCAGTGGGAGCGGGAGGGCGTCAGCCTCGCGGCCCAGCCCGAAGGCGCCGAGCTTGCCCGCCGCCTGGCTGAAACGGACCTGGATGCCCTGACGCCGCTGGAACTGTTCCACTATGTCCGGGCCGCGCAGCGCCTTTCGGACTGGGCCGAGGACCTTCGCCGTGCCGCCGTCGGCCGGTACTGCGGCACACCGTGACTCCGGGAACCCCCAATTTGACGTTCATCACGCTCCCGGCATTGTCCTAACCAGCGGGGGACAGGGTAACGTTTTTCCCATGGCTGACTCTTCCGCGCACATCCCTGCCCTCGGTACGCTCCTGACCGCCATGGTCACGCCGTTCACCAAGGACGGCGCCGTGGATTACGACCAGGCAGCTGCCCTGGCCAGCAAGCTCGTGGACGACGGCTGCGACGGCCTTGTGGTCACCGGCACCACCGGCGAAACGTCCACCCTGACGGATGAAGAGAACCTCGGCATGTTCCGCGCGGTCAAGGACGCCGTGGGCGGCCGCGCCGCCATCATCGCCGGCACCGGAACCAACGACACCGCGCACTCAGTCCACCTTTCCCAGCAGGCTGCAGCCCTCGGCGTCGACGGCCTCCTGCTGGTGACGCCCTACTACAACAAGCCCAGCCAGGCGGGCGTCCAGGCGCATTTCGAGACCATCGCCTCGGCAGTGGACGTCCCCGTCATGCTCTACGACATTCCCGGCCGGTCCTCCATAGCCATCGAACCGGACACCATGATCCGGCTGGCGCAGCACCCCAACATCGTTGCCGTCAAGGATGCGAAGGCGGACATGGTTGCCGCGGCCCGCGTCATGGCCGAGACGGACCTCCTCTTCTACTCCGGTGACGACGGACTGACCCTGCCCTGGATGGCGCTGGGCGCTGTCGGCCTCGTGGGCGTCACCACCCATGTGGCCACCCGCCGGTTCCGTGAGCTCATTGACGCCGTTAACGCCAACGATCTCGGCACCGCCCGCAAGATCAACTTCGAACTCCTGCCCGTGGTGCGCGCCACCATGACCAGGGTCCAGGGCGCAGTGGCCGCCAAGCAGATTCTTAAATGGCAGGGAGTCCTGCCCAACTCGATCGTCCGTTTGCCCCTCGTGGAGCCGGACGAAGCCGAGATCGAAACCATCCGCGGGGATTTGGCGGAAGCGGGGCTGGTCTACTCCTGAGGACGAAGACCGGCACCCTTCCGCCTGGAAAGTAGTGCAATATGACCCAAACCGCCCTTACCGGCCTTGTCACACCTCCGCGCCTGCCGCAGGACACGCTGCGCATCGTCCCGCTCGGCGGGCTGGGGGAGATCGGCCGGAACATGACCGTGTTCGAAATCGGCGGCAAGCTGCTGATTGTCGACTGCGGCGTCCTCTTCCCGGAGGAAACACAGCCCGGCGTTGACCTGATCCTGCCCGATTTCTCGTACATCGAGAACCGGCTGGCGGACATCGTGGCCGTTGTCCTGACCCACGGCCACGAGGACCACATCGGCGCTGTCCCGTACCTGCTGCGGCTCCGCAACGACATTCCGCTGGTCGGTTCACAGCTGACCCTCGCACTGATCGAAGCAAAGCTGCAGGAACACCGCATCCGGCCGTACACGCTGACGGTCGAAGAGGGCCAGGTGGAGAAGTTCGGCCCGTTCGAGTGCGAGTTCGTTGCCGTGAACCACTCCATCCCGGATGCCCTGGCCGTGTTTTTGCGCACCGCCGGCGGAACCGTGCTGCACACAGGCGACTTCAAGATGGACCAGCTGCCCCTGGACGGACGCATCACGGACCTGCGGCACTTCGCCAAGCTCGGCGAAGAGGGCGTGGACCTGTTCATGTCCGACTCCACGAACGCCGACGTCCCCGGCTTCACCACCGCCGAAAAGGAAATCGGTCCCACGCTGGAACGCCTGTTCGGCCAGGCCACCAAGCGCATCATCGTGGCGTCCTTCTCCTCGCACGTCCACCGCGTGCAGCAGGTCCTGGACGCTGCTGCCAAGCACAACCGCAAGGTGGCGTTCGTTGGCCGCTCCATGGTGCGCAACATGGCCATTGCTGAAAAGCTCGGCTACCTCGATGTGCCGGCCGGGCTCATCGTGGACATCAAGAACATTGACAACCTTCCGGACAACCGCGTGGTCCTGATGTCCACCGGTTCCCAGGGTGAGCCCATGGCAGCGCTCTCGCGCATGGCCAACGGCGACCACCGCGTGGTGGTGGGGGACGGCGATACCGTCATCCTGGCCTCAAGCCTCATCCCCGGCAACGAGAACGCCGTGTTCCGGATCATCAACGGCCTGCTCAAGCTGGGCGCCGACGTGATCCACAAGGGCAACGCCAAGGTCCACGTCTCCGGCCACGCCGCCGCCGGTGAACTGCTGTACTGCTACAACATCCTCGAGCCGCTCAACGCCATGCCCGTGCACGGCGAGACCCGCCACCTGCTGGCCAACGGCAAGATCGCCATCGAGTCCGGCGTCCCGGAGGCAAGCGTGATCCTCTCGGACAACGGCACCGTCATTGACCTGCGCGACCACCGCGCGGACGTGGTGGGCCAGGTGGAAGTGGGCTTTGTCTACGTGGACGGCTCCAGCGTTGGCGAGATCACCGACGCCGACCTCAAGGACCGGCGCATCCTGGGTGACGAAGGCTTCATCTCGATCATCACCGTCATCCACCGCGCCACCGGCAAGGTGGTGTCCGGGCCTGAGATCCACGCCCGTGGCGTAGCCGAGGACGACTCCGTCTTCGACGACATCATCCCCAAGATCAACGCTGCGCTGGAGGAAGCGGTCCTCAACAACAAGGACCACACCAGCCACCAGCTCCAGCAGGTGGTCCGCCGGGTCGTGGGCACCTGGGTCAACCGCAAGCTGCGCCGCAAGCCCATGATCATCCCCGTGGTGCTCGAGGCCTGACCGCCACAGCAGTTCCAACCCCAGCGGGTGAAAGCAAAGGGCCCGGTTCCGGCGGAACCGGGCCCTTTGCCCATCCGGCGCCCACCTATATTGCGAGGGGCCGGACGGTCCGATATCCCCGGATTCAGGGCTTGGTTCCGGTAGCGTGAACAGCATGGCCACACGTACTACTTCCGCGCCCAAAGGTACCGGCAGGGGCGGCTCCGGCAGCAAAGCCGGCAGCTCCACAGGCCGCGGAACCGGCTCATCAGCAGGAAAGACCCCCCGCGGCGGCTCGTCCAGCACCGCGCGCACCCGCCAGCTCCCCGCCGTCGAACACCACCAGCCGTGGCTGGCAAGGGTGGTTGGCGGCGCCTGGCTGGGGCTGGGACACATGGTTGGCGGTGGAGTCCGGCGCATCGGCCACGACGTCAGCGACATCCCAGCCGAGGAACGCCGCGACGGCGCCGCCCTCTTCAACCTCGCCCTGGGCATCTTCATTGCCACGTTTGCCTGGTGGGGCCTGACCGGGTGGTTCCCGGACGCCGTCTACGCGGTGGTGAACGGCACCTTCGGCTGGATCTCCCTGCTGCTGCCCCTCATGCTCTTTGTGTGTGCCTTCCGGCTTTTCCGGGTGCCCTCGGACGGCCGCGGCAACAACCGGGTAGGCATCGGATTCCTGGTCATGACGTTCGCCGGCTCCGGCCTGGCGCATATCCTGGGCGGCCAGCCCACTGTGGCCGACGGCTTCGACGGCCTCCGCCAGGCAGGCGGCATGCTGGGCTTCCTTGTGGCGACACCCCTGGCTGCCATCCACCCAGCCGTGCCGACGGTGCTCTACGGAGTCCTGGCGTTCGTCTCCCTGCTCATCATCACCGCCACGCCGTTCACGGCCATTCCGCGCCGCCTGCGTGGAGCCTACGAACACCTCATGGGCATCGACCTGATGGACCAGGAGCAGGCCGACGTCCACGACCGCAGCTATCTGGACCGGCCAAAGCCGGCCGCACCCAAAAAGAAGAAGCGGAGCCTCTTCAGTAAGGACGAAGATCCGGACGCCGGCCTTGAGGGCTACGTGGGCGACGAAGCCTTTGAACACGCGGTCATTGACGACGACGAGCCACAGCCTCCGCGGCCCGCTCCCGGCGTCCGCCGGCCCACCCAGGCGGAGATCGCCGTCGAAAAGATCAAGGCGGCACAGGGCCTTGGCGCCGGCGCCCAGGCAGCGCCGCCGGAGAACGCCACCGAAGCCATTCCGCTGGTCATTCCCGGCGCGGCCGCACCCGGGAAACCGGCCGCTGCGCCCACGGTGCCCGCCAACCCGGTGGCGCCCGCGCCGCCGCCCGTGCCCATCCCACAGCGGACCGAGCAGCTCTCCCTTGCCGGGGACGTGACGTACACGCTTCCGGCCTCGGACTTCCTCACCCCGGGCTCCATCCCGAAGGAGCGCACCGAGGCCAACGACGCCGTCGTCGCCGCCCTGACCGACACCCTGACGCAGTTCAACGTCGACGCCACCGTCACGGGCTTCAGCCGCGGCCCCACCGTGACCCGCTACGAGATCGAACTCTCACCCGGCACCAAGGTGGAGCGCGTTACGGCGCTGTCCAAGAACATCTCCTACGCCGTTGCCTCAAGCGACGTCCGCATCCTCAGCCCCATCCCGGGCAAGTCGGCCATCGGCATCGAGATCCCCAACACCGACCGTGAGACCGTCTCCCTGGGAGACGTGCTGCGCAGCCAGAACGCCCGCAGGACGGACCACCCCATGGTGATGGGCGTGGGCAAGGACGTCGAGGGCGGCTACGTGGTAGCCAACCTCGCCAAGATGCCCCACCTCCTGGTGGCCGGTGCCACTGGTGCCGGTAAGTCATCGTTTGTGAACTCGATGATCACTTCCATCCTCATGCGTTCCACCCCCGACGAGGTGCGCATGGTGATGGTGGACCCCAAACGCGTGGAGCTGACCGCCTACGAAGGCGTTCCGCACCTCATCACGCCCATCATCACCAACCCGAAGAAGGCCGCCGAAGCCCTCCAATGGGTGGTCCGTGAGATGGACGCCCGCTACGACGACCTCGCCAACTACGGCTTTAAGCACATCGACGACTTCAACAAGGCCGTGCGGGCGGGCAAGGTCCAGCCGCCGGTGGACTCCAAGCGCGTCATTCGGCCCTACCCGTACCTGCTGGTGATCGTGGACGAGCTCGCCGACCTCATGATGGTGGCCCCGCGCGACGTCGAAGACTCGATCGTCCGCATCACCCAGCTGGCCCGTGCGGCCGGCATCCACCTGGTGCTGGCCACCCAGCGGCCCTCCGTGGACGTGGTGACCGGCCTGATCAAAGCCAACGTGCCCTCGCGCATGGCCTTTGCCACCTCCTCCGTCACGGATTCCCGTGTTGTCCTGGACCAGCCCGGTGCGGAGAAGCTGATCGGCCAGGGTGACGCGCTCTTCCTGCCTATGGGCGCCTCGAAAGCCATGCGCGTCCAGGGTGCCTGGGTCACCGAGTCCGAAATCCACAAGGTGGTGGAACACGTCAAGGGGCAGCTGCAGGCGGTCTACCGCGACGACGTCGCCCCCGAAGCGGAAAAGAAGCAGATCGACGACGACATCGGGGACGACCTCGAGGTGCTGCTGCAGGCCACCGAGCTGGTAGTCACCACCCAGTTCGGCTCCACCTCCATGCTGCAGCGCAAGCTGCGGGTGGGCTTCGCCAAGGCCGGCCGCCTGATGGATCTCCTCGAGTCCAGGGGAGTGGTGGGACCGTCCGAAGGCTCGAAGGCCCGCGACGTCCTGGTCAAGCCTGACGACCTGGCGCCCGTCCTGGCAGCCATGAAGGGCCAGGACGCGCCGGCGGCGCCGGATGCGCAGACTGCTGCCCTGAGCGATAACGCCAACGCCAACATCGCCCAGGGGGGATACGCCGAGGACCTGGTGGCGGCCGACCTGGATCAGCGGAAGCAAAACGTCGAATATTACGACGGCTCCGATTCCGCGCCAGGCGGCTACGGGGACGACGACGAAGGGTCCGAGGACGCCTGGTCACTGACCGGTCGCTAGCCCGGGGACTGTAGCCTAGAAACGTGACTAGCACTGATGCAACCGCCGCCGGCAAGGGCCGTGCCGGGGTCTGGAACCTACCCAACGTCCTGACCATGATCCGCATCGCGCTGGTGCCCTTCTTTGTCTGGTTCCTGATCGCCGACGCCCCCGGGCTGCACAGCGAATCGGGAATCTGGCGCTGGGCGGCCGTGGTGGCCTTCGCCGTCGCCATCTACACGGACAAGCTCGACGGGGACATCGCCAGGAGCCGGAACCTCGTCACGGACTTCGGCAAGATCGCCGATCCCATTGCCGACAAGCTGCTCACCGGCTCCGCCTTGGTGATGCTGTCCGTCCTGGGCGAACTGCCCTGGTGGATGACGCTGGTAATCCTGGTCCGCGAATGGGGAATCACCGGCCTGCGGTTCTTCGTTATCCGCTACGGCGTGATCCCGGCCTCGCGGGGCGGCAAGCTCAAAACCGTGGTCCAGACTGCCGCGATCTTCCTCTATCTCCTGCCCCTGGGGGCCGTGGCGCCCTGGCTCACCTGGGTGGCGTTCGCGGTGATGCTCGCCGCGGTGCTGATTACCGTCTGGACCGGGGTCGAGTACGTCGTCGAGGCGTTGCGGCTCAGGGCCAAGGGCAAGCTGCAGGCGCGCGCCAACCAGGGCCGGGAGCAGCCATGACCAACCTCCACCATTTAGCCGGCGAGGCAGTCCGGCAGGCGCTGGAGGCCGGCCGGACGGTGGCCACAGCAGAATCACTGACCGCGGGAATGGTTTCAGCCGTCCTGGCCGATACCCCGGGAGCATCGGGCATGCTTCAAGGCGGTGTGGTGGCCTACCAGAATTCGGTCAAGGAAGCCGTGCTGAACGTCGCCGGTGATCTCCTCGACCGGGTGGGATCCGTGGACGGGGGCGTGGCAGGCGCCATGGCCTCCGGCGCCCGGACCTCCCTGGGCGCCGACATCGGCGTCAGTACCACCGGCGTCGCCGGCCCCGAGCCACATGACGGCAAACCCGTTGGCACTGTCTACATCGGCATTGCCACCGCCAGCGGAGCGGCAGCCTACGAATACCACTTCGAGGGAACCCGTCCCGAAATCAGGGGACAGGCCTGCGGAGCGGCCCTGGAACGGCTCCTCGAAGCACTTTCGGCCTGATCAGGGCCGGGAGGCGCCGGGCTGGCGGCACCTGCTTGTTACCGGGAGTAAAGTTGCCGGGAACAAAAGCCGGTACCGATTAGTTATTACATTGTGTCGCTTCCGAAGAGCGGAGGCGCCTAGGATGAAATGACCACGACGGTTCGCTTGGCGGCGGACCTGACTTATGAGGGAGCAAGGCGATACAGATGGTAAAGCAGCCCGTATCCGTAAACGGCGTTGTCCGCTGGAAGGATGTGGGCCTCGCCGATCAGGCTAAGAGCGAACAAAAGGAGCGCAAGATGGTTGTACTTCGTCACGAAATTGGTGATGTCCTGCGCGATGTCCGCCAGCGTCAGGGGCGTACGCTCCGTGAAGTCTCGCACAGCGCCCGTGTCTCCCTCGGCTACCTCAGCGAAGTTGAGCGCGGACAAAAGGAAGCATCGTCCGAACTGCTGTCCTCGATCTGCTCGGCCCTGGACGTTCCGTTGTCCAGCATGCTCCGCGAGGTCAGCGACCGGGTGGCAGTCGCCGAAGGCGTTGCCGTACCGGACACCGTTCCGCAGGAATTCTCCCAGCGTTACGGCCGCGACCTGAACACAGAACTCAACGACGAACTGTCCACCGGCCTCCTCTCCGGCGCCCGCTAACAGTTCACCCGCCCGGTATCGGGTCTAGGGACACACGGAACCCCCGGCCACCGGCCGGGGGTTCCGTCGTTTCAGTCCTGGGGCGGCTCCTAGGCCCGGGGGCCTTCGGAATCACTGTCCTGCGGGAAGCCATCGCGTTCATAGGTGGCATTGAGCTTCGCCATATAGCGCGCCAGTTCCTGGAGGTCGCCCAGCGGCCATTCGCCCAGCCGTTCCCGGAATACCTGCCGGCGGGCGTCCTGCACTTCGTGCATCTTCTCCTCGCCCTTGGGGGTCAGCCTGATGGCCTGCGCCCGGCCGTCCAACGGATCGGCTTCCTTCGACACCAGGCCCAGGCCTTCCAGGAAGGCGATCTGCCGGCTGACCGACGGCTTGCCCACGCCGATGTTGATGGCGAGGTCCGTGAGCCGGATGGTGCCCTCTTTCCGTATGACGGAAAGCAGTCCGTAGGCGGCCGGTTCCATGTCCGGATGCACCTCGCGGGACAATTGATTGGAGATTGCCCGTGCCCGCCGCCAGAACAGGCTGATCTGGTGTTCCACGTTCTGCAGCGCGGAGTCCACGGTGTCCTCGGTCGGAGTGCTGCCCGGCAGGGCGTCGGGGGAGTTGCTCATGGCAACAATTCTAGGGTCCGGCGCATGAGAGAATCTTCCGATGCGATTGAGCGACTATTGGCGGCTGATGGATGACGAGTTCGGGGCGGGCTATTCCCGGGTCCTGAGCAGCACCCTGGTTCTGTCCGGCGTTGGCGGCAGGACAGCAGACCAGGCCCTGGCCGCCGGCGTGGAGCCCCGCAAAGTGTGGCTTGCCCTGTGCGACGTCCAGGATGTGCCGGCGGAACGGCGCCTGGGCAGGGATATCAAGCCGCGACGCGACTAGCAGCCCCACCCGGCTTTTTCGGCTGACACGCCGGGCAGCTGTTCGAATACCTGTTCGGATATGACTATGATTTTTACAGCGGGTTATCCACATAGCCGTTGTCATCCGGCCGGAATGTCAGTGGGTCCCCTTAGCGTCAGAGATGACCAATAAACGGCCGCGAAGGCCACCATCGAGAAAGCATTAGAGGTGTCAACCATGGCGGCAGCCCCGGATCGTGCAAAAGCGCTGGAAGCAGCACTGGCCCAGATTGACAAGCAGTTCGGCAAGGGCTCGGTCATGCGCCTGGGCGACGAAGTCCGTGCCCCCATCGAAGTCATTCCCACGGGCTCCATCGCCCTGGACGTCGCCCTGGGAATTGGCGGCCTTCCGCGCGGCAGGGTCATCGAGATCTACGGTCCGGAATCCTCCGGTAAGACCACCGTTGCCCTGCACGCTGTGGCCAACGCCCAGCGTGCCGGCGGAATCGCTGCCTTCATCGACGCCGAACACGCCCTGGACCCGGACTACGCCGCCAAGCTGGGCGTGGACACGGACGCCCTCCTCGTTTCGCAGCCGGACACCGGTGAGCAGGCATTGGAGATCATGGACATGCTGGTCGGTTCGGGCTCTCTGGACATCGTGGTCATCGACTCCGTGGCAGCCCTGGTACCCCGCGCGGAAATCGAAGGCGACATGGGAGACAGCCACGTCGGCCTGCAGGCCCGCCTGATGAGCCAGGCACTGCGTAAGATCACCGGCCGCCTGAGCCAGACCAAAACCACTGCCATCTTCATCAACCAGCTGCGTGAAAAGATCGGCGTCTTCTTCGGCTCGCCCGAAACCACCACCGGCGGTAAGGCCTTGAAGTTCTACGCGTCGGTCCGCATCGACGTCCGTCGGATCCAGACCCTCAAAGAGGGCGCCGATTCTGTTGGTAACCGGACCAAGGCGAAGATCGTCAAGAACAAGATGGCCCCGCCCTTCAAGATTGCCGAGTTTGACATCATCTACGGCCAGGGCATCTCCCGTGAGGGCGGAATCATCGATATGGGCGTGGAGCACGGCATCATCAAGAAGTCCGGTTCCTGGTTTACCTATGACGGTGACCAGCTGGGCCAGGGCATGGAGAACTCACGCCGGTTCCTGCGCGACAACCCCGAGCTTGCGGCCGAACTGGAGCGGCTGATCAAGGAAAAGCTCGGCGTCGGAGTCAAACCTGCCGACGCGGAATCCAAAGAGGATTCACCCAAGCTGAAGGCCGTCGACGGGTTCTAGCAGTTGACTGGCTTTGAAAAACGCCGGGGCGGGTCCGCAGGGTCCCGCCGCCGGCGAACCAGCGGCTCTTCGGCCGGCGCGGAGGAAAGGGAGCCTTCCGCTGATCCTGGCTCCCCGGGGTTCGGTGACCGCGAACCGGACCCCGTTACGGTGGCGCAGACCATCGTCTACCGGCAGCTCACGGTGTCGGCCAAGAGCCGGCTCCAGCTGGCCCGCAAGCTCGCCGAACGGAATGTCCCGGAGGACGTTGCCGAATCGGTTCTGGACAAATTCGAGGATGCCCGGCTGATCGATGACGCCGAGTTCGCCAATATGTGGGTCCGCAGCCGCTCGCAATCACGCAAGCTGGCGAAGGGTGCTCTGCGCCGGGAACTGGCAGAGAAGGGCATCGACGAGGAATCCGCTGCTGCGGCACTGGAACAGCTCTCTGACCAGGATGAGGAGGATGCTGCCCGGGCCCTCGTCGAACGCAAGCTTCGCCCCGGCACGGACCTCGAGGACCGTGCAGAACGGGACAAGGCCACCCGGCGGCTGGCATCGATGCTGGCCCGGAAGGGATACCAGCCGTCCCAGGCTTTCCGCATCGTCGGCGAGGTCCTTGACTCCCGGGCCGGCCAATCCTTCGATGACTGACAGGCAGTACCGCCAACACGCTGGGCAATCCGGCATAGCAGGGTCAAGCGGCCCACCCATTCACGAGGCGGTACCCACGAACCAGCCCCAACCTTGCGCAGCCGGTACCCTTAACAGGTGAGTTTGACCATTCCTTCCCCCTTGTCCGGCGCCCCCACCGAAGAACCGGTGACAGGCCTGCCACGTGAAGCCACGGCGCGTACCTACCAGGTGCGCACGTTCGGCTGCCAGATGAACGTCCACGATTCCGAGCGGATGGCCGGAATGCTCGAGGACGCCGGGTACGTCCCCGCAGAGGGTGACCGGGCCGACGTCGTTGTGTTTAACACGTGCGCCGTGCGTGAAAACGCGGACAACAAACTCTATGGAAACCTTGGCATCCTGGCGCCCGTCAAGGCCGCCAACCCGGGCATGCAGATCGCAGTGGGCGGCTGCCTGGCACAGAAGGACCGCGAAACCATCCTGAAGAAGGCCCCGTGGGTGGATGCCGTTTTTGGCACCCACAACGTCGGTGCACTCCCTGCCCTGCTGGAACGGGCCCGGCACAACGACGAAGCACAGCTGGAAATCCTGGAATCCCTGGACGTGTTCCCCTCCACTCTTCCCACCAAGCGCGACTCCGTCTACGCCGGCTGGGTTTCCATTTCCGTCGGCTGCAACAACACCTGTACCTTCTGCATCGTGCCGGCGCTGCGTGGCAAGGAAAAGGACCGCAGGCCGGGGGACATCCTGGCAGAAATCCAGGCTCTGGTGGACGACGGCGCCATTGAGGTCACCCTCCTGGGCCAGAACGTGAACTCGTACGGCGTGGAATTCGGGGACCGCCAGGCGTTCTCCAAACTCCTGCGCGCCTGTGGCGATATCGACGGCCTGGAGCGCGTCCGCTTCACCAGCCCGCATCCGGCAGCCTTCACGGACGACGTCATCGACGCCATGGCGGAGACCCCCAACGTCATGCCGCAGCTGCACATGCCGCTGCAGTCAGGGTCGGACGGCATCCTGAAGGCCATGAAGCGGTCGTACCGGTCCACGAAGTTCCTGGGCATCCTGGACAAGGTCCGGGAAAAGATCCCGCACGCTGCGATCTCCACCGACATCATTGTCGGCTTCCCGGGTGAGACCGAGGAGGACTTCCAGGCCACGCTGGACGTCGTAGAAAAATCGCGTTTCGCCACCGCCTTCACCTTCCAGTACTCCAAGCGTCCCGGCACACCCGCCGCGGACCTGCCGGACCAGCTGCCCAAGGCAGTGGTCCAGGAACGCTTTGAACGACTGACCGCACTGCAGGACAGGATCGCCGCGGAAGAAAACAAAAAACAACTGGGCCGCCGCGTTGAGGTCATGGTCACCGCGCAGTCCGGGCGGAAGGCTGAAGAAACCCACCGCCTGTCCGGACGTTCACGGGACCAGCGGCTGGTGCACTTCTCCGTCCCGGAGGGCGCGCCGGCACCCCGGCCAGGCGACCTGGTCACCGTCACCATCACGGACGCCGGCGCCTTCCACCTCATCGCGGATCCCGCGCTGGGGGAGTACAGCCTGCGCCGCTCCCGCGCGGGCGACGCCTGGGACAGGTCCCAGGCCGAGTCCTGCGGCGTCCCGGCACCGGGCACCGGCGACGGCCGCAAGGGCGTTTCGCTCGGCATGCCGTCGCTGCCCGTGCGCACTTCCTGATCCGTGGGCACCCCGCCCGTCATCGCCGTCGTCGGTCCCACCGGGTCCGGAAAATCCGATCTTGCCGTTAATCTGGCACTCGAGCTGGACGGCGAGGTCATTAACGCCGACGCCATGCAGTTCTACCGCGGCATGGACATCGGAACCGCCAAGATCACCCCTGCCGAGCGCCTGGGCATACCGCACCACCTCCTGGACGTCCTTGATGTCACGCAGGAAGCCAGCGTCTCGGACTTCCAGCAGCAGGCACGGCAGCTGATCAGGGACATCCACACCCGCGGAAAGCGGGCCATCCTGGTGGGCGGCTCCGGGCTTTATGTCCGCGCCGCCCTCGACGTACTCGAGTTTCCCGGTACCGATCCGGGTCTGCGCCGCAGCCTGGAAGCCGAGCTGGCTGCGCACGGAACGGCATCCCTGCGGGCGCGCCTCCAGGACGTGGACCCGGCCTCGGCCGAACGGTTGAACGATGACCGGCGCATCATCCGTGCCCTGGAAGTCCATGAACTTACCGGGCGTCCCTTCAGTTCCTTCATGCCCCGGCGGGAGTACTTCCAGCCTGCTGTCCAGATTGGCTTGTCCGTGGACCGCCCGGCGCTGCATGAACGTCTGGCCGCCCGGGTGCATGCCATGGTGGACGCCGGCCTGCTGGCTGAAGTCCGCCGGCTTGACGCACTGGGCCTGCGCACCGGGAAGACTGCGTGCCGCGCCCTGGGCTATTCGCAGTTCCTGCAGGTTATTGACGGCTCCGCGTCGGTGGCCGAGGCTGCTGAAAGCACCATCGTCGCCACCCGGCAGTTCGCCCGCCGCCAGCTGACCTGGTTCCGCGCCGACCCTCGAATTACGTGGATCGACTGGCAGGACCAGGATCTACTGGTCCGGGCCGCAGGACTTTGCGGCCGGTAGCCTGACGGTTTCCGGTGTGATTGGGCCTGCCGGTAGGCTTGACGGCATGGATGCAACCCTGACAGAGACCACCGGAACCGCCTTTCAAACACTGGCAGGGCTGAGGTTCTCCAAGGGGCATGGAACGGGCAACGACTTCGTCCTGGTGGCCGATCCGGAGGGCGCGCACACCATCGAAGCCGGCCACGTGGCTGCCCTGTGCAACCGGCACCTCGGCATCGGCGGAGATGGCCTGATCCGGGCTGTTCCGTCACGGTTCCTTCCAGAGGGCCGTGAGATCCTCGCCGCCAACCCGGACGCCGAGTGGTTCATGGATTACCGCAACGGCGATGGTTCGCTGTCCGAAATGTGCGGCAACGGTGTCCGTGTCTTCGTCCACTTCCTCCGGGCTGAGGGGCTGATCGATCTCCCGGTGGGCGGCGCCGTTGCCATCGGAACCCGCGGCGGCCTGAAGACAGTGGTACGCACCGCCGACGGCTATGCAGTGGACATGGGCCCGTGGGAGTTCATTTTCCCGGGCGAGGCCACGGCCAAAGCCATGGACTCGCTGGTCACCGCCGAAGGCCTGGAGGTCCCGCGCCCGGCCCTGTCAGTCAGTATGGGCAACCCGCATACCGTGGTGGCCCTCGCCGAACTCGCGGAGCTCGAAGCAACCCGCCTCTACACCGCCCCGGCCGTGGAACCGCTCCCCGCCAATGGCACCAACGTGGAATTCGTGGTTCCGTCCGAGCCGCTGGTCCTTGACGGCATCGGCTCCGTCACGATGCGGGTACACGAACGAGGCGTGGGGGAGACGCAGTCCTGCGGTACGGGAGCCTGTGCCGCCGCCGTCGCAATCCGTCACTGGGCCGGGGCCGGCGCCCCGGACGCCTGGCGCGTCAACGTTCCGGGCGGAGTGGTGGGGGTTAAATTCTTCGCAGGCCCCGGCGGCCACGAGCATGTAGAGCTCAGCGGCCCTGCCGTCATTGTGGCGTCGGGGACGCTTTCCTGACTTTCAGTACGCGGAACGATTTCGACGTCGACTCCCGCGTCACCGTGAAAGACGCGTCGAGCTCTGCCGCCAGCCAGCGCTGCAACGAATCCGACCCCAGGTTTTTTTGGACCACCAGGTAGGCAGTGCCCCCGGGGGTGAGCCGCGGCAGCCACAGCTTCAGCAGGGAGTGCAGCTCATCCTTGCCGATCCGGATGGGCGGGTTAGACCAGATGGTGTCGAACCGGACCGTGGGATCCACGTCCTCCGGCGTGCTCGCTGAAACATTCGACAGGCCGAGTGCTGCGGCGTTCCCGTTGGTCAGGGCAATGCAGCGTTCGTTCACGTCCACGGCGTAAACCTGCGCATGGGGTGCCTTCAGGGCCATCGTCAGGGCGATGGGGCCCCAGCCGCAGCCAATATCCAAGAGGTTGCCGGTAGCTGCGGGGGCGGGAACCTCCGCGAGAAGAACCGCGGTTCCCTTATCGATTCCGTCCGGGCTGAAGATGCCGCTCGAGGTCTGCAGCGTCCGCGTTTCTCCGGCGAGTTCCACCGTCAGCGGCTTCCGGGTGAAGGGGCCGGCGGGCGATGCGCTGAAATAGTGTGCGGACTCCATAACAGGCCAGAGTAGTTCCCCCCGCAGCGTAAAGGGAAACCGCGCCATGGCGCCTCTGCTAGTCTTGACAGCATGTTCTTGATCTTCGAGTAGCCGGCCCGGGCGCTTGCCCGTCCCGCTCTCTTGTCCGCGGTGTCCATTCCCGCCAGCGATTCTGCCCACAGCGACGCAGGCTCTCCGCCTTCCGCTTGTGCACCGGAGCAAACTTCACCGTTTGCTGCGGACGCCGGACAACACTCGAAGCTTGATTCCTTTCATGCTTCCTGCCGTGACGCCGGTCCCCATCCGTTCCGCCGCCTTTTCCCTTGCGGCGCCCAGACTGCCGCGGCATTGTTGCCCGGCTGCCAGTACAGGAGACACTGCATGACCGCAGCCCCTCAGCCCAGCGCGAATACTTCACCACATTCCACCGAACGGCACTATTCTGGAACTGCCGAAACTTCGAAGGAGACCATGACCAGCCAGCCCAACACCGGATCCGATCCGGCAGCCCAGGATATGAGCCCAGCGGAAATCCAGGCTGTGATCGACAGGATCCTCGCCAAGGACGTACCGGCCGGCTCCGGAACGTCCGAGGGCGCCGGCGACGCGAAGGCGGTCCTCGGCAAGGCCCAGGCCATCTCCCGACTGGAAGCCGAGCACTCCGAATACGACGGCGACCAGCAGGACCTCGAAGAGCGGCGCGCCCTGCGCCGCACAGCAGGCCTTTCCACCGAACTCGAAGACGTCACCGAAGTCGAATACCGCCAGCTGCGGCTGGAGCGCGTGGTCCTCGCCGGACTTTGGTCCGAAGGCACCCTGGCCGACGCCGAGAACTCCTTGCGGGAACTCGCAGCCCTGGCCGAGACCGCCGGCTCGGAAGTGCTGGACGGCCTTGTGCAGCGCCGTGCTAAGCCGGACCCCGGCACGTTCCTGGGCTCGGGCAAAGCGCAGGAGCTCAAGGACATTGTCATGTCCACGGGAGCGGACACAGTGGTGGTCGACGCCGAACTGGCGCCTTCCCAGCGGCGCGGGCTGGAAGACATTGTCAAGGTCAAGGTCATCGACCGCACCGGGCTCATCCTGGACATTTTCGCGCAGCATGCGAAGAGCCGCGAGGGCAAGGCCCAGGTTGAGCTGGCGCAGCTGGAGTACCTGCTTCCCCGCCTCCGTGGCTGGGGCGAGTCGATGTCCCGCCAGGCCGGCGGCCAGGTTGGCGGTGCCGCCGCAGGCATGGGTTCGCGCGGCCCCGGTGAGACGAAGATCGAACTGGACCGCCGCCGGATCCGCACCCGGATGGCCAAGCTGCGGCGGGAAATCGCCGCGATGAAGCCTGCCCGGGAAACCAAGCGCGCCAACCGCCGTCGTAATGAAGTGCCGTCCGTAGCGATCGCGGGCTACACAAACGCCGGAAAGTCTTCGCTGCTCAACCGGTTGACGGACGCCGGGGTACTGGTGGAGAACGCCCTGTTCGCCACACTGGACCCCACTATCCGCAAGGCCGAGACCTCAGACGGCCTGGGCTACACCCTGGCCGACACCGTGGGCTTCGTCCGGTCCCTCCCCACCCAGCTGGTGGAGGCCTTCCGGTCCACGCTGGAGGAAGTAGCCGACTCCGACCTCATCCTGCACGTGGTGGACGTGTCCCACCCGGATCCTGAAGGCCAGATCGCCGCCGTGCGGAAGGTCTTCGGCGAGGTTGATGCACGCAAGATCCCGGAGATTATCGTCCTGAACAAGGCCGACGCCGCAGATCCGTTTGTGGTGGAGCGGCTGAAGCAGCGCGAACCGCGCCATGTGGTGGTTTCTGCCCGCACCGGCGAGGGAATCGCGGAACTGCTCAGGACCATCAGCGATTCGATTCCGCGCCCCGGCGTCGAACTTGAGCTGCTCATCCCGTACAACCGCGGCGACCTGATCAGCAAGCTGCATGACTCCGACGCGGAGATCATCAGCATGGACCATGTCGAGGCCGGAACCCGGGCGGTGGTGAAGGTCCGCGAGGGCCTGGCCGCCGAACTGGAATCCTTTGCCGACAATGCCTGAGGCTGTGGCAACTGAGTCCAGGGAAACGGCCGGCGGGCAGCTCGTCATCGAGCTGCTCGACCGGGCCGTTTCCGCCATGGGCGGCCAGAGCCGTTCCGGGCAGCATGAGATGGCGCGGCAGGTGGCGCAGGCCATCGAAACCGGCAACCACCTGCTGGTGCAGGCCGGGACCGGTACCGGAAAGTCGCTGGCGTACCTGATCCCGCTGATCGCCCATGCTCTTGAAAGCAACAAGCCGGCGCTGGTGTCCACGGCTACGCTCGCCCTGCAGACACAGATCGTCGGCAGGGACCTGCCCCGGCTCCTCAAAGCCATCACCCCGGCCCTCGACCGGCCGGTCAAAGTGGCGCTGGTCAAGGGCCGGTCCAATTACGTCTGCAGGCACAAGCTGGAAGGCGGGTTCCCGTCCGAGGAACCCTCCGAAGGGCAGCTCTTCTCGCTCGGTGAGGACACCAGCGTGCCGCATTTCGCCGCAGCCGCCGGCGGGCCGCAGTCCCAGCTCGGAAAGGAAGTGGTCCGGCTCCGGGAATGGGCGGAAAAGACATCCACAGGAGACCGGGACGAACTCCTGCCCGGCGTGACGGACCGGGCCTGGAAGCAGGTTTCGGTAACGTCCATGGAGTGCCTGGGCTCCCAGAAATGCCCCCTGGCCGAGGAATGCTTCAGCGAGCTGGCCCGCCAGGACGCTGCCGAAGCCGACGTCGTAGTGACCAACCACGCCATGCTCGCGGTCAGCGCGTTCGAGGGACTCGCGGTGCTGCCGGAGTACGACGTCGTGGTGGTGGATGAGGCCCACGAGCTGCAGGACCGGGTGACCGGAGCCGTGTCCGGCCAGCTGTCCGTCGCCATGGTCCACGCCGCTGCCTCAGGCGCCCGTAAACACACGGCCATCACCGTGGACGCGCTCAATGCCGCCGCGGCGAACCTGGAGCTGGCCCTTGCCGGCGTGCCGAGTGGGCTGCTCCCCAACGGACTGAACGACGAACAGCTCGACTGCGTGGACCAGCTTCGCGAAGCCTGCAGGGCGGCGCTGTCCGATTCCAAGGGAGACAGCAGCAACGCTGCCGACGGCGGCAGGCAGCTTGCGCGTTCACGCCTGATGCTCATCCTTGAACTGTCCGAGCGGCTTTTGGCTGCCAGGGAGAACCGCGAGGTCGTGTGGATCTCGCGCGCCGGAACCTTTGATCCGGGACAGGGCTATTCCCAACCGGACGACAACGCTCCCGCGCTGGTCAACATCGCGCCGCTGTCCGTGGCCGGAAGGCTGCGGGAGGGGCTCTTCGCCGGGCATACAGTAGTCCTGACCTCCGCAACCCTGGCCATCGGTTCTGCCTTCGAACCCGCGGCCGGGGGATTGGGCCTGGTGGGCGAAGGGGCACCTGCCTGGACCGGGATCGACGTCGGCTCGCCGTTCGACTACCCCAAGCAGGGCATCCTGTACGTGGCCGGGCACCTGCCCAAGCCAGGCCGTGGCGCGTCGCCGGAATCGCTGGCGGAGCTGGAGGCCCTCATCCGCGCCTCGAACGGCGGGGCGCTGTGCCTGTTCTCCTCACGGCGGGCAGCCGAAGAGGCAGCCGAAGCGCTCCGGCCCAAGCTGGGCATGACGGTCCTCTGCCAAGGCGATTCCACCATGACGGCACTCGTCAAGCAGTTCGCCGACGAACCGGACACGTGCCTGTTCGGCACCATGTCGCTGTGGCAGGGCGTTGACGTCCCCGGAGTTTCCTGCCGACTGGTCGTCATCGACCGCATCCCCTTTCCCCGCCCGGATGATCCCCTCATGACGGCCCGCTCCCGGGCCGTGGCGCAGGCTGGCGGCAACGGGTTCATGTCCGTCTCGGCGACGCATGCCGCCATCCGGCTGGCCCAGGGCGCCGGCAGGCTGATCCGCTCCACCGGCGACAAAGGGGTGGTGGCGGTCCTCGATTCCCGCCTGGCCACGGAACGCTATGCCGGGTTCCTGCGCGGCGCCCTGCCGCCGTTCTGGGCTACGACCGACCGTACGACGGCGATCGCGGCCTTGGAGAGGCTTGCCGGGGAAACGCCGTAGGCGCCACGGGGAGATGCCGATAAGGAAGGCGCCGTTCCAAGGGAACGGCGCCTTCCTTATCGGCTGGACTGCTGTGGCCTGTTGTTGACCGGCGGCCGCGTTACAGCGACCGGAGGACCGAAACCACCTTGCCCATAATGGTGGCGTGGTCGCCGAGGATCGGTTCGTACTGCGTGTTCTGTGGCAGCAGCCACGTGTGGCCGTCGCGCTGGCGAAACGTCTTGACTGTGGCTTCGTCGTCCAGGAGGGCAGCAACGATGTCTCCGTTCGCGGCGTCGGCCTGGCGCCGGACCACTACCCAGTCGCCGTCGCAGATGGCGGCGTCCACCATGGAATCACCGGCCACCTTCAGCATAAACAGTTCGCCCTGGCCCACCAGCTGGCGGGGGAGCGGCATAACGTCCTCCACCACCTGGTCAGCAAGGATGGGGCCGCCGGCGGCGATGCGGCCGACGAGGGGCACCATGGCCGTGTCCAGAGCCGTGGGCAACTCCGTGACGGAGGCCGTGATCCCCGGGGAGGCCGCCGCCGCGGGTTCCGCTGCCTGACTGGCCGTCCTGCCGGTTGCCCCGCCGTCCAGGGTCAGCGGCATCAGGACTTCCATGGCCCGGGGCCGCTTCGGATCACGCCGGAGGTAGCCCAGCTTTTCCAGCTGCGAGAGCTGGTGGGTGACGCTCGAGAGGCTCGCCAGCCCTACGGTGTCCCCGATCTCGCGCATGGACGGCGGGTAACCGTTGACGTTGACCGAACGCTGGATGGTCTCGAGGATTTTCTTCTGCCGCGGCGTCAAGCCTTTGGCTGTTCTTTTCGGCTGCGAGGTCGCCCTGCCCCCGGTGGCTGCTGCTGCCATGTTCGCCGTTGCCTTTCGGTTGCCACCGGGCTTTCAACTGCACCGGACTGAGTGTTCCCGCCGTCAATGTCAGACCCTGCTGATCAACTTCAGGAGTGGATGTTCCTGCCTCCAAACGTAGGTCAGCCACATTGCTTTTTCAAACATTTGTTCTAGCGAGTCTCGACATTGTTCGTCCATAGGTGCTAAAACTGAATCAAGCATTATTCGAATATGTGTTCTAACGAGGCGAGTAGCCTTTCGAACACGGAGCCGGTCAGGCAGCATCTTGGGGCGGCACCAGCAGGCAACACCAACAGACGCAGTACGGTCCAGGAGGGCTAAGGTCATGTCAGCTACATCCGCTTTCAGGTCACACGGTTTCGACGTTTACGGCAACGGTGCCCGGGATAAGCAGGCGCCACGGGAAGGCCGGGTGCCTGTCCAGCGGAAGTCGGCCAAGGGGCACAGCGGCCAGGCGCCGCTGCCACCACTGCGCCTCACGCGGCGCGGCAAGGTGGTACTGATCGGGATTCCCCTGGTGCTGGTGGCGGCGCTCCTGCTGTCCCTGGCAGGCTTCTTCAACTCTCCGGCCAAGGCCTCCGACTCCGCAGCAGACCTCACCGTGACCCCCACCGTCACGGTGACTGTGCAGCCGGGTGAGTCACTGTGGGGGATCGCCGCCGACCTCGCACCGGAGCGGGACGCCAGGGACGTTGTGGCGGATATTGTGCAGCTCAACAACCTGTCCGCCGGGAAGATTCTCCCGGGGCAGCAGCTGTACATTCCCACGCGCTAAACCTGGCGTGGAGCGGCCCTTTCCGGCTGAAACAGCGTCCGGGTGGGGCAGGCGTGCCGCCCGGAGCGGATTTGCGCGGGCCGGAGCGAACCGTCACATTTTCGGGCGACAGTCCCTCCCACTAAACTGTTCAGGTGAATGACCAGCTTGAACGCCTGAACCGGCTTCCCCTCCGCAGCAACCTCCGGGGCATCACGCCCTACGGTGCCCCGCAGCTGGATGTCCCCATCCTCCTCAACGTCAACGAGAACACCCATGGTGTCCCTGCCGATGTCACGGCCGCCATCACTGCGGCGGTCGCCGAGGCTGCCGCCGGACTGAACCGCTACCCCGACCGGGAATTCACCGAGCTCCGCAAGGCCCTTGCAGAGTATCTGGGCCACGGCCTGGATGAGTCCAACGTGTGGGCTGCCAACGGCTCCAACGAAGTCCTGCAGCAGATCCTTCAGGCATTCGGCGGTCCGGGCCGCACTGCGCTGGGCTTTCCCCCCACGTACTCCATGTACCCCCTGCTGGCCAGCGGCACCGACACCGGATACATCAAGGGCGAGCGTGAGGACGGGTACGGCCTCAGCGCCGAATCTGCCGCCCGCCAGGTCCGGGAGCTGAAGCCCAACATCGTCTTCCTGTGCTCACCGAACAATCCCACCGGCACCGGCCTCGGCCTGGACGTGGTGGAAGCGGTCTACGAAGCCGGCGCCGAAAGCCAGGCCATCGTGATTGTGGATGAGGCTTACCATGAGTTTGCCCACGACGGCACACCCAGCGCCCTGACGCTGCTGCCCGGCCGGGAGCGGCTGATCGTCTCCCGCACCATGAGCAAGGCATTCGCGCTGGCAGGCGCCCGGCTGGGCTATATGGCAGCCGCGCCGGAAGTAACCGACGCGCTGCGCCTGGTCCGGCTCCCATACCACCTGTCCGCCATCACCCAGGCAACCGCCCTGGCGGCCCTGCAGCACCGCGAAGCCCTCATGGCGGATGTCGAGGACATCAAGAAGCAGCGCGACCGCATCGTGGCCGAGCTGACCCGCATGGGCCTCAAGCCGGCGGCGTCAGACTCAAACTACGTCTTCTTCGGTGGGCTGGAGAACCCGCACGAGGTCTGGCAGGGGCTGCTGGACGCGGGTGTGCTGATCCGCGACGTCGGCATTCCTGGCCACCTGCGGGTCACTGCCGGCACTGAGACGGAAACCACAGCCTTCCTGACCTCCCTGGAAAGCATCCTTGCCAGCCAGCCGGCCCTTCCCGCCTAGACTTGAAGAACCGGCGCTGGACGCCCTGACCACCCCTTCCTGCCACAAAGGACACCTGACCATGACTTCCACCGGATCGAACGCGGCCGCAGCCCGGACCGCACGCATGGAGCGTGCCACCAGCGAGTCGTCCGTGCTCGTGGAAATCAATCTCGACGGTACCGGCGTCTCGGACATCGACACTTCCGTGCCGTTCTACGACCACATGCTCACGGCCCTGTGCAAGCACTCGCTGATCGACATGACGGTCAAGGCCACCGGGGACACCCACATCGACGTCCACCACACCGTGGAGGACGTCGCCATCACCTTCGGCGAGGTGCTGCGGACCGCCTTGGGCAACAAGGCAGGCATCCGACGGTTCGGGGAAGCCACCGTGCCGCTGGACGAGGCCCTGGCCAACGCAGTGGTGGACGTCTCCGGACGCCCCTACCTGGTGCACGGCGGCGAGCCCGCCGGCCAGGAATACCACCTGATCGGCGGCCACTTCACCGGCTCCCTCACCCGCCATGTCTTCGAGGCCATCACCCTGCACGCCGGCATCTGCCTGCACATGAATGTCATTGCGGGGCGGGACCCCCACCACATCGTGGAAGCCCAGTTCAAGGCGTTCGCCCGTGCCCTGCGTGCCGCCGTCGAACCCGATCCGCGGGTTGAGGGCATCCCGTCCACCAAGGGTGCCCTGTGAGCGGCCAGATCCTGAAGGACGGGGCCATCACCGACCCGTCCGCTTCACGCAAGCCCGCATCCCCGGAGGGGAAGCCCACCGTTACGGTGCTCGACTACGGTTCAGGTAACGTCCGTTCGGCAGTGCGCGCCCTCGAACGGGCCGGCGCTGAGGTCATCCTCAGCGCCAGGCCCGAGGATGTCCTGAATGCGGACGGCCTGGTGGTTCCCGGCGTCGGAGCCTTCGAGACGGTCATGCGCGAGCTCAAAGCCGTGGATGGCATCAGGCTCATCGGCCGCCGGGTGGCGGGCGGACGTCCCGTCCTGGGGATCTGCGTGGGCCTCCAGGTACTTTTCGAGGCCGGCGTCGAGCACGGCACCGAGGCTGAGGGCATCGGCGAATGGCCAGGAAAAGTGGAGCTGCTGCCGGCCGACGTTGTTCCGCACATGGGCTGGAACACCGTCAAGGTCCCGGAGGGTTCAAAACTCTTCGCCGGTGTGGAAGGCGAGCGGTTCTACTTCGTCCACTCCTACGGCGTGCAGGAATGGAACTTCGACGTCATCCAGCCACTGATGGCCCCTCCGCTGGTGACCTGGTCCGAACACGGCGCACCCTTCATTGCCGCCGTTGAAAACGGACCGCTGTGCGCCACTCAGTTCCACCCTGAGAAGTCAGGTGATGCCGGCGCGCGGCTGCTCCGCAACTGGGTGGACGCGTTGCGCCGGCCCGCTGAAACCGGCAGCGGCGACCCTGCTGGCGGCGCCTGAATGTGGTCCATCGTCCTGATGGGACTGGCCGGCCTGCTGGTGGGCGGTGCCCTCTCCTTCCGGCAGCAGCACAAGCCCCTGTGGACCCAGGTTTCGTTCTACGTCCTGGCAGCGATGTCCCTGCTCGCCGCCTACCTGCTGACCCTCCCGGCCAGCTGACCGGCGCCTGGCCAACGAGTCCGGCCACTGACGCGCCCCGGCACCGTGCCGGCAGCCCGACACACCCCACCCCACAACACCAAGGATGAAGATGACCACCGCAAACGATCTGCCGGTACTTGAACTGCTGCCCGCCGTCGACGTCGTCAACGGCCAGGCCGTGCGGCTGGTCCAGGGTGAGGCCGGCAGCGAAACCAGTTACGGAACCCCGCTGGAGGCTGCGCTGAACTGGCAGCAGCAGGGCGCCGAATGGGTGCATCTCGTGGACCTGGACGCAGCCTTCGGCCGCGGCTCCAACGCCGAACTCCTCCGCGAGGTGGTTGGGCAGCTGGACATCAAGGTGGAACTCTCCGGCGGACTCCGGGACGACGAAACCCTCGAAGCCGCCCTTGGCCTCGGCGTGGCCCGCGTCAACCTCGGCACTGCCGCGCTGGAAAACCCGGAGTGGACGCGCCGGGCCATTGAGCGCTTCGGTGACAAGATCGCCGTCGGACTCGATGTGCGCGGAACCACCCTGGCCGGCCGCGGCTGGACCAAGGAAGGCGGCGACCTTTGGGACGTGCTGGCCCGCCTCGAGGATGCCGGCTGCTCCCGGTACGTTGTCACCGATGTGACTAAGGACGGCACCTTGCAGGGACCCAACGTTGAACTGCTGCGCCAGATGGTGGAAAAGACCGGCAAGCCCGTCATCGCCTCCGGCGGCATCTCCAGCCTCGATGACCTCAAGGTCCTGCGGTCGCTGGTCCCGCTGGGCGTTGAAGGTGCCATTGTGGGGAAGGCCCTGTACGCCGGCGCCTTCACCCTGCCCGAAGCCCTCGACGTGGCCGGCCGCCGCTAGGCTGCCGGAAGCCGACGCGATGGCCAGCAACGATTCAGGCGCCCCCGCACCCCGCCACCTTCCCGGCCACATCGCCGCGGCGTTGGCAGGAGCCGGTGGCGCGACCGACTCCGCAGGCCAGCCCTGGGCGGGCCGCAGCCTCGCCGGCGACGACGCGAAGATCCACAATTTCGAGGACGACGACGGCACGGCCAATGCGGGTTACCGCGCTGCCCTGGCGGGGTTGCGTGGGGGAACCGGCGACGAAGCCGCCGTCGTGGCCTCGCTGGCCACGGCGCGGGTGTTCATCCCGATCGTGGCCCAGCTGGCAGAAGAGGCGGAGTCTGACCACGGCCTGCACGGCGACAAACAGGCAGACATGGCTCTGGTGACGCTCAAGGCCGCCGACGGCAGGACCGCGCTGCCGGCCTTCACGTCAACGGAGGCCCTGAGCGCCTGGCACCCCGAGGCCCGCCCCGTGGCCGTCTACGCAGCACGCGCTGCGCTGTCCGCCGTGGCGGAAGGTGCAGAACTCGTTGTCCTTGACCCGGGCGCAGATGTCACTTTCGTGGTTCGCCGGCCGGCCGTATGGGCGCTGGCCCAGCAGAAAACCTGGCTGCCGTCCTACGCAGACGAAGAACTGGCAGCCGGGATGGGTGCGGCCGCCGCTGCGTTCCCTGCTGTCCGCCGGATCGAGCTCCTGCCCGGCGGGGGAGTGGCAGCCCGCGCAGCGGACGGGACCGTACTGCCGGGCGGCGGTGCCGGACCCGAACTGCAAGTGGTGCTGTACCTTGAGGACGGGCTGGACGCCGCCGGCGTGCAGCACCTGGTGGCCGCGCTGCAGGCAGAGTGGTCCCGGAATGTATTGTTTGGGGAGCGGGTCGATTCGCTCGAGGTCAAGCTGCGGCGCGCAACCGGCTAGTTGTCAGGAGCGGGGCTGCCCCGGGTTCCTGAGGCATACGTAAGGAACTTTTTTCGTGAACTTCGCGCTGTACCGGGAATTGCTGGCCGTCCGGCCGATCCGGAGGCTCTTGCTGGTGGGCATGGTTGCCCGCATTCCACATTCTGCAGCGGGGGTGCTTCTGACCCTTCACATCGTCCTCACCCTGGGGCAGGGGTACGCCGCTGCCGGTGCTGCCGCCGCCGTGATGACGATCGGTATCGCGGTTGGAGCTCCTTGGCGCGGGCGCCGGGTGGACACCGTCGGCCTCCGCCGCGCGCTGGTCCCGTCCGTGATTTCCGAAGCGGTCATCTGGTCCATCGTCCCGCACGTGTCCTACCAGTGGCTCCTGCCGCTGGTATTCGTCGGTGGCCTGTTGACGCTGCCCATCTTCAGTGTTGTACGCCAGTCCCTGGGTGTCCTGGCCGACGGCAAGCAGCGGCGCACCGCATTTGCCCTCGATGCCATCAGCACCGAGATGGTGTTCATGATCGGCCCGGCCGCCGGCGCAGTGGTGGCAACGAGCGGGCATAC
The DNA here is from genome assembly GCF_000962805.1 of Pseudarthrobacter chlorophenolicus. GTDB lineage: Bacteria > Actinomycetota > Actinomycetes > Actinomycetales > Micrococcaceae > Arthrobacter > Arthrobacter chlorophenolicus_A. Next base: position 38,539 of record NZ_JZTW01000004.1, on the reverse strand, counting down.
GACGGCGGGCCTCACCGTGGTGGGCCTCTCCACCTCCCTGGCGGGGCTGTTCCTGATCTGGTTCAACCCGCCCACCCGCAGCCCGGACCAAACCGCGGAATGCTTCGAGGACGAGCAACACGCGGCTGAAGCAGCAGTGGTCTCCGCTGCGCCCGCCCACCTGCAGGAAGCCGCGGCGGAGTTGCTGCCTGCCGGGGCGGAGCATTCCCCAGGTGTCAGGGGCAGAGTGGCGCACAGCTTCTCCTGGTTTACGCCTGCGGTGGGTGCGGTCTTCGCCGTCGCCGCGGGAGCCGGCATGGTTCTCAGCGGCAGCGACGTGGGCATCGTGGCGGCCCTGGAGATCGGCGGGCACCAGGGCGAGATCGGAATTGTGTTCCTCTTCTGGTGTGCGGCATCCGTGGTGGGAGGCCTGGTCTACGGCGCCATGCACAGGCCTGTGCCGCCCTTACTGCTGCTGCTGGGCATGGCCGCGTTCACCATTCCCATGGGTTTCGCCTCCGGAACCTGGACGCTGGCACTGCTGTCCATCCTGCCCGGGCTCCTGTGCGCACCAGTGCTGTCCGCCGCCTCGGAGAAAGTTGCCGACCTTGTGTCCGAAGAGCGCCGCGGCGAAGCGATGGGTTGGTACGGTTCGGCGCTGACCGCCGGGGTGGCCCTGGGGTCACCACTGGCGGGCGTCTTCATAGACGGTATTGGCCCCTCCGGCGGCTTCGTGTCCGTAGGGGTGGCCGGCGTCCTCCTGTGCCTCGCGGGCATGCTCCTGCAGCAGCGCCGGCGGCGCCAGGTCAAAGCCTGACCGGACCGCCCCTCCCTGAAGAGTTTTGGGCAGATACGGGGACTTCGGGGCCCGTGAAATCCCGTTATCTGCCCAAAAACTCTGCGCCGGGGAGTTAACGCACGACGGCGGGACGACCACTTAAGGGTCGTCCCGCCGTCGCACGCTGCGTGGGGGAGTGCTGGGCTAGTTGACTGCGCCCGTGAACTTTTCGCCCGGTCCCTTGCCCGGAGCATCCGGGATCAGCGACTCTTCACGGAAGGCCAGCTGCAGGGAGCGGAGGCCGTCGCGCAAGGGACCTGCGTGCTGCGATCCGATTTCCGGGGCTGCCGCCGTCACCAGCCCGGCCAGGGCGGTGATGAGTTTACGGGCCTCGTCCAGGTCCTTCAGGTCGGCAGCGTTCTCTTCCGCGGCCAGGCCGAGCTTGACGGCGGCGGCGGACATCAGGTGGACGGCGGCGGTGGTGATGACCTCGATGGCCGGAACTTCGGAGATGTCCCGGACCTGCTGGGAAACGTCGGCGGAGTTGCCGGCGCTGTCCTGGGCAGGCTCGAAAACGTACGAATTACTGTCTGGGGTGCTCATACTGGTAAGCTTGACACAGACCGACTGAATGTCGTTATTTCAGAGATTGCCCTCAAAGGCCAGGTTCCCAGCAGTGCCATTACGCGCTGACGGGAATTTTCTCTGTAGAATGACATGCAGTTTGCAAGCGGAGTTCTCTCCCACCCGCGTCAGCCGTTGTTCCGAGGTTCCGTCAGGATCCCGTGGAACGCAAGGTTGCCGGGTACACGGTTGGGCATTGGTCCGGCAGTTCGCCGAACCAATGCATGCAGGCCCGTCCCGGGCCGGCAGCACCAACCCGATCTGAGGCCTTCGATTGCTCCGGCAATTGGGGGCCTTCTCTATTTGCCGGGATACAACAACAAAAACAGGAGCTTTAACATTAGCGAGCCAAGAATCAATGAGCGTATCCGCGTCCCCGAGGTGCGGCTGGTCGGCCCTGCAGGTGAACAGGTAGGAATCGTCCGTATTGAGGATGCCCTGCGTCTGGCTGCCGAGTCCGACCTTGATCTCGTTGAAGTTGCACCTCAGGCGAAGCCTCCGGTGTGCAAGCTGATGGACTTCGGCAAGTACAAGTACGAAGCCGCGGTCAAGGCACGCGAAGCCCGGAAGAACCAGACGAACACCGTTCTGAAAGAAATCCGCTTCCGCCTGAAGATCGACACCCACGACTACGAAACCAAGCGCGGGCACGCACTGCGCTTCCTCGGTGCCGGTGACAAGGTCAAGGCCATGATCCAGTTCCGCGGCCGTGAGCAGCAGCGTCCGGAGATGGGCATCCGCCTCCTCCAGCGCTTCGCCGACGACGTCGCTGAAGTCGGCGTGGTTGAGTCCAGCCCGCGCATCGACGGCCGCAACATGGTCATGGTGGTTGGTCCGCTGAAGAACAAGGCAGAAGCGAAGGCGGAGGCACGCCGTGCCACCCAGCGCGCCGAAGCCAAGGCCGAGAATGAAGCCAAGGCTGCGGGCAGGCTAGACACGTCCGGCAAGGACCAGGCTCCCATGACCCAGTCGCTGGCGGATCTGCTGCCGGAGGGCTTCACGGTCTCGACTGAGGCTGAAGCTCCGGCCAAGGCTGAGCAGGCAGCTGTGGAAGCTCCCGAAGCGGCCGTTGCCGAGGCTCCGGCCAAGGCAGCTGAAGTGGCTCCCAAGCAGGAGGCACCGAAGCAGGAAGCTCCCAAGCAGGAAGCCCCGAAGGCTGCGGCCCCGGCGCCCAAGCAGGAAGCCCCGAAGGCTGCGGCCCCGGCGCCCAAGCCGGTGGCGGCTCCCAAGCCTGCAGCTGTCCCGGCGCCGCCGAAGCCGGTGGCCCGGCCTGCTGCGCCGAAGCCGGCCGCACGCCCTGTTCCGAAGGCAGCACCCAAGCCCTCGGGTAAGAAGACCACTTAGTCCACAGCTGCCGACGGCTCCGGCCATCGGCAGACAGCAACCAGCAAGCCGCCCCGGGGCGGCTGCGCGATAGAGCTGCAGGCATAGCCTGCGGATACGTAAGGAGATCGGTTCCCATGCCGAAGATGAAGACCCACAGCGGTGCTAAGAAGCGCTTCAAGCTGACCGGCAGCGGCAAGCTGCGCCGCCAGCAGGCCAACCGCCGCCACTACCTCGAGCACAAGTCCTCCAGGCTGACCCGTCGCCTCGCCGGCGACAAGATCGTCTTCAAGGGCGACGCCAAGGTCATCCGGAAGATGCTCGGCATCTAATTTCCAAGTTTCCTGGCTGACTGCCGTCCGGCAGCCGGTCAATTGCCAAAAAGCCTTCTCAGGCCACCGGAACATCCGGTGACAGATGCTTGGGATCAGATTTTCGAAGGAGTACGCACGTGGCACGTGTGAAGAGGGCGGTCAACGCCCACAAGAAGCGCCGGGTTATCCTTGAACGCGCAAAGGGCTACCGTGGACAGCGTTCACGCCTGTACCGCAAGGCCAAAGAGCAGCTGCTGCACTCGTTTGTGTACAGCTACGGCGACCGCAAGAAGAAGAAGGGCGACTTCCGCCGCCTGTGGATCCAGCGCATCAACGCGGCTTCCCGCGCCAACGGCCTGACCTACAACCGCCTGATCCAGGGCCTGAAGGCCGCTGAGGTTGAGGTTGACCGCCGCATGCTGGCTGAACTGGCCGTCTCCGACGCCAACGCCTTCGCTGCACTGGTCAAGGTTGCCAAGGACTCCCTGCCTGCCGACACCTCCGCTCCCGCTGTTCAGGCTGCCCCCGCCGCCGCCCCCAAGGCTGCGAAGAAGCCGGCTACGCGCAAGAAGGCTGTCGCTGCCGAGGCTGCTGCCGAGTAAGCACCCCGCTGCCCCCAGGGGCGGTTCAGGAACCGGTGGCACCAGCCACTAGAGTTCTTGTATGAACAAAACCGGGCGCCCGCAAGATTCCCCACTGTCCAATCCCCGAGCCGATCGGGTCCGTGACGTGGCGAAACTTGCAGGGCGCCCGGCGCGTTTAAAGCGCGGCCACTTCCTGGCCGAAGGTCCGCAGTCGGTGCGCGAGGCCCTGAGGCTCCATCAGGAGCGGCTTGCAGCGGGTTCCCCCGGCGTAGTCACCGACGTATATGCCAGCGAGGCGTGCCTGGACCGCTTTCCGGAGTTCGAGGAACTTGCCGAGGGGACCAACGCCTGGTTGGCCACGGATGAAGTCCTGGCAGCGATGGCGGATACGGTCAATCCCCAGGGGATCATTGCCGTCTGCAGGTTCGTTGACGTGTCCCTTGAGGCCGTGCTCGACGCCGGGCCCCGCCTCATTGCCGTCCTGTGCCAGGTGCGGGACCCCGGCAACGCCGGAACTGTCCTCCGCGCCGCCGACTCGGCCGGTGCCGACGCCGTGGTGCTCACCGGGTCCAGCGTCGATATCTATAATCCGAAGGCGGTCCGCTCAACTGCCGGCTCGCTGTTCCACCTTCCCGTGGTCCTGGGCGCTGAAGCGGCTGATCTGGCGGCGGCATGCAAGGCACGCGGAATCGGTATCCTTGCAGCAGACGGGTACGGAGCCTTGAACCTGGACGCCCTGCAGGATGAAAGCGCGCGGCGCAGGCTCACCGGGGCGGGTCCCGAATCGGCGTACGACCTGGGTGGCCCGACTGCCTGGCTGTTCGGCAACGAGGCGCAGGGGCTGTCCGCGGAAGAACTGGAGCTGGCGGACCACCGGGTAGCTGTGCCGGTCTACGGTGGTGCCGAAAGCCTCAACCTGGGAACGGCGGCCACCGTCTGCCTTTACGCGAGTGCCAGGTCGCAGCACAACTGAGATCTCCTTGCCCCGGGGAAAGAGTATCTGCCGCTCAGTGCGCCGGGACAAAAGTAAAGGCCCCGGAAGATCCGGGGCCCTGGATAGCGGCAGATTCCGCTGACGGTGCCCTCTAGGGCGCGCGGGTTGCCTTGCCGCGGCCAGTGATTGCTCCGTAGATGCCGGCAACCACCAGGCCGCCAACAATAGCGAGAATCCAGGTTCCGAGGTCGAAGAAGCCAAGATCGCCCCGGTTGAACAGGAGGCTGCCAATCCAGCCGCCTACGATGGCGCCCACCACACCCAGAACCAGGCTGGTGACCCAACCGCCGCCGACCCTGCCGGGCATGACGGCTTTAACAATGGCCCCAACAATCAGGCCGAGAATAATCCAAGCAAGAAAACCCATGTTTCCTCCTCATATATTCACGGGAACGTGATGGTCCCGATGAGGCTCAAGCTAACATAACGGGCCCGCAAAGTCAGCAGGGGGCGGGCCTTGCGCCTGCTGCATACGGGGGCGCACCGTGGGTACGGTATGCATGGCCGGAAACGAAGCCGGACCGGTGATGCGACAATCCCGAACCTGGAGGGGCCACCGTGGCTGCACATGGCGGAAACAAAGCGATCATTGCGGCGCTGGCCGCAAACCTGTCCATCGCCGCATTGAAGTTCATCGCCTATTTCCTGACCAGGTCATCGTCAATGCTCGCCGAGGCGATCCACTCTGTAGCTGATTCCGGAAACCAGCTCCTGCTTCTGGTGGGCGGCAAGAAGTCGCAGCGGGCCGCCAGTCCCCAGCACCCCTTCGGGTACGTACGGGAGCGCTATATCTACGCCTTCATCGTCTCCATCGTGCTGTTCAGCCTCGGTGGCCTTTTCGCCCTCTTCGAAGCCTGGGAGAAGCTCCGCGATCCGCACGCAATCGAAGGGGAATTCTGGTGGGTTCCGCTGGCTGTCCTGGTGGGCGCCATCCTCGCCGAGGGCTTTTCCTTCCGGACGGCGATCCGCGAATCGAACCGCTCCCGCGGCTCCCAGTCCTGGGTGAAGTTCGTCCGCAGCGCCAAACAGCCGGAGCTCCCGGTGATCCTGCTCGAGGATTTCGGCGCCCTGCTGGGCCTGGCGTTCGCCCTGATCGGGGTCGGCATGACCCTCCTGACCGGCAACGGACTGTGGGACGCCGCGGGAACGGCCATGATCGGACTGCTGCTTGTTGCCATCGCCGTTGTGCTTGCGTTGGAAACCAAGTCACTGCTCGTGGGGGAGTCCGCCACACGGCGGGACGTCGAAAAGATCACGGCCGCCATCGAGTCCGACGGCGGCCGGCTGATCCACCTCAAGACGCTGCACCTTGGGCCGGAAGAACTCCTGGTAGCGGCCAAGATAGCCATCAGCAGGTCCTCCACGGGAGAGCAGATCGCCACGGAGATCGACGCCACGGAGGCAAGGATCCGCACCGCTGTCCCCATAGCGCGTGTGATCTATCTCGAGCCTGACCTGCAGCGGACGTCCGCGCTGGAAGACCGATAGCCAAAGAACTCCGCCGGCCGCCGCGCCCCAGCGGAAGTTCAGGCCGCCAGCGGCTTCCGGCGCTCCAACACGCCGCTGAGGACGGCGACGCCGAAGCCAAGGATGGCCAGGACGGCACCTACCAGCGCGGGCGCCACATAGCCCCACCCGAGGGCGATCACGAGGCCACCAAGGAAAGCGCCCAACGCGTTGGCGACATTGAGCGCCGCGTGGTTCAGCGAGGACGCCAGCGATGGGGCGTCCCGGGAAGCATCCAGTAGCCGGGTCTGCAGCGAGGGGATCAGCATGGACCCGGAGGCGCCCACCACGAACACCATGACCAGTGCCGACCACGGCCAATGCACTGCCACGGCGTAAACCACCAGGGCCACCGCAATGGCGGGCAGGACTTTGTACAGCGTTCCCATCACCGATTTGTCGGCGAGCCTCCCGCCCACGAAGTTGCCTGCCACCATGCCCAGGCCGTACAGGGCCACCACCAGGGGAATCATCGACGACGGGATCCCGGCCACCATGGTCATGGTGTGGGCGATGTAGGTGTATGTGGCAAAGAAGCCGCCAAAACCCACCACACCGATGAGGATGGCCAGCCACACCTGCAGCCGCTTCAAGGCGCCGAGCTCACGCCTGATGCTCGCGTCGGGGTGGGCAGCCTGGAAGGGCACAAAGCGCCAGACCATCACCAGGGTCAGCAGCCCGATGAAACCGACCAGGACGAACAGCAGCCGCCAGCCGTACGTCTGCCCCAGCCAGGTGGCGAACGGTACGCCCACTACGTTGGAGATGCTCAGGCCGGCCATCACCATCGAAATCGCCCAGCCGCGGCGGGTGGGCGGAACGAGGGACGCGGCGATAACCGCGGCAACACCGAAGAACGCGCCGTGCGGAAGGCCGGCGGCGAAGCGCGACACCAGCATGGTGCCGTAGTCGGGAGCCACGAACGACGTCAGGTTTGCCACAGTGAAGAACAACAGCAGGCCCAGGGCGAGCTGCTTGCGCGGCAGCCGCGCGCCGACGGCCGCCAGCAGCGGTGCTCCCACCACCACGCCCAGGGCGTAGGCGGAAATCAGGTGGCCAGCTTCCGGCGTGCTGATGCCCAGCCCTTGTTCCACCTCTTTCAGCAGGCCCATCATGGTGAACTCGGTTACCCCGATGCCGACGCCGCCCATGGCCAGCGAAAGGATCGCCAGGGCCAGGTTGCGGGAGGTCAGGGGACCCGCCGTGGACGTTTGGGTGGCGCTGCTCATAAGCCTGCTTTCCGAAGTGGATTGCTGATGGACGAAACACATGCCACGACGGTGGGGCTGCACGGCCCGGATGAACCACGGGCCCGGATTTGGTCAACTGCCTCCCGGGGACGGATATTCCCCGGGAAGCCCGGCCGGTGTTCCCATTGTCCCCCATAGACTGAAGCTGTGACTGAACTGATACAGGTGGTGGGCGGAGCCGTGGTGGACCGGCTGGCCCAGCCGACGCTGCTGCTCGTGGCAAGGCGGAATGCCCCCGAAAAACTGGCCGGCCTTTGGGAGTTCCCCGGTGGCAAGGTTGAACCCGGAGAGGAACCCGAGGCCGCACTCCGGCGGGAACTGCTGGAGGAACTGGGCGTTGTTGTCCGCCTGGGGGCGGAGCTTCCGGCCGACGGACCCGGCGGCTGGCCGCTGAACGACCGGGCCGCGATGCGCGTCTGGTCCGCAGAGGTTGTCTCCGGCGACCCCAGTCCGCTGGAGGACCATGATCAGTTGCGCTGGCTGCCCCTCAACGACCCGGATGCCGTCCTGGCGTTGCCGTGGATACCGGCGGACTTCCCGATTGTCCGTGCATTGCTCGCTGCCCTGGCCGTTCCGGCCGCGGGGCGCTGACCTAGAAGAGGGCCTGCTGAGTGCCCGCAGCACCACCGTGTGGGGCGGAACCGGCTGCACCGCGCACCGTCCGGGCTTCGGGGATGATGCCTGCAGGGTACACGGCTTCCTCATCACGGGGATCAAGGTCCCGGTGGCTGAACCCGGACGAGAAGGCAAAGCCGTGCCGTGCCTTGAAATAGCGCACCTTGCCCGCCAGCCAGGTCCTGTACTCCTTGGACGCGTAGGAGCCTGACCCGTAGAGGCGGCGGTAGCGGCCTGCCAGCCCGGGGTGGTTTGCGGCAATCCACTTCATGAACCATTCCCGGGTGCCGGGTTTGAGGTATAGGGCGCCCGCGCTGACGCCGGTGGCTCCGGCTGCGGCCAGCGAAGCGAAAAGTGCGTCCAGGGCTTCGTCGCTGTCCGAAAGCCACGGCAGGATGGGCATCGCCATGACCCCGCACGGAAGGCCCGCCTCCCGGAGCCTGGACACGAGCTTGAGCCGTGCCCGCGGACCCGGCGTTCCCGGTTCTATGGCCTCGGAGAGGGCCTCGTCCGTCATGGCCAGTGATATGCCCAGGCCAACAGGGACTTGTGCTGCGGCGCTCTTCAGCAACGGAATGTCCCGCGCCAGCAGCGTTCCCTTGGTCAGGATGGACAGGGGAGTGCCGGAATCAGCCAGCGCAGAAATGATGCCGGGCATCAGCCGGTACCTGCCCTCCGCACGCTGGTAGGGGTCGGTGTTGGTTCCCAGCGCAACCTGCGGCCGTGTCCAGGACGGCTTGGCCAACTCCTTGCGCAGGACCTCCGCCGCGTTGACCTTGACCACCACCTGGCTGTCGAAGTCCAGGCCGGCGTCAAAATCGAGATAGGTGTGGCTCTTGCGGGCAAAACAGTAAACGCAGGCGTGGCTGCAGCCGCGGTAGGGATTCACGGTCCACTCAAACGGCATTTTTGAACCGGCCGGCACCCTGTTCAGCACGGATTTTGCGGTGACCTCGTGAAAGGTGATGCCCGCAAACTCCGGTGTGGTGACGGAACGGACCAAGCCGGCAAGGGGAAGAAGTGCGGGAGCGGCAGCGGAACCGTCCCCGGGTGCCTGCAGCAGTGCCTGCGCGTCCCATCTCATGCATTTATTCGAAGACATGTTCGAATGAATGTCAAGGCAGCGCAGCCCGCTAGTGTCCGGCCTTAAGCTCCCACACCACGGTGACGGCCGCGTCCACCCGGCTTTCCCCCGGCTCCACGGACACGCTTTCCGCGGCAGCCATGCGTTGGATCCCCGCCACGGGGACGGGGCCCTGAGCCGCAGGGACCTCGGCCACTGACAGGACGCTGCCCAGCGTGGCAGAGGCAAGGGCGGCGTACTGCGAGGCAGCGGCCCTGGCGTCCTCCCACGCTGCTGCGCGGGCACGCTCTTTCACCGCTGAAGGATCCGAAATTGAGAAGGTCAGGCCGTTCAGCCGGACATCGTTGCCGCCAGCCGCCGTGGCGTCGGAAATCATCCGCGAAGCCGCCGCAACATCCCGCAACTGCACAGCAAGGGTGCTGGCAGCGACATACCCCGCCACCCGCTGGCCTTCGCCCTCGCGCCATACGAGGTCTGCCCTGACGTTCAGACCGGCCGTCCGCAGGTCCGCAGCGGCAACGCCGTGACCGCGGAAAGCTGCCGTGACGGCAGCCAGTGCGCTCCCTGCAGCAGAGTAGGCAGCCTCAACAGACTCGCGGCGGCATTCAACTCCAATGGAAACAACCGCCACGTCCGGGGCAGCATCCGCCCAGCCAGACCCGGTGACGGAAACGCTGCCCTCGTGCACGGGTACCGGAGTGTCCGCCGGCGTCATGCCCAGGCCCGCTTGCCCTGCGCCGGATAGCCACCCGCCAGCAGGCCCGCCTGCCGCTCGAAGACGTTACCCGTCCCCGGATTACCGGTCCGCAGCGTCGACCATCCCGCGGCCAGCAGGTACAGCGGGATGAAGGGAAGGCCCAGGCACCAGGCGTATTGGGAGCAGTGCTTCTCCTCGTGCCCCAACAGTTCCGGCCGGTCCAGCAAGGCCTCCGCAGAGCAGCGGGACAGCACCACGTTGCCCAGGGTGAATGCCCCGGCAACCGGCAACGGCCATCCATAACCAGCGGCCAGGAACAGCCCGCGCGGACCGCGATGCAGGCGGGTGCGGGCAGCGCGGGCCACGGCCAGGCCCAGCAGAGTGCTGCCGTTGGCCAGGTTGGCGGCCTGCCTGACCCGTTGGCCGGCCGTCAGGGAGCGCCGGCGCCGGCGGCAGCGGCGAAGGAGGACGTGGCGTAAGTGTTGCAGGCGCAGGTACTGCTTGCGCCCGGGGCGCTGCCGCAATGTCATGAGGCCATGGTAGCCGGAGCGTTCTACTAGACTGGAGGGCAGTGGCTGCCGGTTTTCCGGCTGGCCCTGCCCTGGTCATTGAATGCACGGGATTACTGAACTGAATCCACGGGCGTTCATCCATGACCTGCCAGTGACGGACGCGCCGCCGGGAAACCGTGCAGGCTGCCCTGTTCGCCGGCAGCCAACGAACTCGAAGCTAAGAACAGTAGATGACTGAAACTTTGCCGGGCGATGCCATCCCGAACCCCACGGATGAATCCGCCATCAACGCCGCTGTAGACCAGGCCGTCACCGCCATCGCCGGTGCGGCCACCCTTGACGAGCTGAAGGCGGTGAGGCTGGCACATACGGGGGAGAAGTCCCCGCTCAGCCTGGCCAACCGTGAAATCGGCAGGCTCCCCAAGGACCAGAAAGCGCTCGCCGGGAAGCTGATGGGCGCGTCCCGCGGCCGGGTCAACAATGCGCTCGCCGACCGTACCGCGGTGCTGGAAGCCGAAAACGACGCACGGATCCTCCTCGAAGAGACCGTGGACGTCACCGCCGCGCCCCGCCGCCGTCGTGCCGGTGCCCGGCACCCGCTGTCCACCCTGCAGGACCGCGTTGCGGACATCTTCGTCGGCATGGGCTGGGAAATCGCCGAAGGCCCGGAAGTTGAATCGGAGTGGTTCAACTTCGACGCCCTGAACTTCAAGCCGGACCACCCCGCACGGGAAATGCAGGACACGTTCTTCGTGGAGCCGCCCGAGGCACACCTCCTCATGCGCACGCACACGTCCCCGGTCCAGGTCCGCTCCATGCTGGAACGGGACCTGCCTATCTACGTCCTGTGCCCGGGCAAGGTGTTCCGCACCGATGAACTCGACGCCACGCACACGCCGGTATTCCACCAGTTCGAGGGCCTGGCCATCGACAAGGGCCTGTCCATGGCGGACCTGCTCGGCACCCTGGAGCACTTCACCCGGCAGATGTTCGGTGACGAGGCGAAGGTCCGGCTGCGGCCCAACTACTTCCCGTTCACCGAGCCGTCCGCGGAGTTGGACATCTTCCACCCGGGCGCCAAGGGCGGTCCGCGCTGGATCGAGTGGGGCGGCTGCGGCATGGTCAACCCCAACGTCCTCCGCGCGGCCGGCATCGACCCGGATGTCTATTCAGGTTTTGCCTTCGGCATGGGCATTGAGCGTGCCCTCATGTTCCGCAACGAAGTCAGCGACATGCGCGACATGATCGAAGGCGACGTACGTTTCAGCGAGCACTTCGGGATGGAGATCTAACAGTGCGTATCCCACTTTCCTGGCTGCGTGAATTCGCAGAAGTACCGGCCGGCGCCACGGCCGAAGATGTCATGGAAGAGCTGGTTAAGGTCGGCTTCGAGGAAGAGGACGTCCACCGTCCCACCGATGCCCTGCAGGGGCCGGTTGTGGTGGGCCAGGTCCTGAGCCTGGTCAAGGAACCGCAGACCAACGGCAAGACCATCAACTGGTGCCAGGTCCGCGTTGTCCCCGAAGGCGCGGAACAGACCCTCACCGGCGAGGGCATCGATCCTTCCGGCGTCCAGGGCATCATCTGCGGCGCCCACAACTTCGTGGAAGGCGACAAGGTAGTGGTCACCCTGCCGGGCGCCGTGCTGCCGGGCGATTTCCGCATCTCCGCCCGCAAGACCTACGGACACCTCTCCGCGGGCATGATCGCCTCCGTCCGTGAGCTTGGCATCGGAGAAGACCACGACGGCATCCTGGTCCTCTCCCGCATCGGCCTTGATCCTGAAATCGGCACGGACGCGATGGAACTGCTGGGCCTCTACGACCAGGCGGCCGAAATCAACGTCACCCCGGACCGCGGCTACGCCTTCTCCATCCGTGGCGCGGCCCGCGAGTACGCGCACGCCACGGGAACCACCTTCACGGACCCTGCCAGCAAGGTACAGGCCCCTGAGGTGCTGTCCGGCGGCTACGGCGTCAAGCTCAACGACGACACCCCCATCTACGGCAAGCCCGGCTGCGACCGCTTCGTGGCGCGCACCGTCCGCGGCGTGGACCCCAGCCGGCCCACCCCGCCATGGATGGCTTCCCGCCTGCGCCTCGCCGGCATCCGCTCCATATCCCTGCCGGTGGACATCTCCAACTACGTGATGCTCGAACTGGGCCAGCCCACGCACTGCTACGACCTGGACAAGCTCTCCGGCGACATCGTGGTGCGCCGTGCAGCCGCAGGCGAGAAGATCACCACCCTCGATGACAAGGAACGCACCCTCGATCCCGAGGACCTGCTCATCACCGACGACTCCGGTGCCATCGGCATCGCAGGCGTCATGGGCGGCGCGGCTACCGAGGTGGGCGGCACGACGTCGAACATCCTGGTCGAAGCGGCCCACTTCGATGACGTATCCATCGGCCGTTCCCGGCGCCGGCACAAGCTGCCGTCCGAAGCGTCCAAGCGCTTCGAACGCGGCGTCGACTGGCACGTGGCCGGCATCGCCGCGCAGCGGGTCGTGGACCTCCTCGTGGAACTGGCCGGCGGCACCGCGGACGAGGCGGGCACCGACGTCGGAACCGCCCCGGAAACTGTCACCATTGACCTGCCGGCAGGCTTCGCGGCCGCACGCATCGGCATCGACTTCACCGAAGAGCAGATCGTGACGTCGCTGGCGGACCTCGGTGCAGCGGTAGACAAGGTCGACGGCGGCTGGACGGTCACGGCGCCCAGCTGGCGGCACGACCTGGAGACCAAGGAAGACCTGACCGAGGAAATCGCCCGGCTGGTGGGCTACGACAAGATCCCCGCCACGCTGCCGGTTGCCCCTCCCGGACGTGGCCTGACGCGCGTCCAGCAGCAGCGCCGCCGGCTCATCCAGTCGCTGGCAGACGCCGGGCTGACCGAAGTCCTGTCCTACCCCTTCGTCTCGAAGGCGGCCAATGACACGTTCGGCGTGGCCGAACAAGGCGGCGACCGCCCCGCACTCAAGCTGGCCAACCCGATCAGCGAAGAGCAGGGGTTCCTGCGCACGTCCATCCTTCCGGGACTGATCGAGGTGGCCAAGCGCAACCACTCCCGCGGCTTCCGCGACCTCGCCATCTTCGAATCCGGCCAGGTGTTCCTGCCCGGCGAGACCATGGGAACCGAGTCGATCCCGCCGCTGGGCGCCAAGCCCGCCGATGAGGTGCTGGACGCGCTGTACGACGGCGTCCCGGACCAGCCGTTCCACGTCGCCGCGGTCCTGACCGGGCACGACTCCCCGGCGGCTGCAGCGCACGCCCCCAGGGTGTGGGACTGGGCGGATGCCCTGGACATCGCCCGCCTTGCCGGCGACGTCCTCGGCGTGGACCTGGTTGCCAGCCAGGGAACCCACCAGGCATTCCACCCGGGCCGGGCCGCGAAGTTGTCGCTCCGGACCGGGGAGACCGTGGGCTACGCCGGCGAACTGCACCCCAAGCTGCTGGCAGCGTCTGATATGCCCGCCCGCTCGGTAGCGCTGGAGCTCAACGCCGACGCCCTGTTCGAGGCCGCACCGGACGTGATCGTGGCCCGCCACATCTCCACGTTCCCGGTGGCGACCCAGGACGTGGCGCTGGTGGTCCCGGCCGAGGTTCCGGCAGACGACGTGCTCGACGCACTCCGCGAAGGCGCCGGCGAACTGCTGGAGGACGTCGCCCTGTTCGATGTGTACGCCGGCAAGGGCATCGAGGACGGCAAGAAGTCGCTGGCGTTCGGCCTGCGGTTCCGCGCCGCGGACCGCACCCTGACAGCTGACGAGGCGTCCGCCGCCCGCGAGGGTGCCGTGGCACTGGCAGCGGAGCGTTTCGGGGCTTTCCAGCGCTAGCCGCTGGTCCGGCTGGCAATTCAAAGGGCGGGGCGGCATGACTCCACATCTCGTGGTTCGTGCCGTCCCGCCCTTTTTGCTGCCCGGGCAAGACGGTTCAGCGGAGATGGAAAGCGCCTTCCTGGCAGAGGCAGAAGGGATCCTTGACGACGCCGAGCTGCAGCGCGGGCGCGCCATGGAGCCGGCTGCCGGCCTCCGTTTCCTGGTGTCACGAGTGGCCCAGCGCAGGTTCGCTGCCGGTCTGCTGGGGCTGCCGGAAGCCGGCCTCCGTGCTTCCTCCAGCTGCCCGCAGTGCGGAACCGGCGTGGACGTCAGCCACGGCCGGCCCGGTTACTCTTGCCGGGGCACCCGGCTGCCGCTGGCACTGAGCCTCTCCCGGGCCGCCGGCTGGACCTTGCTGGCCGCGGTACCGGACGCCGGACCGGAAGTCCGGCTGGGGGTGGACATCGAAGACCCGGACCGCACTGATTTCAAAGGATTCACCGAGCTTGCCCTGGCCCCGGCGGAGCGGGAAGCCATGAGGGACGTGGCGCCGAAGGCGCTGCCGGCGGAACATGCGAGGCTGTGGGCACGGAAGGAAGCCTGGCTGAAGATGACCGGAGCCGGACTCCGCACCGCCCCGTCCTCCCTGGACGTCCGGACATTGCCGGGCCTGAGGGACCTGGCCCCTGCCGAAACCGGGCTGCCCGCGCGCCTGGCGGCCGCCGTCGCGCTTTCCCCGTCCGGATAGTCCTTTAGCGACGTCAGCCGGCGGGCAGCGGCGGCAGCAGCTCCTCGTACAGCCACGGGTGGAGCAGCGCCTCCGTGTCGATGGCGGTGGCACGGTCCACGGCCATGATGAAGTCGTGGGTGCTGACCGAGCCGTGCCGGTGGGCGGATGTCCACTCCTGCAGCAGCGCGAAGAAGGCAAGGTCACCCACCGCAACGCGGACCGCGTGGACGGCCAAGGCGCCCCGCTTGTAAACCCGGTCATCAAACATGTGCTCTGGCCCGGGGTCGCCCACCAGGAGGTCCTGCGCTTCGGCCTTGAGGCGCCGCCACGCCGCGCCGGCGCGGGCGGCAACGGACATCACGCCGGCTTCCTCGGACCAGATCCACTCGGCGTAGCAGGCGAAGCCCTCGTGGAGCCAGATGTCCTGCCAGCTGGCCACCGTGAGGGAGTTACCGAACCACTGGTGCGAGAGCTCATGGGCAATCAGCCGCTGCGATTCCCAGTCGGCGTTCAAATGGTTTGGGCCCAGGATGGACATCCCCTGGGCTTCCAGGGGAATTTCCAGTTCGTCCTCGGTGACCACCACCGTATAGCCGGTAAAGGGATACGGTCCGAAGCAGCTGCTGAACGTCCGCATCATGGCCGGCTGCAGAGCCAGCCCGGCGCGTGCCTGGTCGGCGAGGGCGGGGGAGACCGCAACCGACTGCGGCACCTGAGTTCCGGACCGCCCGGCGTCGAGTTCCAGCAGCCCGTACCGGCCGATTTGCACCGTGGCCAGGTATGCGGGCATCGGCTCAGCCTGTTCGTAGGTCCAGGTTTCGCGGCTGGACCGGGTGGTCCTGGACTGCAGGGCCCCGTTGCAGACGGCGCGGTAGTTCGCGTCGGTGGTCACCGTGAACCTGTAGCTGGCCTTGTCGCGGGGATGGTCGTTGCACGGAAACCAGGATGGTGCGCCGTTGGGCTGCCCGGCCACCAGCACGCCGTCGGTCAGTTCTTCCCAGCCCACTTCGCCCCACAGGCCCCGCCGCGGCGACGGGCTGCCCCCGTAGCGGACGTCGAGGGTGAAGGGCTCGTCCGCCTGGAGGGGAGCAGGGGTTGAGACCACCAGCTGCTCGGCGCGCTGGTTGAACCGCGCTTGCCTCCCGTTGAGCTGGACCTTGGTGGCGCGAAGGCCCACCAGGTCGAGGACAATGGCCGACGTCGGCAGGCAGGCAACGCCGTGCAGCACCGCCCTGCCGCTCAGGCGGTTGCTGGCCACGCGGTAATCGAGGTCCAGTTCGTAGCGTTCCACCGTGTAGGCGTTGGTGCCCGCACCCGGCATGTAAGGATCGGGGGCAGCACCGCTGGACGCGGCCACGCTGCCGCGGGCGGCTGATGCTGGAGAACTCATGGCGACCTTCGGTTGCTAGGCAGACGGTGTTGCAGGGCCGTTCCATGGGCTGACCGGGTTGCCCATCCAGTACGTGGCGGCCGGGACGGACTCGCCGCGCATCACCAGGGACGCGGGACCCACCGTTCCGCCGGCACCCACGCTGGCCTGGGGCAGGATGACCCCGTGCGGGCCCATGGTGGCCCCGTCTTCGAGGGTAACAGCGTCAATGCTCATCACCCTGTCGTGGAACAGGTGCGTCTGGACCACGCAGCCCCGGTTCACGGTGGCGTTCCGGCCGAGGGTCACCAGGTCCGCCTCGGGCAGCCAGTAGCTTTCGCACCAGGTGCCCGTGCCGATCTTCGCTCCGAGCGCACGCAGCCACCAGACCAGCGCAGGGGTACCGGACGCGGCCCGGGCGAACCACGGTGCGCTGACCAGTTCGATGAAGCTGTCCACCACTTCGTTGCGCCAGATAAACGAGCTCCAGAGGGGGTGCTCGCCAGCCCGGATCCGTCCCACCAGGATCCACTTGGCGGCGACGGCGAAGAGCGCCGCGACAAAACCGGCCAGCAGCATGACGACCCCGCTGAGCAGTGCTGCCACTCCGTAGCTGAAGGTGGCGGCCAACCAGTCGAAGACCAGCATGGCGCCGCCGGCGATGCCCACCGTGAGCATGACGGGAACGAACCGGCAGAGCTCCCACAGCGTCCTGGCAACCTTGAGCTTCAGCGGAGGCTGGAAGGTCCGGGTGTCATCCGAGGCGATGGCTGTGCGGCGGAGGCGGACAGGCGGACTGCCCAGCCAGGAGGTGCCGGACTTGGCCTTGGCCGGCGTGGCGGACAGGACAGCCACCAGCGAGTTCTTGGGGACGTTCCGGCCCGCCGCGGTCATGCCGGAGTTGCCCAGGAAGGACCGTTTGCCGATCTTGGCCGGGGCAACGCGCAGCCACCCGCCATCCAGCTCGTAGGAGGCCACCATGGTGTCGTCCGCAAGGAAGGCGCCTTCCCCCACCGTGGTCATCGTGGGGATCAGCAGCACCGTGGAGGCTTCCACGTTCCTGCCGATTTTGGCTCCCAGCAGGCGCAGCCACACCGGTGTGAAAAGGCTGGCGTAGATGGGAAACAGCAGGTCCCTGGCAAGGTCGAGGACCCGTTCGGTGGCCCAGATTTGCCAGCCCACCCTGCTGCGGACCCGGTGGTAGCCCTCGGTGATGCCAACGCTGAGGAGCCGTGTCGCGGCCAGGATGAGGAGGGCGTTCGCGGCAAACCAGGTGAGCGCGGCCGGTGCCAGGGCCGGCAGGAGCCGGGGCAGTGAGCCGCTGAGGGACGCCCCGCCCTGGATGAACAGGTACGCCACCCAGGCTGCCGCCGCTGCGGACACGAAAGGGATAAGGGACAGTACTGCCGAGGCCAGCGCGAAGCCGCCGAACCAGGCTTTCGCGGCCACGGGGCCCAGGACCGGCGCTTCCGGAGCGGAATGCTTGGCTTTTCCCTGCCGGCGGGCCGGCGAGCCCGCCACCAGCTGCCCGGCCTTGACCTTCCCGGAGACCGCCGAGCCCGTTTCCACCTGCGCCCCGGCGCCGATGGACGTTCCAGGCATCAGCGTGCTGCGGGCCCCCACCGACGCGCCGGCGCCGATGCGGACGGCGCCGATGTGGACGTGGTCGCCGTCGATCCACCACCCGGACAGATCCACCTCCGGCTCCACGTTGGCGCCCCGGCCCAGCGTCAGCAGCCCGGTAACCGGCGGCAGCGAATGCAGCTGGACGTCCCGGCCAATCTTCGCGCCCAGCGCGCGGGCGTAATAGGGAACCCATGGTGCGCTGGCCAGGCTGATGGCTCCGGCAAGGTCCTGGATCTGCTCCGCCAGCCACAGCCGGAGGTGGACCCGCCCGGAACGCGGATACGTGCCGGGCCGAACACCGCGCAGCAGGAACCGTGCGGCGGCAACCGCCAGCAGCATCCGTCCTGCCGGGCTGACAAACACCAGCCAGGAGGCCGCCACCCACCACCACGAAACAGTTGGTGCTGCGGTGAACCCGGCCAGCGATGCCAGCAGGTTGTTGGCCGCCATCAGGTAGGTCAGCCAGCGCATGCCCACCAAAATGTGCAGCGGCACGCCCATCAGCGTCTGGAACACCTGGGATTTGCGTGCAGTGGGCCGCACGGTGCGGTCCCTGGCTGGGCCCAAGGAGCCATCGGGCTGCGACTGCCGTGCCAACTCCACCAGTGCTCCCACCCGGGGTGTGGCGTAAATATCGGCCACCGTAATGGTGGGATAGCGGACCCGGAGCGCGGAGACCAGCTGCGCGGCGGACAGGGATCCGCCGCCGTACGCAAAGAAGTCCGCGTCCAGCGATGTCACCGGACTGCCCAGGATGCTGCTCCATTGCTCCACGATCCAGGCGGCGTCCCCTGGCAGGTTCAGGGGTGCAGCGTCCGCCTCCGCTGCGCCGGCACCGGCGAGTGGCCAGGGCAGGGCGTGCCTGTCCACCTTGCCGCTGGTCTTGGTGGGCAGCGAATCCACCACCGTCAGGAGGGGCACCAGCGCAGCCGGCAGGCTTCCTGCAAGGTGCCCGCGTGCCTCAGCAAGGTCCAGGTCCGCTCCGGCAGCAGGAGCCAGGTAGCCCACCAGGATTTGGTTGCCGGCCGCCGTCGTCTGTACGGCGGCGGCCGCACCGGCAACCCCTGGCAGCGACTGCATGGCGGAGTCGATTTCGCCGAGCTCGATCCTGCGGCCGCCCAGTTTGACCTGTTCGTCGGCGCGGCCCTGGAAGATGAGGCCTGCCTGCTCGAAGCGGACGAGGTCACCGGAGCGGTACGCACGCTCCCAGCCCAGGCTGGGCATGGGAGCGTATTTTTCGGCGTCCTTGGCGGGGTCGAGGTAGCGGGCCAGCCCCACGCCGCTAATGATCAGCTCACCCGTCCCGCCTTCGGGCACCGGAACGCCAAGGGCGTCGACGACGGCGAGGTCCCAGCCGTCCAGGGGCAGGCCAATCCGCACGGGGCCGGAACCGCCCAAGGGGGCGGCGCAGGCAACCACGGTCGCTTCGGTGGGACCATAGGTGTTCCAGACCTCGCGGCCCTCCACTGCAAGGCGCTCCGCCAGTTCGGGTGGGCAGGCTTCGCCGCCGAAGATGAGCAGGCGGACGTTTTCCAGGGATTCAGCGGGCCACAGCGCCGCGAGGGTGGGGACTGTGGAAACGGCGGTGATGCCGTGATTGATCAGCCAGGGGCCAAGGTCCATGCCTGTACGGACCAGCGCGCGGGGTGCGGGTACCAGGCAGGCGCCATGCCGCCAGGCCAGCCACATCTCTTCGCAGGAAGCGTCGAAGGCCACGGAGAGCCCGGCCAGCACCCGGTCCTGGGGACCCAACGGCTCGCCCTGAAGGAAGATCCTTGCCTCGGCGTCCACGAACGCGGCGGCCGAGCGGTGCCGGACCGCCACTCCCTTGGGTGTTCCGGTGGAGCCGGAGGTGAAGATGATCCACGCATCGTCGTCCGGCACAGGCGGGCGGGCGCCCGCAAAGGGCCCTGGGCGGCGGCCTCCAGCCGTGCCGGGGCTGATCACCTGCCCGCCTTCCACCACGGCGGCGACCTTGGCTTCGTTAAAAACCAGCCGGGCCCGTTCGTCGGGATCGTCCGCGTCGACCGGGACGTAGGCCCCGCCCACCAGCAGGACGGCAAGGATCGACACATACAGCTCGTTGGTGCCCGAAGGAATCCGCACGCCGATGCGGTCGCCGGCACCCAGGCCCGCCCGGTGGAGGCGGCGGCCGGCGGACCGTACCTCGTCCATAAGCTGCGCGTAACTGAGCGACACACGGCCGTCGTCGAGCGCCGATGCGTCGGGAAAGCGGGCGGCGGAGTCCTGGAGGATATCAATCAGCGTCCGGATGGGCGGTGCGGCCGATGCACCCGGAAACTGCGGAGCGTGCGCGCCCTGAGGCTGGGCCGTACCCGGGGTTGAGGCGCCCGCGGGCACCGGTTCCGGGGACCCAGCGGGCTGGAAACCGCCGGACTGATGGGGCGTGGCCGGCACGGCGCCGGAATGGATATCCCCCAGAGGGACCTGCTGCTGAGTCACCCGGGCATTTTGCCCCGGCAAGGTGAACAACAGGTGTCCGGCGCGCCGGGTTCCGCCAGCCTGGCGGGACTGGCTGTTCACCGCACGTTCAGCCGTGGCGGCCCGGCCTCAGGGAACCAGGACTACCTTTCCGGTGGTGCGGCGGCCTTCGAGGTCCCGGTGCGCCTGCTCCGCCTGGGACAGCGGATAGCGTGCGCCGATGCGGACCTTCAGGGTGCCGTCCGCCGCCGCCGCAAAGATTTCGCCGGAACGCCAGCGCCTTTCGGCGGCATCCTGGAGGTAATGCCCCATGGTGGGCCGGGTCAGGAACAGCGAGCCGCCGGCGTTGAGGCGCTGCGGATCCACCGGCGGGACCGGGCCTGACGCGGCGCCGAAGAGAACCAGGGTTCCGCGGATCCGGAGAGCCTCCAGTGAGCCGTCGAACGTGTCCTTGCCGACGCCGTCATACACCACATCCGCGCCGGTGCCACCGGTGATTTCCCGGACCCTGGCGGAGAAGCCGTCATACCGCAGCACGTGGTCAGCACCGGCTTCACGTGCCAGCTGTTCCTTGTCGTCGGTGGAAACCGTGGTGATGACCTCAGCGCCGCGGGCCTTCAGCAGTTGGATGAGGAGCAGTCCCACGCCGCCGGCGCCGGCATGCAGCAGGACGGTGTGGCCGGGTTCCACCTTGAAAGTGGAGTTCATCAGGTAGTGCGCGGTCATGCCCTGCAGGGGGAGGGCTGCGGCCGTAAAGTCATCCAGCCCGGCTGGAACCGGGAGCGCGGCGTCCTCATCTACCAGCGCATACTCGGCGTAACAGTTGACGCCCTCGGCCGTGGCCACGCGGTCCCCTGCCGCGAACGCGGTCACACCCTCACCCACCGCTTCCACCGTGCCGGCGGCTTCGGAGCCGGGGATGAAAGGGTACTGGACCTTGTAGACACCGCCGCGCTTGTAGGTATCAATGAAGTTGACCCCGGCCGCCCCAACCCTGACCAGCAGCTGTCCTGGGCCCGGGACCGGGCGGTCAACCTCCGTGTACTCCAGGACTTCCGGTCCGCCTGCCTGGCGTGCGACGATTGCGTGCGTCATTGCTTCCCCTTCCCGGGCCGGCGTTTCCGGCCTCCGGCTGCTCCAACCATCCTAGGGATTCCCTTCATTCCCAGGTCTGCGAACGCTTACGGGAGCTGCATGCATAAGTATCGGTGACTATGCATAAATATTGTTGTATAGTCGGATCATGACTATTTCTGTTGCAGTGTCGGGCGCCAGCGGCTACGCGGGCGGGGAAGTGCTCCGCATCCTTGCCGGACACCCGGACGTCACGATCGGTGCCATCACCGCCCACAGCAACGCCGGATCGCGGCTTGGCGAGCTGCAGCCGCACCTGCACGGGCTGGCCAGCCGCATCCTTGAGGACACCACCGTGGAGAACCTCTCCGGCCACGACGTCGTCTTCCTTGCCCTGCCGCACGGTGCGTCCGCAGAAATCGCTGCGCAGCTGCCGGAAGGCACCGTGGTGATCGACGCCGGCGCAGACCACCGCCTCGAAGACCCCGCAGCCTGGGAGAAGTTTTACGGCTCGGCCCATGCCGGCACCTGGCCCTACGGCCTTCCCGAACTGCCCGGCCAGCGCGAGGCCCTCAAAGGCGCCACCCGGATCGCCGTGCCTGGGTGCTACCCCACGTCCGCGCTGCTTGCCCTGACCCCGGGGTTCGCCGCAAACCTCCTGGAGCCCGACGACGTCGTGATCGTTTCCGCGTCCGGCACCTCCGGCGCGGGCAAGGCCGCCAAGGTCAACCTGATCGGCGCCGAAGTCATGGGCTCCATGAGTCCCTACGGTGTGGGCGGCGGCCACCGGCACACACCGGAAATCGAGCAGGGCCTGTCCAATGCGGCGGGGGAGCAGGTCACCGTTTCCTTCACGCCCACCCTGGCTCCGATGAGCCGCGGCATCCTGACCACTGCCACAGCGAAGGTGAAAGCCGGTACAACGGCGGAGCAGCTGCGCCAGGCCTGGGCAGACGCCTACGACGACGAACCGTTCGTCCACCTGCTGCCCGAAGGCCAGTGGCCCGGTACGAAGTCCGTCCAGGGCTCCAACCACGCCGCCATGCAGCTGGCCTTCGATGCCCACACCGGCCGGGTGATCGTCACCTGCGTGATCGACAACCTCGCCAAAGGCACTGCCGGCGGAGCCGTCCAGTCCATGAACATCGCACTCGGCCTGCAGGAAACCGCCGGCCTCAACCTGCAGGGAGTAGCCCCGTGACCATTACCGCACCCCAGGGATTCCGGGCCGCCGGCGTCACTGCCGGGCTGAAGGCCTCGGGAAACCCGGACCTCGCCCTGGTGGTCAATGACGGCCCGTCCAAGGCCGCAGCCGCCGTCTTCACCAGCAACCGCGTTGCGGCGGCTCCGGTGCACTGGTCCCGCCAGGTTGTGTCCGACGGCCGCGTGGACGCTGTCATCCTCAACTCCGGCGGGGCCAACGCGTGCACCGGACCCACCGGTTTCCAGAACACCCACAGCACGGCCGAGAAGGTGGCGGAGGTGCTGAAGATTTCCGCGACGGATGTCTTTGTCTGCTCCACTGGCCTGATCGGCGAGCAGCTCCCCATGGACAAGATCCTCCCCGGCGTCGAGGCAGCCGCCGCTGCCCTCAGCGCCGACGGCGGCCCGGACGCCGGCACGGCCATCATGACCACTGACAGCGTCCCCAAGTCCGCGCTGTTCATCGGAACCGATGCGGACGGCCAGGAATTCACCATTGGCGGGATCGCCAAGGGCGCCGGCATGCTGGCCCCCGGCCTGGCCACCATGCTGGTGGTGCTCACCACGGATGCCGCCGTCGAGCCCGAAATGCTCGACGTCGTCCTCCGCGACGCCACCCGTGTCACCTTTGACCGCGCCGACTCCGACGGCTGCATGTCCACGAACGACACCGTGGTCCTGCTCGCCTCGGGCGCCTCCGGCGCGGTGCCGGGAGCGGAAGCGTTTGGTGCCGGCCTGACCCAGGTCTGCGCCGAGCTCGCCCGGAAGCTGATCGGCGACGCCGAAGGTGCCAGCCACGACATCGCCATCCGGACGTTTAATGCCGCGAGCGAAGCGGACGCTGAAACGGTCAGCCGCTCGGTGGCCCGGTCCAACCTGTTCAAGGCAGCCATTTTCGGCAAGGACCCCAACTGGGGCCGTGTGTTGTCCGCCGTTGGCACCACCGACGCCGTTTTCGAGGCTGACAAGCTCAATGTGGCCATGAACGGCATCCAGATCTGCCGCAACGGCAGCATCGGCGACGACCGGGGCCTGGTGGACCTGGAGCCGCGCGAAGTCCTGGTGGAAATCGACCTGCAGGCCGGCGACGCCGAGGCGACCATCTGGACCAACGACCTCACCCACGACTACGTGCACGAAAACAGCGCCTACTCGAGCTAGGCGCTCCACGTTTCCAGCACGTTTGCCTACTTTTGCGGAAGAGACAGCATGAACACCCAGACGCGTGAGACCACCAGCATGTCCGACGCCCAGGACAAGGCTGCAACCCTCATCGAGGCCCTGCCCTGGATCCAGCGGTTCGCCGGCACCACCATGGTGATCAAGTACGGCGGCAACGCCATGGTCAACGACGAACTCCGCCGGGCCTTCGCCGAGGACATTGTCTTCCTGCACCATGTGGGTATCCACCCCGTGGTGGTCCATGGCGGTGGCCCGCAGATCAACTCCATGCTGGGCCGGCTGGGCATCGAATCCGAATTCAAGGGCGGCCTCCGCGTCACCACCCCTGAGGCCATGGACGTGGTCCGCATGGTCCTCACCGGCCAGGTGGGCAGGGAACTTGTGGGCCTCATCAACTCCCACGGCCCCTACGCCGTGGGCATGTCCGGCGAGGACGGCGGCCTGCTGCGCGCCGTCCGCACCGGGACCGTGGTGGACGGCGAAGACGTGGACCTCGGGCTGGTAGGCGAGGTGGTCGGCGTCGACCCCGCAGGCATCGTGGACATCCTCGACGCCGGCCGCATCCCGGTCATCTCCACCGTTGCTCCGGAAATCGTCGACGGCGGTGACGGCGTTCCCGGCGCCGCCCGCTTCCAGCCCACCGGCCAGGTCCTGAACGTCAACGCGGACACTGCAGCTGCCGCGGTGGCGTCCGCACTGGGTGCCTCGAAACTGGTGATCCTGACCGACGTCGAAGGCCTCTACGCCAACTGGCCGGACAAGTCCTCCCTGATCTCATCCCTGACCGCATCCGAGTTGCGGGACATGCTGCCCCGGCTTGAATCCGGGATGATCCCCAAGATGGCTGCATGCCTGAAGGCCATCGACGAAGGCGTGGAACGTGCGCACATCGTCGACGGGCGCCTGGCGCACTCCATGCTTCTGGAAACATTTACGACGGCGGGCATCGGCACCCAGGTGGTCCCGGACGAGGAGACAAACGCATGAGCAAGCACACCGCGGCGGTTGAACCTGCTGCAACCCCCGTTTCCGAGCTGGTTGAAACTACCGGCCACGCCGGGTCCGAATGGCTCTCCCGCTACTCCTCGTCGCTGATGGGTGTGTTCGGCGCCCCGCAGCGCGTCCTGGTCCGCGGCGCCGGCTGCCTGGTGTGGGACGCCGACGGCAAGGAATACCTGGACCTTCTGGGTGGCATCGCCGTCAATGCCCTGGGCCACGCCCACCCATTCGTCACATCGGTCATTTCGAGCCAGCTGGCCACCCTGGGCCACGTGTCCAACTTCTTCACCAGCCCCACCCAGGTGGCTCTCGCGGAAAAGCTGCTGGAACTGGCGCAGGCGCCGGCCGGGTCCAAGGTGTTCTTCAGTAACTCCGGAACTGAAGCGAACGAGGCCGCCTTCAAGCTGGCCCGCCGCAACACCGGCACCGGCGACACCAAACGGACCAAGATCATCGCCCTTGAGGGAGCATTCCACGGTCGGACCATGGGCGCCCTCGCCCTGACAGCCAAAGAGGCGTACCGCACCCCGTTCGAGCCGCTGCCCGGCGGCGTGGTGCACATTCCCTTCGGCGATGTCGAAGCCCTCAAGGCAGCTATTGACGAGACCGTGGCAGCAGTGTTCCTGGAGCCCATCCAGGGCGAGGCCGGCGTGCGCCCGCTGCCACTGGGCTACCTGAAAGCTGCCCGGGAGCTGACCGCCCGGACGGGTGCGCTGCTCATCCTGGACGAGGTCCAGACCGGCATCGGCCGCACCGGCAAATGGCTTGCCAGCGAGGACGCCGGCATCATGCCCGACGCCGTCACGCTGGCCAAGGGACTGGGCGGCGGGTTCCCCATCGGAGCCCTGCTCACGTTCGGCGAGCAGACGTCATCGCTGTTGTCCGCGGGCCAGCACGGCACCACCTTCGGCGGCAATCCGGTGGCGACCGCGGCGGCCCTGGCCACGCTGCACGCGCTGGAAAGCCAGCACGTGCTGGCGAACGTTGCCGCGGTGGGGGAGCACCTGCGCTCCGCGCTGGCAGCCATTCCCGGCGTCACGGAGGTCCGGGGCGAAGGCCTGCTGATCGGCTTCGACCTCGACGCCGAGGTGGCACCCGGCGTCGTGCAGGCAGGACTTGACGCCGGCTTCATCGTCAACAGCCCCGGCCCGCGCACCATCCGCCTGGCGCCGCCGCTCATCCTCACCACGGCCCAGGCCGATACCTTCCTCGAAGCCTTCCCGGCCATCCTCCAAGCAGCTAAGGACGCATCGTGACCACCGCAACCCGGCACTTCCTCAAGGACACAGACCTCAGCCCCGCCGAGCAGGCGGAAGTACTGGAGCTCGCTGTCCGCATGAAGGCCGCGCCGTACAGTGTCCAGCCGTTCGCCGCAGAGGGCAGCGGACGCAAGACCGTTGCTGTCATCTTCGACAAGACCTCCACCCGCACCCGGGTTTCCTTCGCCACCGGCATCGCCGACATGGGCGGCAACGCCCTGATCATCAACCCGGGCGAGGCGCAGATCGGCCACAAGGAATCAGTGGAGGACACTGCCAAGGTCCTCGAACGGATGGTTTCCACCATCGTGTGGCGGACCGGAGCGCACGCAGGCCTGGTGGCCATGGCCGGGAATTCAAAGGTTCCGGTCATCAACGCCCTGTGCGACGACTACCACCCGTGCCAGCTGCTGGCAGACCTCCTCGCCGTCAAGGAGCACAAGGGCGAACTGAAGGGGCTCACCATGAGCTACCTGGGGGACGCCGCCAACAACATGGCCAACTCCTACTTGCTGGCGGGCGTCACCGCAGGCATGCACGTCCGCATCGCCGGACCGGAGGGGTACCTGCCGGCCGCGGAGATCGTGGCAGCCGCGGAGGAACGCGCGGCCGAAACGGGCGGCTCGGTACTCATCACCACGGATGCCAAGGAAGCCCTGCGGGGCGCCGACGTCGTGGCCACCGACACCTGGGTCTCGATGGGTCAGGAAGCCGAAAAGGAAGCCCGGCTCCAGCTGTTCCGCGACTACTCCGTGGACGAGTCCGCCCTGGCACTTGCCGCGGACGACGCCGTCGTACTCCACTGCCTGCCCGCCTACCGCGGCTACGAAATCTCCGCCGGCGTCATTGACGGCCCGCAGTCGATCGTCTGGGACGAGGCCGAGAACCGGCTGCACGCCCAGAAGGCGCTCATGGCGTGGCTGATGCACCGGTCAGGCCTGGCCTTCGTTGACGGACTGGCTCCCGTTGAAGGTACCGGGGAGAGCACGTTCTAGTGTCCACCAACCCGTCGGTTCCGGGCTCCAGCCCGGCCACCAAAACTGCCCGGCTGGCGCGCATCACTGCCATCCTCACGGGCCAGTCGGTGCGGTCACAGGCCGAGCTTGCGGCCCTGCTGGCGGACGACGGCGTCCAGGTCACCCAGGCGACGCTGTCGCGTGACCTGGTGGAACTGGGGGCCGTCCGCGTCCGCGGCAAGGAAGGCGCCCTGGTCTACGCTGTACCGGCTGAGGGCGGCGAGCGGTCGGCGCGAAGCGGCGTGAGCCAGGAGATCCTGGACGCCAGGCTCGCCCGGCTGTGCAGCGAACTGCTGGTGACGGCGGAAGCATCTGCCAACCTGGTGGTCCTGCGCACCCCGCCGGGCGCCGCGAACTTCCTGGCCCTGGCCATTGACCACTCGGTGATGCCGTCCATCCTGGGCACCATCGCCGGTGACGATACTGTCCTGCTGGTCTCCCGCGACCCGCTGGGCGGCCCGGACCTCGCAGCCCGCTTCCTGCAGCTGGCCGAAGACGCCGGGCAATAAGCTTGAAGACAATCAACCAACCAACCCCAACAAGGAGCATCTGAAGTGACTGAACGCATTGTGCTTGCCTACTCCGGCGGCCTGGACACGTCCGTAGCCATCGGCTGGATCGGTGAAGCCACCGGTGCAGAGGTCATCGCTGTGGCCGTCGACGTCGGACAGGGCGGCGAGTCCCTCGAGACCATCCGCCAGCGTGCCCTCGGCTGCGGCGCCGTGGAGGCCTACGTTGCCGACGCCCGTGACGAATTCGCCAACGAATACGCCATGCCCACGCTGAAGGCCAACGCCCTGTACCAGGGCCACTACCCCCTGGTCTCCGCCATCTCCCGCCCGGTCATCGTCAAGCACCTGGTCAAGGCCGCCCGCGAATTCGGCGCCACCACCGTTGCCCACGGCTGCACCGGCAAGGGCAACGACCAGGTCCGCTTCGAAGTGGGCATCCAGACCCTCGGCCCGGACCTGAAGTGCATCGCACCCGTCCGTGACCTCGCGCTCACCCGCGACAAGGCCATCGCCTTCGCCGAGGAAAAGGGCCTGCCGATCGAGACCACCAAGAAGAACCCGTACTCGATCGACCAGAACGTCTGGGGACGCGCCGTCGAAACCGGCTACCTTGAGGACATCTGGAACGCCCCCACCAAGGACATCTACGACTACACCGCCACGCCGGAATTCCCGCCGGCTCCGGACGAGGTCACCATCTCCTTCCAGGCCGGCGTGCCGGTGGCGATCGACGGCGTCAAGGTCACCCCGCTGCAGGCCATCCAGGAACTGAACCGCCGTGCAGGCGCCCAGGGCGTGGGCCGGATCGACGTCGTCGAGGACCGCCTCGTGGGCATCAAGTCCCGCGAAATCTACGAAGCCCCGGGTGCCATGGCCCTGATCACCGCCCACAAGCACCTCGAGGACATCACCATCGAGCGCGAGCAGGCCCGCTTCAAGGCAACAGTCGGCCAGCGCTGGGCCGAGCTGGTCTACGACGGACAGTGGTTCTCGCCGCTGAAGCGCTCCCTGGACGCCTTCATCGAGGACACCCAGAAGTACGTCTCCGGCGACATCCGCATGGTGCTGCACGGTGGCCAGGCCATCGTCAACGGCCGCCGCTCGGACACCTCGCTCTACGACTTCGACCTCGCCACCTACGACACCGGCGACACCTTCGACCAGTCGATGGCCCGCGGCTTCATCGAGCTGTGGGGCATGTCCTCCAAGGTCGCCTCCGGCCGCGACCTGCGGGTCGCAGGGGAGTAATCCCTGTGGCTGAGCAAAAAACCGAGGCAACTAACGCAGGTGCGCTGTGGGGCGGCCGGTTCGCCGGCGGCCCCGCCGACGCCCTGGCGGCGCTGAGCAAGTCCACGCACTTCGACTGGCGGCTGGCCCGCTACGACATCGCCGGCTCCAAGGCGCACGCCCGCGTGCTGCACAAGGCCGGGCTGCTGGATGACGCCGAGCTCGAGGGCATGCTCGCCGCGCTCACGCAACTGGACGAGGACGTGGCCTCCGGCGCCTACCTGCCGGCGGAATCCGACGAGGACGTCCACGGCTCGCTGGAACGCGGACTCATCGAACGCGCCGGCCCCCAACTGGGCGGCAAGCTCCGCGCCGGCCGCTCACGCAACGACCAGGTGGCAACGCTGGGCCGGATGTTCCTCCGGGACCACGCCCGGATCATCGCCCGCGGCGTTCTGGCCACCATCGATGCGCTTGTGGAACAGGCAAAGGCGCACCAGGGTGTGGCCATGCCCGGCCGCACCCACCTGCAGCATGCCCAGCCGGTCCTGCTCAGCCATCACCTGCTGGCCCACGCCTGGCCGTTGCTGCGCGACGTGCAGCGGCTCCAGGACTGGGACAAGCGGGCCGGCGTCTCCCCGTACGGCTCCGGTGCTCTGGCCGGTTCGTCCCTGGGGCTGGACCCGGAAGCGGTGGCAGCGGACCTCGGCTTCTTCTCCGCCGCGCACAACTCGATCGACGGCACCGCCGCCCGCGATGTCTTCGCCGAGTTCGCCTGGGTCTGCTCGATGATCGGCGTGGACCTGTCCCGGATCTCCGAGGAAGTCATCTTCTGGGCCACCAAGGAGTTTTCCTTCGTCACGCTGCATGATTCCTACTCCACGGGGTCCTCGATCATGCCGCAGAAGAAGAACCCGGACGTTGCCGAGCTGGCCCGCGGCAAGGCAGGGCGCCTCATCGGCAACCTGACCGGGCTGCTGGCCACGCTCAAGGGACTGCCGCTGGCATACAACCGCGACCTGCAGGAGGACAAGGAACCGGTGTTCGATGCCGCCGACACCCTGGAGCTGCTGCTCCCGGCCGTGTCCGGCATGGTCGCCACGCTGACGTTCAACCGGGAGCGGATGGAGTCGCTGGCTCCGCAGGGTTTCGCGCTGGCCACGGACATTGCCGAATGGCTGGTCCGCCAGGGTGTGCCGTTCCGCGAAGCACACGAGCTGTCCGGTGCCGCCGTCAAGCAGGCCGAATCCCGCGGCGTTGAGCTGTGGGACCTGACGGATGAGGAGTACGCCGCGATCTCGGCACACCTCACCCCGGAGGTCCGCACTGTGCTCTCCACCGAGGGGTCGCTGAACAGCCGCAACTCGCAGGGCGGAACGGCGCCGGCCGCCGTCGAACGCCAGCTGGCTGCCCTCGAAAGCGAGCTTGCCGGCGTGCGGGAGTACGCGGGGCGGTAGCCTTTCGTTTCGACAAGCTCAACCACCACCGCCGGTTGAGCTTGTCGAAACCTCTCCCCGGTTAGCATGGCGCCATGAGCGAATCCTTCCGCACGTTCCTCCGAGCCCTCCCGGATTTCCCGGCCAACCTTCCGGAGTTCGACCCCGCCACAGCGCCGCGGGACCCCGCCGAACTGTTCAGGCAGTGGCTGGATGAGGCCCTCGCAGCGGGCGAACCGCAGCCACACGCTTTCAGCCTCGCGACAGTCGGCGAGGATTCCGGCGGAAGGCAGCAGCCGTCGTCGCGCATGCTGATCCTGAAGAACATCGACGGCGACGGCTGGCACTTCGCCACATCCCGCACCTCCCGCAAAGGCAAGGAACTTACCGCCGAGCCGCAGGCGGCGATGAACTTCTATTGGCCGTCCCTGGGGCGGCAGGTCCGGGTGGCCGGTCCGGTGGCCGAACTGTCGGCTGAGGCATCCGCCCTGGACTGGGCGGAGCGCCCGCACAGCGATGGCAGCAGTAACCCGGGCTGGCAGCTGTACGCCGTCCAGCCGACGGAGTACGAGTTTTGGCAGGCCAGCAACGACCGCCAGCATGTGCGGCACAGGCTGGGGAGCAACGGCACACCCGCGGACTAGGATGAGCCCCATGACAGCTCCAGCACCGGATAACCTGCTTCCCGCACTCCACAAGGCCGCCGGCCACCTCACCACCGACGTCGCCAAACTCAAGGACGCGGACGTGAAGGCGCCGTCCGCGCTTCCCGGGTGGACCCGCGGCCACGTCCTGGCGCACCTCACCGGAATCTCCAACGCGATGGCCCGGCAGCTTGAGTTCGCGGCCCGCGGAGAGACGGTAGAACTTTACGACGGCGGCATGGACGGCAGGAACCGGGCCACCGACATGGCGTCGGGCCACGACGCCGCCACCCACCAGGCCGATCTGTCCACCGCCCTTGACCGGGCGCTGCGGGCATTCGATGCACTCCCCGGGGTCAAGGATTCGTCCGCCAACCGCAATGGATGGTGGGCTCCCATCGCCTACCGTGGGGGAGTGGTGCTCGACGGCGGGCTGGCCCTGTGGCGCGAACTCACCATCCACAACGCTGACCTGCTCACCGGCAGGGGACCCGAAACCTGGGGGAGGGACTTCTGCGGCCACCTCTTCGAATTCCTCGAACCGAGGGTGCAGCCCGGCGACAAACTCCTCCTGCAGCCCCTCGGACTGCCGCCGGTTTCCCTGGGCAGCGGGAACCACTCCACCGTGGTCAACGGCATGCTCACCGACCTCGCCGCCTGGCTGGCCGGCCGGGAACCCACCCTCGGCAGCCTCCGCGCATCGGCCAATGCCGACGGCACGGACCTTCCGGAGCTGCTGCCCTGGCCCGCCGCCACTCCGGCCACCAAGTAGATCCCCTCGTTGCCCTATCACTTTTGGTCCCTAAACCGGGGTTTTAGGAACCAAAAGTGATGGCGCAACGGGACGTGGAAGCTGTGTCAGGCAGCCTCGCGCGCCAGCAGGCTTTCCTTGACCTGCAGCCCCCAGCGGAACCCGCCGAGGCTGCCGTCCGTCCGGATCACCCGGTGGCACGGAACAAACAGGGCCGCCGCGTTGAACGCACAGGCACTGGCCGCGGCCCGGACGGCCCTGGGGTTGCCCGCCAGCGCCGCGTACTCGCTGTACGTCACCGGGAACCCGGGCTTGACCTGCCGCAGGACATCCCAGGCATGGGAGCGGAACGGCCCGGACTGCTGCTGGACGGGCACGGCCATCGCGGGTGCCGGATCTCCGCTGTAGAAAGCCTCCACGGCGTCCGATATGCCGCCCAGCGTTGTCACCTCTTCAAACGAGACAGGGAGCAGCGCGGGGTGGATCTGTCCGGTCAATGCGCCGGGACCGGCGGTCCACCCGGACGCCAGTACCACGCCGTCGCGGGCGAGGATGGTGAACGGTCCGTCCGGGGTGGACAGTTGCAGCAGTTGGGCTGTCATGGCATCACTTTCACGGGAGGATTTGTGTCACTTTTGGGTGTTGGCTTCTTGGGCGTAGCGGCCGCCCGCCACAGGTGCATGGTGGCGTAGGAGCGCCACGGGCTGACCTCGCGGAAGTCCGGGGCGGCGGCACCTCCGCCGGGGTCAAGGGCGCGTATTCCATTGCGGACGGCTGCGTCGTTGGCCAGGAAAATGTCCGGGGCGCCCAGGACGCGCATGGCCACGTAGCCTACCGTCCAGGGCCCGACGCCGGGCAGCGGCAACAGTGCCGCGGTGAGGCTTGCGAGGTCATCGCCGTAGCCGAACTGGAGCCTGCCGTCAGCCATGGCTGAGGCAGCGTGCAGGAGGGACTCGGTCCGCCGGCGGGGGCCGCGCAGCAGATGCCCTGCTGCCGCGGTTTCCGCGGGTGTGGGAAACATCCGGTCCAGCCCTTCTGCGGGGGAACTGCTGGGACTGCCCGCGGCGGCAAGCTGGGTCAGCGCCGTGCGGGCCGCGGCCACAGTGATCTGCTGGCCCACCATCGCGCGGACCAGCAGTTCCTGCGGATCGAGGGCGCCGGGCATCCGAATTCCCGGTATTTCGGCCACCGCCGCCGCGAGCCTCCGGTCCACGCCGAGGGTGCCGTCGATCGCCTCCGGGTCGGCGTCCAGGTCGAAAAGCCGCCGGACCCGGCTCAGCAGTGCGGGCAGGTCGCGCAGGTCCACCGCGCCGACGGTGAGTGTCAGCGGCCGCCCCCGGGCGCCGTCGTCGTACGCCACCGTAAACCGGGCATCGCCATGGGGAAGGCGCAGCGTGCGTGTGTAGGAGGTGGGCGTTCCCACCTCGATGCCGGGAATGGCGCGCACGGCCAGGAAGGAGAAGATACCCGGATCAAAGGGCCGCCGGTAAGGAAGGCTGAGGCTCAGGGCCGTGGTTCCGCCGGCAGCGGCGCCTGGCCGTGCGGTGGCACGGAGCGCGGAGGGAGTCATGGCGAAGACTTCAGCCACCGTTTCATTGAACTGCCGGACGCTGCTGAACCCTGCGGCAAACGCGATGTCGGCCAGCTTCATGCCCGTCGAGACCAGGAGCGTCCGGGCGGTCTGCGCACGGGCCGCCCGGGCCAGGGACAGGGGGCCCGCGCCCAGTTCCTGGGTCAGGATCCTGTTCAGCTGCCGCGACGAGTACCCCAACCGGGCGGCGAGGCCCTCCACGCCGTCCCTGTTGATCACGCCGTCGTTGATCAGGCGCATGGCCCGGCCGGCGACGTCCTGGCGGATATTCCAGGCCGGCGTGCCGGGCACAGCCTCCGGGAGGCAACGCTTGCAGGCCCGGTAGCCGGCGTCGTGCGCCGCGGCAGACGTTTCGTAGAACGTCACGTTCGACGCCTTGGGTGTGCGCGCCGGGCAAGACGGGCGGCAGTAAATCCCGGTGGTCCGGACAGCCGTGAAGAACTGCCCGTCGAACCGGGTGTCCCGTGCATCGATGGCACGGTAGCGCTGCCAAAAGTCCATTCCTCCATCCTGCCAGCCCCGGGCGGCCTTCACTAGCGGAAATCGGACACCTCCGTGCAGCCCGGTTGGCCGTGGTGTTCCGGTAAGTTCCGGGGGATATGGGTAGGGTCTGGCCATGACTGAATATCCTTCGACGGCGGGCCGTCCGCTGCGGGAGGTCCTCACCGGAGACGCGCGGGAGCTGGCCCCGCTCCTGCTGGGGGCCGTGCTGACCCACGAATCACGCGAGGGACCAGTAGCAGTCCGGCTCACCGAGGTGGAGGCCTACCTCGGCCCCGAGGACTCCCTGCACCCGGATCCGGGATCGCATACCTTCCGCGGCCAAACCCCGCGGAATGCCCCCATGTTCGGGCCGGCCGGGCACCTGTACGTCTACTTCACCTACGGCATGCACCACTGCACCAACATCGTCTGCGGGCCCGAAGGCGTTGCCTCCGCACTGTTGCTGAGGGCCGGCGAAATCGTGGAGGGCGTTGGCCTTGCGCGGCTAAGGCGGTCCACGTCGAAGACGCCCGCGGACCTTGCCCGCGGCCCGGCCCGGCTCGCCAAGGCATTGGGACTGACGACGGCGGACAGCGGCCGGGATGCCCTGGCCCCGCCGTTCCGGCTGGTGCTTCCGTCCGGGCCGGCGCCGGACATCAGTTCCGGTCCCCGGGTGGGTGTATCCGGCGCCGGCGGCTCCGAGGAGTACGCCTGGCGTTTCTGGCTTACCGGCGACCCCACAGTGTCCGCCTACAAGGCGGCCCAGCCGCGGTCCAGGCCGCGAAAGCCTCCCGTGTCCGGGAGCGCCGGGTTTCACCAGCGTTAACGGAAATGGTTGTAGAATGGACGGTCTGTCTTGCGCGATAGGGGAACGTTAAATGCTCGACGCCGATTTGGCCCACGAACGTGAGTATGTAGCCGGCCTGTATGCCCGGCTGGAAGAGCTCCGTGAGGAGAAACGCCGGCAGTTGGCGCAGGTGCGCCGGTCCGGTGCCGTGGGCACCATGCAGAACGTCTCCGAGCGCGACGCGTTCGCGGCACTGTACGAAGACCGCCTGGCGCAACTTGACGCCGTCGACGACCGCCTGGTCTTCGGACGCCTGGACCTGGACTCCGGCGAGGAACAGTACATCGGCCGGATCGGCCTCACCACCGAGGACCTGCAGCGGCTCATGGTGGACTGGCGTGCCCCCGAGGCCGGGCATTTCTACCAGGCCACCGCCTTCGACCGGCAGGGCGTCCGCCGGCGCCGCCACCTGATCCTGCAGGGCCGCGAAGTCAAGGCCATTGAAGACGATGTGCTGGATGCCTCGATGCTCTCGGATGATGAATCCCTGCAGGGCGAGGGCGCCCTGCTGGCCGCGCTGAACTCCAAACGGACCGGCCGGATGTCGGACATCGTCAGCACCATCCAGTCTGAACAGGACCGGATCATCCGTTCTTCCATCTCGGGCGCCCTGGTGGTGCAGGGCGGGCCCGGCACGGGCAAGACCGCCGTGGCGCTGCACCGTGCCGCCTACCTGCTGTACACCCACCGGGACCGGCTCAAGAGTGCAGGCGTGCTGCTGGTGGGCCCGTCGTCGTCGTTCATGAAGTACATCGAACGCGTGCTCCCCTCGCTGGGCGAGACCGGCGTCGTCATGGCCAGCGTGGGCCGCCTGATGCCCGGAATCCACGCGGTCCCCGAAGCCGACCCCGACGTCGCCGCCATCAAGGGCCGCCTGGACATGGCGAAGATCGTGGCCAACGCCGTCTCCAACCGCCAGCGGACTCCTGCTGCCAACCGCATCCTTGAGGTGGACGGCCGCAAGCTGACCCTGACGCCGCGGCAGGTCCGCCGCGCACGCGAGCGGGCGCGTTCCACCGGGAAGCCCCACAACGAGGCACGCGTGACGTTCGTCAAGATCCTGCTGCGTGAACTGACCGAACAGCTCACCGACATGATCGAAGCGGACAACATCGGCAACAACGCCGACCGCTCCTACCTTGCCGAAGACGTCCGCACCGCCCGGGACGTGCGGATCGCACTGAATCTGTGCTGGATGCCCATGACGCCGGAAAAGCTGATCTCAGAGCTGTTCAGCAAGCCCGCCATCCTGGAGTTCTGCACCCCGCTGCTCTCCCCGGCGGAGCGGGAGCTGCTGCGGCGGCCCGCGGACGCGCCGTGGACCGAAGCGGACGTGCCGCTGCTGGACGAGGCAGCGGAACTGCTTGGCGAACTGGACCCCGCCGCGGGGCGTGGGCTTGCCCAGCAGGAACACGACCGCGCCCGGGACCTCGCCAACGCCAAGCAGACCCTCGAAAACATGCAGATGGCGGGCGTGGACCCGCTGATGTCGGCGGAGGAGCTGGCCGAGCAGAACCGGGAGCAGGAAGCCCGGCAAACCGCTGCGGAGCGCGCCACCAGCGACCGCACCTGGGCCTTCGGGCACATCGTGGTGGACGAAGCCCAGGAACTCTCGCCCATGCAGTGGCGGCTCCTCGTCCGGCGCTGCCCGCTGAAGTCCTTCACCATTGTTGGGGACATTGCCCAGACCAGTTCCGTGGCCGGCGCCAACTCCTGGCAGGGCGCCCTGGCCCCGATGTTCGGTGAACGCTGGCAGCTTGAGGAGCTGACCGTCAACTACCGCACGCCGTCCCAGATCGCGGAGGCCGCGGTCCGGATGGCAAACGCCGCCGGCCTGGTGGTGTCCGCGCCCAAGGCCGTCCGCGAGGGCCGCTGGTCACCCATCGTTGACGAAGTGGACGCGGGACAGGTGGTCAGCCGCCTCGTCGAGGTCCTGCCCGAGGAACTGGAAGCTCTCGACGGCGGGCTGCTCGCCGTGATTGCCGACGGTGAGCTGCTGCCCGCCGCCACGTCCGCGTTGTGTTCGGCGTACGGGCGCCGCATCGGTACCGGTGCCGGCAGCTACGAGCAGGACATCGTGGTCATCAGCCCCCGCGAAGCGAAGGGCCTGGAGTTCGACGGCGTGGTGGTACTGGAGCCGTCCACCATGCTGAACCACGAGCACGGCAAGGTGGGCGACCTGTACGTGGCGATGACCCGCGCCACGCAGCGCCTGCGGCTGATCGCGGCGCAGCCTGTCCCGGCCGGCATCGTCCGCTGATCCAGGGCCTTCGATACTGCTAACTTAGAAGGCGTGCCAGACATCAACAGCCTCGAAACGCAACAGAACGACCCCACCTTCGCCAACGTTTGGCAGGAGCTGAAGTGGCGTGGCCTCGTCCACGTCTCCACCGACGAAGCCGAGCTTGAGAAGCTTCTCGCCGGCGGACCGGTCACGTACTATTGCGGCTTCGACCCCACCGCACCCAGCCTGCACCTGGGCAACCTGGTCCAGTTGCTGGTCATGCGGCGGCTGCAGCTCGCCGGGCACAAGCCCCTGGGCCTCGTGGGCGGTTCCACCGGCATGATCGGTGACCCGCGGCCGACGGCGGAACGCACCCTGAACACCAAGGACACCGTCGCGGAGTGGGTGGGGTACCTCCAGGCCCAGGTACGCCGTTTCCTCAGCTTCGAGGGTGACAACGCCGCCCGGATGGTGAACAACCTGGACTGGACTGCGCCGCTGAGTGCCATCGACTTCCTGCGCGAAGTGGGCAAGCACTTCCGCGTAGGCACCATGCTGCGCAAGGACGCCGTTGCGTCCCGCCTCAGCTCGGACGAGGGCATCAGCTACACGGAGTTCAGCTACCAGATCCTCCAGGGCATGGACTACCTGCAGCTCTACCGTGATTACGCGTGCATGCTGCAAACCGGCGGTTCGGACCAGTGGGGCAACCTGACCAGCGGCACTGAGCTCATCCGCAAGGTGGAAGGTAAGAGCGTCCACGCCTTGGGAACGCCGTTGATCACCAACTCCGACGGAACCAAATTCGGCAAGAGCGAAGGAAACGCCATCTGGCTCGATGCCGCCATGTGCAGCCCCTACGCCTTCTACCAGTTCTGGCTCAACACGGCAGATGCCGATGTTGTGGACCGGCTCAAGGTTTTCACCTTCCTCAGCCGCGCGGAGATCGAGGAGATTGCCACGTCCGTAGCCGAGCGCCCCTTCGCCCGTGAAGGCCAGCGGAAGCTCGCCTTCGAAGTGACGTCGCTGGTTCATGGCGTTGACGCCACCGAGAAAGTTATCGCCGCGTCCGCTGCCCTTTTTGGCAACGGTGACCTTGCCGCGCTGGACAAGCCGACGCTGCAGGCGGCCACCTCCGAGCTCCCCACCGCCACAGTGCAGGTGGACGCGCTGGGAATTGTGGACCTGCTGGTGGCGTCCGGCCTGTCGGAAAGCAAGTCGGCGGCCCGGCGCACTGTTGGTGAGGGCGGCGCCTACGTCAACAACGAAAAGGTGCTGGACCCGGAAGCGGTTATTGCTGAATCAGAACTCCTCCACGGCCAGTACCTGCTGCTCCGCCGGGGCAAAAAGAACCTGGCAACGGTGGAAGTCCTGGTCCCGTAACGGGGGAGCGAAACCTACCACCTGCACGCCCCTCTGCGGCCGATTTGCGCGGCCACGGAGGGGCGTGTATTGTTTTCTGAGTCGC
This sequence comes from Pseudarthrobacter chlorophenolicus, assembly GCF_000962805.1. Lineage (GTDB taxonomy): Bacteria > Actinomycetota > Actinomycetes > Actinomycetales > Micrococcaceae > Arthrobacter > Arthrobacter chlorophenolicus_A. Next base: position 376 of record NZ_JZTW01000004.1, on the reverse strand, counting down.
CGCCGCTGAGTGGTGACAAACCCCCAACCGATATTGAGAAGCGATTCTTGGCCATGCGGTGCATGGAACGAAGAAATGCTTCACTTTTCGCTGGGCGGATTCAGTTCTGCAGAGTGAATTCTCGGGAAAACAGCCGGATTTGCAAAAGTGAAACTGAATGAAATAAGATTGAAACATCGCAGCGAAGAAATACGAAATAGATATTCATTGCTAAATGAATTGTTTCGGGAATATTCGAATGTGTCTGTTGTTTGAGAACTCAATAGTGTGCCAAGTTTGTTGATACCGATTATGTAATGTGATTGGTTGAATTTGCTGTGTTGTCCATCCCGTGGATGGCATGGTTTTTACAGCTGGTTTCAAATTTTGTGCAGCC
>NZ_JZTW01000039.1 GCF_000962805.1 Pseudarthrobacter chlorophenolicus | reverse complement strand
GATGCATCCCAGTTGCCGGTACAGGATCCCCTTACGGGAGAGTTGAATTCCTGTGTCTCATAACCTCAGTGCCTCGAATCCCTAGGGTTTCGAGACAATGAGTTGGTTGGGAGCCCTGACGAGGGCCGATGCAGATCCACTGCCTGTTTTTGCCGGACTACTGTTGAACACGTGGAACGAGTCAACGCAGTACCTGCTGACGAGACCGGCCGTCAGAGGTGACCCCTACTTCGAACCCAGAGCATGGATGGCAGCGGCAACGAGGGGAAGACGCCGGCACTGATACCGCAGCTCGTACGGGCACGGTCAGAAGCTCACCGTCCGTCAGAGGGGAGAAGCCGCCGACGCACTGGCGGTTTTGGTCGTATCTCTGGCGGTACACGCTGCTTATCGTCGTGCCCCTAAGCTTTGTAGGAATGTGCTTGGGGATGCGCGAAAGCACCAGCTACGCAGCACATTCCGGCCCTGAGACGATTGCCAACATAGGGATGTTCGGACTCGCATTTGGGGGACTTGGGCAGATCGTTGCCCTAGGGGTTGCTCTCACTCTCTTCATCGCCACAACTCCTGCTCGCCGGCAGTGGGCCGCGCAACGGGACGCCGGTTGGACGACGATGCAGTGCCGTGCCGAATATGTGCGGCGGAAGCGCCAGGCCAGCGCACGCAAGCTCGACGCACGCTTGAGTGAGCTCGGGCTCCCACCAATGCACGGCAGAAGTGACGTCTCCCCGGAATTGGTGCGCGCCCAAGATGGCAGCACCCCTTCCGCGCGGCGCGCAGAAGACCCGCGAGGGCCGAGGCTGAGCCGGACCGCACCTCGGAAAGCCGCCTTGATCTTCGCCGCCATCGTGATGGTAGGCGCCGTTGGAGGTGTTTTGTTCAGCCCGCTATTGGACAGGATCCAGGTGGAAGCCAGCCGATGTGAGGTGGTGTCCGCTGAACCGAGGACCAGTTCCGGGGGTTCGAGAGGTTCCGCTTCGACCGCATCAGTGCTGATCGAGACTTCGAACTGCGGACCCCTCGTCGTGAACAGGGGCGTGACCTTCGACAACCAACAGGACGTGGCTTCCTCCTTCAAGCCGGGCCGCGAATACGAATTCGACATGGGCTGGTACTCACGTGTCGTAACGAAAGGCATGCTCAACGGCATTCCAACGGCGGCTGAATACCGATTGGTCGAATGAAGGCAGGAGCCGCAGCAAGCGAATGATCTGGGCTCAGTATTCCTGGGGTGGGCGCTGCTGAGGGCCTTGCCCAGGCGGTCGGCACGTGGTCCGGGGAAGCCTGACATCAAACTGGCCCGGTTTTGCGGCCTAACGTCACCAAGGGCCACTGAGTTTTCAGGGACATCGCCCCGAAAGCTGGGCCAGTTTGGGCCCAGCTGCTTAGTAGACGGAGCCCTCCAGCAGCTCGGAGAGGCGGCCGGCGGCGCGGCGCAGTTCCGGGACCCCGGCTTTCAGGGTGGCCTCCCTGGCGGCCTCAACCGGGCTGGTCAGTGAGATGGATTCGGTGGGCCGGCCCGTCCTGTTAGGTACGGCCATGGCCACCGAGAGGACACCGGTGGCCCGCTCGTCGGCGGAGTAGGCGTAGTCGGTCCCGGGTTCGGGAAGACGCCCGCGGAGGACATCGGCCGTCAGGTCCGGCTCTTCCTGGCCGGACGCCACTGCCGCCGTGACCACCTGCTGAAGTTCGTCGTCAGACGCCGATGCCAGCAGGATCTTCCCCGCGGCGCCGAGCGTCAGCGGGAGCCGCTTGCCCAGCGGAAGGTCGTAGCGCAGTGGCGCCTCGCCGTCCACGCGCGCCACCAGGATGCGCTCGAAGCCCAGCCGGGAATACAGCGACGCCGTCAGTCCGGTCTGCGAGGCCACCTGCTGCAGGATGGGGCGTGCCGCGACCACAAGGGGATCGTTTTCCAGGAAGCTGCGTGCGGCCGGCAGCACGGCAGTGTTGACGCCAGCCGAAAATAGGGCCAAATACGCCAACTGAAAATGAGGCCACTGACCATTATGGAAGGTGATCACATTGGAT
>NZ_JZTW01000038.1 GCF_000962805.1 Pseudarthrobacter chlorophenolicus | reverse complement strand
GCACACCCTCACCACCGGCACCGGCGAGGGTCAGTGTCCCGGTCTCGGCGATCGCCGCGAGCCGTTCCTCCACTTCCTCGGGAAGGATCAGCTCCGGATGGAACCCCTCCAACCCCAGCAGGACCGCGGTCATGGTCCCATGCCCATGCCCCGTCGCCGCCAGCGACCCGTACAAATCCACCCGCAACGAAGCCACCCGGGACAAAACCCCGGAACCCTTGAGCTCCTCCGCAAAAACAGCAGCGGCCCGCATCGGCCCCACAGTATGAGACGACGAAGGCCCAATACCGATCGAAAACAGATCAAAGACGCCAACAGCCATGACGGGGTTTCCTAACTAAAAACAATGATCGGGCGGGTTTCGGCAGGCTCAACCACCGGTGGTTGAGCCTGCCGAAACCGATGGGAGGACTACAGCCCGGGGTAGAGCGGGTGGGCTGCGGCGAGGGTTTCGACTCGGTGACGCAGACCGGAAAGGTCGGCGTCGGCGTCGGCAATCAATGCTTCGGCGATGATGTCCGCAACTTCGCGGAAAGCGGCTTCGCCGAACCCGCGGGTCGCCAACGCCGGGGTGCCGATGCGCAGGCCGGAGGTGACCATCGGCGGACGCGGGTCGAAGGGCACGGCGTTGCGGTTGACAGTGATGTCAATCGCGGCCAGGCGGTCTTCGGCCTGCTGGCCGTTGAGTTCGCAGTTGCGAAGGTCAACCAGGACCAGGTGGACGTCCGTGCCGCCGGAGATGACGTTGATGCCTTTGGCGGTGACGTCCGGCTGGACCAGGCGCTCGGCCAGGATGCGGGAGCCGGTGAGGACGCGCTCCTGCCGTTCCTTGAATTCAGCCGAAGCCGCGATCTTGAATGCCACGGCCTTGCCGGCGATGACGTGCTCCAGCGGCCCGCCCTGCTGGCCCGGGAACACAGCCGAGTTGATCTTCTTGGCGATGTCGGCGTCGTTCGACAGGATGATGCCGCCGCGCGGACCGGCGAGGGTCTTGTGCGTGGTGGAGGTGACCACGTGGGCGTGCGGGACCGGGCTGGGGTGCAGGCCTGCTGCGACGAGGCCGGCGAAGTGCGCCATGTCCACCATCAGGTAGGCACCCACCAGATCCGCAATCCGGCGGAACTCGGCGAAGTCCAGTTGGCGGGCGTAGGCGGACCAACCGGCAACGATCAGCTGCGGCTTGGTCTCCAGCGCCAGGCGCTCCACTTCCGCCATGTCGATGGTGTGGGTGTCTTCGCGGACCTGGTAGGGCACCACGTTGTAGAGCTTGCCGGAGAAGTTGATCTTCATGCCGTGCGTCAGGTGTCCGCCGTGGGCCAGGTTCAGGCCCATGATGGTGTCGCCGGGCTTAATCAGCGCGTGCATCACCGAGGCGTTGGCCTGGGCGCCGGAGTGCGGCTGCACGTTCGCGTACTCCGCCCCGAACAGGGCCTTCACGCGGTCGATGGCGAGCTGCTCGATGACGTCCACGTGTTCGCAGCCGCCGTAGTAGCGCTTGCCCGGGTAGCCTTCGGCGTACTTGTTGGTCAGCACCGAGCCCTGTGCCTGCATCACGGCGGCGGCAGTGTGGTTCTCCGAGGCGATCATTTCCAGGCCGTCGCGCTGGCGTCCCAGTTCGTCGTCGATCTTCGCCGCGATCTCGGGGTCCAGTGCCGAGAGGTCGGCGTTCAGGCTGGGGGAGACCACCTGCTCGAAGGCGGTGACGGTGCCGATGCCTGCGGTCGCGGCGCTCACAGTTCGCCGCCGTTCGCTGCGGCGTATTCCTCGGCGGACAGCAGCGGGCCTTCTTCGGTGACGGACACCTTGAACAGCCAGCCGGCGCCGTAGGGGTCGCTGTTGATGAGGGCGGGGTCGGACACTACGCCGTCGTTGATCTCGGTGACCTCGCCGGTGACGGGGGAGTAGAGGTCCGAAACGGACTTGGTGGATTCCACCTCGCCGCAGGTTTCGCCGGCGGTCACGATGGAGCCAACCTCGGGCAGGTCCACGTACACGATGTCGCCCAGCGCGTCGGCGGCAACGGCGGAGATGCCGATCCCTGCCGGACCGGACCCGTCAACAGCAATCCACTCATGTTCGGCGGAGTACTTCAGTTCAGCTGCAACTTTGCTCATGATTTTTCCTGTTCGTTTGAAAACTTAGTTGTGGTCGGGAGTGGAGTTGGCAGGACATCCTCCACGTGCTCGGTCGCGAAGACGCCCGCTGAGCGGACGTGACGCTCCCTTAGACGCACGTTTCCGGATGCCCCGCCACCTCCAAGGGGCGGGCTGGCCGCGGTTTCCGAAAGCGTGCGTCAAAGCGACGAAGTGGGCCCACACCGTCCGGGTTCCCTGACCGAGCTTGCGAGGCTAGGGGGACGGTGGGGCGCAGCACGCGTGAAAATGCCGGTGCCGCCGGGCAAAGGCGACCACGGCGAGGCAGTCGGGCTACTTTTGGCGCTTGTAGAAGGGGAGTGCCACTACTTCGAAGCGTTCGGGCTTGCCGCGGAGGTCAACGTCAACGAGGGTGCCGGGTTCAGCGAATTCGACGTCGACGTAGGCCATTGCCACGGGGTAGCCGAGGGTGGGTGAGGGCTGGCCGGAGGTGACTTCGCCGATCAGGGTGCCGTCCTTGAGGACCGGGTAGTGGCCGCGGGCGGCGCGGCGGCCGGTCCCTTTCAGGCCAACGAGCTTCTGCCCGACGGTGGAGCCGACGCCTGCCGCCTTGAGGGCAGCCAGGGCTTCCTTGCCTACGAAGTCGCCTTCCTTGGACAGCGCGACGACGGGGCCCAGGCCGGCGGCGTACGCATTGACGCGCCGGGAGAGTTCGTTGCCGTAGAGCGGCATCCCGGCCTCCAGCCGGAGTGAGTCGCGGCACGCCAGGCCGGCGGGGATGAGGCCTGCGCCTTCACCGGCTTCCAGCAGCGCTTCCCACAGGGCCGGAGCTTCCAGGTTGCCCACGTAGATTTCGAAGCCGTCCTCGCCGGTGTAGCCGGTGCGTGCCACCAGCAGGTTCCGGATGGCTCCGCCGAAGCTGATGCCTACTTCCACGGCGGCGTAGTACTTCAGTTCCGTGACCAGGGAGTGCTGGCCGGCGGGGACCAGTTCCAGCAGGATCGCCTCGGCGGCGGGGCCCTGGACCGCAATCAGGGAGGTCTCGGCGGAGGCGTCCTCTACGGTCACGTCGAAGCCGGCGGCGCGTTCCTGCAGGGCCGCGGCCACCACCTTGGCGTTGCCCGCGTTCGGAACCACCAGGAACTTGGCTGTTCCGTCCGCAGCCGCGGGGAGGCGGTACGTGATGAGGTCGTCGATGATGCCGCCGTCGGTGTCGCAGATCAGTGAGTACTTGGCCTTGCCCACGGCGATGGCGGACAGCTTTCCGGCCAGGGCGTAGTCCAGGAAGGCGCCGGCCTCGGGTCCAGTGACCCAGACTTCGCCCATGTGCGATAGATCGAACAGGCCGGCAGCGTTGCGCACGGCGTGGTGCTCGGCCAGCTCCGAGCTGTACTTCAGGGGCATCTGCCAGCCGCCGAAGTCCGTAAAGGAGGCGCCGGCCTTTTTGTGCTGCTCGTAGAGAGCGGTGTAGTTCTCAGTCATGGGAGGTCCTTTTAGTTTTCGAATGCTTCGAGGGGCGGGCAGGAGCAGACCAGGTTCCGGTCGCCGGCGGCGCCGTCAATCCGGCCCACCGGCGGGAAGTACTTATCCTGCCGCAGCGACGGAACCGGGAAGACGGCCTGCTCGCGGGGGTAGGCGCGGTCCCAGTCGGAGCTGACGACGGCGGCGGCCGTGTGCGGTGCGTTGCGCACCGGCGATGCCTCCAGGGAGAAGTCGCCGGCCGCTACCTGCTCGATCTCGGCGTGGATGGTGATCATGGCCTCGATGAAGCGGTCGATCTCGGCCAGGTCCTCGGACTCCGTGGGCTCCACCATGAGGGTTCCGGCCACCGGGAAGGCCAGGGTGGGGGCATGGAAACCGTAGTCGATCAGGCGCTTGGCCACGTCCTCAGCCGTAACCCCGGTGCGGGCGGTCAGTTCGCGCAGGTCCAGGATGCACTCGTGCGCCACCAGCCCGCCTTCACCGGTGTAGAGCACGGGGTAGAACTCGTTCAGCCGGGCAGCGACGTAGTTCGCGGCCAGCAGCGCGGACTTCGTGGCCTCGGTCAGGCCCTGGCCACCCATCAGCTTCACATAGGCCCACGAGATCGGCAGGACACCGGCGGAACCGAACCGCGACGCCGAAATCGCCACGCCGTGGCCCTCCACTGTGCCCTCGGAGGAAGCGTTGTTGGCATCCCCCGGCATGAACGGTGCCAGGTGCGCCTTCGCAGCGACCGGGCCGACGCCGGGTCCGCCGCCGCCGTGCGGGATGCAGAAGGTCTTGTGCAGGTTCAGGTGCGACACGTCGCCGCCGAACTTGCCCGGCTGCGCCAGGCCCACCAGGGCGTTGAGGTTCGCACCGTCCACATAGACCTGGCCGCCCGCGGCGTGGACGGCGTCGCAGACGTCGGTGACGTCGCCGTCGTAAACACCGTGGGTGGAGGGGTAGGTGATCATGATGCAGGACAAGACGTCCTTATTCGCCTCGATCTTGGCCGTCAGGTCGGCGTGGTCGATGGTGCCGTCCGCCGCGGTCGCAACCACCACCACCTTCATGCCGGCCAGGACCGCGGACGCGGCGTTGGTGCCGTGCGCCGAAGCGGGGATCAGGCAGACGTTCCGCTGCTGGTCACCGCGGGAGTGGTGGTATCCGCGGATCGCCAGCAGCCCGGCGAGTTCGCCCTGGGATCCGGCATTGGGCTGGATGGACACCTGGTCGTAACCGGTGATCTCGGTCAGGTCCGCCTCGAGCCCGGCGATGAGTTCACGCCAGCCCTCGGTCTGGGAGTCCGGGGCGAACGGGTGGATGGAAGCGAACTCCGGCCAGGAGATGGCTTCCATCTCGGCGGTGGCGTTCAGCTTCATGGTGCACGAACCCAGCGGGATCATGGTGCGGTCCAGCGCCAGGTC
>NZ_JZTW01000037.1 GCF_000962805.1 Pseudarthrobacter chlorophenolicus | reverse complement strand
GGCTGCACAAAATTTGAAACCAGCTGTAAAAACCATGCCATCCACGGGATGGACAACACAGCAAATTCAACCAATCACATTACATAATCGGTATCAACAAACTTGGCACACTATTGAGTTCTCAAACAACAGACACACCCGGCACCACCCAAACACACGTTCAGGATCGCTCCGGAGCAACTTTCCAAACTTACCCGATCCCCAGAAGCTTTGCAAACCGGCGTTTCCGCCAATCACAAGCCCACAGGAAAGGTCCCCACCCTCATCCGGCACGCAAAGCTGCGAACCATTTTCAGGCTGTTCAGAAGGGGGTCGGTCGCTTTCTTTCCGCATCAGCGGCGGCGACTCAGAAAACAATACACGCCCACCAACCCCACAGCAAATCGACCCCTAACCAACAAGATGGCCCCCAAAACCCCTGCAACCACGGGGATTTCGGGGGCCATGAGCATTGCCGGGCAGCCCGAAGGACCGAAACTTCCCTTTATGCAGTGGCTCACATGTTGCTGGGCCTATGGGCGTACCCGCAACACGACCGTGAAGTCGGCGTCCCGGGGTGACAGGCGGTACGGCTCAAGGACTCCCGGACCGCAGGCTCCCGTACCCACACCCCGCATGGCGTTATCGAGGTAGATGTAGGTCCGCCCGTCGGCTGCCAGGTCAGGCCGGTGCGTCGCTTCGTTGAGTGCGGCCTGGCTGTAGGGGCGTACCGTCAGGGCAAAGGGCTCGCCGGCGATGTCCAGCGTGGCACTATCCATCTCAAGGGCTGCCGACCGGACGCCGGCGCGTGCACCGGACTCCTGGGGCCGCGCATACTCCACATCGAGATCACCCAAGGGCAGGGAGAACCATCCCGTGCGGGTGCCTTGCCCCGTATCCGGGTAACCCTGGTGCGGCCCCTGCCCGAACCAGCTCACCGCTGACGTCTCGCCGTCAAACACCAGTTCCAGGCCGATGCGGGCCCATTCCACGTCGAAGCCTGCGTTGATCCAGGATCCCTGCGGCCGGACCTGGGTGCGGAGAGCCAGTGATTCACCGTCGCTGGTCCACGTGTAGTCGACAAGGACCCCGAACTGCTTGTCTGCGGCACCCACCCTGGTGCTCGTGACGAGCTGCTCCCCGCCGTCGGCGGCGCGTTCAGCGCTAATGCCAAGCAGCCGCACATGGAGCCGGTCCAGTCCCGCATCCTTCCACTGGGTGGCCAGGGGCCGGGGGTCGGCGCCGCCCCATTCCCTGCCCAGGTCGTTGTCAGTGGGAGGCCACCACAGTGAGAGCCCCAGCCTTTCGACGCTGAGGTCGCCGATCCGCGTGGGCATCCCGGTCAGCCTGCTGAACACCGCCGGGCCCAGCCGCAGCTGATCGTCAGTGGCGGTAACGGGTTCAACAGCGCGGGGCTCTTCAAAACGTGAGACTCCACGGACGGACTGGCCCCACGCGATCTCGTGGCCAGCACTGGCCCATGGCGTCGCAGCGGCAAGAACGGCGCTGACGGTGAGGACTGCCAGCCCGTCCGTGTGCGGGAGGCCGGCCGGCAACGCAACTGTGGCCGCGGACTGCGGCGCGACGCGCGGAACCTCCACCGTGCCGCCGTCGATAGTGTCGCCGTCGGCCTCCACCGTGTACTGGAAGCTGAACGCGGAGGTGTCAGCGAAATCGTGTCCGTTGTGGACGGTAAAGCCGGACCAGTCCCCCGCAACCTGGATCCGCAGCGGCGCAACGACGCGCTTGAAGTCGAGGAGGCCGGGCCGGGGTTGGCGATTGGCGTCCACCAGTCCGTCGGTGACGAAGTTGCCGTCGTGAATTTCCTCACCGAAATCACCGCCATAGGCGAAGTGCTCACCGCCGCCTGGCGTGGGGACCGTGATGCCGTGTTCCAGCCACTCCCAGACGAAGCCGCCCATCAGCCTGGGGTGGCGTTCAAAGAGCTCCTGGTATTCGGTCATTCCTCCCGGGCCGTTGCCCATCGCGTGAACGTATTCGCACAGCACGAAGGGCATGGCACGGCGCCGGGCATCCAGCTCGGGGTCATCGAGTGGGGGCTCCGTTCCCTGTCCAATCAGTGCAGTCTCGGCCTGGTTGGCGTACATGCGGGAGTACACGTCAACATACGGGGAGGACCAGTCACCCTCGTAGTGGATGGGGCGGGACGGGTCACGTTCCTTGGTCCAGCGGGACATTGCGGCCAAGTTCCGGCCGGTCCCGGATTCGTTGCCCAGGGACCACATGACGACGGCTGCATGGTTCTTGTCCCGCTCCACGGTCCGGCGCACCCGGTCCAGCAGGGCGTCTTCCCACTGGGGATCATCGCTCGGGTTCTGGGCCCAGCCGGCGCTCTCGAACCCGTGGGTTTCGAGGTCGCATTCAAGTACGACATAGAAACCAAGCTGGTCAGCCAGGGCAAGGAATTCCGGATGCGGCGGATAGTGCGAGGTGCGGATGGCGTTGATGTTGTGCTGCTTCATGAGCTTGAGCTCCGCCTCCATCACCTCGTGCGGAACCACGCGCCCCAGCCGGGGGTGGTGCTCGTGACGGTTCACCCCGCGGAGCAGGATCCGCCGCCCGTTCACCTTGAACTGCGAGTCTTCGATGGTGATGCTGCGGAATCCCAGCTGCAGGGACACCGTTTCGGCCGGGGTGCTGACGGTGGCCTCGTACAGGCGGGGCTCCTCTGCCGACCAGGGCGCCACGGATGGCAAGTGATGCTCCTGGCCGGCCCTAAGCTCCAGGCCCAGTTCGGGAACGCGTACGACGGCGTCAATCGCCTTTCCGCCCCGGCTCGCCTCCACACGCAGTACACCTTCGCCCGTGCCGGCGTCGTAGTCGGCGTGGACGAAGACGTCATCGATGCCGTCCGCGGGGCGGGCTTGAAGGGTGACGTCCCGGAAGATCCCCGGGAGCCACCACATGTCCTGGTCCTCCACGTAGCTGGCGGCCGAGAACTGCGCCACCCGTACGGCGAGGATGTTGCCGCCTTCCGTGAGGATTCCTGAGACGTCGAATTCGTGGGCAAGGCGGCTGCCGCGGGTGGTGCCGAGTTCGACGCCGTTCAGCCACACCGTGCCGGCGGAGTCGATGCCGTCGAAACGCAGCAGTGCGTTGGGGAAGAACTCCGGTCCGGCGTGGAACGTCAGGAGGTGGTCGCCAATGGGGTTGGCTTCCGGCACATGCGGAGGTTCCACGGCAAACGGAAACTGGATGTTGGTGTACGCCGGTGCGCCGTGCCCGTGCATGGGCCAGCTGGACGGCACCGGCAGGGTTTCGAAGCCGTCCAGATCCTGGCCCAGCTGCCATCCTTCTGCGGGGGCGCTGCGGATGCCCGCGCTGAGGCGGAACTGCCAGTCGCCGTTCAGGGACAGCCGCGGCGCATCGCTGGCGAGATAGGCCCGGGGAGCAAGCGCACCCCGCCCCGGAGCCACTGAAGACAACTCGAGAACACCTTCGGCGCCGAGTTCAAGGCTGCGCGGCACAGCATCGGAGGCAGCACTTGCAACAGCGTTCGACACCGTTATGGGGGACTGGACAGGCATGGGACTTCCTTGAAGGCTGGGGGCAAATTGCTTTCTTCGTGAACGTTCACGTTGCGCACTTACAAGCCTAGCCGTTCGGTCCCGGCATGGGTAGGGTGCGTTTGCACATCAGCCCACCCTAGGCCGACTGGCGCACCACCAGTTCGTGCCGCAGGAGCAGGGCCGAGTCACTGGCCCTCGGTTCAATAGCTCCGGACAGGAGGCCTTCAAGAAGGCCGACGGCGGCCCGGCCCACGGATCTCAGGTCCAGGGACAGCGTGGTCAGCTCGGGGGACACCAGCTCCCCCAGTGGTATTCCGTCCATCCCGATCACTGCGACGTCCCCGGGCACGTTCCGTCCTGCGGCTTGCAATGCCTTCAGTGCGCCAGCCGCCATCAGGTCATTGAAGACAAGGAGTCCGTCGAGTTCGGCCTTACCGGCCAGAAATGCGGTGACTGCCTCCCGGGCGTGGACAGCGGAAGGCTCCGCCGCAAACTTGAGCAGCTGAAGCCCGCGTTCTGCTGCGGCGGCGGACACCGCAGAGCCCCTGCCCGCGGCGATGCCGCCCTGTCCCGAGTCCAAGAAGGCGATGCTCCTGCAGCCGCGGGCCACCAGCCTCTCCAGGCCCAGCCGGGCTGCGTAGGCGTAGTCAAAGGAGATCGAGCCGGCAGCCGGTGCCTGGGGGTCATCCAACCCGACGATGGGACGCCGGCCCAACATCGCCTGGGCGGCGACTGCATGGTCCCCAAGGTAGCCGATGAGCGCGTCCACCTGGGGTGCCAGCCGGGCAGCAGCGTCCAGGGCGTTGCCTGTGCCATGGCCATAGTCATCCACCACCACGTTCCACCCCCGCGCCGTGGCTGCCTCAACAACACTTGAGGCAAACGCGGGGAAGTACGGATTGGTGAGGTCGGGGATGGCCAGGCCTATCGACGTCCGCGCACCCTGGACCAGGCCCTTGGCAAACCGGCTGGGCGTGTAACCCAGCTCTGCCGCGATCCGCTGCACGCGCTCCCGCGTGGCCTGGCTGATGCCGGTCATATCGTTCATGGCCCGGGTGACCGTCTGCCGCGAGACGCCGGCCGCGGCAGCAACATCGAGGATGGTGGCACGGCCCTGTCGCGGCTCTGGGGATCGGGGACTCATAGGCCGTAAGTCTATGCGGCCGGCAGCAGAGCGCCTCCCCGGCCCGGGTGACGCGCGCTCGGTTGTGTGGGTTGTTGGGGTGGGTTGCCCTATCAGATATCGCACCTAACAGGGGGTGTTAGGTGCGTTATGTGATGGGGCATCTGCCCGGGGGCCCGTGGTGTGGGTGCCGTGGCCAGATTTTTGGTGGGTGTGTGTGGTGGTTAAAGTCGTAGGGCCCTGACGTTCCTTGTCAGGGCCCTACGTAATTTATGTCCGGCGGTGTCCTACTCTCCCACACCCTCCCGGGTGCAGTACCATCGGCGCTGTGGGTCTTAGCTTCCGGGTTCGGAATGGGACCGGGCGTTTCCCCCACGCTATGACCGCCGTAACCCT
>NZ_JZTW01000036.1 GCF_000962805.1 Pseudarthrobacter chlorophenolicus | reverse complement strand
CCCAGCTCAAGGCACAATAGAACAACAACCCGTGGCCCTGTTTTCAGTTGGCAAAACTGGCCCTATTTTCGGTTGGCGTTAACAAGCGCGGCTCGGGGGTTGCCGCGGCCGCCGGCGATGCCCGTTGCTGCTCCTCCGGGCCGCTGTACTCGCACGCCGCAAGGAGCATGGCCACAACCGCCAAGGCCCCGATGACACCCCGGCGCCGCGCCGGCTTTCCCCCATAAGCTGACATGCGTTCGAGTCTAGGCCCGGCTGGGGCCGGAAGGTGCGCGCCCAAGGCGGCAGGCCGCCAACCTCGGAGACGCCGAGGACGTCGTGGTGGCCAAAGGCGCAGTAGAAGGATTCCAGCGTTCCGCCCATGGATTTCAGCGCCTCCGTCAGGGCATCGCGCCGCGCGGTTCCGCCTTCCTGCATGAACTCTTTGATGCCCTGGCCCACGTACGTTGCTTCAAACAGATACTTCGGCATGGTCTTCCCTTCCTGCAATCTCAGTCCGGGAGCGTCATCGAGCGGGGGGTGAGCATCATGAACAGCATGCGGCAGAAGCCGGGGATCCGGCCCTGGTACCGCAGAAGTTTCAGCATCGCATAACCAAGATGCCGTGAAGACTCAATCCAGGCCCAGTACGGATGCCGATCGGCCTTCGCCTTCGGTAGTCCGGCCGCCAAGGCTGAACGGTATGCGCAGGGCCCACCCGGGAGCTTCGCTGGGCTATCGCATTTCATCGGATCTAACGCAGGCAGCAGGCTCCCCCAGTGCCAATAGACCGTGGCGGCTGTAAGTGCCCGCGGTACGCTGGCCCGTACGGCGCTCCTCGCTTCGGGCCAGCCCTCGTCACTCCTCTACATCTTGCTCAAGAACGGCTTCGCTGCCTCCCGTTGGGAGGGACACCGCCGCATATTGCAGATGGGAAGCAAACAGTTCACTGTCGTTCTGTCCCTCTGGTGACCGCAGGCCAACAGATGGCTCTCCCTCGCCCACCGGACGCTTTACAAGGGATCAAAATCGCCACTGGGCTTCGGCAGTCGCCACCGGCGACTGTCAAGAGCTTTTAGCGTTAACCGATGGATTGCTGACCTCTTCAACAATTTGCGAACGTCCTGCTGACTCGAGCCAGCAACAACCATAGCCAGAGCTAGAGCTCGCTGAATGTGGGGGTCGGTCTCTTGATCGGAACGCTTGGCTAAGGCGGCCCGCGCGCGATGAGGCTCGCTAACGGCAAGACGCTGTGCCGCTAGACTAACCTGCTGCAGACTCCGACCATGGGTCAACCACGAGTGCAGAACTTTCTTCATCTCAGTAGGCAACTCTATGGACGAAAAGGCCATTGCGTATTGCGGGGCCACCCAATCGACAGTGCACCACTCTGACTTCTCAAATTCGATGAACCATCTTTCGAGAGCAAACTTTGCCTTTGGTTCATTTCGAATAGCAACTGCGAAGTAGCGGCCGAGAGTATCGGCGACATGGGGCAATTGGTGGGCGATTTTTCGCCATTCCAAATACCTGTCAGTTTTGTCATGAGAGCGCAGCGCTCTCAACACCATGGCACCCTCGCCTCGGCCTATACTCTTCGGATTTTTCAGGAGACGGTCTTCGGCCACCTCAAGGGGCTCGAGATCGAATTGCGGTTCTTCCTCGCCGTCGCTTTCCTCGTCATATTCCGCAGTAACAAGATGCTTCAGCTCTAACTGATCAGGAGACTCCGCTTTTAGAAGCGCATGAGATCGCTTTCCGTCGGTAAGGTGAGTCTTTGCTGTATTAATCTCCAATCCGGACCGCCGCATGGCAGCTTGAATGTCGACGATCAACCTATAGAGGTTTTGAATTTTGTCCGACTCGACACTGATATCGTCCATCCAACGTCGTGCGGAGGAGATGCGTCCTTCTGACAGAGCAGCCATGATGACATCGTCCACATGACTAACCGCCAGGTTTGCTATAAAGGATGAGGCGTAACAGCGTTGCGGTAAACCCCTGCGTTCGGACAATCCACCGTGGGCATCGAGGATCTGCGCTACAGCGTCAGTTGCGGCCGTTCGTCCCACTGTCGACTTGATATCGCCAATCAAAGTTTCTACATCCGTCGAAGCGAAAAACGACGTGATGTCTGTCTGCAGAGCCCACCTTGACTTCCGAACCGAGATTACGGAGTTGTCATAGTGACTTCTTTCCACTGTCGTCGATGAGTGAACTCCGTCTCGAAGCCTCCACCCGTAAACCCACTCCGGAAGCTGACTGTGCATCCGCTTGGCCAGTTGTGCTGCAGCCGCCGTGTAGACAAGTTTGCTTGCTGGGTCGATGACAACTCCTGGGCGCACACCCGTGAATGACTTCGGCACCGTGAGCAAGTGAAAAGCCGGGTTGATGTCAAATGAATAGCCGCCCGACTTCACCTTTGCAAAGCCCAAGTCCTCGGCCATGTCGACCTCGCTCATGAGACTCGGGGCATGTTCGATCCATCCCCACGGGTCCCGGTACCAGTCCCCATACGACTCCAACGTAAGAAGCCTAGCTGCACCCTCAAGATCGAAAATGCCAGCAGCAGCCTGCTCCGGGCTTTTCTCGTGGCTCATTCCGCGATCTCCATCGCTGGCAACCCGACGCCAATCCGGCTAGTCCTGCCGGCAACAATAGTTGTGCGCTCGGGACCGTATGCCCTGACATTCTCGACGCACCACACAAGCAACCCCTGGGGGTACTTACGCTTCACCCGCTCCAACGCACCAGCCTCACGGCTTAACGATAGAAGCCCATCAAATGTTGTACCCACAGAAAGCCCCCGGAGAATAAAGACCACAAAAGGGAGGGTTCAACCCGCCCCCCTAGATCTTATGTCTCGAGACGAGCAGTTGCTATCGGCAACTGTGCCGCGAGAACCGAGTCGACGACGAGTCCTTGGTCCACATCGTGGGCCCGGAGTGTAGGCGCGCCATGGGTATTTGTCCCAATACCCGTTTATCGGGCTCGACGCCGCTTGGTACTTTTCGTATGTCGGCAGGAAAGAACTGCCTCATTTGCCTCCTGCGGTTAGTTTCGGGTCCCATCCCATCGCAGTTTTCATAGCTGCAGCGGACGGTGGGACTGTCGATTCGCCTTTATGGCCGGATGGTCACCAGAAGCGCGCGCTGCAAAGCTCTTCCGGCGCTTATTCCTGACTTCTGCGTTATCAATGGAGGCAAGTTATGCATCGAAGTTTGCAGCTGGACGGAAGAGAGTCCGCCCAGTTGGACATGAAACGATGATGGTGGGCTTGACGGGCAAAGTAACCGGCGATGCCAACATGTCGGCAACGATTATGGACCTCTGTGAGGCGCGAACGGCTTCATGTGATGATTCACCTAAGTCCCGAAAGTCCACCACCGGCAAAAACGAATACAAGGGCCGCTACACCCTCTGTTAGGTCGAACCAAACAGTCAAACCCTAAACCTGTCCGCGCTCTCCTCCCCCGAGTTATTCAACGAACCGGTCCAGCCGTACAAACGGCCCGGTCCAACAGCCGTGGAATTGCCACCGGCGGAGCGGGGAGCAACGCGGATTACACTGAAGCGGTCCGCCGCTGCGGCGCGTTGCCGACGGCCAGACGGGGCACTCCGGCGGCGCTGATATCTGCGGTCTTCAGGAGCGTGCGACGGGTGGGCAAAACAAGTACCGCTGGTCATGGTGAATCCTTGATCCTCAGGTGCGCACTTTCGTGAGGCCCCAGCCGTCCCGCGCCTCAATACTGGCCCCGCCGCCCGGGCGGTGCACAGGGTTGCGCTGGAGCGCACGTTCCCTGTACCAGCCCTAGACTGAAAGCCGCCCTTCCAACGATGACAGGACTTTCTCCATGCCGCTCGTGCTCCGCAACGTCCGCCCCTGGGGCGGGGACCCCGCCGACGTGACGCTCGACGGCGGGGCGATCACCGCCGTCGTACCCGCCGCCCAGGCCGGCGCTGCTTCGGCGGACGCGGGCACTGACCCGGGTGCCGGCGTCGTGGACGGGCGCGGACGAATCCTGCTGCCGTCCTTCTCCGACGTCCACGTCCACCTCGACTCCACCCGGTTGGGGCTGCCGTTCCGCCCGCACACCGGATCGCCCGGCGTCTGGAACATGATGCTCAACGACCGGAACAACTGGCGCGATGCGGAAGCCACCATCGCCGAACGGGCCACCCATACGCTGGGCGCAATGATCGAGCGTGGCACCACGCGCGTGCGCAGCTACGCCCAGGTGGATGCCGACGCCGGGCTGGAGCGTTTCGAGGCCGTCCTCGCCGCGCGTGAAACGGATCGGGAGCGGGCGGACGTTGCGGTGATCGCGTTTCCGCAGGCGGGGCTGCTGCGGGAAGCCGGCAGCGCCGAGGTGCTGGAGGAAGCGCTGAAGCTCGGTGCCGACGTAGTGGGCGGAATCGACCCGTGCGCGTTGGACCGCGACCCGGTGAAGCATCTCGACATCGTGTTCGGACTCGCGGAAAAATACCGCAAGCCGGTGGACATCCACCTGCACGAGCCCGGCCAGCTGGGGTTGTTCAGCATGGAGC
Source organism: Pseudarthrobacter chlorophenolicus (assembly GCF_000962805.1). Taxonomy (GTDB): domain Bacteria; phylum Actinomycetota; class Actinomycetes; order Actinomycetales; family Micrococcaceae; genus Arthrobacter; species Arthrobacter chlorophenolicus_A. Next base: position 6,509 of record NZ_JZTW01000036.1, on the reverse strand, counting down.
TGATCCTGGAGCGGACGCGGGCCCTGGGCATGCAGGGCCTGGTGACCATCTCGCATGCGTTTGCCCTCGCGGACCTGCCGGACGGCCAGCTGGATGCGCTCCTTGCGGAGCTGGCCGCACTGGATGTTTCCGTGGCCACCGTCGCACCGGCAACGCCGCTGCCGCTGGAAAAGCTCACCGCCGCCGGCATAAGGGTGGGACTGGGCGAGGACGGCCAGCGCGACTACTGGTCACCGTATGGGAACGCGGACATGCTGGACCGCACCTGGCAGCTGGCGTTCACCAACAGGTTCCGGGCAGACGAGCTGATCGAGCACTGCGTTGCCGTGGCCACCGTCGGCGGCGCCAGCGTGATCGATCCCGCTGCGACGCGGCTGTCCTCCACGGCGGACCGGCCGGGCCTCGCGGTGGGCGACCCCGCCGAACTGGTCCTCGTGGAAGGCGACACCGTTGCGGCGGCCGTGATGGATAAGCTTCCCGGCCGGACGGTCATCCATCGCGGCCACGTGGTGGCGGACGGGCTACGGCTGGTCTGAGCTACGTCAGGCTGGCGGCGATTGGCCTCCGCCGGTCACGGCTCAGTGCTTGGCACCAGCCGGTAGGCATACCGGCCTTCAACGCCGTCGAGCGGGCTCATGCTGAGGTCCGCTCCCTGGGTGGGCAGCAGCACGGGCATCCTGACTGCCTGCCCGTCGCAGAGGACCCGAACAGGGGCGATTACCTCCGCGCCTGCCGCTGTGGATACGGACAGCTCGGCGAAGGACGGCCCGGCACAAAGGAAGTCCAGGTGGTACTGGCCCGGATCCGCCATCAATGTCATCCCGGTGCCCGTGTTTCCGCTGCTGGCTCCGCGGAGCTCACCCGGCGCCTTCGGCTGCAGTTGCTCCCCCGACCATTCCGAGAAGTCCTCCAGCTTCGACGCCCTGGGATCCTGGTTGCGCTGGACAGTGACGCCCGTCGCCGCCGGCTTGCCCTCCGGTGGCACCGCGGTGATGGTGAGTGGTCCGCCGTCGTGCCTGAAGAATTTATCCAGCGCGTCTTTGCACTCGAAGTACGCCGTCTCCGGCACCCCGTCCTCCCGGGTAACGGTGAGCTTCGCCCCGTACACCCCGGCACAGGCGCCTGTGATGGTGTAGTCCCCCGGAGCCAAGGCGAGGACCAGCTTTCCGGCGGGTTCAGCGTCCGATGGCATCCCGGCGTCGGTGGGTGCAGCCTTGAGCTTCCGGCCCACTTCTTCCACGTTCTGTTCGAAAGATGCGGGTGGCGGGGTCTCAAGCTGGTTCGAGGCAGGCGACGTCGCGGCGGCCGCCGGTTCCTCCGGGCCCGTGTATTCGCAACCGGCGAGTAGCACCGCCGCAATGGCTGCTAGAAACAGTAACCCCGTTCGCCGGGCCGGCATCCCCCCAGAAGCTGACATGGTCCGAGTCTAGGCCCTCCCCAAAGGCGAACGGCGGCACCCAGCCCGGGTGCCGCCGTCGTACGCTTCGCTGAAGAAACCCCTACCCTGCCGGAACCGCGGGCGATACGTCCGTGAACTCGTTGCCGGTGGAGTACTGGTCGAACCGCCAGGGGTTGGCGTTGTTCCGGACGCTCTGGAACGTCACGCCGTCGAAGTCCGAATTGGTGAGGCCCTTGATGTTCGCCGGGTTGACGTTCCGGAACACCACGTCCTGGAACGTGAAGTTGCTGAGCGTGGCGGTCCCTTCGCCGAGGGCGGGTCCGGCCTGGATGTCGATCACGGGTTTGCTGTCCGAGACGGCCATGCCGCAGCTGGGCGAGTTGTTGCCATCCACGGACACGTTGCGGACCACCACGTCCTTGAAGGTGGCCGAACCGGCGGCGACGTACCCGGACGGCGACTGGTTGTAGCTGAGCGTCATGATGAACGCGCTGCTGCCCATACAGGCCATGGCTGTGTCGCGGAACAGGAAGTTCCGCCCGCCGCCGGCCATGTCCGAGGTACTCTTCATGCGCAGCCCGCCGGTTTCCACCTTGTACATCACGTTGTCCTCGGCCAGGACGCGCTGCACCCATGCCGCGGTGTTGGAACCCACCGCGATGCCGCCGTGGCCCATCCGCATGTAGTTGTTGAAGATCCAGACGTCCTCGCTGGGCCTGCCCTGGGCGCCGTACTTGCCCTGGCCGGCGGCGAAGTTCACCTGGTCGTCGCCGGTGTCGAAGAAGTTGTTGAGCACTATCCCGTTACTGGTCCCGCCGAACTCCAGCCCGTCGCCGTTGTTGGTGTTGTAGGTGGTGTGCCGCATCCCGTGGACAGTGGTGTTCTCGCTGTCCAGGATCATCACGCCGTGGAAGGCCGGATTGTCCGCCGTGACGCCCTCGAGATAGAGGTTTTCCACGCCCATGAAGGTCATCAGGCTGGACCGGTACTGGCCGTACAGCACGGAATCCTCGAACGTGTCCGGCTTGTTGACGATGCCGGTCAGTGAGTCCGGGTTGGCCTTGGCGTTGCGGAACTGGTTGGCCGCGAGCAGCCCGTCGTCCAGCACCTTGCCGGCGCTGCTGGCCGCATATTGCGGCAGCTCGTTGCCGGCCTCGTCCACGATGGTTCCGGCGCTGGTTCGCTTCCAGCCGTTCCCGTCCACCACGCCCTTGCCGGTGATCCGCACGTTACTGGCCACCGCTCCGGGTTCGCGGCCTTCCTTGGACCGGCCGTTGTCGTCCGGGAGGACATTGAGGAGCGACGGCGGCCGCAGGTAGTTCCGGTATTCGGCCTCCGCAGGCAGCGGGTCCGGCACGGGATAGAGGTAGTAGCCCTTCTCCAGCGGGTAGTCCTCCGGCCGGTCCGAACCCAGCAGCGTGGCCCCCTCCTGCAGTTCCAGCGTCATGTTCGAGTGCAGGAACAGGGCGCCGGTGCGGAAGGTGCCTTTGGGTACGACGACGGTGCAGCCGGGGGTGCGGCAGGTATCGATCGCTTTCTGGAGGGCCGCCGTGTCCAGGGTGGTGCCGTCGCCCTTGGCTTTGTAGGCGGGGGCGGTGACCACGTTGGTGTGCCGCTTCGGAGTGGTGGTCACGGTGATGGTGCTGCTCGCCGGGGTTTCGCTGCCGTCCGCGCGGATTCCGGCCACGCTGAAGGTGTTGGTGGTCCGCGGCGACAGGCCGGTTACGGTGAAGTTGTGGGCCACGGTTTTGGCGTGGAATCCGTCCGTGTCCTTAGCCCGGAAGGCGTCCACGTATTCCTGTGCCGGGGAGAACTGCCGGGCGTTTTGCTCCGCGGTGCCGATCGGTTTGCCGTTCTGGTACACCCGGTAGTCCACCACGTCGCCGTAAATGTCTGGCTTGTTCCAGACCAGCAGGGTGGTGGTGTCATCCGTGGCGGCGGCCGGGACGCAGAGGTTTTGTGGTGCCTGGGCGGTGCCTGTTTCGAGGCGGGTGCTGGAGCTGGAGCACGCCGGGGAATCCTGGCTTCCCGGCGGCGCCGCCGATGCTGGAGTGGCCGCGGCGGTGAGGGACGTGAGCCCAATCAGGATTGTGGCGGCGGCTCCGGCAAGGCGGTGGTTACGTTTCCATGGGTTTCTGGCAACCTGCATGTCATCCTTTCCAGGGCACGACAATGAGCCCCGAAGTGAGTAGAGGTATTCGGTGAGACCTTCGCTTTGGCGGCACTGCGCAGATGCCTGAGAAAACGCTTTCTGAGATCGAGCATATGTTGCTGTCCTGCGACCGGTCAAGGATGCGCACCCTCCGGCCCCGCTCTCTGCCGGGAACGCTGCACAAGCAAAACGGCCGACGGCGGGAGGTTCCGCCGTCGGCCGCTGCCCACCTAAGCCGTGCCGACGGTAGGCTTCGAAGGACTTGCCCACTGCGACGCCCGGCCCCGCGCTAATAGCTGTGCCGGGCCCGCCGGCCGCCCCTGTTGGAACGCCCACACCTGAGAGGACGCACTGATGCGGATACTAATCGTCGGAGCGGGAGCAACGGGCGGGGCGTTTGGGACGCTCCTGCAGGAGGCCGGACGCGATGTCACGTATCTGGTGCGGGCCCGCAAGCAGGCGGCACTCCGCCGGGACGGACTGCGGTTCATCTCCCCCACGGCTGACCGCACGTTGCCGGTGAACACCATCACCGCCGCCGACCGGCCCGGGTTCTTCGATCTGATCCTCGTCACGGTAAAGGCCAATGCCTTCGACTCAGCGCTCACCGACATCGGTCCCTTTGTGGGGCCGGGAACCAGCATTGTCCCCATCCTTAACGGCCTGGCGCATGTGGACCGGCTCGAGGAGAAATACCCAGGACAGGTGCTAGGAGGGCTGGCGAAGATCGTGGCCACGCTTGACGGAGACGTCGTGCGTCAGCAGATGCCCCTGACCACGCTCACCGTCGGCGGACTCAACGGCGCGCCCGTCCCTGCGGCGGTGTCCGAGGCCCTGGACATCCCGGCCATCGACTTTGCGGTGACTGACGACGTAGCTGGTGCCCTTTGGGCGAAGTGGGCGTTCATCGCAGCGGCCGGGATCACCAACTGCCTGTTCCGTGCGCCGGTGGGCCGGATCATCGACGCAGGCGGCGAGGGAAGCATCCAGGCGGCCATCAGCGAAACGGAGGCCGTGGCTGCAGCGGCGGGGCACCCGGTGTCCGACGCCAGCCACGCACAGGCGGTAGGCATCCTCACCCAGCCGGGGTCTGCCTTTACGTCGTCCCTGTACCGGGACCTGACCTCTGGACTCCCCTCGGAAGCGGAGCACATCCTGGGCGACCTGGCCCGCCGTGCCCGCGACTTGAGCGTGTCCACGCCGCTGCTGGACCTCACACTCATCCAAATCAGGGCAGGCCTCCCGGCCTGATCCCTACTCCCCCATGCCGGGATGTACCGGAACAAATTCCACCTTGTTGCCAGGGTTTTTCCGTCCCGGGGCATTCCGTGTGTAGCCCTTGGCATCAAGACCGTTCTTTGCCCGAAACTCCGCCAGGGCGGCATCGTAGGCGTTGTTTAGGGCCTTGCCGGAAAACTCACCGGTGGTGCCATCATGGAAAGCCACCGCAATACGGACGCTCGCCGGGTAGTGCCGGTTCATCCGGACGAAGCCTTCGGCGTCCTGCTGGAGAGTAATCAAGGGAACTTCTTTCGTTGTGCGAACAGCTCCCAGTCTGACGCATGACTCAGCATGATGCGCCCAACGACCTCTGCCGTGACGGTACGCTGGGCGGCATGAGTACCCGAGACACACCGGCGCAGATCGGCGACCTTCCGCCCTTAGGCAGGCCGGCCAACAGCGCACTGCTGCAGGCGGGCATCACCACTTTGACCCAGGTCGCCGAGCACTCCGCTAAAGATCTGCTGGCCATGCACGGAGTAGGCCCGAAAGCCATCAGGCTGCTCGATACTGCCCTTGCGGAGCGTGGGCTCCGCTTCGCTGGCGGGTCCTCATAGCCGGTTAGGGGTTGCGGGGTTACGAAGCGGAAAGCCGGCAAGCCTGCCAGCCTCCGATTGGGCGATCTCGAAGTCGCCGTCGATGACCCTCGTGGCACAGCCGCCGGGCGTAGACTGACCGCACCATTGCCGGTGGAGGCACGCAATACGGAGGCACCGCCATGAAAAGTATCCGGGAACAAGCCGCCGATGCCGAGCAGCACGCCGAGCTCGGCCCCGGCAGCGACGAACGCTTCTCCGGCTACGGCGTGATGGGACTGCCCTTCAGCTCGGGCCACGTTCTGGCCATGCGTCGGTTTCCTGTAACCAGCGTGGGGCCCGGGTACACCTCGGTCTGGCTGCGCCGGCCGTCGGGCGCCTGGAGCATCTACGCTGACGCGCCGCCCGAGCAATCCTGCGCCCGCTACTTCGGCTCAGCCCTCGAGTCCGCCGTCCAATGTCCAGTGACCGTCGCCTGGACCGCCGACTCCAGCATCACGGTAGGCATTGGCCGCGAACTCGACCTGACATGGCATCTTGAGCTGGCGTCAACACCCATCACCCGCGCCATGACATTGGTGATGAGCGCGCTGCCTGCTCACCTCCTTGAGAACACCGCGTTCCTGAAGTCCATGAGCACGGCTGCCGGCCCGATGCTCGGCGCCGGTCGCCTTGGCCTCGCAGGCGACGTCCCGAACGGCCAGGGCTTCCGGGCCAAGCCCCGACGGATGTGGTTCATATCGCGGAGCTCCGCGACGATAGGCGGAGAGGATTTGGGCAGCCCCCATCCGCTGACCAGGCAGACCCGACTTGGCGACTTCTGGATTCCGCAGCGCGGCATCTTCGTCATCGGCGCGTCGTCTTTTGATACGTACGACGCCGGCAGGCACCTTCCGGCCTCGGCCCGCGGCACGTCCTGATCACCGCTGTTGCTCTATCAGATATCGCATCTAACAGGGGGTGTTAGGGACGTTTACTGATGGGGCATCCGCGGGGGCGTCCCTGGTCTGGCGCAGCTGTGTGTGGTGGTTAAAGTCGTAGGGCCCTGACGTTCCTTTGTCAGGGCCCTACGTAATTTATGTCCGGCGGTGTCCTACTCTCCCACACCCTCCCGGGTGCAGTACCATCGGCGCTGTGGGTC
>NZ_JZTW01000035.1 GCF_000962805.1 Pseudarthrobacter chlorophenolicus | reverse complement strand
GCCGTCTCCGACTACATGAAAGCCGTCCCCGACCAGATCCGCCAGTTCGTCCCCAACGAATACGCCACCCTCGGCGCCGACGGCTTCGGCTTCTCCGACACCCGCGCAGCAGCCCGCCGCTTCTTCAAGAACGACACCCACTCCATCGTGGTGCGTGCCCTGGAGATGCTGGCCCGCCGCGGCGAAGTGGATGCCGGCGCACCGGTCAAGGCGATCGAGAAGTACAAGCTGCTCAACGTCAACGCCGGCACCACCGGCAACACCGGAGGCGAGGCCTGACCTCTCCATCAGGGAGCTTCGTTCAGGTATGCGTGCTTTAGCGGTTTCGAAGCGGCATAACTGACCACGAACTCCTCACGGCAGCAGCAACGACGGCGGCCCCCGCACCAAGCGCGGGGGCCGCCGTCGTCCGTTTCCGCGGACTGTCCGCTGTGACGCAGGGCAAAGCGTGTTGTAGCCTTCGCACAAATGGAGCTTGCCGGGTGCTGGCCGTATGCTCGGAGGATGCCAGCACCATCCACGCAGCCCGCGAAGCGTAAACCGTCCCAGCCGAAGGTCACTCCGGAGAAGTCCGAGACCCTGAAGAAGCTGCGGGCCAACGTGGGCCAGCTCTCCACCACCACCATGCGGCAACTGGAACAGTCGCTGCCCTGGTACAGCCGGCTGAGCGCCGATGAACGGTCGGCGCTGGGCATGGTGGCCCAGAATGGCATCGCCGCATTCGTCACCTGGTATGAGCGTCCCAGCTCCCCCTCCTGGATCCTGACCGACGTTTTCGGCACCGCCCCCACCGAGCTGACGCGATCCATCAGCCTGCAAAAGGCGCTGCAGCTGATCCGCATCGTCGTGGAAGTGGTCGAAGACCAGGTGCCGGTCATCGCGCCCGAGGCCGACCAGCCCTCGTTGCGGGAAGCGGTCCTGCGGTATTCGCGGGAGGTGGCCTTCGCCGCAGCCGATGTCTATGCCCGCGCAGCCGAATCCCGGGGGTCCTGGGACACGCGGCTCGAAGCGCTCATAGTCGATGCCATCCTGAGGGGTGAGAACACCGATGCCCTGCGCTCACGGATCGCAGCGCTGGGCTGGAAGGCGCAGGAGCGTTTTACCGTGATGGTGGGCAATTCCCCGTCAGAGCCCAGCGCGAGCTACGTCAGTGAACTGCGTCGGATGGCCGGCCGGTATGCCGAAGATGCGCTGGTGGGAATCCAGGGCGACCGCCTGATCCTTATCCTCGGCGGTGTCCAGGACCGCGAAACCGCATATGTGAAACTCAGCGAAATGTTCGCCCCGGGGCCGGTGGTGTACGGCCCGGAGGCCAGTTCGCTGCTGGAGGCCAGCGGCTCGGCGCAGTCAGCCTTCGCAGGCCTGACGGCGGCGCGGGCCTGGCCCTCGGCGCCGCGTCCCGTGGCCGCGGACGACCTCCTGCCCGAGCGCGTCATCTCAGGTGACGACGCTGCCCGCCGCTCCCTCGTCAAAAACATCTACCGGCCCCTGCTGGCCGCTTCCAACGGCCTGGTGGAGACGCTTGGCACGTACCTTGAACTGGGCCATTCGCTTGAGGCCACAGCACGTGAACTCTTCGTCCACGCCAACACTGTGCGGTACCGGCTGAAGCGGGTGTGCGACGTTACCGGATGGGATCCGCTCCTGCCACGCGAAGCATTCGTCCTGCAGGCGGCCTTGGTGGTAGGGCGCCTTTCCGGCCCGCCGAAGTCCGCCACGGAGCGGCAGCCGTCCCGGAATCAGACCTGAGGCGTTGTAGACTTCCTACAACCTGACCCCGTGAGGTTGGTGCGGACAAACACCGCTGGACCACACAGTAATTTGGAAAGCTGGTTACGTGCTTGCAATAGTCTGCCCTGGACAGGGCTCACAGACCCCGGGTTTCCTTGCCCCCTGGCTGGAACTGCCCCAGGTGGCAGGCCAGCTGGCCGCCCTCAGCGAGATCGCCGGGATCGACCTGACGGCCCATGGCACCACCTCGGATGAGGAAACCATCAAGGACACCGCCGTTGCGCAGCCCCTGATCGTCGCCGCCGGACTCATCGCAGCTTCCTCTCTTTTCGACGTTGAACTCAGCTCGCTGCCGGTGGTCCTGGCAGGCCATTCCGTTGGTGAAATCACTGCCTCGGCCCTGGCCGGTGTCCTCACCCAGGACGAAGCCATGACGTTCGTCCGCGAACGCGCGAACAGCATGGCGGCGGCCGCTGCCGTCACGCCCACGGGCATGAGTGCCATCGTTGGTGGCGATCCCGCGGAAGTCCTTGCAGCCATTGAGGCAGCCGGCGCCACGCCCGCCAACGTCAACGGTGCCGGCCAGACCGTGGCCGCCGGTACTTTCGAGCAGCTCAAGGCCCTGGCGGATAACCCGCCGGCCAAGGCGCGGGTCATCCCGCTCAAGGTGGCCGGCGCCTTCCACACGAGCCACATGTCGCCCGCAGTCAGCGCCCTGCAGGCCATTGCGCCGCAGCTGAAGCCGCAGGCCCCCACGGTGCCGCTGCTGTCCAACTACGACGGCGGCGAAGTCACCGACGGTACTGCCGCCGTCGAAAGCCTGATCGCCCAGGTGTCTCGGCCGGTGCGCTGGGACCTTTGCATGGAATCCCTGGTCCAGCGCGGCGTCACCGGAGTCATTGAACTGGCCCCGGCAGGAACGCTGGCCGGGCTGGCCAAGCGCGGCATGCCCGGCGTCAAGACCGTTGCGGTCAAGACCCCCGATGACCTCTCCGCCGCACTGGCGCTCTTCGCGGAACTGGAGGGCGGCGCATGAGCGTGCCCACGCTGAAGCAGGCTCCACTGCAGGAGCACACCCGCATCCTGGGACTGGGCGCCTTCCGCCCCGATGTCATTGTCACCAACGACGACGTCTGCCAGTGGATCGACTCGTCGGATGAATGGATCCGCCAGCGCACGGGCATCGTGACCCGGCACCGCGCCGCGGCTGACGTCAGCGTCATCGACATGGCCGAGGGCGCCGCCCGTGAAGCGCTGGCGAAGGCAGGCATCGAAGCCACGGACCTTGGCGCCGTCATCGTGTCCACCGTGACGCACCCCTATGCAACCCCGTCCGCGGCTGCGAGCCTGGCTGACCGGCTCGGGGCGACGCCTGCTCCCGCTTTCGACATCTCCGCAGCCTGCGCCGGATACTGCTACGGCATCGCCCAGGCTGACGCGCTCGTCCGCTCCGGGGCCGCCAAATACGTCCTGGTGGTCGGCGCCGAGAAGCTGTCCGATGTCATCGACAACCGCGAACGCACCATCTCCTTCCTCCTCGGTGACGGCGCGGGCGCCGTGGTGATCGGGCCGTCCGACACGCCTGGAATCGCACCCTCCGTGTGGGGCTCGGATGGCAGCAAGTGGGATGCCATTGGCATGACCCGCTCCTTGCTCGATGTCCGGGACCTTGGGATGGCTGCACGCCAGTCCGACTCCACTGGCGACCTCGCCCTCCTGGAAGAAGCACAGGAGCTCTACCCCACCCTCCGGCAGGACGGCCAGACCGTGTTCCGGTGGGCTGTGTGGGAAATGGCCAAGGTTGCCCAGCAGGCGCTGGACGCTGCCGGCGTGGAGGCCGAGGACCTGGTTGCCTTCATCCCGCACCAGGCGAACATGCGCATCATCGATGAGATGGTCAAGAAGCTGAAGCTGCCCGAGACGGTTACAGTTGCACGGGACATTGCCGACGCCGGCAACACGTCCGCGGCTTCCATTCCGCTGGCAACCCACCGCCTGCTGCAGGAAAACCCGGAGCTCAGCGGTGGGCTGGCCCTCCAGATCGGCTTCGGCGCAGGCCTGGTTTTCGGCGCCCAGGTTGTTGTCCTTCCCTAGCATCGTCCCATCAAAGGGGCCGCAACCGCGGCCTGATCCATTTCCGGCAGCCCCTGCCGGCAAAACAAGAAAAGGAGCCATCAATGGCTAGCAACGAAGAAATCCTGGCCGGCCTGGCTGAAATCGTCAACGAGGAGACCGGCCTGGCCCCCGAAGCCGTGGAGCTGGACAAGTCCTTCACCGAGGACCTGGACATCGACTCCATCTCGATGATGACCATCGTGGTCAACGCCGAAGAGAAGTTCGGCGTCCGCATTCCGGATGAAGAGGTCAAGAACCTCAAGACCGTTGGCGACGCCGTCAGCTTCATCGCCGGCGCACAGGCCTAGTTACAGCTTCCGCCGCTCCTGCGGCGTGGCCAGGGCTGCCGGTCCGGATGACCGGGCCGGCAGCCCGCCGTTTTTCCAGCCACTTTTTGCTTTACCTGGCGCCGGCCTCCACACCGGCCGCGCCGGCCATCAAGATGCGGGACCCTCCGGCAGACGGAGACGGTTTCCCACCGACGAAAGAGTGATCCCATGACACGCAAAGTAGTCATCACCGGCCTGGGTGCCACCACACCCATTGGCGGCGATGTACCCACAATGTGGAAGAACGCGCTCAAGGGGGTCTCCGGTGCCCGCACCCTGGAGGACGACTGGGTGGCCAAGTACGAACTTCCCGTGCACTTCGCGGCACGCTGCAGCACCCCCGCCCTCGATGTCCTCACACGCGTCGAGGCCAAGCGCATGGACCCGTCCACCCAGTTTGGCGTGATCGCCGCCCGCGAGGCGTGGGCCGACTCAGGCATTACCGAGATCGACCAGGACCGGTTGGCCGTGGCATTCGCCACCGGAATCGGCGGCGTCTGGACGCTGCTGGACGCTTGGGACACGCTGAAGGAAAAAGGCCCCCGCCGCGTCCTGCCCATGACCGTTCCCATGCTTATGCCGAACGGTGTTGCCGCGGCCGTCAGCCTCGACCTGGGTGCGCGGGCGGGCGCCCACACCCCTGTCTCGGCCTGCGCTTCAGGTACCGAGGCCATGCACCTGGGCCTGGAACTGATCCGCTCCGGCAAGGCTGACGTGGTCATGTGCGGCGGCGCCGAGGCAGCCATCCACCCCATGCCCCTGGCCGCCTTCGCTTCCATGCAGGCCCTGTCCCGCAGGAACGACGACCCGCAGCGGGCATCGCGTCCGTACGACACCGACCGCGACGGTTTCGTCATGGGCGAAGGCGCCGGTGCCCTGGTCCTTGAAGCAGAGGAACACGCCCTCGCCCGCGGTGCCCGCATTTACGGCGAACTGGCCGGCACGTCCGTTACGGCCGACGCCTACCACATCACGGCTCCGGATCCTGAAGGCCTGGGCGCCACCCGTGCACTGAAGGCTGCCATGTTCGACGGCCGGATCCAGGCCGAAGACGTTGTGCACGTCAATGCACACGCCACGTCCACGCCCGTGGGTGACAAGCCCGAATACACTGCCCTGCGCGCCGCCCTTGGCTCCCAGCTTGAGAGTGTGGCAGTGTCCGCAACAAAGTCGCAGATGGGTCACCTCCTCGGAGCTTCAGGCGCTGTGGAAGCTGTCCTGACAGTCCTGGCTGTCTACGAGCGGAAGGCGCCGGTCACCATCAACCTGGAAAACCAGGATCCCGAGATCCCGCTCGACGTCGTGACGTCGTCTCCACGCGACCTTCCCGCCGGTAATATCGTGGCGCTCAGCAACTCGTTCGGCTTCGGTGGCCACAACGCCGTCGTCGCCGTCCGCAGCGTCTAGTACTTCCGGCCGCCGACCATCCGGGCCGGCAACGCCGCATAAAGGAGGAGGCCCCGCCATCAGGCGGGGCCTCCTCCTTTTGCTATGGAGAATTCCGGCAGTGCAAGGAGAACGACGGCGGTCAGCCCACCTGGTGGAGCCAGCGAACCGGTGCGCCCTCTGCGGCGTGCCGGAACGGTTCGAGTTCCTCGTCCCACGCCTCCCCCAGGGCGAGCGAAAGCTCATGGTAGACGGCTGACGGATCGCCGGCGCCCGATTCATAGGCATAACGGATCCGGTCCTCGGAGACCATGATGTTTCCGTGCACATCTGTGACGGCGTGGAAGATGCCCAGTTCGGGAGTGTGGGACCAGCGGCCGCCGTCGACACCCTGGCTGGGTTCCTCAGTGACTTCGTAGCGCAGGTGGGCCCACCCGCGGAGGGACGACGCCAGTTTGGACCCGGTGCCGGGAGTCCCGGCCCAAGAAAGCTCGGCCCGGAACATTCCGGGCGCGGCAGGTTGAGGGGTCCACTCAAGATCCGTGCGCTTGTCCACCACGGATCCGATGGCCCACTCGACATGAGGGCACAGGGCCGTAGGGGCCGAGTGAACAAACAGCACACCGCGGGTCATTGCAACAGACATTCCATCCTCCATAGCTCTAGGTACGTCTTCCCCAACGACCTGTGCCTGGATGGAACTTCTGCGCCCTGTTCTGCGGCGGCTGTGTCCTGCCTGGTTATTCAGCTGTATCAGATTAAGCAGTGTCCGGACTCGAGGTGCCGCATGAAGCCTGAGAGCTTCAACAGGCACTTGAAAGTTGCCGGACGTGACTCTTATTGTGCCGTACCCCGTCTGGTTACGCCAGTGCGATGCTGCTCACGTCAACTCAGGCCCTGGGATGGGCCTGCTGGTAGCTTTTGCGCAGCCGGTCCACGGACACATGGGTGTAGATCTGGGTGGTAGCAAGGCTGCTGTGGCCCAGGATCTCCTGGACGGCACGCAGGTCCGCGCCGCCGTCCAGGAGGTGGGTGGCCGCCGAGTGGCGCAGTGCGTGCGGACCCGAGGCGGAGGTATCCCCCATGGCTTCGAAGAGGCCGTGGACAACGGAGCGGACCTGACGCTGGTCCACCCGGCCGCCCCGGAGCCCAAGGAACAACGCCGCCCCGCTGGTGTCCTTTGCCATCTGCGGCCGCCCCCGGCGCAGCCAGTCGTCGACAGCAAGGGCAGCCGGTACACCGTAGGGAACGGTACGCTCCTTGTTGCCTTTGCCGATTACGCGAAGTGTCCTCCGGTCCGGATCCAGGTGGTCCACGTCAAGGCCTGCCAGCTCACCCACGCGGACACCGGTGGCGTAGAGCAGCTCGACGATGGCCCTGTTCCGGACGGCCATTGGATCACCGGCCGCTGCGCTGTCCTCGAGGTCCTTCAACAGCCGTTCAAGCTGCGACGCCTGCAGAACGCCTGGGAGTGACCGTTCACGCTTGGGTGCTTTGAGCCGGAGCGCAGGATCAACGTCGAGGTACTCTTCCCGCATGGCCCAGGCGGTGAAGGCCCGGATCGTGGCGGAGCGCCGCGCCAGTGTGGCCCGGGCCGCACCGGACTGGCTCTGGGCGCCCAGCCAGCGGCGGAGGGTTCCCAGTTCGAGGTCCTGGAGTTCCGCGGCCCCCTCGGACGCGGCGAAAGCCAAAAGGCTTTCGAGGTCACCCAGGTAGGCGCGCCGGGTGTGTGGGGATACCGCCCGCTCGCCGGAAAGGTAATTGGCAAACCCTTCCATGGCCCTCAGAAGATTCGGGGGCAGCCCAGCGGTCTGTTCAGCGTGTTCCACCCTCCTACTTTCTCAGGTGCCCGCCCCGTAACCCGGCTGGACACGGAACACCGGCCATCCGGCAACCTGGCAACCAGGGCAACCGCCGCCGTGAGTGCTGACGCGTGGCCCGCTGGCGGGGTGGTATTCAGTCACTCGGTGGCTTTGCCCCGCTTCCAGCCGCCCCGCTCCGAGACTGCCAGCCCGAGGAGTCCCAGGCGGCCCAGTCCGGCCCGGACAGAGTCCTGGCCCAGTCCGGCAACTGCCGCCAGCTTCTCTACCGACGTGGTGGAGCGCAGCGGTAATGCGTCCAGGAGGATCAGGTCTTCAAGGGTCAGCCCGTCCTGGACCTGCGCAGCAGCCTGCCGCTGGTCCGGGAGGGCAGTTCCGCTGGGGGCGGCAAGCTCGGCGACCTCGGCGGCGTCGGTCACGCAGACCGCTCCCCCATCGCGGAGGAGCCTGTGACATCCGGCGGAGTTGGCGCTGTGCACAGAACCGGGAACCGCGCCGACGGCGCGGCCCAGGGATTCCGCGTGGTGCGCGGTATTGAGCGCTCCGGACCGCCACCTTGCCTCAACTACCACCGTGACGGCGGACAGCGCGGCGATCAGGCGGTTCCGCTGCAGGAACCTGTACCGGGTAGGCGCCGAGCCCGGCGGCACTTCTGCGAGCACGGCTCCCCGGTTGCAGACAGCCCGGAGGAGGTCCTCGTTTCCCGACGGGTAGAAGCGGTCGACTCCACCGGCCATGACGGCGATGGTGGGAACGGCTCCGGAGCCACCGGCAAGTGCGGCCCGGTGGGCGTGTGCATCGATGCCGTATGCCCCGCCGGAGACCACTGTCATTCCCCGCTGCGCCAGGGAGTAGGCAAGATCACCGGTCACCGAGGCCCCATAGCTTGTACTGTCACGGGAGCCCACCAAGGCGATGCTGCTTTCCAGGGCGGGCAGGGGCTGTTCGTGGCCCCGCCACCAGAGGCAAATAGGTTCCTGGATACCGAGATCGGCGAGCTGTCCCGGCCAGAGTTCATCCGATGGGACGATCAGGCGGCCGCCGAGCCTGGCCATGGTGGCAAGGTCACGTTCAGGTGCGAGATCCGGGATCCGCGGTTGCCACCGCTTGAGGGCCGCTGTCAGACCGGACCAGCTTGCGGACGGTCCGCTGTCCGCGAGCAGTCCTGAGATTTCCTGTTCAAGGACCGGCCCGGCGGCCACCTGGCCCGTGGCGATCCGAAGCCCGTCCACTGCTCCTGCCACCTGGACCAGTGCCAGCCCGGCGGCGTCCTGCGGTTCCATCAGACGCGAGAGCGCAGCGCGGGCGAGGCGTTCCGGGGTCATGGGTGCTTCTTTGGCGCCGGTCATGCCGCGGCCGCCGTTGCCTGCCGCAAGCCAAGTGCCTGCCCAACGTCGTTGGCGTCCGGAGAGTCCCGGAGCCCCAGGTCAGCGAGTGTCCACGCCAGCCGGAGGACACGGTCATATCCCCGTGCCGTCAGTATCCCGCGCTCCAGGGAGTGGTCCAGGATCCGGGTAACCCCGGGCGGCAACCGCAGTTCGCCGCGGAGGACCCGGCCGGACACCTGGGAGTTCGTCTCCAGCCCGAGGGGACCAAGCCGCTGTACCTGGCGTTGGCGTGCGTCCCTGACCCGGCGGGCCACTGATGCGGTGTCTTCCTCGGCGCCGGCCTGTCCGAAGTCAGCCAGCGAAACGCGCTCAACCTGCAGCTGGATGTCTACCCGGTCCAGCAGGGGCCCGGACATCCTGGCAAGGTACCGGCGCCGCATCATCGGCGTGCAGGTACAGTCCAGCCCTTTTCCTGAGGCCTTGCCGCAGGGGCAGGGATTGGCTGCGAGCACCAGTTGGAAACGCGCAGGGTAGGCTGCTGTCCCTGCTGACCGGTGAATCACCAGCTCGCCGCTTTCCAGCGGCTGCCGCAGCGCATCGAGCACCCTGCGTTCATACTCGGGCGCCTCGTCGAGGAAGAGCACGCCGCGGTGGGCACGGGATGCTGCGCCAGGCCGCGGCAGGCCGGACCCGCCGCCAATGATGGCCGCGGCAGTGGCGGTATGGTGCGGGTTCTCAAAGGGCGGCCGCCGAAGCAGCTGGACCTGCGACGAGGGCAGTCCGCACAGGGAATGGATGGCCGTGACCTCCATTGATTCGTGGTCCCCAAGATCCGGCAGGATCCCGGGCAGCCGTTCCGCCAGCATGGTCTTTCCGGCTCCGGGCGGCCCGGTGAGCAGCAGGTGGTGGGCGCCCGCCGCCGCCACTTCCAAGGCCCTGCGGGCCTCGCCCTGCCCGGACACGTCGGCCATGTCCGGGCAGGGGGCCGTTTCCCCCGGCGCTCCTGCGTCGCCGTCGGCGTCGTCGGGCTCGAAGTCCAGTGCAAGTTCCTGGGGGTCGGCACCGAAATCTAGGGCGAGCCGTGCCAGGGTCCGGTACCCGCTGACGGTGGCTCCCGGCACCAGCGAAGCTTCGGCGAGGTTCGCCTGCGCCACCACAACATCGGGGTACCCCGCCTGCACGGCCGCCATGACTGCGGGGAGTATGCCGCGGACAGGCCGGAGCCTGCCGTCAAGGCCCAGTTCGGCGATGAAGACGGTACGTCCTGTGGCGCGGATGTCGTTGGCCGCCCGGAGCGCCGCCATGGTCACGGCCAGGTCGAATCCGGAACCGCGCTTGGGCAACGAAGCGGGAATCAGGTTGGCGGTGATCTTGCGGCGGCTGAGGGGTATCCCCGAATTCTTTGCCGCGGACCGGATGCGCTCCCTGGCTTCGTTCAGCGCCGCATCCGGAAGTCCCAGAATCACGAACGCAGGAAGGCTCTGGCCAATATCGGCTTCCACCTCAACCATGTACCCGTTCAGGCCCACGAGCGCCACGGAATAGGTGCGTCCGAGCGCCATTCAGCCCACCCCCTTGAGGTGCTCCACCACGGGGCTGCCGCCGCCGTCGTCCACCACCGCGATGACGTCGACGCGGCGCAGCGGCATCCTGAGCTCGCGGTCCCTGCACCAGGCCGCGCCAAGCCGGTGCAACCGGGCAAGCTTGTCCGGTCCCACCGCCTCGAACGGGTGGCCGTAGTCAAGGGACCGGCGCGTCTTTACCTCGGCGATGACCAGCGCGTCCCCGTCCAGCGCGACGACGTCGATTTCGCCCTCGCTGCAACGCCAGTTGCGCTCCACTATCAGCATGCCGAGGGTCTCGAGATAGCCGACGGCGAGGTCCTCGCCATGCCGGCCCAGCAAATCTTTGGCTTTCATTTCTACCTCCGCAACCAGCCTGCGGACAGGCGGTTGCGCAGTATAGGGAGCATGTCCCCTATGTGCATGGCGGCGGCGGTGTGGAGGAATAGTCCACGTAGCGGGCAAGGCGCCACGGACCCCCGCAGCGCCTCTGGAGCCGGCGTGCCCTAGTTGCCCAGGTCTACGTCTTTCGGCAGTGCCAGTTCTTCGTTCCGCGGAAGTTCTTCCACGTTGACGTCCTTGAAGGTCAGGACGCGGACGCTCTTGACGAACCGTGCGGACCGGTAGACATCCCAAACCCACGCATCAGAGAGGGTGAGGTCGAAGTAGACTTCCCCGTCGGCGCTGCGGGCCTGCAGGTCCACATGGTTGGCCAGGTAGAAGCGCCGTTCGGTCTCGACTACGTAGCTGAACAGTCCGACAACATCGCGGTATTCACGGTAGAGCTGCAGCTCCATGTCGGTCTCATAGTTTTCAAGGTCCTCGGCACTCATGCTTCCATCTTGCACCATGTCCGACGGTGCCGGAGCCGCAACGGCCCGGGAGCAGGCGCCGGGGAAGCCCGGAAAGGAGTCAGTCCCCGACCGCCATGTCACCGGCGCCCGGGAGTTCCCCGCCCAGGAGGCGCCAGCTCACCCGGTGGTAGGGAGTGGGTCCGGCGGTACGCAGCACATCGCGGTGCAGCACCGTGGCGTAGCCCTTGTTGATGTCCCAGCCAAAGTCGGGGTACTCGGTGTGAAGTTCACGCATGGTCCGGTCCCGCTCCGCCTTGGCGATGACACTGGCGGCCGCCACGCTCAGGCACTGCATGTCAGCCTTGACCTTGGTGTGCACCGGAGCGTTGCATGCCGCTTCCGGCACCTCCTGGTCGAAGAGCGAAAGCTGCTCTGCCGGGGAAAGCCAGTTGTGGCTCCCGTCCAGCAGCACCATGTCCGGAACGACCCCGGCGGACAGGATGTCCTGCCACGCCCGCGTTCCCGCCAGCCGCAGCGCCGCTATGATTCCCAGCGCGTCAATCTCATGCGCCGAGGCGTGCCCTACTGCGGAGGCCACGCTCCAGCGGCGTACCAATGGCTCCAGCCGCTCACGCTCGGGCGCGCTGAGGAGCTTGCTGTCGCGTACGCCGGCCAGGGGCTTCTGGCGTTCAAGGTCGACGACGGCGATCCCCACGCTCACGGGGCCAGCCAGTGCGCCGCGGCCCACCTCGTCAACCCCGGCAAGAAGCCGCACGCCCTGAGCCTTGAAAGTCCGCTCATGGCGCAGGGTGGGTGCCTTGCCGCGGCCAGCGACCTTTGTTGATCCGGACCTCGGCTTGGCGGGCGCTTTGACCGTCCCGGCGGTTACTGCCTGGGTCATGGTCAGGGCGCCGCAGGGACGTCGCGGAACACTTCGGGGTAGTTGCCCAGGGTGGTGATGCGGTTCAGCGGCCAGGCGATCACCGCGGCTTTGCCTTCAAGGTCGCTGAGGTCGATGAAGCCGCCATCTGACTCCATGTGGGAGCGTGAGTCCGCGGAGTGGTTCCGGTTGTCACCCATCACCCACACCTTGCCTTCCGGGACCGTGACGTCGAAGTTGCGGACCTGCGGGACTTCTGCCGGGTTGATGTAGGTTTCGTCGACCGCGGTGCCGTTAATGGTCAGTTTACCGCCGGCGTCGCAGCAGACCACATGGTCACCCGGCAGCCCGATCACCCGTTTGACGAGATGCTGATCAGTATTGTCGGGGAGCAGGCCGACAAAGGTCAGGCCGTCCTGGACCCAGGTGAATGGCCCCTTCGCCTCGGGTGCTGCAGGCGGGAGCCAACCCTTCGTGTCACGGAAGACGACCACATCTCCGCGGCTGAGGGCGAAGGGTTCAGGCACCAGGAGGTTAACGAAGATCCGGTCGTCAATGTCCAGGGTGTTCACCATGGACTCGGAGGGGATGAAGAACGCGCGGAACAGGAAGGTCTTAATGAGGAAGGACAGCACGACGGCGATGACCACCACCGTGGCTACTTCCTTCAGCCAGGCAAACACGGGGCTGCCCGAGTCCTTGGCGGACGGTTTGCCCTTGGCTTTGGCTGCCGAGCGGCTGGTGGCCTGGTCAGGCTCTGCGTTCCCGTGCGTCGCTTCGGTCCCGGTGTCGGGCGTGGGTTCCGGGGCCACGGCCGGTTCGGGTGATTGCCCGGCGGGCTCGTCCGCGGCTCCATCGCGCCGCGGTTCGGGTGTCCGCGCGTGGTTCTCGGGCATCTACTGTCCGTTCTCTGGGGTTGGTGCAGCCGCAGCCGGCCTTGGTACTGGAGCAAATCTATCAAGCGGCCAGACGATCTGGACGGGCCGGCCGATGACACGGTCCAGCGGAACCATACCGCCACCGGGGGCGCCCAGCAGGCTTCGCGAGTCGGCGGACACGGACCGGTGGTCGCCCATGAGCCAGAGCCGGCCTTCCGGGACCACGGAGTTGAATTTCTGGGTGCTGGGTACGTCTCCCGGGAAGATGTAGGGTTCGTCCACGGGCTCCCCGTTGACGGTGACTTTGCCGGCCGCGTCGCAGCACACCACGGAATCCCCGGGCAGTCCAATGACCCGCTTGACGTACGTGTTGTCGCTTCCTGTCAGCCCCAGCCACCGGGTGGCCGCGGTCGCGGCGTCTGCCAACGGGCCCTTGCCGCTGTTGAGCGGGGCGAACGTGCCCCGTCCGTCGAAGACCACCACGTCCCCGCGCCGGATGGGTTCGGCCGTGAAGTCGGTCCGGGACACCAGGATCCGGTCCCCGCCTTCCAGCAGGGGCTCCATCGATTCCGAGGGGATGAAATAGATATCCAGCCACAGTGACCGGACCAACCCGCTGATGACGACGGCGAGGAACAGGGCCAGGAACGCAAAACGCCAGCCCGGTTTCCTGGGCTGGCGTTTTGTCTGGTCCATATGTCCGTATCCTGGGCGCTGGTGCTGGTGGCTCCGGCGCTGGCCGGATACGGCTGCGGCCCAGCCTTCGTAGGTCCGGAAGGACTTACTTGGCAGAGGTGAAGTCGCGCTTTTCCTTGATCTTTGCAGCCTTACCGCGCAGTGCACGCATGTAGTAAAGCTTGGCGCGGCGAACATCGCCCTTGGTGACAACTTCGATCTTGTCGATGATCGGGGAGTGCACCGGGAAGGTACGCTCCACGCCGACGCCGAAGGACACCTTGCGGACCGTGAAGGTCTCGCGGACGCCATCACCCTGGCGGCCCAGGACGAAGCCCTGGAACACCTGGACACGGGAGTTCTTGCCTTCGATGATGTTTACGTGCACCTTGAGGGTGTCGCCGGCGCGGAACGCGGGGACGTCAGTGCGCAGCGAAGCTGCATCGACGGAATCGAGAATATGCATAATTGCACTCCTGGTGAACGCCACAGGTCATTCACTTTGGGTCACGGCCGGGAAAGCCCAACGCTGAAGGCGCAGTGAGAGTATCCCGCCCGAAGTTAAGTGGTCCGGCCGCCTCACTGGTTGACGAGGCCGGTTGTCAGGCTGTTGGTTGCGCTCCCCCTGTGGCAGGTGCGGACCCAGCAGACACAAGGACTAATTTTGCCACAGCGGCGCCCGTACAGCCAATCCTGCGCGGCTTCAGCCTGCGGGTTCCGCCGTGCCCTGCCGCCGGACAGGCCTGCCGTCGACAATGTCGTAACCCAGTTCCTGCAGGGCCAGGCGGTCGGCCTTCGGAAGCTTTCCGGCATCGAACACCTCCAGCAGGTCGGGACGCCGCTCGGACGTCCGGCGGAACTGCTCATGGCGCCGCCACTGGGCGATCTTGCCGTGGTTTCCGCTCAGAAGGATGGCCGGCACCTCGCGGTCGCGCCAGACGGCGGGCTTGGTGTACACCGGATACTCCAGGAGGCCGTCTGAATGGGATTCCTCCACCAGGGATTCGGGATTTCCCACGACGCCGGGCAGCAGCCGCCCAACCGCCTCCACCATGGCGAGCACGGCAACCTCTCCCCCGTTGAGGACATAGTCGCCGAGGCTTACGGGGCGCACATCGAAGTGGTCGCCGGCCCATTCGATCACGCGTTCATCGATGCCTTCGTAGCGTCCGCAGGCAAAGGCAAGGTGCTCTTCGACTGCCAGCTCGTGGGCCAGGGCCTGCGTGAAGCGCTCCCCCGCGGGTGACGGAACGATGAGGACGGGCTTGCCCCCGTGTCCGGGCCGGGCTTCGGCAACAGCGGTCAGCGCCTGGGACCACGGTTCAGGCTTCATGACCATGCCCGCGCCGCCCCCGTAGGGAGTGTCGTCCACGGTACGGTGCCGGTCCGTGGTGTACGACCTGAGGTCGTGGACATGCAGGTCCAGGATGCCGTCCTGGCGCGCCTTGCCGATCAAGGACAGTTCCAGGGGCGCCAGGTACTCGGGAAAGATGCTGACGACGTCGATGCGCATCTAGTCGGTGCCTTCCGGTTCCGCCGGTGCGGCTTCGCCGGAGTTGACTTCGAAGAGCCCGTCCGGCGGGGTGAGGAGGATGTAGCCGTCACTGACATTGACTTCGGGGACAATCTGCTCGACGAAAGGAATCAGGATCTCCTCGCCGTCAGGAGTGGTGACCATCAGCAGGTCCTGGGCGGGCGCGGTGTTGAGGGCAGTCACCTTGCCCACGACAGTGCTGCCAACGCGGGCTTCGAGGCCCACGAGCTCGTGCTCGTACCAGCCGTCTTCATCGTCCTCGTCCAGTTCTGCTGTTTCGATGAAGAGCTTGGCGCCGCGGAGTGTCTCAGCCTGGTTGCGGTCCTCGATTTCCTCGAAGGCCAGCAGCAGGATGTCCTTGTTCCAGCGGGCGCTGCTGACTGTCAGCGGCCCGGACTGCGCCGGTTCCACCACGAACTCCACGCCGGGGACGAAGCGGTCTTCCGGGGCATCGGTCATTACCTGGACCGTGACTTCCCCGCGGATGCCGTGGGGCTTGCCGATACGGGCCACCTGGAGCTGCATATGTTCCTCTGTTCGGGTTGGCGCACATTGCGTTGGTTCAGGAAAAAACTCCGGCCCCTCCACCAGGTGGTGGAGGGGCCGGAGAGCAAAACTGGTGTTGCCGGACGCTCAGCGGCGGCGGTCGGTGTCGACGACGTCGACCCGGACCGGCTCCCC
>NZ_JZTW01000034.1 GCF_000962805.1 Pseudarthrobacter chlorophenolicus | reverse complement strand
GGCCGCCAATTCGGCGGCCAGTTCCTGCACCTGTTCGGCGGTTACGGACTTAATCAGCCGCAAGGTCTCGTCGATGTCCTGGTACTCACCGGACACCAGTTCCGCCCGGCCCAGGCGTGACATCCGGGAGCCGGTGTCCTCCAGGGCCAGCACAATCCCGCCGCACAGCTGCCCTACGGCCTTGCGCAGTTCATCCCCCGAGATGCCGTGTTCAGCGAGTTTGTCCAACTCGATGCCCAGCAGTTCAAGGACCTGCCGCACCTTGGAGGGCGTGCAGCCTGCATACATGCCGAAGTAGCCGGCATCAGCGTACGAAGACGCGAAGGAGTAGGTGGAGTAGACCAGGCCGCGCTTTTCCCTGATCTCCTGGAACAAACGTGAGGACATGCCTCCGCCGAGGACAGCGTTGAGGACACTCATGACGTAGCGGCGCTCATCCGTGGCAACAATCGTGGGGCAGCCCATGATGATGTTCGCCTGCTCAACGGCACGCTTCACCACCTGGAGCCCGGCGGTCCCGGTGATCAGGGCCCGCTCGGTGGGCCGGCGATCAACCGGCGACGCATTCGTCTCCAGGGACCAGCCTGCAGCCTCGAGGGCATCCACCACAAGGCCGCACACGACGTCGTGCTCCAGCCCGCCGGCAGCTGTGATGACCAGTTCGTCGGGCCGGTAGTACCGCTGGTAGTGCTCCCAGACAGAGTCACGCGCAACGGCGCGGATGGCGTCCGGGGTTCCGCCGATGGGGCGGCCCAGGGGGTGGCTGCCGAGAACCGAAGCAACGAAGTGCTCATGGGCAACATCCGTGGGGTCGTCGCTGTCCATGGCGATTTCCTCAAGAATGACGTCCCGTTCCTGCTCCATCTCGTCAGGGTCGAGGACGGCGCCGGTGATCATGTCGGCAATGACATCGATGGCCATGGGCAGGTCCGTGTCCAAAACGCGGGCGAAGTAGCAGGTGCTTTCCTTTGCCGTCGCTGCGTTGGATTCGCCGCCCACCTCGTCAAAGGCCGAGGCGATCTCCAGCGCGGTGCGCCGTTTGGTGCCCTTGAAGAGCAGGTGCTCGAGGAAGTGCGTGGAGCCGTGTTGTCCGTGGGCCTCGTCGCGGGACCCGACGCCTACCCAGAAACCGATGGTGGCCGACCTTTGGCCGGGCATCGCTTCGGTCAGAACCCGCACGCCACCGGGCAGCACGGACCGGCGGACTTCGGAGCCGCCGTCGGAGCCATGGACCAGGGTGTCGCGGAGGTGGTTCTGCTCAAGGGGCAGGGGTACAACAGTCATTGAGGCCTTTCAGGTGGTGCAGCCGGATCTGGCTGTCATCGTAACAGCGGCGGGGCCGGTGGATCATCCCACCGGCCCCGCCGTTTCACACTGGTGTTCCTGTGAGGGAACGGTTAGATCTCGGCGCCTTCAGCAGGCTCCGTGGCGTGGGCGCGTTCGGTGCCTTCCGCGCCTTCTTCCTCGGCCACAACCGGGGAGAGCGAGAGCTTTCCGCGGTCGTCGATCTTGGTGATTTCCACCTGGACCTTCTGGCCCACGGAAACAACGTCATCAACGTTGTCCACGCGCTTGCCGTTGGCGAGCTTGCGGAGTTCGGAGATGTGCAGGAGGCCGTCCTTGCCCGGGGTCAGCGACACGAAGGCACCGAAGGTGGTGGTCTTGACGACCGTACCCAGGTAACGCTCGCCGATTTCGGGAACCTGCGGGTTCGCGATGGCGTTGATGGCGGAGCGTGCTGCGTCAGCAGACGGACCGTTGGTGGCGCCAATGTAGACGGTGCCGTCGTCCTCGATGGAGATGTCGGCGCCGGTGTCTTCCTGGATCTGGTTGATCATCTTGCCCTTGGGGCCGATAACCTCGCCGATCTTGTCCACGGGGATCTTCACGGCGATGACGCGCGGTGCGAACTCAGAGAGCTCGTCCGGGGTGTCGATGGCCGAGTTGATGACCTCGAGGATGTGCAGGCGGGCTTCGCGGGCCTGCTTCAGGGCTGCGGCCAGGACCGAAGCGGGGATGCCGTCGAGCTTGGTGTCCAGCTGGATGGCCGTGACGAACTCGGAGGTACCGGCAACCTTGAAGTCCATGTCGCCGAAGGCATCTTCGGCGCCGAGGATATCAGTCAGCGCGGCGTAGCGGGTCTGGCCGTCAACCTGGTCGGAAACCAGGCCCATGGCGATACCGGCAACGGCTGCCTTCAGCGGCACACCGGCGTTCAGCATGGACAGGGTGGAGGCGCAGACGGAACCCATCGACGTCGAACCGTTGGAACCGAGTGCCTCGGATACCTGTCGGATGGCGTAGGGGAATTCCTCGCGGGACGGCAGGACGGGCACGAGGGCGCGCTCTGCCAGGGCACCGTGGCCGATTTCGCGGCGCTTGGGCGAACCAACGCGGCCGGTCTCACCGGTGGAGTACGGCGGGAAGTTGTAGTTGTGCATGTAGCGCTTGCGCGTTACCGGCGACAGCGAATCGATCTGCTGTTCCATCTTCAGCATGTTCAGCGTGGTGACACCCATGATCTGGGTCTCGCCGCGCTCGAAGATGGCCGAGCCGTGGACGCGGGGCAGAACCTCAACCTCGGCGGTCAGCTGGCGGATGTCCGTCAGGCCACGGCCATCGATGCGGATCTGGTCCTTGAGGATGCGCTGGCGCACTACGTGCTTGGTGACCGAGCGGAACGCTGCGGACAGCTCCTTCTCGCGTCCTTCGAACTGGCCGGCCAGGGAGGCAGTGACTTCGTCCTTGAGCGCGTCCGAAGCGGTGTCGCGCTCCTGCTTGTCAGCGATCTGGAAGACAGCGGCGAGCTTGTCGGCGGCAGCGGCTTCTACAGCTGCGTAGACATCATCCTGGTAGTCCAGGAAGACCGGGAACTCAACGGTCGGCTTGGCGGCGCGGGCAGCAAGGTCAGCCTGGGCATCGCACAGGGCCTTGATGAACGGCTTGGCAGCCTCGAGGCCCTCGGAGACAACCTCTTCGGTGGGGGCGGTGGCGCCCTGTTCCTTGATGAGGTTCCAGGAGTTGTCCGTAGCTTCCGCTTCCACCATCATGATGGCGACGTCGTCACCGGCAACTCGGCCTGCGACAACCATGTTGAACACGGAGTTCTCGAGCTGGGAGTACTTGGGGAAGGCAACCCACTGTGAACCGTGCTCGTCGGCAACCAGGGCAACGCGGACGCCGCCGATGGGGCCGGAGAAGGGCAGTCCGGAGAGCTGGGTGGACATGGAGGAGGCGTTGATGGCCACCACGTCGTAGAGCTCGTCGGGGTTGATGGCCAGGACGGTCACCACGATCTGGACCTCGTTGCGCAGGCCCTTGACGAAGGCGGGGCGCAGCGGGCGGTCCATCAGGCGGCAGGCCAGGATGGCTTCGGTGGACGGGCGACCTTCGCGGCGGAAGAACGAGCCCGGGATGCGGCCGGCAGCGTACATGCGCTCTTCGACGTCAACCGTCAGCGGGAAGAAGTCAAAACCTTCGCGCGGGTGCTTGCCTGCGGTGGTGGCGGAGAGCAGCGCGGTGTCTTCGTCGATGTACACCATGGCTGCGCCGGCTGCCTGCTTGGCGAGGCGGCCGGTTTCGAAGCGGATTACACGCTTGCCGAAGCGGCCATTGTCAATGACGGCTTCTGAGAACTGGATTTCGGGACCCTCCATAGAGAGTCACCTCCGTTTCTGTTTTACGGAGTCCAGCCACATCAACCCAGGCCAGCATATGTCGACTGGCCCTGCACCCGGTCGTCGATCGAGACCCACGGGCCGGGGCAGCCATTCGATGCTGCCGTTCCCGGGGATCACTACCGAGGACCGCGAATGCGTGATGCGGTTGATCCTCCTGTTTAGTTTTATAGGTGAAGCAGGGCGGCCCGGGCCCTAATGGGACAGGGCCGCCCGAAAGTCCGACTAGCGGCGCAGGCCGAGGCGCTCGATGAGCGCACGGTAGCGTGCGATGTCAGTCTTCTTGAGGTAGCTCAGCATGCGCTTGCGGCGACCAACCATGGCCAGCAGACCGCGCTGGGTGTGGTAATCGTGCTTGTGCTCCTTCATGTGCTCAGTCAGATCCTTGATCCGCTGGGTCAGGACGGCAACCTGGACCTCGGGCGAACCGGTGTCGCCTTCGCCGGTTGCGTATTCCTTGATGATGGACTGCTTTACAGCGGCGTCAAGTGCCACAATAACTCCTTGGGATGTGCCGTGAGGGCCCAGGTCAGTAATTCACTGCCGGGTCTGCCGCCGCGGCCAACCGGTCAAACCGGGTGCGGCCGTAAACAACAGGAACCAGCCGCCACGGACTGCAGCCGGATCCATCGTCTAGTTTACCGGCCGCTGCCCAATGTTGTCGAAACAGGGCCGGCGGTGGCCTGGCGCCCGGTCAGCGCCGGAAACCGGGTCAGGCCGCGAGCCTGTCCCTGATGGCAGCCATGCCGTGCAGGACCTCCGCGAAACTGGTACTGAGCGGGGACAGCCCCACCCTGAGCCCACGGGGCGCCCGGAAGTCCGGGATCACGTCACCGTCCCACAGGGCCTCAACGGTGGCCTTGGTGAAATCAGCATGGTCCACGGTGATGTGGCTGCCGCGCTCCGCCGGATCACGCGGCGACGCCAGCTCGGCACCAAGCGGCGCCAGCAGGGCCTCGAAAATTTCGACGGCGAACGCAGTGAGTTTCTCCGACTTGGCCCGGATGGCAGCCATCGACGCTTCCTCAATGAGGTCAAGGGTCCCCTGCATGGCCAGCATGCCGAAGACGGCCGGCGTTCCGCTTAGGAAGCCGCGGATGCCGGGCGCAGGCTCATACCCGGCAGCCATTTCGAAGGCGTCCTTGCGGCCCATCCACCCCCAAATGGGCTGGTTCAGTGATGGCAGGTGGCGCTCGTTGACGTAGGCGAAGGCCGGCGATCCCGGACCGCCATTGAGGTACTTGTACGTGCAGCCGGCGGCGAAGTCCACGCCGGCACTGTCCAGGCCGATCTCCACCGAGCCCGCGGAATGGCAAAGATCCCACACCACCAGTGCCCCGGCGTCGTGCACGGCTTTGGTGATCGCGGGGAGGTCTGCGAGGTGCCCTGAGCGGTAGGCGATCTGGCTGAGGAGTACGACGGCGGTGCGCGGCCCGGCGGCCTGCCGCACCTGGTCAACGGTGGCCCCCGCCGCGGGGTCCGTTTCGATCCAGCGCAGCGTGAGGCCCTCTTCCAGGGCAATGCCCTCCACAAGGTACCTGTCTGTGGGGAAGTTTCCGGTGTCGAGGACGAGCTCGTTCCGGTCCGGATCGTCCACCGCTGCCAGGGCAGCCCGGATCAGCTTGTAAAGGACCACGGTGGTGGAGTCGGCAATGATGGTCTGGCCCGGTGCCGCGCCGAGGACCGCACGGCCCAGCTGGTCGCCAATGGCCTGCGGCAGGGCCAGCCACCTCTCGTCCCAGCCCCGAATGAGGCGGCCGCCCCATTCGTTGCTGATGAAGGCCGCGATGTCCCCGGCAGTGCGCTTCAGTGGCCTTCCCAGGGAGTTGCCGTCCAGGTAGGACAGCGGCGTGTCCGTGCCGATGAACAGGTCCCGGTAGTGCGCCAGCGGGTCTTCCCGGTCGAGTTCGGCGGCGCGCTGCCGGAGTACCTCGTCCGCCGGGACGGCGGCATGCCCGGCGCCTTGCTGGTGGATGCTCATTGTCCGATCTCCGTCCTGACGGCGAATAGTTCCGGGAAGAACGTCAGTTCCAGGGCCTTCTGCAGGAAGGCCGCCCCGCTGGACCCGCCGGTGCCCGTCTTCATCCCGATGGTGCGCTGCACCGTGCGCAGGTGGCGGAAACGCCAGAGCTGGAAGTTGTCTTCAAGGTCCACGAGTTCCTCGCAGGCTTCGTAGGCACCCCAGTTCTCCGCCGCGTGCTCGTAGATGTACTTGAACAGCGGAACAAGTCCGGGCGTGAATTCGTGGGCGCGGGTGACGTCCCGGTTCAGGACGGCTTCGGGCACCTCGAAGCCCTGGCGGGAGAGGTAGGCCAGGAATTCGTCGTAGATGCTGGGAGCCGCGAGCAGCTCCTCCAGCATGGCGTGAGCTTCGGGATCGGACTCGAAGACCGGGAGCATCTTGCGGTTCTTGTTGCCGAGCACGAACTCCACAGCACGGTACTGGGCCGACTGGAACCCCGAGGAGTTCCCCAGGAACCCTCGGAACTGTGAGTACTCGGTGGGCGTGAGCGTGGCAAGGACGGACCACTGCTCGGTGAGGGTCTTCTGGATGTGCTTGACCCTGGCGATGCCCTTCAGCGCCGAGCCGAGATCGTCCGCCCGCAGCCACCCCGCGGCGCTGCGCAGTTCATGCAGCACCAGCTTCAGCCACAGCTCGGTGGTCTGGTGCTGGATGATGAACAGCAGCTCGTCGTGGTGCTCGGGCTCGCTGACCGGCTGTTGGGCACTCAGCAGCGTGGGCAGCTGCAGGTACGAGCCGTAACTCATCCGGGAGCTGAAGTCGCGGACGATTCCCTTGTCCAGCTTTCGGGTGTTCTTCTCGACGGACACGTGCTGCCTTTCGCGTGCTTCCTGGGTGGTCCTAGTGCCGGGCCAGCAGCTGGTGCGCCTGCACCACGTCCAGTTTCATCTGGTCCACCAGGGCTTCGGGACCACGGTAGGCCACCATGCCGCGCAGCCGCGCCACGAATTCCACAATCACTGTCTGGCCGTACAGATCAAAGTCCTCCACGGCTTCCCGGGGCCGATCGATGACGTGGGCTTCCACCTGCCGGCTGACGCCATCGAACGTGGGGTTTGAGCCAACGGAAATGGCGGCCGGCCAGCGTTTTCCGGCCTCGTCCACGAGCCAGCCGGCGTAGATGCCGTCAGCCGGAATGAGGCCGGTGGAGTTACTGGCCAGGTTTGCTGTGGGGAACCCGAGGGCGCGGCCGCGGGCTGCGCCGTGGACAACTTCGCCGCGCATCCGGTGCGGCCTGCCGAGCACCTCCGCCGCCGTGGCCACGTCGCCTTCCTGCAGAGCTTCGCGCACCCAGGTGGAGGAGCAGCGGCGGTCCGTGCCGTCGTCGTCATGCAGCGGGTACCCCTCGGAGCCGAACTCGCTGATCACCTGTACTTCGAAGCCGAACTTCCCGCCCAGGGCCTTCATGGTTTCCAGGTCGCCGGAGTTGCCGCGGCCGAACCGGGCATCGTGGCCGATGACCACGTGGCTGGCGTGCAGGCAGTCCACCAGGTACTGCTCCACGAATTCCTCCGCTGTAAGGCTGGCGAGGTCCAGTGAGTACTTCACGACCAGGATGCCGTCCAGGCCCAGCTCGCCGAGGGCTTCGAGTTTGTCCTCCAGCCCCATGATCAGCCGGGGGGCACTTTCGGGGCGGTGGATGACTGCCGGGTGGGGATCGAACGTGACGGCAACTGCTTTGGAGTGCGTCAGCCTGGCGGAGCGGATCAGCTGGGACAGGACCTGCTGGTGCCCGCGGTGAACGCCGTCAAAGTTGCCAAAGGTGACAACGGATGGGCCAAAGTCCGCCGGGACCTCGGACGGATCGTTCCAGATGTAGACCATCACCCTCGCCTTAAACTGCCTGCAGAATCAATGATCCGCGGCCATCCGGCCGCGGAACTCTTCAAGGTTACCCGCATTCACCGGTCCGCTTTTCCCAGCGAAGGCCGGCGCCGGTAGAGCCACACCAGGCCAAGGACCGGGAGGATCAGCGGGATGAACCCGTAGCCGCGGCCAAACAGGGACCAGACGGTTTCGTGCGGGAACGCCACGGAATCGAAGATACTCAGTGAACCCACCACCACAACGCCAATCAGCTCAACCAGGACGGCGGCCACGGAGACTTTGAACCAGGTGCTCCCCGACTTTGCCAGCGACACCGTGGCCACGGCGTACACCAGAGCGGCGAAGGCGGACAACAGGTAGGCCACAGGGGCGTCAGAGAACTTGGTGAGGATCTGGTAGCCGGCGCGGGCGGTGGCGGAGATGGCAAAGACGGCGTACACGGCAATCAGCAGCCGGCCCGGGCCGGTATTGCGGGTGTTGCCGTTGGCGCCGGTGCGCGCCTTGTTCGTGCCGCCTTGGTCCCCCACCGAAGCGTCGGCGGACTTTGGGTGCTGCTCATTCACGTTGCGTGCTTCTTCCACTTCAGTACCAGATCTGGTTCATTCGGGCGGCCATCACCAAGGCGGTCACGCCGACGGCGGCAAGGACGAAGTTGCTCCACCGGGTCCGTTCCAGGATGGACCAGTAAACAGCGGCCGGGGGCAGCAGCATGGCAGTCACCAGGTAGCCCCAGAACTCCCAGGCCTCGCCGGCAATCGTTTCACCGGCGATGACCCTGATGATCGACCCCACCAGGTAGACCACCAGGGCCACCTCGACTGCCGCGACGGACAGGATGGTGGCGTCGTTGGGTGCTTTCTTCATGATGCCCGCGGCCAGGCAGATGACGGTGGAGAGGAGCCCAACGGCCAGGATGATATAGAAAAACGCGTCCACTCAGGCCTCCCCACCGGCCGCGGCGGAGTTGCCGTTGCCGGGAGCGAATACCAGGACCGGCTTGGCGTAGTTCCCGCTGTCCGCCAGCAGTGCCACCAGGCTCCCGTCGGGAGCGAAGGCGGCTGCCGGGTGGTCGGCGGTCGCGGCGCCAGGGCTTCCCGGTGCTGCCCCGGCGGCAATCCGGCGGCCATAGGAAATCTCCGTGGTTTCCTCGGCGCTCAGCTCGCGGTTGGGCATGAGGGCCCGGGCGGCCTGCGACATCTCCAGCACGTCCAGCTCTTCGGCGAGCTGTTCCAGCGTGCGGGCCTGGTCCAGGGAGTATGGGCCAACGTGGGTCCGGCGGAGGGCCGTGAGGTGTCCACCCACCCCCAGCCCGTTGCCCAGGTCACGGGCGAGGGCGCGGATGTAGGTTCCCGAGGAGCACTCTACGGTGACATCGATGTCGATGACGTCGGCACCGGCGTCGCGCCGGATCCTGTGGACTTCGAACCTGTGGATGGTGACGGGCCGGGCAGCCAGCTTCACGTCCTCACCGGAGCGCACCCGGGCGTAGGCGCGTTCGCCGTTGACCTTGATGGCGCTGACGCTGCTGGGCACCTGCTCGATGTCGCCGGTGAGCGCAGCGACGCCGTCGTGGATGGCTTGCTCTGCCACCGCCGACGTGCCGGCCGAGGCAACCACGTCCCCTTCGGCGTCGTCCGTCACCGTGGACTGGCCCAGGCGGATGGTGGCCGTGTAGGTCTTTGACGTTCCCACGATGTAGGTGAGCAGCCGCGTGGCCTTGTTGATCCCGACCACCAGAACCCCCGTGGCCATGGGATCAAGCGTGCCGGCGTGGCCCACTTTCCGGGTCCCCGCGATGCGCCGCATCCGGCCAACCACATCATGGCTGGTCCATCCCTGCGGCTTGTCCACTATCACCAGTCCAGAAAGCACGCCTACCAGTATATGGGCGCTGGTTGGGGGCACAGCGCACGCCCTGCCCGGCCGGCCGGCAGCGCTAGGATGGCTGGCATGCCTGAGCTTGCCGCCCATGTCCGCGACGTGCCCGTGAACCAGATCCGTGAGATCACCGAGGCCGCGTGGCGCACCCCCGGCGCGCTGGTGCTCAGCATCGGCGAGCCGGGGTTCGCGCTCCCCCGCCACGTCCTGGACGCCGGGATGGCCTGCCTGGACCGGGACGAGACGAACTACACGCCGAACGCCGGGCTTCCCGCCCTCCGGGAGGCGTTTGCGGCCAGGTTCCGTGAAGAGCAGGGGGTCGACATTGGCGCCGACAGGGTCTACGTGGTCTCCGGTGCCCAGCAGGGCCTTCACTTTGCCATGAGCCTGCTGCTGTCCCCCGGCGATGAGATCCTCATACCGAATCCCGGCTACCCTACCTTTGCGATGACCAGCCGGCTGTTGGGCGCCGATCCCGTGGGCTACCCGCTCTACCCGGACCACGGCTTCCAGCCCCGCACGGCGGACATCGAGGCCCTGATCACGGCCAGGACCCGGGTGCTGGTGCTGAACTCCCCCTCCAACCCGCTTGGTGCCGTCCTCAGTGAGGGCTCGGTCCGGGAACTGATGAATCTTGCCCGCCGCCACGATCTCTGGGTCATTTCAGACGAATGCTACGAGGCGTTCACCTACGATGTGCAGCACGTCAGTCCGGCACGGTACGACGGCGGCACGCCGGGTGGGGCACGCGTCTTCACCTCCCTGACGCTGTCCAAGACGAATGGCCTGACAGGGCTTCGGATTGGCGCGCTGGTGTGCCCGCCCGGGTTGCAGCAGCAGATGGACAACGTCATGGAATCGATCGTGTCCTGCGTCGCCGCGCCCTCTCAGTACGCGGCGCTGGCGGCGCTGACCGGGCCGCAGGACTACGTGCAGTACGCCCACCAGCACTATCGGAAGAACAGGGACGCCGCCTCCGCAGTCCTCGACGGCAAAAACATTCCGTACCTGCGGGCGCAGGGTGCGTTCTACCTGTGGGCGGACATGTCCCACGCCAGCGGCGGGGACGTGCGGCAGTGGGTGCGCCGGTTCCTGGCGGACTCCGGTGTTGCGTTTGCGCCCGGGACCGCGTTCGGTTCCATCGGCGAAGGCTGGGTCCGGATAGCGCTCTGCGGCAGGCAGCAGGATCTGCTGGAAGGTCTCTCCAGGCTCCCGGCGCGTGCGGCTGACGGCAGGCGTTCCGCTTAGCGGCCTGCTCCGGAGAGGGCCTTGTCCAGCCACCGACGGAGCGCATCTGCAGGAGCGGCCCCGGCCTGGCGCGCGGCTACCTTGCCGTCCACCAGGACCATCAGTGTGGGGATGGCCTGGACGTCGAACCTGCGGGACAGCGCCGGCGACTTGTCAACGTCCACTTTTACGAGCTTGATAGCGCCGGGCCGCTCGCGTGCGAGCTTGTCCAGGACGGGGCTGACCATGCGGCAGGGCCCGCACCAGGCAGCCCAGAAGTCCACGAGCACGGGCACCGGTGACTCTTCGGCGACGCGTCCAAAGTCAGAGTCTCCCGCGTCCACGATCCACGGCAGCCCGGCCTTGCAGTTGCCGCAGCGGGGCCTGCCCGCAGCCTGCACCGGAATCCGGTTGGTCTTGCCACACGCGGGGCAGGCAATGAGTGTGGCTTCCACGTCAGTACTCCGTCCGTTCCCGGTTGGCGCCCCACGCCTTGAAGGGGGCGTCCGACGCCGGGAGCTCAGCACGGGTGACAGGCATGAGGTCCGTGCGTGAACCGTCGAAGTACTCATAGAACAGGGCGTCGTCGAAGCCGGCGGCGGCAGCCCCGTGGCGGTCTGCTGCGAAGTAGACGCGGTCGATCCGGGCCCAGAGTGCGGACGCGAGGCACAGCGGGCAAGGCTCGCAGCTGGCGTAAAGCACCGCGCCCTGAAGGTTGAAGTTCGCCGTTCCTGCAGCGGCGGCGCGGATGGCCACTACTTCGGCGTGGGCGGTGGGGTCGTTGTCGCGGGTGACACGGTTGACGCCTTCGAAGACCCGGCCGTCGGCCGTCACCACCACTGCGCCGAACGGGCCGCCGCCGCGGTCCACGTTTTCCGTCGCCAGGCATACGGCCTGCTGAAGGTAGCGGGAAGGGCTGTTCTGCTCGGGCGCCGTGGTCATAGCTAGATCCTAGCCATGTGGCAGGCCTTTCGGGCATGCAAAATGGGGTTGGATTTAGGGGGCAAAGTACCGATGACATCCTGGCCGTGCAGGCATATCCTTGCCCGCGGGGGTCCGTATTTTTTGCCTCTTGGGAGGCTTCCTATCCGGCCCGCTAAGGGCACGCACCCGGAGTACCCACAATGAAGAAAAAGATCACCATTATTGGTTTGGTGGCGGCTGTGTTGGCTTTTGCCCCGGCCAGCCCGTCGGCAGCGTCAGATAAGGGCCGTGACGACGTCAAACCTGAAGAAGTTGCCACCGGCCTTGCCACGCCATTGCACTTGGCCCTCGGAACAGCGAAGTCCGTGTACGTGAGCCAGGACTTTGCCGGCAAGCTGAGCCGGGTTGGCCGGGACGGCACCGTCGCAGATGTCTACACCAGTCCCAAGCCCGGGTGGGACGTTGCAGGGGTGGACACCCGTGGGGCCACCACGTTCTTCCTGGAAAGCACCGGTGCCGGGTTGGGCAAGCCGGAGAACCTTGAGGGCTACCTGAAGGCCATCAGCCCGGACGGTGATGTCAGGACCATCACCAACTTCGCCGACTACGAACGGGAGAACAACCCCGACGGCGACCAGGAGTACGGCTTTGGTGACGATGTCAGTGACGCGTGCCTGCAGCAATGGCCCAAGGAGTCCCCGGCTCCTGCCCGCTATACGGGTACCGTCGATTCGCATCCCTACGCGCTGGCTGTCCAGGGCAATACCGCGTACGTGGCCGACGCCGGAATGAATGCCATCCTTACGGTCAACCTGCGGTCCGGCGAGATTTCCACCCTGGCGGTCCTGCCGCCGCGGCCAACCGTCGTTCCTGAAACTGCTGCCCGTCCGGAGGCGGAAGGCGGCCTCGGCGTGCCGGCCTGCGTCGCGGGACACGAGTACGCCTTCGAGCCGGTTCCCACCGATGTGGAGATTGGCCAGGATGGTTGGCTGTACGTGACCTCGTTGCCCGGCGGTCCGGAAAGCCCGGCCCTTGGGGACCGCGGTGCGGTCTTCCGGATCAACCCCTGGAATGGCAGGACGAAGGTGTGGGCAGACGAAATCCTCAGCCCCACGGGTTTGGCCATAGCGAACAACGGTGACGTCTATGTGGCTTCGCTGTTCGGCGGGAAGATCCTGAAGTTCAGCGGCTGGAAGGGCGAGCGTTCGGAGTTCCTCACGGTCAACCAGCCGGCCGATGTCGAGATCCAGGGGCGGACGCTGTACGCCACCACGGACGTACTGCCGGCCATGCTGGGACCAGAACCGCCTGCCGGTCCCCCGCCCGCCACCGGGAAGCTCATCAAGGCCAGTATCCGCTAGCAGGGATCAGGACCCCGAAGAAAGCAGCAGGCCCGGACTGACATGGGTTGTCAGTCCGGGCCTGCTCCTGCGGTCAAGCGCTACTTGGTGCTGTCCGCGTCCTTGTTGGCGTCTTCATCGATGTCGTCGTCGCCGGCGAGGTCAATGTCCTCTTCGTCGAAGTCGTCTTCGTCGATGTCAACATCCTCGGGAGCATCGCTCTTGTAGGGATCAGCTTCCCCTGCGTGCTTGGCGGTGGCAGCCAGGGCGGCCACTTCGGCGTCGCGCTTCTTGGCTTCCCGCAGCAGTTCCTCCAGGTTGGAAGCCACCACGGGGATCTGGTCGGCGACAAACTCCAGGGTCGGCGTCAGCCGGACGGTGATGTTGCGGCCGACTTCCTGCCGCAGGACGCCTTTGGCCTTTTCCAGGCCCTTCGCAGCGTCGGCGTGGGCGGTCTCGTCACCGAAGACCGTGTAGTACACCGTGGCGTGCTGCAGGTCGTTCGTCACGCGGGCATCAGTCACGGTGACACCCTCGAGCCGCGGATCCTTGACCTTCCGGCCAAGAGCCTCAGCAACAACAACCTTAATCCGCTGCGCCAACTTGGCAGCACGTGCCGGATCAGCCATGTTCAACTCCTAAAAAGAAAAAGAGGGGGTACGACGGCGGCGCAGGGCCAGCCAACGCACCCAAGGTTCGGATGCCACGCACCAAAGGTGAGTCTACGACGGACACCGCTGGGATTTTTCCGGCGGCCTGGGAGTGGCATCGGGCCTGCCGAAGCTGGGCGGCCGACGTCGTAAGACGTTGGCCGCCCAGCGAAGGGGCGGGGCCGCCGGAAAATCGCAGCGGCCCCGCCAGGGAGTTCAACCTCAGACGCGCGGCTTCTCGCGCATCTCGAACGTCTCGATGATGTCACCTTCGGTGATGTCGTTGTACGAGCCAAGACCGATACCACATTCGAAGTCCGTGCGGACCTCGGTGGCGTCGTCCTTGAAGCGCTTGAGCGTCTCGATGGTGAGGTTGTCGCCGATGATCTTGCCGTCGCGGCTGATCCGTGCCTTGGTGTTGCGGCGGATGATGCCGGAGCGGACGATCGAGCCGGCAATGTTTCCGAACTTGGAAGAACGGAAGACTTCGCGGACCTCGGCGGTGCCAAGCTGGAATTCTTCGTATTCCGGCTTGAGCATGCCCTTGAGCGCTGCTTCGATGTCATCGATGGCTGCGTAGATGACGGAGTAGAAGCGCATGTCCACGCCTTCGCGGTCTGCCAGCTCGGCAACACGCTCGGCAGGCTTGACGTTGAAGCCGATGATGACGGCGCTGTCGACCGTCGCCAGGTTGACGTCGTTCTGCGTGATCGCACCAACACCGCGGTGGATAACGCGCAGCTGCACGCCTTCGCCGACGTCGATCTTGAGCAGTGCGTCTTCGAGGGCTTCCACGGCACCGGACACGTCACCCTTGAGGATGAGGTTGAGGGTGTCGATCTTGCCGTCAGCCACTGCCTGGTCGAAGTCTTCGAGGCTAATGCGCTTGCGGCGCTTGGCGAGCTGGGCGTTACGGTCAGCTGCTTCACGCTTTTCGGCGATCTGGCGGGCGGTCCGCTCGTCGGAGGTCACCAGGAAGGTGTCACCGGCGCGCGGCACGTTGGACAGGCCGAGGACCTGGACGGGGCGGGACGGCAGTGCCACGTCGAGTGCTTCGCCGTCTTCGTCGAACATGGCACGGACGCGGCCGTGGGCCGTGCCTGCCACGATCGTGTCGCCGACTGCCAGCGTTCCGGACTGCACCAGGACGGTAGCAACCGCACCGCGGCCCTTGTCCAGGTTCGCTTCGATCGCAATACCGCGGGCGGCCTTGTCCGGGTTGGCCCGGAGGTCCAGCGCGGCGTCGGCGGTCAGCAGCACAGCGTCGATCAGTTCGTTGATGTTGAGGTTCTGGCGGGCAGAGACCTCAACGAACATGGTGTCGCCACCGTATTCCTCGGGAACCAGGCCGTACTCGGTCAGCTGGCCCTTGACCTTGTCAGGGTTGGCGCCTTCCTTGTCGATCTTGTTCACTGCCACGACGATCGGCACGTTGGCCGCCTGGGCGTGGTTGAGTGCTTCAACCGTCTGCGGCATGACACCGTCATCGGCTGCCACCACAAGGATGGCGATGTCGGTGACCTTTGCACCACGGGCACGCATGGCGGTGAACGCCTCGTGGCCCGGGGTGTCGATGAAGGTGATGTCGCGCTCGACGCCTTCGTGTTCGTGGCTGATCTGGTAGGCACCGATGTGCTGGGTGATGCCACCGTGTTCGCCGGCCACGACATCCGAGTTGCGGATGGCGTCCAGGAGCCGGGTCTTACCGTGGTCAACGTGGCCCATGACGGTAACCACGGGGGCACGCGGTTCGAGTTCTTCGTCGCCTTCAGCCTCAAGTTCGGCCTCAACGTCGATATCGAACGTGGAGAGCAGTTCGCGCTCTTCGTCCTCGGGGGAAACGACCTGGAGCTTGTAGCCCAGCTCTTCACCAAGAAGCGCAAAGGTGTCTTCGTCCAGCGACTGGGTGGCCGTGGCCATCTCACCGAGGTGGAACAGCACGGTCACCAGTGCTGCGGGGTTCGCCTCGATCTTGTCGGCGAAGTCCGTGATGGACGAGCCACGGCGCAGGCGGATCACAGTGTTGCCATCGCCGCGGGGTACGCTCACGCCACCCAGCGACGGTGCACTCATCTGCTCAAGTTCCTGGCGCTTTGCGCGCTTCGACTTGCGCTGCTTGCCACGGCCTGCGCCGCCCTTGCCGAAGGCACCCTGGGTACCGCCGCGGCCGCGGCCGCCCTTGCCGAAGCCACCGCCGGCGGGA
>NZ_JZTW01000033.1 GCF_000962805.1 Pseudarthrobacter chlorophenolicus | reverse complement strand
GACACCACCGCCAACAACGGCCAGGGCCTCTGCGAAGCCTGCAACCACACCAAGGAAGCACCAGGCTGGTCAGCTGCAACAGCACCAAATCCCGGAGCACGCCACACCGTCCAACTCCGAACCCCAACCGGCCACACCTACCACTCCACCGCACCACCACTCCCAGGCACGCCGCCACATGCCACTGAACGCGGACTTGGGAGTGAAAGGTGGACGGCAGATGGCGGGAAGAACCGTCATATTCCGCAAAGGGCCAGGCCCGCCGGAGCTTCACCACCACTGGCGGGCAGGGCCCCGCGACTGTCGGTACAGGTGTTGGGACGCGTCGTCCCTGCAGGAGTGCCTTGACGCAACCTGTGCCATCGCGGGATCCGTGCCACCCGGACCTGGATTGCTGGGCCCCTCTCCTTAAACAGCTCCGCCCCGGAAGGAACCGATAGGTTCCCGCCGGGACGGAGCTGCCACCCGCCGTCGGACGCCTGGCTGGAGGAGGCTTCCTGCCAGGCTATCCAGAGCCGTGTTGGCGGCGTGAAATCAGGTTGGTACGGGGCTAGCTGATGGCCGACTTCATCTCGTCGACGGCCTTTTTGCCTGCCTCATCCGTGGAAAGCCGTTCAAAGAGGACCTCCGAGGTGTACCGCTTGATGATTTCCTGGATGGCGCCTGCACCCTTCGGCGGCGGGGCCGGAGCCTCACCCAGTTCGTCCTTGATCTGGTCGATGAACTTGACCACCTTTACGTCGGCCGGGGTCAGCTTGGATTCAATAGCTGCGCGGACATCCGAGTTGGGGTACACGCCGCGGTCGGCCAGGAGGGTCTCGCCGGCCTTGACGTTGTTGGTCAGGAAGTTGATGAACTTGGCGGTTTCCTCAGGGTGCTTGGTCCGTGAGGATGCGGACCAGAACTGGGATGCCTTGTACCAAAGTCCTGCATCGGCAGAGGAGCCGGTCTTGGTGGGGAACCGGAGGATCTTCAGGTCCGCGCCTGATGCCTTTTCCAGGGCGGGTGCCTGGTTGGACCACCAGAAGGCCAACCCGTTCTTACCGGTGGCCAGGCCGCTCTGGTCCAGCGGTGCGGCCTCGGCCTCCACCACCTCGGAAGCGGATGGCACTGCCTTGTTCTTGCTGAGCTCCTTCAGGAATGCCCACCACTCCGCGATGTCGCTGGGCTCGAAGCCGAGCTTGCCGTCGGAGGTGTAAAGGGACTTGCCGTTCTGGCGAAGCCAGACTCCCAGGGAGGCCTCGTCGGTGCCGTACGCGGCGGCCCCGTAGGTGCCCTTGGGCGACTTCTCGGTCACTTCGGCGGCGATGCGGCCAAAGTCTTCCCAGGTCCACTTGGAGTCATCCGGCAGCGCAACACCGGCAGCCTCGAACACCTTGGGGTTGGCCAGGATGGTGGCGGCGTTGATGCCCGCGGGGATGCCCGTCAGTCCGTCCTCGCCCTTGCCGGCGTTGAGGGCGGCTTCGTCGAGCTTGGACGTGTCGATGTCGTACTTGGACAGGTCCAGGAGGGCTCCGCGGGTGGAGTACTCGGTGATGTACTTCTCGTCCATCTGGATGATGTCCGGAGCATCATTGGCGGCGACCTGGGTGGCCAGCTTGTCCCAGTAACCGCTCCAGTCGCCGAATTCCGGCTTGATCTTGATCTTGGGGTTTTCCGCCTCGAACTGCTTGATGGCTTCCTGCGTCAGCTGGGCGCGCTTGTCGCCGCCCCACCAGGAGAAGCGGAGCTCGACTGTTCCGTCGGCGCTCTGGGGGGCGGATCCTGAGCCGCAGGCACTCAGGGCCATGACGACGGCGGCTGCCGCGGCTACGGCGCCCGTCTTGCGGAAGCGGCGGGCCGGGCGGGATGAAGGAGTCTCTGCAGGCTGCCGGGCAGCTGAGGGACGGGAGAAAAGCGGCACTGGGTGCTCCGATCTTCGTTGATCTGTGGTGCTGGGGATGTTTCGCGGTGTTGCTGACTGTTGATGCGGGAACGCTGGTGATGCGAGCGGAACGGCGATCTCGGGAGATTCGACTCATTCGAACCGAGAAAGCGCTTTCTAGTTCCAATGCTACAAGTGGACAACTTGTAGTACAAGATGTGCGGGCGACAAGTTTATCTCGATTTGGCAGCGGAGTTCCTGCAGGCAGGCGTACCGGCTTCGGACGCACGAACGGCCCGCCGCATGGGCGGGCCGTTCACGGTTTTGCTTGGGCAGGTTACTTGATGCCGGTGGTGGCGATGCCCTTGATGAGGAAGCGCTGGCCGAAGAGGAAGACCAGGAATACGGGGAGCAGGGACACGATGGACATGGCGAACAGTGAGCCCCAGCTGGTGGCGGACTGGGAGTCCACGAACGCGCGCAGTGCTACGGGAACGGTGAACATGTCGGGGTCCGTGAGGTAGATCAGGGCGCCGAAGAAGTCGTTCCAGGTCCAGATGAAGGTGAAGATGGTGGTGGTGGCCAGCGCCGGGACCATCAGCGGCAGGATGACCCGCAGGAAGATCCGGGGGTGGCCGGCGCCGTCGATGCGTGCAGCTTCATCAAGGTCCTTCGGGATGCCGCGGATGAACTGGACCATCAGGAACACGAAGAACGCGTCCGTGGCCAGCAGCTTCGGCACGATCAGGGGCCAGAAGGTGTTTACCCAGCCGATCTGGGAGAACAGGATGTACTGGGGCACGATGATGACGTGGAACGGCAGCATGATGGTCAGCAGCATGATGCCGAAGAACAGCTTCTTGCCGGTGAACTGCAGCCGCGCGAAGGCGTAGGCGGCCATCGAGCAGGAGATCAGGTTGCCCAGGATGGACCCGATCACCACGATCGCGGAGTTGATCATGTAGTGGCCGAACGGGTGGGTCAGTGCGGACCAGCCCGAGGTGTAGTTGCTCATCTCCAGGCTGTTGAGCCAGAGCCCGGGTTCGCGGAAGATCAGCTCGTTGGGCCGCAGGGATGAGACAACCATCCACAGCAGCGGGTAGATCATCAGGCCGCCGGCCAGGATCAGGATGGCGTGCTTCGTCAGCGCTTTGGTCCGCTGCGCCCGGCTGAAGGCCAGGGTGCCGCGGGACTCGCGGGGCTTGCGGTGGTTCGTAGGCTTACCGGCCCCTGCGGACTTCTTGTCCGAGGCGGGCAGCGTCTCCAGGTTAGTCGTCATAGAAAACCCAATACTTAGAAGCGATGAAGTTGATGGCGGTGAACACGCCGATGATGAGCAGCAACACCCACGCCATGGCGGACGCGTAGCCCATGTCGAACTGGCCGAAGCCCTTCTGGTACAGGTACAGCGTGAAGAACATCGTGGAGTCCGAGGGCCCGCCGTTGCCGCCGGAGACGATGAACGCCTGCGTGAACGACTGGAACGAACCGATGATCTGCAGGACCAGGTTGAAGAAGATGATCGGGCTCAGCATCGGCATCGTGATCCGCCAGAACTGCTGGAGCGTGGTGGCACCATCTACCTTGGCTGCCTCGTAATACATCACGGGAATCTGCCGCAGGCCCGCCAGGAAGATAATCATGGGCGCACCGAACGTCCAGACGTGCAGCAGGATGATGGACCCCAGCGCCGTACCCGGATCCGAGATCCAGCCCGGACCCTGGATCCCGAACATGGCCAGGACCTGGTTCACCAGGCCGGTGGTGCCAAAGATCTGCTTCCACAGGATGGCCACAGCCACCGAACCGCCCAGCAGGGACGGCAGGTAGAACACCGAGCGGTAGAACGGCAACCCGCGCAGGCCCTTGTCCAGCACCAGCGCGATCAGCAGCGCCACCGCCAGCTGCAGCGGGACACCGACGAACACGTAGGTGAACGTCACCCGCAGGGAGTTGTGCAGCCGGGCGTCACTGAGCATCCGGATGAAGTTATCCGCCCCGGTCCATTCCGGCGGCTGCAGCAGGTTGTAATCCGTGAAGGACAGGTACAGGGACATCACCATCGGGCCGATGGTGATCGCCACCAGGCCCACCAGCCACGGCAGCAGGAAAATATACGCGGCCTTATTGTCCCGGCCGTTCGCCTTCTTCTCCTCCGCGGTGACCTTGCCCTTTTTCCGGCTAAGGGAGCTCAGCTCACTGATAGCGCTCATCGCTGCTCCCCCGCTCCATGCGTCAGGCCCGGCGCAACCGGCATTCCTGCCGGGCGCGGTGCCCTGGGTATCTGCTTTGCGGCCATGTGGTCTCCTTTGGTCATCGTGGCCTCCACGTTTTGGTCATCGCCTCGGCGATGAGTGTCAGCACCCCGCGCCGTCCCGGAACCGTCATGGAAATCGGCTGGGACCGGCCGCTGGAGGTGCTGGATGAA
Organism: Pseudarthrobacter chlorophenolicus; assembly: GCF_000962805.1. GTDB lineage: Bacteria > Actinomycetota > Actinomycetes > Actinomycetales > Micrococcaceae > Arthrobacter > Arthrobacter chlorophenolicus_A. The sequence goes on along the minus strand of NZ_JZTW01000033.1, from coordinate 14,819 downwards.
AAAGCGGCTCCGTACCAAAGTAAACGGTTTCTTGACTCCTGTATAGCCCTTTGTTAGTTTTTGAGAAAGCGTTTTCTGTAACGGGCATCACTCAACTGTAGAACACCACCTGAGGGGCAGGACAATGAGGTTTCGTCGGAAGAAGTCTGTAATGGGGGCGGCCGCGGCAACGGCCGTACTGGCCTTGGCACTCACAGGTTGTGGCAGCAGTCCGCAGGCCGGAAAAGTCGGCACGGCGGAGGACCCCGTGACTATCCGCTTCGCCTGGTGGGGCAACGATTCCCGCGCCAAGACCACCCTGGAAGTCATCAAGGACTTCGAAGCGGCAAACCCCACCATCAAGGTGCAGGGCGAGAACACCGAGTTCAGCTCCTACTGGGACAAGATGGCCACCCAGATTGCCGGCGGCACCACGCCTGACGTCTTCGCCATGAGCGGTTCCTACCCGAGCGAGTACGCGTCGCGCGGAGTGCTGCTGGACCTGGACAAGGTCAAGGACCAGATCGATACGTCGAAGTTCGCCGACGGAACCGTGGAGTTGGGCCAGCTGGACGGCAAGCAGTACACCATCACCGCCGGCGTCAATGCCATGTCCATGGTCCTTGATCCCACGGTGTTTGAAGCTGCCGGCGTACCCCTGCCGGACGACGAGACCTGGACCTGGAACGACTACGTCGACATCGCCGCCAAAATCAGCAAGAACTCCCCTGCCGGCACGTTCGGCACCACGCCGATGTCCAACGATTCGTTCGTTGCCGTATGGGCCCGCCAAAGCGGCGAAGAGCTGTACACGGATGACGGCAAGAAGATGGGCATCAGCGAAGGAACCCTCGCCAAGTGGTTCGAGTTCAACAAGAAGCTCATGGACACCGGCGGTGCACCTTCCGCTTCACAGACCGTCGAAGACGGCTCCGCGCAGCCGGAACTGACGCTGATGGGCCAGGGCAAACAGGCCATGAAGGTGTCGTGGAGCAACCAGATGACCTCGTACTCGGGTGCGCCGCTGACCATGGTGAAGCTGCCGGGGGAAAGCAAGCAGCCGGGAACGTGGCTGCGCTCCTCCATGGAGTACGCCATCTCGTCCAAGTCCGCCCAGTCCAAGGAAGCCGCGCTCTTCATCAACTACCTGGTGAACAACATGGATGCTGCCAGCAAGATCAAGAGTGACCGCGGCATGCCCGCCAACACCGATCTCAAGGCGGGAATCACTCCCCTGCTGAAGGAAACCCAGCAGAAGGAGGCGGGATACCTTGACCGCATCGCCGAGCTGAACGTCAAGCCGCCCAAGCCGTTCCCGGCAGGCTCTTCCTCCACCCTGGAAGTTTTGAACCGTTACAACACCGATGTACTCTTCGGAAAGATTTCACCGCAGGATGCGGCGAAGGGCGTCATCAGCGAGGTCAACTCGAACCTGGGCTAGGCCCGGTACCGGCCGCGGTCAGCCCGACCGCGGCCGGTTCGTCTTCACCCAACGGCAGAACAGCAGACAGGAGGCCGGCCAGTGGCAGCCGATACAAAGGAACCAAGGCCCAGCGCCATCGCCGGCTATGAGGACTGGCCTGCCTATGTCCGCAATCATCCGCGCTACACCGCAGCAACCCCTGCCGCCCAGGGCCTGGCGGACACGCTGGGGGTCCCCGGCGCGTCCGGCCGGCCGGACGTCACGGTGCACTGGGAAGTAACGCACGACGACGTCACCACCTCCCAGCTCAGCTGGCAGTTGGGCTTCGGTCCGCGGACCACGGGCTGGCTGGCACGTCCGGCCGGAAGTACGGAGACCCTGCCCGGCGTCCTTGCCCTGCACTGCCACGGCGGCAACAAATTCGGTGGGGCGGACCGGCTGGTGGACCTTCCTGAGAGCCACCCGTCCGCTGCCGCCGCCCGTGCAGGCCACTACGACGGCCGGGCCCTCGCCTCCGAAACCGCCCGCCAGGGGTTCGCCGTCCTGGCCCATGACTCTTTCGCCTGGGGCAGCCGCCGCTTCGACCTTTCAACGCCTCCGTGGCGCACCGCCTCCGCGCTGGAGGCGCGGCGGGCGCAATGGCGGCAGGACGGCGTCGTACCTTCCGAAGCGGACCGCTACAACGCGGCAGCCGGCTTCCATGAGGACACCGTTGCCAAGACCGCCGGGCTGCTGGGCACCAGCCTTGCCGGCATGGTGGCCCACGACGACCTTGCAGCCCTCGACATCCTCGCCCACCTGCCGGGGGTCGACGCGGACCGCCTGGGTTGCGTCGGCTTTTCCGGCGGCGGCGGCCGGTCCCTTGCCCTTGCGGCCCTGAGTCCCCGCATCCGCGCCTCCGTGGTCACGTGCATGATGATCACCTTCGAATCCCTGCTGCCTGCCTACCTGGATGCCCACTCCTGGCTGCTGCAGACTCCCGGCCTGTGGAAGCTGGGCGACTGGCCGGAACTCACCGGCCGCTCCGCCGCCCGGTTCCTGGTGCAGTACGCGCTGGCCGACGAACTCTTCCCGGAGGACGGCATGCGCCAGGCCCACCGGATCCTGGAAGCCCTGCACGGCGGCGGCCGTTACACCGGGAGTTTCTGGCCCGGCGGGCACGTCTTCACTGCGGCCATGCAGGATGAGGCCATCGGCTTCCTGGCCGCGTCCCTTGCCCTTGCAGCGTCACCCGCCTCCTAACCACCCCTACCCCAAGGACCCTTTGATGATTTCGCACTCCGCCACAGCGGAACCGGGCAGCCGCCCCGAGGAGAGTGCCGCCGCCGGCACCGCAGTCCCCCGCATTGCCCTGGTGGGCGTCCACGGCTTCGGCGAACGCCACCTCGCGAACCTGGCCCGGCTGGAGGAGGCCGGGGTGCTGGAGCTCGTGGCCGTTGCCGATCCCAACCCTCCGGCGCCCGGCCGGCTCAAAGATTCGGTGGCCGTCTTCCCGGACCTCAACAGCCTCCTTGCAGCGCAGACAGTTGCCGAAGCGCGCGCGGACATTGCCATCTTGGCCACCCCCATCCAGACCCACGCCCCGCTGGCCAGTGCAGCCCTGGCAGCCGGGCTGGATGTGTACGTGGAGAAGCCTCCGGTAGCGTCCCTGGCCCAGTTCAACGACGTCCTGGCCGCGGCAGAGGCCTCGGGCCGGCTGGTCCAGGTGGGCTTCCAGAGCCTGGGTTCGCATGCCCTCCCGGCCATCAGGAACCTCGTGGAGTCGGGCGCCATCGGCGAGGTGCTGGGCCTGAGCGCCAGCGGCCAGTGGGTACGGACCAAGGCGTACTTCAAGCGGTCCCGGTGGGCCGGCAAGCGCAGCCTGGACGGCATCGACGTGGTGGACGGCGTAGGCACCAACGCCCTGGCCCACGCCGTAGCCACCGCCCTGCACATGGCGGGAGCGCACACGTTGGCCGATGTGGCTGCCGTGGAAACAGACCTCTACCGCGCGCACGAAACCGAGAGCGACGATACGTCGGTGATCCGTGTCCGGACCGCCCACGGCACCACGCTGCTGTGCACCCTGACCCTGTGCGCGCCTGAGCAGGTGAACCCGTCCGTCACCGTCCACGGCACCCGCGGTGAGATCACCTTCTTCTACACGGAGGACGAGGTAGTGCTCAGCACGCCCGACGGCGAGCGCCGGGAGACGTACGGCCGCACGGACCTGCTGGAAAACCTGCTTGAGGCCCGTTCCAACGGAGCCCCGCTCCTGTCCGCAATAGCTGACACGGGCGCCTTCACTTCGGTCCTCGAAGCCATCCGCACGTCACCTGCCCCGGAGCCGATTGGTTCCGCGCACATCGCCTGGGAGGGCGACGGCGACGACGCCCACCCCGTGGTGCACGGCATCGTGGAACACTTTGACCGCGCCGCCAAGGCCCAGGCCACCTTCGCCGAACTCGGCGTTCCCTGGGCGCGGCAGCTTCCGCCCGTCCGGACCCTGGCCGTGGACGGGCACCCCGTGGCGGACTACCAGGACGGCAGCCACATCCGCGCTGTGTCCTCGCCGCGCCCCTACCTGCACCCTGTCCGCACCCTGGCCGGGACCGTGGTCACGGACCACCAGCCGTTGGACCACGTGTGGCACCTCGGCGCCGGCGTGGCCCTGCAGGATGTGGACGGCGTCAACTTCTGGGGTGGCCGCACTTACACCCGGGAAGCCGGGCAGTACGTCTGGCGGCCAGACCACGGGAGCATCGCCGTCACCGGCATGGACTCGGAGGCAACAAACGCGGTTACCGGCGGCGCCGAGGGCCGGCTTGAGGAACGCCTGAGCTGGAACGGGCCCGACGGCGGCCCGGTCCTCGTGGAGGAACGCCGCTGGAGCTGGTCCGGCGTCAGTGCGTCGGTATGGCGCCTGTCCCTCGAGTTCGGTCTTTCCCCTGCCGGGGACCAGCCGGTCAGCCTGGGCAGCCCCGGTTCCAACGGCCGCTTCGAGGGCGGGTACGGCGGATTCTTCTGGCGGCTCCCGGAATGCGATGGCGCAAGGGTGTGGTCACCGGCCGGAACCGGTGAAGCAGGGGTCCACGGCACGGCATCGAGGTGGCTTGCCTGGACGGGCACGTTCGGTGCCGGAACAGACCGGACCGGCGACGCCACGCTCGTGTTCGTGGCCCCCGAATCCTCCACCGATCCCTGGTTTGTCCGGGTGGACGGCTACCCCGGAGTGGGCCAGTCCCTCGCCTGGGACTCGCCTGTTATCGCAGAACCCGGCAGCCCCGTGCGCCGGAGCATTTCCGTCCTGGTGGCCGACGGCTCCCTGGGCACAACTGACATCGAAGCACTGATCACTCAACAGGGGGACCTCTCATGACCCAGACAACAGCTGCACCGCCGCAGGCTGTCCGCACCGCCCCGGCTTCGGTCCTGGACCGCGCAGTGAAGCGCCGGCGGGTGCTGGACATCCTGGATGCCTCGGGCAAGGACGCCCTGCTCCTCACCACCCACACGGCCCTGACCTGGTACCTGGACGGCAGCCGGGTGCACATCAGCCTCGCCGGCGATCCCATCGCCGCGCTGCTGGTGGACCGCTCCGGCGACCACCTGGTGACGTTCAACAACGAAGCCGGGCGCATCGCCGCTGAGGAACTGCCTGAAGGCGTGGCCCTCCACAGCGTGCCCTGGTACGGGAACCTCCACCAGGCCGCGGCGGCCGTCGGAAGCGTCCCCGGCGGATCCCTCCTGGCCGAGGCAGACGCCGCCACCGAGTTGCGGGCAGCGCGCCAACAACTCCTCCCGGCCGAGAGCGCCCGCTACGCCCGGCTGAGCGCCGACGTCGCCGCCATCATGACCGATGTCCTGTCCACGGCACGCCCGGAGACCACGGAGTTCGAGCTGGCGTCGGCGCTGGCCGCCCGCGTGGTGGCAGCGGGCGCTGAGCCTCTGGTCCTGCTGTGCAACGGCAGCGGCCGCAGCGAGTTCCGGCACCCGCTGGCCACGCACGCGCCGCTGGGCCGCCGCGCCATGGCGGTCATCTGCGCCCGCCGTGACGGCCTGGTTGCCAACATCACCCGCTGGGTGAGGTTCGACGCCGGCACCCCCGAGGAGCGCGACGCCGAGTCCCGCATCGCGGCAGTTGAGGCCGACATTTTCGACGCGACGGTTCCCGGCGCCCGGCTGGACCGCATCTTCACCGAGATCCAGGCGGCCTATACCCGGCACGGTTTCGGCGCCGACCAGTGGGAACAGCACCACCAGGGCGGTCCCGCCGGCTACGCGGGCCGGGATCCCCGGGTCACGGCCGCAGCTACGGACACCGTGGTTCCCGGCCAGGCATTCACGTGGAACCCGTCCGGCCCGGGAGTCAAGATCGAGGACACGGTCCAGCTCACGGAGAACGGGCTCCAGGTGCTGACCGTCGATCCCCGCTGGCCCGCCACCACCGTGAACGGGCTGGACCGCCCCGCAACGCTTCAGCTGTAGGAAGCACAAAGAACCCCCGGAGCCGAATGGCTCCGGGGGTTCTCTGTTGGCGGTTACGGAAGCTGCAGTTCGCCGTCCACGCGGCGCGGAATGCCCAACGGGTTGTCCTCGCGCAGGGCGGGGTGGAGCACCGTTTCAGGGGCGTCCTGGTAGGCGACCGGGCGCTGGAAGCGGCGGACCGCCGTCGCGCCCACCGAGGTGAACAGGGACGTGGTGGCCGGGTACGGGCCGCCGTGCTGCTGCGCCCAGTTGACGGCAACACCAGTGGGCCAGCCTTCGAACAGGACCCGGCCGGCGAGCCCGGACAGCTGCTCCACCAGCGCCTCAATTTCCTCGCCGGGCTGTGCGTGAAGGGTAGCGGTCAGGCTGCCCGGGACCTTGGCCAGAACCGCCGAGAGTTCTTCCTGGTCCGTGTACTCGATCAGCATGGTGGTGGGGCCGAAGCACTCCTCCAGCAGCTGCTCCGGGCGTTCCAGCACTTTGGCGGCAGTGGTGGAGAAGACCACCGGCGCCGCACCGTTCGCCGCAGCGTCCTGGTCCACGGTGCCGCCCACCACGTCAACGCCTTCCACTGACGCGAAGCTGCGCAGGCCATCCGGGTAGGCCTCGGCGATGCGGCTGGTGAGCATGCCGTGGGCCGGCTTGTCCTTGCTGGCCTCTGCCACGTCCGCGACGAAGGACGTTCCGGCAGGGATGAACACCAGGCCCGGCTTGGTGCAGAACTGTCCGGCGCCCAGGGTGAAGGAGCCCGCCAGCCCGGTGGCGAGTTCGCTGGATCGTTCCTTCAGCGCGGCGGCCGTGATGACCACCGGGTTGAGGCTGCCCAGCTCGCCGTAGAAGGGAATGGGCTCCGGCCGGGATGTGGCAAGGTCGAACAGTGCCCGGCCGCCGGGGATGGAACCGGTGAAGCCGACGGCTTTGATGGCCGGGTCCTGAACCAGGGCCGTTCCCGCTTCCCGGCCGCTGACCAAAGCGAAAAGTCCTTCCGGGGCGCCGGCGCCACGGAGGGCGTCTGCAACGATCTCCGCTGTCCGCTCGGACAGCCGTACGTGGCCGGAGTGCGCCTTGACGATGACGGAGCAGCCCACAGCCAGGGCCGAGGCGGTATCGCCGCCGGCAACGGAGAAGGCGAACGGGAAGTTCGACGCCGAGAACACGGCCACCGGGCCGATGGGCTTCAGGATGCGGCGGAGGTCCGGCTTCGGCGGGGTGGAGGACGGGTCCGCGTGGTCGATGATCGCTTCGAGGTAGGAGCCCTCGGTGATGACGCGGGCGAACAGGCGCAGCTGGCCGGTGGTGCGGGCCACCTCACCGGTCAGCCGGGCAGAACCGAGGCTGGTCTCGGAATCGGCGATCTCCACCAGTTCCGCGGCGTTCGCGTCCAGGGCGTCGGCCACCGCATTCAGCCAGCCGGCCCGCTCGGCGTCGGAAGCCGCTGCCGACGTGCGGGCGGCGTCGGTGGCCGCCGCGGTCAGCTCGGACAGGGAAAGCGTTGCAGTTGTCACGTCAGGTACCTGTTCTGTTTGAGTACGTTCTTCGTTACAGTGCGTGGTTGCCGTGCATGCTCACACGGCATCCCGGAACCGGAAGCCCAGTCCGGGCCGGTCCGCCAGGGTGACCCGGCTGTTGCTGAACCGGACCGGAGACGGCCCGTCCAGGATGCCCAGCTGTTCGAAGGACGCCTCTTCAACGTCCTCCACCAGCGTGGGCTCCGCCAGGGTCAGCGCCAGCTGCCCGGACAGCTCCGGCAGCAGGTGCGGCATCACCTTGATGCTGTTGGTCCGTGCCAGCTCCACGATCCGCCGGAACGGGGTGATCCCGCCAACCCGGATGATGTTCGGCTGGATGATGTCCACCGCCTCCGCCTCAATGAAATCGCGGAACCGGTAGATGGTGTGCAGGTTTTCGCCGAGGGCGATGGGCACCGGTGAGTGCTTACGGAGCCTGCGGTAGGCCCAGAGGTCGTCCGCCCGGAGCGGTTCCTCCAGCCAGTCCAGCCCGTATTCGGACAACACCTCCAGGGCCCGGAACGTGGTGGGCAGGTCCCAGCGCTGGTTGGCATCGATCATGAGCCGGCGGTCCGGTCCAAGAACGGAGCGGACGGCGGCGACGCGCTCAGCATCTTCGCGTAGGTCCGGTTTGCCCACTTTGATCTTGACCGCCTGGTGCCCGGCGGCTACCCAGCGTTCGGTCTGGGCCACCAGTTCCTCGAGGGTGTAGTGCAGGTTCACCCCTGATCCGTAGACCTCGGCGGACTCCTGCCGCTGGCCGATCAGCCCGGTAACCGACGTCCCGGCGTTGCGCGCCTGCAGGTCCCACAGGGCGAGGTCCAGCCCGGCCATCGCTATGGTGGTCAGTCCCCCGCCGCCGGCCTCGTGCAACCGCTTCCACACCGCGTCCCACACCGTTTCCGGGTTGGCGGGCAGGCCGGTGACGAACGGGGCGATGTCATAGTCCAGCAGCGCTTTGACCGCCTGCGGGCCGATGGTGGGGGTCCAGGAAAAACCGAGCCCCGCGCCGCCGTCGTCCGTGTGGATCTCCGCGGCGATCACGTGGTTCTCCGGCGCCTCCGCACCCCAGTGCCGGCGGAGCGGGACAGTCAGGAGCCGGGTGGTCATCCCGGTGATCCGGGGAACGGTGCGGACGGCAACGGCTGCGGGGGCACTCATCAGCCGGCCAACTCGTAGCCCCTGGCCAGGATGGCCTTGAGCTCCACCAGCTGTTCCTCGGTGGGGTCCACCAGCGGCGGACGGACCGGGCCCACGGGCAGGCCGCCCAGGCGCAGGCCCGCCTTGATCAGCGAGACGCCGAAACCGGGAGTCTGGTCCCGCAACCGGACCAGGGGCGCGTAGAAGCCTTCGAGCAGTGCGTTGCGCCGGTCCTCGTCACCGGAGACGTAGGCGTCGTAGTAGGCCTTGGCGATCTCCGGCGCCATGGCGAATGCGGCCGAGGAGTACAGCGGAATGCCCAGGCCGCGGTAGGCGCCCTGCGTGAGCTCGGCGGTGAGCAGGCCGTTGAAGAAGGCGAAGTCCTCGCGTCCGGTGGCCCTGACGGCGGAGACGATCTCCTGTGCCAGGCCAACATCGCCCAGTCCGTCCTTGAAGCCGACCACCTTGGGGTTGGCCGCCAGGCGCGCCATGGAGGCGGCAGTGAACTTGGCGTTGCCGCGGTGGTAGACGATCACCGGCAGGCTGCTGGCGTCAGCAACAGCCTCGATGTACGCCACCAGGCCGTCGGTGGGACCGGTAACCAGATAGGGCGGCAGGACCAGGAGGGCGTCGGCTCCTGCTTCCTCGGCTGCCTTGGCGGCGGCGAGGGCGTGGCCCAGCGGCCCGCCTGCACCGGCAACCACCGGAACCTTGCCTGCCACGACCTCGACGGCGGCCGTCACCACAGTGCGGACCTCATCGATGCTGAGGGCGTGGAATTCGCCGGTGCCGCAGGCAGGGAAGACGCCGCCGGGGCCGAACGGGAGCCGGGAGGCGATGTGTTCCTTGAGCAGGTCCACGTCAACGGCGCCTTCGGCCGTGAACGGAGTGACGGGGAAGAAGAGTACGCCGTCGAATTTCATGATGTCTCCTTGGTTCCGCTGCCGGCGGTCACCAGCGCGGAGGTCTCGTCGTTGAGGGTTTGGTGGGACTTGAGTTCGGTGCGCCAGCTGCGCTTGGGCTGCCAGCCCAGCAGTTCCTGCGCCTTGGCGATGGAGAAAGCGGGGCTGGTGCCGGTGAGGCCGCCGCTGATGGCGTCGCTGCCGGGCAGGAACCTGGGCATGAGTTCTGCCAAAGGTGCGGTGGCCAGGGCATCGGCTGCGCCCACAAAGAAGGTCTCGCCGTTGGGGATGGACTCCATCCTGTCCAGCAGCAGGTCCAGGAACTCCGCTACGTCACGGGCGTCCACGTAGTTGAACAGGGCCGGCGCAGACAGGGCGGGATCGGCAAGCCGCTCGGCGAGGGTGTGGCCCTGCTGGGTGGGCGCGCCTTCCCATTCCTCGGGGGAAATCACGAAGCAGGGGCGGAACGCCGCGTAGCGGATCTTGTCGCCCTGGGCGGCGGCGAACATCTGCACCGTCTGCTCAGCGATGAGCTTGGACAGGGCATAAGCGTTCCAGGGCTTGGGCGGCGTGCGCTCATCCAGCGGGAACGACGGCGGGAGCCAGCCCGCCGGCGACCCGTAGCCGAGCACCGTAGGGCTGCTGGCGGTGATGATTTTCGGCACGCCCAGCTCCGTCGCCGCACTGATGACGGCGAAGGCGAGCCGCGTGTTCGTGGCGAAGATGACGTCCTCGGGGGCACTGAACGGGACGGCGATCGCGGCGAGGTGGATGACGGCGTCGGGCCTGGCGTCCCGGAGGAGGCGAAGGGCCTCCCCCGGTGCCAGCAGGTCCGCGGTTGCCTGTTCGACGCCCGCCGGCAGCAGCTCGGCCGGCAGGGCGTCACGGTCCACCGAGATGACGTGGTGGCCGGCTTCGGCGAGCCCCGCCACCACACTGCGTCCCAGCCGGCCGGAGCCGCCGGTGACAAAGATCCTGCTCATGGCTGTTCCTTACTTGCTGCGGCGAAGGTCGACGCCGAGGTCCAGGTCCTCGATGCGCACGGGCAGTGATGATTCGAGCGAGCGGTTGCCGGCGATGCCGACGGAGACCGAGCGGAGGCCGTCCAGGTAGCCGGAGGGCCGGCCCAGCGGATCCTCGCCGGGGCCGTTGAAGAGGTCGGAGAGCAGGAGGGCGTCGCCGCCGCCATGGCCGCCCTCGCCGTTGACGATGGGCACCTCGTAGGCGGGCTCCCAGTGGCGCTGGACCACCAGGCGTTCACCGTTGCGGCGGACGGCGTCCTCTTCCTCGACGGGCGTGGCGCTGGGATCCACAACGGTCTTCTTGTCCGTGCTGTGCAGGACAGCGGCGCGTTCAACCACCTCGAGTTCGGCGCGGCCTTCGGTGCCGTTGACCGCCACACGGTAGCCCTCCCAGGGGCTGTGGGCGTTCAGGGAGTAGCTCAGGCGGGGACCGCCCTGGTATTCCACCACCAGTGCCAGGTTGTCTTCAATGGTGATGCCGCCGGTGAAGACGTCCTGGTCGCGGCGGTAGCCGTCATAGTGCTCGTTGTCCAGGAAGAGGGCCTTGAGCCGCTCATCTTCGCGCAGGTCGAGGGCAAACGGATCGCGTTCGCCGGCGGGGGTGTCCGCCGCCGGGGTGCCGCGCTCGGGACGGGCTCCCAGTCCCCGCTCAGCCGCGTTGGTGTCGCCATAGAACTTCAGGCCGCCGGACGCGAAGACGCGCTCGGGGACGTCGTCGATCCACCAGTTGACCAGGTCGAAGTGGTGGGAGGCCTTGTGTATGAGCAGGCCGCCCGAGTTCTTCTTTTCCCGGTGCCAGCGGCGGAAGTAGTCGGCGCCGTGGACGGTGTCCAGGACCCAGCTGAAGTCGATGGAGGTGACCTTGCCGATCACGCCGCTCTGGATGATTTCCTTCAGGGCGCTGTTCCGGGGCGAGTAGCGGTAGTTGAAGGTGACCACCACGTTGCGGCCGGTCTCCTGAACGGCCTGGGTGATGCGGCGGCAGCCTTCGGCGTCGATGGTGAGTGGTTTCTCGACGACGACGTCGGCGCCGGCGCGCAGCCCCTCGACAATGAAGTCGGCGTGCGTGTAGTCCGGCGTGGTGACCACTACGCGGTCAATGTTGTTGGCCTGGACGAACGCCGTCAGGTCCTTGGGGTCGAATGAGGCGATGGGCCCCGGCGCGCCGAGTTCCTGGATCAGCTTCTGGTAGAACTCCACCCGGCCGGGGTTGACGTCGGAGAACGCAACGAGCTCCGCGGTGTCAGCGTGCTTGCCGAAAATGGCGCGGATGTACATCTCGGAGCGTCCGCCGGTGCCGATCAGGGCGAAGCGGGCCTTGCCGCCGTTTCCGTGGTGTGCTCCGGTGGCCACTGCTGGACTCGATTCGGCTGTGTTGACCATGGGGGTCCCTTTCGAAGACTGGTGCCCGGCCTGCTAGGTGATCCGGGGAGGTGGCGCCGGTGCACTGCAGCACCGCTGAGAAAGCGTTTTCTCGGTTCGCTATATGATTTGTATCAACAGCAACCTGCTTCCGTCAACCATTATGGGCATTGGGAGAAAGCGTTTTCTACCGGCAGGACGTACGGAGATCCCGGAAAAGCGGGAAAAGCGTGGGAAAACACGGGAAAACAATAGAAATCGCTTTCCCATCGCGTTATATGCTGTCTCTCAACACATCGCCATCAGGCGGCCGGAAGCTGCTGCAGCGCTGGCAATCCGGCCGTGGACCCGAAGTCCGTGGCGCTAGGAAAGGTTCCCTATGGTCAGGAAATCGGCAACCGGCCGAATCGGCATCGCGGATGTCGCCGTGAAGGCGGGCGTCTCGCACGCCACGGTTTCCCGCGTCATGAACGGCAACTACACGGTGGACCCGGAGATCGCATCCCGCGTCCGCGCTGCGGCGGCCGAGCTGAAGTATCAGCCAAACCCCGTGGGGCGCAGCCTGGCGCTGGGCAAGACCGACACCATCGGGATTGTGGTGCCGGACCTGGCCAACCCCACCTTCCAGGCCATCCTGCGCGGACTGAGCCGCGCGGCCGCCCAGGATGGCTACCGCGTACTGATCGCCGACTCCTTCGAGGTCTCAAGCGAGGAGGCCATCCTCGCCGGTGAAGCACGCCGCCGCTGCGACGGCCTCGTCCTGTGCGCGCCCCGCATGACGGACGCCGAACTGGAAGAGATTGCGCCGTCCCTGCACCCGCTCGTACTGATCAACCGCACCACCGCCACCGCGGGCGTCCCCAGCCTGGTGGTGGACTACGGGCAGGGCGTCCAGGACCTCGCCGAACACCTGGTGGAACTTGGCCACTCCCGGCTGGCCTTCCTGGCCGGGCCGCCGCGCAGCGCCTCCAACGGCATGCGCCTGCAGGGCCTGGAAACGTTCAAGGCCGCCCACCCGCACGTGGACGTCACCATGCTTGAAGGCGGCTCGGACTTCGACACCGGCCACGAGGCAGTGGATGCGGTGCTGGAATCGGGCGCCACGGGCATCCTGGCCTTCAACGACCTTGTGGCCATGGGGCTCATGAGCGGCCTGCACGAACGCGGCATCGATGTCCCCGGCGACATGTCCGTCACCGGTTTCGATGACATTCCCTTTGCCAAGTACACGACGCCGGCCCTCACCACCGCCGCGGTGCCCATCACTGAGCTGGGCGAGCAGGCGTGGCGCCAGCTCCGGGCCCTCATCCGCAAGGAGGAGAACGACGCCCCGGGCAGCAGGTACCAGCCACGGCTTGAGGTCCGCAGCAGCAGCGGACCTGCCAGGGCAGCGCGGACCGCAGTCCACGGCTAACCCCATCGCGGACCGCAGTCCACGGCTAACCCCCTTAAGAGTTTTTGGACAGATACGAGGACTTCAGGGGCGCTTAGCCCCTGATATCTGTCCAAAAACTCCACGGTCAAGGGCGGTTGGCGCGGAGCATCACGAGCCCAGCCCGGCTTCCTGGTAGAACCCTTCGATATGGGCAGCCACCAGCCGCGCCGCTGTCCCGCCGTCGCCCGCCCTGATGGCGGCAAGGATGTCCCGGTGCTCCGTCCGCAGGCGGCATGACGTAGCTTCCCAGTCCGGCAGGTTGGCGGTGAGATCCGCCGCGTACCCCTGAATCGATTCACGCAGCGAACCCATCATGGCGCTAACCACGGCGTTTCCCGCGGCATCGGCAAGCGCCAGGTGGAACCGTACGTCGAGGGCCAGGAAATCACTGACAGGAAGGCCTTCCTCCGCCATGGCCTCCACCAGCGCGGCCGCCTCATCCAGCACCGGAGCGTCCGGGAGCGCCTTGGCGGCCGCCCAGGACTCCAGCAGCACCCGCGTCTCCACGATGTCCGCCACCGGCAGGTGACGCGTTGCCACATGCAGCCGCAGCGCGGAGCCGAGGGCCGCTGCGGGGTCCGAAATCACCACAGTGCCCGCCTCCGGACCCGATCCCACACCGGCCCGCACCACACCCATGGCCTCCAGGACCCGGATGGCTTCACGCACCGACGTCCGCGAAACCGTCAGCTGCTCGGCGAGGCTGCGCTCGGCCGGCAGCCTGCCGCCCACGGCCAGCCTGCCGGCTGAGAGTTCGTTCTCGATCCACTGCAGGACCAACTGGTGGGTGCGCATGGATGAATAGTACTTGATGTGGTTGGACCACACCGTCTAGAGTGTGGTTAGACCACAGGAGGACGCAATGACCCACACCATCCAGCCCAACAATCCGGAGGCGGCTCCCGCGCCCGGTGCCATGGACATTCCCGCAGCCCAGGCACCGGCCGGAGCTCCGGCGTCGTCCGCCCCTGCCGGTTCCGCGCCCGCTGCCCTGCCTGCGGCCCTCAAGCGCCGCATTCCCAAATACTCGGACCTGGCCCCGCTCATGCAGTTCAAGAAGCCGGACTTCAGCAGGGACGCCCGGCTCAAGCGGGCCAGCACCGTCTGGGAACTCCGGGACATTGCCAAGCGCCGCACCCCGCAAGCGCCCTTCGACTACACCGACGGCGCAGCCGAAGGGGAAATCACCCTCCGCCGCGCACGCCAGGCCTTCCTAAACATCGAGTTCCGGCCGGGCATCCTGCGGAACGTGTCCGCCATCGACCTCAGCACGGACATCCTGGGCAAGCCCTCACGGCTGCCCGTGGGCATCGCCCCCACCGGCTTCACGCGGATGATGCAGTCCGAGGGTGAGTACGCCGGTTCCCAGGCCGCCGAGGCTGCAGGCATCCCGTACACGCTGTCCACCATGGGCACGGCGTCCATCGAGGACGTGGCCGCTGCAGCGCCGAACGGCCGCAACTGGTTTCAGCTCTACCTGTGGACGGACCGGGACCGCTCGCTGGAGCTCATTGAACGCGCCGCGAAGGCCGGCAACGACACGCTCATGGTCACCGTGGACACGGCCGTGGCGGGCGCCCG
>NZ_JZTW01000032.1 GCF_000962805.1 Pseudarthrobacter chlorophenolicus | reverse complement strand
CGAAGCGGGGATCAGGCAGACGTTCCGCTGCTGGTCACCGCGGGAGTGGTGGTAGCCGCGGATCGCCAACAGCCCGGCGAGTTCGCCCTGGGATCCGGCATTGGGCTGGATGGACACCTGGTCGTACCCGGTGATCTCGGTCAGGTCCGCCTCGAGCCCGGCGATGAGTTCACGCCAGCCCTCGGTCTGGGAGTCCGGGGCGAACGGATGGATGGAGGCGAACTCCGGCCAGGAGATGGCTTCCATCTCGGCGGTGGCGTTCAGCTTCATGGTGCACGAACCCAGCGGGATCATGGTGCGGTCCAGCGCCAGGTCACGGTCGGACAGCTTGCGGATGTAGCGCAGCAGCTGGGTTTCGGACCGGTGCGTGTTGAACACCGGGTGCTCCAGGTAACCGGACGTGCGCAGCACGGTTTCGGGCAGTTCGAAGCCTGCCGCGTCACCTACCGGACCGGCGCCAAAGGCGACGGCGACGGCGGACAGCGTTGCCGCCGTCGTCGTCTCATCGATGGAGACCCCCACGGTGTCCGCGTCGACGAAGCGCAGGTTGATGCCTCGCGCTTCGGCGGCGCTGATGACCTTGGCAGCCTTGCCCGGCACGCGCACGGTGAGCGTGTCGAAGAAGGAGTCCGTAACCAGCTCGCGGCCCATGGCCGTCAGGGCGGTGGCCAGGGTCCGGGCCTTGTGGTGGACGTCCTCGGCGATCGCCTTCAGGCCGTCCGGGCCGTGGTACACGGCGTAGAAGGAAGACACGATGGCCAGCAGCGCCTGGGCGGTGCAGATGTTGGAGGTGGCCTTTTCGCGGCGGATGTGCTGTTCACGGGTTTGCAGGGCCAGGCGGTACGCGGGGACCCCTGCGTTGTCCTTGGAGACTCCGACGAGCCTGCCCGGGAGGGTGCGTTCCATGCCCTTCTGGACCGCCATGTAGGCGGCGTGCGGGCCGCCGAAGAACAGCGGGACGCCGAAGCGCTGGGTGGAGCCGACGGCGATGTCCGCGCCCTGCTCTCCTGGAGGGGTAATGAGGGTCAGCGCCAGCAGGTCGGCGGCGACGGTGACGAGGGCGCCGCGCTCCTTGGCCTCTCCGATAACGCCGCTCTGGTCCCAGACGCGGCCGGACACGCCCGGTTGCTGGAGCACGATGCCGTTGATGGCACCTTGCGGCAGGCCTTTGGACAGGTCGGCGACCTCCACCTCGAAACCGAGCGCTTCGGCGCGGCCCTTGACGATGGCGATGGTCTGCGGCAGGCAGTCGGCGTCCAGGACCGTCTTGCCGTCTTTGGCGTCCTTGTTTTTGTTGGCACGGCGCATCAGCAGCACGGCCTCGGCCACGGCGGTGGCCTCGTCGAGGAGCGAGGCGTTGGCCACGGGGAGGGCGGTGAGGTCCTGGACCATGGTCTGGAAGTTCAGCAGCGCCTCCAGCCGGCCCTGGGAAATTTCCGGCTGGTAGGGGGTGTAGGCGGTGTACCAGGCGGGGGCTTCGAGGATGTTGCGGCGGATCACGGCCGGGGTGACGGTGTCGTAGTAGCCCTGGCCGATCAGCTGCACGGCGGTCTTGTTCTTGCCGGCAAGGCGGCGCAGCTCTGTCAGGACCTCAACCTCACTGAGCGCGTCCTGCAGCTTCAGGGCCGTTTCCTGGCGGATCGACGCCGGAACAGCAACGTCCACCAGGCCGTCGACGCTGTCGTAGCCCACGGCCTTGAGCATGGTGTCGACGTCGGCCTGCCGGCGCGCGCCGATATGGCGGTCAACGAACGAGGTTGGAAGGGATTGAATCGTCATGAGGAACTCCAGGTCTGGCCGGCCAGGGTGGCACGGCATGGGATGGGTTCCTCCCCGCTCTGTATTGGACCTGAGAGATTCCGCGGAACCTGCATGGCGGGTTCGCTTGCACCGTCGGTGAACCGGGCCGAAACCGGGTTACTTTCCAGAGTTGCCTCGCTGTGACGGTACGGGGGCCTGAGAGATTCCTGGGGAGGATTTGCTCCTACGGCGCCTGCCCGGTGGATGCCGGGAGGACTCTCCCGTCACAGCTCGAAAGGCTATTCAACTGTGGGTGATTCGGCTCACACAGTACAGGTTAGTTGAAGCAAAAACAAATCGGTCCGTCACAGAACCGCCCCCGATGGACGTGCAGGCAACCGAGGTTGACTTTTTTTCGTGATCCGCACCACACTGGGTCGGTGTTCGGCACCGTCCCGGCTGGCTCTGCGTATTCGGAGCAGCCAGGGCCAGCGTTGCCCCGGCAAGGTGCGGCGGCTGGACACAACCACTAATTGAAGATCGCCTTCGACCTGCGGCGGGAGAGTCCTGCCGGGTACATTTAGCAGGCGCCGTAGGAGCAAACCCTCCCCAGGAAACTCTCAGGCCCATGTACCGCCGCGGACAGGCAACTCTGGAAAGCAGCCAGGCTCGTTCCTGGCTCACCGACGGTGCAAGCGGCCCTGCCGCGGAAACTCTCAGGTCCACTACAGAGCGGGGAGGAACCCAACTTTTGCGGCACCCATTTGCCGCTTTATCGATGGAGTTCCTCATGGCGATTCATCCCCACGCTTCCAACGGCGAGCCACCGCAGAACGGGGCGGCCGGAGCGGCTGCCCGCAGCGAGCCCCCACACCTCGAGCGGCAACTCACCAACCGGCACATCCAGCTCATTGCCATTGGCGGCGCCATTGGCACCGGCCTCTTCATGGGCTCCGGCAAGACCATTTCCGCGGCTGGCCCCTCCGTGATCTTCGTGTACATGATCATCGGGTTCATGCTCTTCTTCGTCATGCGTGCCATGGGCGAACTGCTGCTGAGCAACCTGAACTACAAGTCCTTCAGCGACTTCGCCGCCGACCTCCTGGGTCCCTGGGCCGGGTTCTTCACCGGTTGGACGTACTGGTTCTGCTGGGTGATCACCGGCATTGCGGACGTTATCGCCATCGCCGGCTACTCCAAGGAGCTGTGGCCGGGCCTGCCGCTGTGGATCCCCGGGCTTGCCACGGTGGCCATCCTGCTGCTGCTGAACCTGGCTACGGTGAAGGCCTTCGGTGAGACCGAGTTCTGGTTCGCCCTCATCAAGATCATTGCCATCGCGGCGCTGATCATCGTGGGCCTCTTCATGATCTTCACCGGCTTCCAGAGCGACGCCGGAACCGCCAGCTTCACCAACCTTTGGAGCCACGGCGGATTCTTCCCCAATGAGTTCATGGGCTTCGTGGCCGGCTTCCAGATCGCCGTGTTCGCCTTCGTGGGCATCGAACTGGTGGGCACCACCGCCGCCGAGGCCAAGAACCCGGAGCGAACGCTGCCCAAGGCCATCAACGCCATCCCCGTGCGCGTGCTGCTCTTCTACGTGGGCGCCCTGATCATCCTGATGGCCGTCACTCCCTGGACCCAGTTCGCGGCCGGCCACAGCCCCTTCATTGGCATGTTCTCGCTCGCCGGGCTGGGCGCTGCAGCCACAGTGGTCAACCTTGTGGTCCTCACCTCGGCCATGTCCTCGGCCAACTCCGGCATCTACTCCACCTCCCGCATGGTCTTCGGCCTCGCGCAGGAGGGCGACGCCCCCGGCATCTTCAGCCGCCTGTCCTCGAGGAAGGTGCCCAGCAACGCACTGTTCCTTTCCTGCGTGCTGCTGCTCTCCGGCGTCGTGCTCATGTACGCCGGCCAGGACGTTGGCAAGGCCTTCGAGATGGTGACCACCGTCTCCGCCGTCTGCTTTATCTTTGTCTGGTCGGTCATCCTGGCCAGCTACATTGCCTTCCGCAAGCGCCGGCCGCACCTGCATGAGGCATCGAAGTTCAAGATGCCCGGCGGCATCCCCGCCGTGTGGGTGGTCTACGCGTTCTTTGCGTTCGTCCTCTGGGCGCTGACCACCCAGCCGGACACCCTGGCAGCCCTGCTGGTGAGCCCCATCTGGTTCCTCATCCTTGGCGTGGCCTGGGCCATCCTCCGCCGCCGCCCCGCCCACCTCGCCCGCTTCGAGGTCTTCCGGGCCGAACTGCGCGCCGATGAACAGGCGGCAGCCGGAGGGCAGAACCGCGAAAAGTCCGTTCAGGAGGAAGCCGCCCGGGGCTCCCGCTCCTAGGCTTCTTCGAGAATCCGGGGCGTCAAGGTCCTGATCAGCGAACAAGCTCCTGACTGCAGCGCTGCGGCGGGACCCACGCCGGGTCCCGCCGCAGTGCTGTCTGCAGCCGGAGGGTGCAGGGCTATCGGGGTCAAAGTTCAGCATGCTTAGTGTTTCTGCATCTAGGATGGAGAAGCACGGCAGCCACCCGCTGCAGCTCGACGTGAAACGAAGGTGACCATGGCTAAGCGCAGCAACCCAGCAGTACGGATCGCCCAGGAAACTGCCCACAACGCAGTCTTTGACAAGGACGGCAAGCCCAAGCCCGGCGTCCACAACATGCTCCTCAAAGCCGTGGAAATCCAGCGCCCGCTGGTGCTGGCCTACATCCGCCGGCTGCAAAAGAAGCACCCCCGGGCCACGACGGCCCAGCTGGCCGGCATCCTGGAGCGCGACTACCTCCGTGCCGTCACCGGCGGCGGCGCAATCGTGGGGGCCACCGCCGTCGTGCCCGGCGTGGGGACCGTCGCGTCGCTGGGACTTTCGGCTGCCGCCACGGTGGGTTTCCTCGAAGCAACCGCACTGTACGCCACCTCCCTCGCCGAGCTCCACGGCATCCGCCTGACCAACCCGGAGAAGGCCAGCACCATGGTCATGGCCATCATGCTGGGAGAGGAAGGCACCGCCCTGCTGGGTACCCTTAGCGGACAAATTGCCGGGAACGGCGCGGGGGCCACCAAGCAGTGGGGCAGCGTGCTCTCCAAGTCACTGCCGATGCCGGGCTTCAGCACCATCCGCAACCGCATCCAGAAAGCCTTCCTCAGGAACCTCCTCAAACGCCAGGGAACTGCGCTCCTGGGCCGGGCACTGCCCTTCGGGATCGGTGCCGTTGTGGGCGGAGCCGGTAACCTCGTGATGGGCCGTGCGGTGGTGGCCAACGCCAAAGAAGCGTTTGGACCCATGCCGGACAGCCTGCCCGGCGAGCTCACGGCAGCCGGGACCACGGACAACCAGCTGGAAGGCAACACTTTTGGATCTCAACGCTGACCTCGGCGAATCATTCGGCTCGTGGACCATGGGCGATGACGCCCGCATGTTCCAACTGGTCACCAGCGCCAACGTGGCCTGTGGATTCCACGCCGGAGATCCCGTCACCATGCTGGACAGCTGCCGTGCGGCCTACGAACTCGACGTCACCGTCGGTGCGCATGTGGGCTACCGGGACCTGGCGGGCTTCGGCCGGCGGTCCCTGGACACGAGTTTCGATGAGCTGTTCGGCGACGTGCTGTACCAGCTGGGTGCGCTCGACGGCGTGGCCCATGCCGTGGGTGCGTCAGTGGACTACGTGAAGCCGCACGGGGCGCTTTACAACCGTCTGGTCCACGACGCCGAGCAGGCCTCCGCCGTCGTGGCTGCCGTCAACGCGTACGACCCCGGGCTGCCGATCCTGGGCCTCCCCGGTTCCGAGCTGCTCAAGCAGGCGCAGGAAGCCGGGCACCCCGTGTTCGTCGAAGCCTTCGTGGACCGCGCCTACCGGGCTGACGGGACGCTGGTGCCGCGGTCCGAGGAGGGTGCCGTGCTGCACGACGTCGACGCGATCGTCGAGCGGGCCGTCCGGCTGGCCACGAAGGGCGAAGTCGTGGCCACCGACGGCACTGTGGTCCAGGTCCGGCCCGATTCCCTGTGCATCCACGGTGACACCCCGGGAGCCGTGGAAATGGCTGCCGGTGTCCGGGCAGGCCTGGAAGCCGCGGGCGTCAGCCTGGAGTCCTTCGCCTGACCCCAGGCCCCGGGGCGCGGACGTGGCTACCCGAAGATCAGGTGCGCCACCGTGAAGATCAGCAGCCCGGCAAGGGAGCCCACCACGGTGCCGTTGATCCGGATGAACTGCAGGTCCTTGCCCACCTGGAGTTCGATCTTCTGCGAGGTCTCTTCCGCATCCCAACGCGCCACAGTGTCCGTGATGACCCCGGCGATATCTGACCGATAGGTCTTCACCAGATAGCCGGCGGCGTCACCGATCCAGGTATTGACCTTGCCGGCGAGTTCGGGATCGTTCACCAGCCGCGAACCGAAGTCCCGGACCGCCGCCTTGAACTTGACGGTCAGTTCGCTGTCCGGATCGTCCACGGCGCCGAGCAGGGCGTTCTTGACGGTGCCCCAGGTCCGCGAGGCCAGCTCCCGAACCTCGGGATCGCCCAGGACCTGGGCCTTGACGTCCTCGGCGCGCGCAATCATCTTGGGGTCGTGCTGCAGGTCCTGCGCCAGGTCGTTGAGGTACTTGTCGATCTGTTGCCGCACCTGGTGGTTGGGATCGGACTGCACGGCGCGGGCGAACTTGAGGATTTCAACGTAGACCTTGTCGCCCACCAGGCCATCCACGAACTGGGGTACCCACGTCGGGGAGCGGTCGGACACCAGCCGCGAGACAGTCTCGTGGTTCTCGTCCACCCAGTCGGCGGCGCGGTCCACCAGCAGGTCCACCAGGGTGTGGTGGTGCCCGTCGTGGAAGATCCGCTCGGCGAGCCTGCCCACCGGAGGTCCCCACGGCGGCGTGAGCAGGTGCTTGCGGACCATGCCCTCGATGACCGCCTGGACGTCGTCGTCGTTCAGGACCTTGAAGGCGCCCCGAATCACCGCCGCACCTTCCTTGGCCACCCGGTCCGCGCCGCCGGGCGCGGCGAGCCATTCGCCGGCGCGGCGGGCGATGTTCACGCTGGCCAGCTTGTCCTGGACCACCTGCTCGGAGAGGAAGTTGGTCTCCACGAACTCGCCCAGGGACGCACCGATCTGGTCTTTCCGGCGCGGGATGATGGCGGTGTGCGGAATCTTGATGCCCATGGGGTACTTGAACAGCGCGGTAACGGCGAACCAGTCAGCCAGCGCACCCACCATGCCGCCCTCCGCGGCGGCGCGCACATACTGCAGCCACGGATACTCTTCCTGCAGCGCGAACGCGAAAACGAAGACCACGGCCATGGCGATGAGCAGGCTCAGGGCCAGCATCTTCATTTTCCGCAGCGCTGCCGCTTTTTCGGCGTCTCCCGCGCTGAGTTGATGGCCGACGACGGCGGCTTGCGGTTTCGCGCCTTCGGGCACCGGGGGAGCGGTGCGGCGAGGGGATTCCCGGGCAGTTGGCTCAGAGTTCACCTGCATGTGCCAAGCCTAGCCCCGCTGACCGGACCGGGTCGGCTACCGTGTCCCCATGACACCTGACGAGCCGACAACTGACGGGACCACTCTGGACAGGCCTGCTCCGGACAGCCTGGAGCAGCGGCCGCTGGTCTTCGCCCACCGCGGCTCGAGCGCCGCCTTCGCCGAGCACACCCGCGCCGCCTACCTTCAGGCGCTGGCGGACGGTGCTGACGGCGTGGAGTGCGACGTCCACCTCACCCGCGACCAGCACGTCGTCCTGCTGCACGATGCCAACCTGGACCGCACCTCGGACGGCACCGGCCCGGTGGCCGAGCGGACCCTCCGCGAACTGCGGCAGCTGGACTTCTCCTCCTGGAAAGGCGCCCGCATCCCGGAGACCTACGGCGCCCGGTCCGAGCAGCTCCTCACGCTCCCGGAACTCCTGGACGTCCTCCGGGGTGCCGGCCGGCCCGTGAAGCTGGCCATCGAGCTCAAGCACCCCAGCCCCTACCAGCTCAAACTGGAAGACCGCGTGCTGGAGGTCCTGCGCAGCGAAGGGTGGGACCCCGGAAGCTCCACGGTGGACAACGTTGCGGTGACCTTCATGAGCTTCAGCCCGGATTCTGTCCGGCACCTGCTGCAGTCAGTGCCCGCGCAGTACATCTGCCAGCTGGTGGACGACCTTACGGTCCATGAAATCCGCGGTGGACTGGGCCTCGGCCTGATCACCGGCGGTGCCGTCGCCAACCTCATGAAGGCCACCCAGCTGGAAGGCGAACGGATTCTCGACGCCGGCCTGGTAGGGCTTGCAGGGCCGGGCATCGACTATGTCCGTGAACGCCCGGACACCATCCGGCAGTGGCTGGAGGCCGGGCGGCGCTTCCGGGTATGGACCGTGGATTCGGCGGACGACGTGGCGCTGTGCCGGGAGCTGGGGATCCAGGAAGTCACCACGAACGTCCCCGCACGGGTGCTCTCGCAACTCCAGGCAGCCCCTTCGCAGGGACGGTAGCCGTGGCGAGGGCGGAAGCAACGGGCCTGCGCACCTGGTGGGGCGGGCCGCTCGATGTGGAAGGCCTCGCCTTGGCTGCGGTAGGTGCCGCGGCCGCCGCGCTGGACCGTTACACGGGCGCGGCCGGCAGGTACACCGCCAGCCCGGAACGTACCGCTGCCGCCTTCGACTCCTCGGGGCACCTGAGGATCGCCGGCCGCCCCTTGCAGGGATTTGCTCCGCTCTCAGGTTTCCGGCCCACCCTGGACGGCTGGATCCGGCTGCACGCCAACTACCCGCACCACCGGCAACGGCTGATGCAGGCCCTCGGCTCCACGACGCCGGATGGTGCCGAGGCGGTCCTGCGTACTATGACGTCCCTCGACGCCGAGGCAGCCATCCAGGCCGCTGGCGGAGTCGCGGCAGGGGTCCGGACCCGGGCCGAGTGGCAGGATTCGGAGATGGGCCGGGCCGCAGCGTCCGGGCCGTGGATCCTTCTCGACCCTCCGGACCCGGAAGACAGTCCGGCTGCTCCTTCCGCCATGACGGGCAGCGGCCCGAAGGACATCCCGCGGCCCGGCGGCGATCCGCGCCGGCCGCTGGCCGGGGTACGCGTCCTGGACCTCACCCGGGTCATCGCGGGCCCCGTGTCCACGCGGCTGCTGGCGGCGCTGGGGGCAGATGTGCTCCGGATCGACCCGCCGGCGCTGCCCGAACTTTCCGACCAGTTCGTGGACACCTCCTTCGGCAAACGCAGCGCCGTGGCCAGCCTCGGCCTGCCCGGCACCCGCGCCGCGCTGGAACGCCTGGTGGCCGGGGCCGACGTCGTGATCACCGGCTACCGCAGCGGCTCCCTGGACCGCTTCGGCCTGGATGCGGCGTCGTTGCTGGCCGCCCGGCCGGATCTTGCGGTGGTCACCTTGAATAGCTGGGGGACTGACGGGCCGTGGAGCAGGCTGCGCGGCTTCGACAGCATCGTCCAGGCCGCCAGCGGGATCGCCCATCTGTACGGAATGACGGACGACGCCGGATGGCGCCCGGGTGCCCTGCCGGTCCAGGCCCTGGACCATGCCACAGGCTACGGGGCCGCGGCCGCGGCGGTTACCCTCCTTGCCCGGCGGCAGGAAAGCGGCGCCGGTGGATCTGCCCGGCTGTCACTCGCCCGGACAGCGGAGGAGCTGTTCGGGCTTCCGCCGAACCCGAACAGGCTGCAGGCTTTGCCGCCGACGGCATACCGCACCGTGGCCAGCTCCTACGGCGAGCTAAGGTACGTCACGCCTCCGCTGCTGGTGGAGGGGAAGCCGCTGGACTACCCCGGCCCGCCACCGCCCTACGGCAGCTCCGCCATGGAATGGGTGGCGCGGGACGACTGATCGCCGGGGCGCCGCCCCATACCGGTCCACGACGGGGGTGCACAGTGGTTTCTGCCGCTGCCCGCGCTGTGGTTGAGTGGAGCCATGCCTTTCCCCAGCTCCGGCCGGGCTGCACGAAACCTGTCCGCTGCTGCGATGAGCGCCCTGCTCCTGGCCAGCGCCGGCAAGCACTTCCGAAGCCCCGGCTTCTACCGCCAGGTGGTTCCCGATTACCTCTGCCGTGAGGACCCCGTCCCCGGCACCGCGCCCACCGTCGCCAACGGGCCCTTCGCCGTCCTTTCCCGTGAGGAATGGATCGCCGCGTCCGGCCTGATCGAGGCCGCTGCCGCCGTCGGGATTCTCATCCCGGCCACCCGCAAGGTCACTGCCACTGCCGTGGCGGCGATGTTCACGGCGTTCCTCGCCGGCCATGCCGACGCGCTCCGGCGCGCCTACAGTCCGGAAGGGACCCCACTCCAGCGGAGGATCCACACTGCCCGCCTTCCGCTGCAGGCACCCCTCATCGCCTGGGCCTGGAGCCTCCGCAACACTGCTCCGGATGGCCGGCGGTGAAGCTGACCGCATCCCCCGCCGTGCGGGTGGGGATCTCCATCAGCATCGCCACCGGCCTTTACGGGGTGTCCTTCGGTGCCCTGTCCGTCGCCTCCGGCCTGGATTTCTGGCAGACCATGGCCCTGAGCCTGCTCTTGTTCAGCGGCGGTTCCCAGTTCGCGTTCATCGGCGTGGTGGGCGGCGGTGGTTCCGGCGTTGCCGCCATGAGTGCGGCCACCCTCCTGGGCATGCGCAACGGGATCTACGGCATGCAGCTCAATGCCCTTTTACGGCCGGAAGGATGGCGCAAATACGTCGGTGCCCAGCTGACCATCGACGAGTCCACGGCCACGAGTACCGGCCAGGCTGATCCTGGCGAGCAGCGCCGCGGCTTCTGGGCGGCGGGTATCGGCATCTACGTGCTGTGGAACCTCTTCACCGCGGTAGGTGCGTTGGCCGGCAGCGGACTCGGCGACCCCAAGCAGTGGGGGCTGGACGGCGCCGCAGTGGCCGCGTTCCTGGCGTTGCTCTGGCCGCGCCTGAAAGGCCGGGAACCGGTGGCCATCGCCGCCGTCTGCGCCGTAGCCACCGTGCTGGCCGTGCCGTTCGTTCCCGCAGGAGTGCCCATCCTGGTGGCAGCGCTGGTGGCGGCCCTGATCGGCTGGTTCAGCCACGGCCGCAGCGATGAGGGCCTCGAACCCGATGTGGAACCCTACGGCGGCCACCGTCGGCACGGGCACGCCGACGCCGCGGAGGCCGGTCAATGAATCTCTGGCTCTGGATCCTCGTGTCCTGCGTGCTGGCCTACGCCTGGAAACTGGTGGGCTACTTCGTTCCCGCCCGGTTCCTGGAAAACCCCCGCATGTCCCGGATCGCCGGCACCATGACCATCGGACTGCTCGCCTCCCTGACCGTGGTGAACGCTGCAGCCACGGGGCAGGCGCTTGCCGCAGACGCCCGCCTGGGAGCGCTGGTAGCGGCAGCCATAGCCCTGGCACTGCGGGCGCCGTTCCTGATTGTGGTTATTGTCGGCGCCGGCACTGCCGCCCTGCTCAGGATGGCCGGCTGGAACTGACGTGACCTGGCTCACAGGAAATGGGCCCAGCCGGCGGTATCATGATCTCGGCTATGCAGTTGGCCGCTGGATTACGTGTGAACGGCCACCATGGAAAATCAGCAGCACGCCGGAGAAAGAACCGGCAGATCCCACCGCAAGAACCCCCGGCGCCGGGCCGGACTCCCCGCCAAGCACTTCATCACCCGCTTCGCCGGGCTGTCCGATGTCCCGGCCGGAGACCTGGAGTTACTGGCCGGCAGCCTGAGGCGCGGGCTCGACCTTGAGCCCGGTTCTCCCGTACCGGCACTGCATGCCGCGGTGCACCGGGAGATCCGGCGCCGCGCGGATGCCGCCGCGGGATAGCCGTCTTCGCGGCCGCCCTCAACTGGCCAGGGCGGACTGCAAGCAGACCGCCCGCTACGCGGCGGCGGCGAAAACCTATGCCTGGCTCCGCCGGAAGGAGGACCCCCGATGACCGACAGGTCACCCTACAACTCGGAATCCACCAGGGAATTGCGGGACACCGCCCGGCGACGCAGGGACGCGGAGGAGAAACTGCAGCAGCATCTGCTCGAGGCCAGGGACCACGTTCCCAACGAATACAGCGAACCTCCGCTATCCGAGGCGGGCGCAAACGATGTTGCCCCTGCTTCCGGAGCATCCCCTGCAGGCGCGGCTGACGCAGGCACAGTTGATGCAGGGGATCCAGGGGCAGGTCTGCGGGATAAAGAGGGGGCCTAGCGGCCGGGCTGATCCGGGCTATTAAGCCACGCCGTGTGCCGCTCCGTCCGGCGAGACGCTCCGGCGGTTGCTCTCTTCGAGGGCAAGGTCATACCAGGCCTGTGCGCCGAAGGCAGGTTCTACGGTATCGAGTTCCTGGAACAGAAGGTCCAGCAGGCCGGCCAGGTCTTCGGCGGGCAGGGCTGCCAGGACTTCTTCGGGATCGCGGGGATCGCTGAGGAAGGAGAAAAGCTGGGGAGTGTTCATGGGATGCCGCTTCAACGCGCCGAATGCGCGGGGGAATGCTTCATAGGTCGCTCCAAAAGGGAAGGACTGAGGCTGGCTGCGTAACCCTTAGTGCAGTCTAGGGCACCGGCTGGAACCCCCACAATGGTCTGCAGACTGGCCTGCCGCCAGGCTTACTGCCGGCAGGACGCCTGCCGATAACCTCGAAGACGCGCAGTCCCGGAGGCCAGCCTTCAGCCCCGAAGGCTGCCCGGCTGCTGCGCTGTTGCCGTAGCCGGTACCGGAATGTGGGCGGGGAGTGGACGCGCAGGCCGCGTGGACCTGATGGCGTCCTCCACCAGCGCCAGTGGCCGCCGCCAGGCATCCGATCCGGGTTCCATGGTGTCCACTACGGAAATCAGCATCGCCAGGAGGCGGAACATGTCCGTCATGGAGATGTCCTGCCGCAGGCTGCCCTGGCCCTGCCCACGGACCAGCAGGACGCTGAGGGAATCCATCAGGGATCCCGTGATGCCGGTCAGAAGCTCGCGGCGGCCTGCTACGGCACCGAGCAGGTTGGCGTCCGCGCTGGCGGCGTCCATCAGGGACTCCAATACCCGGAACAGCCCGTTTGCCGCATCAATATCCGCCAGGGCGCCGTCAACCACAGGGTCCACCGAAATCCGCAGCTGGCGGTTCAGTGCGGCCAGGACGAGTTCTTCCTTGTCGGCAAAATTCCGGAAAAGGGTGGCCGGTCCAACACCGGCGGTGGAGGCAATGGTCTGCAGGGGAACCTCGGGGCCGAACTCCCGGAAGCACTGCCGCGCCGCGGTGATGATCTTGTCCACATTCCGCGCTGCGTCGGCGCGGAGGGGCTTGCGGGCGACTGCGAGGCTCATGCGAAAAGGTTAGCAACGGAGCATTCACCCTTCACCGTTACTGAAGGGTAGGAGCTGATTGTGACGGCGGCCCCACCGGGGCGGATTTTGCCGGGTGGCGTGCAGTGGCAGACTTGGCCCATGCTCCTTGCCTTTTCAGTCGCCCCGTCAGGTACTCCCGCCGAAGGGTCGCGGCCCGGCGACGCCTCCGTGCACGACGCCGTTGCTGCCGCGGTAAAGATCGTCCGCGACTCGGGCCTGCCCAACAAGACCGATTCGATGTTCACCACCATCGAAGGCGAATGGGATGAGGTGTTCGACGTCGTCAAGCGGGCCACCGAGGCCGTGGGGCGGTACGGCAGCCGCGTTTCGCTGGTGATCAAGGCCGACATCCGGCCCGGCTATTCGGGCGAACTGACGGCCAAGGTGGACCGGCTCGAAGAGGCGCTGACAGACGGCTCCTGAACAGCGCCTTGCCGCCCCCTGCGCCGCCGGTGCGGTAAGTTTGCCGAGCTCCGGAATCCTCTGGACCGGCTGATCACTGCATGCCAAACTGTGCCCATGTTCGAGCACAAGCCCCTGCCGGAATGGATCGCCACCGAAGAGTTCCTCTCACGGGTGGTGGTCCACCCGGACCCCGCGCTGGAGCAGGCCATCCGGTCCGCGGCCGAAGCTGGCATGCCGGCCATTGAGGTGGCGCCCAATGCGGGCAAGCTGCTGATGCTGCTGGTGCAGCTCACTGGAGCCCGGCGGATCCTGGAAATCGGTACCCTTGCCGGCTTCAGCACCATCTGGATGGGCCGCGGACTGCCCGCCAACGGCACGCTGGTCACCTGCGAGTTCCTTCCCAAGCACGCCGAGGTGGCGTGGGCCAATATCGATTTCGCCGGCCTGGGCCAGAAGGTGGAGATCCGGCTGGGCCCGGCGCTGGAGACGCTGGCTGCGCTGGAGGAGGAGGGCCGTGAGCCCTTCGACTTCATCTTCATTGACGCGGATAAGGAGAACAACAGCCGCTACCTTGACTGGGCGGTCCGGCTGGGCAGGCCCGGAGCCACCGTGGTGCTGGACAACACCATCTGGGAAGGGGCGGTCCTGGAACCGGACATGGATCCAGTGAATGCCCCCGGCATCATCGACGCCCTCACCTTGCTGGGGGACCATCCCCGCCTGGATGCCACCGTGATCCAGACAGTGGGCTCCAAGGGCTGGGATGGCTTCGCCCTGGCCCGCATCACCTGACAGCGCCCCCGGATGCCCGAATCCTCCATTGATAAGTATGCTTAGAATAAGCGTTCGGCTGGCGGGCAGCCGGACAGGCCGCAATGGAGGAACACGATGAAGGCATCACCCACCCTTGCCAGCAACCTGCAGATGGTCCTCACGGACCTGATTGAGCTGCACCTGCAGGGAAAGCAGGCCCACTGGAACGTCGTGGGAACCAACTTCCGGGACCTGCACCTGCAACTTGATGAAATCGTCACGGCGGCACGGTTGTTCGCCGATGAAGTTGCCGAGCGCATGCGGGCCCTGCACGCCCTGCCCGACGGCCGCAGCAGCACGGTCACAACGGACAACCGCCTGGCTGAATTCCCGGAGGGGCTGACCTCCACGAAGGACACCGTCAAGCTCATCACCGCCCGGCTGGAGCGGACAGTGAAGACCATGCGCGACGTCCACGACGACGTTGACGACGAGGACCCCACCAGCGCGGACGTGCTTCACGCGATCATCGAACGGCTGGAGCAGCTGGCCTGGATGGTCAACGCCGAAACCATGGCGCCCTCCGCCGCGGTGACCGAGCCGGCCAGCAAGTAGGTGGCGGCGCGCGACAGCCCGGACAGCAGTCGGGGCACACTGCAGGGAAACCCGGAAACCGGCGGCGGCCACGTCCGGCCCGTGCTGCTCAGCTCGACGGCGGAACAGCTCGCGCGGTATGGTCCCGGGCTTTCAGCTGTGGGCGGCGCAGCGGGGGACGTTCCCGCGCTGCTTCGGTTCGCCGTCGCGGCAGGACGCTCCTGGCCGTTGCCGGGCGAAGGCCGCACCGCCCAGCTGTGGGAGCTGCTCGCTTCCGTGGCCGCCGTCGACGTCGCTGCCGCACGGGTCTACGAACCGCACCTCGACGCCGTGGCAATCCTGAAGCAGGCTTCGGCAGTGGCCGACGCCGGCGAAGGCTCCTGGGGTGTCTTCGCCGCCGAAGGCCCCGGACTCCGACTCCAGGCCACAGCAGACGGCACCGGCTACGTCCTGGACGGGTCAAAGCCCTGGTGCTCCCTGGCCGGGCAGCTGGACCACGCGGTCATCACCGCGCACACTGACGACGGCGGCCGGGCGGCGTTCGCCGTTGACCTCCGCCACGCCGGGGTTACGGCGGAGGAACCGGAATGGATAGCCCGCGGACTTCGCGAGATCCCCAGCGGCACGGTGCACTTCGACCACGTACCTGCTGCGGCAGTGGGCGGCAGCGGCTGGTACCACAGCCGTCCCGGTTTTGCGTGGGGCGGGATGGGGGTGGCAGCGTGCTGGCTCGGGGGAGCGGTGGGTGTTGCCCGCGACTTCCGGGACGGCCTGCGGAAGGCTGCCGAATCGGGCCGAGAGCCGGACCAGCTGGCGCTCGCTGCCCTTGGCGAAACGGACCGGATCCTCGTTTCGGCGCTGCAGTACCTGGCCAGGGCCGCCGAGCGGGTGGACGCCGCCGGAACCGCGGCCGGGAGCAGCAGCGCCTGGAGCGAGGCCCAGCGTGTCCGCGGAACTGTTGCCGCCGCCGTCGAACGCGTCCTCCAGCTGGTGACGGCCAACCGGGGCCCCGCACCACTGGCGTTCGACGCCGCGTACGCCAAGCGGGTGGCCGACCTTGCCCTCTATGTCAGACAGCACCACGGGCACCGGGATGACGCCCAGTTGGGCTCGCTGACGATCAAGGGTGACTGCCCATGGTGACCTTTTCCCACGCGGACCTGGGTACCGCCGAATCCACCTGGATGGCAGCGGGATTGTCCGCCGCTCCTGAACTGCCCCTGGACAGCGGCGAGTTGGCCGCCCTTGGTTTCGTGGTCCTCGCCGCCCACCCCGACGACGAAACCCTTGGCGCGGGAGGCCTGGCAGCGAGCCTGCGCGGGCTGGGGGCTTCCGTGGAAGTGCTGCTCTGCACGGCAGGGGAGGGTTCGCACCCTGATTCCACAACGCACACGCCCGAACGCCTCGCCGCGGCCCGGCTGGAAGAGTTCGCGGCAGCCCTCACTGAGTTGGGACTGGACGGCCGGTGGCGCTTCCTCGGCCTGCCGGACCGCGGACTGGGCCTGCACGCGGACGTCATCGCCGACGCAATCCGGCAAGCCGCGGACGGGGTTGCCGGGACCCCGTCCGAACCCCGGGACGTGGTGGTCGTGGCGCCATACCGTGCCGACGGGCACGCCGATCACGACGCCCTGGGAGCAGTGGCGGCGGACGTTGCAGCGGAGGGCGGCCACGGCCTGCTTGAATACCCCATCTGGTACTGGCACTGGGCTGGCCCGGATGATTCGGACTGGCGGGAGTGGACGAGGTTCCACCTTGAACCGTCCGCCCGGGAGGCCAAGGCCCGGGCCATGGCTGCCCACGCCACACAGGTCCTGCCGTTGTCGACCGCGCCCGGTGACGAAGCGCTGCTCAGCGAGGGTTTCCTTCGGCACTTTGCCAGGGGCTTCGAGATGTTTGCCTGGACGGCGCCGCGGAAACCCGGGGAGCCATCGCACCGCAGCGGAGAGGCCACGGAGATTTTCGATCGCGTGCACCAGCGCACCGAGGACCCCTGGAATTACGGTTCCAGCTGGTACGAACAGCGCAAGCGTGCCCTGACGCTGGCGGCCCTGCCGGAGGCCACCTACGCGGCAGGACTGGAAATCGGCTGCTCCATCGGCACCCTGACGGCGGACCTGGCTCCGCGGTGCCGGAGCCTGCTTGCGGTGGACGCGAGCGGGGTGGCCGTGGAACGCGCGAGGCAGCGGCTGGCGGGGGCTAACCACGTCACCGTGGAGCAGGCTGTGCTCCCGTCCGCCTGGCCGGCAGGCTCCTTCGACCTCATGGTGGTGTCCGAGGTGGGCTACTACCTGGCCCGCGATGAGCTTGCCGGCCTGTGGGATCGGGTGGAGGCGGCCATGCAGCCGGGCGGGGCGCTGGTGCTTTGCCATTGGAGGCACCCGGTGACGGGCTGGGACCTTGATGGCGAATCCGTCCACGCCCTCGCCAGGGAGCGGCTGGGCTGGCGACAGGCAGGGATGTACCGGGAACGTGATTTTCTCCTGGAGGTCCTGGTGGCTCCCGCGCCGGCCGGGACGGCCCCAGAATGACAGCTCCAACCGCTCACCGCATCCGCCATCTTGGCGTGGTGGTCCCGGCCCACAACGAAGAGCGGCACCTGGGCGCCGCACTCGAGGCCGTCGCTGCCGCCGTCGGCCTCCTGCAGGAACAGCGCCCCGGAATGGGCGTCCGCGTGCTGGTGGTCCTGGACGCCTGCACCGACCTGTCGGCGTCCGTGGCCGGCCGGTTCGCTGCGGCAGATGCCCATTTCAATGTCCTGGCAGCTGATTTCCGCAGCGTGGGGCGGAGCAGGCGGGAAGGAAACCGGGCGGTCCTGGCCGAAGCCGGAGCCCTTGGTGTTCCGGCACCGGAAATCTGGCTCGCCAACACCGATGCCGATTCCCGAGTTCCCGCGCACTGGCTCACCCGCCAACTGGAACTGGCTGAAGCCGGCGCGGACGCTGTGCTGGGCTCCGTGGAGCCGGACTCTGACGGGATGGACACGGGGCTGCTGCAGCGGTGGCATGCGCGGCACCGCCTGCAGGACAACCATCACCACGTCTACGGCGCCAATCTCGGTGTCCGAGGGTCCGCTTATCTGGGCGCCGGCGGATTTCCCGCCGCAGAGTCCGGCGAGGACAGGAGCCTGGTCAGGAAGCTGCGCGGCGGAGGCGCGGTGATCGCCGCCACCGACAGCAACCGCGTCATCACCTCCGGCAGGCTGGAGGCACGTGCTCCGAGGGGGTTCGCCGGCTACCTCCTCGCCCTCGCGCTGGACCCGCGCGGCGCGGAGGGCTGACCTGGGGCGGAAGAAACACGAAAGGGCTGCCACGGAGAACGTGGCAGCCCTTTTCGGTTAGCGGTCAGACCAGGTCCGGTGCGCTGGCAATGATGTAGTCAGCTGCCGCAGGCCCGGTCATGGAGAGGTTGTTGTTATCCGGATCGATGCCCTTCAGTTTCAGGGCGGTCCACAGCTCCTCAGGCGGCTGGAGCTGGACCTTATGGATCAGGCACCAGCTGGTGTACAGGCCGTAGAGTTCGTCGCGGCCGAGACCGAGGCCGGGTTCCTTGGCCGGAACGACTGCGTCGGCAAGAAAATCTTCAAAATGGTTGGCAGGCATATCCGCTCACAAGGTTTGACCGTGATTTCCGCCGTGTCTGCTTCAGCGGCCCCGACGTTGGTTGAGTGGCGGGGTAAACACGAACGTATTTCAGCACTGAGCAGTTTGTCCAGTTATGCGGGCCTGTTTGTTGGGCAATGTAGCCGGGCCACGTGGGGTACCCGCCCGGGCGGAATCCGTCCAGGGGGCCGACGGCGACTGGGGGGACTGGCCTCGGTCTCAGAAGAGGCCATCTCACCGCCGGCCCCGCCTAACCCCGGGCTTCATGCACCCGGGAACTCTTCAGGACCTGATTAATCTTCCACCCATTTTGGGGTCCTGCCTAGTGCCTTTGGTTCCCCTGGTTATTGTCTTCCGGCGTGCCGTGCGTGGTGCGGTCGCGGACCTTGTCCCGGACCCGTTCCCGGTGCGTTTCGGTGGGCGCATTTTCCCCGGCGCCGGTGGCCTCGGCGCCGCCGTCGTTCCCGTTCTCCGCGGCATACTGCTCACGCAGTTCGCGGCCGTGCCTGATGTCTTCTTCTTCCTGGGCCTGCAGTTTTTCGCTCTTCTTAGTGTCGCGCGGCGGCAGCTGGATGGTCTCCTCTGCCTTGATGCCGGCCTGGAGCTGGCGGCCGCGTTCCGTCTCGGCGTCGAACTCGGCTCCGAAGAGCAGGGACATGTTCAGGATCCAGAGCCACAGCAGCATGACGATCACGCCGCCCAGGGCGCCATAGGTCTTGTTGTAGTTGCCGAAGTTACCCACGTAGAAGCCGAATCCCAGGGAGGCCAGCAGGAAAACGACCAGGGCGATGCCCGACCCCATGCTCATCCACTTGAACTTCGGCTGCTTGACGTTGGGCGTGGCGTAGTAGAGGACTGCGATGATCACGATGATGAGCGCCACCATCACGGGCCACTTGGCGATGTTCCAGACAGCAAGGAAAACCCCGCTGAGTCCGATGAAGCCGCCGACGGCCTCTGCCACCGGTCCGCTCAGGACCAGCATGCCGGCGAGGATGGCGATGATGGCGATCGCGAGCACTGTCACGGCCAGCATGGTGCCGCGCAGCTTGACGAACGGGCGTCCCTCGTCCACCTCGTACACGCGGTTCAGGGCGCGGCCGAACGCACCCACATACCCTGAGGCCGACCACAGCGCGGTGGCCAGGCCGATGACCAGGGTGAATCCTGCCGCCGGGGCGTTGGCCAGGTCTTTCACAACCCCGCCGATGGTGTCCACGGTCTCGCCCGGGACAAACCCGCTGACGATCTGCAGGAGCGCGTCGGTGGTCTTCTGCGGATCGCCGAACAGCCCGATCAGGGACACCAGGGCCAGCAGGGCCGGGAACAACGACAGGACCGCGTAGTAGGTCAAGGAAGCAGCGAGGTCGGGGCACTGGTCCTTGCTGAACTCGCGCAGCGTCTTCTTGGCGATGTACTTCCAGTTCGGCTTGTCCAGCTCCTTGGGGCTGTCAGGTTTCCTGGAATCGTTCGGGTCCGGTGCCTGCCCCGCCTTCGCGGTACTGGTTTCGGATGCATCATGAGTTGCCATGGAGGTGTCCTCTCGGTCAGGGGGCCAAACCGGACAGGCCGGCTCCGCGGGTGGGCGGGGCCGGCCTGTCGTGTAATGGATTGCCTACGGAATGACGTGCAGTCGCCGCGCCTGCCTAGGTGTTTTGGATGGTGTCTTTGGCGTTGGTGGCGTGGTCTTTGACGTCGGTGGCGGCGTGTTGGCTGTCGGTTTTG
>NZ_JZTW01000031.1 GCF_000962805.1 Pseudarthrobacter chlorophenolicus | reverse complement strand
CCCATTCCGAACCCGGAAGCTAAGACCCACAGCGCCGATGGTACTGCACCCGGGAGGGTGTGGGAGAGTAGGACACCGCCGGACATAAATTACGTAGGGCCCTGACAAAGGAACGTCAGGGCCCTACGACTTTAACCACCACACACAGCTGCGCCAGACCAGGGACGCCCCCGCGGATGCCCCATCAGTAAACGTCCCTAACACCCCCTGTTAGATGCGATATCTGATAGAGCAACAGCGGTGATCAGGCCCAGGTGATAAGCCACCCCCACAGATGCCCCATCACATAACGCACCTAACACCCCCTGTCAGGAACCAAAACTGATAGAGCAACACACCGCCGGCTCTGGCGGGGCGGCATCCGCCAGAACCCGAACAGCCCCGCTCACCCCAGGCCACACCCCACGGATGCCCCATCACATAACGCACCTAACACCCCCTGTTAGGAACCAAAACTGATAGAGCAACGGGCCACGAGACCCCCACATCCGAGCACGCGGCGAAGGGGAAGCGGCGACGACCGGGGCAACGGCGGTGGGGGACGGGTCCCTGTTCAGCGTAAAGTTGGTCAGCATGAGCAGCCTCTTCAGCCACAGCCAGGAACCGGACGGGAACAGCGGGGACGCCTCTTCTGAGGTGCTGGACCCCGTAGTCAGCTCGGTAGTGGTTCCCGGTGGGGTGGCCCACGCTTTCGCCGGTTTTACCGACCACACCCACCTTTGGTGGCCACTCGCGGAACACGGCATCTATGGGGCCGGCTCCTACGTGGAGTTCGAAGAGAACCTGATCCTTGAGACGGCGGACGACGGCCGGACAAGCATCTGGGGCACCCTGGACGACTGGCAGCCCCCGTTCTCCTTCCACGCCACGTGGCATCCGGGAACAACTGCCCTCTGGTCCACGGAGCTGCGCGTGGTGTTCCAGCCGGTGGATGCCGGAACCGAGGTGCGCGTGCTCCACGACGGATGGGAGGGCGCCGAGGATCCTGCTGCCGCACGGGCCCAGTACACCTCCGACTGGCCGGGCATTCTCGCGCGCTTTGCCCGCTTCATGGGAGCCGAATAACCGGCGTTCGCCAGCGCCCCTACACTGGAGAAGCAAAAGGCGGAGACAGTTGGAGGCTTGATGGTGGACGTACTGGACGCATTGATGGAAAGCGTCGGAGCCGGACAAGTTGTCACGGCGGACGCGGATCTCCTCCGTTATGCGGTGGACCAGGCGCCGGTTACCGACTTCCAGCTTCCGTTGGCTGTGGTTTTCCCAGAGTCTGTGGCAGACGTGCAGTCGGTGATACGCGCCTGTGCGGCGGCCGGGATCGCCGTGGTGCCCCGTGGCGCGGGGACCGGAGTCTCCGGCGGCGCGCATGCCACCAAAAACAGCGTTGTCCTCTCCCTTGAACGCATGGACCGAATCCTGTCCATCAACCCCGACGATGAGACGGCAACCGTAGAACCTGGCGTGGTGAATGCCGCGCTGAATGAGGCCGTGGCCGCGCACGGCCTCATGTACGCCCCTGACCCGGCCAGCTTCCGCACCTCCACCATAGGCGGCAACGTAGCCACCAACGCCGGTGGACTGCGCTGCGCCAAATACGGGGTCACCCGGGACTCAGTCCTTGCCCTGGACGTGGTGCTTGCTGACGGTTCCCTGATCCACACGGGCCACCAGACCTTTAAAGGCGTTGCAGGCTACGACCTCACCGGGCTGTTCGTGGGATCCGAAGGCACGCTGGGCATCGTTGTGGGCATTACCGTAAGGTTGAAATACCTTCCCCGCGACGTTCAAACCATCGCCGCCTTCTACCCCGGCTTCCGCGCAGCCGCCGCCGGCGTCCTGGCGGTGGGCAGGGCCCGGGTCCAGCCTGCCATCATGGAACTGCTCGACGGCGGGACGCTGGCCCAGCTGGACGAGCTCCACGGCTCGGACCTTACTGCCCGGGGACGCTCGCTCCTCCTGGTGCAGACCGACGGTTTCGGTGCGGCCGCTGAAGCGGAGGTGGTTCGCGGGGTGCTCCGTGCCGGCGGAGCCACCGTCACGACGGAAGCCAGCGCCGAGGCGGAGCGCCTGGTGGAGCTGCGCCGGCACAGCCGGGGCTCCGAAGTTGATGATGAGTACCGGGTGGGCGAGGACGTGGCCGTGCCCCGCTCGCGCTTGGTGGACTATGTGGCCGCGTTGGAATCCATGGCGGCCGAACACCAGGTGAAGCTGAAGGTGGTGGCCCACGCCGGTGATGGCAACCTGCATCCCACATTTTGGGTCGAGCGCCAGGATACCGTGGTTGACCCGGAGGCCATGGAACGGCTCCAGCGCGCCCTGGATGACTCCATCACCGCGGCACTTGCCATGGGCGGCACTATCACCGGCGAGCACGGGGTGGGCCAATACAAGCTGCGCTGGCTCGGCCAGGAGCAGCCGGAACCTGTCCGTGAGATTCAGCGGCGGATCAAGGACCTGTTCGACCCCGCCGGAATCCTGAACCCCGGGAAGGCCATCTAGGGGCTAGTCGTCCGAATCCGGGTACTCGTCAGCGGACTCGTCGCTGCCATAGCGGGATTCTTCGGTTTCCACCTCAAGGATCTTCAGGAGCTCGGTGTCCGGATTCAGCATGATGGCTGCCTCGTCACGGCGGTGCCGGAGGATCGAGTCGATGTACGACTGGACGGCCTCGGCCAGCGGGATGTGGCGTTCCTGCTTCTCCGACATGTACCAGCGGTGCTCCAGGACTTCATGCACGGCTTCTGCGGGTTCCAGCTTCCCGGACAGGTCACGCGGGATGGAGCGGACGATCGGTTCGAAGATCTGGCTCACCCAGAGGTGTGCGCTGTACTCCTCATCCATCTCCGGGTTGTTGTCTGCCCGGAACGAATCCATGTCGTTCAGGAGGCGGCGGGCCTGATTTTCCTGTGCATCCAGGCCGGTCAGCCGCAGGAGCCTGCGCTGATGGTGCCCGGCGTCCACCACCTTGGGCTGCAGCTGGATGGTGGAACCGTTCTGGGTGGTCTTGATGGCGTATTCTTCGACGTCGAAGCCGAGTTCGTTCAGCCTGCGGATACGCGCGCCCACCCGCCAGCGTTCCCCGAGTTCAAAGGATTCCTTCTCTGTCAGCTCCGCCCAGAGGCGCCGGTAACTGTCCATGATCAGTTCGCTGGTGGCCACGGGGTCCACCTTCTCCTCGATCAGGCCGCCGTCCAGCAGATCCATGAGTTCGCCGGCAATATTGACCCGGGCAATTTCCAGATCGTATTCCCTCTGGCCGAGGGAGAGGTCCGGATACAGCTCGCCCGTCTCCGCGTCGACCAAATAGGCGGCAAAGGCTCCAGCATCGCGCCGGAACAGGGTGTTGGACAGTGAGACGTCACCCCAGTAGAAGCCGATGAGGTGCAACCTGACCAGCAGCAGGGCCTGGGCATCAATGAGGCGCGTCAGGGTGTCCTTGCGCAGCATCTGCGAGAACAGCGCGCGGTAAGGCATCGAAAACTTCAGGTGCCGAGTGACCAGCACAGGGTTGAGTGGACGGCCATCCAGGGTGGTCCGGCCGGTGATGACCGCAACCGGCTCCACGCAGGGCACGTCCAGCCGGGCCAGCTTCCGCAGCATGTGGTACTCATGGCGCGCAACATGCTCGGAGGTCTCCTTGATGGCGATCACCGATCCGCCCAGGTGTGCAAAGCGCACAATGTGGCGGGAAATACCCCGGGGGAGGGCAGCGAGGTTCTCTGCCGGCCAGTCCTCCAGTGCGATGTGCCATGGCAGGTCAAGAAGTTCGGGATCGGCGGCCGCCGCGGTAATGTTCAGCGAGCTTGCGACCGAGGCTGCCTTGTTGTCATCGGCGCTGGCGGCGGTAAACCGCGGCAGTTTCCCGATCTGCCCGTAGTCGGTGGGTTCGTCGTGCCACTGGGCGCTGTGTTCCTCGGTCATGGACTCAATTCTTCCGTAAGCGGGCGTGCCCGGCTAATCCTTCCCCCGGGACGGTTAACGGCCGACGGCGGTCCGCACCTAAGGGAAAGGTGCGGACCGCCGTCGTGGTTTCGGCAGGCTCAACCACCGGACGTGGTTTCGGCGGGTTCGACCACCTCAACCACCGTGGCTATGTGATCAGTCGCCCAGGCGCAGGCCGGTCTTGGTGTCGAACAGGTGCACGTGGCCCGACTGCGGACGGACGTAGATGGACTCACCCTTCATCGGAGGGCGGCGGCCGTCGACGCGTGCCACGATGTCGTGGTCCTTGCCGTCGAGGTTGGTGTGGCCGTAGACGTAGGCGTCGGCGCCGAGCTCTTCGACGACGTCGACCTCGACCTTAAGGCCCTCACCGTGGGGTGCGGTCTCGAGGTCTTCAGGGCGGCTTCCGACCGTGACGGTGGAGCCGTGTGCTTCTTCGAGGACGTCGCGCGGCACGGGGTACACGGTGCCACCGAACTGTACGCCGCCGTCGACAACGGGAAGTTCCAGCAGGTTCATGGCGGGGGAGCCAATGAAGCCGGCAACGAAGACGTTCTTCGGGCGGTCGTACAGGTTGCGCGGGGTGTCCACCTGCTGCAGCAGGCCGTCCTTGAGGACTGCAACGCGGTCACCCATGGTCATGGCCTCGACCTGGTCGTGGGTCACGTAGACCGTGGTGACGCCCAGGCGGCGGGTCAGGGAGGCGATCTGCGTGCGGGTCTGGACGCGGAGCTTGGCGTCAAGGTTGGACAGCGGCTCATCCATGAGGAAGACCTGCGGGTTACGGACGATTGCACGGCCCATGGCAACACGCTGGCGCTGACCGCCGGAGAGTGCCTTCGGCTTGCGGTCCAGGTACTGCTCGAGGTCGAGGAGCTTGGCGGCTTCGCGGACACGCTCTGCGCGCTCTTCCTTGGAAACGCCGGCGATCTTCAGTGCGAAGCCCATGTTGTCCGCAACGGTCATGTGCGGGTACAGGGCGTAGTTCTGGAAGACCATCGCGATGTCGCGGTCCTTCGGGGGGACATCGGTGACGTCGCGGTCACCGATCAGGATGCGTCCGGCGTTGACGTCCTCAAGGCCCGCGAGCATGCGCAGGGAGGTGGACTTACCGCAACCGGAGGGTCCAACGAGGACCAGGAATTCGCCATCGGCGATGTCGATGTTGAGCTTATCGACGGCGGGCTTATCTGTGCCCGGGTACAGACGCGTAGCGTTATCAAAAGTAACTGTAGCCACAGTTATCAATCCCTTCACCGGCAGGTACGTGCCGGACGATCCGTTGTGAATGGTTCATGTTTGTTCAGTTTTGTGTTGCTTGATGCGTCCCGGCAGAACCGGAGCGCATCGAGTGACGCCGCACGGTTCTTGTGCGCCACATCACAAGAAAGAGTATGGCAGAACCTTCGCTTTTTATCGCAAATGTTACGAACATCACACCGGAGGCATTGCCGGCGACTTAGCCGGCAGGTTTTCCGTTCCCACCGCCTACGGCAGAGCTCCGCGCCGCGAGCAGCGCCTCAAGAAGCTCCGCCACGTGGATCGGAGCCTCCACCCTGTACTGCGCCTGGGTGAAGTCCAGGCCTACCTTGACTCCGACGTCGCCCGGTACAAGGCGGGCGAAGGCGTCTTCGTCCGTGGTGTCGTCCCCCGCGAACAGCACAGCGGTAGCTCCCGCAGCCTGTCGGAGGAACGCGACAGCTTCACCCTTGGAGGCGTGCACCACGGAGGTTTCAAGGACCCGCTTGCCGTTCTTCAGGAACACGCCCTCGCGGTCCTCCAGCAGCGAGCGTGCGGCGGCTACAGCATCCTCGGCAACGTCGTCCGCAGCCTGCCGCGTGTGCAGCACCACGCCGGCCGGCTTGTCTTCGAGCATTGTTCCGGGTGCTTCCCCGGCGATCCCGGCGAGGATGCCCCGGACCTCGGCCAGCAGTGTCCGCTGGCCTTCGTCCAGTTCGAGTCCTGCAGAGCCCGGGCCCAGCCAGGCCTCCGCGCCGTGGCTGCCGATGAGCAGCGACTCGGCCGGCGGCGAGGCTACGCCGCGCAGGGAGGCGAGTGCGCGACCCGAGATGAGTGCCGTCGTCGTACGTGGAAGCGCGGCGAGCCCGGCGAAAGCGGCGGCCGCGCGCGGAAGCGGCCGTGCATCGCCGGCATGCGGCACGATCGGTGCCATGGTGCCGTCGAAGTCCATGGCCACCAGCAGCTGGTCAGTGGCGGCGATGTTGCGGACGGCTTCCCTTAGTTCGGGTGTCAGGGAGAGCGGCGCTGCGGTGCCTGGTTCAGGAGTCATCGCGGACCACCTTCTCGTTCAGCGCGCGCAGGAAGTCGGCCGACCACAGATCCACATCGTGTTCCAGGATCTGCTTGCGCATGGCCCGCATGCGGCGTCCGGCTTCGCGCGGAGTCATCTCCACGGCGTTCATGATGGTGTTCTTGAGCCCGGCGATGTCGTGCGGGTTGATGAGCAGCGCCTGCTTGAGCTGGTCTGCCGCGCCGGCGAATTCGCTGAGAACCAGGGCGCCGTCGTTATTGTTGCGCGCGGTGACGTATTCCTTGGCCACCAGGTTCATGCCGTCCCTGAGGGCGGTGACCAGCATGACGTCGGCCGCCAGGTACAGGGCCACCATTTCCTCCACCGGGTAGCTGTGGTGCAGGTAGCGGACGGCGGTGTTTTGGATGGTGTCGTAGGTGCCGTTGATGTGGCCCACGGTACCTTCCACTTCCTCGCGCAGCAGGCGGTACTGCTCAACACGTTCCCGGCTGGGGGAAGCCACCTGGATCAGCGTCGCATCACCCACGGACAGCCTGCCGTCCGCCAGGAGTTCCTCGAAGGCCTTCAGCCGGTGCCGGATGCCCTTGGTGTAATCCAGCCGGTCCACGCCCAGGAGGATGGTCTTCGGGTTGCCCAGGTCCTGGCGGATCTGCCGCGCCCGCTCGATGATGTCCGGCCTGGCGGCAAGTTCGGTGATCTGCTTGACGTCGATGGAAATGGGAAACGCCTGCGCACGGGCAATGTGGGTGATCTGGCCGTCGTGGCCCTTGACGTGCACCTGCTGCTGCTTGACGCTGGCGCCAAGGAAGCGCCGGGCCGAGCGCATGAAGTTGCCGGCGTCGCTGACCCGCTGGAAGCCCACCAGGTCGGCGCCGAGCAGTCCGTCGATGATGGCGTGCCGCCACGGCAACTGGGCGAAGATCTCCGGCGGGGGAAACGGAATGTGGTTGAAGAACCCGATGCGGAGGTCCGGCCGTGCCTCGCGAAGCATGCGTGGCACCAGCTGCAGCTGGTAATCCTGGACCCAGACGGTGGCGCCCTTGTCAGCGTGGCGCACGACGGCGTCCGCGAACCGCTGGTTAACCCTGCGGTAGGAATCCCACCAGGTGCGGTGGAACTCGGGCGGAGCGATGACGTCGTGGTACAGCGGCCACAGTGTCGCGTTAGAGAAGCCCTCGTAATACAGTTCGACGTCGTCGGTGCTGAGCTGGACGGGAACCAGGTCCATGCCGCCATGGCTGAACGGCTTCACCGTCTCGTCGGGAGCGCCGTGCCAGCCCACCCAGGCTCCGTCAGTCTTGGTCATCATCGGAGCCAGGGCGGTCACCAGGCCGCCGGGGGAGCGGCGCCAGCCGGACCCGTCGTCGCCGCTGTCGCCGGGGGCGACCCGGTCAACGGGCAGCCTGTTGGAGACCACCATGAAGTCGTACTTAGTAGCCTGGCCGTGGCCGGATCCGGCCTTTCCTGACGGCTCTGCTGTGGCGGGTTTTTCCTGGACGGGTGTTTGCATTGCGGCCCCCTGGGGTTGCTTGTGCCTCTAAGCCACCCTAGCCGGGCGGAATCTTCCAAGCTATTCGTCCGTTGGTCAACCCGGGCGGATAGTTGAAGAGGCAAGCTCTCAGGTTTCTCCCCTAAAATGGTGGAAGTGCCACGAAGTGGTCCCTCCACGTCGACCTACCCAAGGAACACATGAGCCCCGGAAACGAAGTACGTAAGTCGAAAGCTGAGCGAACCGCGGAGGCGCGGGAAAAAGCGCGCCAGAT
This sequence comes from Pseudarthrobacter chlorophenolicus, assembly GCF_000962805.1. Lineage (GTDB taxonomy): Bacteria > Actinomycetota > Actinomycetes > Actinomycetales > Micrococcaceae > Arthrobacter > Arthrobacter chlorophenolicus_A. Next base: position 13,272 of record NZ_JZTW01000031.1, on the reverse strand, counting down.
CCGTGAGGCCCAGCTGAAGAAGGACAAGCGCAACAAGCTTCTGATCGGCTGGGGCATTGTGGCGGCTGTCGTCGCCATCCTGGTGGTCGTGGGACTGGTGGTCACCACCAGCATCAAGCAGAACACCCCCATCGCGGACCAGGGACCTGTGCCTGCGAACGGAAACGCCAATGGCGGCGTGACGCTGGTTGCCAACACCGGCGTCAAATCAACGGACTCCGCAACGGTGGACATGGCCAAGGTACCGGCCAAGCCGGACACGCAGCCGAACCCCGTTGTTGCCCCGGGCGCGGAAGCCGAGGCCGGCCAGCCCGTGAAGGTTGTGGCCTACATCGACTTCATCTGCCCGGTGTGCAAGCGTTTCGAAGACACCTACAACGAGGCCCTCACCGGCCTGCGCAACGAAGGAAAGATCAGCCTGGAATACCGGCCGCTGGGTTTCCTGGACCGCCAGTCCAGCACCAACTACTCCTCCCGCGCTGCCAATGCTGCGGCGTGCGTAGCGGACAAGGCGCCGGAGAAGTATGCGGAATACGTCGACCTTCTCTTCGCCAACCAGCCTGCCGAAGGCAGCGCCGGCCTCTCCGATGACAAGCTCAAGTCATTGGCAAGCGGCATCGGTGCAGACATCAACAGTTGCGTTGACGACAAAACATTCCGCCCCTACGTCAAGTACTCCACCCAGCTCGCGTCCAACATCGGTATCACCGGTACGCCCACCATCTTCGTGGACGGCAAGCAGTGGGACGGCAGTTCCGACCTCAACGCCGAGATCCAGACGGCCATCGCAGCGAAGGGCTAAAACCGTGTAGCCTCCCGTCGGCCCGCTCCCGGAACATCCGGGAGCGGGCCGGCTGCGTTAAGGTCCGGCGTGCTGCCTCCTTCCCGGCCGCGTGCATAGGTCCCACACCGAAGGGCCGGCCGTTTTTACCACCGGCAGCACTTGGGCTACGCTTATCTGGCGCCGTCAGGCGCCGCCCGCAAGGGCTTGCCTCCTTAGCTCAGTTGGCCAGAGCACCGCTCTTGTAAAGCGGGGGTCGTCGGTTCGAATCCGACAGGGGGCTCCACTTGTTACCGGGACGCCGGCTCCCGCCTTTTCCTCCTCCCGCCGGCTCACCCATTCCAGGGTTAAGCTGGTGCCATCCGAATGATCAGCCTGCTGACGAATGGAGGATGGCTGCCATGCCGAAGACCGGCAAGAACGACCACGCCCGCAAGGACGAGCTTCCCTCAACCCTGCAGCGTTCCGACCAGAAAGCCCAGGACACCTTCGCCAAGACGTACGACTCTGCTATCGAGTCCTACGATGATGAAAGCCGGGCAGCGCGTACCGCCTACGCGTCCCTGAAGCACAGCTACGAGAAGGTGGGTGACCACTGGGAAGCCAAGGATAAAAAGGGGCCGTCGGACAAACGGGCGGAAGAGCAGGGCGCCGGGTCCTCCACACCGACGGCGGGCGGCGTGGACGCCAACGCCTCGAAGGAACATCTCTACGAACTGGCACGGAAACTGGACGTGAAGGGCCGCTCCAGGATGGACAAGAAGCAGCTTGTCCAAGCGGTGCAGAAGGCCAACGACGCCGCCACGCGAAAGGCCAGGTCATAGTCGCTCCGGCAGGGACGGACCAGCAGGCGGCGTCCTTGGCCGTAGCGCCGTCCAGGCCCTTGCCCTAATGCCTCCCAGGGTGTCGAATTTGAGGACACGCTAGGACGGGTTGCACGGCAAAGACGCCAGGAGGATCCCATGTCGGTGAAGAGCGCCAAAGACACGGCCAGGGCTGCAAGTGGCCGGAATGCGGCCGAACCACGCCGAACTGATTCTGCCGCCCGCATTGCGGCACTGGAACCGGGCAGCATCCGGAACATCGCGCTGATCGGACACTCCGGAGCCGGTAAGACCCTGCTGATTGAAGCTCTCCTTGCCGCCAACGGAATGATCACCCGCAAAGGCTCCATAGCCGAGGGGACAACCGTAGGCGATTCCGATCCCGCCGCGGTCCACCAGCAACGGTCCGTCACCCTTTCCCTGGTGCCCCTCCTGCTGGACGAGACCAAGGTCAACTTGCTGGACACACCCGGCTATCCCGATTTCATCGGGGAAATGCGGGCAGGCCTCCGCGCAGCGGACGCCGCCCTTTTTGTTGTTTCCGCCGTCGACGGAATTGACGCCACCACCACTGCGCTGTGGGCGGAGTGCGCGCACCGGAGGCTCCCGCGTGCCGTGGTGATCACCCGGCTGGACCACCCGAGGGCGGATTACGACGGCGCCCTCGGGGAGTGCCGGAAAGCGTTCGGCGATGGCGTCCTCCCGCTCTACGTCCCGGTCGGTTCCGGCGGCGAACGCACCGGCCTGCTGGGACTGCTGTCCGGAACGGTCACGGACTACGCCCCAGGGGAAAGCCCCGCCACCCGGGAGGCTTCAGCCGATGACGCGGCGGCTGCTGCCGATGCCCGTGGAGAGCTCATTGAGGGAATCATCGCCGAAAGCGAAGACGAAACCCTGATGGACCGCTACCTGTCCGGCGAGGACATCGATACCGGCGTGCTCATCGAAGACCTGGAGACCGCCGTCGCCCGTGGTTCGTTCCATCCGGTCATCCCCACCTCCGCGGTCACCGGGCTGGGAACGACGGAACTGCTGGACATGCTGGTGCGCGCGTTCCCGCCGCCCACCGAGTCGGACGTTCCCGAGGCGACAGACCTGGAGGGCCTGCACGGCAGGTCTCTGGGCTGCGACCCGTCCGGGCCATTGGCCGCGGAAGTGGTGCGAACTTCCAACGATCCTTTCCTGGGCCGGATCTGCCTGGTCCGGGTGTTCTCGGGAACCCTGCGCGAGGACTCGCCGGTGCACGTTGGTGGCCACGGCCTGGCGGACCGCGGGCACCAGGACCACGACACCGACGAACGCGTTACGCACCTGTACTCACCGCTGGGCGCCACCCTGCGGCCGGTGCCGTACTGCGTGGCGGGGGACCTGTGCGCCCTGGCCAAACTGGGAAGCGCCGAAACCGGTGACACCATCTCATCCCGGGACGATCCGCTCATGCTCGCCACCTGGGAGATGCCCGAACCGCTGCTTCCGGTGGCAGTGGAAGCCGATTCCCGCAGCGATGAGGATGCCCTGGCCCGGAGCTTGGGGAAAATTGCCGCCGGCGACCCCACCATGCGGGTGGAACGCAACGCCGAAACGCACCAGCTGGTCCTGTGGTGCATGGGGGAGGCTCATGCCGACGTCGTCATGGACAGGCTCCGTGAGCAGGGCGTGAAGCTGCACGCCGTGGATGTGGTGACCCCACTGCGGGAAACCTTCGCGGGGCCGGCCACCGGGCATGGACGCCACGTCAAACAATCCGGAGGACACGGGCAGTATGCGGTGTGCGACATCGAAGTAGAGCCGCTGGACCGGGGCGGCGGCTTCGAATTCGTGGACAAGACGGTGGGCGGGGTCATCCCCGGGACGTTCATCCCTTCCGTGGAGAAGGGGGTCCGCTCCCAGATGGAGAAAGGCGTATCCGCAGGGTTCCCCGTGGTGGACGTGCGGGTGCGGCTGGTGGGCGGCAAGGCCCACAGCGTGGATTCGTCCGACGCCGCCTTCCAGGCTGCCGGCGCCCTCGCCCTGCGGGAGGCTGCCGCGGCAGGCCGGATCCAGCTCCTCGAGCCGGTCTCAGCCGTCAGCATCACCGTGGCGGACGAGCATGTGGGACCCGTCATGAGCGACCTCTCCGGGCGCCGGGGCCGCCTGACCGGCACGACGTCGTCGGGCGGGGGACTCACTGACATCAGCGCCGAGGTGCCGGACCAGGAACTGCTGCGCTACGCCGTCGAACTCCGCGCCCTCACAGCCGGTACGGGCCGGTTCAGCCGCAGCTACCTGCGCCACGACCCCGTGCCCCCCGGCTTCAGCCCCACCTGAGGCAGGCCATGATGAATCCGGCCGCACGCAAGATCCAAGGCGTCTACCTGGTGCTAACGCTCGGCAACACCCTTGCGGCGTCCTTCATCTGGGGGATCAACACGCTGTTCCTGCTCGACGCCGGCCTGAGCAACCTGGAAGCCTTCGCCGCCAACGCCTTCTTCACCGCAGGCATGGTGCTGTTCGAGGTCCCCACCGGGGTGGTGGCGGACAGCTGGGGCCGCCGCGCGTCGTTCCTCCTGGGAACCGTGACCCTCGCCGGTTCCACCTTCCTCTACTACCTGCTGTGGCAGTACTCGGCGCCGTTCTGGTGGTGGGCCGCGGTCTCCGTGCTGCTCGGCCTGGGTTTTACCTTCTTCTCCGGCGCGGTGGAAGCCTGGCTGGTGGACGCCCTGCAGTTCTCCGGGTACGACGGCACCCTCGAGGCGGTGCTGGGCCGTGGCCAGATGGTGTCCGGCATCGCGATGCTGGCAGGATCCGTGGCCGGCGGCGTCATCGCGCAGGCCACCAACCTGGGCGTTCCCTTCCTGCTGCGGGTAGCAGTGCTGCTGGCCATGTTCGTTGTCGCCTTCCTGCTCATGCACGACGTCGGATTCACCCCTGAGCGGTCGGCCCGCCCGCTCGCTGCCACCCGCGCCGTCCTCAAGGCCTCCGTGGACGGCGGTCTCCGCCACCCACCCGTCCGGTACATCATGCTGGCCGCCCCGTTCACGCAGGGCGTGGGCATCTACGTCTTCTACGCCCTGCAGCCCTACCTGCTGCAGCTCTTCGGGGATCCCCGCGCCTACGCCGTGGCCGGACTTGCCGCCGCCATCGTGGCCGGGGCCGACGTGGTGGGCGGATGGATGGCGCCGCGGGTCAGGAAGCTGGTCCACCGGCGGACCACGGTGCTGATTGCCAGCAACGTGGCCAGCGCACTGATTCTCGTGGCTTTGCTGTTCACCACCACGTTCTGGCTTGCCCTGGTGCTGCTCATGCTGTGGGGGATGGTGGGTTCAGCAGGTATCCCGGTCCGCCAGGCGTACCTGAATGACATGATCCCTTCCAAGCAGCGGGCAACGGTGCTCAGCTTCGACTCCCTCATGGGTTCCAGCGGTGGAGTGGTGGTGCAGCCCTTGCTGGGACGGGCCGCGGACCTGTACGGCTACCCAGCCTCCCTCGCAGTGAGCGGGGCCGTGCAGCTGCTGGCCGCACCCTTCATCCTGATGAGCCGGCGCCGGCGCTCGCCGGCGGACACCGCTACGGACCTGACGACCGCGCCATAGCGACCGGACCCTGCTTTGGCGGCCCGGGGACCTCCGCTTTGCCGGCGCCATGGTTTACCTGCGGGAGATACCGGTGAAACGCACCCACAACATCCGGCACCTAGGTTTCAGGAATGACAGATAGCATCCGCGGCAGGTTCCGCCAGTGGTTTACCGCAGCCTTCGCCTTCACTTCCCCGGAACAGGCCGCTGACGCTATGGCGGACGCATCCCGCTGGGGCTGGCTTCCTGCCCTGAGCGGCGTGGCAGTGGGCGCCGACCAGGCCCGCGCACGGCACGATGAGTGGACTGCCGGCGCCAGCTGACCGGCCGGTTCGACGCACTATTGCGCCTGTAAAGGGGTCATGCCCTAAACTGCTGCACTGAGGTGCCTGAAATGGCGCTGTGCAGCAACGAAAGTGAACACGCTATGGCTACCGATTACGATGCTCCGCGCAAGCAGGAGGAAGAGTCCCCGGCTGACTCGCTTGAGGCCCTCCAGGCGTCCCGCGGGGGCAACGCACAGACCGCCGTCATCGATGTCGAAGAGAACGACACCGCTGAAGGCATTGACCTTCCCGGCGCGGACCTGTCCAACGAGGAACTGACCGTTGTCGTGGTTCCGGAGCAGTCCGATGAATTCACGTGCTCCTCGTGCTTTTTGGTCCGCCACCGGTCCCAGGTTGCCCGGGAAAAGAACGGCCTCAAGTACTGCCGCGACTGCGAAGGCTGAGCTTCCACCAGGTTTCAGCGCCGGCCGCCCCACGGGGGTGACCGGCGCTTTTTGTACCCCGCGGGCAACCGTTATGGGCGGTAACGGGCAGGTGCAGGAACGGTGCCGAACGGGTTAAGCGGGGCCCCGAAACGGCCCCTGTTTTATCCGGCCTTAATGCGGCGGGCGGCAGGTTAACGGTTCCGCCCCGAAGCGGACACAGGCCTCGTTTCGCCGTTCCCGCCGCCTTAATCTGGAGCTATCCAAATCGCTCCTTCCTTGGGTGGCACCACAATGAAAAAACTCTCCATCTGGTTCACGGCCATCCTTGTGGCCGTTGGACTGGGGTTACTGGTTCCGGGGCCAGCCTCGGCAACCACCTCGTATTGCGGGCTCACGTGGGGTTCGCTGATGAAGGCGGACGGCTCCATGAGCAGCGCGCCCGTCACCAATGTCCGTACCGGACAGCACTACTGCTTCGACCGGCTGGTGGTGGACCTGGGTGCGGGGGATGTACCCGGCTATTCCGTCCGCTATGTTGGGCAAATCGCCCAGGAGGGCTCGGGGAAGCCCATACCTACCAGTGGCGGCGCCCGCCTGCAGGTCGTTGTCCGGGCGCCGGCCTACGACGCCGACTACGCGTCAACCTACACCCCGGCCAACCCGGATGAGCTCTCCAACGTCTCCGGCTACCAAACCTTCCGCCAGGTGGTTTGGGCAGGCAGCTTCGAGGGCCAGAGCACACTCGGCGTCGGCGTCCGCGCCCGGCTTCCCTTCCGTGTCTTTACGCTGGACGGGCCGGGCCCAGGCTCCCGGCTGGTGGTGGATGTGGCGCACTTCTGGTGACAGCCGCCGTCGTCAAACAGGAAAGGTGCCGTCCCCCGCGTTGACGGGGAACGGCACCTTTCCTGTTCTGGGCAGGCGCCCCTACTCGGGGACCACCAGGGCCGGGGTGTCTTTCCGCAGCGTTTCGCCGCGGAAGAAACCGGGCCGTACCCGGGCCATGATCAGCATGAACACCGCCCCGAGCGCCAGGATGCCGACGCCGAGGATGAACACCAGTCCCACGCCGAAGACTTCGGAGCCGCTGCCGAACTCGGGCGCCAGGCTGTCCGCGGCAGTCTGGAAGAACACGACGAAGAGGCCCACGCCGCCGAGCACCGGGCACAGCAGCCGCAACACGAAATGGCGGACGCTGGTGAAGAGGCTGTGCCGGAAGTACCAGGCGCAGGCGAGTGCCGTCAGTCCGTAGTAGAAGCAGATCATCAGGCCCAAGGCCAGGATGGTGTCATTAAGGACGTTCTCGCTGACCACATGCATCACGGCGTAGAACCCCGCGGACATGACGCCGGCGGCGATGGTGGCGAAGCCCGGCGTCGCGAACTTCCGGCTGACGCGACTGAACGGTTCAGGCAGGGCCCCGTAGTGGGCCATTGCCAGGAGGCTGCGGGACGGTGACATGAACGTGGACTGCAGGGACGCGGCCGAGCTGGAGAGCACGGCGAGGGACATCAGGATGGCGAACGGGCCCATGATGGGGGAGGCCAGCGCTGTGAAGATGTTCTCGTGGTTTTCTGCGTTGTTCAGTCCGTTGCCGGTGTCGCCGACGCCGGCGAACATCATGGTGGCGATGCTGACCAGCAGGTAGATGGCCAGGACGATGACGGCCGTCAGGGTGCCGGCCACACCGGCCGTTTTCTTGCCGTTGGCTGTTTCCTCATTCACCGTGAGGCAGACGTCCCAGCCCCAGTACACGAAGATGGAGAGTGAAATTCCGGCGGCCACCTGGCCGAAGGTCTCAATCCTGGTGACGTCGAACCATTCCCAGCTGAAGGGGATGGCGGTCTCCGAGGTGGACCAGTTGGCGAAGGCCATGGCGACAAACAGTCCCAGTACCAGCAGCTGGAATCCCACCAGGCCGTACTGCACCACTTTGGTGGTGTGCAGGCCGCGATAGCTGACCCAGACGGCGAGGGCAACGAACACCAGGCAGGTCAGGACGTTCAGGGCTTTGTTGTCCGCCAGGTCCGCCAGTTCGGGTGAGCCGGTGAGCTGGGACAGGAAAAGGTAGAAAAAGTCGACGGCCACGCCGGCGAGGTTGGACAACACGATGATGTTGGCGGCCAGGAGGCCCCAGCCGCCCATCCAGCCGACCCACGGTCCGAAGGCTTTGCTGACCCAGGTGAAAGTGGTGCCGCTGTCCGGTGAATCGGCGTTGAGTTCCCGGTAGGCCAGCGAGACCAGGATCATCGGGATGAACCCGATCAGGAAAATCACGGGCAGCTGGAGTCCGGCTTCATTGACGGTGGGGCCCAGTGCGCTGGTCAGGGTGTAGGCGGGGGCAATTGTGGAAATTCCAAGGACGACGACGGCGAGGAGCCCCAGCTGCCCGCCCTTCAGTCCCTTGGCGGAAATGTCGCCGCTGCCGGGCAAATGATTGCCCTGCGCGGCGGTGGAGCTGGTGCGGAGTGCTTCTGTCATGGCACCGCTTTCTGGAAGCTTATGACCGGGGTCACTATATGAATGGCGTTCATTTAGTATGGAGGTGTGACGGCCGTCGCGCAAGAGGGAATATGAATCACGTTCGTTTATGACCGCGCGGCAATATTAGTAAGCTCACTGAGAAATATCCGCCCGGTCCCATGCCGGGCGGCCCGGGCGCTGATAACTTCGAAGTTACTGGACCAATCGAGGAGGACTCGCATGAAAGCTTCACCGACCCTGACCAACAACCTTCAGGCCGTACTCGCTGACCTGATTGAGCTGCACATCCAGGGAAAGCAGGCGCACTGGAATATTGTGGGCACCAACTTCCGGGACCTCCACCTGCAGCTGGACGAAATCGTGGACGCCGCGCGCCAGTTCGCCGATGACACCGCCGAGCGCATGCGGGCCCTCCATGCACTGCCCGACGGCCGCAGCTCCACCGTGTCGAAGTCGACTGCCCTGGCTGAGTTTCCTGAGGGCCTGATCAGCACCAAGGACGCCATCGAGCGGATCGTTGCTGCTATGGAGGCCGCAGTGGGCACCATGCGCAAGGTCCATGACGAGGTGGATGAGGAAGATCCCACCAGCGCAGACCTGCTGCACGAGTTCATCGCCAAGCTGGAGCAGTTCGCCTGGATGGTGAGCGCAGAGACGCTCAAGCCGACCGCCAGCGTCACCGCCCCGGACGAAAAGTAGCAGCCGGCAGCCGCCACTGCACGACGAAGGCGCCCGGTACCGGAGATTGAACTCCGGCGCCGGGCGCCTTTGCCGTTAAGGCCCCTTGCGGTGCCGCGTGCCGTGGTGCTGCTATGCGGCTTTGGGCACTTTGCGAAGCACGATGGCGGCGCAAACGGCCGCAGTGGCCATCAGGACCAGCCCAATCGCCGCGGTCACATGCACACCGGAATCGAAGGCGGTGGCCGCAGCCTGGCGGACGGCATCGGCCAGCGGGGTTGGCAGTGCGGCCGCGAGGTCCATGGCGCCGGCCAGTGTTTCGCCGGCGCTGTGGCGGGCCGCTTCCGTGGCGTTGCTGTCCACGGCCGCCGGAAGGTGCAGGTTGTGCTGGTAGGAGGCTGTGAGGATGGAGCCCAGGACGGCCGTCCCCAGCAATGCTCCCACCTCGTACCCGGTTTCCGAGATAGCCGCCGCGGCCCCTGACTTGTGCGCCGGCGCCGCACCGAGGATGAGGTCGTTGGAAATGGTCTCAGCAGTCCCCACGCCCAGCGCCAGGATCAGCAAGGCTGCCAGCAACAGTGTGGGTCCGCCGTCGTGGTTCCCGAACGTCACCAGGCTGTACCCCGCAGCGCTGAACGCCAGGCCCGCGCCCACCACGAAGCCGGGCCGCACCTTCCGGACCAGTGGCACCACCACCAGGCCTGCCATCACCGTGGCAATCAGGGCCGGGATCATGGCCACGCCCGCAGCGGACGGCGTCATGCCCTCCAGTAGCTGCAGGTGCTGGGCGAGGAAGAGGATGAATCCGTTGAAGGAGAACAGGGCCAGGATATTGGCGGTGATGGCCATGCTGAATACCCGGTTGCGGAAAAGCGACATGTCCAGCAGGGGGTGCGGCAGCCGGAGCTGACGCCGGACGAATACCACTGCCATGGCCAGGCCAAAGGCCATGGCGCCAAGGCCGGTGCCGGACAATCCTTCCGTGGCAACTTCCTTGATGCCGTAGACCAGCGGCACCATCACCAGCAAGGACAGTGCGATGCTGGGAATATCCACCTTCCCGGGCTCGGGGTTCCTGGATTCCGGGATCAGTACCGGGCCAAGGGCGAGCAGCGGCAGCATGAGTGGCACTGCGACCAGGAAGACTGCGCCCCACCAGTAGTGCTCCACCAGCCAGCCGCCGAAGATCGGCCCCAGTGCAGCCCCGCCGGAAAAGCCGGCCGCCCAGATGGCCACCGCCAGGCGGCGGCGGTTGGGCTCCGCAAAGATGTTGCGGATGAGGGAGAGGGTTGAGGGCATCAGCATGGCGCCGAAGAAGCCCAGGGCGGCTCGTCCGGCGATCAGCCATTCCGCCGTTGGCGCGAATGCCGTGGCTGCCGAGAGCGCGGCAAAGCCCAGGCTGCCCGTGAGGAGCAGCCGCCGCCGGCCGATCCTGTCGCCGAGGCTGCCCATGCACACCAGCAGTCCCGCCAGTACCAGGGGGTAGGCATCCACAATCCAGAGCAACTGCACGCCGGAAGGGTTCAAGGACTGGGCGATGGCCGGCAGGGCGAAGGTCAGTGCCGTGTTGTCCACGGCCACCAGGAGGACGGGAAACATCAGCAGCGCAAGGGCCAGCCAGTCGCGCCACGGTGCCCGTGGGGCGGCGGGTCCCTGGAGCTGTGGTTCAGCGCGGTGCGTCGAAGTGGTCATGAATTAACTATACCGTCCAGACGGTACAGTTAAGAAACGGTGGCTGAGTTGAGCTCCCGGAACCCCGGGAAGGCATGATGGAAGGCATGCCCCGAAAGCCAGTCGCCCGTGAAGCCGTCCTTGACGCCTTCGTCGCCCTGCTCATCGAGGTAGGGGAGCGCGCCGCCACCCTGGACGCTGTGGCTAAGAAGGCCGGCGTCTCCAAAGGCGGGCTCCTCTACCACTTTCCGAACAAGGAAGCCCTGATCCAGGCGCTCCTGGACCAATTGGACGCGCACGCCGGCGAAGACGCCGAGGCTATGGCGGCAGCACCGGAAGGCGCGGCCGCCTACTTCATCCGGTCCTCGGTATGGGGAGACACGCCCCTGGACCGTGCCATCGTCGCCGCAACCAGGCTTTCGGAGGTGGCGCATGAAGAGACCCGCCGGCGGTTCACTGCCATCCAGCGGAGGTGGCTGGATGAAATAGCGGCAGACGTTGGGCCTGCCCTGGCCAAAGCTGTGCTGTACATGGGGGACGGGCTGTACTTCAACGCCATGCTGGCCATTGGCCCCGTCCCCGCAGGCGGCGAGGCCGCGGACGTCGACGAGTTGCTGGCAGCACTGGAGCGGCTCCGGCGGTAGCCGGACATTTGCCCCGGGGGCCGCAGCGTAGGAGAATTAAGCGCTGTGGGAGTTGTCACCGGACGGTCCCACGTCCACATCCAACTGAATAGCCTTTGATCTGCGGCGGGAGAGTCCTGCCACACCATCGGCAGGCGCCGTAGGAGCAAATCCTCCCCAGGAATCTCGCAGGCCCCTGTACCGCCGCGGCGAGGCACCTCTGGAAAGCAGCAGGCCGTCCAGGCACCGGGTAATCGGATGCCGGACCGTTGTGCTCACCGACGGTGCAAGCGGGTCCTGTCCATGCAGGAGCCGCGGAAACTCTCAGGTCCAATACAGAGCGGGGAGGGACCCGAATCGCTGTGGCGTACCCTGCGCCGCCTGAGTATCTGGAGTTCCCCCGTGACGGTTAGTTCAGCCTCCACCACTTTCGTCGACCGCCATATCGGCGCGCGCCGGCAGGACCACGTCGACGCCATGCTCAAGGCTGTCGGCTACGACAGTGTTGACTCCCTGGTCGATACTGCCGTCCCCAAAGTTATCCGCCAGGAAACGGCCCTGAAGCTGCAGGACGCGCTCAGTGAGGTTGAGGTCCTGACGGAGCTGCGCCGACTGGCCGGCAAGAACAAGACCGCCGTGCAGCTGATCGGCCAGGGCTACTATGACACCGTTACCCCGGCCGTGATCCGCCGCAACATCCTCGAAGCTCCTGCCTGGTACACGGCCTACACCCCGTACCAGCCCGAGATTTCCCAGGGCCGGCTGGAGGCACTGCTGAACTTCCAGACCATGGTCCAGGACCTGGTGGGCCTGCCGATCGCCAACGCCTCCCTGCTCGATGAAGCCACCGCAGTGGCCGAGGCTGTGCTGCTGATGCGCCGGGCCAATAAGGCCAAGCCGGCTGCCGACGGCAAGACCGTCCTGGACATTGACGTCCTGCCGCAGACCATCGCCATCGTGAAAGGCCGCGCCGAAGCGCTCGGTTTCGAGGTGGAGGTCGCCGACCTCTCCGCGGGTCTGCCTGAGGGTGACATCAACGGCATCGTGCTGCAGCAGCCGGGAGCCTCAGGCCGTGTCTTCAACCAAGCCGATGTCATCGCCGCCGCGAAGGAACGCGGTGCGCTGGTCACAGTGGCCGCGGACCTTTTGGCCCTGACCCTGATCACTCCTCCGGGCGAGCAGGGTGCGGACATCGCGGTTGGTTCCACCCAGCGCTTCGGCGTCCCGCTGTTCTTCGGCGGCCCGCACGCCGCCTACATGGCAGTCCGCAAAGGCCTTGAGCGTTCGCTGCCCGGACGACTCGTGGGCGTATCCAAGGACGACGCCGGCGCACCGGCCTACCGCCTTGCGCTGCAGACCCGTGAACAGCACATCCGCCGCGAGAAGGCCACCTCCAACATTTGCACCGCCCAGGCGCTGCTTGCCATTGTGTCCTCCATGTACGCCGTTTACCACGGCCCGGACGGGCTGAAGGCCATTGCGGAGACGGTGCACGGCCACGCCCGCACGCTTGCTGCGTCCCTCGAAGCCGCCGGCGTGGAAGTCCTGCACAATAGCTTCTTCGACACCGTCACCGTTAGGGTCCCCGGCCGCGCGGCCGGCATCATTGCCGACGCTGCAGGGCGCGGCATCAATCTCCGCCCCATCGACGCGGACACCGTGGGCATTTCCCTGGATGAAACCACGACGGCGGCCGTCGTCTCCGACGTCGCGGGCATCTTTGGTGCCACGGTGGCCGAGGGCGGCAGCTTCGCCTTGGCAGCGGAACTGGAGCGCACGTCCGGTTACCTGGAGCACCCGGTGTTCAACACGCACCGGTCCGAAACCCAGCTGCTGCGCTACATCCGCAAGCTCTCCGACCGGGACCTGGCGCTGGACCGCACCATGATCCCGCTGGGTTCGTGCACCATGAAGCTGAACGCCACCGCCGAGATGGAAGCCATCTCCT
>NZ_JZTW01000030.1 GCF_000962805.1 Pseudarthrobacter chlorophenolicus | reverse complement strand
ATTGAGTTCTCAAACAACAGACACACCCGGCACCACCCAAACACACGTTCAGGATCGCTCCGGAGCAACTTTCCAAACTTACCCGGCTGCTTCGTACTTGTCAAACCGGCGTTCTCGACCTTCATCGCCGTGAGGCTTGGTGGTCGGTTTTCCGTCTGACTCCGTGGAGCAGCGCGGAAATAAACTCTACCACCCCTTGGCCGGGAAGGCCAACCCGGCCCCTGTCGGGTCCCTCGTCACTCAGTCCACCCACGGCGGGAGGCCCGGAATCTCAGGGATTCCGGGCCTCCTTTCCTGGCCCAAGCAGCGGTGCGCTGTCCGGCCGCAACGCCTAGCGGGGTGCCGGCGCTCCCGGAATGAAGAAGGATGCACCGAGCGGAGGAAGGGTGACGGTCAGCGTTGCCGGCTGCCCGTCCTGTCCTTCATCGGTGGCCTTCAACTCTCCGTTGTTCAGGACGCCGGAGCCTCCATATGTGGTGTGGTCGGTGTTGAGCACTTCGGTCCAGGCACCTGCCTGGGGAACACCCAGGGTGTAGCCGGCGTGCGGCGCTCCGGAGAAGTTGATGGCGCACACCACCGGGTTGCCGTCCGCATCACGGCGGATGAAGGACAGTACGTTCCTGTCAGCGTCTCCGCCGTTGATCCACTGGAACCCGGCAGGTTCGTTGTCGCGGGCGTACAGGGAGGGCGTGGATGTGTAGAGCTCGTTCAGGTCCTTGGTCAGCAGCTGGATCCCCTTGTGGGCGGGGATGTCAGCGAGCCACCAATCCAGCCCGTGCTGCTCCGACCACTCCGCTTCCTGGCCGAACTCGGTCCCCATGAAGATGAGCTGCTTACCGGGATGTGCCCACTGGTACGCGAGGAAAGCGCGGAGGTTTGCCAGCTGCTGCCACCGGTCCCCCGGCATCTTGCGAAGCATCGAGCCTTTGCCGTGCACAACTTCGTCGTGGCTGATGGGCAGCAGGAAGTTTTCCGTGAAAGCATAAACCAGCGAGAACGTCAGGCCGCCGTGGTGCCATTTGCGGTTGACCGGGTCTTCGGAGGCGTACTTCAGGGAATCGTGCATCCAGCCCATGTTCCATTTCAGCCCGAATCCCAACCCGCCGTGGCTGGTGGGTGCGGTCACGCCGGGGAACGCGGTGGACTCCTCGGCGATCATGACAGCGCCGGGGTGGGTCTTGTAGACGGTGGCGTTGACTTCCTGGAGGAAGGAGATCGCTTCGAGGTTCTCCCTGCCACCGAACCGGTTGGGGCGCCACTGTCCTTCCTCACGGGAGTAGTCCAGATACAGCATCGACGCCACGGCATCCACGCGCAGCCCGTCGATGTGGAACTCGTCCAGCCAGTACAGGGCATTCGCCACCAAAAAGTTGCGCACCTCGGTTCGGCCGAAGTCGAAGATCAGCGTTCCCCAGTCGGGGTGTTCGCCGAGAGTGGGGTCAGCGTGTTCGTACAGGGGCTGGCCGTCGAACTGTGCCAGCGCCCATGAATCCTTGGGGAAGTGGGCAGGGACCCAGTCCAGCAGGACGCCGATGCCGGCCTGGTGAAGGGTGTCCACCAGGTATCGGAACTCGTCGGGGTGGCCGAACCGGGACGTCGGGGCAAAGTAGGAGGTGACCTGGTAGCCCCAGGAGCCGCCGAAGGGGTGCTCGGCAACCGGCATGAACTCCACGTGAGTGAAGCCCAGCCACTTGACGTAGTCCACGAGCTCCTTGGCAAGCTCGCGGTACCCGAGCCCCAGGCGCCAGGATCCGAGGTGGACCTCGTACACGCTCATGGCCGAGTTATGCGGATCGCGTTCGGCGCGGGCCTGCATCCACTCGTCGTCCTTGAAGGCGTAGGACGGTTCCACCACACGGGATGCCGTGAGCGGCGGGACCTCGGTTCCGAAAGCCAGCGGGTCCGCTTTTTCCACCCAGTAGCCAGCCTTGGTGCGGATCTCGAATTTGTAGCACGCCCCTGCTACAACCCCGGGAATGAAGAGTTCCCAGATGCCGGAGGAACCCAGCGAGCGGAGCGAATGTTCGCGTCCGTCCCAGCCGTTGAAGTCGCCCTTTACGCGGACGGCCTGCGCATTGGGAGCCCACACGGCAAAGGAAACACCGTCCACGTCCCCCAGCGAAGACTTGTAATGCTGGACGTGTGCACCCAGGACCTGCCAGAGCTTTTCATGGCGGCCTTCTCCGATGAGGTGCAGGTCCACCTCACCGACGGTCGGCAGGTACCGGTAGGGCTCGTCCACCGTGACTGGGTCAGCCCCGGGGTACGTGACGGACAGGCGGTAGTCCGGAACGTGCCCGTGCTCGCTCGGTTCCAGTACAGCTACCCAGGCCCCATGTGCCTCGTGTTGCATCGGCACTTCCCCCGCAGCGGTGATGACGCTGACCGCTTCCGCCAGGTGCTTCACCGTGCGGACGGTGACGTGGCCGTAGTCATCCAGGTGCGCCCCCAGTACGGAGTGCGGCGCGTGGTGTTCACCGTTGGCAATCTTGCCCAGGGTGCCGTCGTCCACCGGGAGCGGAGCCCCCGGCCGTCCTGTTCGTGCTGTGCCTGTCATTTCGTTACCTTCCGATGCTGCGCCGGCGGTATCGCCGGCGCCATTACCGCCCAGGAGCCGTCTGGAGGCGCTTACTGGAATCGCCAGCCAATCGGGCCTGTTACGCATTTCATAAACAACTTCGTACAGCGCCTTGTCCAGCCACAATGCCACAAACAGCGGCGAGGTCCGGTCCACAGTGCCGGGGGTGACCCGCGCGTAGCCGGCGAGGAACGCGTCCGCGCAGTCATCAACCCAGGACGCAGGCACGTGGGCCCCCTCCTGCTCGCGCTGGGCTGCACCGGCCGCGTAGTCGAAGGACCGCAGCATTCCGGCGACGTCCCGCAAGGGCACATCCGGGCCGTTCCGCTCATCTATGGGGCGCAGCGGCTCGCCCTCAAAATCGAGGATGGCCCAGCGGGGCTCCGATTCCGTGGCCTCGGGCGGTTCCGTTCGGCCTGCGGCATGGGGCACCTGCAGGATCTGGCCCAGGTGCAGGTCACCATGGATCCGCTGGAGCGGACCTGCGCTGGCGCCGTCGAGCCCGTCAAGAAGAGCGCCCAGCGCCTCGTCATAGGGGCCGACGGCGGGACCGGCCTCGGCCCAGGCCTCGCGGATACGCCGGGCTACTCCCGCCGCGACGTCATGGCCGGACCCGGCAGCTTCTGAGCTGCCAAGCGTTTCGGCCAGCCGGCGGTGGACGGTGGCCGTGGCCGCGCCGAGTGCTCGCGCCTCGGCGGTGAAGTCCCTGCCGGCCCGCGCCGCGTCAACGGCGAGCCGCCAGGCATCCAATCCGCCGGCCAGGAATTCGTGCGCCACGGCAAGCTCGCCCTGCACCGGGCGGGTGCCCCTCGCGGTCCCGCCTGCGTTGGTGCCGTTTTCCAGCCATTCACCCCGGACCCAGCCCAGCGTGGCGGGGACTTCCGAGGTGCCGGCGGCGGTGAGGGCTGCGCCCACTTCAACTTCGGGGTTGGTTCCGGCGGAAAGTGTCCGGAAGAACTTCACGATTGCCGCAGACTCGCCGTCGTCAACGATCACCGAGGTGTTGGACTGCTCGCCGGACAACACCTTGACCACCCCGTGGGCGGTGGGGAGCCGGTAGTTCCCCGATGCCTTAAAGCCTGCGGCCGCGCCGGTGCGTGCCTTGGTTTCATGCCGGATGAGGTCCAGCCAGCCACCGATGAAATCGGGATCGTGGAGGGCGTCGTAAACCCAGGTCCTGGACGGGTCCGTTCCGGCTGCCTGTCCCACCAGCGCCCTCTCCATACCGGCCGCCGGCGCCGACCGGAAGCTCAGCGGAACCTGCACCACCAAGGTGCGGCCGCCGCCGTCGGACGGACCTGTGGTGATGCTCAGCAGGAACACGGCAAGCCCCGCATGCCCCGAGGGGTCCTCAATGCCCAGGCTGCCTGCCTGCGACATCTCGAAGTCGGGGCTGTTGACGGGGAACCATCGCTGCTTCGGAAGCCATTCCTTGAGGAGCGTGGTCAGGGCGGGAGTCAGTATTGGCTGGTTCATATCAATTCTCTATCGACAGGATGGGCAGTGCCTGTGTATAGGGCGACGACGGATTCGATGTCGCCGACCGGAGCCGGAGCCAGAAGAAATCGTGGCTGCCGAGGGTCAGCGTCAACGTACCGTCGTCGTTGATCCCCGGGAAGACCTGGCCGCCGAAGACGTCGCGCAGTCCCCGGCCGGCGTATTCGGGCACCCGCAGAGTGGCGGCCACGGGATGCTGCGAGAGGTTGAACGCGCAAAGGACCGTTTCGCCGTTCAATCCTGCGGAATTCCCGTCCGGCAGCTCCCGGAGGTAAGCCAGGACGGCGTCGTGGTCGGCTTCGACGTGCTTGAAGGCCCCGAGGCCGAAAGCCGGATGGTTTCTTCGGACGCTGAGGATCTGGCGGGTCCAGCGAAGCAGCGATCCGGAGTGGGCGGCCTCGGCCTCAACGTTGGCCATGCTGTAGTTGTAGACCAGCGACTGGATGGGCGGCAGGTAGAGCTTGCCCGGGTCCGCGTGTGAGAAACCCGCGTTGCGGTCGGGGTTCCACTGCATCGGTGTGCGGACGGCGTCACGGTCCTCGAGCCAGATGTTGTCGCCCATGCCGATCTCGTCCCCGTAGTACAGGAACGGGCTGCCCGGAAGGGACAGCAGCAGGGCGTTGATCAGCTCAATCTCAGCCCGTGAGTTGTCCAGCAACGGGGCCAGCCGGCGGCGGATACCGATGTTGGCGCGCATGCGCGGGTCCGGTGCATACCAGCCGAGCATCGCTGCGCGTTCGTCGGCGGTGACCATTTCGAGCGTCAGTTCATCGTGGTTGCGCAGGAAGGTGCCCCACTGGGCTCCGTCCGGGATGTCCGGAGTGTCGCGCATGGTCTCGATGATGGGCGCGGCCTTCTGGTCCCGGAGCGCATAGTAGAGCCTCGGCATGATCGGGAAGTGGAATGCCATGTGGCACTCCGGCTCTTCCTCCGTCCCGAAGTACTCCACCACCTCGTTGGGCGGCTGGTTGGCCTCGGCGATGATGACCCGGCCGGGGTAGCTTTCGTCCACCATGGCGCGCAGTTTCCGCAGGAAGTCATGGGTAGCCGGAAGGTTCTCGCAGTTGGTCCCTTCCTCTTCGAACAGGTAGGGGATGGCGTCTGCGCGGAACCCGTCAATGCCCTGGTCCAACCAGAACCGCACAACGTCGAAGAGTGCCTCGATGACCTTGGGATTTTCAAAGTTCAGGTCAGGCTGGTGGCTGAAGAACCGGTGCCAAAAGAACTGCCGGCGGATGGGATCGAACGTCCAGTTTGATTCCTCGGTGTCGACGAAGATGATTCGGGCATCCTGGTACTTTTCGTCGGTGTCACTCCATACGTAGAAATCGCCGTAGGGACCGTCGGGGTCCTTGCGGGATTCCTGGAACCACGGGTGCTGGTCCGAGGTGTGGTTCAGCGGCAGGTCGATGATCACCCGCACTCCCCTGGCATGTGCCTCAGCCACCAGCCGCTTGAAGTCGCTTATGGTCCCGAACTCGTCCAGAACGGAGTTGTAGTCCGAGATGTCGTAGCCGCCGTCGCGCAGGGGTGACTGGAAGAACGGCGGCAGCCACAGGCAATCCACCCCGAGCCATTGGAGATAGTCCAGCCGGTCGATGAGGCCGGAGAAATCCCCGGAACCGTCACCGTTGGCATCCGCAAAGGCCCGAACCAGCACCTCGTAGAAAACGGCTTTCCGGTACCACAGCGGATCATGCTGGAGACCCGGAGCATTCAGCTCAAACGTGCTTTTGGGCGTGAAGTGCTGGCCGGAACTTTGCGGATTGAAAATCACCGAGGCATTCTCCTGACGCTCAGGATGTGTGCCGGCTCCACGTGCGGGTCAAGGCGGACGTAGTTGAACTCGCCCCATTCCCAGCTTTCGCCGGAGATGAGGTCGTCAACATGGAAGCCGCCACCCGGGGTGATGTCCTGCGGGTCCAGCTCCAGGGCCGCCAGGTCCAGGGCTACGCTGCATTCCTTGGTGACATGCGGGTCCACGTTGACCACCACAATGAGCGTGTCCTTGGAACCGTCGGCCAGGGTCTTGTGCTTGGAGTAGACCACGGTGGAATCATCGGTGCTCTGGTGGACCGTGAGGTTCTGCAGGTCCTGGAGTGCAGGGTGGTCACGGCGGAGGTGGTTCAGCCGCGTGATGAACGGTGCCAGCGTCCGGCCGGACTCGGCAGCGGCGTCCCAATCGCGGGCCTTGTATTCGAACTTCTCGTTGTCGATGTACTCCTCAGCGCCCGGGCGGGCCACGTGCTCGTACAGTTCGTAGCCGGCGTACACGCCCCACAGCGGGCTGGCCGTCGAGGCCAGGACAGCCTTGACCTTGAAGGCGGCCGGACCTCCGTACTGGAGGTACTCGGTGAGGATGTCCGGGGTGTTGACGAAGAAATTGGGCCGGAAGTACGCCGGGGACTCATGGCTGACCTCCTGGAAGTACTCCTCGATCTCCTTTTTGGTGTTGCGCCATGTGAAGTACGTGTAGGACTGCTGGAAGCCTGCCCTGCCCAGTGCGTGCATCATCGCAGGGCGGGTAAAAGCCTCAGCCAGGAACACCACGCCGGGAACCGATTTGTTGACCTCGGCAATGAGCCATTCCCAGAACCACACGGGTTTGGTATGCGGGTTATCGACGCGGAAAATCTTTACCCCGTGGCTGACCCACAACAACACAATCCGCAGAATTTCGTTGGAAAGCCCCTCGGGGTCATTATCGAAATTAAGCGGGTAAATGTCCTGGTACTTCTTGGGCGGATTTTCGGCATAGGCAACGCTGCCGTCCACCCGGGTGGTGAACCATTCGGGGTGCGCCGCCACCCAGGGATGGTCAGGTGCCGCCTGCAGCGCCAGGTCCAGCGCCACTTCCAGGCCCAGCTCATTGGCCCGGGCCACGAAGGCGTCAAAGTCCTCGAAGGAGCCGAGATCGGGATGGATGGCGTCGTGGCCGCCTTCGGCGGCACCGATGGCCCACGGGGAGCCGGGATCGTGCGGGCCCGCCACAAGGGTGTTGTTCGGGCCTTTCCGGTGTTGCACGCCGATCGGGTGGATGGGCGGCATGTAGATCACGTCGAAGCCCATGGCCGCAACGGCGTCAAGCCGCCGCGCTGCAGTCCGGAAGTTACCGGAAGTCCAAGCGCCGGAGTTGTGATCCTTGACCGCCCCCTCGGAGCGGGGGAAGAACTCGTACCAGGACCCGCGGCCGGCGCGGTCACGCTCCACGAGGAGGGGGTACTGCTCGGAAACGGTGACGAGTTCACGGATAGGCTGGTGCGCCACAACGCCGGCCACATCGTGGCCGAACCCGGCACCCAGGCGTTCTTCGGTGCTGAGGGACTGGTCAGCCAGCTTGCCGGCGGCGTCGCGGAGGACGCCTTTGTCCCAGTCGCTACGGAAGTCCTCGGTGGACGCTTCGCGCAGCAGGGCAGCGCCTTCGGCAAGCATGAGTTCGACGTCGATGCCGGCGGCGATCTTCACTTCAGCATTGTGGTGCCACGTGCCGTAGCGGTCATGCCAGGCCTCAATGACGAATGACCAGTTGCCGGTTTCCGACGGCGTGAGGACGCCCTCCCAGCGGTCGGTTCCCATGCCCCGTTCCCCGCGCGGAGGGGCGAGCCGAACTCGCTGGCGCTCGGCACCCGAGGGATCGAGGAGCACGGCGCTGACGCCTAGCTGGTCATGGCCTTCACGGAACGAGGTGGCACCCACGACGATTCCTTCACCGGGCAGCGCCTTGGCGGGGAACTTCCCGCCCTCGACGACTGGCTGAACGGCAGTGATCGGAAAACGTCCGAACCGGAGTCCGTCGGTGATCTGTCCCTTGGGCATTTTCTTTGATGCGGCACTGGTTACTGGGTTTGTCGTCACAGGCTCGACGTTAGCGAGAAATGACGGAGATTGCTAAGGCTGCGCACTGTATTTTGTTGCGCCGTGCTTCATTTGCTTCACGTCCCCTGTCATTTACGCAAAAGAAACCTAAAGCTGGTTACAGCTGCGGGGGTTGTCCGTTAGTGTGACGCAGGTGAAGGCAATCCGCAGGTTTACGGTCCGTACAGTCCTCCCCGAACCCATCCGGCCCCTGGCCCGGCTGGCCAGCAATTTGCGCTGGTCCTGGCACCGACCCACCCGGGAACTTTTTGCGGGCCTCAACCCCGCTCTGTGGCAGGAAAGCGGCCAGGACCCGGTGGGTTTCCTGGGCATGGTCAGCCGCGAGGAGTTCCAGCAACTGGCCACAGACCAGGCAGTGGTGGAGAGGGTGCGGGCAGCCGAGGCGGACCTCAACCGCTACCTTGAAGAGCCCCGCTGGTACCAGGGCCTGGGACCGGAAGCTCCTGCTTCCATCGCCTATTTTTCGCCCGAGTTCGGCATTACCGAGGTCCTGCCCCAGTACTCCGGTGGCCTCGGCATCCTGGCCGGCGACCACCTGAAGGCGGCCTCGGATTTGGGCGTGCCGCTGATCGGCGTGGGCCTGTTGTACCAGGCCGGCTACTTCAAACAGTCCCTCTCCCGGGACGCCTGGCAACAGGAAACCTACCCTGTGCTGGATCCTGACGGCCTGCCCCTCACACTGCTCCGCGAGCCCTCCCCGGACGGTAACGGCAAACCGGTCCAGGTCTCCTTGCCGCTCCCCAACGGCCGGCGCCTGCTGGCACACATCTGGCGGGCCGACGTCGGACGCGTCCCCCTCCTGCTCCTGGACTCCAACGTCCCCGGCAATGACGACGCCGCCCGCAGCATCACCGACCGTCTTTATGGCGGCGGCGGGGACCACCGGCTCCAGCAGGAGCTGCTGCTGGGCATGGGTGGCGTGAAGGCGCTGAGGGCGTTCCAGAAGCTGACCGGCACCGCGGCTCCCGAAGTGTTCCACACCAACGAAGGCCACGCAGGCTTCCTGGGAATCGAACGTATCCAGGAACTGATGTCCGGTGAGCAGGCACTGACGTTCGACGAAGCCCTCACGGCGGGGCGGGCCTCCACCGTCTTCACCACACACACCCCCGTGCCGGCAGGCATCGACAGGTTTGAGATCGCACAGATCAGCCACTTCTTCCAAGCCGGGCTCGCCCCCGACGTGCCGGTGGACCGCATCCTCGAACTGGGCCGCGAGAACTACGCCGACGGAAACCCGTCTGTCTTCAACATGGCTGTGATGGGCCTGCGCCTGGCCCAGCGCGCCAACGGCGTGGCAAAGCTGCACGGCGAAGTGTCCCGCGGGATGTTCTCCGCCCTGTGGCCCGGCTTCGACCACTCCGAGGTGCCCATCACCTCGGTGACCAACGGCGTCCACGTGCCCACCTGGGTGGACGACCGGATCGCCAGGCTTGCCCGCGACCAGTTTGGCAGCGAGGCGGAGGCGAACGGCCGCTGGGACCTTGCCTACAACGTCAGCGACGCCGCCGTGTGGGCGCTGCGCCGCGAGATGCGGTCCGCGCTGGTGGACGACGTCCGCCGCCGGCTCCGCGCCGCGTGGAAGAAGCGCGGTGCAGCCGACGCCGAGCTCGGCTGGACGGACAACGTCCTGGACCCGGATGTGCTCACCATCGGGTTCGCCCGGCGCGTCCCCACCTACAAGCGCCTGACCCTGATGCTGCGCGAGCCGGAACGGCTGAGGGCACTGCTCCTGCACAAGGAGCACCCCATCCAGCTGGTGATCGCCGGCAAGTCCCACCCGGCCGATGACGCCGGCAAGAAGATGATCCAGGACCTGGTCCGGTTCACCGACGATCCCGAGGTCCGGCACCGGATCGCGTTCCTGCCCAACTACGACATCGCCATGGCGCGGACCCTGTTCCCCGGCTGCGACGTCTGGCTGAACAACCCGCTGCGCCCGCTGGAGGCCTGCGGCACGTCCGGCATGAAGGCGGCGCTGAACGGGTCGCTGAACCTGTCCGTCCTGGACGGCTGGTGGGACGAGATGTACGACGGTGAGAACGGCTGGGCGATCCCCACCGCAAACAACGACGCGTCCCCCGAGGAACGCGACGACATCGAAGCGGCAGCCCTGTACGAGCTGCTCGAAACCCAGGTGGCGCCACGGTTCTACGGCAGCACGGTGTCAGAGTCCGCAGGTGCCGCAGGGCCCTCGACGTCGGCGGCCGAGAAGGTGCCCACGCACTGGGTCTCCATGATCAAGCACACCCTGTCCCACCTGGGCCCGGCGGTCTCCGCCGAACGCATGCTCCGGGACTACGTGAACATCCTGTACCGCCCGGCTGCCGAGGCGGGGCGCAGCGCCATCGCCAACTCGTACGCGCAAGCCCGATCCCTGGCGTCCTGGTCGGCGAAGGTCCGTGCCGCCTGGCCGCAGGTCCACGTGGAGCATGTGGATTCGGTGGGCGTGTCCGAGGATCCACAGATCGGCGACACCCTGCAGGTCAACGCGTACGTGGCCCTCAGCGGCCTCACCCCCGAGGACGCCTGTGTGGAGGTGGCCTACGGCCGGGCTGAGGAAAGCGACACCCTGACGGACATCACCATCATGGAACTGCAGGTGAAGGAGGACCTGGGCAATGGCCGCCACCTCTTCAGCGGTTCCCTGGTGATCGACAGGTCCGGCCCGTTCGGCTACACCGTCCGTGTCCTGCCGCGGCATGAAGGACTCGCGTCCAAGGCCGAACTGGGGCTGATCGTCAACGCGTAGCATTCAGGCCAGCGAGGCTGGTTGAGCATCAAAACAGGAGGGAAGCCGACGGGCTTCCCTCCTGTTTTGTCGGTTCAGAGGAGGACGGCGGTGACCCTCAGGTCCTTGCCTGCGTAGCTCTCGGCGTCCTGCAGGATTTCGCACAGTACGCCGAAGGAACGGTCGCCGCGGAAGGCGGCGGCGACCTGCCAGAGGACAGTGACGGGGGCGTTGCCGTTTTCGCTGATGCTGTCCGCAAAGTCATGCAACGAATCGTTGAGGGCATCCAGGTTGACCCCGTAGTGCTCCGGGAAGCTCAGGACCTCGCCGAAGGTTTCCAGGACCGCCCGTTTGCTGTCCGCCGGGGGGATGACCAGGCTGCGGCGGCCGGCGTCCGCCACCTGCTCCTGGAGTTCCTCAAGGGTCCAGGTGTCGCCGGAGTAAATCTTCATGGTGCTGCTAGCTGCCTTCCGTAATGAACGAGAACGATTCGTAGTGGTCGCCGGTGTAGTACTTCTCGCCGTCCGCACCGGCAACGATCCTGCGGGCGCCGCGGTCTGATTCCCCCGGTGTGGGCACAGTGTATTCGCGGTAGTAACCGCGGTCCCTGCGGGGCAGGATTCCCTCAAAGTTGCCGAATGCCTGGTCATCCTGGCTGTACCGGTACGGACCGCCCGCTCGGATCAGGGCCAGGATCCGGCGCCCCTCGGCCGGCAGCTGGGACTCCCTGATGGCCGGCAGGCCGGAGGGGTTCTTTTGTGCGGGCGCCGGTGCCGCTTGGGCCGGTTTAGACGGCGCCGGGGACGCGGACGCGGATGCCGCCGCGCCGGTGGTGGGGGCCGTCGTCGTGCCCTCCGTCAACTGGCCCAGGACGCCCTGGCCGCCGAAGACCAGCACTGCCACCACCACGAGGGCGGCAAGCAGCAGGGGCAGGATGTTGCGGTTGCGCATGGTCGATATTCCCGGGCTAGGCGTTGCGGTAGATGCTGATGGAGTTGGCCTCCACCAGGTCCTTTTCACCTGAAGCCACCAGGCCGCCCTGCCGCTGTTCGTGAAGCGGGGAGGTGGTGAGCCGCAGTTCGAACATGCGGGGACCCGTGCCCTCCGCGGCCAGCGGCGGAAGGGTAATGGTGACATCCGAGCCGGTTCCGTTCACCACCACCAGGCCCGCCAGCTCACCGTCGTCGGAGCCGAGGAGCAATTGCATCACGCGGTGCTGCGGGTCGTTCCAGCGTTCCATGGACATCGGTTGGCCGTTGTGGTCGTACCAGTACAGGTAGGACTGCTCGTCCCGGACCGGGAAGTGGTGCGGCTGAGCGGCCAGGAACTCCTTGCGGAGCCGGATGAACCGCTTGGTGCTGCGGAGCATCTCATGTGATTCCGGGGTGCGCGTCCAGTCCACCCAAGTGAGGGCGTTGTCCTGGCAGTAGGCGTTGTTGTTCCCCTGCTGGGTGCGTGCCAGTTCGTCTCCGGCGGTAATCATGGGAATGCCGAGGGAGATCAGCAGCGATGCCATCATGTTGCGGCGCGACTGGGCGCGACTGGCCAGGATCTCGCCGTCCTCAGAGGGCCCCTCCACCCCATGGTTGTAGCTTCGGTTATCACCGTGCCCGTCGCGGTTCTGTTCGCCGTTCGCTTCGTTGTGTTTCCTGTCGTAGGACACGAGGTCGTTCAGCGTGAAGCCGTCGTGGGCGGTCACGTAGTTCACTGATGCGAGGCGCGACCGGCCGGAGCCTTCAAAGAGCGCAGCGGAGCCGGACAGGGCGTCTGCCAGTTTTGCCACCGAGCCACCCTGCCCGCCGGACTCCAATGCTGCCCGGTCGGCGAGCCAGAAAGACCGGACGGAATCCCGGAAATGGTCGTTCCAGTCAACCCAGCCCATGGGGAACCGGCCCGTCTGCCAGCCGCCGTAGCCGACGTCCCACGGTTCGGCGATGAGCTTGGTGTCGGACAGGACCGGATCGGCAGCGACGGCCACCAGGAAGGGGTGCCGGGGGTCGAATTCGTTATCGCCGTTCCGGCACAGGGTCACGGCCAGGTCGAAGCGGAACCCATCGATGTGGAACTCGTCCACCCAGTACCGCAACGAGTCGAGGACCAGCTGCACAACGCGGGGCTCGGCAAAGTTAAGGCTGTTTCCGCACCCGGTGGTGTCCAGGTACTTCCCGTTGCCGTCTGTCCGGTAGTACCGGTTCTCCCCCAGCCCGCGGAAGCTGATGGTCTGCCCATCCGCGCCGCCCTCCGCGGTGTGGTTGTAGACAACATCGAGGATGACTTCCAGTCCTGCCTCGTGGAAAGCCTTGACCATGGCTTTGAATTCGTTCTGGATTGCCTGCGGACCGGCGTCCTGGGCCGCGCGCGTGGCGTAGCCGGGATGCAGGGCGAAGAAGGCCGCCGTGTTGTAGCCCCAGTAATTCGTCAGGCCGAGGTCCTGCAGGTGCGGTTCGTCCAGGTGGAAATGCACCGGCAGCAGCTGCACTGACGTGATGCCCAGTCCTTTGAGGTGCTCAAGGACTGCCGGGTGCGCCATTCCCGCGTAGGTCCCGCGGAGTTCTTCGGGGACATCGGGGTGGAGCATGGTCTGTCCGCGGACATGCGCCTCATAGATAATGGTGTTCCGCCAGGGCAGCCTCAGGCGGCTGTCCGTTCCCCAGTCAAAGTCACCGGCAGTGCGGGCGCTGGTGAGGAGACCGTCCCGCAGATCCACGGCCCGGCCATAGGGATCGAGCAGCGGGCGGCTGCCGTCCTGGTCCAGCCCGTTGGCCGGTACCGCTACAGGCAGCGACTGCTCGCCGGAGGCGGGCCGGAAGCCATACCGGGAACCCGGAGGCAGGTCCGTGACAATCCCATGGTGGACACCGTGGGTAACGTTCGGCAGAGGCTGGACGCGCCATTCACCGCCCGGGGGCTGGTACACGACTTCCAGGCTGGGCACACCGGGGGCGTAGCAGGCAACGTTGGCCCTGCCCCTGGCCACCGGGCCGGAGCCGTCTGAATCGGCGCGCGGAACGCTGACACCGAGGGGTACCGCCGTAGAGGCGTCCATGGTGGAGGCTGTGTCGAAGAGCGGCATGACCATTAGCTAAATAGTAGCCGCCGGCGGCTGCTGGCCTGCGCCAGCGTCACACATGACGCCCGGGCCGCCCCCGGACGAGAGGACCCGCCGGGAGGACCGGACGGGAGGACCCGCCGGGAGGTCCCGCCGGGAAGACCCGTCCGGCGGGACCCCGGTATCACTACTTGGCTGCGCGCTGGCGGGAGACCTCGTACAGGGTGATGCCCACGGCCATGGACGCATTCAGGGATTCCATGGCGGAGTCAATGGGGATGGAGACGATCTGGTCGCAGTTTTCGCGGACCAGCCGGCTCAGGCCCTTGCCTTCGGAGCCCACCACGATGCACACCGGTTCGGTGGCGAGGCTCAGGTCCGGCAGTGACACGTCGCCGTCGCCGTCAAGGCCCAGGACGAAGATGCCCATGTTCTTGAACTGCTTGAGGGCGCTGTTCAGGTTTGAGGCCCGGGCCACCGGCACGCGGACCGCCGCGCCGGCGCTCGTCTTCCACGCCGAGGCGGTGACGCCAACGGAGCGGCGCTCCGGAACGATCACGCCGTGGCCGCTGAAGGCAGAGACGGAGCGGATGATGGCGCCAAGGTTGCGGGGATCGGTGATGCCGTCCAGCGCGACGAACAGCGGGGCGTTGCTGATGTGCCCCTTCTTCCACTTCTCCACGGTTTCTTCGGCGAGCTCGTAGGCGTCGGCGTAATCGTAGGGCGGGATCTGCAGGACGAGGCCCTGGTGGACGGCGTCGTCGGTCATCCGGTCCAGTTCAGGCTTGCCGGTTTCCAGCAGCGGGATGCCGCGTTCGGCCGCCAGCTTGAGGGACTCCTTGACCCGGTCATCCATTTCGATACGGATGGCGACGTGCAGTGCCTTCGCGGGAATGCCGGCGCGGAGGGCTTCCACCACCGAGTTGCGCCCGGTGACCACTTCTTCAGTGGCGCGGCCCTTGGGGCCGGACTTGCCCGCACCGGCGCTGCGGGCACCGGGG
The DNA here is from genome assembly GCF_000962805.1 of Pseudarthrobacter chlorophenolicus. Classification (GTDB taxonomy): domain Bacteria; phylum Actinomycetota; class Actinomycetes; order Actinomycetales; family Micrococcaceae; genus Arthrobacter; species Arthrobacter chlorophenolicus_A. The sequence goes on along the minus strand of NZ_JZTW01000030.1, from coordinate 7,354 downwards.
TTGCGCTTGGCGGCCGAGCGCTCTGAGAGCTGCTTGGCCTTGTGCGCCTTGTGGTAAGGACGGTCCTCCGCCTTGGGCGTGGGGCCCTTGCCTTCCAGGGCCTTGCGGCCATGGCCACCGGTCCCGATGGTTGGGCCCTTCTTCGCTTTAACCGATCGGCGACCATTGTTGGCCATGATGTTCCACCCTTGATTGTGTTGACTGAGTCCGGCTACCAGTCTACTGACCGAAGAAAAATCGGGTTCCGGGGCTTTTCGGTCCGGACGCTCAATCCCGTTTCAGGCTCCACGTGGCGCCATCCGGACCGTCCTCGACCACCACGCCGGCCTCGTTCAGGGTGTCGCGGATGGCATCGGATGCAGCCCAGTCCTTTCCGGCGCGGGCGGTGGCACGGGCGGCAAGCTGTGCCTCCACCAGGACGGCCAGTGCTTCGGCTTCACGTGTGCTGGCCTTTTCCGAGCCGGCGACGGCGTTGAGGCCCAGGACGTCGGTCATGATGACGACGGCGTGCATCGCCTTCCGGGCGGAGTCGTCGTCGCCGTCGGCGAGGGCAGTGTTTCCCGCCCGAACCGTCTCATGCAGTGCCGCCAGGGCGCGCGGGACATTCAGGTCGTCGTCCATGGCGGCGTAAAAGGCGTCAACTGCACCCGTCGAGGGGCCGTAGTCCCCCGTCACGAAGCCGAAGTCGGTGCCGAAGCGCGCCGCGGCCTTCGCCAGGAACCCGTCGATTCGTTCGACGGCGGCGGCGGCCTCCTGCAGGGATGTGGGGCGGTAGTCCAGGATCGACCGGTAGTGCGCCTGGCCGAGGTAGTAGCGCACGACGCGGGGCGAGGCGAGTTCCAGCATTTCGCTGGGGCTGATGGTGTTGCCGATGGACTTGGACATCTTTTCACCATCGTAGGTGACCATGCCGTTGTGCATCCAGAAGTTGGCGAAGGGGTGGCCGGCGGCCTGGGACTGCGCCATCTCGTTCTCGTGGTGCGGGAACCGCAGGTCCAGTCCGCCGCCATGGATGTCGAATTCTGTGCCAAGGTATTTGGTCACCATCGCCGAGCACTCCAGGTGCCAGCCGGGGCGGCCGGCGCCCCACGGCGACGGCCAGCTTGCGGTGGCAGGTTCGCCCTCTTTGGAACCCTTCCACAGGGCAAAGTCGCGGGGATCCCGCTTACCCCGGGGGTCGGCGTCCGCTGCCGCCTGCAGGTCATCAATGTTCTGCCGTGTCAGGGCACCGTACTTGCTCCAGGACCGGACGTCGAAGTACACATCGCCGGAATCGTCCAGCGCCGGGTAGGCATGCCCGCGGTCAATCAGCTGCTGGATCAGGGCGTGCATTTCCGGGATATGGCCGGTGGCCCTGGGTTCGTAGGTGGGGCGGGAGACACCGAGGGCGTCGTAGGCCTTGAGGAATTCCTGCTCGTAGCGGTAGGCCAGCGCCCACCATTCCTCGCCCGGAACCTCGCCCGGTTCGGGCTGGAAACCGGAAGCGAAGGACGCCTCCGACTTGGCAAGGATCTTGTCGTCAATGTCGGTGACGTTCCGGACCACCGTGACCCGCAATCCGCGGTGGGTCAGCCAGCGGGTCAGCTGGTCGAACGCGATGGCGGAACGGATGTGGCCGACGTGCGGCATACCCTGCACGGTCGCCCCGCAGTAGTAGAGGCTGGCCCTTCCGGCTACGAGGGGGACGAAGTTCCGGACTTCGGCGGAGGCAGTGTCATAGAAGCGCAGGGTCACCGCTCCAGATTAGCCGATGCCGATTAGCCGATTGATTCGGAAAAGCGCTGGTAGACCAAGGCAGTGGCCACCGCGGAGATCCCTTCACCGCGGCCCGTGAATCCGAGGCCGTCGCTGGTGGTGGCGGTGACGCTGACCGGGGCGCCGGCAGCATCCGAGAGGACCTGCTGCGATTCCTCACGGCGGGGTCCGAACTTGGGGCGGTTTGCCACGAACTGCACCGCGACGTTGCCGATTTCAAAGCCGGCCGCCCGGACAATCCGCGCAGCCTCGGCCAGCAGGGTAACCCCCGAGGCGCCGGCGAACTCCGGCCGGTCGGTGCCGAAGTGGTTGCCGAGGTCGCCGATGCCGGCAGCGGAGAACAGTGCGTCGGCGGCGGCGTGGGCTACCGGGTCACCGTCGGAATGTCCGGCCAGGCCACGCTCGCCCGGCCAGAGGAGCCCGCCTACCCAGAGCTGCCGCGCTTCGCCCTCGGCAGCGAATGCGTGGACGTCCACGCCAATTCCGGTACGGGGAATGATCATGCCCGCCCCGCTCATCCCTCCACCCACCGTGCTCCGAGGGGACCTTCCAGGAGGCCTTCGGCGAAGATGAGGTCAAGGGGCGTGGTGATCTTGAGGGACTGCGTGGAACCGCGCACCACGTAGACGTCGGTGCCGGCCATCTCGACGAGCATCGCATCGTCAGTGACCGCGGCTGCCTCCCCCGGTTCCAGTTCCTGCGCTGCTTCGTGGGCTCGGCGCAAGGTTTCCGCGCTGAAGCCCTGCGGTGTCTGGACGGCGCGGAGGTTTTCGCGTGCAGCGGTCCCGGCCACCATTTCGGGGGCGACGGCGTGGTCCCCGGCGGGCGTGGGCGTCACGGTCTTGACGGTGTCCACCACCGGGACAGCAGGGATGACGGCTTCGGCACCGGCCGCGAGGGCGTCGACCACCCGGTGGAAGACCCCTTCGGGGGTCAGTGCCCTGGCGGCATCGTGCACCAGGACAGCTTCGATTCCGTCCATCAAGGCACCAATGCCCTGCCGGACCGAGTCTGCCCGGGTGGGGCCGCCGTCAACCACGGTCAGGAGCGGGCCGCCGTCGGCCAACTCTTCCCGGAAGGCGTCGCAGAGGGAGCGCAGGCCGTCGTCGCCCTCGGGAAGGACCACGCAAACCTGGGTGGACACGCCGGATGCGACGATGCCCCGGAGGGCATGCATCAGGATGGTCTCGCCGCCCAAGGGCACGGCTGCCTTAGGCATGCCGTAGCCCAGCCGCTGTCCCGAACCTGCAGCCACCAGGATCACAGCGGTGACCGGGCGGGTTGGTGTTTCGCTCATGCGGACTAGCCTACGTCCCGCGTGCCTGCTGCGTCCCGACATGGCTGGCCGGGGGCACGACAGGGGTGTTTTCGGGCAAAAAGAAACCCCGGCTGCACTTTCGTGCCGCCGGGGCTCAATTCTTAGGAAGCCAAGACCTCGTCGAGAACGCTTGCAGCCTTCTCCTCGTCGGTCTTTTCGGCCAGCGCCAGTTCTGAGATCAGAATCTGCCGGGCCTTGGCCAGCATTCGCTTTTCGCCTGCGGAAAGGCCCCGGTCGTGATCCCGGCGCCACAGATCGCGAACGACCTCTGCCACCTTGATGACGTCACCGGAAGCAAGCTTCTCCAGATTTGCCTTGTACCTGCGCGACCAGTTGGTGGGCTCTTCGGTGAACTCGGCGCGGAGCACATCAAACACGTGCTCCAGGCCTTCCTTGCCCACTACGTCCCGGACCCCAACAAGGTCAACGTTTTCTGCTGGAACTTCAATGGTCAGATCACCCTGAGCCACCTTGAGCTTGAGATACATTTTCTCTTCGCCCTTGATGGTGCGCATCTTGATTTCTTCAATCTTCGCAGCACCGTGGTGAGGGTAAACTACTGTCTCGCCGACCTCAAATACCATGTGGACATTTCCCCTTTCCCGCAGACCAGTTTATCACGATTCAGGCATATGACCGGCCGCGGAACGTGCCCTCAACCGCGAAAATACGCGGAAAATCGGCCTAATCGACCCCCTCCACCCCCTTGACGAACGCAGATAATAGTGCATCGCGCATGCGCTGCCAAGGATGATGTGACGCTCCCGAATCCGCGTTTGAGCCCCTTTGCGGATAGGCTATGGGCTGAATAATGTTTCAAGACTCTCGAGGAGTACGTGACGTGCGTTTCACTGCGATGAACCGGGCCCGGCGGGGCAAGATGGCACTTACGGCCGCCGTTGTAGGCGTTGGCCTGCTGACCGCGGGCTGCGGCTACATCACGCCCCAGCAGACAAACCATCAGTACTCCGCGTCGGACGGCATCCGTGCCGACCTGGGCCCGCTGAAGCTCCGGAACATCCTCATCATCTCCGCGGGTGAGGACCAGCCGGGCCGCGTCATCGGCGCTGTCTACAACTCCTCGTCCAAGGACGTGAAGCTGACCATGAAGGGGGCCGAGGGATCGCAGACCGAAGTTGCCGTGAAGGCGAACTCGTCCACGCTGCTCAACGACACCACTGACGAAGCCATCCTCAGCACCACCGGCGGCAAGGCCGGCTCATTGGTTGATATCCAGGTCAGCGAAGACGGCACCAACGTGAACAGCACCGTGCGCGTACCGGTCTTGGACACCACGCTGCCCGAGTACAAGGAATACCTGCCGTCCGGCAGCACGCCGTCGCCGAGCACCTCGGCCACGCCGTCTCCGTCCGCTTCGGAGAGCGCCGCGGGCCACTAACGCTCCGCGCCACAGCTCGAACATACAAAAGGGAGGGGCCACACGGCCCCTCCCTTTTGTCTGCCCGTTACGGCTGCCGGCGACGCAGATCTTTCCCGGTGCACCCCGTATACGGGGTGCACCGCTGACTCAGCACGTCAAAATTGAGGATGCGAGTCGGGTGCAGCCAGGAAGACTTACGGCTCGAACTTGTAGCCCAGGCCGCGCACGGTCATCAGAAACCGGGGCGCGGAGGGATCGGGTTCGATCTTTCCGCGCAGCCGTTTGACGTGGACGTCCAGGGTTTTGGTGTCACCCACATAGTCGGAACCCCAGACCCTGTCGATCAGCTGTCCACGGGTCAGCACCCGGCCGGAGTTGCGCAGCAGCATCTCCAGGAGCTCGAACTCCTTCAGTGGAAGCAGCACCTGCTCACCGTCCACGCTCACCACATGGCGTTCGATATCCATCCGGACAGGGCCGGCCTGGACGGTGGAGGAGATCAGTTCCTCCGGCTCACCCTGGCGGCGCAGCACCGCCCGGACGCGGGCAACCAGTTCCCGCGAGGAGTACGGCTTGGTGACATAGTCATCCGCGCCCAGCTCCAGGCCCACCACCTTGTCGATTTCGGAATCCTTGGCCGTCAGCATGATCACCGGGACGGTTGAACGCTGCCGGAGCTGCCTGCAGACTTCGGTACCGGACTGCCCGGGAAGCTGAAGGTCCAGCAGCACCAGGTCAGCACCATTGCGGTCGAACTCGGTGATGGCATCGAGGCCGTTGTCCACGACCTCCACCTCGAACCCTTCCTTGCCCAGCAAATAGGACAAAGGATCGCTGAACGACTCCTCGTCCTCCACAATCAGAATCCTGCTCAAGCGCTAGCTCCTCGTTCTTTAGCGCCGGCGGCGCGGGGTATTGGGGTGACAGTGGGCTGTCCGGCCGTTGGTCCTGCCGGCCCCGTCGCCGGGACAGTTGCGGACGGAAGGTCCGTGTCGCCGTCGTGCCCTGCCTCGGGTCCTTCCATCTCGGGAAGCCGGAGCGTGAAGGTGGAACCCTGGCCGGGCTGCGACCACAGCGTCACCTCGCCCCCGTGGTTGGAGGCGACGTGCTTGACGATGCTCAGGCCAAGACCCGTGCCGCCGGTGTGGCGGGACCGGGCGGCATCCACGCGGTAGAACCGTTCAAAAACCCGTTCCTGGTCCTCGGCGCTGAGGCCCTCGCCCTGGTCCGTCACCGAGATGGAAACCAGGCCTTCCTTGGAACGGACGCCAATGCCCACGCGGGTGTTCGGCGGTGAATACCGGATGGCGTTGTCGATCAGGTTGCGCAGCGCGGTAACCAGGAGGTCCTGGTCACCGAAGACCTTCTCCTCGGTGCGGCCACCCACCACGATGGTGATGTTCTTGCTTTCGGCCGGCAGCTGGGACCGGTCCACGGCCTCGGCAATCACGGCGTTGACGTCAACGGGACCGCCCTGCTGCACCACGCTGGCGCCCTGCAGGCGGGAGAGTTCGATGATGTCCTGGACCAGCGCCGCCAGCCGGCCGGATTCCTTGTGCATGCGCTTGGCGAAGCGGCGGACTGCCATTTCGTCGTCAGCCGAGGATTCGAGCGCCTCGGCGAGCAGGGAGATGGCGCCCACTGGCGTCTTCAGCTCATGGGAAACGTTGGCCACAAAGTCGTTGCGGATTTCCTCGGTCCGGGTGATTTCCGTGCGGTCATCGGCCAGGAGGAGGATATATTCCTCACCCAGCATGGCTGCCCGGACCTGGACGATGATGGTTCCCTGCCCCAGCGGCCCTCGCGGCAGCTCAAGCTTCTTCTCGAGGATCACGCCATCGCGCCGCACCCCCGCAGTCATGTCCAGCAGCTCCTTGTGGACCACCGTGTGGCCGCGGACCAGGCCGTAGGCATAGGCGGCAGGGCTCGCCCGGACCACACCGTCCACGGCGTCCACCACCACAAAAGCGCGTCCGACGACGGCCAGCACCTCGGCGGCACCGTCCGGCAGTCCCGGCTCGTCACCGTCCATATCCAAAAGCTGGCGCTGCTTCTCGCTCACCCGGTAGGCAAGCACGCCGAACGTGCCCAGCGCCAGGCCGACGAGGCCCGCGATCAGGCCGATGAACATTGGATCCACAGGTCCACCTTATGCTCTTGCCGGTGGCCTACCGGCGCGTCCGGGCCCCCTGCGCCCACGGTTCAACTAACGTTCACCTGCAAGGGATCAACCGTTCACCGGATGCTGGCAGAGTATCCAGTTGGACTGCCGAATGGCGACACGATTCCTGCTGCCCTCGTGCGGGCGTGCGGGAGTTCCAAGGAAAGGACGCCGACGTGCGTAAGGTTTTTCAGGAAGAACTCACCCAGGTCGGTGACCAGCTGGTGGAGATCTCCCGGCTGGTCAGCGAAGCGATAAGCAAGGCCACCACATCATTCGAGGTGGCGGACGTGGACCTCGCCCAGGACGTCATTGCCGCGGATGCGCGGATCGACTTCCTGCAGAACAGCCTCGACGAACGGGCCATCGACATCCTTGCCCTCCAGGGCCCGGTGGCCAGCGACCTGCGGATGATCGTTGGATCACTGCGGATGAGCGCCTCCCTCGAGCGGATGGGGGACCTCGCCCGGCACATCGCGCAGCTTGCGCGCCTTCGCTTCCCGTCCACCGTGATCCCCGCTTCGATGACCGGGACGTTCAAGGAGATGGCGGAGCTGGACCAGGTCATCGCCGACAAGCTGGCCGTCCTCCTGGAGACCCGCGACCTCGAGGTGGCCCGGGACATCATGAAGGCCAACACCGCCATCAACGACCTGCACCTCAGCGTGTTCAAGGCCATCGCCGCACCCGAGTGGGCCGAGTCCCCCGCCACCACCGTGGATGTGGCGCTGGCCAGCCG
>NZ_JZTW01000003.1 GCF_000962805.1 Pseudarthrobacter chlorophenolicus | reverse complement strand
ACATCCAATGTGATCACCTTCCATAATGGTCAGTGGCCTCATTTTCAGTTGGCGTATTTGGCCCTATTTTCGGCTGGCGTCAACAGCGCTCCTTCGAAGAGAACGTGGATGAGGTGGCGGCCCTGCTTGGGGTGTCGCTGACGGAACCGGGCATGCCGTCGGACGCAGAACCGGCCGGCAAGCTGTCCCTGGCACTGGCGCCGGGGGATTACCTGGTTACCGGTGCTTGCGCCGGAGTCTACGGAGCCAAACTCACCATCGTGGGGGAGGACGGCGTCCCGGAGCGTGCGGAGTTCAGATGCGACGCCACGCTGGACCGCTTCATGAGGCACAACGGCGGCCCCGTCACCATCAGCACCGTTCCGCCCACAGGCAAGCCGTCCGCCACTGGCGTTAAGATCGAGGCAAACCCGGACCCGCGGTTATCGGAGCTAGAGGACCTGTCGGACTGGTCGTCACAGCAGCTGCAGCCGGTGCTGCCAGGTGAGCTGAGGGGCAGCCATCAAGGCAACCAGCCCGCCGCGGCCACACTGACAGCCGAACCCGGCCAGTACGAGCTCCAGATCGTCTGTGACGGTGTGCCTTGGACCAAGGCGGGCCTGGCTGCCGCTGCCGGTGCCGAAATCCTGGCGCCCGTAAACATTCCCTGCGACGGAAAGGTGCTGAAGGTTCCGGTGCTGTTGACCGGCAAGGGAGCGGGCTTCAGGGTCAACCCGGACGAAAATCCGTCAGCCCGGTTCGCCTACCGGCTGGTTCCGGTCGCGGAAGCTAGACCGGCTGGATAGACGTGTGCGGCCGGTGGCCAGCTTTATGCGCCCGGCGGTGGATGAAGTACTCGGCCACCGCCAGGCTGAGCACCCACGACGCTCCGATCAGGAGGCCGCGGCTCAGCTCGGTTACCGGCCCCACCAGGACAGTCCAGGGAATAGTGACCACCACGATGGTGCCCTGGGCAATGCCGATAGCATACGCGCGGGACATCCACTCGCTGTGCCGGACATAGTTGCGGCGCCGAACCGCGCGGAACCCGAGGACCAGGAACGCCACCATGGCGGACCCGAACACCAGCCGGAGGGTCAGCAGCAGCGGACCGTCGAGCGGGGGAAGGTCGTAGAACACCGCCATCCATAAACCGGATAGGGCTGCCAGCAGACCCGCTGGCACCAGGATGCGGCCGGCCATCTTATGCCAACTGAGCTTCCCGCGCTTGCCCTGCCGCAGCGAGGGAACGAACTGGAACGCGCCCAGCAGCAGGTACACCGTGACCGTGGGGACGTGTATCAGCACCGGGACGGGCGAGTCGAAGAACCGGGCGTTGTCCGGCCGCACCTCACCGCCGGCCAGGTCGGTCAGGCGGACCGTGCCGGCGATGAGGGGAACCAGGCTGAGCAGAATGAGGGCGGCGGGGACCAGCCAGCGGGTTTTGGGCTGCGGGCGGGTGTGCGGAACGGATGCGGTGGCCATGGGAGTCGCCTCTTTCCCGGGTCAAAATTGCGCGGGCGTGGGCCCACCATACTGCCCCGCCGCCGGGACCGCGATAGGCCGGAAGCCCTAAAGCTGCCGGGTGCCCATTGCACCGCCCGGGCGCCGGGTCCAGTATTAAGGCGCGGGACGGCTGGGGCCTCATAAAAGTGCTCACCGCCTGAGGATCAAGGATCCGCCATGACCAGTGGTTCAGTTTTGCCCACCCGCCGCACCCTCCTCAAAACCGCCGGAATCGGGGCTGCCGGAGTGCCCCTCCTGGCCGCCGGCAACGCACCGAGGCAGGCGTCCGCATCGGTGCCATCCGCTTTGCTCCCCGCCCCGCCGGGACAGGTGCCCCCACTGCTGGACAGGGCCAAGGTGGACCGTGCACTGGCGCGGCTGGGCGACTTCGCCGGGTACGCGCTCGCCGACACCGGACTGCCCGGGCTGGCTGTCGCCGTCGTCTATCAGGACGAGGTGCTGTACGCCAAGGGCTTCGGCGTCCGGGAAGTGGGCAAGCCGGAAAAGGTCACGCCGGATACGGTGTTCCAGGTGGCGTCCGTGTCCAAACCGCTCGCTTCCACGGTGATCGCGGGCGTGGTGGGCCGGGAGGTGGTCGCCTGGACGGACCCGGTGATCAAGCACAACGGGGACTTCGCCCTCAACGACGAGTACGTCACCCGGAACGCCACCTTCGCCGACCTGCTGTCCCACCGAAGCGGACTGCATACCGGCGCCGGCGACCTGCTCGAGGACCTCGGCTTCGACCGGGACTACATCCTGTCCCACCTGAACCAGCAGCCGCTGGACGCGTTCCGGTCCAGCTACCACTACAGCAATTTCGGGTTCACGGAGGGCGGCCAGGCGGCAGCGGACGCCATGGACACGTCGTGGGAGGACCTGGCGGACAGGATCCTGTTCGGGCCGCTGGGCATGGCCTCGTCCAGCTACCGGCGTGCGGACTATGAGAAGAGGCAGAACCGGGCCGTTCTCCACGTGCCGGTGGGGGACAAGCAGTGGGCGGCGAAGTACCGCAGGGATCCCGACGCCGAAGCCCCGGCCGGCGGCGCCAGCTCGTCAGTGCGGGACCTGGCCCAGTGGCTCCGGCTGCAGCTGGGCGGCGGCACCTACGGCGGCACCCCGGTGATTGATGCGGCCGCGCTGCAGACCACCCACGTGCCGCACTCCGTGTCCGGCCCGGCGTCGGCACCCGCGGCGAGATCCCGCTTCTACGGATTGGGCTGGAACGTGTCCTACGACGACGAAGGCCGCGTGCAGCTGGGACACTCCGGCGCCTTCAACCTGGGAGCGGCCACTGCCGTCAACATGCTGCCCGGCGAACAGCTTGCCATCGTGACCCTGACCAACGGCCGCCCGCAGGGGATCCCGGAGGCCGTCAACGCGGACTTCATGGACACGGCCCAGCACGGCTCGCCCACCGTGGACTGGCTGCCCTTCACCCGCGGCATCTTCCGGCAGCAGGACGAGGCGGACAAGCCGGAGATTGACTACGGCAAAGCCCCGGCCAACCCCACGCCGCCCGGGCCGGACCGCCGGTACACGGGCACCTATGCCAACTCCTACTACGGCCCGTTGGTGGTCTTCCAGGAGGACGGCGGGCTTGCCATGAGGATGGGCCCGGACGGGAAGCAGACAACCTTCCCGCTGAAGCACTTCGACGGCGACACCTTCAGCTTCGAGAGCATCGGCGAGAACGGCAACGGCCTGGCCGGGGCGATCTTCACGGAGTCGCGGCACGGCTCGTCGCAGCAGGTGGTCCTGGACTTCTACAACAGGACCGGGCTGGGAACGTTCACCCGGCGCGGGAGGTAATTTACGACGGCGGCACGCTGCCAACGCTAGGTCAGAGAGCGCCAGATGAAACACAATGAAGGAAGGAAGAACCATGCCGAAGTATCTTTTTGAAGCAACGTACGTGGGCCAGGGCATCAAGGGGCTTATGCAGGAAGGCGGCACCGCCAGGCGCGACGCCCTCACGGAAGCACTGAAATCCGTGGGCGGAACGTTGGAGAGCTTCTACTACGCCTTCGGGTACTACGACGTCCTCGGCGTCTTCGATGTGCCTGACGATGCCAGCGCCGCAGCATTGTCGCTGCTGATCAATTCGTCCGGGAACGTCAACGTCCGGCTGAAGCCGCTTCTCACGGTGGAGGACCTCGACGAGGCCGCTAAGAAGACCCCGTCCTACCGCGCCCCGGGGAAGTAGGCGGGTTAGGCACCCTGGCCAGCGGCCGCCGTCGTACATCACGACGGCGGCCTGCCGCGCGGTGCCTGAAGACCCGGCGTGAGCCTCCACACTTTATTTTGAGTAGCTCATAATAAGCCGGTAAACTTGTGTGTAGGCCGCCGAAGCCCTCGAGTACCGCACCGGTGAACATTCCCGGGCCGGCAGGGCCAGCGACATAACCCGTAACGCGTCCTCCCGCTTGAGCAGTACTTGGAACCGGAATGGCCCACAATCCTGATATTCCAAGGAGAACCCATGACTTTGCTGGCTGAACGCCCCGCAACCACCGAACCCACCCGCACCACCGAACATGGCGTCGCTGACACCGCACTCCGCGGTGGCAGCTACGTCACCCTTCCCGCAGGCAGCGCTGCGGCCCTCGCGGAGGGCACCTATGTCGCCGCCGCCGGCAGCCGAAACCTTCGTCCCGTCACCCGTGGCACCTATGTCACCGTGGATGGCACTCCTACGGTTCCTGCCGGAACCATCGAGGGCAGCTACGTAACGCTTCCCGCGGCCGCCTAGAGTCGCAGCGCCTTTGGTGCAGGGCACCAGTACGGCGCGAAAAGGAGGCCGACGGCGATACCAGGTATCGCCGTCGGCCTCCTCTTTTTTGCATCCCCGGCCCGGGCGCACGGCCTGCCCCTGCGCCAAAGGTTGGGGGCCGATGTGCTGCGCCGACAGGATGATTAGGTTTTCGTTGTTGCCACACCACGCCCGCGGCGGGATGATCGGGGGAGTTGGGCTGCTGGGGGACGGTTGAGCCGGACGAACGCCCGGCGCGTGCCCAGCTGACAAGCGATGCGGCGGTGAGCGGGCGATGGCACAGCACAACGGGCAGCAACGGCGGCTGAAGATCAGCGACGTCAACGTGGTGAACCAGCACACGCTCAAGAAAGCGCTGGGCGGCACCATCGTGGGCAACACGATGGAGTGGTACGACGTCGGCGTGTTTGGCTACCTCATCACCACCATGGGCCCGGTGTTCCTGCCCGAGGCGGACAAGGCGGTGCAGAACCTGTTCCTGCTGGGGACGTTCGCGGCCACGTTCATCGCCCGGCCGCTGGGCGGCATCTTCTTCGGCTGGCTGGGCGACAAGATCGGCCGGCAGAAGGTCCTGGCCATGACGCTGATGATCATGGCCGCGGCCACGTTCGCGGTCGGCCTGTTGCCAGGCTATTCGGTGCTGGGCATCTGGGCTGCGGTGCTGCTGGTGGTCCTGAAGCTGGTGCAGGGCTTCTCCACCGGCGGCGAATACTCCGGCGCCACCACCTTCGTGTGCGAGCACGCCCCAGACCGGCGCCGCGGCTTCTACGTCAGCTTCCTGGACATGGGCAGCTACCTGGGCTTCGCTGCCGGCGGCCTGGTGGTGTCGGTCCTGCAGCTGGTGCTGGGCCAGGAACAGATGGAGGCGTGGGGCTGGCGGCTGCCGTTCCTGGTGGCCGGACCGTTGGGCGCCGTGGCCGTCTACTTCCGGATGAAGATCGAGGAATCTGCCGCGTTCAAGGCCACCATGGAAGCCGAAGCCGTGGCGGCCACGCATCCGGAGACGGGGGAGGAGCTCAGGCCCGTTGGTCCGCTGGGGATCCTGAAGGCGCACTGGCGGCCCATCCTGCTGGCCATGATTCTGGCCGCGGCCGCCAACACCGTGGCCTACGCCCTCACCTCCTACATGCCCACCTACCTGACCAGCAACAAGGGCTACAGCGAGGTGGACGGCACGCTGCTGACCATCCCGGTGCTGGTGGCGATGGCGCTCTGCATTCCGTTTACGGGCCGGCTATCGGACCGGTTCGGCCGCCGTAAGGTTCTATGGATCGGGGCGCTCAGCACGGCGGTGTTCGCGATCCCGGCGTTCCTGGCGATCGCCGCCCACAGCGTTCCCATGACGTTCCTGGGTCTGGCGCTGATCGCCTTCCCGGTCGCGTTCTCGGTGCCGAACCTCGCCTCGGCACTCCCGGCACTGTTCCCCACCGAGCACCGCTACTCCGCCATGGGCATCGCCTACAACTTCGCTGTGGCCATCTTCGGCGGCACGGCGCCGTTCATCATCGCGGCGCTCATTGAACTGACCGGCAACGACATGACCATCGCCTACTACCTCATGGGCGTGGCCGTGATCGCCGCCGTCGCCATCTACTTCCTGCCCGAATCCGCCGGCCGGCACCTGCCCGGGTCGATGCCCAGCGTCGACTCGCAGGAGGAGGCCCGGAGGCTGGTGGAGAACCAGGACAATGATCCGCTGCTGGACTTGGAATCGCTGCCGTTCGAGGAGAGCTTCGAGGCCGCACGGGCCTCGCATAACCGGCCGGACAAGCCGACGGTCATGTAGGGAAGGAACGTACGACGGCGGCGTCCGGGTTGGGTGCAGGCGGTTCCGTTTGGGACTGACTCACCAGAACCTCTTGCTAAGCGGACAACTGTCCGGTACCTTATTCCTAAACGGACAATTGTCCGCTTAGCTTGGCTCTTCACGCCCAACGAACCTCGGTCCGTCACGCCCGGACTCCCTTCCGGCGGCCACCGCGGCCAACGCGCCGCAGCACCCACACTTCACACAGAGGACACTGCCCATGCCCAATTCCCAGACCTTCCTCCTTGGCGGCGACCTGCCCGTCAACCGGATCGGCTTCGGTGCCATGCGCCTCGCCGCCAACGGCTTCACGGGCCCCGCCCGCGACCCGGAACGGGGCCGCACCGTGCTCCGAGCCGCAGTCGAGGCCGGGGTGAACCACATCGACACGGCCGCCTTCTATGCCAGTGACGACGGGTCGCTCAGTGCCAACGCCATGATCCGCGAAGCGCTGTACCCCTACCCGCAGGACCTGGTCCTGGCCACGAAGGTGGGACCGTCGCGCGGCGCTGACGGCCACGTCCACCAGCAGACAGCACCTGATGACATCCGCCGGATGGTGGAGCAGAACCTCCAGGAACTGGGCAGGGACTCCCTGGACCTGGTCTACCTTCGCATCGGCATGGCCGACCTGCCGCACGGGGAGTCCCTGGCGGCCCGGTTCGAGGTCCTGGCAGCCATGCGCCAGGAAGGGCTGATCCGGCACCTGGGCTTGAGCAACGTCGACGCCGGCCACCTGGCGGAAGCGCGGGCCATCGCCCCCGTCGCGGCGGTGCAGAACCACTTCCACGCCGCCAAGCGCGATGATGCGGACCTCCTGCGCGAATGCGAAGCCGCGGGGATCGCCTTTGTGCCCTTCTTCCCGCTGGGCGGGGGCATGGGCGACATTGCCGAAGAGCAGGTCACGCTGGTGGCCAAGCGCCACGGCGTCACCGTGCACCAGATCGCCTTGGCCTGGCTCCTGGCATCCTCGCCGGTGGTCCTGGCCATCCCCGGCACCGGCTCGCCGGAACACCTGGCGGAAAACATGGCAGCAGGGCGGATCCGGCTGACGGAGGAGGACATGGCGGACCTCGGCGCTGCCTGACGGCGGCTAGGGTTGGAATAACCCCGGGCAGCGCGTTGGAAAGGATTCGCCGTGGAGAGCAGAGCAGGGGAGCCGCAGCGCTCCGACGCCCAGCGCAACCGCGAGCGGATCCTCACGGTCGCCCTGCAGGAACTGTCGGAGAATGTCGAGGTTCCCCTGAGCGCCATCGCCAAGAAGGCCGGCGTCGGGCAGGGCACGTTCTACCGGAACTTCCCCAGCCGGGAGGCCCTGGTCCTCGAGGTGTACAGCCACGAGGTGCGGACGCTGGTGGATGGCGCGGAGGAGCTGCTGGGAACGCTGTCCCCGGAGGAGGCGTTGCGGGCATGGATGGGCCAGCTGGCCCGGTTCGCCGCGGCCAAGATCGGCCTGTCCAGCGTGATGCGCCGGATCGTCGGCTCGTCCGAGGGGTCCGCGCAGCCCGGCTACTCCATGGTGGTGCAGGCGGTGGAGCGGATGCTGGACGCCAACCACCGCGCCGGCACCATTCGCCCCGACGTCACCGCCGGTGATTTCATCCTTGCCATCGCCGGCATCTGGCAGCTCGATCCCCATGGCGACGGTGAGGCGCAGGCCGCCCGGATCCTCGATATCGTCTTCAACGGATTACTCGCGGGAGCCCCGGCGCGCCCGTAAGGCGAGGCGCTTGGCGGTTGCTTGCTTCGAAAGCGTACGACGGCGGCGGCCGGGTGGGGTGCCGGCGGTCCTGTTGGGTGGGGGAGCGGTTTGCGTCTCCATACGTTGAAGGCTCCGTCCTATGGGACGGAGCCTTCGGCGTGGTGCTGTCCTGCTAGGAGTTCTGGTCCACGGCGACGACGATCTTGCCGCGGGTGTGGCCTTCCATGTTGGAGCGGAAGGCATCGGCAGCTTTGTCGAGCGGGAAGACCTCGGCAACTTCCACCGTGAGTTTCCGGTTGTCCACCAAATCCGCCAGTGCCTGCAGGTCGGCGCCTACCGGGCTGACCCACATCCAGTCCCCGCCGTGCTGTTCCACCTCGCTGTCGGCGATGGAGGCGTGCCGGCCACCGTCGGCCAGGACGGCCAGGGTGGCGTCGAGGTTTCCGCCCACGAAGTCGGCCACCACCTCCACACCGTCGGGACGCAGCGCGCGGACCCGGTCGGCGAGCCCATCGCCGTATGCCACGGGCTCGGCGCCCAGAGAGCGGAGGAACTCGTGGTTCTTTTCCGACGCGGTGGCGATAACTTTCGCGCCCAAGGACACGGCGATCTGGATGCCCAAGGAGCCCACGCCGCCGGAGCCGCCGTGGATCAAGACCGTTTCGCCGGCTTTCAGGCCCAGCCGGTTGAGGACCTGGTAGGCGGTGAGGCCGGCCAGCAGCAGGCCGGCCGACTCGTTCCAGCCGAGGGTGGCAGGCTTGCGGGCCAGGAGGCGTTCCGGCAGGGCGATGTACTCCGCGAAGGAGCCGCCGTGGACATAGTCCTTGCGGGCGTAGGAAATGACCTCGTCACCGGGCTGGAACTGCCGGGCGTCAATGCCCACCGATTCCACCACCCCAGCCACGTCCCAGCCGGGGATGGCGGGGAACTGCAGGTCCATGACGGCGTCCAGGCCGCCGGCCATGATCTTCCAGTCCACCGGGTTCACCGCCGCTGCCTTGACCTTGACCAGGACCATGCCGGGACCCACCTTCGGCATCGGCTGGTCGCCGTATTCGAGGACGTCCGGGTTTCCGTATTCGCTGTAAGTGATTGCCTTCATGCTTGGGGCAACCGCGTGGGCAGGCGTTGCTATTCCGGACGCGATCGGAAAGTGGCCAATCGCACGGGCCAACAACCGCCAGCCTTTCAAGAGAATGCCCCCGGGCCACTCGCGTGACCCGGGTGCCAGGCGTCATGTGGGACTACTTGCTGACTTCCACGAAGACGGGGTTCGTGTAGAACCACAGGTCTTCCCAGGGATCTGCATTCCCGATCTCATCCATGGCCGGGCCGGCGGGGTCGATGTCTGCGCCGAGGAAGCCGGGCTGGGACTTCTTTCCGTCCGTGCCGCGAAGGCGGACGTAGAAGTTTTCGAAGGGGGTTTCGATTTCCTGGGTCCAGGTGTAGGTGCCGTTCCGGAGCGTCAGGTCCTTGATGGGCATTTGGGTGATCACGCGGGTATCGGGTGCGGTTATGGTGTCAGCGTCCGTGACCGGACCGGTCACCTTGCCCAGGATGACGTCAACCCGGGCCAGCTCAGGGATGAAGCCTGCGAAGTTTGGCTTGGACGCCGGGGTGACGGACACCGTGAGGGTGACCTTCCGGCCGCGTTTGGTTTCAAGCTTCCCGCCCAGCGTGGCCGACTTGGCCTGGTCCGCCACACTCACATCGATCGCGTCGATCAGGCAGCCGTGGTCCACCCAGACCCGCCCTTCGCGCAGGCCCTGCATCACGGAGGCGTGGCTGACTTTTTCGGCCCCCACGTGGGTGCGGCTGTAGTAGCCGGGCCAGAAGTCGTTTTCCGTGAGGTCCACGGTTCCGCTGTACACAGGGTCCTCGGTGCGGCCCTTGGCGTCGAAGTCGCTGCCCGGGCCGCGGGTGGTGGTGTCCAGGTAGACGTTGTGGCTGTCCGAGGTGGCGGTGACGGAAAACAGCCGTCCTTCGGCGAGCAGGCTGTCCCACACACCGCCGACGGTGGCAGTCATCCAGTCGAAGCCACCCCACGTGCGGTACGACTCCGTGGGGTACCCCTTGAAGGAGAAGGTGCCCGGGCCGCCGTCGTAAAGTCCCCGTGCGCGGCTGCCGACGTGCGGCGCCGGCAGTCCGCCGGCCTGGTGCCCGGGCGCGCCTTCCATGCCGATGACCACGTCCGGTGCTGCCTGGATCCATGCCCGGATCTCGTGCGGTGAGTCGATGCCCTGCCGTGAGGGGTGGTTGGGAATCATGATGATGTCCTCAACCCGTTTCCTGGCGCGGGCCTCACCCATGAAGCGGATGCCCTCCAGGGCCAGGGCCTCGTTGGCGGCCGTGCCGTCGCGGGTGCCCTTCACCCGGGCGTCCCAGCGCGCCTCCACTTCCTTCATGACGGCGACATCGTCGCGGCCCGGTGCCACGAAGACCGTGGCATGCTCCGCCCCGGGGATGTTCCACTCCAGGCCGTGGTAGATCAGGATCGAATCGCCGAATTCTTTGCGGACCTCGTCGATGAGGGGCACGATCTGCTCGGTGCTGAGCTGGGAGTGGGCCACGTTGCCGTGGTCGGTGAGGACCAGCCAGTTGACACCGTAGCGGATGGCCTGCCGGACGTGGTCCTGGACGCGGTATTTCCCGTCGTTGCTGAAGAGGGTGTGGACGTGGTGGTCCCCGTTCAGCCAGAAGTACTTTCCCTTCTTGGTGCGCTGGGACGTCTGCGCGAGGGCGTGGACGGGAGTGACCGCTGCTACTGAAGCGCCGAGTCCTAGGACCGAACCGGTCTTCAAAATTCCGCGGCGGGACATACCGTTTGTCATGGGAGCCTTACTGCTGTGTGCGAGATACGGAGGGGCGGGCGCATCATCTGGAAACCTGGTGCCGCGCCCCTTAGGAGGTCTTCCTCAGTCAATACAGGGGACATGAACATTCGGGTGGCGGCACCTGTCCGGGCGGTAAACGGGCCGTTGCTCCCGTTCGCATCCGTGGCGCGGCTTGGCCGCGGGAGTATTCGACGGCGGCGCCCGGCTCTCTCCCGTGCAAGCCGCGCGCGCGTGTCCTGCGCGATGGACCGGGCACGTGGCCGTTAGCGTCGACTACATGGGCAGTAAACGGAACGGCGAACTGGAAGGGCAGAGCTCTATCAACGAGCTGCTCGACCAGCCGATCGGCGAAAAGCCGATCCAGCTGCCGCTGCCGTTCCATCTCCAGGTCCGGCCGGGGGAATACCGCCGCGCATCCTGAGCGCTCGCAGTCAGCCGACCGGGCTGAGGAACCCAATGACGTCCGCTGCCACTCGCTCGGGGCACTCCCACAGGACCAGGTGTGCCACGTCCGGGTAGACCTTCAGCACGGCGCCCGGAATTCGTCCGGCCAATCTTTTCTGGTCCGTACGCGGCAGCAGGTTGTCCTGCCCGCCCCAGAGGATGAGCGTGGGTGTCTGGATGGTTCCGGTTTCTGTGGGCGGGGTGGCTTGGCAGAGTCCGTTGAGGAGGGCTTTCCAGGCGTGCGCGGGCATGTTGAGGCCGTCGCGGATCCGGTCCTCGATGTAGCAGGCGGGGACGTCGTGGATCCGGGGGAACCAGGCCAGAGAGTTCCGGACCCACGCTTCATCGAGAGGGTCGGACAGAGCGTCCACTTCGTCGGCGAAGGCGGGCCGTCCCCGCAGGGTCAGGGGAGACCCCACCAGCACCAGTGCCGCCACTTTGTCGGGGTGGGTGACGGCAAGCTGCTGGGCCACGTACCCGCCGCTGGAGGAGCCGACGACGGCGGCGTGCGGCAGTTCGAGCGCGTCCAGGATGGCGGCGGCGTCCTCCGCCTGCTCCGCCAGGGAGTAGCCGTTCAGGGGCTTGTCCGCGTCGCCCTGGCCACGAAGGTCTGGAGCATAGATTCTGCAGCCGGCCAGCAGGGGGATCAGCCGGTAGAAGCTCTTGCGGGACTCGCCCCAGGCGTGGAGTAACAGCAGGGGAGTGCCGGTCCTGCCGGTGTCCTGAACGAGGCATGGCACCGTGATGCCGGTGCGGAGCCGGAGCTGCCGGATGTCGGCGTCCATGGGTTCAGGCTACGCCACCATTCGCGGGCCACGGCACGGAATGCGCAGGGCTACTTGCCGACGAGGTCCTCTGTGGTGAGCCGCAGCCAGAGCCACAGGCGTTTCTGCGGGTCTGCCAGGTCAAGCTTGAATTCATCGTCCAGGCGGGAAGCCCTGTACCGGACCGTGTTGTTGTGCACGTGAAGGAGGTGGGCTACCGCCGAGATGTTTCCGTTCGCGGCCAGGTATGCCCTCAGCGTGTCGAGGTAGTCGGTCTGCTGCGCAGCGTCGTGTGCCCTGATCCTGGCGATGTCATCGTGGCTGGCCAGGCCCTGGTCATTGATGAATTCGCCCACCTTCAACAGGTTCAGCGGCGTCCGGTAGTCCTCGACGAGCGCCACGGTGGAGCTTGATTGTCCGCTTGAGTGCAGCGTCAGAAGGTAATCGAGTGTCTGGGCCGCCTCTGTCCTGGAGCGCGGCAGGTCTTCGATGCGGGTTGCAACACCGCCTGCGGCCGCGATCAGGGGGTAGGAGGTAACGGTTGGCGAGTAGGTTTGGATCTCCCGGAGGATCCGCGCGTGAACGGACCGCGCCGTGGATTCATTGCTGGGAAGCAGCGCGTAGACCACCGATCCGATGAGGGCGCTGTGGCTGTTGGTGTACTGCACAATGCAGACGGTGGTGACCAGGTGCAGGAGCCGGTGGATTTCGCGGACGGATTCCAGGCTTGTGGTCTCCGGCCTGATGATGGAGAAGGCCGCGACGGCGAGCCCGCCGGCGGCGTCCAGCCCGAGTTCGGCGGCTGCAACGGACGCGTGCGGTGCGTCGTCCAGCAGCGTCCGGATCAGGTCCGCGTTACGGCGTTCGCCGAAGTCGGACGCAGAGCGTGCCACCGCAGCCTTCGCTGCCTGCTTCGCGTTCATCCACTCGGTCAGCCACGGTGCCCTGACAGTGGACGTGCGGGGAGACCAAGCAGTCCTTCTCATCAGCGCCCGGAGTGTCTGGCTGCCAGCGCGGGGAGGGAAGATGCGGGGGCCAGCCCTTAGTAGTGGTAGCGCGCCTGCAAGATGGTCACGTACTGGTCATTAGCCATGTAGACAAGTCTGTGTTCCTGGTCGATACGCCTGGACCAGGCTCCGGCTAGCGCGTGTTTCAGGGCTTCGGGCTTTCCGATGCCCTCGAAGGGATCATCGCGCAGCGTGTCTTCGATGAGGGTGTTGATCCGCTTTAGTGTCTTGCGGTCCTGGGTTTGCCAGTAGAGGTAGTCCTCCCACGCTTCGGCGGTCCACGCCAGCCTGCGGCCGGAGGTCACGGATCGGTAAGCGCGTGCTCGGTGACTTGACCATCCCGCACGGCAGCAAGGGAAGTCAGCAACCGCTGTGCGTTCTTGGGCGACCGCAGCAGGTGGGTGGTCTCCACCAGGGCGTCGTATTCTTCTTTGGACATGAGGACCGCGGATCCGCGCTTGGACGTGATCTCGACTTCGGTGTGATCGAGGTTGACGCGTTCGATCAGGCCGAAGAGGTCACGCCGTGCCTCGCTTGTGGTGATTGCCATGTCTTCCTCCTTGTCGTACTAGATATGGTACCAGTCGGACCTATGGTCATGCTGGTTGTTTGGCCTGCTTGGCGTTCATCCATTCGGTCAACCAGGGTGCGCGGACCGTGGACGTGATCCGGCAGTCGGCCACGAACGTCCCGCGAGATCCGCAGTCGATCCAGTCCTGCAGCGCCGACAGGTCCTCGAGTGAACGGATCACAGTAGACTCGGCACCCAAAGCCCGGGCAACCCCGCTGAAGTCCACTTCCGGGATCAGCATGGGCTTCTCGGTCAGGCCCTGCGAACCGTACTGGTGGATCTCTGCCCCGTACGCGGCGTCGTTATAGATCACCACGACCGCGCTGCGGGCGGCACCAATCAGCGATTCAAGGTCGGACAAGCCCATCAAGAACCCGCCGTCGCCGGAGGCCAGCACCAGGGTGCGGCCGTCCTCTACCGCGCGGGCTGCCCCGACGGCACTCGCAAGGCCCAGCCCGATGGACTGGAACGCGGTCCCCACCATCACGAGGTCCTGCGGCCGCGGGATGTTCCAGTACATCGGCGCCCACCCAATGAAGTGCCCGCCGTCCTGCACCACCGTGCGGCGCTCCGGCAGCACGGCATCCAGTGCGGTTGCCAGGGCGCGCGGATCCAGCCGCCCGTCCTCAGTCGAAGCGGAACCCGCAGCATGGCCCGGACCGGAAGCCAGCCGCCGGACAGCCTCCGAACGCCACGCACCAGCAGCCGCGTCAAGATCAACCAAAGCCAAGAGCCGCGCAGCGGCAGCCTTCACGTCCGCCTGAACAAACACGTCGACCCGCGGGTTTGTCGGTTCCACCGCCGTGTCGATCTGGATAACCGTGGCGTCCGGGTTGAGCAGGTGCCCGAACCGCATGGTGAACGGGCTCAGGCTGGCCCCGGCCACCAGGACCACGTCGGCCTCGCCCATGAAGCCGGCCGCGGTATCGGTGCCGAAACCGCCCGCCACGCCCAGGTACCCCTCGCCATTGAGGAGGTTGAGCGCCAGGGCGGTTCCGGCGGTCAGTGCGCCGAGCCGGTCGGCAAGTTCGCGGAGTTCCGGGCCGGCGCCGGCGAGGTGCGCACCCCGGCCGGCCAGCATCAGCGGCCGCCGTGCCCCGGCGAGAAGGCGGGCCACCTGCCTAAGGCCCGTGCCGCCGTCGTCCGTCACCTCCAACGCCGCCGGCTCCGGAAGGTCCTCATCCTCAGCCTCGAGCGCGGCGAGGTCGTAGGGGATGGCCAGCACTACGGCGGTGCGCCGGGTGAGTGCGTACTCCACCGCCTGCCGGGTGACGGCGCCCGCGGCGTCGCGGGTGACGGTGAAGGTGGCCGCGCCGAGGCCGGCGGCGATGGCGGCCTGGTCCACGTCCCAGGGGCGGGCGCCGCTGGTGGGGGCGTCGCCGGTGACCAGCACGACGGGGATCTGCGCCTGGACGGCCTCGGCCAGGGCGGTGAGCGCGTTGGTGTAGCCGGGGCCGTAGGTGGTGGTGCCCGCGGCGAGCCGTCCCGAGGTGCGGTAGTAGGCGTCGGCCGCGGCGATGGCGGCGCCCTCGTGCCGGACCGCGGTGAAGCGCAGGCCTTGCTGCTCCGCGGCGTCCAGAAAGTAGACGTTGCCGTTGCCCATGACGCCGAAGACGTCGCTGACATAGCTGCTGAGAACCTGTGCCACACGGCCGGAGACGGTAACTGAAGTCATGCAGGAATCCTGCGGTCCAGCTCACGGAACGGCAAGAGCCGCGATTCTCGTTGGGACTTTTGGCAGCGGGTGAGCGGGGGACTGACAATACGCGCACCGGCAGCGGGCGTCACTAGCAGTTAGTTCAAAGCGGGAGATTCCTCCTTCGGCAACCGGCTGATGGGCCCTCGTGCCGGGGCGGCATGAGCTCCAGGATGGAGATGGCCGTGCTGGTCCACTGAATCCCATCGATCTCCGCAGGGGGAGCGGCCTCCGCCACATTCACAAGATTAGGATGATACTGAAAGTTCCATGGAAAGGGCTATATTTTGCAGCAGAACCACGTAGGCGTTACACCTAATGAATTACCAGTTCTACAACAGGCAATGAAGGACCTCCAGGCAAACGTCGCCGCCTATTATGCGGCGACGGCCCGTGGCAATGATTATGGGCAGGCAGTTCGGGCTTTCTTAGTGAGTACGCAGACGCTCAATGAGCATTTTTCCCAGAACATCAACGATAAGAATGCGTATATCAATCTCCTGGATTCCTCGACTCTTCCCGGGGTGGGCTTTATCAAAGCTGTGAAATATGCGCGGAATGTCCAGCAGCATGTTATGCACATCATCAGCCCAAGAGCCAATAGCCTGGTCGGAGGTTTGCAAGGGATGCGGACCTACGCGTTTTGGGACGAAATTCCTCAGGAGGCACACGACAAGCTGCACACAAGAACCAAGTTGCTAAAGCCGTTCTACGACGGTGTTCTGTTCGACAAAGAGGTGACCGAGACCATGTTGGAGGTCTTGCGTTTCTTTGCTGTCGTCGCTCCTCAAATAGTCCACCGCGATGAAAAAGCGGAATGGAGCCACTTTCCCCTTACGAGTCAGCCGGGCATGTTGGCACCTCGGCTGCACCCGGAGGAGCCCCCGGCTCTCGTCGATGCCCAGACGTGGTTGAACGACAGGGTTCCAAACGGCGACGCCAGGGTCATCTTTGGTCAAATCACGGTCGAGGACGTGAAGTACTTGGTGGGTAGCACCTTCGTCAACCGTCACTGTTTTTCGCCATTTGTGGAAACTGCTAGCCAAGTTGAATGCGACATAGCGGCTGGATTCAGCTACCTGCAAGGGAATCCTGAAGAGAATGTGGAGGATATAACCGATACGTTCAATCAACCCCTCCAGGGAGCTGTCTTGCTTAGTCGAGATTCTCTTGATGCTTGGACCGTTCCAGTGCTGCAGATCGAGCCGCAAAATGATTTTCACGTTGCTTATAGCATTGATGTTTGGCAAAGCATCATGTCTGGAGAAAATCCCAGACTAGTGCCAGAATCCATGGCATATGCAACACGCAGGGCGCGTCGTTTGAACGCGTTCTTGCCCCCAAGTTACTAAGAAGAGCTGATTGCCCTCCTAACCAAAGACCGAGCTTTAGATTCTGGGCAACAGAAACCGTGGCCGCCTCAACTCTTCCTCCGAGCAGGAGCCACAGTCTGCGGTGCGGGGCGCCGGAACCGGCGTTGGCAAAACGTTGCCGGTGCTTCCATTTTGGAGGCAAAGCTAAAGAAATGGTTCAAGCGCACCTGCGTCCCCTTTCGTGCTATTTGTGGGCCGTGAAGGCTTCCTGCTCCGTCAGCCGGCTGATCAACCCGTCGTAACGAGGCGGCATGAGTTCCATAACGGAGATGGCGGTGCTGGTCCGCTGGATCCCGTCGATCTCCAGGATCTGGTTGGTGATGCGGTAGAGGTCGGCGGTGCCGCGGGCCACCACCTTGGCCATGAGGTCCGCGTCACCGGTGGTTGCGTGCACCTCGATGACCTCCGGGATCGCGGCGAGCCCGCTTTCCACCGAGCCGAACCGCGTCTGGCTGATCTCCAGGGAGAGGAAGGCCATCAGCTCATAGCCGAGCGCGGCCGGGTCCAGCCTGCGGCTGAAGGAGCGGAGCGCGCCGCTGCGCTCCAGCCTCGCCAGCCGGGAGTGGACGGTGTTGCGGGCAACGCCGAGCGTCCGGGAGAGCGCCAGGGCGCTGGCTTCGGGGTCCTTGTCCAGGGCAAGGATGATCCTGCCGTCAAGCGAATCGAGGGTGCGGGAGGTGGAGATGGTCATATTTTCACCAGAGGTACTAGAAGTTGAGCAGAAGTCCCAAGCACGGAAGCCTACCTTGCATTGTGGTCCGGGTCACTTCCATGATCGGACCTCATGAGCCCTGAACAACTCCTGGCCCCATCGGCGCTGCCCACCCTGCGCGCCGCGGTCACCGGTCTGCCGGCATACGTCCCGGGCCGGCGCAGCCTCGGCGCGGACATCGCCGCCCTCGCCAGCAACGAAAGCCACTACGACCCCGTGCCCGCCGCCACCGCCGCGGTGGCCGAAGCGGCCGGCAAGATGAACCGCTACCCGGACATGGCCGCCGTCGAACTCCGCGAACGCATCGCCCGGCACTTGGGCGTCACCGCTGAGGAGGTGGCGATGGGGCCCGGCAGCGTGGGCGTCCTGCAGCAGATCATCACCGGGCTGTGCGACGCCGGGGATGAGGTGGTGTGCGCGTGGCGCTCCTTTGAGGCGTACCCCATCCTGGTGGAGCTGGCCGGCGCCCGGCCGGTCCGCGTCCCGCTGGACCACGCCGAGGGCCACGACCTGGATGCCATGGCCGCCGCCGTCACCGACCGCACCAGGGTGATCCTGCTCTGCACCCCCAACAACCCCACCGGCGTGCCCATCAGCCACCGCCGCCTCGAAGCCTTCCTGGAGTCCGTCCGCTCCGACATCCTGGTGGTGATCGACGAGGCCTACGTGGAGTACGCCGACGCCGGCAGCGGCCCTGACTCCCTGGCGCTCTACCGCCGGTACCCGAACGTCTGCATCCTGCGCACCTTCTCCAAGGCCTACGGGCTCGCCGGACTGCGCGTCGGGTACGCGATTACGACGGCGGCAATCGCCGAAGGTCTGCGGCGCACCGCCCTGCCGTTCGCCGTGAGCGCGCTGGCGCAGAAGGCGGCCGTCGCTTCGTTGGACGCGGGGGAGGAGATGGCAGCGCGGGTTTCCCTGGTGAAGCAGGAGCGCGCCCGAATGGCAGCGGAGCTGGAGGCCCAGGGCTGGAGGCTGCAGCCGAGCCAGGGCAACTTCCTGTGGATCCGCGCCGACGCCCCACTTTTGGCCTTGCTCGTGGATGCGTTCGATGCCGCCGGGATTCTGGTCCGGACGTACCAGGGCGATGGTGTACGGATCACCGTTGCCGACCCCGCCTCCAACAACCGCGTGCTCTGGATTCTCGAAGCCCACGCGCCGCTGGCCACTTCCTGATCCTTTTCTCCTTCCGTTCCACCGATCAAATAAGAGGAATTCCCATGGAACACCAGACAACGACGTCTGCCCGCGCCCTCGGCGCGGCCCTCAAACCCCGGCAGCTGACCATGATGGGCCTGGGCAGCGCCATCGGCGCCGGCCTGTTCATCGGCTCCGGCGCCGGCATCCAGGCCGCCGGCCCGGCGGTGCTGATCTCCTACCTCGTGGCGGGCACGCTAATCATCCTGGTGATGTGGGCGCTCGGCGAGATGGCCGCCGCCAACCCGGACAGCGGAGCGTTCTCTGTCTATACCGCCAAGGCGTACGGGCCGGTGGCCGGCGCCACGGTTGGCTGGCTGTGGTGGATCCAGCTGGTGGTGGTGATCGCGGCCGAGGCTTTAGGTGCGGCCGGCCTGCTGGCCACCATCTTCCCGGCCCTGCCGGTGTGGCTGATGGCCTTCGTGTTTATCGTGGTGCTCACCGCCGTGAACCTGACCAGCGTGAAGAACTTCGGCGAGTTCGAGTTCTGGTTCGCCCTGCTGAAGGTCGCGGCGATCGTCGGGTTCCTGCTGGTCGGCTTTGCGCTGCTCGTCGGCTGGCTGCCGGGCGTGCAGTCACCGGGCCTTGCCAACTTCATGGGGGAGGGCTTCGCGGTCAACGGCTTCAGCGGAATTGCGACGGCGCTGTTCGTGGTGGCATTCGCGTTCGGCGGCACCGAGATTGTCTCCGTGGCGGCAGCTGAGACGGCGGAGCCGGCCCGCAGCGTGAAGAAGGCAGTCCGGACCGTGCTGTGGCGCATCCTGGTGTTCTACATCGGTGCCATTTTCGTGATCGCTGCTGTGGTGCCCGTGGGTTCAGCGGGACTCAAGAGCCCGTTCGCCGCGGTGCTGGACGCCGCCGGCATGCCGGGCGCTGCCACCGCCATCACCCTAGTTGCGGTCGCGGCACTGCTGTCCGCACTCAACGCCAACCTCTATGGCGCTTCGCGGATGGCGTTCTCCCTGGCCGAGCGCGGTGAGGCGCCGCGCTGGCTCGCTTCCGTCTCCAGGGCACGGGTGCCGGTGGTTGCCGTCCTGGCCAGCGTGGCCTTCGGTGTTGTCACGGTGGTACTGGAGCTGGCCTTCCCGGAGATGGTCCTAGGCGTCCTGCTCAACATCGTGGGATCCACCTGCCTGCTGGTATGGACGTCCGCGCTCCTGGCCCAGCTCGCGCTGCGCCTCCGCGCGGACCGTGAGGGAACGGAGCTTCCCCTGCGCATGCCTGGGTTCCCGTGGCTAACTGTTGTTGGGCTGGTCATCCTCGCAGCAATCTTCACGGTTGGTTTCATCGGCGAAGATTCCCGTCCTCAACTCCTGAGTACCTTCGCGCTTGTGGCGCTTCTTGCGGTGGCTAACTGGCTGAACCACCGCACCGGGAAGGCTACGGGTCGCATTGAAGCTTCGAACGATGACAAGCACCCAGTGCTCGTCGACTAAATCAGGCGGCTTTGACCGCTTCTCGGCTTATTTCATGGAGGGCCGCCTGGCTTTGGCCAGGCGGCCCTCCATTATTGGAGCGTGTAGTCCCGAGACCGGTAACGCTGGTCGGTTTTCATCCTGACAGCGGAGCCATACCCAGGAAGCCGCCATCATCTGTTCGTAGTTTGGTCCTCCAAACGAAGCGCGAGCTTTATGTTTACCCAGCCATAAACTTCCCTTATCAATGGTTGTGCCCGGACGGAAGTACCAGTGTTGCAACGACAACACTGATTGCCGCCGAGTATGTATCGTCGGTTAGTGTGCTTGATTCTTAAAGCGTGATGAAAAGAACGACCGTCTCGATCCGAGGCGTCGGAATACCTTCTTTGGATAGCTGTAAGCAGGGTCCCATCCAAGATCCATCAACGATTCCCGAAGAACTGACCCGACTTCGGATTCCTCCTGACGGTTACTGTCAGCAACTTGAAGCAACTGCGATCTCAAGCTAGTTTCCTCAGCGCCTAAACCCTTTGTGTAAAGAGGAGCTAACAAGTAGGAGTGGTTGTCTGAGGAAAAGGCTGCAAGCGCATCAAGAAAAATCTCTAGTTTGCGCCCTGCTGCTAGCAATGCTTCGGGTTCATGTAACGGGTTACCTCCAGCATTCGACTCTGCGTCACTAGCAGAAGCGAATTCAAGTTGGCCACGCCAGAGGTGTTGTTTTGGGTCCTGTTGCCGGAGGGTGAGGACGGTTCCGAAGGGCCGGGATTTATCTAAGCGTTGCTGAGGAAGGGCGCGGCGCACATCATGAACAATCTCGTGAAAATGGTCGTCTTCAAGTCCAAATCCAACAAACAACATGTGGTGCGTCACGAGGTGTGCCTTCACTAGGGCAGAAAGCGCTTGGCGATTGGCGGTGTGATCGAGATAGTCGCCGCGTGTGAGAACTATAGTTTCCGGCTTCGTAACTGTACCGTGAAGCTTCAGAAGCCAGCGATCGCCTGCCGTGGGATGATCATCGGGGATTACGGTGCGAGGCTGTTTAGCGTCTAAGCAAGCTGTTTCGAAGAGTGTGTCGTAGTTGAGTGTAATTGTGCCTGCAGCGGGTAAGGTAGCGAGCAATGCGGGTGCTAGCCCATACCGAAGCATTGTTACTTCTTGACAGATGGTTTCCCTGAATTCACCTGGCTGTTTTTGTTTCTCGAAGAGTTGCTCCAGGAGTCCTGCCTGGTCCAACACCGGTAATGCAGCGAAAACGCCTGGACCAATTGATTCTAGGCTCACATGATCTGAGAGTTTACCGATCAGTTTCTTCCAGTCGGGGGCACCTGCACTTACGCTTACACCTGCGCCTAGGAATGGCACTAGCGTGCCTTTCCTAGCTTTTGCGGCTAAGGATTCGGCCAACTCTAGTTGATCGGAACTCAAGGATGACCAATAAATGTCCTTCTTTTCGCGTCGAAGTTTTTGCGCCAGCGCAAAGGCGGCTTTGTCTCGTAATACAATCGCTACGTCAACCTCGTACGCCAAACTTGCTGATACCGCCGCTTGTAGCAATTGCGTCAGCATCTCCCCGAGGTTTCTACCGGCTCCTCCTCCTGCTGTCCCGAAGAAAGGAATGGCAAGAAGAGGTAGTGCTCTATAGGACGGGCGCGAAGGGATGGCTTCAACCGCTGCCTGCGCGAAGGCATGAATTCGCTTCTGAAGTTCTCCTGAGGGCCAGAGGTTGCTCACTGTGACAGAGGTCAGGATAGGAAGCGCTGAGTCCTGCAGCCAACCGTCAACCGCTTGGGCGAGCTTGGATCCGGACCGAAACTCCGGTCCTGCTGAACTATGTGCAAGGCGCTCCAGGTCTGGGTTTCCGTCCTTCCAGTAATCGCTGATCTTGACTTCCACGCCTGTCGGTAGAAGCCAGGCGTCACAGTTCAGATGGAGGATATCTGCCATAGCAATAAAAACGTGAGGCCGCAGAGGAGTAGACGGACTACGATTCGATTCAACATTCACATCGGCGACTTTACAGTTACTCTGCGCTGTTTCCGGCTGACGTTTACGCCGTGTTCGATACCGCAAACGGCAGCAGCTCGGATCTGTATCAGACACACTAATGGATTAGCTAGCACGAAACGTCCGGCTCAGTTCCGTCGCAGCCACTCCTGCTCTTGCCTAAGTACGCGCTCACCTTGACAGTCATTGCAGGCGGTGCCTCTCAGAAGCAACGGACAATTGGTGCTCTAGTTGCAGCCCCGCCTCCAAGGCATGGACAGTGGCTGCAGGCCCCAACTACGCATCCGAAGATGCCACGCTGTATCTGGCTATCCGCGCCGCACCCGCGTAATCGCTGTTTCGCTCCGCCAGCGTGCTCGCAGCCATTGAAGGAGGCAGTAGTTCCGCGAACTTCAGTGTTCTGAGCGCACGCTCATCAACCTGCGGCAGGAGCCTTTGCGGCTCGTCTTGAAGCACACCCCGGATCTCGCGCTTGGCCTTGGCCAGAGCAGGAGCGGTTGTGTCGCCACGCAGCCCAATTTGCCAGTTATTGAAGGCCCTCGACTCATCCAACAACTCGGGCGCCACCTCCAGGAGGCCAGCGACCAAGACGGCGTTGGCCCGCGCTCCGGCCCATGTCCACCAGCGAAGCCTCCCATTCGGCTCGCCACGTATGACAGTCGAATCACCGGAAACTCGGCCTGCATATTCTTCCCGCAGTTCGCCCAATTTGGTCACAGCTCTTTTGGATAGCAGCACGCCGGCCGGAGTGGCTCCGAGCAGCACCCGCCGAGTTGCATCGCTCAGGGCATAGGACTCCGGCTGCGGCATGCTTGACCATTTGGAGTCCCCAGCGTTTGCAGATGGTTCAACGTAGGCTCGGTGGCGCTTCCAATCGACGTAGTTCACCTGCCACGCCCTGCCTCCGAGGGTAAGGAGCCGCGGACCGTCAACTTTGCGCTGTAGCACCATAGGGTCGACAGAGCCGATTTCCTCGCGGCTGTGCAGAATTACGACCTGCGGTTCCGCTGTGAACACCGCCATCAGGTCCCGGTAGTGCACGCCGCCGTACTTTCGCTCAGCTTCGGGGCCCATG
Organism: Pseudarthrobacter chlorophenolicus; assembly: GCF_000962805.1. GTDB lineage: Bacteria > Actinomycetota > Actinomycetes > Actinomycetales > Micrococcaceae > Arthrobacter > Arthrobacter chlorophenolicus_A. The sequence goes on along the minus strand of NZ_JZTW01000003.1, from coordinate 218,682 downwards.
AACAGCATCCCTTGGTCCGAATCCAGGTGCCCCGTTTCCACCAGCCACGCAGCGATGTCCTGCCACTCAGCAGGCGAAGCGAGCTCAAGCCCGGAGAACCACTCGTGCCATGTGTTGGCCCCGATTCGCCGTTCCTGCAGAGCTAGCCCCAAGAGTTGCTGTGCTGCCAATTGCAGAGGCGACGGCGGGGGAGTGACCGGCTCAACATAGCCCTCCGACCACAGCAGCAACAGGCCGCAGGCGCCGAGAAATTGTGCGTCGTCCGTGGACAGGAAAAGCATGTTCCGCTCGGTTCCTGGTCTGCGGCCGGTCCGGCCGAGCCGCTGCAATACCGAGGCGACGGTGCGCGGTGCACCGATCTGGACCACCCTATCGAGGTCGCCGACGTCGATGCCGAGTTCGAGGGTCGAGGTGGACACAATGACGCAGTTCCGAGCTTGGGAGAATGCGGTTTCGGCCTGCCTCCGGGCATCGACGGACAAGGACGAATGCGAAACGAATGTCTCCACCTCAAGATCCCGCAGCCCCAGCGACACCTTTTCCACCGTTCGTCGCGAATCGGCGAAGACGAGCCGTTTCTCGCCGCGATGCAGAGCCGCTATCACTTTGGCAGCGTTTAGATCGCTGCCTACGAAATCGAGCTGCATCTGCGGTGCGACCGCAAAGCCGCCGTCCGGGGCGATGACCGAGGCCGGTATCTCCGAGAGCCGATTGCTGCCTTGCAGCCAAGTCAAGAGCTCCGCGGCATTGCCTACCGTCGCGGACAGTCCAATCCGTTGCAGCGGATGGCCAGCCAGTTTGGAGATGCGTTCGACAACTCCCAGCAGGTGCCAGCCCCTATCATCTCCGGCAAAGGCATGGACTTCGTCGACGACGATGGCGCGCACATCCGCGAAGAGGGTCCGGGGATCCGCCAGCGTGGACACGAGCATTGATTCGAGTGATTCCGGGGTCGTCAGCAGGATGTCCGGTCGGTCAAAGACTTGGCGCTTGCGGGCGCCTGCAGCGGTGTCGCCGTGCCGGACGGCCGCAGTACGTCCGAGCCATCCGGCGTAGGAAGCGACCCGTGGTTCCAGGTTGTTCAGCAGCGCGCGCAGGGGACACACGTAGAGCACAGAGGTCCCTGTCCACGCCTCCTCGGCCATACGGGTCAGCAGAGGGAACAACGCTGCCTCGGTCTTACCGCCGGCTGTGGGAGCCAGGAGCAGGCAATCGTTGCCACCAAGTACGGGACCGATGGACTCTGACTGCAATGACCGCAGCCCACCCCAGCCCAGGGTGTTGGCGATGTGGTGCTGGACCACCGTGTGGAGCGCGTCGAACCCCGCAAGTTGGGTCATAGGTCGATTTCGACGTCGTCCGTGGTCGCCGCGTAGCTGCCGGCCATTCCGACGCTGCCGCCCACGGCGTTGCGTTCCTCCGGGCTTAGTTCCTCGCGGGCGAGGGTCAAAGCGTAGTGCTGGCGCGGTTCGAAGCCAGCGAACTGGTCAACACGGTCCAACACGTCGCCGATGAGTTTCTTTAAGAAGATTCTCGGCGCGATGCCGACCTTGCCGCCCAAACCGCCGGTCACGGCGTCTGCCAGATGCGAGATGTAGGGATCATCAACGAGCTGGCGGATACGGTCAGGAGCGTCGGCACCGAGAAGGTAAAGGTCCCGTACCTTGACACCCAACGCTTCAAGCGCGTCACGGTCAAAGCCAGCCAAACGGATCTGTACGGCGCGAGGGTTGTCGAAGCGCGAATCGGTGCCGAAATCCGTCGCCAGGCGCTGTGCAAGGGGCGCCAGGCGGGCCACTCCCGATGGGCCGGTGAAGAAAGCCGGTGTTCCAGTCAGAACCAGATACAGCCCTGGGAACCGACCGGAATCCACTTCGTCCATGAGCTGGCGCAGCGCGTTGAGGGCTTTGTCCCGCACATCCGACCGCATTCGTTGCAGGGTCTCAACCTCGTCCAAAACCACCAGCAGGCCGGGATGCCCGGCGTCGCGCAGGATCAACAGCAGACCCTGCAGGAATCCCAAGGCACCGAAGTGGTCAAGGTCGCCACGGATGCCAGCCCCGCGCTTGGCCGAAGCGCCCACATGGGGCTGGCCACCGAGCCATGCGGCAAGCCCGTCCGCAGCGGCAGCATCTCCAGCGGTTACGGTTGCCCGGTAACCGCGGAGTGCTTGGGCGAAGGCAGGTGTCTTCGCACTCACCTCGGCCAATCGCCGGTCCAGCAATCCATCCGCGGCGGCCGCTAACTCAGCCGCGGAAGCGGTAGCCAGAGAGGGGTCTGCGGCGATGGCATCGTCCTCAAGGGTGAACAGCCAAGCATCTAGGACGGAACGGAACGCACTGGGTGCTACCGAGGCTGTGCGGAGCGACTCGGTAATTCTCCGGTATACGGTTTCGAGTCTGTGCAGCGGGGTCTCGGTCTCGGAAATCTGCACCTCGGCGGCGGCGAAACCCATCCTGAGGGCTTTTTCCGCAAGATGGCGGGTGTAGAACGTCTTACCCGTGCCGTACTCACCACGGACAGCCTTGACCACGGCGCCACTAGCCGCGACCGTCTCGAGTTCCTCGTCGGCGGCGCGCTGGAAACGCTCCAGACCGACAGCCAGCAGGTCGAGTCCGTTGGAAGGAACCGTGCCGCGCCGCAGGGCGTCGATCACTTCGCGGCGCCTGCGCGGGGAGACGTCAGCCACGATCTGTCACCCCGAACTGTTCGCGGAGCAGCCGTGCGTCCAGGACCAGCATGGAACCGTCGACACGCAACACCCCGTAGCCTTCGACGTTGAGCAGCTTCTGCAGTTGGGCTATCGCGCCGTCCATGCGCGTGGGTGCGACTTGGAGGACGACGGCGGCAGCCTCCTTGGTCAGCCGGGTCCCCGGCCCGGCGGTCAGCGCGTCTAGCAGCGCGGAGACTTGTTTATCGAACACTGCGAGTCGGCCCGCGATCGCTTTCTGCGCCTTGTACATGCCTGAGGACACGACGGCGGCGCCCAACCGCGACGCGGGCAACGGGTCGGTGGAATCGAGGATGTCGAGCATCGATGGCGTGTTGTCCTTGGCGGTCTTCGTCAGCCCGGCACCCGGGATAGCTGGGCGCGCCGCGGCGCCGGCGGCCGTAACTGACCACCACAGCGGTTCCTGTGATGGCGCCAGCTTCCACCCGTCCGGGACGTTGTCGCCCGCAACGAGAACCACAATGGGAACTACTACCTCAGCGGGGGAAGCGCCTCCGTGGTATCCGGCCTTGACCGGTCCGTAGCGCAGAGTTTCATCGACAGCGAGCACTGCGCGGCCACCCTCGGCGAGAACTCGGCGTCCCTGGACAAGAACCTCATCTTCACCGATAGGGGTTTCCGGCAGCCGGGACCGTGCGCTGCTCGCTTCACCGAAGGCGCGCAGTTCCCCGCGCCGACGCTCCACGATGTGCCCGTGATCGGACGTCATGACCACGGTGCGTCCGGCGGCCATCGCGGCGGATAGCAACGGTCGCAGGTGCCGGACGGTGTCAGGCGTCCACGTGGTTCCGGCCGGGTCGCTCTTGTCCAGGGCGTCATCAATGGTGTTCAGAACGCAGGCCACGAGCGAGGTCCGTTGGTCGGCGATGGCAACAGAAATGTCGTCCTGCAGGGCCAATCCAGGACGCGATGAATCGAGGGGCGCCTTGTGGAAGAGCTGTGATTGGGCGATCCCGCCGGTCTTTGTCACTGCGGCGAAGCCGGACAATTCGCGGGACTGCCCTCCGGACGTCAACTCGCCGCTGAACAGGGAAGCTCGGCTGAGGTTCGTGAGCGTTGGTAGCACGGCCACGGCGGACCCACGGCGTTCCGATGCAGCCGGAATAACCTCGGCCCAGCCCTCGTTCCCGTGGAGCACGGTGGAGGAGAGTTCCGCGGCGCTGGCGGCGCTCATGCCGTCGAGAACCAGCAGGAGTGTGTTCTTTGCTCGGGCGAGTGGCAGAACCACTGAAGGCAGCAAGCGCTCGAGATGCCACACGGGGTCTCCTGCGCCGTCCAACTGGCCTGTCGCTCTGCCTTCGTCCGAAGAGGTTGACGTAGCCAGCAGCCGCGCGAATTCTCGGTCGTGGCCGTGGCGCCGCTTTTCAGTGAGTCGCAGGATGGTGGCTAGACCTTCGCCCAGGAGTTGGTCGCTGACGCCGGCAGCCACGTCGTTGTAGGCGGCGTCGACCCAAGCGTGGACGTGAGCATGCAGATGGACGGCACCGATGAAACCGCTGGGAAGAGTGTTTTTGCCGGTAAGCCAGCGGGCTAGTCTGACGGCAGCGTGGAATGGGGCCACGCGCGGATCCCGGGCGTTGCCTCGTACCGGATATGCCAGACGGTGGTCTTCGGCCGCTGCCCAGGCCTTTTCCACGGCGTCGATCCCGGACTCAGGGAACGAACGTAGCGTTTCCGCAAGCCGTTGTAACATCGCGGTGAGTCCGGCGGGGAGCAGCTGCGAATCTCGGACTAGGCTGGAAGCTTGGATCTTGATGAGTAATCTGTCGGATGCTTGCAGCGCCGCATGAGCCTCCTGCCAGCGGGCCGGATCCTCCAGTTGCGCTTCGACAACGTTGCGGGCTGCCTTACCGAGTGCCACCAGCATGGAAGGGGTGATTGGTTCCGCGGAGCCGGCCCACAGGTGTTCGAGACGTGCCAGCGCAAGCTCGCTGAGCTGCCGGTCCTGGGCGGTCCGCCCGACCGTCTCGGTCAGGATGTTCAAGGCGATACCGACCGGCACTGCTTCGGCCGCGCGGCCGGTGAGAAGAAACCTCAGGAGCGGCTTCCCGGCCTCGCCTGCGCGGTCCGTCAGCCATTGAAGAACGGCGTCAGTAAGTTCGTTGCCGCCAAATTCGCGCAGGTCTGCCATGCGGTTTGTGGCATCGGTCCGCATGGTCCAATCGAGGACGCTGAGGCCGTCTACCGGACCACGCTGCAGTGCCAGCTGCCGCTCCGCGACTGAAGCGAAGGCATGGTCGATGGTCAGGACTGCTCCGGGAGCTGTGGGCCATCCTTCGTCGGGGGTGATGCGCAATAGGCCTTGTGCCACTGGCAGCCGCTGTTTGAGAGTGGACAGCGGACGGTCGATCCGATCAGCACCGAAACGTTCCTTGAGTGCTTCCCACGAACCTGGTGTCTGGAGCCTCTGGTTCGCAAAGTGCCCGAGGATTCCGGCCCCCAGATCCTCTTCCGGCCGGTCTGTCAGGATCACGAGCCACTCATCACCGGCACGGTTGTGCAACGCGTCTAGGATGGCCAGCGACGAAACACACGGCAGTACGTGTACGCGCTCTCCGGAATCGGCGAAGCGTCGTTCAGCATTCGCGTCCGGGACTGCACGGAGGCCGATCACGCGCTGAGTGCTGTGCTTGCGGGCCGCGGAGATGAGGGAACGGACAACGGCGGTACTCACCGTGCTCTGAACGGCTGCCTGGCCGTTCACTCGACGATCCTCCACTGCACCTCGACACGGCGACCCGGGTTTTTCCGGATGAACTCCTGCAGTTCGGCTACCACGGTGTCTCCGCCACTAGCTGTGCGCCATTCCCCACCAGGAGTTGCTTGCTGTGCCGACGCGGCCGGGAGATCGACGTCGTCCGGCCACTCGGGTTTACCTTCAGTAGGTTCGGGTGTAACCACCGGTGGAACAGGTGGGGAGACAGGAACGGGAGGCATGACAGGCGGGGGCGACGCCGTGGCGAGCCAATCAAATATTCTGTCTTCGGCAGTCTGGAGCGCCTCCACGCACGTGTAGGCGTGCTCATGGCCCTTCAAAGCGGTTGTGAGATCATCGAGGATTTCTTGCGCGGCATCCGCGCGAATATCTTGCCCCTTGGCAGCTTCACGGACGGGAGCCAGCCGGTTCCACGCGAAGGTCGATAAGGCTGCGGCAACTTCCTTGGCGCGGGCCAGGGATGCTGCCGCTTCCTCTGGCGAAGCCGGGAGATCAAGGCCAGCCAGGGTCTGGATCAGCGTGACACCGTTCTGGTGCTGCAGCGCTCCCAGAGTAGTCGCAATCCCACGGGCAAGTTGAAGGCGTGGCCCGCCGTCGATCCCGAGCCTTGTTGCGGCGGACTCCAAGGCGTTGACCAGCACATCCGCGTCAGTAACAGTTCGGCGTGAAAGCGTTCGGGTCGCGTCGGCAAGGGTGACCACGGCGGCAGGGGTGCGGTACTTCGGGGCCTCGATACCCAAGACACGGCCCGCCGTGGCCCGGGCGGCTTCCCATTCCTTTTCAGTGGGCATCGGCTGCGGGCGCAGCTCCATGCTGGGCTGGAGCGAACCGGGCGGTGGGGTGGCGGGTAAGGCTCCGCCATGGTTGAACCAGGCACGCTGGCGCAACAAACCCCACGCAATGACGATCAGGTCCGAGACCTCGTTGCGCAGCCCATGTGCCGGTTCAACTCCGGCGATGATTTCGCGCAGCTTCGAAACGGTGACGGGGTCGTCATTGCCTATGCCGGCGCGGGAGAGTCCTCGCTCAATCGCGGCGCCCCACGGCCCGAAGCGGCCGTCACCGAAGAGGAAATGCGTTTCTCCTGCGAGCCCGACCTCTAAAGGGTTGGCGATCCGGCGGACTGTCCGGGCATCTCCCGGATAGGGGGCGCGGCCTTCAGGATCGGCAGCGGCGGCCTCAAGCGCGGCGGCAACTGCCTTTACGTCGGCTGCCCTGATCTCGGTGTCCTCCGGCTCGAAGCGCGGGTGCCCGGGATACGAGGATTCGAATGCTCGATTTACCAGCTGCCTGAATCCTGCCCCAAGAGTTGCCCCAACCGGCGGCTGGGGTACATATTCCGGATCGAGCGAATACAGGACTTCCACATGTGCGGGGTCCTCCAACAGGGTGCCGGGTGCGGGAGTCGCTGCGCCATACGCCTGCTGAATGACGCGCAACAATCCCTCACGCAAGGCCGCCTGCTGCGACTCGAGGATACCGCGTGCCTGGTTGCGGTCGACTTCGCTGAGGTGGTTGGCGTGGCTGTTCCACCGGTCCCCGGTACCTTCCAACAACCAGTCGAGAACCACGAGCCGACGCAAGTCGCGCATCGAATCTGACGAGAGGAAGCGGGGTAGCCAGACTACCGTTCGCGAGGTGAAATTGCGCGCGCGCAGGGTTTCGATGCGCTCGATGTCTTCGGTGGCAGTGTGCTGTTGTTCATCGAAAGGGTGGTCTATGACGAAGCGCCAGGCGCCGGCCCCTGCACGGAAATGCTCGTCTGTGAGCCAGCCGGCATCACGTACATTGCCGAAGACCAATTCCACCTCGCGTTTGGAGCCGCGCCACACCACTGGGTGCCGGTAGACGTTCCATGCATCGGGGTCGCCGATTTCCAGGCCGAGCCCTTCGGCCACCAGCTTGCGGATGAGCTCACGCTGGCGACCGGGGTTGTCCTCGCCTTTGGCTTTCTCCACGATTGACTCGTAGTCCACATTAGACAGTTGGACCCGGATGATGGGGTTCAGCGGTTCCGAGCCCACATGGATTTCGGGCACCTCACGGGACCAGTTCTTGACCTTGGCCAGCACAATGTTGGCCTCTCCGCCGGGCAGCGGGGAAGCGATGGATCCGTGGTTCAGCGAGGCGAGCCGGGCAGCCGTCAGGGCCTTCAGGGCGGGGACGTTGGGGGCGACGGCGGAGAGCAGCAGCGTTTTGGCGAGCCTGTCGTCCGCTCGGAACGCCGGGGTCAGCCGGAGGGGATCCTGCAGGTCCGTTGCAGCCAGGTGATGCGTGGAGAGTATCTTGGGCAGCAGCTTGTCCTGGTACAGCTGGGTCGCGGACCGGAAGAGTGCCGCGGCCTGCGCGTCAAGGGCAGCCCCGGCCTGGCCTTTGACGATGTAGTCGAAGCTGTCTCCGACCGGGATGACCTCTTCGATGCTCATGGTGTTCCGGCGGTCCACCAACATCTGTTGCATGACCTTCAGTGCGGTGCGGTCGCGCTGCATAACGCTGGCCAGCGATCGCAGGGTGGAGACTAACGCGGGGGCAAATGGGTAGGTGAGCCGGAAGGCTTTCTCATCCGAACCGCGGTGCTGGTCGTCTGCGTTGACTCCGTCGAGCAGTACGTCCCAGACCTTGGGGTTGCGGTCCAGCCGTGTGAAGGCGTCGTCTATGGACTCCTTTGCGGCATCGTCCTTCGGCTTAAGGAGGCGTTTGCTGGCGACGAACGGGAGGTTATCGTCCCCCAGGGGGATCGGTAGGAAACGCCCCTCTTGATGGCGGAACGCAGACTCGAGAGCCTCCTGCTGCGCACCGTTGGCGCCCGCATCAGCGAACCATTTGCGTAAGTCCATTTGGCGGGCCACGAAGGAGACCAGCGGCGCGTCCAGCGCCCCGTAAGATCCTTCCACGAGCTTTGTAAGCTTCTGGGACTCTCGGCGAAAGAATTCCGGTTCATGCATACCGAAGGCTAGCCACAGGACTAGCTCATCGAGGAACAGGACGACGGCGTCATACCCTAGCTTCTTGGCGTGGGCTGACATGATGGCGAGGCCGGAATCGAGGTCCACATATTCGCCGGATCGAACGACATCCTTGTAGTACGTCCCCATCAGAGCGCTGACCAGCGACAATCGTTCAGCACTCTGCGCCGGTGAGATGCGAGCAGCCTGGTAACGCTCGAGGTCCCAGCCGCTCGCGCCCAACAGGCCGGCAAACTCGTCGTCTGCCACCTCACCACCGAGACCTTGGAGGAACGCGGTGTCTCCGAATCGGCGGCGCAGATTATCGGCGCCCTCGAGGAGGGCGTCGGAGGCGAAAAGTGCTGGTAACGACGCGTTAGGGTGCGCAGCTTGGATATGGCGGACGTAGGCGTCGAAGATCACCTGTTCCATGGAATTGCCGTCCAAGAAATGAAAGGCAAGTGGCAGGATATTTCGGCCCGACAGAACGGCGTCATGCCTTGTCGTGGTTTCCTGCAGTTCCGCCACAGAACGCGCCATAGAATCATGACGCAACAGGGCGTGAAGGACGGCCATGAAGTGGGACTTACCGGAACCGAAGGATCCGGTAAGGAAGGCCCCGCGGTTGATGCCGGTGCTGACAGCATTGGAAACGAGCCCCAGAGCGGAATCGAAGGCGTCCACGAGGGATGGAGTGACCACGTAGTCGTCGAGGGCGTGCCGGGCGCCCTCGCCACTAACGGCGTCGGTTAGGCGGAGAACATAGTCCTCCACACCGGCGCGTTCGGGGAGGTCGAAGACATCGCGAAGCAGGATCGTCATGAGTTCTCCTTGAGAGCGCGGCGGCCGGGGATTGCCGTGCTGGGCCGCCATGCCTTCAGATCGGTGGTCGAGATACTTAGTTGGGTCATGCGTTCCTCCAGCTCGGCGGAACAGAACTCAGCCATGCTCATGCCAAAAGTCGGATCAAGATCCGCATGCCACTGTTTGATCCAGGGCAACAGCTCTGCCATGCCCGCGACCAGCGGGACCAGTTTTGCATCGTCCGCGCCCTCGGCAATCCGCTCATCCATGATGGTCGCGAGAACGAGGAACCGTTGCGCGTGGTCCCAACCGGCCCAACCGAGTAGCAATGATGGGTCCGTTGAACGACCGACGTCCGGATACAGAATGAACCTTTCCTTGGGCACATCCAGCTTTCCACGAGCCTGCCACCATGGATCTGTTTTGGCCCCGGCCGGCTTGCGGAAGTCCGCACTCGAGTAATTAGGCGGTACCGCGATCTTGCCCACATCTTGGCCGTGGTCTTGTAGGCGTTGAAGCTCCCACGTCTCCTCCCAGGCTTCGTGCTTCCTCAAGCCGGAATCTTGAAACCGTTGTGCGGCTAGGTAAGGGACTGCTTCATCGACAAACATCCTTGTCAGCGCCGATGAGACATCTACGTCAACGGTTCCGTCCCATAGAGCGAGGATACTGACCATCGTCGCGTCGCGGGATACTAAATCGGCGAGCTGCGAGACGCTTTGCGCCACGGGTCGATTTTGTGCATCAAACCAGAAGGAAGGGTCCTCCAGCTTATCCAGCAGCCGACTACGGAGCGCCGCTTTCATCAGACTTGCCCATGAATCGTTAGCCCAACGGCGCTTGTACTCAGGTTTTTCCAGCAGCCGAATGCTGGGGTTCGTCTTTATGGCGTCCAAACGGCGTTGTACTAGAAACCGGTAATCCTCGGGCCAGTCCGTTGGTATCTCGAGGGTGGGGTTGGACCCATGTCGGGAAAACCATGCGGAATCGGCGAGTCCATCGGCCATTTCGTTAGCTAATGCAATTTCAAACGTGCGCTGGCCCAGGTCAACTTCGGGTAGCGATTCCCCGCCATACGTGAGTTCCTCGTCCAGCAGCCCGTACAGTTGATATGTTTCCCAGTCCAATTCCTCTTGCGCAGCAATCATTTGGCGGCGGAGTGATTGGTACGATTCTGCTGCGATCGCTATGGATTGGTCGTTCAGATGGGACGATGCCACCCCGGCGGCAGGCATAGCCGCACTTGTTGCGCGGGTCAAATTGTCTAGCCGTCGTCCGCTCTGAACTGGAAGGGGAGCTGGCAAAGGGATGTCGGCGACGTTGCTCGAGTTGAAGTTGTATCGCTCCATCCACGCCTCGGACTGAATGCCTCTCCCTATTCCGGATCCACCTTTAGCGGCACACGCTTGACGAAGCCAGAAGCAGACTGTCGAGGAGTTGAGAACGCCAAGCAGGGCCAAGTATCTGTCCTCGGACGCTCCGTCTGGCAACTTGATGACGGGCGCAGACTGTTTGAAAACCTTACCCCCGCGATCAAGCACAAAGTGGTTGTGGGTGGCGACCTCTGCAAAGGCGATGGACAGGGGATTGCGGAATCGGTTGGGAAAGAACATTGAGTGGTCTAGCCAGCGCAGACCTCGCTCGGACTTAGTCTTCTGGAAATCGAGCTGCGTCTCCAGAACTCGTCGAACTCTCCAAAGATGACGCATTGTAGGTTTCGATGGGTCTTTGGGTTGTCCTAGTTCGTCGTAGGGGAAGATTGTTGAGTAGGCAGGATTCAACCTAAAATCGCGAATATCCTCGCCTAAAACTACGGGGATCGTGTCGTTGCCGAGGCGAAGAACTTGAGTGCTACTCGTCGGGACGAAGAAGGCCTCGTCTGTCCCGGTCTTCGTAGTACAGCCGATGTCGCTGACGAGAGAACCCAAGGTTTCGGTTGAAGCCTTCGATATGGAGGCGAGGACGCTTTGGGCGCCACCACCACTGAGGCTCCATGGATGCATGGCCAGTTGCTGGCGCTCCAGATCGATAACGGAGCACCATTCATCATCATGCCCTGGTTGGTCGATATGCTCCACTATCGAACGCCACACCATCCCGTTGGCGGGATCGGTAGGCTTGATAGGTTCCCCTCGGACGCCCATCACGGCACGTAGCGTTTGGCTTATGGGGCGCTGATGCTTGCCAACGATTATCACGGTGGGAGTCCCATGCCCTGGGATATAAGCCCCAGATGTATCGATGACCAGACGGAGGTCCTGACGAACGAGGAATTCCTCAATCAGTTTCGAGCCAAACTCCTTCTTCATGAACGAGTTCGCCGTTATTTGTCCAATCCAACCAGCATTTTGTCCTTGATCCATTCGTTTGGCTAGTGCAAAGAACCGCTCCATGAATGGCACGGTAAGTGTCAACTGACCTTTGATTGACTTGTATCGGGCGCGGTACTGCTTTCTCGGGGATGAGTCAGGTGCGGTGATGTATGGCGGGTTCCCGATCACCACATCATACTGACCTGGCGTTAGTAACTGATTCAGCTGCCTTAGGTCCTCCGTGACATAGCTGAAGCCGCTTACTGCGGTGTCTGCATCGACGACACCAAGGTCGAGTTCACGTTGAGCCCGCCCATAGAGCAGCGAATCGCCGACCGCCAGATGAAACGTGAAAGCTGGCGCTCGTTCGAGATCACGCTCTCCCGTGGCTTGAAGCGCAGCAAGCGTTAGTCGAAAGCGGGCGATGGCGACGGCGAAGGGGTTCAGATCAACTCCGTGGATAGCATCGAGCGCCTTCTGAACCCTTTCGCGTGCTTCTAGGTTCGGGGCTTTGGAACTCCACTCGTCGAGTAGCCGCTTGAAGCCACCCAACAAGAAGTGTCCGGAGCCGCAGGTCGGGTCGATGAGCTGGAACCCCTCCAATGGGCGCTCGGCCAACGCCGGGGTGAGTGTCTGGTCGAGGATGAATTCTTCGACAAACTCTGGGGTCTGGAGTAGGGCGAAGGTTTTCTTTGCGTACTCGGAGAGATCTTGGTAGAGGTCACCGAGGAACCGCGTGGAAAGGTCCTCATCCCGGAAGTCGTAGAGGGGAACGCCGGCTTCGTCTGTGGCTCGCCAGAAATCCAGGATCTCCTTAGCCATAGCGCCGGAGGGGGAAACTTGCCACAGTGCTGCGTGCCGGTCGACCAGGGGGACAGTGGATGGGAAGGACTGTAGGTAGTGGATGCCTTCCAGAAGCCATTCACGCCAGGTGCTTTCCGGGTGTGCACGGAAGTAGGCGTTTTCGGCGTCGAAGGCTTCCTGGCGGCGGGTGCCGGGGCCGGCGATCCAAACCTTGGAGAGCAACGCATTGTCCTCGCAGAAGCGCAGGAACACCGTGGTCAGGACCCAGCCGACGGCAGCCTGCGTGATGCGGTCGTCACGCCAACTGACCCATGCGGAGGAGGTGCGTTCGGCGCGAAGGGCGTCTGCGTGCTCGGACTGCCACTTGGCCTTGAGCTCTGGATCTTCTTCCAGCCGAGCGCGCAGGTCGTCTTCGACCCGGAGCACCAGCTTCTGCAGCTTGGGAGTGAGTTCCTTGCCAATGGTCATGCGGTGGCTCCTTCGACGGCTGCCGGGATGAGGTCTTTCTGGGCGTCAATCCAGGCGGTTTCGATACGAAGATACTGGTTGGGGGACGTCTGAACCGAGACGCCGTCGAGCAGCGGTCCTTGGTTCGCTCCGACCTGGGGCAGGATCACCCACACCGCCTGGCCGCGCGGGGTCGCCAGATCGCTCCAACGCCGGATGAGGTCGGCATGTCCATAGCGGACCAGGGGGGAAGCTTCGACGATGAGGACCGGCCGGGGTTCCTGTCCGGGAACGCCGGCAGTCGCCTGCGCGATGGCCGTCTCGACAACGGGGACGGCCAGCTTCACCGCTGCGGCCACACCGCGGGTAGCCCGGTCGTTCTCAGGCTGTGCGTCCGCGCGAACCAGCGCCTCCCAGGATGGGAAACCCTCCTGGAGGCTCAGGGACTTCAGCTCGTCCAGCAGCAGTGCAGTGACGTCGATCCGCTGTGCGTTGAATTCCGTTTCCAGCCGGGAGGCTAGCGCCTCGCAGCGGTCGGCGCGGGCGCCCAATGCCAGGAAGGAGCGCAGGGTGACGCTTTCGTTGAGCCTTTGCTCCGGTGTGGATGTGGCGGACACAAGGCCGCCGACATGAGTTCCAGTGCCTAAGCGCGAGGAACTGCTCTGAGTTGGTTCCACAATGGTGGGGGCACCGTAGGTCCCGGACCCGGGGTCGTGGACCAGGTCCAGGCCAGCCTCACGGAGCAGCTCGGCGAGACGTCCCGACGTTGGAAGACCCTGCACGGCCGGGAAGCGGACGCGCACGCGGTCCACGATTTCGCGCGGCGAGAGTCGCTGCGGCCCCGCCACTCCGCGCAGGGCAAGCCCTAGCGCCTCGACCTGGGACAGATCCCGGTCGTGCAGTTCGCCGGAACCGGACGCTGCGGCATGGCGGGACAGCCCGGCGGCCAAGCGGGCCAGTCGGACCCTGTCCCGCAGCAAAGGATCTTCGATGCCTGCAGCGTCGAGTATTGCTGACAGCCGTTGCTGGACGCGCTCGGCAGGAACAAGCGCGGGCTGCGCCGTCGACTCTGCAAGCAGCGCATCGCCTTCGCGGCCCAGTCGCTCTGCCACATCCAGCAAGGGTGCCTCGCTGGCGATCAGTAGCGCGCTGCCCTCCCGGCGACGCAGTTCAAGGGGTTCGTCGTTGACATCCGCGCGCTTGAGGGCCCGCTGACGGTCAATGACGATCCGCAGGAGACCTCGAGCGATGCGTTCGTTCTCGCCGGTGCGCTCGGACTCGATCGTGGTCTGGGCGAGCACTTCCGCGGCCAGTTCGTCGACCGTTGCCGTCCCGCCAAGGGCAGCAAGGCGTTGGTTCACCACGCTGGTCAGGTGACGCAGGTAGCCCAGCACGCGTGGATCTTCGGCCCACGAAGTCTGGAGTTTTCCGACGAGCTGGTTCGCGCCGGCCGCAGTGACAGGGTTGGGCAGGTTTGCACCCAGCTGTGCCTGGGTGGCAAATGCATCCACATCGCCGTATGTGCCAAGGATCAGGCCGGCGGCAGCTCGGGACTGCACCGCCTTCCGTGTTCCCGCAGCCTCGATGAGTTGTTCGGCAAGGGCCAGCACCGAGGGGAGCGGGGCGGTCCCCGGATTTCCCTGCTTCTTCTCGCCGAACTTTTCCCGCCACAGGCTAGCCCGCGCTGAAGCCTCCCGGCGGGTGGCGAGTGCAACGCCCCGAAGGGCGTTGAGCCGGATTGGGTCAACGGCTGTGAGTTCCCCAACGGTGGTGACTCCGAGCGGTTCCAGGGCGGAGAGGGCGCGCGCCGAAAGGCCGGACTGTTCCAGCGGGGTGGCCGGTGTGGCCAGAGCCGCGAGTTCATCCGAGTTCTCCGGGGCGGTGGTGGCATCCGTCGGGAACGCAGCCCGCCAGTTCTCCAGCATCTCAGTAGCGGTGTCATAGCGTCGCTTGGCGTCGCGGGCCAGTGCCGTGCGGAAGAAGGAGACGAGGCGTGGTGCAACGGCCCGGTCAAAGTCGTGGGCCTCGATCGTGGCTTCATCCGGTACGGACGCGGGGTTGGCAAGCGGGTCACCATAGAACGGCGTGTGACCTGTTGCCATTTCAAATAGAACGACGGCGGCAGCGTATCGTTCCGCCGCGGAATCGAACCGAGTCCGGACCCCACCCAGGAATGGATCAAGATAGGGAGGGGTTCCTGCAGCGACGTCCGACGCCGCAGCGCGGGAAAGAGAGAAGTCGAAGAGTACGAGGTGTTTGCCGCTGCGCTCTGTCCGAACGCCCAAGTTGCCTGGCTTGATGTCGCGGTGATCGACACCGTCCTTGTCCAGTTGAACAAGTGCCTCAAGGAGGTCCCGGCCGAGTCTTTCCAGCAGGTCCAGGGAGAGACGTTTACGCTCGCGCAGCAGCTCGCTGAGTGTTTGCTCGCCAGCGCTCTCCAGCAGCAAGGCTGAGCGGTCGCCGAGGGAGAGCGGCCCATCGACAATCTTGACCAAGCGCGGACCGGACAGCGCACGCAACACTGCGGCCTCTTCGTGGAGCCGTTGCGCCGCCTTCGCGTCCACCGCAACCTTCAACACGCGCTGCGCGCCGTCGTCGTCCGCGTCTTTAACCAGCAGCCCGACCGCAGTAGAGCCGCGCCCGAGCCGGCGAACGACAGTAAATCGTCCGTC
The DNA here is from genome assembly GCF_000962805.1 of Pseudarthrobacter chlorophenolicus. GTDB lineage: Bacteria > Actinomycetota > Actinomycetes > Actinomycetales > Micrococcaceae > Arthrobacter > Arthrobacter chlorophenolicus_A. The sequence goes on along the minus strand of NZ_JZTW01000003.1, from coordinate 203,251 downwards.
AGCCAAAACCGTGCCCGGAGCAGCCTCGACGGCGTCGACATCCTCACTTGCTAAGGCGGAGGGCGAGGAGGAATCGAACAAGGCGTCCACGAACTTACCAACGCCGTCGAACCGCTCGCGGGGGGCGGGCCTGGTGGCACCCAGCACGGCTTCGCGGATGCTTGGCGAGATAGAGGGCAACTCGAGGGACAGGTCCAGGCCACGCTGGTTCCGGAGGCGCTCCGAAAGGACCAGCGACGAATCAGCGGGACGTTGCGACGCGAGGATGAAGTAAGCCAGGGCGCCAAGAGAAAAGACGTCCACCCGGATACGATCTGCTGATTCCGGTTGCCAGCGTCCCTCTGGGGCTTCAAAAGCTTCGGTCAGCCACGCGTCAGCCTGATTGGGGTCCGGCCTGCGATCCAGCAGTGAAGTGACGCCATCGGCGGCGTGGCCGGTGAGGACCTGGCCTGAAGCCAAGCCAGCGCTTTGCCAGTCGCCGATAAAGACCTTGGGCTGTCCGTGCACCGTCTTGACCCAGACGGCCTTGGGACTCAGGCCACGGTGGACCACCTGGTTGCGATGGGCGTAGTCGAGGGCTTCTGCCAGCTGACGGATGATGTACAGGCGCTGATCCAGGGGCAGCCCGTTAGGCTGCCCGGCGAGCCACAGATCCAGCCGCTGCATGCCATCGGAGTAGTCGTAGACCAATCCGACCCCGAGCTCAGAGTCGACCAGATCGCGGGGCCTCAAGAGACCGTCATGTGAAAGCCGGCTCATGAGCCGGAATTCGTGTTCGGCGATCTTGTAGTTGCGGCTGGCTACGGACTGCGATGTTCCCGGCGGCGTGACCTGGAAACGGATCCGCACCGTTTCCTGCTTTGAGACCTTGTGATAGCCACTCCAGTCCTGCCAGCCGGGGCCCTCGTCAAGGGCTCCGTCTGCAATGATCCACGACCCGGCCTCGCGTTCGCGGCGCTGGACCAGGCCGATGCGCGCCATGAGATCTACGAGGATCGCTTCCTGGTTCTGACCGATGGCTGCGTTGGCACGCGGTTCCTGGCCAATTAAGTCGCTGATACCCGGAAGATGGCTGATACCTTCGGCTTCGTCGAGTCCATAGAGACCGAGCGCCGAGGAAACGGGCAACTCGCTGATAAACCGTGGGTGGTGAAGGAATACGGCCTGATTGACGAAGGGTACGAGGCCGCGCACCTCGTCGAATCCAATGCCCTTTTCACGTGCCCAGTCAGCCAGCGCGTCTTTGAGCTTTGAGGCCAGGTACTGAGCCTTCCGTCGTGCCAAAAGCAGCGGTGACGGTTCCGCGCGTCTTCCGTCGCGGAGCCACTGGGTGTCATTGCCGGTCAGCCGGCCGGAGTAGTACTTGAGCTCCAAAAGGTGGAGAGCGCCACGGCCCAGCAACAGGGCGTCGACCTCGTGCCAACCGCCGCGGCTATCACGGAACTCGAAGTTACTCCACACCCGGTAGGGACTTTGAGCCGGAATCTTGCTCTTGAGGTAGGCGAGGCCCTCGACCTCATGCGGGAACTGCGAATCGCTTACTTCGATCCAGCGGTCTTGCGCCACACCTGTTCCCCCATGAAACTTGCTTCCGAACTCTTTGACACCACTGGCTTACATTACCAACGTTTCGGATGCACGTTTTGGGTCCGGTGCCGGCGCTCCGCCGGCGAGTTGCGGCTTTTTGGCCTGGGACGCTAAAGCTTGTCGATCCAAGTGTCTTCTTCCCGGTTGTCCCAGGCCGAGCCTGTTGCTGCATTCGTCGTTCGGCCCCATCCTTCGATGCGTGCCAGCACCTGGCGCACTTCGCGTGAGTACACTTCCCTAATGTTCGAGATCTTGCGGATCACGCAGCTCTGAATCACCTGTTGGCGTTCGGTCATTGAGGCGATTCCCGCGCGGTCAAAGGCGGTTCGGATGCTAGCGATCTGGGCGGGCGAGATCGGAGTGTCTTCGATTACTGGAGTTGTGTGTGCTGCTTCTGGCAGGTCGAAGAGCTCCGGTTCGTTCTGTGTCACTGCGCGGATGATCCTTAGTGTGGATGCGGGTGGGAAGTGGCCATTTTATCCAGGTCAGCAGGCAGCCCATTTTTCTCGAGGCCTTGCGACTTTCATCCGCAAGCTGCCGGTGGAAGGCATTCCCAACTGGAGTCTGTAACCGGACTATCCTGGGCGCATGACACTTACGGGGGAACCACCGGGAATTTCCTTTGACACGCGGTTGAGGCAAGAGGCGATGGCCTGATTAACCGTCCGCACCAATGACGGAGCGGATTGGCTCACCCGAGAGGACATCCTCGATTTCACGCTGGATGGGGAGAGCCGGCGGCTACAACCCACGCAACAGGGGATTTGGAAACCGCGAGACCTTCCAGCTGCACTATCGTTTCAGACGGTTTATCGGGCCCCGGGTAAAGAGCGTCCATATGACGATGAACCGGGCCCGGACGGATTGCTTCGCTATGCGTGGCGAGGGGAGGATCCTGACCAGGCCGACAACCGCGCCTTGAGGGCCGCGATGGAGCTAGAAAAGCCATTGATTTGGTTTTATGGTGTTGGGATGGGACCGGCGGTATTCCAGGCGATATTTCCCGTTTACATTTTGTGGGAAGAGCCGGAAAACAAGCAGTTCATCATAGACCTGAATGTGGGCCGCGGAATTGTGAATCAGAGTAGCCCTCTCGAAGAGCACCTTCGGCGATACCTGACTGTCGAGACCAAACGGCGTCTGCACCAGCCGGTCTTTCGATCGACGGTATTGCACGCATACCGATCCAGATGCGCAGTATGTTCACTCGCTCATAAAGAACTGCTGGACGCAGCCCACATCGTGGCGGACCGCCACGAGGGTGGCATCGCTTCCGTGGTGAACGGATTGGCCTTGTGCAAGATCCACCATGCGGCTTTTGACGCCCATATCCTTGGAATTCGGCCGGACATGGTCGTTGAAGTTAGGGAAGACATTCTTCGAGAAGTTGACGGTCCCATGCTGCGACACGGAATCCAAGAGCGCCATGGACAGCCGCTGATGGTCCTTCCCGGTAATCGAGCCGAAATGCCGGACCCCGGATTGCTTGATATAGCCTACGCCGAATTCAGAAGTGCTTGATTGAAGGTAGCCGAGAGGGGACGGATGTGGTGGGAGCCGTGCCGCATCTTCCGGACTGGGCTTTCAGTGGATCGCAGGCGGAACGAGGCCGTCTTTGGGTTCACTTGGTTGGATTGGTCCATGGCAGGAGTTCGCCTGAGTTTCCGTCCTGCAACCGGTCGCCTGATGCGGCATTGGTCCGGGTTCACGCCGAATGAAATGTCAACGGATGTCAGTGATGCAAGCTACATTATTGTGACTGAGCTAGAACGGCCCATAGGGGCCGACAAAACTGGGGGCAATAGTGGGTGTAGACGCCGGCGTCGGATCTCTCTCTAAGACGGCTGAACTTCAACGGGAGCAGTCCTATTTCGATCGAGCGAAGCAATACCGTGACAGCCAGGACGCAGCGTGGTCCCTGGCCACGGCTTCCTCCGGTTCAGCAGTTGAACGGCGTGCCTATAAGCGCGCCATGGAGAAACGCAGGGTTGCCTCCCCTGATGACCCGATTGCACTTTCGCGCATTGACTTTGAAGACGGCGACAAACTGTATATCGGTAAGGTTGCCATCTTCGATGAGGACAAGAATCTCCTGGTCGTCAACTGGCAGGCCCCAGCCGCAGCGGTAGCTAATCAGGCCTCCATACAAGATCCCATGGGGCTCCGCAGCAAGCGCGTCTTCGACGCGCCAGCGAACAAGATTCTCGATTTCGAAGACATCGTCTTCAAAGCTTTGGCCGAAGCCGTTAGCGAGCTCGACGAGCACACCTATACGGGGGATGCCCTACTGCAGGCCTTGAGCCGCAAGCGCGGCTCAGAGATGACGGACATCGTCAAGACCATCCAGGCGGCTCAAGACAAGCTCGTGCGCGCGGACCCAGACCAGCTCCTTGTCATACAAGGTGGCCCCGGCACTGGCAAAACGGCGGTGGCCCTTCATCGTGTTTCGTGGCTTCTGTTCAACTATCAGGACGAATTGCCGCCAGAGGATGTACTTGTCGTCGGACCCAATCCGACCTTCACGAAATACATTCGAAGGGTTTTGCCCGATCTTGGAGACGATGACGTCGTCCAGCAAGCATTGCAGAACCTCTTGTCCAATGACGTGCGTGTCAGCGGGGAAGACTCAACTGAGACGGCAAAGGTTAAGGGCTCGGCACGTATGAGCCAGGTCTTGAAAACTGGGCTGAAGCAACGAATCCGAGTTCCGGCCACCGACGTACGAATTCAACGACGAAATACAGTCCTTACTGTTTCTATACCTGCAAACGCCGTGGCCGATGTCTTGAGTAACATGCAGTTCGAGACATTTGCTGACGGGCGCCGTCGCTTTAGACAGCGGCTCGTCGAGCTGTGTGCCCCTTTGCTTGGCAACATCCGTCAGGTTGCCCCCGAACAATTTCTCGATGTACGGGCTCTGGAAGCGGAAGTTGAAAAAATCTGGCCGCAGATAACTCCCCAGCAATTTCTGCGGGAACTCCTTGGCTCTAAGGAACGGCTCAAGCGGGCTGCCTACGGGCACCTGACGTCGGAAGAGGTCGAGCTGCTGTACCGACAGCAATCCGACAAAGTAGGAGATGAGGCTTGGTCGGTCGCCGACCTTTCCCTGCTGGATGAGGCGCAGGCGCTAATGCGCGAGTCACCCCGCACATACGGGCACATTGTGGTGGATGAAGCACAGGACCTGTCTAAGATGCAGCTTCGTGCGATCCGCAGACGTTCCAAAAACGGATCGATGACCGTAGTCGGGGACATAGCTCAATCGACCGGGCCGTACTCCCGCGATTCCTGGGACGATGTGGCGCAGATTCTCAGTGCGGGCACGGCGGACAGCACGGGCACCCACGTGGTGGAGCTTGAGCACGGCTACCGGGTACCGAAGCAGGTCTTTGACGTCGCCCTGCCGGTGCTCAACTCAGCCGCACCTTCGATAACCCCTCCGCGCATCTTGAGGGAAGTTGATTACCAGCCCCGATTCGTTGGGACCCACCAGGAGGAACTGGCTCACGAGGTATCGCGCTCCGTATTCACCCACAGTGGGCGGGGCCGCTTTGTCGGCGTGATCGCCCCGACATACTTGTGGCCTGAGCTTAGAACCGCATTCCGAAGTGATGATTTGCAGTGGAGCGAATCCACCGATGGTGAGCTGTCCACTGCTATCAATCTTGTTACGCCTGAGGATGCCAAGGGGCTCGAGTTCGACGCCGTTTTGGTGGTTGATCCGGCGGGAATCCTGGCAATGCCGCATGGCGAACGCTTGCTGTACATCGCACTGACCCGAACAACTACTCATCTGGACGTGATCTATCCCGCCGGCTCGTTGCCGCCGATTCTTGGCGGTCCGGACAAACCTGAGCCACAAATAGCAGTTGGCTCTGAACAGTCGCGACAGCCATCAAAAGCCGACATAAAGATGTCGAATGATCCAGCTCCCGAAGCCAACTCCGCTATCCCGGATGCCGCATCTACTATCACGCCAGTAGACGACCTGGTCTCCGACGTCGTCCCATCCCTCACAGCTGGCGCTGCCCCGGAACGTCTTGTGGGGACGGAGATGTCCCGCCTGGATGGAATGCAGCAGGCGATGGCTGAGCATTGGGCCAAGTTCTTCGCGTCCCAGCTGCGGGATAACGTGCCGCCCAAGTTGGTTCCAGCTGTCATCGAAGAGCTGGCCCGGCTTGCTTCGGAAAAGTGATAACTCGGCAGAACTTGACTCAAAATTGAGGCTGCAGCCGTAGTTTGGACTGGAAACTCAGCAGACCAATTAGACAGATATCCTCATTGGACGATCCGCTCGAAAAGACCGAGACGTTGAGTGAAATGCATCAATTCTCCGCATGGGGCGGAAGGGTAGGAGAAGCCGTGTCGACAGGCAATGGTGTCTTGGACAAAAAGCTCGCGTTGCAGATGCAACGCTGGCGGGACGACCTGTTGTCGATCGACAGACGTCAGAGGCTTGTCTATTTCCAGCACCCCAAGAGTGGGACCTTCGAAATCGTTGAACCTGGCTGCTCAGGGGTAGAAGCCTTGGTGGCGGAGGGCGACGTCATGCTCGTCAGCAGTGAACCTGCAGACGATGAAGCGGGTGAATCGGCACAGGCCCTGAGGCTTCCCACGAAAGGATCACGAACCCTACGCGTCACTGGCAAAACCGCTGCCCAAATCCTGAGCACGTCAAAGCGGCTGCATCAACGCTCGGAACAAGAATATGCGGACCGCGGGGTATGGACCCTTTACTTGGGCCACGGCATGCTCAATTGGATTGATCCCGCTGACGGAAAGAAAATCTCAAGTCCATTGCTGCTGGTGCCCGTCCGTCTAGCCAAGGAGGGAAAGCAGTATGTGTTGAGGCGAACGGAAGACGAACCGGCACTGAACACGGCCCTCGGCCTTAAGCTCAGTAGGGACTTCGGCCTGGACCTCCCGGAGTTCGACGTAGACGACCTGAACGTAGCGACGGTACTGTCCGGCGCGCGCAAGGCTATCGCGCAGTACGCAGACTGGACTGTTGACGAGCGGGTTGTCATGTCCATCTTCAGCTTCCACAAGGAAGCTATGTACCGTGACCTTGAGCAAAACGAAGCTAAGATTGTCGCCAACGGCATGATTCAACTCATGGCACTGGGCCCGGAGGCACCGAACTCCGAGGTGTTCGCCTTTGACCCTGTTTCTGACGAAGATCTGGATTTCCGTCTGCCGCCCGAAAAGCTTCACAGCATTCTTGACGCCGACGGAAGTCAAAGAAAGTGCATTCTTGCGGCGAGAGAAGGCCGCAGCTTTATCATGGACGGCCCTCCAGGTACCGGCAAGAGCCAGACCATCGCCAACATCATCGCTGAGCTCATCGCAACAGGAAAGACGGTGCTATTCGTCAGTGAAAAGGCGGCCGCGCTTGACGTGGTGCGCGATCGGCTGACAAGCAGGCAGTTGGATCCATTCCTGCTTGAACTGCATAGCCATAAGGCGACCCGTAAGCAGGTGGTCCAGACGCTTCATGCTGAGCTCACCCGCCGCCCGGTAGTAAAGAGCTCTTTCTCGGAAACGGACCGATCTCAGCTCATCAAAAGCCGGACCAGGCTGAGCGACCATGCTGACGCAATGAACGAGGTCCGAAGCCCGTTAGGGCGGAGCCTCTTTGATGTCTTGGGACGGCTGGCCCAGCTAGCAAACGTGGGGGAATACCCCTCTGGGGATCCCAGCAAACTTGGCTTGCTGTCTGCGGACGCACTAGCAGACATCCTGCTTGCCGCCGTATCGCTGTCGAAAGTGTGGCGCCCGGCTGCAGAAGGAGAATCATTCTCCTGGCGAGGTCTCGCCGGATCGAGCCTCACACAAGCACAAATCAAGGAGGCTGAGAAGTGTGTGGACGTTCTGGCCCTGGCAACAGAACGCCTCCTGCGAACAGTCAGACTCTTTGACGCACAGATTCCATTCTGGCCTCTTGCCCTGGACGTTGCCGGCGTTCGTTCGCGAGCGGATCTTTCCGCCCATCTCTGTACAAGAAGGAACGTTCCCCAGCATTGGTATTCCGAGTCCAAATTAACTGATGTTCTTCGAAGGATCGACGGCCTTCAGGCAGACGACGTTGAATACCAGACCAAAAAATCTGAAATTGACAGTATTTGCGTGGAGGGATGGGACAAGAACGACAAGAGCCTTATAGCCCCGCTTGAAACTTTCCTTGAGCACGATCCGGCAATTTTCAGCCGTCCTCTTGGCCAGTTTCCGTTCGGCCAGCTTAGCGGCATCGAGCTGGGAACTTCCGGGGCTGCCTCCCTACTCGAAGCTCTGCTCGACAAGGCCCAGCAACTAGGTGTGCTTTTCGATGTTGAACCGCAATCACTGACTCTAAACAAGTGCCTAGCTCTCTCATCACTCGCGGAGCTCAGCCAACAGGGCAGCCTGCCGGAACCACATTGGATCAACCCGAGTGTCCAAGGGGCTTTGGACGAAAGCGCGCGAATTCTTGGGGAGCTGGCTGCGATCGTACGCGAGCGTCAGTCGGCAATGGAGTCAACCTTCAGCCCTGAAGTCCTCGCACTGGATCTCAAAGGCCTTAAGGCCCGTTTTGAATTGCAACACAGAGGACTGAAAGCCTGGAGTAAACAAGCCCGGGCGGACAAGAAGACGCTTCGCGAGGCGACCGTTGCCGGGGTCGTCAACAAAGAGATCATTGCCATGCTTGGTGATGCCATCTCTTGGCAGACAGCACAGGAGAATCTCGCTAATAGTGAGCCCGAATATGGGCCGCGGCTCGGTAGTTATTACCGTGGCACTGCGACTGACTTTGCGAGGATCGCTCAGGCACTTGAGGTTGCCAGAACGGCTTTGAAGCTGGCCGGAGACGACATAGCGTCCTCCGCACTGGCCAGGCAGCTGAGCAAAGCCAACACGCCAGACGCAGAGCTGATCCCTCTGGCGAGAGACGTTGCCAATATGGTGGAGCGCTTCGGTGCCGACACGCGTGCACTCTTCGGCACTGTTTTCCATGAACAGGTCGGTGATCTGCCACTGACTCACATTTTGGGAATCCTCAAGGCGGCCCAGGAGAACTTTTCGGCCGCGCAACTTTTGCGGGACCGACTTTCGAAGATGCTGGGCGAGACGGCAACACCGCTTGCGGCCAAGGCGGTTCTCCGGCAGATCCATGCGTTGGACGCGATGGATGAGAAAACCGCCGAACGTTCGCGGCACGATTCCGAGGTATTGGGCAAGCGATACAGTCCACGGAAAACAGACTGGGCAGCGGTGCGAGCCGACTACGACTGGATCGCAGCCTTGCGCAGAATCGTCGGGGGACCAATCGAGGATGACGATGTCCGCTTTATTGAGGAGTTCGACGCTTCCGACCTTAATTTGGCAGAAGGCCTTTCCTCCTGGCTGGAAGCCCGAGACAAGCTGGTCGGCTTCTTTGATGCCGAGCGCTCGACCGACCTCAGCGCTGAACTGAACCATGACCTTGAATACGCAGAGGAACTCCTTGCGGCCCTTGGTTTCAACCCGGCTGCTGATATCGATGTTTGGTTCGAATATAAAAGGCTCTTTGCTGCTCTTTCCGATGCCGGAGTGCCTGAGACGCTGACAGCCCTGTGCGACAGCCATGCGCCAGCGGACCAAGTAGTGCCAGCAATTGAAAGGGCTGCACTGGAACCTTGGGCAGAAAGTATCGTTGAAGGCGACGACAGGCTATCGGAACACCGTGCGTCCGGCCGCGAAAGCCTACTGAAACAGTTCAAGGAATTGGACGGAAACCTAATCGTCAATGCTTACGCCGACGTCGTAACGGCCTGTGTTGCCCGACGTCCACGCAGCATGGCCGGCCCTGCGGCAGTCATCGCGCACGAGGCCAACAAGAAGTCCCGTCACAAACCCATTAGGCGGTTGCTGGAAGAAACCGGCTCTGTAGTCCAGGGCCTGAAGCCCTGTTTCATGATGAGTCCTCTTTCCGTATCGCAGTATCTTCCTGCAGGGTTCGTCTTCGATGTCGTTATCTTCGATGAGGCCTCTCAGGTCATGCCCGCGGATTCCGTAAATTGCATCTACAGGGGCAAACAGCTGATCGTGGCTGGGGACCAGCGACAGCTCCCGCCAACGTCCTTCTTCTCGGCTGCAGATATTGAAAGCGACGACGAAGATGAACCGGACAACTTCGATAGCGTCTTGGACCTATGTAAGGCTTCGGGGGCTATGGTGTCCCTGCCGCTCTCATGGCACTACCGCAGCCTTCATGAAGATCTCATTACCTATTCGAACTACCGGATTTACGAGGGGAAACTCAATACATTCCCTGGCGCCACCCAGGAAGCTGACGACCTCGGGGTACATCACGAATTCGTTCAGGGTATCTATCAGCGAGGGGCTGGTAGCAAGAATCCCATTGAAGCAGAGCGCGTCGTGGACCGTGTCCTTGAACACCGCCGCGTTAACCCGGAACTCTCGCTCGGAGTCGTAACGTTCTCTACACAACAAGCCGAGGCTGTTTCCGAAGCTATTGAACGTCGCGCAGAGCTAGAGCCGCTGCTTACGGGTCTCATGGAAGACCATGATCGACTCCGCGGGTTCTTTGTGAAGAATCTGGAGTCCGTCCAGGGCGACGAGCGAGACATCATCATCTTCAGTATTGGATACGGGCCCGATGAAGCGGGCAAGCTGGCAATGAACTTCGGACCCTTGACTCGGAAAGGCGGCGAACGGAGACTCAACGTGGCAATCACGCGCGCACGCCGAAGGGTCGAAGTAGTCAGCTCATTCCATGCTGGAGACATGTCTGACGGCGCGTCAGCAGGAAATCGTCACCTGAAGAATTATCTAGACTTTGCTGCCCGGGGCCGAGCGGCCTTAGCCTCTGACATATCCGGATCTGTGGGGGATGCCGAGAGCCCCTTTGAAGAGGAAGTCCTTCGCGTAATCAGGGCATGGGGTTACGACGCCGTGTCTCAGGTCGGGGCTGGTGGCTACAGGATAGATATAGGGGTTCGTCATCCTGACAAGCCCGGGAGCTTCATGCTGGGCATCGAGTGCGACGGAGCCGCATATCATTCGGCAAAGAGCGCGCGTGACAGAGACCGCCTGAGGGAATCTGTGCTGCGGGGGCTCGGGTGGGATATCTATCGGATCTGGGGTTTGAGCTGGTACAGAGACCGGTCCACACAGGAGATCGCTCTCAAGCAGGCAATTGAGGACGCTGTGAGTGGGAACCACGGCGTTCCTGCTATTGCTCAGGCGGCGGAAAGTACCGGGGCCATGGAGTATGAAGAGATCGACCTGTCCGCCCCGCCCGCCTGGACGGTGCCATACACCTCCGCCTCAAAGCCTGCGCACCGGTATTGGTACCAACCGGGAGATGCCGACGCACTTACAGACCTCATCCAGTATGCGGCCCACGTCGTTAGCGTCGAAGCGCCGCTGCACGTAGATACCTTTCACACTCGGTTGCGGGAGCATTGGGGAGCCGGTGCCATTGGTCCGCGCGCCAAAATCAACATTGAACGAGCATTGTCACTTGCCAAAGTTAGCGGCATGAAAGTGAAGCTCGATAAAGAAGGCTTTATCCGAGTCGATGGCGCAAACGCAGTAAACGTCCGGCGACCAACGGGACAAAGTGACATCCGTAAAGCAGGCGCAATCCCGCCTGAAGAGTTCGATGAGGCCGTTCGTCTCGTAGTTGCTGACTCAATAGTCATTACAGAAGAAGAGTTACTCGTCGCCGTCCGTAACGTCTTCGGCTGGGCACGACGAGGCCCCGATATTCAGAATGCACTTCAGCGGAGCCTTCGGAGAGCCGTAAAGAAGGGTTACTGCCTGCGCCGGCCAGACGGCTCATACGAGACTGCGCAATAAGGTGTGCTTAAGGCGCCCGCCAGGCGCTATCTTGGCGAGCGCTTTATGCTCATGATTTGGCAGGAGGTAAGCAAATCAAGCACATCGAGCCTTCCTCTAGACGCACAGGGCGGGGTGTGAATACTCGATCGATGTATTCTCATCCCTAAGCACTAAGACTCTAAGGAGACGCTTGTGGTTCGAGCGGAAAATGGGACGCTCGCGGGCGTTCTAGAAGGCAAGAAGCAGTACCAGGTTCCTCTGTATCAGCGGGTGTACTCGTGGGGGAAAAAGCAGCTCGACCAGTTGTGGTCAGACGTCGTGGAGCTGGAGCGGACCCTTCACGACGACCCGAAGGCCTCTCATTTCATTGGGTCCCTCGTCCTGGCGAGCAGCCCTGATTTCGGGGCCATCGGCGTCAATAAGTTTCTTGTCGTTGACGGCCAGCAGCGCCTGACCACCCTGACTCTTTTCCTGGCTGCACTCCGGGACCACTTGATCGAAACAGGGGAAACTGACCGAGCTGGCGGCATCGATGCCCAATACCTCATCAACGTTTACGACAATGGCAAGCCACTCAAGGTGATGCCGACGCAGACAGACCGGCCCGCCTATATGGCTGTTCTCAACCGTGCTCCTCAGGCCGGCGGTGAGGATACCATCGGCGACGCCTACCGATTCTTCCGCTCGAAGATCGCGGCGGCTGACGACCCAGACGATGCACACGACCTCCATCTGCTCGAGGCCGCCGTCGTCCGCGGACTCGCGCTCGTCGTCGTTACCGCCGAACCGTCAGACAACGCACACCGCATCTTCGAGTCCCTGAACAATACTGGTCTTCGCCTGACGCAAAGTGACCTGCTCAAGAACTACCTGTTCATGAGGCTTGGTGACCGCGCAGAAACCGTCTACGACAATATTTGGCTTCCACTAGAGAAAAAGCTTGACTCCGAAAACCTCGAGTTGTTGTTCTGGCTCGATCTCGCTCAACGCGACGAACGGGCAAAACAGTCTGATACATACGTAGGACAGCAAAAGCGGCTCGAGAAACTCAAGACCATTGACCAGGTAGAGGCTGAGGTACTCCGCATAGCCCGATTGGGCGACGTGCTCGCTACGATTCTCAACCCTGCGGAGGAAAGACATACCGAGATTCGCAGGCGCCTCACCAGAATCAAGGCGTGGGGTTCGACCACTGCGTATCCCGTGGTCATGCAGATCCTCGCCCGACGCGCCGCCGGCACCGCTGCCAATGATCAAGTGGTTCGCGCGTTGACTTATCTCGAGTCCTACTTCGTGCGGCGGATCATCATCGGACGCGCTACCGCCAACCTGAACCGGACACTGCTCCAAGCTGTTGGTGCGATCAGTGGTGCCGAGGACATCGACAAGGCACTACGCGACTACCTGTCGCAGGGTCGAAAATACTTTGCAACCGATCAGCAGGTCCGAGAGGCTGCTCGAGCTGTCGCCTTCTACTGGCAGGGCCGTGGAACACAGAAAAAGCTGATCCTGCAGTGGCTTGAAGAGGCCTACCGCCCGAAGGAGATCGTCGACCTTGACCCAAGGCACCTGACCATCGAGCATGTCTTGCCCCAGACTATGACTGAGCCCGTACGTGAAGCGTTCGCAGAGGGTTTCGACGCAGACGCAGACATTGATTACGAGCATGAGCGCGTCGTGCACACCCTGGGCAACCTGACTCTCAGTGGGTACAACAGCGAGCTCAGCAACAAGCCTTTCCACGAGAAGCGGGAATTGCTGGCTAAGAGTGGCGTTTCGATGAATCAAGCGATTGCCACGCACGCCACATGGGGTGCCAAGGAGATCAACGCGCGCAGCTCCGAATTGGCAGAGAAGATCATCGATCTATGGCCAGGCCCTGACGAAAGCATTATTGCTGGGGGCGAGGAGCCGTCAGCTCTGCGCAGCCAAGTTGCAGCGGTCGTAGCTGAGATCCCGGCCGGCCGATGGAGCTCCTATGGGGATGTCGCCATCGTGGCGAACACCTGGCCACAACCACTGGCCGGGATACTTGCGAGCTATCCGATAGCGAACGCCTGGCGAGTCCTGCAAAGTGGCGGGACCATCTCGCCTGGTTTCCGCTGGCTCGAGCCCGGCCGCAATGATGACCCACGGGCGGTTCTCGAGGAGGAAGGAATTCGATTCGATGGTGAAGGACGCGCGGCTCGGGACCAATTTATTGGTGCAGAGGAGCTTGCTAACGCGGCAGGTCTCGACGTCGACGAGAATGTGATCTCCGCGCGACGCAATAGGGTGAGCGGTCAGGCTCGCGCGGAAAACAACGTGGCGCTGAAGAACGCACAGCTGGACTTCTTCGAGCGAGTACGAAACTTCGGGCTCGCTAATGCGACCAACATCAAGACATGGCGTAAACCGTCACCACAAAACTGGTATGACGTGAGCCTCGGGGATTCCCGTGCTGTGATCTCGCTTTCAGTTAACTCGCAGAGCAAGCTCGTAACCGCGCAATTCTGGATCAACAACGACAAGGGTCTTTACGGGGAGTTACTTGCCCAGCGCACCGCTATCGAAACCGCTCTAGGGTTTGGAGTGGAGTGGGACGACAAGCCCGGCCGTAAGGCCTCCAAGCTTGTCAGCAGGCTGCCCGGCGATTTTCTTGATGAAGCCCAGTCGCAGGAACTCGTGGAATGGCTGGTGACGAGGGCCGACAGGTTTGCGCAGGTATTGGCGAAGTACCTGCAAAACCCGGATCTGCAAGGGAATCCGGAGGATCAACTCGTCTTGGAGTGGGAACCGGACTTGGCGCAACAGTCCCCGGAAGGTTGATGATGAACTAGCAGGGCTCGTGCCCGTTGCTACTTCTTCCGCATCTTGTCTCTCACTGCCGCTACCTTGCGGTAGATCTCTTTGGCTTCGGGGCTTGTTGCTGCACGATAAATTCTCTTTCCGTCCGCAACCAGCTTCTCGGCCTTGGCCTGCATCGCAGGGTCCTTGGCGAGAACGTAAAGCTTGGTAGTGGCGGCTTTCGCCTTTTGTCCGACGTCCTTCATCGCGGCTGCGGCTTTGTCTGCCTTTCCGGCCATGGTCTGCTCCATTTCTGAGATGGCTGTTCCTATCAGATAAACGTGCCCAAGGCCTATGGGCGCTCTGCGCATCGACAACCTAGGCGGGGACTGCAGGGAAAACCACGAGCGACCCGTCGCTGTTCCGCTCAATCTCAATTGCAACGTCGTCCCGGTGGCCATTTACGTGAAGGCCGTCTCCCAAAGCACGAAGTCGATATGCGGCCTGCAGTAGCTGGTCTACCTCGCCGGGCGTAAATGCGGGAAGTCGGAAACCACCGTCGCGCTTCACTTCAAGTGCAGACAGTCGAAGTAGCACCTGGTTGATGCCTGACTCCAACTCGTCGGTGCCGCGTCCGTCGTCGCGAAGCGCCCCGACGAAATTTTTGAAGGAATTGCCGGTGTCCTGCTGGGCGTGTTCGACTGCTTGCAGCACGAGGACCCGGCGTTTCAGAGCGACGGCTAGCCGGGCGATTTCCAAGTGCGCCCGAAAGGTGCCGCCTTCCTCGGTGATGCCGGGAAATGACTTCTTCAGTTCGCTCACTTCGACTGCGCCGTCGGGCAGGGCATCCAGTGCGGCTTCCCACTTCTTTAGCCGCCTACGGGTAGCAGCGATAGCGGTGTTGATACCATGCACGGAGGAATCCAGACCGAGCGAAAAGCCGATCCGGCCCTGGTCAAGAAGGATCGAGGTAGCCTTGTCGATCGCTTCACGGCAACCGTCCAACTCGTTGCGTTCCTTGTCAAGGTTGTCCTCGTGCAACTGCTCCAGGAGGTCCGTAATACGCTCAATCGCTTCCTGGCGCTGGTGCTCTGCATACGCACTCACGCTAACGGCGACTGCCATCAGCACAAGTGGCGCGGCCACCGTCAGGGCTCCAGCACTGGCAACAGCAACGCCAGCCGTAGCCGCGGAACCAGTTGCAGCGCCGGCGGTACCTGCAGCTGCGGCTCCGCCAACAACGGGTACGAGCTTGGCCTGCCCGACTATTCCGGTCGAGTTCACCAGGGCGCCATAGACAGCTCCTGAAGGTCCTTTGGCTGCCATGGGCCGAACGAGTCCTTTGCCCACCTGGGCAGCAACTTTAGCCGGTACTACCATCCGATAAAGTACCTCGCCGGTATCAGCTACGTTCACTTTTGAGGGAGCTGATTTCGCTGTTTGGGTTACTAGCTGCGCCAACTGCTTTGCGAGCGGGCTTGCAACGTCAAGCGGTAGGCCGCCTTTGCGATCGCGAGTCTGTGGCATCGGGTGCATCTCGAGTGTGGCGATGGGAGAATCCGCGAGTGCTGCCAGAACGGTTCGCAATTCTGCGAGGCGAGCCGGCGTTAGCCCCTCAGTACCCAGCACGTCAGCAACGCTCACTGCCTCTGTAGCTAGTGTCCATACCGGCACGAGTGCCTTGCTGTTAGTAGTCACTGTGTCCCCTCGTGGAAGTGAAACCGCCTTCGCGGTGGGAGCGACGCCGCTGGAGGACCTGAGAACATGGTCCTTGCCTAAATGGCACCGGTGGTTATCGTCCCACATTCATATAGGAACGCATGAAGTGTCACCATGCTAAGCGTTGGGCGAGTCCCGCTACACTGATCCTGAATCAGCCAGACAGCAACCTCTGGCATGCAATCATCAGGAACGGAACCCAGGCCGTTTCAAGGCAAAAGGGGTCTAGTGTCCGAAGCTAAATCATTCAAGCCGGCAGCGTACATTGCTTCTGCGGTAGCGCTGCTACTGGCTGTAACGCTTGTAGCGAGCATGCTTGGGTTCGGCCCGTTTGCGAGCAAGAGCGGGCGGAGCCAAAGCGTTCTTCTCAAATCCGTCCGGGACGTAAGCCAGTACCACGCTGCGGTCGGTAATTTTGAGCTTTTGTTGGATAAGAAAGATGACACCGGGGGGCTTCCTGATTTCATAGCGGGACGACGGACGCTATTTGTAGCCGCTGGCACCGTCAACGCCTATGTCGATCTTGCAGGCCTGGCCGATACGGACCTTACTCTGGCAGCGGACGGCAAATCGGTGACCCTGCGGCTGCCCGAGCCGCAGCTCGACAAGCCAAACATCGACCATGAACGTTCTTATGTTTATAGCCAGGATCGCGGCATTGCTGATCGAGTCGTAGATGCGTTCACGGCGCCCCAGCAAGCCGAACTCTATCTCCTCGCCGAATCCGACATGGCCAAAGCTGCTGAGGATTCTGAGCTGCGGCAGAGAGCGGACGAGAATACCAAGAGCATGCTGACCGGTCTGTTCGGGTCGCTCGGGTACGAGGTCTCCTTTGAGAGAGATACGTCTGACTAGATTGTGGCGTTGATCGTTGTGATCAAAGCCCTGCATGGCGTGTGCCGGGGATAGTTTCGGCTACGGCAGGCTAAACACGTAGTGAAACGCTATCGAAACCGCCTCCAATGTCGGAGGGGCTGGGTACAGTTGCGAGCATGGGGAAGTCAGGTTCATTAGAGGATCGATTTGTCGGTGATATAGAAGGCCGGTTTTTCATCCCCGCGTACCAGCGTGGGTATCGGTGGGGCGAAGAGGAAGTTACACGCCTTCTGGACGATATCGCGGAGAGCCGTCACCAATCGGCATATTACCTGCAGCCGATCGTCGTGAAATCAATGGCAGATGGCCGATGGGAGCTTGTAGACGGCCAACAGCGACTTACCACCTTGTTCCTTATTCTGCAGGACATCCGCCGATCGTTGCCGTTCGCAAAGGTTCAATTCGAGCTCGAATATGCCACCCGGGGTGGGAGTCAGGAGTATTTGAAGGACCCGCACGAGGCGGGCAGCAGACGCAACATCGACTTCTTCCACATCCACAAGGCCGCTTCTACGATCAGATCCTGGTTTGAATCTTTAGGGCCTGGCGAAACTCAGGCCGCAATCGACTTCTACACGGATTTGTCGCGTCGTGTGAAGGTGATCTGGTACGAGGCACCAATTGCAATGGATTCTACCGATCTGTTTACCCGGCTCAATGTTGGTCGCATCCCCTTGACGGACGCGGAGCTGGTGAAGGCGCTTCTGCTCACCCGCGCTCGAGGTAATGCCGACGCGTCCGACCGGTCCCAAGAGGTAGCCGCCCAGTGGGACACCCTCGAACGAGATCTCCGTGCGCCCGAGCTGTGGGCGTTTGTGACAGGGCAGGCAGACAGTCAGTCGAACCATATAGCCCTGCTGCTCGACTGTCTCGCAGGTGGGTCGACAGGGCGTGAAACAGCGGCCTTCAAAACGTTTGATTCGCTACGTGCCGAAATTGATATCGACTTCAAGACCTTTTGGAACAAAGTCCTTGACCTCCACTCTCTGATTCTCGGCTGGTACGAGGACCGAAATCTCTTTCACAAGGTCGGGTACCTGATCGCAACTAAGACTCCATTTAATGAGCTTGTCACTGTCGCAGAAGGCAAAACTAAGAGCAGCTTCGAGGCGCTGCTCGACAACATGATCAGGACGAAACTGGATCTGACAGACACAGCCCTATCCGGGCTCTCGTATGAGAGTGCGGCAGGAAGGGAGAAAGCGACCCAAGCTCTGCTGTTGATGAACGTCGAAACAATCCGCAAGATGCAACATTCCTCGGAACGCTATTCATTTCATGCGCACGCCGCCGGGGCATGGTCACTGGAGCACATCCACGCACAGAATGCCGAAGCACTCAATAAGGCCGAGCAGTGGACCAGCTGGCTCCGCCTACATCGAGACGCATTAGTCGGCCTTCCGATCGACCATGACCGTCGTCTTGACATGATCCGCCGCATCGACGACGCAATCCCTACGATCAGCCGCCATACGTTCCCTGAGTTGCAGCGCCAGGTCAACGCGATCTTTTCGTCCGGTGATGAGGGTGCGGAGGGTGACGTGCATGTCATTGACAACCTTGCACTTCTCGGCGACAGAGACAACAGCGCATTGAGCAACGCTGTTTTTGAAGTGAAAAGGCTTGAAATACTCCGGAGAGACCGCATGGGTTCCTATATACCGGTGTGCACACGAAATGTGTTCCTGAAGTACTACACGGAGGAGGGCGCGCAGCAAGTCCACTTTTGGGGCGCAGCGGATCGCCGCGCGTACTTGGACGCATTTCGCCGGGAAATCGGCGGCTACCTAATGGAAGAAGTGAGCCAAGCATGAATACGCCAAGCCGCTTGACTACCTTCACCGGCCTTTTTGCTTCCGATGATGAGGCACAAGTGAGGGCGATCCGAGTCCCATTAATTCAGAGGGATTACGCGCAGGGCCGTGAAGACGGCGCCATCGAACAAATTCGCAACAACTTCCTTGACGTTCTTCACTTGGCCGTCTCCGGAGAAAATCCGGATCCGGTCCACCTCGACTTTGTTTACGGTGAAGTGAAGTCTGGTGTGCTGGAACCCCTCGATGGTCAGCAGCGGCTGACGACGTTATTCCTGTTGCACTGGTATCTGGCCTCGCGAGCGGGAGAGCTCGATTCTCGCCAGCCGTGGACGGAGTTCACATACGCCACTCGACCGAGCGCACGCTTATTCTGCGAACGCCTTGCAATGTCCCCGCTGCCAGCCTCAATTGAGCAGCCGTCGGCGTGGATCATCGACCAGCCGTGGTACCTCTTCGTTTGGCGCCATGATCCGACGATCCAGTCCATGCTTGTGGTGCTGGACGCAATTCACAGGCGATTCCGGACCGAGGATGCCAAGACCGCTTGGATGCGACTCGTAGATCCGATTAAGCCGGCGGTTTCCTTCCTCGTGCTCGCTCCGTCTGATATGGGCTCGGCTGCGGACCTCTACATCAAGATGAATTCGCGCGGTAAGCCGCTGACGGAATTTGAAAATTTCAAGGCGCATTTTGAGAAGTCGATTGAATCAACTAGAAGGGCTAAGGAATTTGCGCAAAGGGTAGACGGGGCATGGTCGGACTTACTCTGGGGATTCCGCGGCGAAGATGACTTGATCGATGACGAATTTCTGCGCTACATCGGCTTCATCACTGAGTTGTGCGAGTGGGGCGATCCGGAAGCTGACGTTCGTGAGCGTCGAGAGCTTCTCAGCCATAGCGCCGAACGGGTCTTCGGGGAGGCGAATGTAAGACGATCTGAGTCGTTGGACTTCCTGTTCAGCGCATTCGATGTATGGGAAGGCCGAGACATTGCTGGCCTGTTTACCGGGCTTTTCAGGGGCGCGGCGGAGCAGCCAGCGGATGAAACCGACCGAATCGCATTGTTCTTCCGGGACCAGCGGATCAACCTGTTCGACGTTTGCTGCCGGACGTTTGGTGAAACGAGCGGGAGAACACGAATCTTCACGTTCGGGCAGAGCCTCCTGCTATTCGCCGTGCTTCTCCACCTTAAGCATGAGACAGACGCACCTCGGGCCCGGATCCGTTCGCTGCGTAATCTCATAGAAGCTTCTACGAATGAACTGCGTCTGGACCGGATGCCCAGGTTGCTCCGGGACGTTGAACGACTTGTGCGTGACGGCGCTCTCAGCGAACTCGAGAGCTTCAACAAGCAGCAGATCGGCGAGGAATTGCTGAAACGAGAGTTCCTGGTCGCAAACCCTGAGCTCATCCAGTCGCTTCATCGTTTGGAAGACAGTCACCTCCTGCGCGGATCTATAGGCGCCTTCTGCTTAGAACCGAACAAGTTCGCTGCTCGAACCGACGCGTTCCTTCGCTTGGCGTCAGAGCCCGAAATCTGGCCCGAGGTCACAGGGGCGCTGCTAGCAACGGGCGAGTATCAACGAACAACCAACAACAGAAGGTTTCAATTCGGAACCGGGTTCAAGCGATACGAGAATGCCTGGCGGGAACTATTGACGGGGGCAGATCAAGAGGCGCTTTCGGAGACGCGATCCGCTTTCGCCAAGCTCTTGGATGCCATCAGCTGTTGCGAAGAATTAGAGCCGACACTGGGGGCCCTGCAATCGGAATGGCTCGCTCAGCGTGAAGCGGAGCTCTCTTTCGATTGGCGATACTACATGGTGAAATACTCGGACATGCGTGAGGGCGGCTCGGGAATCTACTACTCAGAAGGCGGAGCGCTAGGCTACTCGATTTGCATGCTCCGGGGCGGTACAACCACGCTCAATAGTAGGTACCGGGATCCATATCTCCTTGCGATTTGGCGTAACCTGGGCAGCCCCGAGGACGTGGAAGACCCGTGGTTCACTGGGCATGAGGCTACTCCTCGGCGGTTGAAGCTCACGCGGAGCGGCGTCGGGATCCGCTCCATTTCGCAAGGATTGGAGCTGTCCGGGCCTGCGGTAGAGGAGTTTGCGGAAGTTTACACTTCGCTCCGGCGTGACCTCGGCGCCTCCGAGAACGGCCTCATTGAGATCAAGCAGGTGGACGGTATCGACGCGGTTGACCGAATCCTGCTAGGAGCGGACGTTTTGCGACGGCTTCTTGATGCGGGACTTTGACCGGCACGTTCATGCATATTTGAGTCGCGACGCCATCTTTTGACTTTGCCCTGTTCCAACTAGGCGTGGGAACTTGTGCACGTGCATGGGCTGGCCACCGTCATCCGTAGAGCTTGCTCATCGAGCAGCAACCCCCGCCGCACGTCAGAGCTCCAGCCGGAACACCCACAGCAGCACGTCTTCGCCCGGCACACGCCAGTCCCGCTCGGGCGCCCGCCGGAATCCCAGAGACGCGTACAGCCCGTGGGCGCGTTCCATAAACGTGGCACTGGTGATGCTGATCGCCTCGACGCCGTGCAGCTGCCGGGCGTGCTCAATGATCGCGCGCACGACAGCCCGGCCCACACCGCTGCCCTGATGCGCCGGGTCCACCGCCAGCATACGGAACTCCAGTTCACCGTCCTGCGCGATCTCGGTGTACGGCTGGCCGGCGAACGTCAGCGTTACCGCCGCCGCCACCTGCCCGGCGGCCTCCGCCACCCACACCTCCGCGTGCTCGGCGCGGTGCTCCACATCCTCAAGCACACTCATGTACGGATGGTCGGCTGCGAAGTGCCCGGCCCGCTGGTACGCCTCCTGGGTGATCCGCCGGACCTCCGGGAAGTCGGCCGGCACCGCTCGCCGCAGTGTCACCATCGCCGGCAGAGCAACGCTCACCGGGCGTCCGAAGCTGAAGCGGTCTGCTCCAGATACTGGCCCAGCTGTGCCAAATCCGGCTGCGAGGACGGATCGCCCACGGCGTCAGCACCCACGGCGTTGGCAACAGAAAGCGCGGCGGCGTAATCAAGTCCCGACCTCAGCGCCAGGACCAAAGCGGCACAGAACGCGTCGCCGGCACCCACGGTGTTCGCCACTTCAACCGCAACCGACGGAGCCTCCGCCACCTTGCGGCCCTGCTCGAACATCGCCGACCCCTCGCCGCCGTACGTCACCGCCACCAGCTTCGCCTCCGCCAGGGCAGGAATCAGGGCGTACTCGCTTTCATTGACGATCACCAGGTCGCACCGCTGCAGCAGTTTCGCCGGCAGGTCCATGGCCGGCGCCGCGTTCAGCACAAAGAAGCCCTGCGCCTTCCGGGCCGCCTCCAGCACCACAGGCAGGCCCACCTCGAGCTGGCACAGCACCGTCTCCTCCGGGCCGAACTCCACCCCGTCCAGCGACAGGTGCGCGTTGGCGCCAGGGCACACCACAATTTGGTTCTCGCCGTCACGGTCCACCACGATCAGCGCCGTCCCGATCGGCTCCGTCAGGACGGTTACATCTGAAGTATCAACACCGGCAGCACCCAGCGCATCCAGCATCCGCTGGCCGGCGGAATCCCGGCCAACGGCGCCGACCATCCGGGCCCGGCCGCCGAGCCGGGCGGCCGCCGCGGCCTGGTTGGCACCCTTGCCGCCGGGCTGCTCGGAAAGGACGGCGCCGCCGATGGTTTCGCCCGCCGTTGGAAGCCGTTCGGAGGTGGCTATCAGGTCCAGGTTGATGCTGCCGACCACGGTGACGGCAGTGCGTGTTGTGTTCATGGGAAAACTCTCTCAGGGGGAGGGCCGGAAGCGGCCGGGGTTTCAAAAAAGTGTAGCGCATGGTTGTACTTGTTAGTCATACGTGGTTGTATAACAACTCGAACCGCAATTCCGCGAAGCGGTCCAACCCAAAAGCCTGCTCGAACAAAGGAGTTTGATGTGAACACCCCGACCCCCGCGGCAGCCGCGCCGCCCGCGGACCCGACTGCCGCCGTCGTACTTCCCGACGACCCAGCCAGGCTCTCCGGCCGCCGCGCCGCCCTGCTGATCTCCTCGCTGCTGCTGGGCGTGCTGTCCTTCCAGCTCAACGCCAGCATGGTCACCCCGGCGCTGCCGCAGATCGCCGCCAGCTTCGGCAAGGGCGCCGACGCCGCCGCCCCCGTCCAGTCCATGTTCTTTCTGGCCGGCGCCATCGCCGGGCCCGTGATCGGCCGGTGGAGCGACTTCATCGGCCGCCGCGCCGCGCTGCTGCTGGTCCTGGGCATCATGTCCGCCGGCACCATCCTCTGCATCACCGCGCCCACCCTGGAACTGCTCGTCACCGGCCGGTTCCTGCAGGGCGTCTCCAGCGCCGTCTTCGCGCTCGCCTACATCGTCCTCAGCGAAAACCTGCAGGCCAAAGTGTTCGGCACCTCGGTGGGCATCATCGCCGCCATCAACGGGGGAGTGGGCGGCGTGGACGGCTACGTGGGCGGGCTCATGGCAGAGACCCTCGGCTTCCGGTCCATCTTCGTCGTCGTCCTCGTCCTCACCGCCGTCGCCGCTTTGTGCATCTTCCGCTTGGTGCCCGCCGGGCGGCCTGTTGGGGTGCGTGGCGCCATGGACTGGTGGGGCGCCGGCTCCCTCTCGCTGTTCCTGGTGTTCCTGACGTACTTCGTGTCCGACGGTTCGGCCGCCGGCTGGACGTCGCCCACCGCCCTGGCCCTGCTGGCCGGCACCGTTTTGTCCTTTGCGGGATTCTGGTTCATCGAGAAGCGCCGCAGCCACCCGCTCATCGCCGTGCACCACCTGCGCTCCCGCCAGGTGTGGCCGGTCATCGCCACCACCGTCCTCACCCTGGCCGGCATCTTCGCGGTCATCAACTTCACCGTGGTGCTGCTGAGCCAGGATCACGACGGCGGCTTCGGGCTTTCCGCCTCCATCTCGGCCTTGCTGTTCCTCACCCCCGCCGCGCTGATCGGCGTCTTCGCCGCACCTTTGGCCGGGTGGTTGGCGGACCGGCGCGGGTGGGTGCGTACCCTGCGGCTTGGGACGTCGCTGAGCCTGGTGTGTGCTGTGGTGGCCGCGGTGTTTTCGTCCAGCCCGGTGGCGGTGTTTATTGCCGTTGCCTGCCTGGGGATCTTCTACAACGGCTTCTTCCTGACCGCCATCAACGGGCTCTCGGTGCTTCTGTCACCGAAGGAGGCCCCGGCTGCGCTGCCCGGCATCAACGGTGCGTCGTTCGGGATCGGGGCGAGCCTCGGCGTCGTACTCGTGGCGCCGTTCGCCGCGCAGGCGACCTCTGCGTGGTACGCCACCGCCCTCTGGATCTCGGTGGGCATCACCGCTGCCGCGTTCATCGTCAGCCTCTTCGTCGCCGCCCCCAAGGGCGAGACGGTCTAACCCCTCTATCTGTTGCGAAGGAATCTATTGTGACTGCCCCCGTTTACTTGGACTGCGACACCGGCATCGACGACGCCCTCGCCCTGGCCTACCTGCTCGCCTCGCCGCTCGCTTCCGTGGTGGGCATCGGGACTGTCAGCGGGAATGTGAGTGCCGCGGTTGGTGCCCGGAATACGTTGGATCTGCTTTCGTTGGCCGGGGCTGCTTCTGTGCCTGTTGCTGTGGGCGCGCACGATCCCCTTATTGGTTCTTTTGGTGGCGGGTCGCCGTGGGTGCACGGGCAGAACGGTGTGGGGGAGGTTGTGGTGGCGCCTTCTGCTGCCTCTGTTGTTGCTGAGTCCGCGGCGGAGATGCTGGTGCGGCTGGCCCACTCTTATCCCGGTACGTTGCGGGTGGTGGCGATCGGGCCGCTGACGAACATTGCCGAGGCGCTGCGGCTGGAGCCATTGTTGCCCTCTTTGGTGGAGTCGGTGGCCGTGATGGGCGGAGCCGCGCTGGCGCCGGGGAACATCACGCCCGTGGCCGAGGCGAACATCTGGCACGACCCAGAGGCCGCCGCCCTGGTGCTGGCCGCCGACTGGGACGTGACCCTGGTGCCGCTGGACGTGACGATGGCTTCTGTGCTGGAGGAGCACCACCGGCAGGAGCTGCTGGCCTCTTCTGCGCCCGTGCCGCGGGCGCTGGGGGAGATGCTGGGCTACTACTTCCGGTTCTACGAGGGCATCTACGGCCGGCCCTGCTCCGCCATGCATGATCCGCTGGCGGCGGCGCTCGCCGTCGGCGCCGTGAAGCCGGCGCTGGCACCCGTGGTGCGTGCCGCCGTCGACACTTCCGGCGGGCCCGGGCGCGGGCAGACCGTGTGCGACATGCGTGGGCTGTACGCGGGGTACCCGGCGGTGAAGGGGGCGCGGTGCCGCGTGGTCCTCTCGCTGGAGGAGGACTTCGCCCCGCACCTGGTGGAGACGCTGCTGGGGCACTTTGAGACCGCTCCTCTGCCGGCGGCATGGGCCGCGGTCAGCGCGTAGCGTTGCCACACGCGCGGGCAAGTTCCCTTAGCCGGGGCTTCCGCCCAGCACGTCCACGTGGACGTGGTCGAGGTGGCGAAGGATCTCATTGCCGGGTGCAGGTGCCTCGTAGTCCCGCCATTGCCCCCGCGAGCTGCGTGCGCTCCAGAACCGGTCATCGAAAATGACGAACTGGATGTCCAGGTCCTCGGCGTGGGCCACCAGCCAGTGAGCCAGTATCCACCCCTGGCGCCGGGTCTCCTCGGTGACGGGGCGGAAGAAGATGTCGATGGCCCGGCCGTCGTAGTGCGTCGAGTCCGCTCCGTGCCCCTGGTCCACGCCACCCGGGGCGAAACCGCCCAGGCTCTGCTCGCCGAACACCTCGGCCATCGCGGTACGCAACTCCTCGGCGCGCGGTGTCAGGCCGCCGGCACCCGCCTGCTGTTCGTGCAGGTCACTGGCGGCCGAACCCCGGCAGGCCAGGACAGGACCGGCATCTTCGGAGGGCCCTTCGGCCAGGCGCTGCAAAACCGCCGGGTCCATGCCGGTGGTGTCCGGGGCTGCCATCCCGCGGGCGAGGAGGGCCACCGCCGTGGTGGCCCTCCTCGCTGCCTCACGGTCGAGTCCCACCTCCCCGTCCGGCGTCTCGACGACGCACTCCGGGCGCAGCACCAACGAGCCGTCCGGTGTGCGCAATCCACTGACTAAGCCGGGCCCGAGGAGCGCCAGCACGGTGGCCAGTGCCCCGAACAGGACAAGGCCAAAGAGCAGCCGGCGGGCGCGGTGCCGGCTGCCACGCGTGCGGTTGCCGGCCATGGTGGGGTGCCCTTCGGTCATTGGATGCTGCCGTGTTCATTGTTTCAAACGTGGCGGCAGTGCGCGGCCGGAGGCAATCGAAGTCTTAGGCGCGGCCTTCATCGCGGCGGCTGGCCGTGGCAGCACGTCCGCGGCGCCGGGGGAGGAGCAGGATGCAAATGCCCAGCGCCGCCACCCACAATCCCCACCCGGTACTGCCGATCAGGCCGGCGAGGTCCCACACCGGGAACCCGGGAACGGCGGTGGCAAGGATATCGCCCTGGTTCAGCAGGTAAAGGAGGCTGACCAGAAGCCCGGCCAGGCCCAGCCAACGGGGGAGGACCCCGGTCCGCACAATAACCACGCTGAGGGTGACCGACCAGCCGATGACCAGCAGTTGGCCCAGATGTTCGCCCAGCAACGCCCCGCCGAACTGGTGTTGCGCCAGCCAGGCTGCTTCCACGGCGGCGCGTGCGGTGGCATCGCCTGTCACGTATGACGCGGCCAGGGGCGGGACGACGAACACCCAGCGCAGGAACCCGATGAGCGACAGGAGCACCGAGGCAGCGCCCACGTAGGTCGCCACTCTCATGGCAGGATTCCCGCGGAGGTCCAGCGCTTCGGGCAGAAGCAGGACGGGTATGGCCAGGAGGCCATAGGTCCACGCGGTGGCGCACCACGTCCAGACGAGCCCGGCTCCGCCGGCTTCGAAGGCGGGCAGTACAACAGAGGCCGGCTCCCGCAGGATGTCAGGCCAGTTGAACGTCGCCGACAACGTGCTGGCGGCCGCGGCGAACGCCAGCGCGCTCACCACGAACAGCACCCCTGTCACGCGCAGCGTGGTCCTGTCACTGGAGCTGGTTGCCACGGTTCCCGCCTCCCGGAGCCTCTCCCCGGCAGCATCGTACGCTTGCCCCAGAAGCCAAACAATGGCGGCTGCGGACGGCCCTGACGCAGGGGAGGACGACGACGGCGGGAGGCGAGTTCCGTCGTCGTCCTTCCCTTCCTGGCCACGGGGTAAGGGTGACGGGCCGGGAGCCTGGGCGGGCTTGTTGATTAGGTGCGGGTTGCGCGCGGGTGCAAGGCTGGGCGGATGAACGCCGACATCAACTTCTATTTCGACCCCGTCTGCCCTTTCGCCTGGATGACGAGCAAGTGGGTGCGGCAGGTGCAGGCGCAGCGCGGGTACAGCGTGGACTGGCGGTTCATTTCATTACGACAGATCAATGCCGCGGTGGACTATGACGCGCATTTCCCGCCCGAATACGAGGCCGGGCACACGGCGGGGCTCCGGCTGCTGCGGGTGGCGGCCCGGGCACGGGCGGAGCACGGCCGCGAGTCGATTGCCCGGCTGTACGAGGCGTTCGGGACCCACATTTTTGAAGCCGCCCCGGACGCAACCGGCGAGCCCTCAGAGGGCGAAGTGCGTGAGCGGCGCGGGACACGGGAGTTTGTGGAGCCGATACTGGCCCAGGCCGGTTTGCCCGTGGCGCTTGCCGAAACCCTCGACGACGACTCCTGGGACAACGAGATCCGGCAGGAGACGGATGAGGCGCTGGCGCTGGCGGGCAAGGATGTGGGCACGCCCATCGTCCATTTCGAACCGCCCGCCGGTGTGGCCTTCTTCGGGCCGGTGATCAGCCGGCTGCCGGACGAAGAGTCTGCCGCCGAGCTGTGGGACCACGTGGTGGGGCTGGCGCGGTTCCCTGGTTTCGCCGAGCTCAAGCGAAGCCTGCGTGAGCGGCCGCAGCTTCCTGCCTTCGGGGTCGCCTCCGGTGCAGTAGGTCAGCAGGAGGACTGGCACGGCGGCAGCCGGCGGCAGAAGAAGTGAACTTCAGCAAGAACTGACTCTCAGTAAGGATGGAACCATGAAGCAGAGCAGCATCCGCCAGTACCAGGAGTCCGTTTCGGTCCAGGCATCGGCTGAGGCAGTCTACGACCTGGTCTCGGACATCACCCGGACGGGGGAGTGGAGCCCGGTTTGTAAAGCGTGCTGGTGGGACGATGAGGACAGCGCCGGCCAGCCCGGTGCCTGGTTCACCGGCCGCAATGAGCTGCCGCACCGGACCTGGCAGACGCGGTCGCAGGTGGTGGCCGCCGAGCGCGGCCGCGAGTTCGCCTGGCTGGTGGGCGGCAAGTTCGTGCGCTGGGGCTTCACCCTCGCCCCGGCAGACGGCGGAACGGTCCTGACGGAGTCGTGGGAATTCCTGCCGGAGGGAATTGCCATGTTTAGGGAGAAGTTCGGTGATGCGGCCGACGCCCAGGTAGCCGAGCGCACCGAGCAGGCGCTGGACGGCATTCCGAAAACACTCGCCGCGATCAAGCGGATCGCCGAATCCGCCACTGCACGTGAGGAAGTTCGGTCCTAGGACCGGACTGGTAGGCGGGTGTGCCCCGTCGGCAGCCTGTGCTGCCGACGGGGCGCCGGGTTACTCGCTTCCGACCGCGAGCTCCCCGAGCTTTGACCACCCGTCAACCTTGACGTTAATGATGTCCGGAGTGCGGGCCAGGTACGCCGGCAGCTCAGCGGTCGCCCTCTTGAAGTGCTCCGACTGCACGTGCGCGCCGCCGGCCTCGTCGTCGCGGAACGCCTCGATCAGGACGTAGGTGTTGGGGTCGGCCAGGGAGCGGGCCCACTCGAAGAACAGGCAGCCCTCCTCGGCGTTGATCTTCTCAGTAAAGTCCCGGGAAATCTCCGGCCACGCGTCGGCGTGCTCCGGCTTCACCGGGAATTTTGCGGTAATGAAAATCATCAGTTGTCCTCTATGTAAAAGCTTCGTGCGGGCTCGGGAAAAGCGTTACGGCAGCGGTATCACGGAACCAGGATGGCGCGGCCGCGGACCTTGCCGGCGTCGAGGTCGCTGATCGCCTGCTCGAAATCGTCCAGCTTGTATTTCTGGGTGTGCAGCGTGACCGCCCCGCGGGCAGCCAGTGCCATGAGGTCCTGCAGGTCGTTGTAGGAACCGACAAGGTTGCCGATGATGTTGATCTCGGAGGAGATGATGTCGATGGTGGGCACACAGATGTCCTCGCCATAGCCCACCACGAAGTAGTCGCCGGCCTGCCGGAGCATCGCAATACCCTCCGACGTCGCCCCGCCTTCGCCCACAAAGTCGATCAGCACTTCGGCGCCGTTGCCGCCGGTGAGGGCGCGCACCTGGTCCACCTGCGCGCCGTCGGCCAGGACCCCCACGTCGGCCCCGATCGACTTCGCCAGTTCAAGGGCGGCGGGGTTGCGGTCCACCACGATGATCCGGGCCGGGGTGAGGGCCTTCAGCACCTGGATCCCGATGTGGCCCAGCCCGCCGGCGCCGATCACCACGCAGTTGTCCCGCGGTGTCAGCCGCTTGGCCGCCTTCGCCGCGGCGTGGTAGGCCGTCAGGCCCGCGTCCGCCAGGGCCGCCACGTCCGCAGGTTCCAGTGAATCGTCGATCTTCACCACGGACCGGGCCGAGGTGAGGAGGTACTCTGCGTACCCGCCGTGGGTGTCGATGCCGGGGAACCTGCTGCTCTCACAGTGCACGTCGTCACCCGAGCGGCACGCACGGCACAGGCCGCAGGTGATCAGCGGGTGCAGGATCACCTTGTCGCCCTCCTTGACGTTGGTGACGGCACTGCCCACGGCGTGCACCCACCCGGCGTTCTCATGCCCGATGGTGTAGGGCAGCTGCACTTGCGACTTTTCCGCCCACTGGCCCTCGAGGATGTGCAGGTCCGTCCGGCACACCCCGGCGCCGCCGATCCTGACCACGACGTCCCAGGCCCCGGCCACTTCCGGGATAGGCGCCTCGGTCATCTTCAGGCCTTCGTGGTAGCCGACCACCTGGACGGCTCGCATGGTGTTCATGGGCGGATCTCCTTGACTGTGAACGGAAGCAGGTGGTGGTGATCGGCCGGCTCGGCTCCCTCGGGCCGGTCTGTCTGGTCGGCGCCCGAGCCGGCGTAGCGGGTCCGCAGCAGGCCGCGGCAGAAGTGGGCATTGCCGTCAATCGAAATGCGGGTGGAACGGGCCCGGCGAAGCGCCATCGGCACATTGCCGGGCGGGTAGGGCGTGCCGTTATGGTCCACGAGGACGACGGCGGCAGGTTCCGCCGGCAGCCCAAGCGCCATCCGTCGTCGTACTAAAGCGTCCTTGGACCGGCCCGCCGGCAGGTCACCCAGCCGCACCGTCCCGACGCTTTCCTCCTTCCGCGCGGGATCGGCCCGCAGCAGTTCGGTCAGGCAGCGCTCCATCGCAGCAGTGTGCGCCTTGCGCCGGAACGTCCACCGCAGCTCCTCCAGGCTGTGCTCGGCTTCGTGGCCGAACGTGCCGCGGTACCCGGCGTCAGCTGCGAGGCCGGCGTTGATGAGGTCGGAGTCGTGGTGGTCATCGAGCTCCACTATCACCCTTGCCACCCCGGGCAGTACCGAGATCACGTCCTTGCTGTCGGATGCCATCAGGTAGGCGAAGTTCGGCGAGCAGAATGACGTCGGCAGCCGCAGGTGAACGGTGACCACGGCACCGGCCGGGGAGCCGGTGATTTCGAGGGACCGGACGAAGCCAAGGTCGGTAATGGGCTCATCCAGCTCCGGGTCCAGCACGGCACCCAGCGCCCGGCGCACGTCCTGTGCTGTCACCGCCACGTTGCTGTTTCGGACGGTGCGCTCCGTCAGTGCCGCGGTCATAGCGCGGCCGCCAGGTCCGCCCGTTCCGGCTGCCGCGGCCCTGTCTTGGTTTCGTCCGCGTTGGGGAGCTGGAGCTCCGCGGGCACCGGGATGTCGTACATTTTCGCTGCGTTGAGTCCCAGGATCTTTTTCTTCTGGTTGACGGTGAGCGGGGCGTACTCGGTCATGTCTTCCGGGATCTGGAAGTCAACGAAGCGCTCGATCAGCCAGCGGGGTGACCAGATGGCGTAGTCGCTGGAGAACTGGATCCTGTCCTCGCCGATCCAGTAGATGAGCTCGCCGATGATCTGGGCGAAGTAGCGCGGCCGGGTGTGCATAAAGGGAATGGCGACGGCGAGGCCGCCGTGGACGTTGGGTTCCTGGGTGGCGATCCAGCAGAAGTCTTCCAGCCGCGGCAGGCCGACGTGATCCACCACGAAGTTCAGGTCGTTGAAGTCGGAGGCGGCGTGGTCCACGTCGGCGACGTCGAAGGCGTCCCGGTCCAGCGGGCGGACGGTGGGGCCCTTGTGGATGTGGATGTTCTTGATGCCGAGCTTGCGGCACTCCTCGAAATACCGGTAGGACCAGGGATCGGAGAGTTTGTATCCGCGGGACTCGCCCCGCCATTCTGCGGTGTAGAGCTTGACGCCCTTGAACTGCATCTTTTCGTGGTCGGCGCGGAGCCGGTCCAGGCCGACCTCACCCTCCCTGGGGTCATAACAGTGGTTGTAGGTCAGCTTGTCCGGATGCGCGGCAGCCAGCCCGTAGGCTTCCTCCACCTGCGCGAAGCCGTTCTTGTAGAACTCCCCGAGGTAGGCCGGCTGGAAGATCGCGTGGTCCACGTAGCCGTCCTGGAACAGATCCTTCATGAGGCGTTCGCCGCCCTGGTAGAGGAATTCCTCGTAAGGCCAGTGTTCCTCCTCCGGGCCGAGGTTGCGGTGGTAGTCGTAGAAGCAATCGATGAACTGCCTGCCCTGGATGTTCCGCTGGTTTTCCGGGCGGGCGTCCCACAATGCGACGTGCGCGTCGACGATGAAGTAGTTCTCGCCGTCTTTGCTGTACATATCGTTCTCCTCCCCGCGACTGCCATAGTCGCGACAAGAGATGACGGTATGGCCAAAAGGGACCTGTCAACCTGTGACCGGTGTCTCATTTTGAGACACCGGCGCTTCACCTTTTGCAGCACCGCGCAATAATCTCGAATGACCAAACAAGGAGGGCGGCAACGGTGCCGGATCACAACATTCCCGTCCCGCAGGCACAGGGTGGCGGGCCGGAAGGCATGCTGGCAACTGTCTCGAGGCGCCTTCTTGCCTCATGGCAGCGCAGTGAGGAATACGGTGTCTCGGCCGAGGTCATCGACCCCGTCTGGGCAGGCTCGGTGGCCGGCGACTCACTGTTTTACCAGTGCGGGCAGGAGGTGCTCACCGGCCTGCACCAAACGCTGGCCAACGAACCCCTCAGCCTGATGCTCACCGACGCCGACGGGCTGGTCCTCAACCGCTTCAGCGGCGACACGTCACTGCTGCGGGCACTCGACAAAGTCCATCTGGCCCCCGGTTTTGCCTTTTCCGAGCGGGAAGCGGGAACCAGCGGGCTGGGCATGGCGCTGGCGGACCGGACACCCAGCCTGGTCCGCGCCGAGGAACACTACAGCGCAAGCCTCCGGACCTACACCTGCGCTGCCGTGCCGGTGATCGATCCCCGCAACGGACGCCTCGAGGGCAGCGTGAACATCACCACCTGGTCCAAGTCTTCGCCGGAGTTGCTGCTTGCCCTGGCCCAGTCGGCGGCGAGCAACACCGCTGCCCTCATGCTGGCCAAGTCGGGTGGGCAGAAGCCGAAGGCGGGGCCGAAGGGCGGTGTCTTCCGGGTGCAGCGGGGCCGGATTGAGCCCGGTGCGGGAACACTGCGCGCCATGTCCCCGGCCTGGACGGATGCACTGGACCGGGCGTCCGTGGCCCTCGGGGCAAACAAGGTGGTGGCCGCCGTCGGAGAACCAGGGTCCGGGCGCGCCACGTTGCTGGGGCAGGCCATCCGCCAGGCGCGTCCCGCGAGCCGCATCCTGTGCGCGGCAGCCCCGGAGCCCGAGGACGTGGAGGCATGGCTGTCGCTCTGGACGCCCGAGCTGTCCAAGCCCGATACCGCCGTGATCGTGGAAAACGTTGACCTCCTGCCGGCCTGGGCCGTGCAGGAGTTGAGCGCCCGGGCTGCCGCCGCGGTTCAATTGCCGCCCGCACTGGCCGGCAGCCCACCCGCAATCACCTGGGCCATGACCGCACAGGAACTGGCCGCCGTTCCGCAGCCGCTGGCCGCCAAGGTGGAAACTGTGGTGCCGGTACCAGCCCTGCGGGAACGCCCCGCTGATGTGATGCCCCTGGCACGGTACGCCGCACGCCAGACGCGCATGCGTGACGTGGATTTCACGGCTGCCGCGGAACACGCGCTGACCGGCTATGGGTGGCCAGGCAATGCGGACGAACTTTTCACCATGGTCAATGACGCGGCCTTGCGCACGGAAACCATCGATGTGCGGCATCTGCCCTCCCGGCTGGTGGGACGCGCCCGGCCACATCTGACCCGGATCGAGGCCGTGGAGAGGGACGAAATCGTCCGGTGCCTTTCCCGGCCGGGCATCACCGTGGCCGCGGCCGCCACCGAACTGGGAATGAGCAGGGCCACGATCTACCGCCGGATGGCCCGCCTGGGAATCACCGCGCCGAAGTAGGCACGGTTAGGGCACCTTGGCAAGGAGGGTTCCCGCCCCGAGCAAGTCCGCCAATTCGGTGATGCTCGATGCCACCAGGTCCCAGCCACCTTCCGGGGCCAGGTCCGCCACCTGGCCGGGGCCGTGCTCGGTGGGGCGGGCCACGAAGGCCGTGGCCAGCCCGACGGCCCGGGCAGCATGCAGGTCGCTGTTGTGCGCCGCCGCGAGCATTACCTCCCCGGGCTCCAGGTCCAGGAATTCTGCCGTACGGAGATAGGCCTGAGGTAAGGGCTTGTAGGTGCCCGTCATGTCCGAGCCGATGATCACATCCCACGGCAGGCCGGCGTTCCTGGCCATGTCCAGCAACAGTGAGGTGTTGCCGTTGGACAGCGGTCCCACGATGAAGTGGCGGTGGATCCTCGTCAGGCCCTCTACGCTGTCCGGCCACGCCGGAAGCCGGTGCCAGGATGTGTTCAGCCCGTTCAAGGCTTCGCTGGGCACCTGTTCCGGATTGATGCCGTGCTGGCGGAGGGCCTCATCGAGGTTTTCGCGGTGTAGGGTGTCCAGCTTGGTGAAGCTGCGTTGTCCGGAGCGGATGGCTTCCATGGCCGGCTGGTAGAGGGCCCGCCAGTGGTCGGCGAAGGCCTGCGCGTCAAGGGCAAAGCCCTGCGCGGCGGCGAACGATGCCACCTCCCGCGCAACGCCAGTGCGCCAGTCCACCACGGTGCCGAAGGTGTCGAACAGGACGGCGCGCACGGGGCGCCCGGTGGATGATGGACGGTACGGCTGGAAACTCATGCTGTGTCCTTTCCCGGCTGCTGCGCCGGTTAGTCTGGCAGCATGCGAACTGATTTCAGTCCCACGGCGACGTCCGCCCATGAGTTCTACCGGCTGCTCACCGCGGTGGTGGTGCCCCGACCCATCGCGTGGGTTTCGAGCGTTTCCCCGGAGGGCGTTGACAACGTGGCCCCCCACTCCTTCTTCACGGTAGCCTCCACCAACCCGCCCATCGTGCAGTTCACGTCGGTGGGGGAGAAGGATTCGCTCCGCAACATCACGGCCTCCGGCGAATTTGTGGTCAACCTGGCCCCGGCCGCGCTCCTGGAAGAAGTCAATGCCACCGGCACCAACTTCCCGCCGGACACCAGCGAGTTCGACGCTGCCGGCCTCACCCGGGAGCCGAGCCTCACCGTAGCCGCGCCCCGCGTCAAGGAATCACCGGTGGCACTGGAATGCCGCCTTCACTCCGTGCTGTCGATAGGTGACTCCACCCTGGTGTTCGGCGAAGTGACCCACGCCGCCGTGAGCGATGATGTGCTCGACGGCAGCCACCCCCGGATCGACCTCCTGGAGCCGCTGGCCCGGCTGGGGCTGGATGAGTGGGGCACACTCGGCGACGTCCAAGACTTGACCCGGATCCGGCTGAAGGACTGGCCGGGCCATTTCCGGCCCAAGGAGTAGGGGCGGCCCGCCTCCGGAGCCCGTAGGGGAGCTTGCCGGTAAGGGTAAAGGAAAAGGGACGTCCGGCGAGGACGTCCCTTTCCCATTTTGCCCAAAACTCTTAGCCGATCCCCAGGTGGACGAACAGGAACCAGACGAGGAGCGGCACCACACCGATCATCGCGATGGCCCACAGCAGCAGTGCACGGAAGAACATCCGCTCGTCCTTGGGCTGTGCGCTCGCCATCAGCAGAGCGCCGCTGGTGGACATGGGGCTGACGTCCACCACGGAGGAGCTGATGGCGATGGCCGTCACCACGCCCACCGGGGTGAGCAGCGGGTCCATGGCGATGGGCTCGATCACCGGGCTGATGACACCCAGGGTTCCGGTGGTGGAGGCGAAGGCTGAAACGATGGCCACCACGTAGCTGGCGATCAGCGCCGCCAGGGAGCTGTTGCCCAGGCCGGCGATGCCTTCCTGGAGTTCCTTCAGGGCACCCATCTTCTCCAGCATGCCCACATAGGTGACGATGCCGGTGACCAGGATGATGGCCGACCACGGCATGCTTTCCACCGCCGGCTTCTGCACCCTGGAGTCCAGGACGATCAGCACCGCGGCGATGACCAGCGAGGCAACTCCCACATCGAGCCCCAGCACGGTGGTGAGCACCAGCAGGGAGGCGATGCCCACCAGCGTGAGGATCCGCATGGGGGTTGCGGCCACCTTCTCCGGGCGGGTCCGGGTTCCGGTAGCCACCGAGGCCGGTGCGGTGAGCACGGCCGTGCCGGCGCCGCCGGAACCTGAAACGCCGCCTGCAACGGTTGCGTCAGCGCCGCCGTCGTTCTTAAGGGCACTGTCACCGCCGTCGGCGTGACGCGCGTCTGCCTTCGCTGCCCGGCGCTTCATGATGGCCTGCACCAGGACGTAGGCGATCACGGCCAGGATGGCGTTGAAGATGAAGCAGTACGCGTAGAGCCTGAAGGAACCGTCCGAGGCGCCGGCGCCGTCGAGCATCTTGTTGCCCAGGACGCCGAAGGGGTTGACGGGGGAGAACGCGCCGGCGTTGGCGCCCTGGACGATGACCAGGCCCATGGCCAGGGTGCTGATGCCGAACCGCATTCCCAGCGCCAGGCCCACCGGGGCAACGATGGCGATGGCGGCGGGCGTGAAGGCGCCGGCGGAGGCCAGGGCCGCGGTCAGCAGGAACATCAGGATGGGGACCAGGATCTTCCGGTCGCCGGCGAGCCGTTCAGCCCAGTAGGCCAGCAGGTCTATGGTGCCGTTGATCCGGACGATGGCGAACAGCAGGGTAGCGCCCACCAGGATAAAGAAGAGCCCGGCGGGGAACTGTCCGATGACGTCCTTGACGGACATGCCAGCCAGGAGAGTGCCCACGCCGAACGCGGCGACGGTGGCCAGGAGTCCGGCGTTGATCTTGGTGAAGGACCCGACGGCGAAGGCCGCCACCAGCACCAGGAACGCGATGAGTGAGAGCGACATGGTGCCAACCGCCTACACGTTCGCCGGAGTGAGGACGCCGGCGCCGGACAGCAGGCTGCCCGCGCCGGTGATGGCGGGGGTGTGGCCGAGGGCCTTGAGGATCTCGTAGGTGGTGGCCGTGGCCGCCGTGATGACGGGGAGTCCCAGCTCGTCCTCCACGGCCTGGACAGCGGCGAGTGAGGGCATCTGGACACACGCGGACAGGACGACGGCGTCCGCTCCTTCGCGCTGCAGGCTGCGGGCCAGCGCGGGCAGGTTCTGCGGGTCAAGGCAGCCGACCTCGAGGTTGTCCGCCACTTCGAGGCTGATGGCGTCCAGCACCGTGATGCCCGAGCCCTCGATGTAGTCCACCACCATCTTGGTCAGCGGCTTCATGTAGGGGGTGATCATGGCGACCTTCTGGGCACCGATTTCGTGCAGGGTGCGGACCAGGGCGCCGGCGCTGCTGGTGACCGGGGCGGGGTGTCCGTTGTCTGCGGCTGCGTCCGCGATCACCTTCTCGGAACCCTCGTGGGCTTCGGGGCCCTGGGCCATGACGGCCACCAGGCAGGCGTAGGCGATGACGTCCACATCGGCGTCGGAGACTGCTTCGGCGCACTGGGCTGCCTTGCCCACCATGGCCAGCAGTTCTTCCCGGGTGACCTTCTTCATGCCGGCGCGGGCGGAGTGGAAGGTGTACTTGTGGCCGGTTGCCTCGGCCTGGCGCCGGAACAGCTCCGGCAGCTCGGTCTCCATGGTGGTGTTGGAGCTGGGGACGATCAGTCCCACGCGGCTCATCCCGGGGCGCTTGGGCTCGGGGGCGGTTTCACAGGTGATTGCGGGGGTGCTCATGGATTCTCCACGTCGTTGTGATGGGGATACATTGGGGAAACCCATAAAGTGGGTTCTGATCCCATGATGTGGGTCACTGCTGCGGGATGTCAAATGGATCACACGGTGGCCCGGTGTCCGGCTCACTATGCTGGAGGCTGCTTGCGGAAATGATGGAAAGGGTTTGAGCGGTGGTTAAGGAAGCCGGGGCCGGGGCTTCGCCCCTGTTGGTCCTGCACAAGGTGGCAGAGATCCTGGACTGTTTCTCGGTGGCGGAGCCCGAGCCGACTCTGCAGCAGATCATCCGCAAGACCGGCCTGCCGTCCAGCACGTGCCAGCGCCTGGTCCAGAACATGCTCCGTGAGGGGTTCCTTGACCGCGACGGCGACCGGTACCGGATCGGCATCGGGCTGGTCCGCTGGGCTACTCCGGGAACGTTCGGACTGGACGTGGTGCGGCTGGTGAAGCCGGTCCTACAGCAGTTGCGGGACGAGACCGGCGAAACGGCCTGCCTGTATGTCCGGGACGGGGCCTTCCGCACGATCGTTGCGGTGGCCGAGACGCGGCACGTGGTGATGCGGCCGTTCATGGTGGGCATGGTCATGCCGCTCCACGCAGGCGCTCCCGGCAAGGTCTTCCTGGCGTTCGACCCCGGGGCCTGGGATGCCCTGGACGAGCAGGGTCTTCAGGGCTTTACGCCGGACACGCCGGTGTCAGTTGAGACCCTCAGGGAACAGGCGGCCGTTGCCCGCCGGCAGGGATATTTCGCAGCTTTCGGGGAACGCCACCAGGACGTGGGTTCCATCAGCGCGCCGGTGTTCGACCACGCCGGGCGGCTGGCGTGCGCCGTGGGCCTGGGATTCCCCACCCAGCGGATCGGGCCCGCCGACGTTGAGCGGCTGGGGCCGGTGGTAGCCCGGGCGGGGCTGGAAGCCAGCCGTGCGTTGGGGTACGACAGCAGCCAGGCCGCCGGGATGGACACAGCAGTGTAGGCGTGGCCGCGCGGGGTGGTGGCCGCGGACTTTCTCCGGGCTACGGGACTATTGTCCGCTAAGGCTCTTAAGGCGAGTGCCGGCGTCGTTCTTTCCGTGAAAGTACGACGCCGGCACTGGCCCTAGCAACTCAGCTTCAGTTCGCGTGTTCCTCGGCCGTCCGCGTGGCGGCGATAGCGTGCGGGACCGCCACCAGGGCCAGCACGGCGAGTGCACCTGCCGCTGCGAAGGCATAGAAGCCCCACGGGTAGGCGATGCCTGCGGCCACCAGGCCGCCCGTCACCGCCGGCCCTGCGATGGCGCCGACGCGGCCCACGCCGGCGGCGAAACCGAGGGCAGTGGCGCGCAGCCGGGCCGGGAAGAGCTGGCTGACCCACGCGTACACGAGCACCTGGGCGCTGAACACGAAGACGCCGGTGACGAAGACGAGGGCGTTGAGCAGGATGGCGTTGTCAACCTTGATGCTCAGCAGGGCGAGGCAGGCCGCGGAGAGGCCGAACCAGAGCAGCACGATGGGTTTGGTGCCGTGCTTGTCGGCCAGGATGCCGGCAATGATGAGGCCCGCCACCGCGCCGAGGTTCAGCACCAGGAGCAGCGACAGGCCCGCGCTGACCGGGTACCCCGCGGAGGCCATGAGCTGGGGGAGCCAGGTGTTCAGGCCGTAAACCAGCAGCAGGCCCATGAAGGAGGCGGCGGCGATTGCCGCGGCGACCAGCGGGTAGGGCTTTTTCGCCAAGTCCCGGAATCCGGTCTGCTCCGCATTCGGGGTGGTCTGTGCGTTCTCAGTGGTCTGTTCGGCCGGCAGGGTCTCGGGCAGCTTGAACCACAGGAACGGCGCCAGGGCCAGGCCCGCAATGCCGCCGACCACGAACATGGTGCGCCAGTCCGGGATGACCATGATGGCCAGGAACGCAGTTGCCACCGCACCCACGTGGTAGCCGGTCATGGTGCGGGTAGTGGACTTGCCGGCTGTTCCTGCCGGCGCGTAATCGTTCATGTAGGCGAGGGCAACCGGAAGGCAGGCGCCCAATCCGACGCCGGCCAGGAAGCGGAACACGCCGAACATGGCCACGTTTGGAGCCCATGCCACCGCGAGGGTGAAAAGCGAGAACCAGAGCACGCAGGCAACCATCAGTTTCCTGCGTCCGAAGCGGTCTGACAGCGGCGCAATGAACAGCGCCCCGGCGCCGACGCCTACCAGGGAGATGGTGGCCACCAGGGTCGCCCCAACGGCGTCAAAGCCAAGCTCGCCGGTTTTGATGAGTGTGGGAATGACGGTGCCGAGCACCACCAGGTCAAAACCGTCCAGGACCATGGCCAGCCAGCAGAGCCAAACGGGCCAGCGTGATGCGCGGGAGGAGGGGGAAGTTGTCATGTAATCCTCGTTGATTAGAAAGAAACCGGACCACTGCCGTCGAGATCTGCATCACATGGATGAGTGACGCACGGCATTTGTTCCGCAGACGAGGATACTCGTTTGGTTCACATAACGCACCTTCGTTCGAGATGCGAACACATTTTGAGTTGGCGGTGCATTAGAACGTGGCTGCTGCCTAGGGTCCTACCTGCGCAGAAGTGGTGTTATGACTGGAACTGCTGCATTACCGAGAGGTGCCCAGCCCGTGCCGACACCAGGCACTTGGCCAGGTAGAAGGGCCGGTTGCTGTGCCGGACGTACTGCGTCAGCACCAGGACGGGGTCCGACGGCCGAAGGTCCAGCAGCTTGGCGCGGCTGGGGCCCACCTGGCTGAGGCTGATCTGGCACTCGCCGGGACCTGCGAGCCGGCCCAGCTGGTTGTTCAGCGTGGCGAGCAAGGTCGCCCCGCCGTCGTCCTCTATCTCAAGGTGCGCCGCCGCGCTCCTGTCGAAGCTGACCCGCTCGGCCGTGACGTTTTCCTGCAGGTGGGCGATGGCCTCGCCGTCGCGGATGAGGACTGACTCCCAGAGCCAGCATTCGGTGCCGGGCTCGACGCCGATGCCAGGGGCGACAAATTCGGAGGCGGCCTGGCGGATGGCCTGCGTGCGCTTGACCTCAAGCGTCTGCCCGCGCCCGGCGAGGACGTCCTCGAAGGGCCGGATGCGTTCGATGCCGATGCGGGGGAGGGTGTCCGAGACGAAGCGTCCGACGCCGCGGCGGGCCCGGATCAGGCCGTCCTCCTCGAGGAGCATCAGCGCTTCGCGGACTACCGTGCGGCTGACCTTCATGTCCGCGCCGAGTTCGGTCTCGGTGGGGATCATGGAGCCGGGGGTGAGGAGCCCATTGCGGACGGCCTCGGCAATGCGTGAATACACTGCCACGCGCAGCGGGGAACCGGGCTGGGCGGCCACCGGCTGGGACAGGAACCGGGCGGCGTCCTGGTGCACGTTAGGCCTCGCTCTTGTTGTGGTTGGTCCGAGGATTCCAGCCTACTTCAGCGTCTGATGTGTTTGTTGGACAAGCTGCAATCGCCGGGTTGACCTGGCTCTGCTGAACGGCCAAGGCACCGGACGCCCGGCTTAGGGCAGCGGCTGCCGTTCGCCCACGCGGACGGAGGACGACGGCGGCAGGTACTCCCGCCGTCGTCGTTCCATCCGGCGCTGCTGGCCAGGGGACGGGACCTGGGCACGCTTGGCGCGGTTGCACCTGGCGCAGGCGGCGACAAAGTTCTGCAGACTGGTGGAACCACCCTTGGACCACGGATAAAAGTGATCGCCATGTTCGGCCGGACGGGAACAGCGACGCCCGAACCCGGCTTCAAGTTCGCACAGGCCGCCGGCGCGGGCCATCCCTTCCCGGCGCTGCTCGCTGGTGAAGCGGCGGACCGGGTCGCGGCGCCGGACATCCCGACTGGTGATGACGGCCGCAGCGACAGCCAGGACCGCTGCGGCTGCGCCCGGAAGCACCGCTGCGGAGCCGGCCCGGCCGAGAATGCCCTGAAACACGTCGGCGACGACGGCTATCCCCGCGCCGCCAACTGGCGACCCCTTAGCCATCAATGCCGTCAGCACCGAGAAGGCGAGCCACAGCAGGACCACGGTGTAAGCCCAACGAAGCCCTTGCCGGGTCCAGTAGATACGGCCGAGCTCGGTCATTGTTCCCCCCAATGTTCATCCCCGAAGAGCCCATGGCCCCGGATGTCCAGGGAATCGTATAAGCCGGCCGCCGGTTGCCGCCCCAGCTTTGGATCAGTTTTTCCTGAGCTTTTCGGCCGGAGCCAACACAGCCCGTCTGCAAGGATGGACCCATGACTCCCAGCATCCGCCAGCACCAGGACTCCGTCACCGTCAACGTCCCTGCCGAGACGCTGTACGCCATCGTTTCCGACGTCACCCGGACAGGCGAATGGAGCCCGATCTGCACGTCCTGCTGGTGGGATGACGAGTCCAGCGCCGGGCAAGTGGGTGCCTGGTTCACTGGCCTGAACGAGCTCCCGGAGCGGACCTGGGAAACCCGGTCGCAGGTGGTAGCCGCGGAGCCGGGACGAGAGTTCGCCTGGGTGGTGGGTGGCAAGTACGTCCGCTGGGGCTTCACCCTCACTCCTGCGAGCACCGGAACTGTCCTCACCGAGTCGTGGGAATTCCTGCCCGAGGGGATCGTCATGTTCGGAGAGAAGTACGGCGCCGACGCTGACGCTCAGATAGCGGACCGCACCCGGCAGGCCCTGGACGGCATCCCTAAAACGCTCGCGGCGATCAAGCGGATCGCGGAGTCGGCAGCCGGGGCGCCGGAGCCGGACAGCGCCGACGCCTCTGCATTCGAGGCCGCCTACCAAGCCGCGCAGAAGAGCTTGGCCGAGGGCGGCATTCCCATTGGCGCTGCGATTGCCAGGGGCGGCGAGGTGTTTGCCAGCGGTCACAACGAGCGGGTCCAGAACGGCGATCCAATTGCGCACGGGGAAATGTCGGCTCTCCGCGCGGCCGGCCGGCAGAAGACCTACCGGGACACCACGCTCTACACCACCCTCGCCCCGTGTGCGATGTGCACGGGGACCATCATCCAGTTCAAGATCCCCCGCGTGGTGGTGGGGGAGGCCCGCACGTTCGACGGCGAGCTGGACCTTCTCCGGTCACGCGGGGTCGAGGTGGTGGTCCTGGACGACGAGCGCTGCGTGGACATGATGGCCGCGTTCCAGGACGAGCATCCGGAGCTGTGGGCGGAGGACATCGCCGAGTAGCTGCTCACTTTGTGCTGGGCGGCAGTCAGGTCCTGCTGGCCTACCCGGATTCCCGGCGCAGCACCGCTTCCCCTATGAGTTGTCCTTCTCGCGATGCGTCCAGCCAAACGATGTCACCAGGCAAGACCATGATGGGGTCTTTCATCGAGCTCCATTCCATGGCGATGCGCACGATTGCGCTCCCGGGTGGAAGATCCCATGGCCGGTAAACCGTACCGTCGATGTCTCCTGGCACCAGGAGGCCTGTTGCGATCATGCGCGTCAGCAGCCCAAGGGCCAAGTCCCGAGCGTCTTCGGGACTTCTGCAGTGCGAGCGCAAAAGACAGACGTTGACTACGTCGGACGGTGAGACCCAGTCTTCAACCGCCCTGGCAAGAACGTCTTCAGTAGGCGTCCGCGACTCCGGTGAGGCCGTCATCGTCGGAGGTGCGGCTTCACGTAGGCTCCATCATCATTCTCGGCATAGGCCTGTCAGCATGAGGAGACTCGCCCTACGGCCGGACAGGCGTAGCGGCCTCGTTTCCCACCACTGTCGTCCACGGGCGGACTGTCCACGACGTCACGACGCCGCCGTTGACATAAGGGTCTGCGGCTGCAAAGGCTTTTGCCGCCTCCACCGGGTTCTCTCCTGTGAAAACCAGCAGTCCGCTAAAGGGGCCTTCACCAACGGCCCCACCCAGTAGAAGCTCACCGCGCTCGACTGCCTCCCACGCAGCCTTGAGATGGATAGCCCGATACTTTTCACGGCTCTCCAGGTAGTCATCCGCATAGGTGTATTCGAGTACGGCGTGCATGGGCGTCTCCAAATCGTTCAGGGAAGTCGTTTCGGTCGATAGAAGCAGGGTACCCACTGATATGTACTTTTCAGTCACCGCCCCAAACACTGGCAACGGGGCACCCGTCCCGAACCGCAGCAAAGAACCGCGGGGCCGCATACGGATACCCGAAAGCGGCCCCGCGGTTCTTTGCTGGAAACCTATTTGAGCAGGTCGCAGACGTTGGTGGCTTTGCCCGGTCCGGAGAAGAATCTGACTTCCCCTCCGCTAACGGTCCGGGCGTAATTGACGTTGCCGATAGTGAGGTAAAGACCCTCAGCATGCAGGCCTGGAACATTCGGAACAATCAGCAAGTTCCGTCCCGTGGACACGACTTCTTCAACCCCGTTTTGCGGGGCCTGTATGTGGGTAGCCCCGGTAATCACATAGCTTAGAGTCTTGCCATTGGCTGACAGAGTGATGGTAGTTGCGGGAGCTATCTGGATTTTCCGGCCGTCCTTAAGAACGATCTCTTTGAATTTGCCGGTCAGCGAGGCCGTGACATTAAAGCCCGGGCAGTCGTTTCCAAATATGTCCTCAAGGACGAAGGATTGCGTTGGATTGGGAACGGGCGGTGCGGCGACAGCCGGAACTGCTATTGCGGTGAGCGCAGCGGATGCCGCGAGGGAAATGGGCATGACGATGCGAGTGAGCCAGCTTTTCATTGAAGTACTCCGTCGTAGCTTCGGTGTAAATTCCCCCAGGAAAACGGGACAAGTCCCTGACTGCAAGGACTTGGAGTTTATGTACGGCTTCTACCCGCTATCACGAGTAATCGTTACTCACATTGAGGAATTGGGGGTTACGCGCGTAGCAATCCTAAAGTGGTAGCCCGCACTCCCAAAAGCTACGGAGTTACGGCCGCCACCTCAACCTCAACCCCCGCGTCGCGGAACTTCTGCAGTTGGGCCGGGTCGGCGCCGTCGTCCGTCACCAAAGTCCAGGGCAAGGCCAGCCGCGCCCACGCGTGGAAAGGCCGCAGCCCGAGCTTGGACGAATCCGCCAGAACGTAAACGGACCGCCCGCGCCGGGCCATGAGCTCCTTGAGCCGGGTCTGCGCGTGGTCGGCCTCGCAGATGCCGTCCTCGGCGGTGACGGCGTCGGCACCCAGGAACACCCTGTCGAAGCTCATCCGCTCCAGCGCCGCCTCGGCCAGCGGCCCCACGAAACTCTGCGACACTCCCCGGAGCCGGCCGCCCAGGCAGTCCACCTCGATGCCCTCCGAATCCGCCAACTCCTGCAACGTATTCAGGCCAGGCGTCGTGACGGACAACGGACCGAACCCGCGCAGCTCGTGCGCCAGGGCACCCGCCGTGGAACCGGCGTCGAGCAGGATGTTCTCACCCGGCTGGACCACGGACGCTGCCCAGCGGGCGATCGCGTGCTTCTGCTCGAACGCCTCGCCGGTGCGCTGCCGCAGCGACGCCTCCGGGTGCGCGCCCAGCGCCATCGCCCCGCCATAGGTCCGCGCCAGCCGGCCCTGCGAATTCAGCAGCGCCAAGTCGCGGCGGATGGTGGACGCCGTCACCTCGAACTTGGCCGAGAGCTCCTCCACGGAGGCCAGCCCGGTGGTCACGGCAAGGTGGTAGATCTCCTCGCGCCGCGCGTTTGCGCTGAGCATTCCCGGTCTCCTTCCCGTGGGCATGGCGGTGGCAGTGCTACCCATGCTAGTTCCGGCCCCCATCAAACCAGTGACCTACACGGCCACGGCCGGCCGGGTGGCCATCTCCGACGCCTGGTGCAGCGCCTCCACCATGGACCGGGAATCGGCGATGTTCTTTCCGGCGATATCGAACGCGGTGCCGTGGTCCACGGACGTGCGGATCACCGGCAGGCCCACCGTGATGTTCACGCCGGCTTCGATGCCCAACACCTTCACTGGGCCGTGGCCCTGGTCGTGGTACATGGCCACCACCAGGTCGTAGTCACCGCGGCCGGCCAGGAAGAACAGCGTGTCCGCCGGCAGCGGCCCCACCGCGTTGATC
The DNA here is from genome assembly GCF_000962805.1 of Pseudarthrobacter chlorophenolicus. Taxonomy (GTDB): domain Bacteria; phylum Actinomycetota; class Actinomycetes; order Actinomycetales; family Micrococcaceae; genus Arthrobacter; species Arthrobacter chlorophenolicus_A. Next base: position 158,431 of record NZ_JZTW01000003.1, on the reverse strand, counting down.
CCGTCCGCCTGCGCAGCCTTCACGCCCGGCTCGATCTTCTCCGCTTCCTCACCCTGCCCGAACAGGCCGTTCTCGCCCGCGTGCGGGTTGATGGCGCACACGCCGATCTTCGGGTTGGGGATGCCCGCCCGCACCAGCGCCTCATGGCCGCGCCGGATGGTCCGCTCCACCAGGTCCGGGTTGATCTTCCGGATAGCATCCATCAGCCCGATGTGCGTGGTCACGTGGATCACCCGGATCTTCGGCGTGGACAGCATCATGGACACCTCCTCCGTGCCCGTCAGCGACGCCAGCAGCTCGGTGTGCCCGGGGAAGATGTGCCCCGCGGCGTGCAGCGCCTCCTTGTTCAGCGGCGCGGTGCAGATGGCCTGCACCTTCCCGGCCATAGCCAGCTCGCTGGCCACCCGGATGTATTCGTACGCGGCGTGCCCGGCCACGGGGGAGAGCTGCCCCCATGCCAGGTCCTCCGGCAGCAGGTTCAGGTCGATCACGTTCACCCGGCCCGGCGTGAACACGGCGTCCTCCACGTCCTCGACCGACTGGATGTCCACCTCGACGCCCAGGGTCTCCGCCGCCTGCCGCAGGCGCAGCGCATCGCCCACCACCACGGGACGGCACTCGGCCAGGATGCCCGCATCCAGCACCGCCGGGACGATCACCTCCGGGCCGATGCCGGCGCCGTCGCCCATGGTCACGGCCACGTAGGGGAGTGGTTGGTTCTTGGTTGCTGAGTCAGTCATTGTTGCTCCAGATTCTTCGGAAGTCTTGCGGGGAAGGGGGTTGGCGGGAGCCGGCGCGGACCGGTGCTCCCGGATTTCGTCATACAGCTGCAGAAGGGCCAGGTCATCGCCGAAGCTGCCGGGCTTGGTGCCCACCAGCGTCCCGTCGTCGGCGCGGCTCAGCACGGCCCCGTGCTGCACCGCCGCGAGCGGCACCAGGCTGGAGCGGCCGACGGCGTCCAGGACTTCCCGGGCCGTCTCACCGCCGGTAAGGATCAGGTCAGTGGTTGCCGCCTTCGCAGCCCGGGCAGCGAACGCGGACAGCGCCCGCACGATGCGTGCAGAGCCAGACGGGTCCACTTTTGCGGCGGCCAGTGTGATGGCTACGCGGTGCCCTGCCCTCAAATCTGCTGAAACCTGGGCCAGTTGGGGAGCGTAGGCATCTTTGGCACCTGCATACAGCGGGTGCAGCCGGACCACCCGGAAGCCTTCGGCTTCGAGCCGGGCCAGCTGCTTTTGGGCCGTGCCGGATGCGGAGCCGACGACGGCGAGCACCGGCCGTTCGGCTTCCTGCGGTTCGGCGGTGGTTGCGTCCGCCGCTGCCACACTGTGCGCATTCCGCGCAGAATGCGCACCCAGCCGTTCAGCCAGCACGTCAGCCGCTCCGCCGGTTCCCACCAGCACGATGCGGCGCCCGCCGGCGGTGAAGCCGAGCTCCAGCAGGGCATCCACCACCTGCTCCAGGTCATGGACCGTTTCGCCATCAGCGACCACCAGCGCGGGCCGGCCGTCCAGCATCCCGGCCAGGCGGGACGGCACTCTGCTTGACCGCACCGCCTCCAGGTCCAGGGACTGCACCGATTCCGGTTCTTCCGGGCGGAGCAGCGACGGTACATCGGCAGGCGGGGCCGAAACCTCAGCCTGCCACAGGTCCGTCTCCGCCAGGGGAGAGCCGGCAACAAAAGGACGGCCGGCGCGCACTGTGCGCTGCAGCTGGGGGAGTGCCCCCGCAACCACAACGTGGTAGCCGAGGCCCGCCAGTGCGGCAGTCTCGGCGCTGATGTTGCCGCGCCACAGGGAGTCCATCTTCTTGAACAGCACCTGCGCGGCCGATGCCTCGGGGCCGGAGAAGGCGTCCTTCACCAGCGCTTCGGCTTCACTGGGGGACAGCCCGCGGGAATGCGTATCGGCAACCACCGCATCGGTGACGGTGTCCGCGGCGGACGTGCCGCCGTCGTGCGTTCCCGTTGATGTACCCGCGGCAAGGCCGGAACCCAGGAGGACCCGGGCGGTGAGGCCGTGGTGGACAAAGCAGTAGCCAACCTCGGCGGCGCCGGAGAAATCGTCGGCCTGCACAAATACGGAAGCCACGCTGCTCCTCTCGGTTTCGGTAGTCGGCTGGACCCGCTGAAGTGCGGGAAGCTTTCCATCATCATGGCACGATTGCGCGAATCGCGCTAGAGGGGTTGCGCGCTTTGCGCAAAGGTGGCAAAGTGATGGACACAACATTCGGCGCCGCCCCTCCGCCCGCCGTCCCCAACCTACCGAGAGGTCAACGATGACCGTTCTTCCTCAAGGAAGTGAGATTTCCCGCCGCCGCCTGCTGCAGTTCGGCGCGGCCGCCGGGTTCTTGCTGGGCACCGGCAGCCTGGCCGGCTGCGCAGGCCCCACCGGCCTCCCGGGCCCCAGCACCCTGACCCTGGCCCTCAACCGCTCGCTGGTCAGCCTGGACAACAAGCTCAACCAGTTCGACGCCGCCGTCACCGTGCAGCGCTCCGTCCGCCAGGGCCTCACCGCCATCGGCCCCGAAACCAAGCCCGTGCTGGTCCTGGCCGAGCGCTTCGAAATGACCGGCCCCACCGAGTGGACCGTCAAGCTCCGCGACGACATCCGCTACTCGGACAACAGCCCCGTCACCGTGGAGGACGTCTCCACCGCCCTGAAGATGTACCAGCAGGTCCAGGGCTCCTTCGTGGCCGGCTTCTTCCCCGAATTCCCCCAGGTGGTCCCGGTGGACGACCGCACGTTCAAGATGGTGTCCAAGAAGTCCATCCCCATCCTGGACAGCCTCATGAGCATGATCCTGATTACCCCGGCCGCGCAGAACAAGCCGGAGGAACTCCAGGAAGGCCTGGGCACCGGGCCCTACGTGGTCACCAAGTTCAACCGCGGCGCCGGCACCTACAGCCTGGAACGCAACGAAAACTACTGGGGACCGGCGCCGGAGATCGAGAACGTGGAAGTTCGGTTCCTCCCCGAGGAATCCAGCCGCGTCATCGCCCTGCGCAGCGGCGAGGTGGACATCATCGACTCCATCACCCCGGACTCCCGCGAACAGCTGGCCGGCCTCCCCGGCGTCCAGCTGGCCGAAGCGTCCAGCCTCCGGCTCAACCAGATCTTCTACAACTTCCGCAAGCCCGCCGGCCACCCCCTGGCTGACGTCCGCGTCCGCGAAGCCCTCAGCTGGGCCATCGACGGCGAATCCCTGGTCAAGGACGTGCTGGTGGACTCCGTCAGCGCGGCCGAGGGCGTCACCCCCGGCAGCCTCACCGGCTACCACAAGACCGGCACCTACACCTACGATCCGGAGAAGGCCAAGGCCCGGCTCGCCGAGCTCGCCGTCAAGGACCTCACCCTGAAGATCATCTGGGAAACCGGCGAATTCGCCTCAGACACCTCCGTGATGGAAGCCCTGGTGGAAATGTTCGGCAAGATCGGCGTCAAGGCCGAGCTGCAGCAGTTCGAACCCGGCGGCAACATCCTCGCCTGGCGCCAGGGCAAGCAGGGCGACTGGGACCTCCTGGGCAACGGCTACCCCAGCCCCACCGGCCTGGCCATCACCATGCTCCAGGGCATGTACACCGGCACCCCCGAAAAGGAAGCCACCCGCGACACCTACCAGGGCTACGTCATCCCCGAGGTCACCGCCAAGATCCAAGCCGCCTCCGCCGAAGCGGACCCGGCCCGCAGGACCGAACTGCTCAACGAAGCCCAGCAGGCAGTCTGGGACACCTGGCCCTGCGCCTGGGCCTTCGTCCCCAAGTCCGTCCTCGCCCACCGGGAGCGGGTCTCCGGGATCAATCTGGCCCCCACCAACTCCTACCCCCTCGTTGATGTCCGGCTGGAGGCCTAAGCCATGACGAACTACATCCTCAAACGCCTGGGACAGGGCCTGCTCACCGTGTTCCTCACGGTGTCCACCGTGTTCATCCTCATCCGCATGGCCCCGGGCGACCCCGCCGTTTCCTACGCCGGCCCCCTGGCCACCAGCGACCAGCTGGCCGCCGTCCGCGAACAGTTCGGCCTGGACAAGCCCCTGCTGGAGCAGTACTGGATCTTCATCCAGCAGCTCATCACCGGCAACCTTGGCCAGTCCTACTCGTTCCAGGCACCCGCCATGCAGGTGGTCTTCGAACGCATGCCGTACACCCTCACCCTGGCCACGTCCGCGATCCTGCTGACCGCCGTCGTCGCCATCCCGCTGGGTGTGTGGATGTCCCGCCGCCCGGACACCGGCCGCGAGTTCGGCGTCAACGTGCTCACCATCGCCGGGCAGTCCATGCCGGACTTCTGGACCGGCATCATGCTGCTCACCGGCTTCGCCGTGCTGGTGCCCATCTTCCCCGCCTCCGGCTTCGCCACCTGGGGAGGGCTGGTCCTGCCCACCGTCACCATCGCCATCCTTCAAATCGCCCTGATCTCCCGCATGGTCCGCCGCGAAATGACCGCCAACTTCGCCGCCCCGTACCTCACGGTGGCCCGTTCCCGCGGCGTCCGCAGCTCCCTGCTCACCTGGCGCTACGCCATGGGCAACTCCGCCATCCCCGTCTTCACCGCCCTGGGCACCCGCTTCGCCGCGATGCTCAACGGCGTGGTTGTCGTCGAAGTGGTGTTCGCCTGGCCCGGCGTGGGCTCCCTGATTGTCCGGGCCCTCGAGACCCGCGACTACCCGCTCATCCAGGCCACGGTCCTCATCACCGCACTCCTGGCGGTGGGCGTCCAGCTGCTCATCGACCTCGCCTACCCGCTCCTTGATCCCCGCGTTCGTCTTGGAAAGGCGGCCACAGCATGAGCATCGATACGGCAACCCCCTCCGCCGGCAACTCTGGTGCCGCTTCACCGCAAGCCAAGCAGCCCAGCCCCAGCGCCGTCACCAAGGAGGACATCGCCAAGGCAGGCGCCACCCGTCGTCGTAAATCCGCCCAGTGGAAACTGGTGGTGGGCACCATCTGCACCCTGCTGGTGATCATCCCCATCATCCTGGCCAACGTGCTCCCGCTGCCGGACGCCAACTTCCAGGACCTCGCCGCCCGGCGCCTGCCGCCGCTGACGGACGGGCACCTGTTCGGCACCGACCAGCTGGGCCGCGACCTCCTCTCCCGCGTGCTCCACGGCGGCCAGGTCTCGCTGACCATCGGCGTGCTGGCGGTGCTGGTTTCCGGCGCCATCGGCGTGATCCTCGGCTCCGCCGCCGGCTACTTCGGCGGCTGGGTGGACACCATCATCTCCCGCATCCTCGAAGCCCAGATGTCCCTGCCGCTGCTCATGATGCTGCTCCTGGTGGTGGCCCTCTTCGGCCCGTCCATCCCCGTGATCACGTTCGTGATCGCCATAGCCCAATGGCCCGAAGTTGCCCGCCTCACCCGCTCCATGGTGCTGGTGGAACGCGAAAAGCCGTACGTCTCCGCCGCCCGGATCCTGGGCCTGCACCGCCTCCAGATCCTGATCCAGCACATCATCCCCAACGTCATCAAGCAGGCAACCCTGGTGGTCCTGCTCCTGCTGGCCCAGGCCGTGCTGCTCGAATCCGCGCTGTCCTTCCTGGGCGCCGGCCCGCAGCGGCCCTTCGCCACCTGGGGCCGCATCATCTCCGACGGCCAGGACTACATCACCACCTCCTGGTGGATGGTCACCCTGCCCGGCCTGGTGATCGTGCTCATGGTGGTGGGCGTCAACCTGCTGGGCGACGGCCTCCGCGACCGTCCCCGCCGCAAGAAGAAGGGTGCCTGACATGACTGCCTCACCTGAGACCCAGCCCGCTTCCCCAAATTCCCCCAAGTCCGCCGAGCAGCCGCTCCTGGAGGTCCGCGACTTCCAGGTGGAACTCATCGCGGACACCGCCATCATCCGCGCCGTGGACGCCGTCAGCTTCACAATCCACCGCGGGGAAACGGTCACCATCATCGGCGAGTCCGGCTCCGGAAAATCCACGACGGCGATGGGCATCCTCCGCCTGCTGCCCGAGGACCTTGCGGTGCTGTCCGGCACCGTGGTGATTGACGGCGTCGACATCTCCGCAGATCCCAAGGCCATCGACAAGGTGCGCGGCAAAACCCTGGCCCTCATCCCGCAGGACCCCATGACGGCGCTGAGCCCGGTCCACTCGATCGGCAGCCAGCTGTTCGAAGCCATCAAGATCGCCGGCGCCGCGTCCGGCAAGGACAAGGCGGCGCTGCAGGCCCGGGCCGTGCGGCTGCTGGAGCAGGTGCACATTCCCACGCCGGAGCTGCAGCTGAAGAAGTACCCGCACCAGCTTTCCGGCGGCATGCTGCAGCGCGTGCTGATCGCCATCGCCCTGGCGTCCGAGCCGCAGCTGCTGGTGGCGGACGAGCCAACCTCGGCCCTGGACGTCACCGTGCAGGGCGGCATCCTGGACCTGCTGCTGGAACTGCAGGAGCAGCGCGGCATCGGCATCCTGATGATCACGCACGACCTCGGCGTGGCAAGGCTCATCTCGGACCGCATCCACGTCATGAAGGACGGCGCCTTCGTGGAGTCCGGCGAGGTCCAGCAGATCGTGGACCACCCCGCCACCGAATACACGCAGACCCTGCTGGCCGCCGTGCCCGTGCTGGGGCCGTGGGACGAAACCCCCACCGCCAGCGGCCGCCGCGCAGCCGGGCCCTCAACCACCCCTGACCCAGCCCTCACCGAGACCGGAGCAAAGCCATGACCAAGCCGTTCCTCGCCGTCGACAACCTGGTGGTGGACTACCACGTCCCCGGTGGCACGTTCCGGGCCGTGGACAACGTCTCCTTCTCCGTGGACAAAGGCAAGACGATCGCCGTCGTAGGTGAATCCGGCTGCGGCAAGTCCACGGTGGCCAAGGCCCTCATGCGGCTGGTGACTCCCACCAGCGGCAGCATCACCCTGGATGGCACGGACATCGCCGCCCTGAGTGAGGCCAAGCTCCGGCCCATGCGCTCCAAGTTCCAGATGGTGTTCCAGGACCCCTACGGCTCGCTGGATCCGCACATGACCGCGCAGGAGATCGTGGCCGAGCCGCTGAAGCTGCAGGGCATCCGCTCCAAGGCGGAACGGCATGCGGCGGCAGCGAAGCTGATCGACCAGGTGGGCCTGCCCGTCCGTTCCCTGGACAAGCACCCGGGGGAGTTCTCCGGCGGCCAGCGTCAGCGCATCGGCATTGCCCGGGCGCTCGCCTCCAAACCCGAACTGCTGGTCTGCGACGAGGCCACCAGCGCGCTGGACGTCTCCGTGCAGGCACAGGTGCTGCGGCTGCTGAAGTCCATCCAGGACGAAACCGGCATCACCTATGTGTTCATCTCGCACAACCTTGGCGTGGTGCAGGAGATCAGCGATACCGTCATGGTGATGCAGCGCGGCAAGCTCGTGGAACACGGCACCACCGCGTCCGTCCTGACCGCCCCCAAGGAGGATTACACCCGCAAGCTCCGCCGCGCGGCCCTGGACCCCTCCACCATGACCGGCCTGAAGCCGCGGCACATTGTCCGCTCGCTGGCGCTGGCCAACCAGTCCAACTGACCTCTTTCTGACTTACCGATGCACGCAACCACGAGGAATCAACGCATGAGCACGCAGCCCGAAGGCGCCCAGGTGGACGGCCTGAAGCTCCCTATCTCCCGGCTGGTCCTGGGAACCATGACCTTCGGCGACACCGCTGACGAGGCCACCGCCGGGCGGATGGTGGAGGAGGCGCTCGACGCCGGCATCACCACCATCGACACCGCCAACGCCTACGTGGGCGGGGTCACCGAGGAGATGCTCGCTCGGCTATTGAAGGGAAAGCGCGACGGCGTCATCCTGGCTTCCAAGGCAGGCATGCCGCACGCGGACCACGGCTCCAACACGCCGCTCTCGCCCGCGGGGCTGCGCGCCAGCGTGGAGGGCAGCCTGCGCCGGCTGGGCACGGACAGCATCGACCTGTTCTACCTGCACCAGCCGGACCGGCCCACGCCTCTCTCTGACACTCTGGCCACCGTTGCCGAGCTGGTGGCCGAGGGAAAGATCGGCGCGCTGGGCGTGTCCAACTTCGCCGCCTGGCAGATCGCCGACGTCATCCACACGGCGCGGGAAGTGGGGGCGCCGCAGCCCGTCGTCGCGCAGCAGCTCTACAACCTGGTGGCCCGCCGGCTGGAGGAGGAATACCTCGAGTTCGCCGCCACCCACAACGTGCACACCATGGTCTACAACCCGCTGGGCGGCGGGCTTTTGACGGGCAAGCACAGCTTCGACGCCAAGCCCACCGAGGGCCGCTACGGCGATTCCAAGCTCGCCGCCATGTACACGCAGCGGTACTGGGACAAGCAGCTGTTCGACGCGATCGGCGAGCTGTCCCGCATCGCCGCGGACGCTGACGTGACCCTCGCGGAACTGTCCCTGCGCTGGCTCGCCTACCGGGACGGCGTCGGATCCATGCTGCTGGGCGGGTCCAAGGTGGAGCAGCTGCGCGCCAACATCGCCGCCGTTGCCAACGGACCGCTGCCGGCCGACGTGGTGGACGCCTGCGACGCCGTGGGCACCTCGCTGCGCGGCCCGATGCCCGCCTATAACCGCTGATCCTCTCCTGAACCGAACCTTTGCTGAACCGACTGACTGAAGGACTCTGATGACTTCCGAACTGGCCCTCGAATTCGCCCGCAAGATCCGCGCCCGTGAGCAGGCGGTGGGCTACTGGGCCGTGCTGGACGCGCCCGTGGCCACCGAACGCATCGGCCGCCTCGGCTACGACTACGTGGCCCTGGACGCGCAGCACGGCCTGCTGGGCTACTCGGGCGTCCTCAATGGGCTGATGGCCATCGACGCCGGCCACACCGCCGTCGGCATGGTCCGCGTGGAAGCGAACGACTTCACCGCAATCGGCAAGGCGCTAGACGCCGGGGCCGTGGGCGTCATCGTCCCGCTCATCAACAACGCCGAGGATGCCGCCGCCGCGGTGGCCGCCGCCAAATACCCGCCGCTGGGCGGCCGCTCCTACGGCCCCATGCGCTCGGCCCTGCGGATCGGCCCCGTGCCGGCCGAGGCCAACGCCACCACCATGGTGTTCGCGATGATCGAGACCCCCGAGGGCCTGGCCAATGTCAAGGAAATCTGCGCCACCCCCGGCCTTGACGGCATCTACGTGGGCCCGTCAGACCTCGCCATCGCGGTGGGCGGGGCGTTCCCCGGGGATCCCGCCGTAGAAACCGAATTCAACGCCGCCCTGGAGACCATTGCCGAGGCCGCCGCGTCCGCGGGCATCGCCGCCGGCATCCACACGCCTGCCGGGACCGTTGCGGCGCAGCGGCTGACGCAGGGCTACACCTTCACCACCATCGCCTCGGACCTGACGCACCTGGAACAGATCGCCAAGTCCCACCTCGACGCCGCCACTTCCAAGGAAGCCAAGTAACCATGACCACCACCACGGACAGCTACAGCACCATCACCCCGGACGGGGCGGTCAAGACGGCCGACGGCGCCGACTTCGCCTACCTGCCCGCCCCCACCGTGCAGAGCCACGCGGCCAACCTGCTCACCCTCCCGGACGGCCGGCTGGGCTGCGTCTGGTTCGGCGGCACCCAGGAAGGCGTGCCGGACATCTCCATCTGGTTCTCCGCCCTGGAGCCCGGCAGCACCCAGTGGACCGCCCCGGAGCAGCTCTCGGACGACTCCACCCGCTCCGAGCAGAACCCCATCCTGTTCACGAATACCGACGGTGCGATCTGGCTGCTGTACACGGCGCAGAAGGCGGGCAACCAGGACACGGCCGAGGTCCGGCGTCGTATTTCCCTGGACAGCGGCCGCACCTGGGGCGAGGTGGAGACCCTGTTCGCCGCCAACGAAACGGGCGGCGTGTTCGTCCGCCAGCTGCCCGTGGTGCTGCCGTCCGGCCGGCTGATCATCCCGATCTTCCGCTGCATCACCACCCCGGGGGAGAAGTGGGTGGGCAACAGTGACGACAGCGCCGTGATGATCTCCGACGACGCCGGCGCCACCTGGACCGAAACCGTGCTGCCCGGCAGCCTGGGCTGCGTCCACATGAACATCCAGCCCGTGGCCGACGGCTCGCTGCTGGCCCTGTTCCGCAGCCGCTGGGCCGACTCCATCTACGAATCCCGCTCCACCGATGACGGCTCCACCTGGAGCGAGCCGGTCCCCACCGAGTTGCCCAACAACAACTCCTCCATCCAGTTTGTGGCTCTTACCGACGGCCGCCTTGCCCTGGTCTACAACCACAGCCGTGCGGGGGAGGGCACCGAACGCCGCCTCTCGCTGTACGACGAGATCGACGACGACGGCCTGGCCGATGAGCAGGGCGTCGCCGAGCCGGACGCTTCCGCTTTCTCTGAGGACGACGGCGTCAAGCGCGCCTTCTGGGGCACGCCGCGCTCGCCGATGACCCTGGCGATCTCCGAGGACTCCGGACGCAGCTGGCCCATCCGCCGGAACCTGGACGTGGGGGACGGGTACTGCCTGTCCAACAACTCCCGCGACGGGCTGAACCGCGAGTACTCGTACCCGTCCATCCACCAGGGGCCGGACGGCGCGCTGAACATCGCGTACACGTACTTCCGGCAGGCCATCAAGTTCGTCCGGGTGGACCCGCAGTGGGCGTATGAGGGCAGCACCACTCCCGGCGGGGACGCATGACCCAGCACGCTGTTGTCACCGGGACCAGTTCGGGGATCGGCAAGGCGATCGCCCAGCGCCTGCTCGACGACGGGTGGCGGGTGACCGGGCTGAGCCGGACCGAGTCCTCGCTCGACGGGAAGTTCGAGTGGCTGCAGGCGGACCTCGCTGAGCCCGAATCCCTTGAAGCTGTGGTGTCCGGCCTGGCACCGGCGGATGCCCTGGTGCACGCGGCCGGGTTCCAGCGGACGGCGCACCTGGGTTCCCTTGACCCGGCCGCTTTGTCCGGGATGTTCACGGTGCACGTGGCGGCGGCTTCGGTGCTGGCCAACGCTTTGGTGCCGTCCATGCCCGACGGCGGCCGCATCGTCCTGCTGGGCAGCCGCACCTCCACCGGCATGCCGGGCAAGAGCCACTACGCCGCCACCAAGGCGGCGCTGATGGGGCTGGGCCGGACGTGGGCGCAGGAGCTGGCGCCGCGGGGGATCACGGTGAACGTGCTCTCCCCGGGCCCCACCGACACCCCGATGCTGAACGACCCCGGCCGTGCCGCCACCCCGGTGAAGCTGCCCGCCCTCGGCGCGCTGGTGGACCCGGAGGACGTGGCAGCCCTGGCCGCGTTCCTGCTGGGCCCGCACGGAAAGTCGATCACCGGCCAGAACTACGTGATCTGCGGCGGCGCCTCCCTTTGAGCCGACGCGGTGGTTGAGCCCTTCAAAACCAGGCTCGCCGAACCCCGCCCAAATCGTCCGCTCACTCGCGGCGGGTGCTCCCCGTTCTACCTGCTGCTCTTGCCCAAATCGCTGGAACGGTGCGGGGACGCTGAACCGGTTCAGCGTCCCCGCACCGTTCCAGCGTCCTCGGCGTCCAGGCCCCCCAAACCGGGGCCAGCGTGCACGTTTGTGCAGTGGCCACTGGGCGGACATCCACACCCGGACCCCACGGAAAATACCTACCCACCAGTAACAACGTTCGATCCGGGCCGCCGGCAGGAAACGGAAACGGTCTCCGCCCACACCACCGGACAGGCCGCACATTCGTGCAGTTCCGCTGCTTTCGGGCCGCAGCGCTGCCAGCATGGAAACCGGCCCGGCGCCTGATGACCCCCAACACCAGGCGCCGGGCTTACCCGAAGACAGACGAACAAAGAGGTTTCCATGTCGTTCCTATCCAGGGCCCTGTCCGTTGCGGCAGCAGCGCTCCTTGCCTCGTCCCTGATGTCAGTCCCCGCCCAGGCCGCCGAGGTCTCCCCGCCGGGCGCCAATGACTGGTCCTGCAAACCGTCGGCCGAGCACCCGTACCCCGTGATCCTGGTGCCGGGCACGTTCGAAAGCATGGCGAAGAACTGGTCCACCATGTCGCCGTACCTCAAGAGCCAGGGGTACTGCGTGTTCGCCCTCAACTACGGCGCCACCAATGGCGTTTACGCCACCGCCTCCGTGGCAGAGTCCGCCAAGCAGCTTGCCCCGTTCGTGGATTCCGTCCGGGCCGCCACCGGCGCCAAGCAGGTGGACCTGGTGGGCCACAGCCAGGGCGGCATGATGCCCCGGTACTACATGGGCTTCCTGGGCGGCGCCAAGTACGTCCACCACCTGGTGGGCATCGCGCCGTCCAACCACGGCACCAAGGGCCTGATCGTGCCGCCGCCGGACCTGGTGCCCACCCCCGACTACACCCTTGCCGGCTGTGCCGCCTGCGCTGACCAGCAGGCCGGGTCCGCCTTCATGCAGCAGCTCAACTCCATCGGCGATACCGTGGCCGGGCCCTCCTACACCGTGATCTCCACGAAGTACGACGAGGTGGTCATCCCGTACAACAGCCAGTACCTGAACGGGAGCGCGCGGCAGGTCACCAACCTCACCATCCAGGACAAGTGCCCGGCCGACGTCTTCGAGCATGACCAGACGCCGAACGATCCGGTGGTGCACCAGTGGGTGGGCAACGCCCTGGGCCGCGCGTCCGGTCCCGCGGACCCCGCCTTCCAGCCGGTCTGCCTCTAGCCGGAGGGACGCAGGCTTAAGACGTACGACGGCGGGTGGCCGGCTTCCAAGGCCAGCCACCCGCCGTCGTTCGTAACTACTAAAAAGGCGGTTCAGGAAGCCCGGGACGGTATGGCCTCGTGGTGCCCCGCAGGCCGCCCCTCGGCAAGGTCCCAGTGCCGGCGAAGAGATTCCGCGAGCCGCTGGGGCTCGATCCGGTGCGGCGGGTCGAAGTGGTGGCGCCGGGGGAAGACCTCCAGGTGGAAGTCCGGAAAGAAGACCCGGGCCAGCCGCGCCGCGACATCGCCCTGGTCATCGGGATGGCTGAGCCCGCCCACGGCGTAGTACACGGGACGGCTGAACGCGGCCAGCCGTGACCGGTCCAGGTCGTAGTCCTTGAAGGTACGCAGGAAAGCCGAGAGCCCGGCGGGCCGCTTGGCCATCCACGACGGCGGGGGACCAGGCTCCGGTGACGGCAAGACGACGTCGGGCCTCACTTGGAGCCGCATGAAACCGGCCATGAACTCCTCCGGCGGAAGGCCCTCCAGGTCGTCGTACAACCGGCGGTGCTCAGCATAGGAATGGCTCCAGTCCCAGGTTCCGGCCCAGGCCGGCTCAAGGACGGCGAGGCTCTGCAGCCGCTCCGGATGCTTCGCGGCGAACGCCAGCGCCACCGAACCGCCGCCGGAATAGCCGAGCAGGTGGAACGTCCGCCACCCCCGGGCGTCCGCTTCCCGCAGGACCCCCTCAACCTCGGTGTCCAGCGTCCATTCAGGTGGAGGCTGCTCGTCCCGGTACAGCTCCAGTTCCTTGGCAACGGCCTGCACGGCCGGCCCCAGGGCGTCGATCAGTCCGGCGTATCCGAGCTCCGCGGGAAGGACAGCACCGGGAAGCAAAATGACCCGAATCGGTTCCATGGAAGAACCATACGCCCGCGCCCGGGGAGCGCAATGGGGCGCTGGCGGCGGAGGTTCCGGGCGTGGAGGCAGACCATCAGCACCAGGAGCGGGACGTGGATGGCCGGCAGGTTGCGGGCGAACCAGCGGGGCAGGTAGATGTCCGTGACGGACCCGCTCCCGGCGCCGTAGCGCTCGGCCAGGCCGGTGAGCGGGCAGCGGAAGCCGTTACCCGCGAACACCAGGGATTCGCCGGCCACCACGGCGGCGGCAACCCCCACGCGCTTGTCGGTGCGCCCGGCCAGTCCTGCCACCAGCACGTAAACCACGCACGCCTCGATGGAGAACCACGCCAGCGTGTGCACCGTTTTGACTGCCACCACCGCGGCACGCCGCGAAACCACGGACCGCATTATGGGCGCCGCTACAGCGTCTCCGGTACCGGCCGGCCCGGGAACAGCGTGGCGTACTGTTTCCGGTACATCCGGCGCCCCGCCAGCTTGTATGCCAGCCGGACCGGCGCGGGGATCTCCTTGAACAGTTCAGCCCGGTCTGCGGGAGGGTTGGTGGCCAGCACCATGCCCAGGTAGGCCACCATGAATTTCTTGTCGAACTTCTCGATCCCGTGTTGGCCCACCGCCGCGGCCTCCTTCTCCGTCATCACCCGGTCCACCACTGGCATGACCTCTGTGACCTCGCGGCGCAGGTGCACGTCCAGGACCGCTTTCAGGTCCTCGTACATGGCGGCGAGCTCCGACGCATCTGAAGGGTCCGCCGTCGTCATCCAGCGCAGCCGCACAGGCTCTATGCGTTCGAGCCGCTGCGTGACCTGGCGGTGGTGCTCCAGCATCTGGGCGATGTGCAGGACGCAGCCGGGAGCGCGCTGCTCCAGCGGCGGGTACATCAGCAGATCCTCGCCCTCGTGGTGCACGTGGAGGACCATGTCGAAATTCCCCAGGACTTCACCCACGTACGCGGCCCGCCCGGTATCGCCCGCCGTCACGGAGCGGACCAGGCCAGGCGCCTCTGCATAGGCCCACAGGAAGAAGCGGTGGATGCGGCGCATGGCCGCGGTTCCGGTGCACAGGACCGGCCCGGGCGGCAGGGGAGCTGCGGTCTCACCGGGCTGCATCGTGAAGAAGTCGGTCATGGCAGGGCCCTCTCGTCTCGCGAGACCAGGCCCCTCCCCGCGAGCATCGTATCCCCGCGCCCCATCGCAAACAATGCCGGAAACGCTCAAGGCTCCCGGGCACGCAGGGCGGCGCCCGTCCGCTTGATCCGGCGGCGGTGTGATGGACGACGGCGGGACGCGCCGCCGTCGTTCCTCCCGCCAAAGTGAGGGGCTGCTTCCCCTACCCAGCCCGCCGGGGCGGGCGCAAGATAGCCCGTATGAAGATGAAGACGACAGGCGTGTTCGTGGTCCTTCTGGGGCTGTTTGCTGCCGGAATGGCTCCGGCGGCGGCAGCCCCTCCGTCTGGAGGGACGGACCCGGTGGGCAACGACGTGTCCTGGCCCCAGTGCGGCAAGACCCTCCCGGCTGCCCCGGCCTTCGTGATCGTGGGCGTGACCGGAGGGCTGGCCAACAACACCAATCCTTGCCTCCGTGACCAGCTCGACTGGGCGGGCAAGGCAACCGGTGGAACCACCCAACCCAAGGTCGCCCTGTACGTGAACACTGCCAACCCGGGGCACGAGGGCTCCTGGTGGCCAGCATCCAATACCTACGGGAACGCCAACGTCAGCAATCCCTACGGGACATGCGACGCCAAGGGCCAGGCAGAAGGCCCGGTGGACCTGCCCTGCTCCTACATGTACGGCTACGCCAAGGCCTACGACGACGCCACCATCCGGGGCATCGCGAACCCGGGCAACTACTTCTGGTGGCTGGATGTGGAGACCGGCAGTAGCTGGCAGACAGGCACCTCAAATGCCACGGCCCTGAACCGCGCCACGCTCGAAGGCATGGCCGGCTACTTCAAGGGCATCACCGCGGGCAAGAAGGACGTCAGTGGGAAGCCTGCCGGGGTGGGAATCTACTCCACCGGCAGCCAGTGGGGGACCATCGCGGGGACGGTGCCGGCGGGCAGCCCCTTGGCCGGCCTGCCCAGCTGGCTGGCGGGGGCCAAAACCCTGCGGGGAGCCCAATCGAACTGCTCCCTGCCCGGCCTGACCCCCGGCAGCCCGGTCACAGTGACCCAGTACGTCTCGGCCGGACTCGACTACGACTACGCCTGCCGGTAGGCAACCGGATAGCCAGCCACATAGCTTCCGGCCGCCCCGCTCGACGCATTTGCGTGACTTATGCCCGGAACCGGCGCAGGAACCCGTGCAAAATCGGGGCGCCAGCCAACCCAGGGCTCAAAAGTCACGCAAACGTGTCACAGCGGGTCAGCCCCGCGCCTGCAGCCCCGGGACGCCGTCGCGGATCTCGAAGGAGGCCTTCGTGGACACCGGTGCGCCGGGCGTCGTGACGTGGTCCAGCACCCGGAAGTCCGCGGTCATGGCGTCCTTGGTGATGCGGGTGTTCACGTAGCCGCGGTTGTCGTTGTAGAACTTCAGGTGCGGGTTCCAGGCCATGACCGGGTCCGTGGTGGAGCCGGTGCCGTTGCCCGTGGAGGTAATGGAGGTGCACACCAGTTCGGAGCCCACCACGGGGGAGGCAGGGTCCTTGTAGTCCACCTTGACGTCGTTGGCCCAGTTGCGGTGCACATCGCCGGTGAGGACAACCGCGTTCCGGACGTTGGCGTCCACCCAGCCCTGGGTGATGCGGCGGCGGGAGGACACGTAGCCGTCCCAGCCGTCCATGGAGACGTCGTCCACCTCGAGTGCCTGGGCCCGGTCCCGCTCGGCGAAGAAGACCTGCTGGCCCAGGATGTCCCAGCGCTGGGTGGAGTCCTTGAACCCGTCCAGCAGCCACTTCTCCTGCTCGGCGCCGGTGATGGTCCGGTCCTCGGCCAGGCGTTCGGCCACATTCTTCTTCCAGCCGTCGCCGGCAAGCTGGTCGTCGCGGTACTGCCGTGTGTCCATCATGTGGAAGTTGGCGAGCTGCCCCCACTGGATCTTCCGGTAGATCTTCATGTCCGGGCCCGCCGGCAGCGAGGACGGCCGCAGTGGCATGTTCTCGTAGTACGCCTGGAAGGCAGCCGCGCGGCGCTGGCGGAAGTGCTCGGTGGTGTCGTTGAGCTGGCCGGCGTCGCTGTTCTCCGGCACCTCGTCGGCCCAGTTGTTGTCCACCTCGTGGTCGTCCCAGACCACTGCCCACGGTGCGATGGCATGCGCGGCCTGCAGGTCGGCGTCGGCCTTGTACTGGGCGTGCCGCTGCCGGTACGTCTCCAGCGCGACGGTTTCGGGGCCTTCATGGTCGCGCGGGTTGCCGCCGCCGATCACGTAGCTGCCCTTCTTGTACTCGTAGAGGTAGTCGCCCAGGTGCAGCACCAGGTCCGGGTGGTCCTCGGCCAGGCGCCGGTAGGCGGTGAAGTAGCCGTGCTCGTACTGGGCGCAGCTGGCGAACGCCATGGCCAACGCGGCGGGCGTCTCGTGCAGGGCGGGGCTGGTGAGGGTGCGGCCCACCGGGCTGACGTGCTTGCCGGCGCGGAACCGGTAGAAGTATTCGCGGCCCGGTTTGAGGCCCCGCAGCTCAACGTGCACCGAGTGCGCGCTTTCGATCCGGGCGTGTTCGACGCCGCGGGCTACTACCCGGCGCATGCCTTCGTCCTCGGCGACTTCCCACTGCACCGCAACGTTGCGGGCGGGCATGCCGCCCAGGCCGTCCTCGGCCACCGGGTTCAGCGCCAGGCGGGTCCACAGGACGAAGCCGTCCGGCCACGGCTCGCCCGACGCGATGCCGAGCAGGAAGGGATTGGTGCGGAGGCCGGCGTCGTCAGCGGTGGAAAGCGCGACGGCGGCACCCGGCAGGGCGGCGACGATGCCTGCGCCCAGGCCGGCGGAGATCAGGGTTCTGCGGGAGATGTTGTCCATGCCCTCGAACCTACGGAGGCCGGTTGGACAGGTTCCGTGGGGGATGTGAATGGCGGGTTAACTGCGTGACAAGATCAGTCGAATGCCGTGCCGGGAAAAGATACCGTGCAGGTCCTTGGACTCTGGCCCGGCCGCAGGTGCCAGAGAAGAGTGGATGCCGCACCCCATCCGGCCTGCCTAAGGAAACTGCCATGCCCCGCACGTCCGTGATCACCGGCGCCGCCTCCGGCATCGGGAAGGCTACAAAGGAACTGCTCGAGGAGCGCGGCGAGCGCGTCATCGGCGTTGACCTTCATGGCGCCGAGGTCCTGGCGGACCTGTCCACACCGGAGGGCCGGACCGGCTTGGTGGACGCGGTGCGGGACACCATCGGCGGCAGTATTGACGCGATCTACGCCGTGGCCGGGCTCGCCCTTCCAGCCTCCGCCACGGTTGCCGTGAACTTCTTCGGCACCCTGGCAACGCTGGACGGACTCCGGCCGCTGCTGGCCGGCTCGGACGCACCCCGCGCCCTGTTGGTCTCCTCCATGGCAGCCCTGATGGCCAGCGACGACGAGCTCGTGGCACTGCTCGCCGCCAATGACGAGCAGGCAGCCCTGGCCCGCGCGGAGGTCCTGGCCAAGGAACCGGGCACCACCGGCGGGCTCATCTACGCGTCCACCAAGCTGGCACTCTCCCGCTGGGTCCGGCGGCAAGCTGCCACGCCCGCCTGGGCCGGTGCCGGTATTCCGCTGAATGTCGTTTCGCCGGGCATCATCGCCACCCCCATGACGGCGGACCTGGTCGATACAGAACAGGAGCGGGAGTCGCTGCTCCAGATGGTCCCCATGCCGCTGAACGGCATCGCCGAACCCATCGTGGTGGCCCGCCTCCTCGCCTGGCTCAACAGTCCCGAAAACACCCACCTCTGCGGGCAAGTCATCTACGTGGACGGCGGCAGCGATGTGGTGCTGCGCGGCGATTCGGTGTGGTGACCGGCCCGGACTCCCGGCCTAACCACGCGGACTTTAGTCCCTGTTCTGGAGTAATCCCCGGGCGTAGCTTGAAGGTGGGTCCTGCGCCGCGGGCCCACATTTAAAGGGGGCATCATGACCAGGCCCAGGCGTCCGCTTCTTGGCATATTAGGGCTCAGCGGCCTGATCGTCCTCACCGGCTGCGTCGGGCAGCCCGCGCCGGCTCCAACGGCGAGCTCAGCTGCGCCTACGCCCAGTGCTTCCGGCACCCCCGCCCCGAGCACGACGGCGACCCCCACCACTGCGCCCACCGCAACGACGACGGCCAGCACCCCAGCCGCGCCCACCACCAGCGCCGCCGCGCCGCCGTCGTCCGCCCCTGCCCAACCACCCGTGACGGAGGAACCGCAACCCACCGGGCTGCCGGAGCAGACCGGCCCGCTGACCGTGTACTACGTGGCCGTCGGCGACAACGGGATGTCCGGGCCCCTCATCGGCTGCGGCGACAGCCTGGTGGCCACCACCACAGGACCAGTCACCTTCACGGACCAGGTGAGGCCCAGCGTCGAAGCGCTGCTCGCCAACAAGAGCCGCGACGTCGGCATGTCCGGACTGGTCAACGCGCTCTACCAGTCGAACCTGACCTACGTGGCGGGCGAACTGACCGGCAACACCATCACCATCTGGTTGACCGGGCAGTTCATGCTGGGCGGCGTGTGCGACACTCCACGGGTGACGTCCCAGCTTGAATACACCGCCATGGCGGCCTCCGGGGCCGCTGCCGCAGAGGTGTTCGTCAACGGGCGGCCCATCGATGAGGTGCTGAGCCTGAAGTAGGGAGCCCGGGGGTTTCGACAGGCTTAACCGCCGGGGCTTTGTGCCCTACCTGCCGCTTCCGGCCGGAGCCTAGCCTGAAGGCAGCAGCGGCGCCCTGCCGCCTGCCAGGTTCCGGGAGGCATACGGTGAAATCGGCCAATGCGAGCATCATCGCCGGCATCGTCCTGATGATGCTGGGTGTCCTGCTGATGCTGGACCGGGTGGGCATCCTCGACAGCGGGGCAATCGTTGCGCCGCTGGTGTTCGCCGCCGCCGGTGTCCTGTTCCTGACCGTCTTCGTACGACGCCGGGAGCACTGGTGGGCGGCCATCCCCGGTTCCGTCTTCCTGGGCCTGGCCGCGGTCATCACGTCCGCCGAGCTCACCGGAAGCGGCGCATCCGCAGGCTTCCTGTTCCTCTTCATGGGCGCGGGCTTCACAGCGGTCTACGTCCGTGTCCCGGACAACTGGTGGGCCATCATTCCGGCCGGCGTGATGTTGACGCTGGCCGTGATCGTGGCCCTGCCGCCGGCGTTCCAGGGCACGCCCGTTGCCGCTGTGCTGTTCCTGGGCCTGGCCGCTACCTTTGGCGTGCTGACCCTGGTTCCGGTCCCGTCCCTTGCTGGCACCAGCGCCAGCCACCTCAAGTGGCCGCTGATCCCGGCGGGGGTCCTCGCTGTGCTCGGCGTGATCATGGCGCTGCAGGCCACCGCGGTCCTGATCCCGCTGGACTTTGCCATTCCTGCGGTGATGATCACGGCCGGGATCGCGCTGGTGGTCTACGCGTTCCTTGCCCGGACCGGCAAGCACCGCAAGGTGCACGGCCCCGGCTGAGAAACCCCTGCCCGGTGGTTCTGCCTCAGCCCCGGGCGGCCAGGTGTTCCGCCACGTATTCGGCGTCCGGGCCCACGCCGGGCAGGGTTGCCGAGATGTGCCTGGTCAGCCAGGGAAGCCCGACGGCGTACAGGCCCGGATGCTCCGTCACGCCGCGCACGTGCCTGGGGTAGTTCCACTCGTCGAGGAGGGCGAGTGCCGGGTCCAGCATGCTGAAGTCCAAGCCGTAGCCCGTGCACCAGACCACTGACGTGATGCCCTCGGCCGTCAGGTCCAGCCGGGCGCCTGATTCGGACGGCAGCCAAGCATCCGGCTCCCGGGTTTCGGCCGGTGGGGCGTCGATGCCGGCGGCTTTGATGTAGGCATCCGAAAGGCGCCCCAGCCGCTGTCCGAACCCGGCCTCGGCCTGCGCGAGGCGCTCCGGAAGGTCGTCCGTGAAGACGGGATCGTCGTCGTGCATTCCCTCGAAGCGGCCGTGCAGCCGGACACCCCGCCGGCCCAAGGAGCGCAGGCGGATGCTGCGGCCGCCGCCGTTGCCGGACAGCAGCGGATTGCACATGAACCGGCCGGCGGGGGAGGGGAGCTGGTCCACCTGAAGGGCGTTGATGCCGTACTCCGGGCCGTGCACGTTTACCTGCATGATCCAGTGGAAGACGTCCCGGCCCCGGTACCGCCGGGGCGCTTCAGGGCAGGACGAGACGGACAGGTGCACCGTGCGGCCGGCGTCCAGCAGGTCCTCGGTGATCTGCCCGCCGGACTGCCCGGTCCCCACCACCAGCACCGCTCCGTCCGGCAGCTGGGCGGGGTTGCGGTAATTGTGGCTGTGCAGCTGCAGCACGTCCGGGGAGATTCCGACGGCGGCCGGCGGGATCCGCGGCCGCTGGAAGGCGCCGCTGGCCAGGACGACGTTGCGGGCAGCCCAAGGCCCGCGGTCCGTTTCCACGGTGAACCCGGTGTCCGCGGCGGAGATCCGCGTGACGGCAGTGTCCAGTTCCACCGGTGCTGCGATGTCCTGCGCGTACTCCCGGAACCATGCGATGGTGGCGTCCCGCGGCTGGAACCCGTCCGGCTCCTGCCCTGCATAGGTCCTCCCAGGCAGGTCTAGCGAGAAGTTGGGGGTGTTCAGGTGGAAGGAATCCCACCGGTCCTGCCACGCCCCGCCAAGCCCGGGCCGGCGCTCCAGCAGCCGGTGCTCCACGCCGTGCCGGGTGAGCCAGTAGCTGGTGGCCAGGCCCGCCTGGCCGGCACCCACCACCACGGTATTGGTGTCCTGGCGGGGGACTGCGGGGGATGACATGGCTACTTCGCTGCTGCCCCGGGCGCACCGGTTTTGGGCACCCGGGCCTTCGGCTCCTTGGGCGGCAGCGTGGCGATGTATTCCAGGGCCTTTTCGGCCCATGCCCTGACCCGGGTGTCGTCGCCGTCGCCCTCCTCGTTCCAGATCTCGGGAAGGCCGGTGTACCCGCCCATGGGCCGCTCCGCCGGTCCGAATGGCACGGTCCGCTCGGAGGATTCGAGCACGTTCCGGTCCACGTCGGAGAGTTTCACGCCGATGGTGGAGCCGAACAGGCCGGCAAACATGTTGCCGTTGATGAACGCCCCAAGGTTGCCGAACATCGGTTTGACCACCACGCCCGGATGGTCCGGCACCACCCGCCGGAACCGTTCTTTGTCCTGCTCCGAAGCTTTGGGCATCTCCATTGGTGTCATCTCCCGGGGAGTGGGCTGAATCTGGATGCAGGATATGCCTATTCGGTGTTGTGGTCGAGAGTCCCCGGGCGGCGGCCGGGCCTCGCCGCCGCCCGGAAAAAGGCTGGGCCCGCGTCCGCCGAAAAAATGCGCCTGAGCAGGTCAAATATCCGGCAGCGGTGCTATACCTAACCTAAGGCAACTAATTTTGATGCGGTCCGGGGGAGCTGCGGTGACCCGGGATGCCGGGGTTGGGAGGCGAGGGTGCCGGATACGCCAGCCACCGCCCCGCGCCAGGTCCTGATCCTTGGTTTCGCCTCGCTCGCCATCGTCCTTGCAGGCTGCAGCGGGGGCGTCAGCGAATCCGTGGCCACCGCCGCGCAGGACAGTTCGTCCGCCGTCGCCACCGCCCGGATTGCCCTCCGCCAGGACATGGACGGCAAACTGACCCGCGCCGCCACATCAACCACCCTGGACGATGCCCTCAAGGAAGTGGACACCAGCCGCAGCACCGTCCTGAAACTTTCTGCTGCCACCCGGGAGGACCGGGATATCCAGCGGCAGGCACTCGAGGTGCTGGAGCGGTGTGCCGCCGGCCTCACGGCTGCACGCGCCGCGGTGGCGGCGGACGACGGCGGCACCGCACCGTCCACCGCCGACGCGGACCGGGCGCTTGCGGCCGCAGAGGACGCCCTGCAGCAGCTCGAGGACAAGGTGGCCGGCAAGTGAAGCGGATCCTCGGCGTCGCGCTCGGCATCCTCACCGCAATCGGCGGCTTCGTGGACATCGGGGACCTGGTGACCAACGCCGTCGTGGGCTCCCGCTTTGGCCTGTCCCTGGTGTGGGTGGTGGCCGTGGGTGTGGTGGGAATCTGCCTGTTCGCCAACATGTCCGGGCGGGTGGCCGCAGCGTCCGGCCGGGCCACCTTCGAGGTGATCCGTGAACGGCTCGGGCCGCGGGCGGGGCTTGCCAACCTCTCGGCGTCCTTCCTCATCAACCTCATGACCGTCACCGCGGAAATCGGCGGCGTGGCCCTGGCGCTGCAGCTGGCCAGCAGCGTCCACTACCTGCTCTGGATTCCCGTGGCCGCCGTGGCGGTGTGGCTGGTGATCTGGCGGGTGAAGTTCTCCATCATGGAAAACGTCACGGGCCTGCTGGGGCTGACGCTGATCGTATTCGCGGTGGCACTGTTCCTGCTCAAGCCGGACTGGGGTGTCCTCGCCGGGCAGGCCCTGGCGCCCGCCGTCCCCGCGGAAGAAACGGCGCCCACCTATTGGTATTACGCCATTGCCCTCTTCGGTGCGGCCATGACCCCGTACGAGGTGTTCTTCTTCTCCTCCGGCGCCGTGGAGGAAGGCTGGACGGTCAAGGACCTGGTCCAGTCACGCATCAATGTCCTGGTGGGCTTCCCGCTGGGAGGCCTGCTGTCCGTAGCGATCGCCGGGTGCGCCGCCGTCGTCCTTCTTCCGGCAGGTATCTCCGTCACCTCGCTGTCCCAGGTGATCCTGCCAGTGGCCGAAGGCGCCGGAAAGCTCGGCCTGGCCTTCGTTCTGGTGGGCGTGGTGGCGGCAACGTTTGGCGCCGCCCTGGAAACCACGCTCTCCAGCGGCTACACCCTGGCGCAGTTCTTCGGCTGGTCCTGGGGCAAATTCCGCCGTCCCGTCCAGGCCGCCCGGTTCCACCTGTCCATGATCATCTGCCTGCTGGTGGGCATCGGGGTGCTGGCCACCGGCGTGGACCCGGTGCTCGTCACCGAATACTCCGTGGTGTTTTCCGCCATTGCCCTGCCGCTGACCTACCTGCCCATCCTCATCGTCTCCAACGACCCGCAGTACATGGGCAAACACGTCAACGGGCGGGCAGTGAATGTCCTCGCCCTGGCCTACCTGGTGGTCATCCTGGTGGCCTCCGTGGCGGCCATACCCCTGATGATCGTGACGGGAGCAGGAGCATGACCTCACCGGAGCTGGTTCCCCTGCTGCCCGTCCAGGGTCGGATCCTCGATGCGCAGCTGCACCTGCTGGACCGGCAGGTCCTGGACCACGACGGCGTCCCGGTCACCACCGTGGACGACCTCGAGCTGAGCGGGCCTGCTTTGGGCGAGGAGATTCCGCAGGGCACCCCGGCTCCGGTGCTCGACGCCCTGCTGACCGGTCCCGTTCTGGGCACGCGCATCTTTGGCGGCAGGCCGCCGTCGTCACGGCTGATCCGGATCCACTGGAAGGATGTAGCGGATGTCGGCGTGGTGGTGAGACTCGGCGTCGGCGGAGAGGGACTCGACGCAAGCTGGGTGGAGCGGTGGGTGCGTGACAAGATCATCGCCCGGATCCCGGGAGGCCGCCATGATCCTCGGTGACCTGCTGGGGCTTCCGGTCCTGGACTCCGACGGCGGCCGGCTGGGAAAGGCAGCCGATATCCGGTTCGTGCTGGACGGCGCCCCGCACCAGCTGATGTCCGACGCGAGGATGCTGGGGATTGTGGTGAGCCCGCACAGTGCGGCCTCGTTCCTGGGCTACGAACGGACCAACCTCACGCAGCCCTGGCCGCTGGCCCACCTGTTGCGGTGGCGGCACCGGGGTTCCTTCCTGGTGCTGTGGGAAGACATCGCCTTGATACGGAAGGACGCAGTAAAGCTCAGGCCAGGTTTCACCCGCTACAGTCCTGCGCTGGAGGACCTTGGCCGTGGGCGTTAGGAGGCGCTGGGGCCTTGGTGCGGATGCCCTGGAAACTCCTGTAGTGTGGTACGTGTTGTTGTGTTTATGCAGTTGGTAGTTCAGGCAGTACGCGCGGTCGAAAGTCCGTGTTCTTCTGAAGTAGCGGTTTTTGAACACCCCACGCCGGAGGGCCCGAAAGTCGGGACGTTCCCTCCACCTTCACGAAGGACAAAATAATGGCTACTGGTACCGTCAAATGGTTTAACGCTGAAAAGGGCTTCGGCTTCATCTCCCCGGACGACTCCTCGCAGGACGTTTTCGCGCACTACTCCGCGATCAACTCCTCCGGCTTCCGCTCCCTCGAAGAGAACCAGAAGGTTTCCTTCGACACCGAGCAGGGCCCCAAGGGTCCCCAGGCCACCAACATCCAGGCTCTCTAATTTCCTAGAGTTCCGGGACCGTTAGGTTTCTTACAAGCAGGGCTTGCCTCCGGGCAGGCCCTGCTTGCGTTTAACCCGCCTGTGCCAACTCAGGCTCCGGAGTCCAGAGTCGGAATGCCCAGCTGGGCGCAGACACTGTGCGGCCCCGGGATGATGGCCACGGCGTTGTCCACCACGCAGGCTGTCAGTTCCGGCACGAAATGGCCCGGGCCGAAGTTGTTGGGCATGGCCGTTGCAGGGTTCCCCTGCGCATCGGTAACCCCGGTCTCCAGGTCCTGCGGGGGACGGGCCGCGGGGCCTTCGAAGTCCGGCGGAATCAGGTCATCCGTGGCGCCGCCCGGGTTCATCAGACCCTGGTCCCAATGGAACGCACAGACCGCCACAGGATCCTCAATCTGCTTTTTCCCGGCTTGGGGATCCGGGTCGGGGTTCGCCGAGTCAAAGCCCTCATCCATGGCTCCGGACAACAGGTACGGCCCCAGAGTGCTGCCAAAACCGTTCCCGGACGGATACTCGCGGGTGAGGTCGGCGCGGTAGTAGCAGCGGATGTCCCGTTTGTCCTCCACCGGGGCGAACGCAACGTAGGCCACGGCCGCCGTCGAGCCCGCCAAGGCGATCCCCGCGAAGGTCAGGGCTGCGGGGCGGCGCCACCACGGCGCACGACGACGGCTGGCTCCGGCTTCGCGGACCAGTGCCGCGCGGACAGCGTTCCGGGTGTCCGCGGGGTACTCGATGTCGGAAAAATTCATGACTGCCTCGACTCTTCATGGTTCTCCAGCGCCTGACGCCCCAGGGCGGTGGGGGCTGCGGCCTGGAGCTTGCTCTTTGCGCGGTTGACCCGGGATTTGATGGTTCCGACACGGACCTGGAGGGCGTCTGCCGCCTCCTGGTAGGAACAGCCGTGAACGGCACACAGCCAGAGGGCGTCCCGCTCTCCGTCGGTCAGGCTGGTGGCCGCCGCCAGCAGCTCCCGGACCTGCTCTTCGGCATCAAGCCGCTCCGCCGTCGCCGTCGAATGGTCCGGTTCTGCAGGGGAGTGGGGAAGTTTTGCCAGGAACTGGTCATAGCGCCGGCGGGACCGGGACCGGTTGCGCATCGCGTTGGTGGCAACGCCCAGCAGCCAGGGAAGCAGGGAATCCCGCTCAAGTACCAGGTTCCGGCGTTTCCCCCAGGCCTCCAGGAATGTCACCGAGACCAGATCCTCCGCGTCCTGCCAAGAGCCGGTGCGGCTCAAGCAGTAGCGGAAGACGGCATCAGCGTACCTGTCGAATAATTGCCCCAACGCCTCCGGATCGTCACCCGCACACCGGCTCCACAGCACCTCATCTGGTTCCCCCAACCGTTCCATACCTCATAGTGTCCGCAGGCCCACGGAAAGTTCCCGGCAGGAACGAACCACGACGGGAGGATTGTGCAGCAAAGGTTATCTGGCCTCCGCTCGGGCACTCCGGCAGCATCAACGCCGGTGCCGCTCCGCCAGGAAAGCCGTCAGCGCGGGGTTGTCGATTTCCCTTGCCAGCCAGGGGACTGATTCCGCTGCGGCTTCGTCACCGAGCAGGGCGCGGTGGGACTGGCCGCGCACCACGAACTCCCTCATCCCGCTGCGGCTTGCCAGCTCGCCCAGCCGCTCCACGAAACCGGCGGCCCGTGGTGACTTGATGCTGATGGCCACCTCCGCGGCTGTGTCCAGCAGCCTGGCCGAGTACCACAGGTACCAGGGCTTCGGCTCAAGGCCTCGGTCAATCCAGTGTTCCGCAGCGGCGAGGTCGCCGTGCTTCGCGAACAGCCGCGCCTCGGCCCCGGCAGCGAGCGCCATGTAGCAGTGGTCGCCGGCCAGTTCCGCCATTACCCAGGACCTGTCGATAAACGCTGCCGCTTCCTCCATCTGCCCGGCTGCCAGGTACGTTTCGCCGCGCACCCCCGCCACGAACGGCTCAAACGCCGTCCAGTGTTCCTCGGCGATCCAGGCGAGCGCCCGGTCCAGGACGGCCCCGGCCAGGTCCAGCTCGCCACGCAGCAGGTGCACCCGTCCCAGCAGGGCCGCACTGAACGCCTGTTGCCGGCGGTTCCCGATGCCGGAAGCCAGTTGTCCGGACTCGGTCAGCGCAGCGACGGCCGCATCGTAGCGTGCCGTGTCCGAGGCAAGCATGCCCTGGATAGCCAGGATCCGCGCCCGTTCATCGGTAAAGCCGTCCGCCACCTGCATCGCCTTGTCCAACCATCCTGCGGCCCGGTCCGGAACGCCCCGCTGCACGGACAAGTAGCCCAGCTCGCGGTAGGCTGCAGCCGCGGTCCGGGAGGCGCCGTCGGGCCCTTCCGCCTGAAGCGCCCTGTGCAGGAGGTCCGCGACCTCGGCACCGCGGCCGCCGGCCTGGTGGATCAGCGCCCCGGACAGTGTCACCAGCGACTCGGCCACCAAATGGCTGTTGCCCGTGTGTTGCGCCAAGCTGACGGCAAGCCGCAGCTGCTCAAGCCCCCGGTCCACGGAGCCGGCCCACAGCGAAGCGCCGCCCGCATCCAGGTAGGACCGCACGGTTGCCGCCGTGGCCGGTGTGCCCGGATCAGGTTCCGGATCCGCGTCGAATAAGGCACGGCGGACCTCCGATGGCAGCGGCAGCCCCAGTTCCTGCCGGTACAGGTTGCCGCACTCGACGGCGTGCGCGCGGGCTTTGCGGTATTCGCCCGCCGCAATGAGGGCCTTCACCAGGACGGCGTTGCAGTCTGCATGGAAGGGGTCCCGCTCCAAAGCCAGGGTTGCCAGTTCGGCGGCATCGCCGGCGGCACCCGATGCCAGGGCCGCGAGGGCGGCCTCATACAGCAGCGACTGGATCACGTTGTCCAGGCGGTAGCGCTGGTCCGCCAGCCAGGAATCGAAAACCGGGGAATCCGCGAAGGCCAGGCCCTCCAGCAACTGTCCGGTGAAGCGGCGCGGGTCTGTGCCGGGACCGGTGGCGGGGTCCATCGCGTCCAGAGCATCGCAGCGCCAGGGCGGCAGCAGGTCCAGCCGCAGTGGATCGCCTGCTACGGTGACGCCGTCAAGGGCCCGCCGCAGCTCGGACAGGTTCCAGCGCAAGGCCCCCAGCGGGTCCGCGGCATCCGGAAACAGGAGGGACGCGGTGCGGGACCGGCCCGTGGCATCGGTCTGCAACGCAAGGTAGGCCAGCAACGCCCAGGCCTTACGGCCCCGGGGCTGCGGGGGAGTGGTGCCGGGGGACTCGATCGCGGGCGGACCGAGGAGCCGAATCCAGTTCTCGGCCATAGGGCTCATGGTACGCCGCGGGGTTGGCGGCGTCAGCGGCTTTCACACGGTTGCTCACACGCCCGCAGAACACACTGAAATCGCCCCAACCGCACACTCACCAGAAAGCACCACCATGGAACTGCTCGGCCTCCTGCTTTTCGTTCTTTGGGTCCTCATCGCAACCATCTGCACCATCCTGGCTGACGGCCGTGGACACACCCCGGACATCCGTTCGGGAGCTCCGTGGTCGGCAGGGAACCTGCCCAGCGAGCCCTACGCATCCTTCCGGATGTAGGTCATCAGGGCGCAGGCACAGGACGTACGACGGCGAGGCCGGGCTTGGTTGCCTGGCCCCGCCGTCGGCTTATGACCCCCGCACGCATAACCGGTCCTTACCCACATAACCGGTGCTGGCCGTCAACGGTTATGCAGGGCACGGCCGGTTATGCAACGAGGGACAAGGGTGACTCTCGGGCGGAAATGGAACTCAGGGGACCCGCAACTCGAGGGGCGGGGTGCTCATGGGTCCGCCGCACTGCTCCGAACCGCCCACCCGTTTCCACGCCAGGTCGAACTTCTGCTCTGCCAGAACCGTTCCGTCCGCCGCGAGCGCGCTGATGGTGGCTCTCGGGGGAGCGTTCATCCCCATCATGAAATTCCAGGTGTCACCCTCCCTGGTGACCGTGAACAGCGGATAGGGCTCAGACTCCGGCGCGGGCTCGGGTGTTCCAGTAGTCGGATCGAACGTGGGGACCACGCTCCGCAGGGGGAGGGGATCGGCCGGGGTGGGAGCAGGCCGGGAGCACCGGTCCTTCTCGTCGCACAACCGAACCTCGCTGACGGCGTCCGGGTTCCCCTCAACAGTCACGGTGAGCGAATTGGTCCACCCGATGGCCGTGCAGGCGTAGGTCATGCAGCCGGTCAGCGGCAGTAACCCCGCAAAGGCCATGGCGAGTGTTCCCAGGATCCCCCAACCCGTTTTCATGAACTCAGCGTAGCCCCATTGCCTCGCGGACCTCATCGAGGATATGGTGCATGGCGCGTTCTGCGGTAGCGGTATCGCCGCCGGCCACCGCAGCCGCCACATCCTCATGCGCCTGCAGTGCTTCATTGCGGGGCTTGAACGGCATCAGGCCCTGCTGGGTCCGGCTGGTCAGGACCTCTGCCACCATGCCCTCCAGCGCCCGGAACATTTCGTTGCCGCAGCTGCGCAGCAGGAGCTGGTGGAATTCGATGTCCGCCGCCAGGAAGTTCTGCAGGTCACCGGCCTCGCCCAGCCGCCGGAGATCGCGGGCAAGGGCCAGGAGTTGGGCACGTTCGTCGGCACTGGCCCGCCGCGCTGCTCCGGCCGCGGCGATGGGCTCGACGGCGATGCGCAACTCGGTCAGGCTGCTGTACTGGACGTCGCGGCGATCCGAGGCGAGGCGCCAGCGGACCAGTTTGGGATCGAAGACGTTCCAGTGTTCGCGTTCCTGCACCACGATTCCCACCCGGCGCCGCGAGTACACCAGGTTCATGGACTCCAGGACCTTCATAGTGTCCCGGGCAACGGTCCGCGAAATCCTGTACTCCTGCTGCAGCCCCTCCAACGTGAGCCGGCTGCCCGGCGGAAGCTGGCCGGAGGCCACGGCTACGCCAACCGCCTCCAAAACGCGCTCATGCATCGCCCCGGACGTGCCGCCGTCGTGCGCGTCATCCGTCTCTTCCACTGTCGCCGTTGACATGTTTTCCGCCTCTCTCCGCGCCGCAGCGCACCTCCAGAATACCGGCAGAAAGCGCAAAGGTATGACTTGTGACACTGAAAGATAGTATTTATCGGTTTGAAAGGTGATACCTTATGGCGTAGCCCACGCAAACCGGGCACCGCAGGAAGCTTCTTCGAAAGCCAACGACGTCTTCTCCGGAGGTACAAACATGCAGTATCCACCCACGCACCTCGTGGTTATGGGCGTTGCCGGGTCC
This sequence comes from Pseudarthrobacter chlorophenolicus, assembly GCF_000962805.1. Taxonomy (GTDB): domain Bacteria; phylum Actinomycetota; class Actinomycetes; order Actinomycetales; family Micrococcaceae; genus Arthrobacter; species Arthrobacter chlorophenolicus_A. The sequence continues at coordinate 128,401 of NZ_JZTW01000003.1, read as the reverse complement.
GGCAAATCGACCCTCGCCGCAGCACTGTCCACCAGGCTGGGCTGGGCCTGCGCCGAGGCGGACGAGTTCCACCCGGCCGCCAATATCGCCAAGATGAGCCAGGGCATTCCCCTCCAGGACGACGACCGCTGGCCCTGGCTTGCCGAAATCCGGGACTGGATGACGGCCAAATCCCGGGACGGCCTGAGCACCGTCCTCACGTGCTCCGCCTTGAAGCAGAGCTACCGCCGGCTCCTGTCCGAAGCCGGCGGACGGGTGATCTTCCTGCACCTCGACGGCGGCGCGGACCTGATCGGCCAGCGCATGCAGGGCCGCGAAGGCCACTTCATGCCGCCGACATTGCTGCCCAGCCAGCTGGCCACGCTGGAGCCCCTGAGCCAGGAAGAGCTCGACGCCGGCAGCCTCCGCCTCGACATCTCGCGCTCACCGGAGGAACTGGTCGCCGCCGTCGTGCAGGCCCTTGGCCTTGATGCGGACCCGGCGCCCCGGGCTTCCTAAGCACCCTCGAATCCCCAACCAGAAGTACTGTTTCAAAGGAGAACCATGACCATCGAAGGATGGACCCAGACGCTGGGAGCAGGCCCCCTGCTGCTCATCGCCGCAGCCGCGATCCTCGCCCTGCTGTTCCTGATCATCAGGCTGCGCGTGCACGCCCTGATCGCCCTGATCCTCGTCAGCCTGGCCACGGCCTTCGCCACCGGCATCCCCGCCAACAAGGTGGTTCCGGTCCTCATTGACGGGTTCGGCACCACGCTGGGAACGGTAGCGCTTCTGGTGGGCCTCGGCGCGATGCTGGGACGCATCGTCGAAACCAGCGGCGGCGCCAAGGTCCTGGCCGACTACCTGATCGGCATCTTCGGCGAAAAGCGTGCTCCGTTCGCGCTGGGCCTCGCCTCCCTGATCTTCGGCTTCCCCATCTTCTTCGACGCCGGCCTCGTCGTCATGCTGCCGGTCGTGTTCGCAGTGGCCCACCGCCTGGGTGGTGGAGTGCTCCGCTATGGCCTGCCCGCAGCGGGTGCGTTCTCCGTGATGCACATCTTCCTGCCGCCGCACCCGGGCCCGGTCTCCGCGGCTGCGTTCTTCGATGCGAACATCGGCCTGGTGACCATCGCCGGGCTCGTCGTCGCCATCCCCACCTGGTACGTCACCACCTACCTGTACGGCCTGTACACCGGCAAGAAGCTGGTCCTGCCGGTGCCGGAAATCCTGGGCCATGCCTCCGCCGAAGCCGAGTCCCACCCGCCGCGCTTCCGCACCATCATCGGCCTGCTGCTCCTGCCGCTGGCCCTGATCTTCATCAACACCGGCCTGAACACCCTGGCCTCCTCCGGCGTACTGGCCGAGGGCACCAAGGACCAGCAGTGGTTCCAGATCCTGCGCACCCTCGGCGAGACGCCGGTGGCACTGCTGATCGCCGTACTGGTGGCCCTGTTCGTCCTGGGCGCCAAGCGCGGAAAGGATGCCGGCGCCCTGGAGAAGCTGCTCGAGTCCTCGCTGGGCCCGGTCTGCTCGGTCATCCTGATCACCGGCGCCGGCGGCATGTTCGGCGGCGTCCTGCGCACCTCCGGCATCGGCAAGGCCCTGGCCGACGTCCTGGGCGGCCTCGGCATTCCGCTGATCCTGGCCGGATTCCTGATCTCCGCCATCCTCCGCATCGCGCAGGGTTCGGCCACCGTTGCACTCACCACCACGGCGGGCTTGATCGCCCCGGCCGTTGCTGCCGGTGGACTGAACGGCATGCAGGTGGCCGCAATGGTCATCGCCGTTGCCGCCGGTTCAGTGGTGGTCTCGCACGTGAACGACTCCGGCTTCTGGCTGGTGGGCCGCTTCTTCGGCATGGACGTCAACACCACGCTCAAGACCTGGACCGTGATGGAAACCCTGATCGGTGTCATGGGCTTCGGTATCGCCGCGGTCATATTCCTGGTGGCCGGGCTGGCGGGTTAGCGTCCCAACCAAGTAGCGGCGGGGCGGCGGGTGGGAACACCTGCCGCCCCGCCGTCGTTGTTCCCCCTATGTGCGCCCGTCCGATCCACCAAGATGAGGGCGCAGCCGCTCCGAGCAAAGGACACCCCTTGACCCAACGCACCATCGTGATCACCGGCGCCAGCGACGGCATCGGCGCAGCAGCCGCCCGGACCCTGGCCAAGGGAGGCGACCGGGTTGTAGTCGTGGGGCGTTCCGCCGAGAAGACCCGGGCACTGGCCAAGGAGATCAATGCCGACTACTTCGTCACCGACTTTGCCGACCTCGCGCAGGTCCGTACGCTCGCGGCGCAGCTGAAGTCCGACTACCCGCGCATCGACGTCCTGGCTAACAACGCCGGCGGCATCATGGGCAAGCGCGCCCTGACGGTGGACGGCAACGAAGCGACGTTCCAGATCAACCACCTGGCACCGTTTCTGCTCACCACGCTGCTGCTGGACACCCTTTCGGCCAGCAATGCCAAGGTCATCAACACCTCCAGCGCCGCCAACGGCTTCGGCAAGCTGGACCTCTTCGACCTCACCGCCGAGCACAGCTACTCCGTCAACCGCGCCTACGGCACCGGCAAGCTCGCCAACATCCTCTTCACCTCCGAGCTGCACCGCCGCTTCCACGAGCGCGGAATTACGACGGCGGCATTCCACCCCGGCGTGGTCCGCACCAACTTCGCGGCGGAGTCGGCGAGTCCCTGGCGGCACGCGTACAAGTCCATCCTGAACCGCTTCATGCTCACCCCGGACCAGGGCGCCGACACCATGCTGTGGCTCATCAACGGCATCGCCGGCACCGACTGGATCTCCGGCGCCTACTACGCGAAGCGTGCCCTGGCCAAGGCCAACAAGCAGGCCTACGACGCCGTCCTGGCCCGCGAACTGTGGGACAAGAGCGAAGAACTGGTGAAGCCCGCCTGACTACTCGCAGCCGAAACCGTCGCCGTCCCGGTCCAGACCGTAAATATCGCTGCCGATAACCTGTACCGGCCCCCGTACGTAGGCGGGACCGTTGCCGCTTCCGCCGGCGCAGTCGACGTCCGAAGCGATAGGCACGCATCCTGAATAGTTAGGGTCACAACCGGTTCCGGCCGGAGGAGCGACGGGAACGGCTCTAGGTGCTGGCGCTGCTGCCGCCCTTGCAGCGGCATCGGCCGCAGCCTGTGCTGCGGCGTCTTGTGCGGCCTTGGCGTCTGCGGCTTGGCGCGCCGCTTCCCGCGCGGCAGCATCGGCTGCCGCTTTGTCCGCTGCTGCCTTATCGGCAGCTGCTTTGTCTGCCGCGGCTTTGTCCGCAGCTGCCTTGTCCGCAGCTGCCTTGTCCGCGGCAGCCTTGGCCGCAGCATCGGCCGCTAGTTTCTCCTTCACATTCCGCGACTTGGAGGCCTCAAGCCACACAACGGCACCGGCCTCGTCCTTTGTGCAGATATACGTGGTGCCGCCGGCGGACTTCTGGCTGTCTACGCTCCCGCACGACGTTCCGGAGATGGGCGTGGCGCTTGGTGTGGGAGAGGCCGCAGCCGTGCTGGTGGGTTCGTCTGCCGTGGCCGCGCTGAGCGAGGCGGGGGATCCGCCGCAGCCGGTCAGGAGGAGCACGACGGCGGCCGCGGCCGCCGCGGCAACACCGCTCTTGGTGCCGTGCCCCCGGGCGCTGCGGCCGGGACCCGTCTCGGCCTTCGGGTCTTCGGCGCGCGACCGATAGGTGTGCTTCCGTGTATTCATTTGTGCCCCCATTGACGTGTGCCGGATGCGAAGTGCACGGCCAGCGTAGCCACGGCGCAAGGAGTAAAACTGGCCTTGCGCCAACCTTGATGAATTCCTTGGGGAATCCTGCCTGGCGGCTCAGCTTTGACGGGCCAGCGCCTCGCCGATCACCTTCGCTCCTTGGGGGTACGCCGCCGGGTTCGGGCCGGAGTAGTTGAGCCGGACGAACGGGCCGGCAGGTTCGGCCGGGAACCATTCGGTTCCGGCGGCGATGATGACCCCGTTGTCCTCGCAGTCGCGGGTAAGCCGGGGCAGGTCCGTGCCGTCGGGCATCCGCAGCCACAGGTTCAGGCCGCCCTTGGGGAGCAGTTCAATGTGGGCGGCGGGCACATGCTCCCTGATGCTGGTCACCAGCAGGTCCCGGCGGGACTGCAGTTGCTGCCGCAGGCTGCGCAGGTGCGTTTGCCAGCCCGGCTGGGTCACCACATCCAGGGCCGCGGCCTGCAGCAGCCCGCTGACGTACATCGACTCCGCTGCCCGGTGCGCCAGGATCCGTTCCCGGGCCGGACCCCGCGCAACAACAGCGGCGATCCGCACCGACGTGGACACGCTCTTGGTCAGGGACCGGATGTAGATGACATGCCCGGAATCGTCCTGCGTGGCCAGCGGCACCGGCGTTGAGGTGATGCCAAAATCATGGGCCCAGTCATCCTCGATGACGAACGCCCCGGCAGCGCGCGCCACCTCCAGGACCTCGCCGCCCCGCCCGGGAGCCCACTGGGCGCCGCTGGGGTTCGCGAAGTTGGGCTGGGCGTAAAACGCCCGCGCCCCGGTCTCCTCGAACGCCCGGGCCAGCTCCACCGGGTCCGGCCCGTCCGGCCCGCTGGGTACCGGCACCACCCGGACGCCCGTCTGGGCGGCGGCCAGGATGGCCCCCCAATATGTGGGTGACTCCATCAGCAGAGGCTGCCCTGCACCCACCAGCGCCCGGAAGATCGAGCTGAGTCCGCTTTGGCTTCCCGGCAGCACGATCACGTCGCTCGGCGTAGGGGGAGTGATGCCCACCGGCGTCGCCGCTCCCAGCTCCTGGGCGAACCACTGCTGCAGCTCCGGCATCCCGGCTGCCGGCGGGCGCGATAGCGCGGCGTCGCCCCGCGCTGCCCGTGACAGTGCGGCACGCACCAGGCGTTCCGGCAGCAGTTCACGGTCCGGGTAGCCCGAGTGCAGCCAGATCGCGTCGTTGGGCACCGTGCGCATGGTGGACGACGACGGCAGCACGGCCGACGGCGACCCCAGCGCAGCGGTTTGCCAGCCATAGTCCGCGGGGCGCGCCGTCCGGACGGCCCGCACGAAGGTTCCCACGCCGGGACGGCTTTCGATCAGCCCCTGCGCCGTCAGTGCCTGCAGCGCCTTCTGCACCGTCACCGGGCTGGCCTGGTGTTCCGCCACCAGTGAGCGCGTGGACGGCAGTTTCGCTCCCGGCGCGGCAGCGGTAATCCACTTTCTGAGTGCCAGGACGATCCGCGAACTGCTATCGTTGTTCATGAAAGAACATAGTAGCGCTACTGTCCTATCGGAGCCAGCGATACTGCCGGCCCCGCACAGCGGCAGCGCCTCCAGTGGGAGGTCCGCCGGCATCTGGTGGGGACTCCTCGGCGTCGCGGCCTTCTCCTTCACGGTCCCGTTGACCCGGATGGCGGTGGCGGGACTGTCCCCGCTGTTCATCGGTTCCGGCCGCGCCGTCGCTGCAGGAGTCCTCGCAGCCGCAGCCCTTACGCTCACGCGGCAGCGGCTTCCGCAACCACGCACCTGGGCGCGGCTCGCGGTGGTGGCCGGGGGCGTCGTCGTCGGCTTCCCCCTGCTGACGTCCTACGCACTCACTGCCGTGCCGGCCGGGCACGGTGCCGTGGTGATCGCCCTCCTGCCCGCCGCCACAGCTACGGCCGCCATCCTGCGGACCCGGGAGCGTCCCCGGCCGGCCTTCTGGGCCGTCATGGCGCTCGGCTCGTTGGCCGCCGTAGCTTTCGCGGTCCTGCAATCGGGCGGGATCGGCCACCTGCACTGGGCGGACCTCCTGCTGCTCGGCGCGGTGGTGTGCGCCGCCGCCGGGTACGCCGAGGGAGGCCTGCTGGCCCGCGAACTGGGCTCCTGGCAGACCATTGCCTGGGCGCTGGTCCTTGCGTTCCCGCCCATGCTGGCACTGGCCATGTTCGATCTCGCCAGCCGGCCGCCATCGGCCACGCCCGTCCAGTGGGCGGCGTTTGCCTACCTTGCAGTGGTCAGCATGTTCCTTGGCTTCTTCGCCTGGTACCGCGGCCTGGCCATCGGCCCCATGGCGCAGGTCAGCCAGATCCAGCTCCTGCAGCCCGTGCTGAGCATCTGCTGGGCGGCACTCCTGCTCGGAGAAGCGGTCACCTGGACCACGGCGATTGGCGGCCTCGCTGTCATTCTCTGTGCCGGCGCCGCCGTCCGCGTCCGGCTCAAGCCCAGCTCCTGACTGCCCTGTAAACCACCCGAAAGGACATCCCCATGTACATTCCCGCCCACTTCGCCGCCGGGCCCGACGCCGTCCGGCACCTGCTCACCACCCCGGGCGCGGCCAACCTCATCACCATGACCGACGGCGGCCTGCTGGCCACGCTCCTGCCCTTCGTCTACGAGCCGGACGCGGGAGAACACGGCGCACTGCACGCGCACGTCGCCCGGAACAACCCGCAGGCCTCCGCCCCGGTGACTGGTGAAGCGCTGGCCATCATCCAGGGCCCGGATGCCTACATTTCGCCGTCCTGGTACGCGTCCAAAGCCGAGCATGGCCGCGTGGTGCCCACCTGGAACTACAGCACCGCGCACGTGTACGGCCAACTGGTGGTCCATGACGACGCCGGCTGGCTGGCATGGCACGTCCGGCGCCTGACGGACCGGCACGAGGGGGAGCGGGAGCACCCGTGGAGCGTTGACGACGCTCCCGAGAAGTTCATTGCCGGGCAGCTGCGCGCCATCGTGGGCGTTGAACTGCTGATCACCCGGATCGAGGCGAAGGAGAAGCTGAGCCAGAACCGGTCCGCAGCCGACGCCTCCGGCGTGGTGGCCGGACTGCGGTCCAGCGGGCAGGAAGCCAGCGCGGCCGCCGTCGAACGCGTCTTGGCCCAGCGGGCGCCGGAAAGCTAGCCGGCCCGCTCCAGCAGGACCATCACTTCGTAGTGCGTGGTCTGCGGGAACATGTCGAGGACCCGTGCCCGCCGTGCCGTGAAGGAGGGCAGGGCGGCCAGGTCCCGGGCCAGGGACTGGGCGTTGCAGCTGGAGTACACCACGTGCCGGACGTTGGAGGATTCCAGCCAACCGCACAGCTCCTTGCCGATGCCCCGGCGCGGCGGGTTCACGATGACCAGCTCCGGCGCCTGCTCGGCTGCCAAGGCGAAGGCGGTGGCGTCCCCGGCCTCGAACTCCATGCCCTGCAGCCCTGCTTCATCGCGGCTGAGCCGGGCCGAGACGATGGCCTCGCTGCTGGTTTCGATGCCGGTCACCGTGCGGTACGGATCGGCGACGTGCAGGGCAAACCCGCCCACGCCGCAGTACAGATCCCACACCGACGCCGGCGCCAATTCGCTGACCCATTCGCGACCCTGCCGGTACAGTGCCGCCGCCATGTCGCTGTTGGTCTGGAAGAAGCTCTGCGGACGCAGGTGCAGGTTGATGTCGTTCACCCGCATGTTCAGCGTCGACTGCTCCGTCAGCAGGATCTCCCGGTCGCCCTCCAGCACCGCCTTGTGCTCGGGGTGCAGGTTGATGGACACCACCTTCACCTGGGGCAGGGCCTCCAGCAGGTCCGGAAGGTGCTTCCTGATGCGGGGCACCAGCTGCTCCGAACGGAGCACCAGGCGCAGCATGATCTCGCCGTCCGGGGATTCGGTGACGATCAGGTGCTTGAGTTCGCCGCTCCGGTTGGGCACGTCATAGGGCGTCAGGCGGTTCCTGCGGATGAAGCCGGCAACCACGGGAAAGACGGCGCGGAGGCCGGGGGAGCAGACGCCGCATTTGCGCAGGTCAATGCCGTGGCCATCGGCGTCGAGGATGCCGATGGTGGGGTTTCGGGCCGTCCCGCTGATCACCATTTTGGCCTTGTTGCGGAACGCGGACTCCTGGCTGGCGACCGGTTCCAGCCACTCCAGCGAGGTGTGGCCAGCGAGGAGGGTCTGGCAGTGGGCCTGCTTGCCGGACAGCTGTTCGCCGTAGGGCGTGCCCATGAGGGTGCAGGAGCGGCAGCGGGCGGCATCAAAGTAGGAACAGCGCATGGCCCTCCAATTTTACCTGTTGCCTTTGGGGAAGCCCGACGCCGGCACCTGGGGGAGTGCCGGCGTCGTACCTCCGCGGGACGGGCGCCGCCGCCGTCCCTGTGTGGAGCCGCCACCGTCCCGGGGCACATTGGGGCCGCTCCCGGGCGCTGAGCCTGTGCTGCCCGGCGTGTCCGTGTCAGTGTGCCCCGGCAGCGGCGCGTGCTGGCTGCCGGCCAAGGCCCAGCAAGTAACAGCGTGCAATATAAGCAAACCTTCATGCCTTTAATGACCGTAAATTCGGCGGCCGTGCTACTTTCGGCTCTGTCGGCGCTCACTTCTTCGATCCCCGGGACCAACGCGACGTCCCCGCGCCGCCGCCACCTGCACCGATCACACTGGAGACACCTGTGGAACCCTCATCACCTACGCTCGATACCCGGCCGGACCCGGCGCAGCCGGTCACCTCCGGACTCCGCCGCTCCATGGGGCCGCGGCACCTGGTGATGATCGCCATGGGCGGCGTCATCGGCTCCGGCCTGTTCCTCAGCTCCGGCTACACCATCTCCCAGGCAGGCCCGCTGGGCGCAGTGATCGCCTACCTCGTGGGCGCCTTCATGGTGTACCTGGTCATGGCGTGCCTGGGTGAACTGGCCATCGCGTACCCGGTGTCCGGGGCATTCCATATCTACGCGGCCCGCTCCATCGGACCCGCCACCGGCTTTGCCACCGCCTGGCTGTACTGGCTCTGCTGGGCCGTGGCCATCGGCTCCGAGTTCACGGCGTCCGGCCTGCTCATGCAGCGGTGGTTCCCGGGGGTGGAGGTGTGGGTGTGGTGCCTGGTGTTTGCGGCCATCCTCTTCGGCTTCAACGCAGTGTCCGCCCGGTTCTTCGGCGAGTCCGAGTTCTGGTTCGCCATCATCAAGGTGGCCGCCATCATCGGACTGATCGTCCTGGGCGGCGCGACGCTGTTCGGCTTCCGACCGCTCGGTGGCGGCGGCGAACACCCGTTCCTGTTCGAAAACTTCGCTACCGAATCAGGCCTGTTCCCCAACGGCTTCACCGGAGTCCTGGTCACCGTGCTGGCCGTCTTCTACGCCTTCTCCGGCTCCGAGCTGATCGGCGTGGCCGCCGGCGAAACCAAGGACCCGGCCACGGCCATCCCCAAGGCCATGCGCACCACAGTCGTCCGCCTCCTGATCTTCTTCGTCGGCGCCATCGCGGTCATCGCCGCCACTATCCCCTACACGGAGGTGGGGCTGGATGAGAGCCCGTTCGTCACCGTCTTCTCCGCCATCGGCATCCCGTTCGCGGCCGACATCATGAACTTCGTCATCATCACCGCGCTCCTGTCTGCCGGCAACAGCGGCCTCTTCTCCTGCGCCCGCATGCTCTACTCGCTCGCCGACGAAGGCCACGCACCGCGCGCCCTCAAGAAGCTGACCCGCCGCGGCATCCCCCTGGCCGCGCTGTCACTGAGCATGGTGGGCGGCCTGGCGTCCCTGATCAGCAGCGTGGTGGCACCCGAGACCGTTTACCTGGTCCTCGTGTCAGTGGCCGGTTTCGCGGTGGTGGGCGTCTGGATGTCTATCACTGCCTCCCACTTCTTCCACCGCCGCGCCTTCATCCGGGACGGCGGTGATACCTCCACCCTCTCCTACAAGGCACCGCTGTTCCCACTGGTCCCTATCCTGGCCTTCACCCTGTGCGTCGTTTCGCTGATCGGCATCGCGCTGGATCCTGCTCAGGCACCCGCCCTGTACTTCGGCGTTCCGTTCGTGGCCGCCTGCTACCTCTACTTCCATCTTCGGCACGGCCGCGCCGCGGTTCGGCCGCAGCGCTGAGCGGGGAACGGACGACGACGGCAGTCCGGCAGGCGCGCCCGGCACCTTCGCCGGCGCGCGCCGTCGTCGTCCGCGTCCTGGGTGCCGTGGTTTCCTGCGGTGACCATGGGGCCGCCCGGCCGGGTGTTGCGCCGCTACGGCCGTGGAAGAATGGAGCCCGTGACCGGTGGGAGGGGTAAGGGAAGCGTGGACTCATCCGCCGAGGCGTCGTCGATGGCGCAAGGGCTCCGGATTGTGCGGCTGGTGGTGGACCGGGAGAAGTCCGGGCGGCCCCTCCTGGGCGTTTCCCAGCTCGCCGCGGCATTGTCAATGGACCAAAGCAGGGTCTCGCGGCTGGCCCAGGAACTCTGCCACCTTGGACTGCTCGAACGCCCCGAACGTGGGCCGTTCCGCGCCGGGCCCGAATACTTCACCCTGGCAGCCTCCCTCAACACAGGCTGGGTACTGGCTGCCCGGACCGAACTCGAATCCCTGGTTTCTTCGCTGGGCCTGCGGGCCAGGCTCTCCGTCCGTGACGGCCACCGGGCCATCCTGCTCCGCAACTCCAGCAATGACGCCGTCCCCGGCAGCTTCGTCAAGCCGGGCATGGTCAGCCCCGTCTGGTGCACCGGTGCAGGCCGGGCGCTGCTGTGGGACCTGGACCGGCCGGCGCTGGAAGGCCTGCTGGAGGGCGTGAACTTCATTGGCATCGGCGGTCCGGGCGCGGCGCACACCATTGATGCGGTGTGGGAGCTGATGGTCCGGGACCGCCAGGCCGGGGTGGTTGCCGCCGTCGAGGAATTCGAACATGACGTTGTTGAGCTGGCCGTGCCCGTGCGGGACGGGTCAGGAGCAGTGCGGGCCTCGCTGAGTTTGCTCGGCGGGCCAGGCCTGGCGGAGCACCGGGACGCGGTGCATGCCCTGGCAGCGTCCGCCAGCCGGCTCAGCGGCACGGCAGCGCCCCGCTAATCCTTCGGTTTGTACCCCAGGCTGGACTCAAGCCACCGTCCCTGCCGGAGCAGCGCTGCGGCGCAGGCCTCCCGGCGGGGTTCCAGCCGGTCCCTGATCCCCACGATCTGGAGGGCTGCCACCACTTCGCCCTTGAAATCGCGCACGGGGACGGCCAGGGAGTACAGCCCCGGTTCCGCTTCCTGGTCCACTATCGAATAACCCCGCGTGCGTGCAGCCCCCAGCCTGGCCAGGAACTCTTCCACACTGTGCGGCGTGTTGGGGCCGTGCCGGACAAAGTCGACGCCCGCGAAGACGGTGCGGACCTCCGCATCGGAGGACTCCCACAGCACTGCCTGCCCGGCGTCGCTGCAGTACGCGGGGTAAGGCCGGCCCAGCCAGGAACCCACCAGGTTGCTGCTGCCCGGAACGCTTTCGCCGATGGTCACGGTGCTGTTCCCCTGGAGGACGCCCAGGAAGCAGGCTTCATCCGTATCGGTGGCCAGGGCGTCCAACGCAATGGCTCCGTCAGATTCCAGCCGGCGTGTGGCCAGTTGCTGGGCATCGGTGAAGAACTCCCAGTCCAATGCATAAGCGCGTTGGGCGGTGCGGGCCAGGAAGCCCTCCTGCTCCGCGCTGCGAAGGTACCGCGAGACCTGGCTGCGGTCCTTGCCCAGGCCGGTGGCGATGTGGGCCACGGTGCCGCCCGGGTGTTCAGCGGCGTGGCGGGAGCCTACGGCCAGCAGGGCCATGATGCCGCGGCCCATGCTGGAGGATTTAGCCATGGCTTCGAGTGTAGTTGGGGTGGGGTTGCCGCCGGTTCACTGCGTCGTAACACCCGGCATGCGCATATCTGAATGCGTATAGTGACCATCATGCCTGCCATCCCCATGCTGTCCGCCCTGCTCGAAGCCGGGGAAACCCTGACCTCCGACGGCGCACTGGCCACGGAACTCGAGGCGCGCGGCTGCAACCTGGACGATTCCCTGTGGTCGGCCAAGGTCCTGCTGGAACAACCGGACCTGATCCGGGACGTGCACCGGGACTACTTCGCGGCCGGCGCCCGGATCGCCACCACCGCAAGCTACCAGGCGACGCCGCAGGGATTCGCCGGCCGCGGAATGACGGAGCAGGAGGCCCTGGACCTCGTGGCCCTGTCCGTGCGGCTGGCCGACGAAGCGCGGCGTGACCACCTGGCCAAGCACCCGGAGTCCGGGCCCCTGTTCATCGCAGGATCCGTGGGGCCTTACGGCGCCTACCTGGCGGACGGCTCGGAGTACCGCGGTGACTACGCCCTGACGCCCGCCGAATTCCGGACCTTCCACCGTCCCCGCGTCGAAGCCCTGGCCAGGGCCGGCGCCGACGTCCTGGCCTGCGAAACCCTCCCATCCTTCGCCGAAGCCCGGGCCCTCGCGGAACTGACCCGGGACTTCGGCGTCGAAGCCTGGTTCTCCTTCTCCCTCCGCGACGCCGGTCACATCAGTGACGGCACGCCCCTGGCCGCCGTCGCGGACCTGCTGGATGGCGAGTCGCACGTGGCCGCCGTCGGGGTTAACTGCGTCCCCCTGGCGCTGGTGGCCCCCGCGCTCACCGCCCTCCGCGGCGGCACCGGCAAACCGCTGGTGGCCTACCCGAATTCCGGGGAGTCCTACGATGCGGGCACCAAGACCTGGGATGCAGCCCCCACTAGCGCCACGGCTCCCGCAGCGCTGGCGGACGGCGTCCCTGCCTGGCAGGCCCTCGGCGCCCGGATCATCGGCGGCTGCTGCAGGACCACGCCGGCCGACATCTCCGCCCTCGCGGGGCACATCAACCGCTGATCCCGGCGCAGACCGGCCACATTCCGGCGTGTCCGTGTCAAGGTGCAGCAGGATGGCGGCCTCCCGTGCCTTGGGAGGCCGGCGCCCGGCCGGGGCCCGGCGGCGCGGGACGCTTAGTCCCCGCGGAGCCCGTAGGTGGTGAGGACGTTGCCCTTGCTGGTGCGCTTCTCATCCAGCAGGACCAGCCGGGTGAGGGGATCGCCGTCCTCGAACAGCCGCCTTCCGCTGCCGGCCACCACGGGGTGGGTCATGAGCTGCAGCGAATCCAGCAGCCCCGCGAAGAGAAGCTGCCGGGTCACGGAGATACTGCCGCACACGGCAATCTCTCCGCCGTCGCCCTCCTTGAGTTTCGCCACGAACTCCTCCAGGGGCGCGTCCATGAGCCGGGAGTTCTGCCACTCCAGGGGCTCGCTCAGCGTCCTGGACGCCACAAACTTTTGCACCGGATTGATGAACGCGGCGAAGTCCTGGTCCGCGGAGGCATTGGGCCAGTAGGACGCCCACTCCTCGTAGCTTTTCCGGCCCAGCACCACCGTGTCCACGGTGTTGATCATGGTGGTGAGCCCCTCGCCGAGCTCAGCGTCGAAGCTGTCGAACTGGAACTTGAACGGATCCGAAACCACTCCGTCAATGGAGTGGAACAATCCTGCCGTTACTTTGCGCATGCGGGTCCTCCCGGGTTCGTTGGGTCAAGGAACAACCTATGCGCGGCGGCGCGTGGGCGGAAGGCCAAATACCGCCATGGCACGTCGGATTGCCGCCAAAAACGGGGACGACGGCGGCGCTCCAGTTATGTTCATCACTCGCCGTGGCGTCTTGCCGGGTTTCGGCGGAATCGGGCCCCATACTTAGGGTGATGCGGCCACTTTCCGCAGCCCCGGCCAGGCAAGGAGGAAGTGCATTGGAAACCCTTAAGAGGATCGTCCGGAACCAGTACTTTCCCGCCGGAGCGGTGCTCGCGGCGGTCATCCTCTTCTGGCTGGTGGGCATCCTGGGCGGGCTGTCCCTCCTGCACAACAACCAGCCGCCGCTGACCACCCTCACCTGGATGCTCTTCGTATACACCGCCGCGGTGCTGACGCCGCTGGCGGGCCTGCTGGCCGCCGTGGACCTCATCCGCCGCTGGCGCCGCAACCGCGCCGCCGCGGCAAGCCCCGCCGATGCGTTCGTTCCGGCTGAGAACGCCGTGAATGCAGATGGCGTCATCGAGTACGCCGTTGACGAAGAGTCAGCTGACCAAGCCAACGTTGCCCCGGCCTCGCAGTCCGTTACCCGGGAATCCAGCGCCGCGGAACCGGCCGCCGGATCATCCGCCCAGGACTCTGCATCGTACGACCACACCCAGTCCACCGCACCAGAGTCCCGTGAGCAGCAGGGCCGGCTGGCCACTCCGCCGCGGCCGGCAGGCCAGCCCCTGGGTTCGGGAAAGAAGCCCAAGCAGCCCGGCGGCAGGCAGGCGGCCTAGCAGCCGCAAGGCCCGGCGTCGTCCCCGTGCCGTAGCCGCCAGCTAGCGCTGCTGCAGCGCGCCCAGCACCTCTTCGGCCCGGCGTAGCGCCTTCTCCAGGCGCGCGGCCGGCTCAGGCAGCGAGAACAGGTAGCCCTGCAGCGCATCGCAGTCGAGTGCCGTGAGGTAATCAGCTTGTGAGGCAGTCTCGATTCCCTCCGCGGTGACGGTCAGCCCCAGGCTGTGCGCCATGTTGATCATGGAACTGAGGATGGGCAGGCGTTCGCTGCCGGTCCGCACCATGGACACAAAGGTCTTGTCGATCTTCACGGTGTCCACCGGCAGGTCCTGCAGCCGGCCCAGGGAGGAATAGCCCGTGCCGAAGTCGTCCAGGGCAACCCGCGCGCCGGCCTCCCGCAGCGTGCTGAGCTGCCTGATCAGGTCGCAGTCGGCGTGGAAGAACACGCTTTCGGTGACTTCCAGCACCAGCTGCCGGGCGGCCACGCCGCTGGTCTCCGCCAGGCCCAGCACCTTCGCGGCGAAGTCGTGTTCCTGCAGCTGCACGCCGGAAACATTTACGGCCAGCGACCTTGCCGGGTCCTCGCCCAGCCAGTCCGCCAGCTGCGCCATGGCCTGCGCCATCACGTCAAGGCCGATGTCCCGGATCAGTCCAGTGCGTTCAGCCAGTGGAATGAAGTCCGACGGCGGCACCCGCCCGGCGCCGCGGTCCCACCGTGCGAGGGCCTCGAACTGGACCACCTGCCCGCTGCGGTGCGACACGATGGGCTGGAAGTCCACCGAGATCTCCCCGCCCTGCAGGGCGAACTGCAGGCCGCTTTCCATGTCTGTGCGTTGCACCAGGGCAGCCATCATGTCCGGATGGAACCGCAGGAAACGGTTCTTCCCGGCGGCCTTCGCCGCGTACATGGCGATGTCCGCCTGGCGAAGCAGCTCTGACGGGCCCACCGCGTCCCGTCCCCGCGATGCCACGCCGAGGCTGAGGCTGGGGCGGAGGGCGCGGCCGCTGATGGTGACGGGGACGTGCAGGCAGCGGACAATGCATGCCGCGATTTCGTCCACGTTGGGGCAGGCCGTCAGGAGCACCACAAACTCGTCACCGCCGAGCCGTGCCACCACATCCGCGGCGGGGACGCAGCCGCGGAGCCTGCGGGCCACCTCGATCAGCATGTCATCCCCGGCCTGGTGGCCCAGGAGGTCATTGACCTCCTTGAAGTCGTCCAGGTCGAGGAGCAGCACATCAACGGCCTTGAGCCGGGGTTCCTGCAGCGA
Organism: Pseudarthrobacter chlorophenolicus; assembly: GCF_000962805.1. Classification (GTDB taxonomy): domain Bacteria; phylum Actinomycetota; class Actinomycetes; order Actinomycetales; family Micrococcaceae; genus Arthrobacter; species Arthrobacter chlorophenolicus_A. Next base: position 113,128 of record NZ_JZTW01000003.1, on the reverse strand, counting down.
TCCGGCCAGGGCGTCGTTGAACACCGCCCTGTTGGCCAGGCCGGTCAGCGGGTCCTGGAAGGCCATGACGCGCAGCTTTTCCGCCTGCTCCGCCAGGTCAAGCATGGCCTGGTGCGCTTGTTCCTGGGCTCTGCGCCGGGGAGTGACATCCCGGAAGCTCCACACCCGCCCCACAACTTCCTCTCCCACCTTGTGGGGGCGGGAATACCGTTCGAAGGTGCGGCCGTCCTTGAAGTCCACAACGTCGTGGCTCTCGGCTGTGGTGTTGCCCTGGACTTCCAGGAGCCTGGCAAGGAACGCCCCGGGGTCGGTGAGCTGGCTGGTGATGCGCTCCATTACCGGGTCTCCGCTTTCACCTTCCATGAGTTTTCGGGGAATGTTCCACATGGTGAGGAACTGGTCGTTGTAGCCGGCCACGGTGCCGTTGGAGCCCATCACCAGGATGCCGTCCGCGGTGGACTCCAGGGTGGACGTCAGCAGGGACATCGCCTGGCGAAGGTCCGCATTCGTGGCCTGCCGGTGTGAAGTACCCCGGACCGAGAGGAGGACATGTGCCCCGCCCGGGACCCCGTCGTCGGGCGCGGCGTCCGTGGCATGGCCGGCGCCGGCCGCTGCATTGCCGGGCAACTGCCCGGCCCCGGCGGGAAAGAGGGACCCGGCCACTTCGGCTGAGAAGCTGGTGCCGTCGGCATGGACCCAGGACACTTCCCGCGGGTGCGCAGCGGACCGGTCCAGGATCTGGCGGATGAGCCTGTCCGCCTCGGGGTGGGAACGGTCGGCCAGGAGCCTCCGGTAATCCAGGCCGGTGAGGAACCTGCGGTCCAGCCCGAACAGTCTGGTTGCTGCCTGATTGGCCAGGGTGATGGTGCCATCAGACGCGAGAGCCAGGAAGGCATCCGGGCTGGCGTCAAGCATCGCCTCGAACGTCCGGACAGCCATTGTGCTCTCGTGGCTGGATTCAGCCATACCACCACCCCCTCGCACATCATAAGGTGCCAACTGCCGGTAATGGTGGCCAGCTTCACTACGGATTGGGCACGAATACGGGTTCCGGCCCGGAACGCGGAAACGCCGCCCCGCTGCCGGGACGGCGTTTCTGCGCTAATGGATGAAGGGGCTGCTAGGCCCGGTGTCCGCTGCGGTTCATGACTGCACCGTAGATCAGCAGGACCACGATGGAGCCGAGGATGGCCAGCAGCCAGGTGCGGATATCGAAGAATTCGGCCAAGCCGCCACCGAAGATCAGGGACCCGATCCAGCCGCCGAGGATAGCGCCGACAACGCCGAGGACCATGGTCACCACCCAGCCGCCGCCCTGACGGCCTGGCAGGATGGCCTTTGCAATGGCGCCCGCAATCAGGCCCAAGATGAGAAATCCGAGAATGCCCATGCTGTCACTCCTTATTAGTAAGTTGTGCCGTGCCCCCATCTCCGGTTCCCTAATTCAATCAGCGTGCTTACTTCGCTGCAAGGCTTTGAATATCACAGGATGACTATCAGTTTTCGCGGTAAACACCCGCCTGGGCAGCCCTCTTGGCCCGGCAGGACGGCGAATTCGAGGCCTTCGATAGGATGAATTGTCCCCTCAGCACATTCCTAGGAGCCCGGCATGTCCAGCCAGCAAACAGACCGTCCGCGCGCCATTTTCCTCGACATTGACGGGACGTATGCGGACCACGGGCTGGCCCCGGCAGCCCATGTGGAAGCCGTGCAGGAAGTGCGGCGCCGTGGCCACCTGGTGTTCGTCTGCACCGGGCGCCCGCTGTCCATGGTGCCGGCCCACATCCTGGAGGCAGGGTTCGACGGCGTGATCACCGGCGCGGGTGCCCGGGTGGAAATGAACGGAGAAGTGCTCAAGGACACCCGTTTCGAACCAGACGTGGCCGCCCTCATCGTGGACACCCTGGACGCCCACGACGTCGCCTACATCCTGGAGGCTCCCGAAGCCTTGCTGGGCCGCACCGGAGTGGGCGAACGGCTCCGGCGGGTCCTGACCCCCGTCTTTGCCGGCCGGTCCCGGCACGACGGCGTCCTCAGCACCGACGTGGATCCCGTGGAGGACATCCTGGGCCCGGTCCAATACAGCGACGACCTCCGCGGGGCGTCCTTCGCCAAGATCTCCTGCTTCGATTCCCCGGTACCGCTGACCCGCCTCATGGGTGGCCTCGGCCCGCAGGTGGGGCTCATCCCCAGTTCGCTGTCCGCCCTAGGCGATTCCGCCGGCGAGATCTTCATGGCCGGAACCCACAAGGCGGTGGGCATCCAGGTGGTGGAGGAACGCCTGGGCCTCAACCGGGAGGACATCGTGGCCATCGGCGACAGCGCCAACGACATCGAGATGCTCGAGTACGCCGGGGTGGGCATTGCAGTGGAGGACGGCCATCCCGGTGTGCTCGCCGTTGCGGACCGGCTCACCCCCGGCCCGGCCGGCAACGGCGTGGCGCTCGCCTTCGCCGGCCTGGGCCTCCTGGACTAACACGTCCCCTGGCCGGACCACAACCCTAGGCGGCCCGCTCGATCAGCCGCAGGACGCTGGTCAGCGTGGCCGCATAGGACGGGTCCGTGGCATAGCCTGCTGCCGCCACCGCCCGCGCGAAGGCGTACGGGTCCGCGGTGTGCTCGAACGCCGGGCGGTACCTGGAGTTGCGGCGCAGGAAGCCGCCGTGGTCCGCAAATGATTCCTCCGCGGACTGGTAGGCCCGGAACCAGTCCAGCACCACATAGTTGTACTTCCCGTCCGGCCGCTGCGTCACCGAGATGACCTGCGGGAACTTGCCGTTCGGATGGCCCAGCACTTCCCGCGTCTGCAGCAGCTGGCGCTGGGATTCCGGGATGGTGTCCTTCGCCTTGATGCCGAAGAAGTTGAACCGGGGCGCCTTCTTGCCCCAGCCCGATTCCAGCGCCGCCTGCCCCAGCGTCACCAGCCACGGCACGCCGCTGGCCTGCTCGCCGCGCCGGGCTTGGAGGCCGTACCGGTTGACGAAGTCGCGGACATGCGCCGGGACGTTGCCGCCGGGCTTTGGGGCTGGATTCGGGGGCGCAGGATTCGGTGGAACTGGCGGCTGCGGTGCCGGCGAAGGTCCGCCGCCCAGCCCGGGAACGCCGGAGCCGAACAGCGGGCTGGGGTTGCGGGCACCCTCCCAGCTGAGGTCCACATGGATGTGGTCGGTGTGCTTGTTCGGCTGGGTGTAGGGGCGCCAGCCGTCGGCGCGGCGGGCCCAGCTCCACTGGTTGTGGTTCCAGATGATGTAGGCCACCTGAAGTTCCACGGCGTTGCTCTGCATCCACGCCACGTAGGCTTCGGCCTGGGCTTTCTCGGCTGGCCGGTCCACCCGGGCATACAAATCCACGGAGCGGCCCTCGCCGTGCAGGGACGGGGTGCCGGCCTCGGTCTTGCGGCAGTTGAAGGTGCCGGCCTGCCGGCCGGTCAGGCGCTTCCACTGATCGGCCATGGCCCGGGCCCCCGGCTGTGCACCGGTTGCACAGCGGACGAACGTGCCACGGACCACCCGCCCGGCGGCCCGGTCCGACGACTGCGGCGCGGGCTGCGGCGCGGGTGCTGCCTTCCGGGCAGTCCGGTGTGCGTTGATGGCCGCCACGGCCGCGGCGCCGGCGGAGCCGGAGAGGTACGTCCAGGCCGTCCACTTGCCGCGTACATCGATGTGGGCAAAGCCCGCCCCGATCCCGACGCCGATCCCGTCGCCCAGGACGTCCACGGCGGCCTTGGCGATGTCCAGCCCGGACATTCCGGCCACCGTCACGTCCGCCGCCTGCCCGCTGCAGTGCCTGCTGAGGGTTGGCTTCTTCGGTGGTTTTGCGTTGCGGTAGACAGCCACGTTGCGTTCCCAGGACCGGTAGCCGGACGTGATCCGCACCGGCCGGCCAACCCTGTCCCGCAGCTTCTGCAGGGCCGCCACCAGGACGGGGGAGATGCGTGCCTTCTCCGCATACTGGTTTCCGCTGAACACGAGCTCACCCACGGTGAAGTTGGGGGAGAGTTTCCTGCTCCGCAGCGCCGGTCCCGTCTCGTACAGGGGCAGGCCGGTGTTGTTGGGGTCCCAGTGCTCCTCGCCCTCGCCGGTGCGGCCGGAAGTGGTGCCCAGCGAGGCGCCGGACGGGAAGACCTCATGCTCGCCGATGTCCTGGGCCTCGGACTGTTCGGCGGCCAGCTGCCATTCGCCGGCCTCGGCCTCGCCGGCTTCCTGGCCGGGCGATTCGCCGTTACTGTCCTCGCCGTAACTGTCTTCGGCAAGGCCGTCGCCGCTTTCGGTGGCCGCCGGTTCCGCTTCATCCCGAGGGGCACTGGACTGCCCGACGGCGCCCGCCTCCTCCTCGAAGGACGCTCCGGCGTCGTAGGCCTCGCCCGGGTCCGCTTCCGCGGCGCTGTCTTCGCCGAACCGCCACCCGGTTTCGGCGAAGTACAGGTCCTCGCCGTCCGCTTCGGCTTCCCGGGCGGTGGTTCCCGGCAGGGCGGCGGACGGGTCCGCCAGCAGGCGCCAGCCGAACTTCTTCGGGATGTCGTTGTGCGGCACCTTGGTGGATTCCACCCGGAACGGCGCCCCGGCGCCGAGGGCCTTCAGCGACTTTGCCACGCGCTCGCTGTTCCGTGCCGTGGGCTCACCCGGCCGGAAGACCACCCGCAGCGCACCGCTCCCGGCCGCCACCCGGCGTCGGGCCCACGCAATCAGCGCCGACGGGTCGGAGTAGAGCGCGTCGAAGGTGTGGACCTCGTCCGGGTCCGTGTGCCGCAGGATGGCCATCAGCGGTGCTCCGCCGCCGGAGTGCGCGGTGATGATCAGCTTCCCCTGGCTGGCGTTGGATCCTGTCTGCTTGTTGAAGGCGTCGATGGCCGTGGCCACCAGCTGCTGGAGTGCGCCCGCCTTGGTGAGCGCGGGGAAGGAGTAGCCGGAGCCGCTGTTGCCGCCGAAGTAGTGGCCGCGGGGGAGGACCGCCAGGGTTGGGGTGGTGCGGCCTGCCGTTACGGGCTGCTCGGGGTCTGCGAAGTCGAGTCCGCTGGCAGGTTCCTTGTCCCGGATGATGCTCATCGCAGCCCGCCGGCCGGAGTAGCCGTGCAGGTGGACCACCACGTCCACGGCCGTGGTGCCCTGCGGCATGCTGTTCCATTTGAGGAGCAGGTCCGGGGCCGTACCCCTGTGGATGCGGAGCAGTGGCAGCCGGTCAACCACCAGGCGGCCCGGCGGCATCGTGCCGGGCTGGTCTTCGAAGTACGCCCCGGGTGCGGGGGCCGCGCCAGTTTCGGTGTCCGGCCCGGGGCTGCCGGCAGCGAAGTCCTCCTGGACCTCCCAGGTGCTGGCGCCGCCGTCGGACTGGCCTTCCTGCAGGTCCGGCGCTCCGGCCCATTGCTGGAAAGCGAGGTCCTCGTGGCCGCCCCAGGACAGGTTGTCGTAATCCTCGGCTGTCCCGGGCCACCCCGTTTCAGCGGCACCACCATCGGCGCCGAAGTCTTCGCCCTGGTCCCCGGCGCCACCTTCGGCGCTGAAGTCCTCAGTGAACCCCGCGCCGTTGTCCGGGTGGCCCTGGAGCGAAAAGACGTCCTGTTTCACGGGCCAGCCGGGATGTTCCTGATGCGCCTCGCCGTTGCCGTTGATGGCGAACAACTGCGCCACACTGTAGTCCTCCATGACCTGGCCTCCCTGGTCCTAGACCGTGGCCTTGGTGCCGTTGCTCGGGGCCGGGGCGAACACCGGTGCCGAAGCCGCGGGAGTTGGTTCGGGCAGCCGCAGCGGTTGGGCAGGGCGCTTGGCGTCAGGGCTGACCGACACCACCGTGGGGTCTTTGATCCTGGTCCCGGTGGCGGACTGCCACAGGTCGATGATGCGGATCATGGCGTCGGCAACCACCGGGTTGGGCACCATGTTGGAGTGGTACAGCATCTCTGCGTCCGATTCGTCGTTGAAGGCACCGTTTTCGATGAACCACATCAGCGGTGAGAGCAGGCCCGCAAGTTCGAACAGTTCCCGGGTTTCGCGTGGCGGGTTGATCCCCACCCTGGCTCCGATGGCCGCCAGCCGGTCCGCCGGGTTGCCGTTGACGCCTGCCTCCGCTTTGAGGTCCTTCACTACTGGAGTCTCGTACTCCACGGTCAGGTGCATCCAGTTGAGCATGCAGACATAGGCGAACTCCTCCTGCGCCAGCATCCCGCCGCGCCGGCGCATGGTCAGCATCTCCGAGAGGGACTGGCAGAGATAGGCGATGTAGGAGCGGTCCGTGGCGTTGGGGCCTCCCTGGTTCCGGTCGTTCAGGATGCCCTGCCACACCTGCCGCAGCAGCTCTTCCCAGATGTCGAAGAACCGGGCGTTGCTGCCGGCTCCCACGTCCTTCTTCCATGGCTGCCCCTCCAGGGCGCTGCCCAGCGGTGTGGCAAGCGGCGCGTGGGACAGGTCCCGGCCGAACATGCGCCAGTACGCGTTGCGGCGGTTCACCCGGGCGTCGGGGCGCAGCTGGCTGGTGACCCCCAGGATGTGGAAGGCCGGCGGGTCGCGGAAAAACAGCTCCTCGGTGTTCCGCGCCCACACCAGGGTCTGGACCGACGGCGGTGCCAGCGTTTCGCCCACCTTGTAACGCCGCACCACCTCACCCAGGATTTCCACGATGCCCGTGTTCTCCAGCAGGAACGCGTAGATCAGGTGGTCCCACGGCAGCGGCTGGGTGGTGCCCAGCAGCGGCGGCACGTTGTAGCCCGGCGGGATGCTGGTGCCCTGGGTGATGGCACTGGGATAGGCGCCCAGCAGCAGCGGCGGCATCTTCAGGGCGTCAATGACGGCCTGTTGCCCGGTGGTGGCGGTCAGCGTGGGGCCGGGGTTTGGAAAGTACTTGACCACGCCGTTCACCGCGAACACCTCTTCCAGCCAGCGGCTGAGCTGCCGCGGGTTGTGGGCGAACACCACGTCCGGGTTGGGCGTGGCAGCGGGGTTCAGCAGGGTGGGATCGACAACCAGCCTGGCTAGCGTACGGAACATCGTGAGCCTCCAAAACGATTCGTGAATTCAGCGCCGGTAGGGGATGCCAAACGCGATGGGCAGGGCACGGCCGTCCAGCAGTTCCACGTACTGGACCTTGTCCGATTTCAGGTCGAGGCCGTTGTTCTGCAGCGCACCAACCTGGACCAGGTCCCGGGGGGTGTTGTCCAGGTACTGGATGCCCACCGTCGCCGAGCCGGAGGGCAACGGGCCCTTGAATGTCATCCGGTAGCGGACCGCCGTGGGGGAGGACGCGGCGCCAACTTTGGTGATTTCGGGCGGTTCGAGGATGGATCCGTCACGGCCGTTCCGGGTGCGTTTGCGGCTGCCCAGGACGTTGCTGAGCGCGTTGAACTGCAGCCCCAGGAGGAGCTGGCCGGGATCGGCGTCGATCCTGCGTCCTCCCACCGGGCCCGGCGGCTTGGCCTCAGCCTGCCTGTCGATCTTCTTCAGCAGCTCGGCGTCCTTCTCCCGGCGCGCCTGCTGTTCCTCCACCATGTGCCTCACCAGCACATAGTCGGCCTCCCGCAGCTCCGCCTGAGCAGCGAAGAGGCTGCGCTGTTCGGCGAAGACCTCCCGCATCACGGCGCCCATCTGTTCGCCGAGCGCCTTGGCCACCACCAGGGTGAGCTCCTCGGCAGCAGCCTGGGCGTCAGCGGCGCCGGCCGCTTCGCTGGCCTGGCTCGACTGGGTGGTCTTGGCCGACGCGCGGCCTGATGTCCGGGCGTTGCCCGTCTCCTCCTGTGCCATGACGGCGCTCCTTTCCTTGCTGCTGTTTGCCCCTGTGGTGGGTCAGGCTGCGGCGGCCGCAGCGCCGCCGATCCTTCGAAGCCAAAGTTCGACGCCGTCGTCGGACGTTGGCGCGGACTGGCCGTTATGCAGTGCCTGGCCGTTGACGACGGTCCAGGCGAGCACGCGCATCGCCTCCAGCCGCTGCAGGTACGTGGACGTGTACAGGGAGGCGCCGGCCCGCTCAGCGAGGCGGGCAAGCTCTGCCGGCGCCACGGCGCGCGGGTCCGCGATCGAGGCAAGCGGCGCGCCGCCGAAGGCCCGCAGCGGGATCCGCGTGCAGACGTCCACCAGCGCGGGGAGGCTGGCTACGCTGGCCCTGCTGATCGCCTGGACGTCCTTGGAGGCGCGGGATAGCGGATGGCGGAGCATCCAGGAGCGGGCAATGCCGTCCCACGGGCCGGGCCCGAACCAGGACCGGCACAGCCCGGCGTTGAACAGCACCCGCACCCAGCCGAACGGATGCGGATCGCCGATGGACATCCGGAAGACCTTGCTGCTGGGACCGTCCACCACGGTGGCCAGGGCTGGCAGCGGTGCGTAGCCCAGCAGGGCGAAGGCATAGACGTCGGCGGCCACCTCGCTCGCCCAGCTGCGCCAGCTCTCGGCGGCCAGGACCGAAACCGGGGCCATCCGCTCGTACAGCGCGGCCCCCAGTTCGGCGGTCCAGCCGGTCATGTGCGCCACCTGATGTCCGGTTTCGTGGACCAGGGACGTGGGCCGCCACAGGTTGTGGCGGGTGATCTTGATGGCTGCCACCGGTGAGAGTGACGCGTCCCAGAGCCTGGCGCCGGAGCGGAGGATGGACGCCCCAAGCCCCTTGTCCAGGTATGTCAGGACCGGCGGGGCAGCCATTCCCAGCGGCCGCAGCACCCTGTCCATGCTGTCCACTGCGAGGGCATCGAGCCCGCGCAGCACAGCGCCAAGCCGGGGGCTGGTCCTGGTGTTGACGGCGTCGCCATAGAAGTCCAGGACGGTTTCCACCTGCTCATACCGGCGCCGCAACCGCAGCAGTGATTCGCGGACCGCCGCCAGGTCGCCGGGGTCCGAAGCCGTGGCCAGGCGGGAGCCGAGCGCACCGGCTTCGGCGGCCACGCCGGTGGCCACGGCCCGCAGGCTGGAGCGGAGGCTGAGGCCCATGTAGCTTTCGAGCGCCTGCCAGGCCGCCGCGGAGGCGAGGACTTCAAGGTCCGTCAGCGCGGAGCTGGCGCGCTGCCAGTGCCGCACCTCCAGGGCCAGGGCGTCCTTTTCGGTTCCGAAGCCGTCTGCGCGGTAGCCGTGCGGCCGGGTGTCATAGGGCACTGGTCTTCCACCCCGCATGAACGCTCACGTCCGGCGGCTGGACGGCGCCGCCGATCTTGTCCCGGGTGATGTCATGGAACGTGGCCGTGATGGTCACGCCGTGGGCCGGTTCTGCCACCGCGGCCGCCAGTTGGGCGGACCGCTGGCTGAGGAACCTGGACAACGACGCCGCCAGCGCCTTGAGCAGCGCATCCACCGGGGCGGAGGCCTCGGCTGCGTCCTTGGCCAGCTGGTGCCGCACCAGGCGGGACGCGAGAAGCAGCGGCAGCCGGCTTTCGTAGAGGCCGCGCAGGGCGGCCAGCACGGAGGGGAGGTCCCGCCGGGCGGATGGGGAAGATGGCTGCAGCAGGGCCAGTACCTGCTGGGCCTGCCGTTCGGACAGCCGGAGCTGGACCCGCAGCCGCCGCTTGGAAGGCTCCATCACCACATGCAACCGGCGTGCCAGCCGCTTGGCCCGGCTGATCCGGTTCAGCGCGGTTGACCGGATACGGAAGTACCGGCGGCCCACCTGCGGCCGGGGCCGTCCATGTCCGGCGGCGCCCAGGCCACCGGTGGCCATGCCGCCTAAGCCCGGACGTCCCAGCGCAGGTTCCCGGAGCAGCAGCCCGGCGATCTCGGGTGTCAGCAGCTGGAACTCGCTGCTGTCGGCCCCAAGCGCCTCATCAGTGGATTCGTCTTGGGTGAAGTGCCCGAACTGGGTGCCGGGGATGGCCTCGTAGAGGTCCACCTCGGCCTCCAGCGGCCAGCGCCGGACGCCGCGGTCCAGCAGGTGCCCTTCCAGGGTGCCGCCATCGGACCAGCGGATGGCCCGGGCCGCCTGCCGGGTGATGGGAACCGCGAACACGCGGGTGTATTTGCGGAACCGGTAGCGGGGCTTGGCGGTGCGTGGCATCAGGATCCACACGCCGCCCTCGCCGGCAGTTTCGCGTTCCGGCAATTCCTGGTGAAGCACCCTGTCCGGGAGGTACGCGGCCGCCGCCTCCACGAACGCCTCCTGGACTGCTGAGGCGAGTTGGAGCTGGTCCTCGAAAGTGGCTTCCGGCAGTTCCATGAGCCTCAGGGCCGTGCCTTCCACAGTGGAGGCAACAGCCTCCGCGGCCCGCATCCGGTCCGGGTCCGCTTCAGTCTCGAAACCGAACACCTTCAGGCCCAGGTCAGCCACCGGCGTGGCCAGCAGCTTTGCCGGGCCCTCACCGATCAGGCCCTTGGCCAGGTTCGCGAGGATGTCCGCGACGAATTTGACCACCCGCTGCCGGCCGATGATGGAGATGCCCAGCTTGATGAGTGGCTGGACGGCCATCACCGCCGGCAGGAACTGCTCGATTTCGGCGGCCGGGGTGCTGCCGTCCGGCAGGGCGGCCAGCCGCTCCGTGAACCTGGCCCGGGCCGTTTCCAGCGCGGCCAGGGAGTCTGTTGACTCGTACTGTGCCGGCTCGAAGAAGTTCTCGCCCAGTTCCTCCTCAGCCTCCGGGGCGTACAGCAGGGAGGCCACTTCAAGGCCGAAAACTTCGGCGATCCCCTCGGCCGAGGCATGGTCTTCAGCTTCCGCTTCCGAGACACCAAGCTTCGCTGCCAGCTTGCGGGCCAGCGGCCTGACGCTGGCGGGAAGCCGGTTCATGGCGGCGCTGATCACCCTCCGGAGCAACGGCCGGACCAAGCCTTTGAGCTTGCCCAGCAACAGGTTCACCGGCAGCACCTTGCCTACCGCTGCGATGCCTTTCTTGACCAGGCTGACAGCGCCGCCCACCAGCTTCTTGCCAGCACGGAGGAGTCCGCCCAGGAAGTCCTCATAGCCGGAGAGCCCGTGAGGGGCCTGGTTGCCCGCGGCCTCCAGCAACTGCTCGAACTCCTGGGCGGGCATGCCGTAGAGGTCCGAGCCTGCCAGCCGCTCGGCGAAGCCGTCGAGGGCCCGTTCCGCTTCAGCGGCCACCGGCTCGATCCAGTCCTCCAAAGATGCACGCGAATCGGCTTCGGCCGGGAGGGAGGACCAGTTGCGCTGGTCAGCGAGCTGGTGGGCGGCGGCGTCGTTGATCAGCTGTTCCAGGGAGTCGACGAAGTCCTCGTCCTCCAGTTCCGCGAAAAAGGTGGCAGCTTCCCCGGCCCCGGGCGCGAAGGCCTCGGAGATGAACCGTGCGGGGAACGGCGAGTTGAGGCCGGCCTCCGGTGTGGCCTCGGGGCTGGCCGGGGCAGCGGGAGGATCTGCCAGTGACAGACCGGAGAAAAGAGCCTCGCTGGTTGGGCCTGGCTGGGCGTCCATGACAGCCTCCTTAGGGGGATGGGGATTACAGGGTGGAGCGGGGCTGTATGCGCCAGCGTCAATCGTCTGTAGTAACTTCCGCTCCGCTTCCGGCCGGCGGCGGGTCCAGCTCTGCGATGAGGGATTCGAGCAGTACCACCAGGCCCGCGGTTCCGGAAACTACCCAATTCCGGCGGGTCCCGTCGGTGGTCAAAACACGGATAATCAACCCTTGTGGGTTACGCCAGGCCCGCAGTACGATCACGGAGTATTCGGCAGTCATGGCGGAGATGATCCGCCGGAAAGCCTTTCCGGGCATCAACATTGCGTAGCGATGTTGATCATCGCCACCTCAGTGGCAGGTCTCCCTACCGGTCTGCGTCCGATTGAACGTGGGGTCCTTCAATGTCGTCTGCTTTCCTCCCCGCCACCGGTGGCCATCCCGTTCCGGATCCCCTTCCCACTGCTGTTCCAGGTGCTGAAGCACCGGCACGCCTGTACCTGCTCAACGGCTTCGCGCTGTTCCTCGCCGAGGACCGGGTCCGGCTCCCGATGCATGCCCAGCGGGTCCTGGCGTTCCTGGCGCTCGCGCGGCAGGACGGCGTGAAGTGTTCCCGCGACGCGGTGGTGGGCCGGCTCTGGGCCGATTCGAGCACGGAGCACGCCAACGGCAGCCTCCGCACAGCGTTGTGGCGGATCCGTTCGGCCTGGGCCGGGCTGGTGTCCGCCGGGCGGAACGAGCTGGCGCTGGGGGAGGAGGTGACCGTGGACCTGCAGCAGTGCCGGGACCAGGCCGGCCGGCTGCTGTCGCAGGGGATGGACCTGGCAGCCGGCGATATCAACTGTTCACCGCTGACCGGCGAACTCCTGCCTGCATGGGACGAGGACTGGCTCCTGGTGGAGCGGGAACGGCTGCGGCAACTTCAGCTCCACGCGCTTGAGGCGCTCGCGGTCAGGCTGCGGAAGCTGGGCCGCTACCCGGAAGCGATCGACGCCGCCCTCCGGGCCGTGGCTATTGAACCACTGCGTGAATCGGTCCACGCCGTCCTCATTGACGTCTGTTTCGATGAGGGAAACGTGGCGGCAGCCCATTCCTACCTGCGGCAGTACCGTACGCTCCTGCAGTCCGAACTGGGACTGGAACCGTCGCCGCAGATCCTGGCCCGGTTCCGGTCGCCCGTGGCTACCGACGTGCGCGCTGCGCCGGCACCAGCGTTCCAGCCAGCTCCGGCCGTGTGACCGCCGATGAATCCCGGGACGTGCCAAGGCCGCGCACCACCCAGCCCTCTGCCTGCCATGCGGCAGCGTCCAGTGCGTTGCGCGCATCCAGCAGCACCCGCCGTCGTACCAGGCTGCCTGCAACGGACGGGCACAGTTGGCGGTACTCATCCCACTCGGTGAGGAGCAGCACCAGTTCTGCGTCTTCCATGGCCCGGGTAGCCTTGGCCTCGAACCGCAGCCGGGGGTAGCGCCGCCACGCGTTGTTCACGGCCTTGGGGTCGGTGACGGTCACGTGGGCTCCGGCCGCGGTGAGGCGGTCCGCCACGTCCAGGGCGGGGGAGTCGCGGATATCGTCCGTGTCCGGTTTGAAGGAGGCGCCCAGCACTGTGACGGTCCGGCCGGCCACGGTACCGCCGCAGAGCTCCGCCGCCAGGTCCACCGTCCGCTGCCGCTGGCCAAGGTTGACCGAGTCCACCAGCTGCATCCAGTCCGCCACGGCATCCACGCCGTGGCCAGTGGCCTGCGCCCGGAAACTGCGGATGTCCTTGGGCAGGCAGCCGCCGCCGAAGCCCAGCCCGGCATGAAGGTACCGGTTCCCGATCCGCGAATCCAGTCCCATCGCCTCGCTGAGTTCCGCCACGTCCGCGCCGGACGCGTCGCACAGCTCCGATACCGCGTTGATGAAGCTGATCTTGGTGGCCAGGTACGCGTTGGCGGCGGACTTGATGAGTTCGGCCGTGGCGCAGCTGCAGACCTGCCGGGGGATGCCTGCGCGCAGCAGCGGCTCGTAGACCGCGTCCAGGGCTGCCGTCACTCCTACGGGTGCTCCGGTGGACCGGTTGAACGCAGCGGCTTTTCCGCCGTCCACGCCGTAGACCAGGCGGTCCGGCACCAGCGAGTCCGTCACGGCTGTGCCCTGGCGGAGGAACTCCGGGTTCCAGCCCAGCAGCACATCGGGCCGCCGGCCCAGCACCCCGCGCAGCATGTCCACAGTGCCCACGGGCACGGTGGATTTACCCACGACGACGGCGCCCGCGGCCAGGTGCGTCAGCAGCGCCCGGGTGGCGGAGACCAGGTAGGACAGGTCGGCGGCGTCGGAGGCCTTGTCCTGCGGGGTGCCAACGCACAGGAAATGCACCTGGGCTCCGGCGGCATCCGCAATGTCGGCGGAAAACCGGAGCCGTCCGGTGGCGCTGCCGTCCTGCAGCAGCTCATCCAGGCCCGGTTCATGAAAAGGCGCGGTGCCGCGCGCCAGCTGTTCCGCTTTCGCCTGGTCCACGTCGATGCCCACCACTGTGTGGCCCATCGACGCCAGCGTGGCCGCGTGCACGGCGCCCAGGTAGCCGCAGCCGATCACCGAAATTTTCACAGAGCAGCTCCCTTGGCTTTGTACGAACCGGACAGGGCCGGCTGTTCGGCAATGACATCGGTGTAGTGGCGGATCAGTTCCGTGCACAGGGCCGGCCACGTGCGCGCCTGGACCGAGGCGTGTGCTGCGGCGGCGAACGCCCGGCGCTTGGCGTCGTCGCCCATCAGGTCCAGGACGTGGCCGCGCATGGCGGACAGGTCGCCGGGCTCGTAGAGCCAGCCGGTCCGGGAGTTCTCCACCAGGTCCAGCGGTCCGCCGCGTCCCGTGGCCACCACCGGCACCCCCGATGCCATGGCCTCCTGGATGGTCTGGCAGAACGTCTCGAACTCGCCCGGATGGACGAAGAGGTCAAAGGACGCCACCGCGCGGGCCAGGTCATCGCCGCCCAGGAACCCCGTAAAGACTGCCTGGGGGAGAGCCTCCTCGAGTGCCGCACGCTGCGGTCCGTCACCCACCACCACCAGGGTGGTGTCCGGAACTCCGGCCAGCGCCGCCAGGTCCTCCACCTGCTTCTCCACGGCCAGCCTGCCCACGTAGCCGATGATCCGCCGGCCGTCCGGGGCCACCGAAGCCCGCCACCCGTCGTCGCGCTTGTCCGGCGAGAACCTGGCAGTGTCCACCCCGCGGCGCCACATCCGGACCCGTGGAATGCCCCGGCCGCGCAACTGGTTCAGCGCGAACGTGGAGGGCACCAGGGTCCGGGAGGCAAGCAGGTGGATGTTTTCCACGCGATTCCAGGCCCAGTTCTCCAGGAAGGGGACGCCGTAGCGGGCCGCGTAGCCGGGAACTTCCGTCTGGTAGACCGCGACGGTGGGGATGCCAAGCTGGGCCGCCGCCTGGGCAGCCCGCCAGCCCAGGACGAACGGCGAGGCCAGGTGGACGACGTCCGGTGCGTAGTCGGCAAGGATTCGCTTGACCCGGTACACACCGCCCATCGCCACCCGGACATTCGTGTAGCCCGCAAGCGGGACTGCCGGAAGCCGGTGGACCTCGGCGCCCTTGACGTGGTTCTCCGCGCCGCCGTCGTGCGCTGACGGAGCAATGACCAGGACGTCGTCGCCCCGCTCCTGCAGATGGTCCAGCACCCGCAGGATGGAGTGCGTAACCCCGTTCATCAGCGGCAGGAATGATTCAGCAACAATTGCGATCCTCACCCCTCCACGGTGTGTGCCGGCCCTGACGCGGCGGGGATGAAGGAATGGCCCCGAGGGAAAGGTTCGGTGAACAGCAGGGAGTCGCCATGGCAGGTTTCGGAAAGCTACTAAGTAGACTTCCCATTTGATGCTAAGCATGCTTACTGTAGGGGGACAGCCAGTGCAGCGCCTCAAGCAACGGGGCGGGAGCCGAAGACCGGGGGAATCCCGTGCCGGAATCCGGCGCTGGCGCATGCTTAGTGCAACGACCATGCAAGGAGATGTCATGCTCAACCGGGAAAACATCGAAACCGTACTCCACAAGGGCGGCAACGTCATCGGAGCCGACGGCGACAAGATCGGTTCGATTGGCCAGCTCTACGCAGACGACGACACGGGTGAGCCCACCTGGGTCACCGTCAAGACGGGCCTCTTCGGTACGTCCCAGTCCTTCATTCCCGTTGAGGGCGCCCGCACCCAGGACGACGACCTGGTGGTTCCCTACACCAAGGACCACGTGAAGGACGCCCCGCGCGTCGAGGTGGACGGCCACCTCACCCCCGAGGAAGAGGACCGGCTGTACACGCACTACGAGCGCGGAGCCACCACCTACTCGGAGTCGCAGGACACGGTTCAGAATGACGTTGACCTGCAGGGTGACGCCGACCTGAACGCCGGCACACCCACCGCAGGTGTCACGGGCAGCGGCGGAGCCGGCGGCGAACGGGACTACGACGCCGGACGCGGCAGGCTGCGGAAGTACGCCAGCACCGGCGTTCCCGGGCAGCGCGAGGAAGTCCGCGGGGAACACGCCGACGCGGACGGCCTGGCCGGTGACCGGCACCTGGGGGATGACAAGCGCCTCTAAAACGAGGCGCGCATCGCGGAAGCCATCTAAAGGCATCTGATGCTTCGGTGCCTGGTGGTTCCAGATAGGTGCGCGGATGCCGGGCGTCCCATCAGGACTCCCGGCATTCGTGTGCCTGCACTCCCGGGGCCTGTCGCTGGCGGGCAGCGCGGGTGCGGCGTGACACCATGGATCACGATGAAACTGCGCGCTGACCAGACCGGAGACCGTGGCCTTCCCATGCCCTTGTGGCTGCAGGGAGCTATTGAAACAGCCCAGGCGGCGGTCATCTCCGCGCTGGCCGTGCTGGTTCCCATCATTGCCGTCTGGGCAACGGCCGGTTTCAAGGACGACGGGTTTGAGACGCTCGCCCGGCTCGCCGGCCAGTCCTGGCTCCTGGTGCACGGCGTTCCGCTGGAACTGGCAGCCGCCGGATCCACCGCCGCATCCCACACCGGCTCAGGCCTGCTGACGCTGGTGCCCCTCGGACTGACACTGATCCCGTTTCTGCTCGCCTGGCGAGCCGGACGGCGCCTGGCCCGGGCCTCCTACACGGACCAGCTGTGGCAGGCGCTGCTGGGATCATGGGTGGTCTACTCCGCCTTCGGCGTGGCCACCGGTTTTGTCTGCCGCACCCCGGATGTCGGCATCAACCTCGGGTACGCCATGGTGATTCCCCTGATCCCCTTCGCCCTGGGCATGGTTATCGGCGCCCGCCGCGAAGCAGGATCGTGGAGCCGGCTGATCGGCGTGGACGCCGTCGACTGGATCTCGCGGACCAGCCAGCATTCACGGTGGGCAGGGTCCTACCTCGCCTCGGTGGTGAAGGCCGGGTTTGTGGCCGTGGCCGCCGCGCTTGCGCTGGCCGCGGTGCTGCTGGCCGTGGACCTGTTCGTCCACTGGAACCTGGTGCTGGCCGTCTATGAAGCGCTCGACGCCGGTGCCGCCGGAGGTGCGGCCCTCACCGTGGCGCAGCTCGGCTACCTTCCCAACCTGGTGGTCTTCGCCCTCGCCTGGACTTCGGGCTCCGGCTTCGCCATGGGAGTCGGATCCCAGGTGGGCCCGCTGGGTACCGCCGTCGGGCCACTCCCGTCCATCCCGGTACTGGCAGCTATTCCGTCCGGGCCACTGGACTACGCCTTCGTTGCCCTGATCGTGCCCGTGCTTGCCGGCGTGCTGGCAGGGTGGTGGTTCCTCCGCGAAGGTGAGAACCACTTCGATGAGTGGCTGTCCATCAAGGTCCGCGCACGCTGGTTCACCGCAACGGCCTCAACCCTGGTCCTTGCTGCGCTGGCCGGGGTGGCGGCGGGCCTGCTGGCCATGGGCCTGGCCTGGCTTGCCCGTGGCTCGGCCGGCATCGGCCGGCTGACCGACATCGGTCCCGACCCTCTCTGGACGGGTGTCTGGCTGGCCGCGGAGGTGGGTGCCGGCGTCGTGATCGGTTACGCTGCCGGGCCGTGGCTGGAACGTGACCGGGCCGGGGCGGAAGACGACGCGGAACTGGTCCACTAGCCTCGCCCCGGCCTGCGCGGCACGTCAGCGAACGCGTTGCTACGGTGCCGGGCGCGGGAGGGAACCCTCCAGCTGCACCTGGCAGGTCCGCTGTGCCTGGTCTGTAATAGCCCGGCCCACGCATGCCTGGTACTCCGCCGCCTGGTTGAAGAACAGGGCTGAGGCCAGGGTCAGCAGCACCATGCCGGCGGTCCACACCAGGCCGCAGATGGTGAAGAACAGAACCAGCCGGGACTCCTTCGAACGGAACCACCGGATCAACAGGACGATGCCCAGGGCCAGGGCGGCTGCTGTCAGGATTCCCGTCAGCCAGAGATAGCGGACGTCCAGCTGGTAGACGAAGAACGATCCCAGCACGGACACGATGAACATCTGGAACAGTGCGAGGGTCTTGGCCCGGGAGGCTTTTGCGGCCTCGCTGAGCGGCGGTTTTGTCCGCTGGGGACCGGCCGGTTCCGGTGTGGAGTTCATGTTTTCCAGCCTACGCGAGCCTGCCCATAAGCTAGACGCATGCGCATCGTAGTCCTCGTTTCCGGTACCGGCTCCAACCTCCAGGCTGTCATTGACGCGGTCAAAGCGGGGGAGCTGGACGTGGACATCGCAGCTGTGGGAGCGGACCGGCCCGGCACCTACGGCCTGGAGCGCTCAGCCGCGGCCGGGATCCCCACCTTCGTGGTGGACTTCAAGGAGTATCCGGACCGGGCCCGGTGGAACGCCGCGCTGACTCGGGAGGTGGCAGCGTTCCAGCCTGACGTGGTGGTGTCCTCCGGCTTCATGCGGATCGTCAGCCCGGAATTCATCGACGCTTTCGGCGGCAAGTACCTCAACACCCACCCGGCCCTGCTGCCGGCGTTCCCCGGCGCTCACGGCGTCCGTGATGCGATGGCCTACGGGGTCAAGGTCACGGGCTGCACCGTGCACTGGGCCGACGCCGGCGTGGACACCGGACCCATCATTGCCCAGGAAGCGGTGGCCATCGAGGACGCCGACACCGAAGAGACCCTGCACGAGCGCATCAAGGTGGTGGAGCGCCGGCTGCTGGTGTCCACCCTGGCCAGCCTCGCCGCTGCTGCCTGACCCTTACTCGACGCGCAAAGCCGTTTCCGACTCCCATATTCGGCGGCGCACCGGCTATGTGGTGCGCGCCGGCGACTGTGCGTGTCGAAAACGATTGTCCGTGTCCTGAGCGCCGGTCAGTCGAGGCGGCGCTGCCTGGTTTCGGGGGAGAAGAAGGCCATCCACAGCACTGCCACAAGCACCAGACCGCCGGCCAGGGCGAAGGACGTAGCCAAGCCCAGTTCGGGCCAGAAGTAGTTGGCGAAAATCAGCGGACCGAAACCGGCGCCCAGCCGCGAGAACGTGGACGCCCAACCGAAGCCGGTGCCGCGCAGCTCGGTGGGGTAGAGCTCCGACACATAGGCGTACAGCACCGGGATGGCCACCTGCACCACGAACCCGAACACCAGCAGCCAGAACACCGCTGCGGACGGAATGTCCACCACGAACGCCACGATCACCAGCGTCAGTGCGGACAGCGGGCCCGTGACCGCCAAGATCCATTTGCGGCCCACTCGCTCCACCAGCAGGGCGGCAACGATGACGCCCAGGAGTCCCACGGCGGCCATTGACGCGGTGGTGACGAATGCCTTGTATTCGGCGAACCCGGCGCCAATGAGGATCCGCGGCATCCACGTCAGTGACAGGTAGTAGACCAGCAGGATGCTGAAGAAGAGTGCCCACGCGGCGGTGGTGATCTTCCAGTTGAACTGCCAGACAGACCGCAGCTGGGTCCAGGCGCTGCCGGCGGAGAGCCGGGGTACGTCCTTGGCATCCGGCAGGCTGTAGGCCCGGGCTTCGGCGCCCGTGGCAGCCACCAGCCCGTCGATGACCTTCGCGGCCTCGTCCCGCCTGCCCTTGCGGATGAGGAACAGCGGCGACTCCGGCACGCTTCGGCGGACCCAGAACACCAGCAGGGCCGGCAGGACCATCACCAGCATCGTCGCCCGCCAGTCACCGTAGAGGGCCACCAGGCCGGCGGAAACGAAACCCGCCAGTGCTGCGCCCACCGGCCACCAGCCATCCATGGCGGTGAGCACTTTGCCGCGCTGCTTGCGGGGAGTGAACTCACCCACCAGCGCGTAGTCCACCGGTATGCAGCCGCCCAGGCCAAAGCCGGCCAGGAACCTGAACACACAGAACCAGATGAAGTCCGGGGCAAAGGCGCCGGCCACAGTGAAAACGGCGAACAGCAGCAGCGTGGCCGTGAACGCCTTCTTGCGGCCGATGGTGTCCGCGATGGTTCCCCAGATGAAGGCCCCCAAGGCCATGCCAATCAGGTTTGACGTCCCCACCCAGGCAACCTCACCGGGGGCCAGGGCCCAATGCTTCGACAGCAGGGGAATCAGGATGCCATTGAGCGTCACATCCCACGCGTCAAACATGAATCCGAGGCCGCCGATCAGGAAGATCCGCCCCTGGACTTTCCATCGCCAGGGCAGTTCCTGGACCACCTGTTCGCCGCTGGGCACAGTGGTGTAAGTGTTCATAGCCGCCTCCTTCTGAAACTTTAGCCCCGCCCACCGGCGTTCACACTCCGGCGGACACTCGGGGCAACGTGCGCTACGCGATAAACTGGCCCTATCCCCACCAACCGCGGCACTGAACCGCGAGATAAGACGGAGACATTTGTGAGCTTCACGCAGCATGAGCGCGTATCCATTGACCGTGTACCCATCCGCCGGGCCCTGATCTCGGTTTACGACAAGACCGGCCTGGAGGAGCTCGCCACAGGCCTGCACGCAGCGGGTGTGAAGCTGGTCTCCACCGGTTCCACCGCGAAGAAGATCGCTGCTGCGGGCATCCCCGTGCAGGAAGTTGAGGAAGTCACCGGTTCCCCGGAGATGCTGGACGGCCGCGTCAAGACGCTGCACCCCCGCGTTCACGGCGGCATCCTGGCGGACCGCCGCGTCCCCGCCCATATGGAGACGCTCGAAAGCATGGACATCGAGGCCTTCGACCTGGTGGTGGTGAACCTCTACCCGTTCGTGGAGACCGTCAAGTCCGGTGCCGCGCAGGACGACGTCGTGGAGCAGATCGACATCGGAGGCCCCGCCATGGTGCGTTCGGCCGCGAAGAACCATGCCGCCGTCGCCATCGTGGTGGACCCGTCCTTCTACGGCCAGGTGGTGTCTGCTGCCGCCGCCGGTGGTTTCGACCTGAAGACCCGGCGCCGCCTCGCGGCCAAGGCATTCGCGCACACGGCGTCCTACGACAACGCCGTAGCCACCTGGACTGCCAGCCAGTTCCTGGACGAAGACGGCGACGGCATCATCGACTGGCCTGCCTACGCCGGCATGTCCCTGGAACGTTCAGAGGTGCTGCGCTACGGCGAGAACCCGCACCAGCAGGCTGCCCTCTATGTGGACAAGGCCGCCCCGGTGGGCATCGCCCAGGCAGACCAGCTGCACGGCAAGGCCATGAGCTACAACAACTTCGTTGACGCCGACGCCGCCCTCCGTGCCGCCTTCGATTTCAGCGAACCGGCCGTCGCCATCATCAAGCACGCCAACCCGTGCGGCGTTGCCGTTGGTTCGGCAGGCGCCGCTGATCCCATCGCGGACGCCCACGCCAAGGCCCACGCCTGCGATCCCGTGTCCGCGTTCGGCGGCGTCATCGCAGCCAACCGTCCGGTCACGGCGGCCATGGCCAACACCGTCAAGGACATCTTCACTGAGGTTGTCATCGCGCCCGGTTTCGAGCCCGAGGCCGTGGAGATCCTCTCCAAGAAGAAGAACATCCGGCTGCTCTCCCTGCCCGAGGGCTACGGCCGCTACCCCACGGAGTTCCGCCAGGTTTCCGGCGGCATGCTGGTCCAGGTCAGCGACAAGGTGGACGCCGACGGCGACAACCCCGCCAACTGGACGCTCGCCGCGGGCGAAGCCGCCGATGAGAAGACCCTCGCGGATCTCGCCTTCGCCTGGACCGCCTGCCGTGCAGCAAAGTCCAACGCCATCCTCCTCGCGGACAACGGGGCAGCAGTGGGCATCGGCATGGGCCAGGTCAACCGCCTCGATTCCTGCAAGCTGGCCGTGGAACGCGCCAACACGCTGGGCCTCCTGGTGGAGTCCGGCACTGCCAGTGGGAGCGATGCTCCCGGCGGTGCCACCAACGCCAGCGGCGCCGGCGCACCGCCGCGTGCCCAGGGTGCCGTGGCAGCTTCGGACGCGTTCTTCCCCTTCGCTGACGGCCTGCAGATCCTGATCGACGCCGGCGTCCGAGCCGTCGTCCAGCCCGGCGGATCCGTCCGCGACGAGGAAGTCATCGCTGCGGCCAACGCCGCCGGCATCTCCATGTACTTCACCGGGGCGCGCCACTTCTTCCACTAAGCGGCTGCTCTAACGAACGACGGCGCCCGTTCCCTTTACAGGGGACGGGCGCCGTCGTTGGTTGCCTGCTTAGTCCTGGGCGTCCGGGTGCGGCCCTTGGGGTTCCGGCCGCAGCACCAGTTCCCGGGGCTTGGCCTCCGCCATCCGTTCATCGGTCCAGTACTCGAGGATCTCCTCGTGCGTCTCGGTCACCTCGATGTGGGCCACGCCCTCATCGGGTTCCTGGTTAGGACCGTGAGGCAACGCGGTAGGTCTTTTCTATCGAGTCGCCCCAGTACGGGCCGTACATGACCTTGGAGCCGCTGTAGCCGTAGCTGTTGATCGAGTTCTGAAGTCCGTCGGGGCCGGAGCCGATGAACCACGGGCCCCCGGAGGATCCGCTGGTCATGTCGCACGGAATGCCTTGGGTGGTGAAGTCCGGGTTGATGGTGTCGTCGGTGGCCGTGCCGGCGCAGCTCTTGAGGGTCTCACCGTTGTACTGCTTGTCGGCAGGGTAGCCGTAGGACGTGTAGTCCAGTCCGCGGTCCTGGTTGAACGCCACCCCGGAGCCGCCCACCACATCGGTGAGCAGGTCGCCGTCGAGGCGGTTCATGACGGCGAATGCCGTGTCATAGGAGATGTCGCCGGAGGCAGTCCATTCACTGGTGGTGTAGAGGTCGCGCGCTGTCCATTTTCCGTAGGGCGCCGCACCGTTCTCATAGGCGGGCACGAAGACGAAGTTCGTGGCCTCCTGGCCCGGGCCGCCGAAGACGCAGTGGCCGGCCGTGGACACGGTGCTCCTGTTCCTGGAGGTCACGGCGTTGCCCGAGCAGACGTAGTTGGCGCCGCCCATGCTGAAGAACACTTTGCCGATGTGGCTCACGGAACCGGCTTTTGCTGCCTTGGCCTTGCTGGCGCCGACTTTGGTGTTCTGCCCTTTGTTCACTGCGGTCGTGTTGGAACGAGGGCTCGTTGCCAGTGCTTTCCCGGCCAGGACATCACCGGGGATGGCGCCCTCCATCCGGTCGGCGGTCCAGTAGTCCGCGGCACCCGCAGCATTGACGGCGAGGCGGGCCACGGAGGGAAGCAGGGCGTCATCGGAGGAAGGGGCGGGGGAGGCCGGCGCGGCGGAGGCGCCGCCGGCGGTGGTCAGAGCCAGAACGGCTGCGGCGGAGAAGCTCAGGAAGCCGGAAGCCAGGGACCGGGTGCGTGTCATTGTTGTCCTGTCTGAACGGAAAGTGCCCCGGGGGAGAGGGCGCGGATCGACCTCAAGAATTTATCGCGCGCGTCACACATAAGTAAACAGGAGTGACTTACCCTGCAGCGGATAGGGGGCTGCGGAGCCGCAGGTCGGGAAGCCCGGCGCCGGGCGGGGTGGGGCACCCGGGCGGGTGCCGTCGTCGTACGCTTCTCTATCGCTGTAATCCTGCTCACGGCGGGGTCATCCAGCGCCCCCGGTAGGGTCCAAACCGGTGTCCTCGGGTAAGTTGTACTTGGTGAAATAGACAAAGGTTTCACAACCAAGCCGACCTTCAGGGAGACGCCCGCGCATGTCCAAGATTATCTACACCCACACCGACGAAGCGCCGATGCTGGCTACCTATTCGTTCCTGCCGATCATCGAGGCGTTCGCTTCGACTGCAGGTGTGGAGGTGGAGACCCGCGACATCTCGCTCGCCGGCCGCATCATCGCTGTGTTCGGCGATTACCTCACTGCGGAGCAGCAGACCGGTGACGCCCTTGCTGAACTGGGTGAACTGGCGAAGACGCCCGAAGCCAACATCATCAAGCTGCCCAACATCAGCGCTTCCATTCCGCAGCTGAAGGCCGCCATTGCAGAGCTGCAGGGCCAGGGCTACGCACTGCCGGATTACCCGGACAACCCTTCCTCGGACGAGGAGACCGCTGTCCGCTCGCGCTACGACAAGATCAAGGGCTCCGCCGTGAACCCGGTCCTGCGCGAAGGCAACTCGGACCGCCGCGCTCCGCTGTCCGTCAAGAACTACGCGCGCCAGAACCCGCACTCCATGGGTGCCTGGACCGCTGACTCCAAGACCAACGTGGCCACCATGGGCCAGAATGACTTCCGCTCCAACGAGAAGTCCGTCGTCGTTGAAGCTGAAGGCACCATCGCCATCCAGCTGGTCCGCGAAGACGGCTCGGTGAAGGTCCTTAAGAAGGCCTTCCCGGTCCTGGCGGGCGAGGTCATCGACGGAACCGTCATGCGCGCCGCAGCCCTGGACGAGTTCCTGAAGGCCCAGGTTGCCCGTGCCAAGGAAGAGGGCGTGCTGTTCTCCGCACACCTCAAGGCCACCATGATGAAGGTTTCGGACCCCATCATCTTCGGCCACGTGGTGAAGGCTTACTTCTCCGAGCTCTTCGACACCTACGGCAAGCAGCTTGCCGCCGCCGGCCTGAGCCCCAACAACGGCCTCGCTGCCATCGTCAGCGGACTCGAGGACCTGCCGGCGGATGTCCGCGACGGCGTCCAGAACCTCATCAAGAAGGGCCTCGAAGACGGCCCGGAACTGGCCATGGTGGACTCGGACAAGGGCATCACCACCCTGAACGTCCCCAGCGACGTCATCGTGGACGCGTCCATGCCGGCCATGATCCGCAGCTCCGGGCACATGTGGGGCCCGGACGGCAAGGAAGCCGACACCCTGGCAGTCCTGCCGGACAGCTCCTACGCCGGCATCTACCAGGTGGTCATCGATGACTGCCGCGCCAACGGCGCCTACGACCCCACCACCATGGGCACCGTCCCCAACGTTGGCCTCATGGCCCAGGCAGCCGAGGAATACGGCAGCCACGACAAGACCTTCGAAATCCAGGAAGCCGGTACCGTCCAGGTTGTGGATGGAACCGGCAATGTCCTGATCGAGCACGAGGTGTCCGTGGGAGACATCTGGCGCGCCTGCCAGACCAAGGACGCCCCCATCCGCGACTGGGTCAAGCTGGCCGTCACCCGTGCCCGCGCCTCGCAGACCCCTGCCGTGTTCTGGCTGGATGAGGAGCGCGCCCACGACGCCAACCTCATCGCCAAGGTCAACGAGTACCTGAAGGACCACGACACCGAGGGCCTGGACCTCCAGATCCTGTCGCCGGTCAAGGCCACCGCGTTCACCCTGGACCGGATCCGCAAGGGCGAAGACACCATCTCTGTTACGGGCAACGTCCTCCGCGACTACCTCACGGACCTTTTCCCCATCCTGGAACTGGGCACCAGCGCCAAGATGCTCTCGGTTGTTCCGCTGATGAACGGCGGTGGACTCTTCGAGACCGGTGCCGGCGGATCCGCGCCCAAGCACGTCCAGCAGCTGCTGAAGGAAAACCACCTGCGTTGGGACAGCCTGGGCGAGTTCCTGGCCCTGGCAGTCAGCTTCGAGCACCTGGCCACCACCACCGGCAACGCCCGCGCCCAGGTCCTGGCCGACACGCTGGACCGCGCCACCGGCACCTTCCTGCTGGAGAACAAGTCCCCGAGCCGCCGCGCCGGTGAACTGGACAACCGCGGCAGCCACTACTTCCTGGCCCGCTACTGGGCCGAGGAACTGGCCAAGCAGACGGACGACGCCGACCTCGCCGCCGCATTCAGCGCGGTCGCCAAGGAACTTACCTCCCAGGAGGAAACCATCGTTGGTGAGCTGGCTGCGGTCCAGGGATCGCCCGTGGACGTTGGAGGCTACTACCACCCCGAAGACGCCAAGGCCTCGCAGGTCATGCGGCCGTCCGCGACCCTCAACAAGGTCATCGACAGCCTGAGCTAGCGGCAGGCTGCTGCGGCAGTACACCAAAGAGGCGGTGCCCCGGAGCTGTTCCGGGGCACCGCCTCTTTCTTGTGCCGTTTACACAGTGAAGGCCAGCGCGCAACGTCCCTTCCGGCGTCGGACGCTGCGTCTGCGGGCTGCTATCCGCTGCCTTTACCCTTGCCTTGGTTGTCCTTCTTGCCCGCGTTCTCACCGGAGGGCTGCACGGTGGACGGAGCGGGGGCTTCCTGGGCGGGCGGGGTTTGCTGGGCCGCTTGTTCGGCCGCCTGGCGGGCTTCCTCTTCGGCCCGTGCTTTGGCCTGTTCGGTCTTGGCGATGGCGTCGGTCAGGTCGGCGCGGACTGCGGCGGCAATGGTGGTGATGCTGCGGCGGCGTTCGTCCGAGATGCCGCCTTTCGACTGTGCGGACTCGAGTTCGGCTTCGAGGCTCTCCAGGGCTCTGAGGGCAGTAGCGGGATCGTTCTGCGACGATGCCTGCGTTACCTCGAGCACCCGTGCCTGCAGCTGCTTGGCAGCATCGCGCTGGAGTCCCGTCTCACCGGTGCCGCAGCCGGCAAGTAATCCGGCGGCCAGCATCGCCGCGGACCAGCGGACGGCCAGCGCCCCGTGCTTTCCAAGGGTCACGGGTCAACGCTCTTTTGCAGTTCCTTGAGATGATCGCCCAGCTCCCCGGTGACCGTGGGATAGGACACGACGTCGGCGGGGGACTGGGTGGACAAGGTCAGGATCACCGCGGCCACCGCGGCCGCCACCACTATGAGCGTAAGGATTACACCGAGCCAGAAACGCTTGGTGCGGGCCTGTGGGTGGAGCTTCCGGTCTTCAGGCTTGGGGGTTTGGGGTGAAGCTGCCGCATCCCGCAACTCGTCCACGGACTCCTCCGCGGTAATTGATGGCGGGTGGAACGGCATGGCCGGCAGCACCCGGGTACTTTCGGGCGCCACCTCGCCGGGCGTGGAGGCGGGTGAGACGAGGGCCTGGCGGAGGGCTGTTTCGATGTCCACGGCGGCCGGGCGTTCCAACGGCTCGATGGCAGTCATCGAACGGAGGAGCTGCGCCCACTCGTCAGGAAGGTCGTCGGGAATTTCGGGCGCCCTGTGCAGCCTGGCCACTGCGGACTCCACGGCGCCGCCGGGGTATTCGACGGTCCCCTTGATGCACTCGATCAGCACCAGGCCAAATGAGTAGATGTCCGTGGCGGCGGAGAGCGGCTGGCCCAGAGCCTGTTCCGGGCTCAGGTAGGCGGCAGTGCCCACCATGGTGCCGGTGGCCGTGAGCCGGGTGGAGTCCGCAATCCGTGCGATGCCGAAGTCCGTGAGCTTGGGACGCAGCGGTTCGCCGGGGCGGATTTGGACCAGCAGGATGTTGGCCGGTTTGATGTCGCGGTGGATCACGCCCAGCCCATGGACGTAGGCGAGGGCGTCGGCGATTCCGGCGCCGATGACTGCCAGTTCTTCCAGCGGGACACGGCTGTGGCGGATGCGGCCGCGGAGGTCCTGGCCCTCCACGAGCTCCATGGTGAGGAACGGCCGTGGCTCGTCCGGGATCCGGGTATCGATGCCGGCGTCGAAAAGAGTGACGAGGCCGGGATGGTTCAGGGTGGCCAGAAGCTGGATTTCTGCTTCCTGGCGTTTCAATTCCTCGGTGTCCGGAGCCTGCGGGGCGAAGAGCTTTAGGGCCACATCCCGGCCCAGGTTTTCGTCCCGGGCGCTGTACACCGAAGACATTCCCCCGCGGCCGATGACCTCATTCAACCGGTAGCGACCGCCGACAATCTCGTTCGTGGTGGAGCTGGGCGATTCCGCCACCATGTCCCGTCCCTCCCGGTGCGATGCGGCACTGTCGTACTCAAATCATACCGGCGGAGGGCAGGCCCGGCGATTGGCTTTGGTTCGCGGCGCACACGCCGAGGGTCCGGCGGCGGAACTCCAGCATCGGCCGCCGGACCATCGGCCACAAGGACATGTGTGCTGATGACATGTTTTGCGTGCTTTTCTGTTTCTGTGTCTTGGTCCTCCTTTCCCGCGGCCCGTGGAGTGCTGCCGCTTCAGGCGCGATTCACGGACGCTGTTCCACTTGGTTCAGGGGAATACAACGCAAAAGCGTGTATCAGGAAGCCCTGCGCTTGCGGAGCACCAGGACTCCGGCGGCCAGGAGCAGCAGGGCCAGTGGAGCGAGGGTGCCGTCCACTCCGGTGTTGGCCAGTGCGGCCGCACCTCCCTGGGCAGGAGCGGTTCGCGGTGCGGTGTCGGCGGCGATGACGCCACTGACTGCTGTTGAACCGGCGGGTGCTACGGAGCTGCCAGTGGCTCCGGCAGTGCCTACACCCGTGATCCCGGTGCCGTTGTCCATACCGGCACCTGCACCTGCGCCGTTGCCGGGGTTTTCACTCCCCGGGGTGCCTGTTTCGGGATCCACGGTGCCAACGCCTCCGGTATCGCCGTCGCCGGGGTTCTCCGTGCCAGGTGTACCAGTGCCGGGGTTCTCGGCGCCTGGCGTCTCCGCACCGATGCCAAGGTCCACACCCAGGTCAATACCGGCATCCGCTCCACCGGTGTTGCCGAGACCCAGATCGATGCCGGCGTCAATAGCGGTATCCAGCCCGCCATTGCTCATAGTGCCGGTGGTGTCGGTGCCCAGGTCAACGCCGAGGTCGATGGCTGCATCGACGACGGCGGTGGGGCCGTCGTTGGTGCCGGTGACGCCGCTGAGGTCCACGATTGCATTGGCGTCCACCGCTGCGTCGGTGGTGGTACCGTCCGTGGTTTCGGTGTCGCCGAGGTCGACGGCTGCATCGACGACGGCGGTGGGGCCGTCGCTGGTGGTTCCGTTGGTGCCGGTGACGCCGCCGAGGTCCACGGTGGTGTCAACGGCAACGTCAGCAGTTGTGCCGTCCGCAATTCCGGTGTTGTCGAGGGCGAGGTTGACGTCTGCGTCGACGACGGCGGTGGGGTCGTCGTTGGTGCCGGTGACGCCGCTTAGGTCCACGATTGCATTGGCGTCCACCGCTACGTCGGTGACGGTGCCGTCCGTGGTTCCGGTGTCGCCGAGGCCGAGGTTGACGTGTGCGTCGACGACGGCAGCGAGGCCGTCGTTGGTTGCACTGTTCGAGCCGGTGACGCCGCCCAGGTCCACAACAGCGTCCGCGGCGACAGCCACATCGGCCGTCGTTGCCTCGGGAGCGGTGCTGCCGCCCCCGAGACCAAGGCCGACTCCGGCGACCGCAGCGAGCCCGCTGCCGGCTCCGTCAGTATTGTTTCCGGCGTTCAGTGCGACGTCCACTACGGCGGCGACGCCCGTTGAGTCGGACGGCGTTGGGTCACCCAGCAGGCCCAACGACGTCGTATCAGCGGACGCCGCCGCCGAGATCAGGGCGGATGCGGAAAGATCCGATCCGGTGGTGTTGGTGGTGTCTGCCGCGTTCGCTGCTGTACAGCCGAATGCCAGCAGTCCACCGGCAAAGAGGGTGCCAAGCAGCCCCCTGCGAAGGTTGGAACTCATGATGGTTTCTCCTGAAGAAGTTGAAGAAGGGCGCTGATGCAGCTGCCCATATGGCCGCGCACTGCCGCAAGAGGGCAGCCGGGACTCAACTAGTCAGGCGAAGAACCGGGGTCGAAGGACACCGGTGCGGGGGTATGCTCACGATCATCCCGAGCCAGGACGGCGCGGGAGAAGAGATGATCAAAGTCGTAGGCGCTCAGCCAAGCGGCGGAACCGAAGGCGGGAGCAACAGGCCCACCACTGCCAGTGCCGGTGCCTGGAACGGCAGGGGGCTGAGCCGGTTGGTGCGGGGGATCGTCAGTGTCGGCTTGACCGGTGCGGCCGCCAACCGAGGGGTGCACAGCCGGCTCGATGCCGGACGTTTCAGCAGGGATTGCCGCACCGTAGCCCGGGATAACGGACAGGGCCGGTGCCTCTATGTTCAACGCAGCTGCCCCGGCCGCACTGGACGGTTCAGCCGGCAGCGTCGAGGCGGCGTGCTGTATGGGTTTGACGTCGTTGAGGCCGGCCGCTGGGACCGATTCGGGGGCCGGCAGTTCTTGAGGTGGCAGGGTTCCGGAGAGATCGGGAAGCGGAAGCGGGTCGGAGCCGGTCACGAGGCCCGACACCGGGACCAACACCGGTTCAAGCACGGGGACAGCCTCGGCAACCGGCGGAACGACTGCTTCAACGAGGGCCGCAGTGGTTCCGTCCGCGGCCTCAACGATGGGTACTGCAACGGCAGAAACCGTGCCCGTAGGAACCACTCGGTTCACCACGGGCACGGAAGAGATCAGGTTGTCCGCCACAGTCGAAACCTGGCTGGCCACAGGCTGCAGCTGTGCCGCCGGTCGGGCGGGTACCGGCCCGGGGTTCGAAGCCGGGGCGGTGGCCGTGGCCTGCGAATCTGTTGGAACAGTTCCGGCAACCTTGCCTGTCACCGTGGAAACGGACGACGATACGGAGCTGGTGACACCGCCCAGCAGGGACGAAGTCTCAGAAAGGGTGTCGGCAGACGCCGCGGCCGATGACAACGTCAGCCAGCCGATGGCCGCGGCCCCCGCAAACAACACGGGACGCATGGCACGCCACGGCGAAGGTGCATCAGCCATGAGTACCACCCCCAGTACCGTGAGGAAACGACGATGGCAGAATCCTAAGACTGCTTATCGTCGAACGTCTAGGGGCCAATGAAAAGAATGTGACAGAAATCGAAGCTACCCGCTAAAAAACCCCGGACTTTTCGGCGGATATTGTCACGCCAATGACGGATTTAATTGCGAACCGCGGCCTTAGTGACGCCCGTCATTTGGGTAGCTGACGCCAAGTTGGGCGCGCACGCCGTCGAAGAGCCGCATGGTGTTCAGCGAGTCTTCCAGCGGCATTACCGGACTTTGCGTGATGCCCTGCTGGATGCAGCGGGTCACTTCGCGCAGTTCATAGGTGTAGCCCTTGCCCACGACGTCGAACGTCTCGGTCCGCCGCTCGTCCCACCCTGTGGACACGGTCAGTTCGCGGGGGTTGTTGATCGACCCGGCACTTTGGAGGAAGCCGCGGCTTCCGGCGACGGTTGCCGTACGCGGTCCGTGAGCCAAAAGGGACGAGGTCAGCTGGACCTGGGCGCCGTGGTGGTAACCGAGCGTCAGCGCGTTCTGGGCATCCACGCCGTCGTCGTTCACATGCCCTGTGGCGCTCACGGTTTGGGGAAACCCGAGCGTTCCCAGCGCCCAAAGCAGGGGGTAGACGGTGAGGTCGAGCAGCGCCCCGCCGCCGTCCTGCCGTGCCCACAGCCGGGCGGTGGGGGAGTACGGTGCGGGAAAACCCAAATCGGCGGTGACCCAGTGGATCTCGCCCAGTTCGCCGGACGCGGCAATTTCGAAGGCACGCTGCATGCCGGGCAGGAAGCGGCTCCAGACGGCCTCCATCAGGAACAGCTTGCGGCTGCGGGCAGCCTCGATCAGTTCGGCCGCTTCCCGGGCGTTGATGGTGAAGGCCTTTTCACACAGGACGTGCTTGCCCGCCTGAAGTGCGGACAGGACGATCTCGTGGTGCTGCGCATGCGGGGTGGCAACGTAGACGACATCCACCGCGTCGTCGGCGAGCAGACGCTGGTAGCCGTGCGCGCCGTCGTGGTCCCCGTACGCTTTGCCTACGCCGTAGGCGGCTGCGAAAGCGTCCGCCGTCGCCTGCCCCCGCGAGCTGACGGCATACAGTTCGGCATCCGCAAGCAACGCGAGGTCCTGCGCCACGGATTTGGCGATTCCTCCGGTGGCGATGATTCCCCAGCGGAGGGGCGTTCCGGTGGCTGAACGGGGGTCCGTATCGGTCTGGCTGGACAACCATGGCGTGGCGATGGGCGCGGTCATTCAGTCATCCTGCCACAGGACTGAAAGAGGTGCGGGGGGAACTATCCACGTGGGAGCCTGGGGTGGCTGGGGAGAGCGCGACGACGGCCCTCCCTGGTCACTGCTAGGCGGTCACCGGGACCGCGGCACGGGGGCGCACCGGCTCCTCGGTCAGCTTTCCCTGTTGCAGCCGGAACCTGCGGTCGGTCTTATTGGCGAGTGCACGGTCGTGGGTAACCACCAGGATGGTGGTGTTGTGGTCGCGGCTTAGGGCACTGAGGAGCGAGATGATGTGGTCCCCGGTCTGCTCGTCCAAGTTGCCCGTGGGCTCATCGGCCAGGATCAGTTTCGGCTCGTTCGCCAGGGCGCGGGCGATGGCGACGCGCTGCTGCTCGCCGCCGGACAGGCGGTTGATGCGCCGGTCGTGTTTGTCCTGAACCAGCTGGACCTGCTCCAACAGATCCTTGGCGCGTTGCTGGCGGGCGGCCTTGCGCATTCCCGCGAACTCCATGGGCAGCATCACGTTGTCCACTGCTGAGAGGTTGGGAATCAGGTTGAACTGCTGGAAGACGAAGCCGATGTCCCGCCGGCGGTATTCGGTCAGTTTGGCGTCGGGCATCCCCGCCAGGCTTACGCCGTTGACGACGACGTCTCCGCTGGTGGGCTTGTCCAGCGCACCCAGGAGGGAGAGCAGTGTGCTCTTCCCGCTTCCGCTCTTTCCGACGATCGATGCGAGGGTGCCTTGCTCGAGGACGAAGCTGACATCGTTGACCGGCTTGATGGTGCGGTCACCGGAGTTGAAGGTGCGGACCAGGTTCTTGACTTCAATCATGGCTATTCTCCTCGCAGGACTTCGATGGGACGGATGCGTGCCGTGAGCAGCGCGGGAACCAGGGCGCCAATGATCGCGACGCCGAACACCGCCGCGACGCCGGCCGCGATGACTTCGGGGGAGGCGCTGGCAGTGACGGAGGTGAGGAGCTGGGATGCGCCGCCGAACGGGTTCCCACCCTGGCCTCCGCCCGGAAAACCTGCTCCGCCGCCGGGGACTCCGCCAGGCATGCCGCGCCCGGCGGTGGCGGCCGGCGTCGTACTGGTGCTGTTCGTGCTGATCAGCGCGGAGGCGATGCCGCTGCTGGCAAAGGCTGCGATGACGGCCCCCGCTGCGCTGCCCAGCGCCGCCAAGACCAGGGCCTCGAGGACGAATTGCAGGCCGATGGTGCGGTTGGGTGCGCCGATGGCCTTCAGGACGCCGATCTCCCGGCGGCGCTCGCGGACCAGCATCACCATGATCAACAGGATGATCAGGCCGGCGGTGGCGAGCGCGGCAACGAAGGCGATGAACGAGATGTTCTTGACACTGCCGAGGGAGCTGACGGCGGTCTCCAGGTTTTGCCCCTGTGTGACGTCCGCCTTGTCAGTGCCGAGCGCGTCCTGCAGGGCGGCCTTGGTGGAATCGACGTTCTCCAGGGAATTCACCGTAACGATCATGCTGGACAGTTCGGTGGGGGTCCCGGCGAGGGCCTGGGCGGTGGGCAGGGTCACGTAGACGGCGTTGTTGCCGAAGGAGGTGCCGGCGTCGAACAGGCCGGCCACGGTGTAGGCCTGATCGTTGATGGTGAAGGTGGAGCCGATGCTCAGGTTGTTCTTCTCAGCAAGGGTTGTGCCCAGCAAGGCGTTGGTCGATTCGGCCGTGTAGTCGCCCAATCCTGCGCCTTCGGCAATGGTGAGCGCCTTGCCCGTGGAGTCCACCTCGGCGCCGATGCCGGTGGCCGTGATGGGCAGCGACCGCATGGGTTGCGTGGTTGACCCGGATCCCGTGGTTCCATTTGACTGCTGGTTGCGGTTGCCGAGGGTTCCCGCGTCCACTGCCGCAGTGAGGCTGGTGGTCAGCGTTGCCGCAGCCTGTCCGCCAGGTCCGCCCTGCCCACCCTGTCCGCCGGGGCCGCCTTGGCCGGTTTGTCCCGCTGCCGCCTGGGCGGCAGCTTCCGTGGCGTTCCGCAGACGGAGGGATGAGGTCCCGACGACGGCACTCACGTTGGGAACGGCGGCTGCAGCGGTTGCCTGCTCGGTGGTGAGCGGCTCGCCGCCGCCCTCGAAGCCTTGGCCTCCGGCCGGGTTCACGGTCAGGACCGTTCCGACGGAGGCGTTGAGCTCCTGGACTTTCGCTCCGACGGCCTGGTTGGCCACCAGCATGGCCAGAGCCAGTCCGATGGCAACGGCCAGGACCGCAACGACGGCTGCAGTCCTGACTTTGTTTCTGAAGGCGTTGCCTACACTCCGGGCAAGGACGCTCACTGTACTCCTAGGATTTCGGGGCAGGCCTGCAGGCCCGCCGTCAGGATCAACAATCAGCGGGATCCCTGTGCGGACTGCTGGTTCAACCTGTGTTTGTCCTGTGAAGGACTTTGCGCAGTCGAGTCCGGCGATTAGCTGCGGACGGAGGACTGCGGCCCTTCGCCGGCGCTTAGCGCGGAGGTCCCTCCCCAGGGCTCGCAGGCTCGCCGAGGGGCCCTCGGGACGCCGCTTCCTCCCGCCGCAACGCTCCGGTCGCTGGGCGACCTGCTCGTCGCTCTGGTCGGCGATGCGCGCCTATACGAAGAACCGCAAACCTCCTCGTGCCCGCGCACCAGCCGGTGCGCTGCCCTTTCGTAGGAGCGCATCGCGGCGCATCGGGTCCGGCAGGTCGCCCAGCGACCGAACGGTCCCCTTTGCGCCGTGTCTAAGCGACGGAAAGGGCTGGGTCCCGGCGACCCAACTGCCGGGCGGAGGGCACCCACTGGTTGGGCCGCCGTCGGACGTGGCACGAATGGCGGCGCAGATGCTCCGGCCGAAAGCCGCTACGAGGTGAGCACTCTGGCCGATCTCAAGGCAGCGCTTGCCAACAAGGGCCAACCCACAGCGCCGAAAATCATCTACGTGAACGGCACCATCGACGGCAACCAAACGCCGGACGGGCGGATTCTCGGGGAGCAGGACTACGCTCCGGGCTACGACATCAATCAGTACATTTCCTGCTTTGGCCCCGAAGGCAAGGTATGGAGTGACCAGACGTTCGAGTACTGCAAGAAGCAGCGGCAGCTTCGCCAGACCGGCAGCAACAACATGAAGCGCCAGATTGAAGTCAGCCTTCCCAGCAACACCACACTGGTTGGTCTCGGCGAGGACGCAGGATTCGTTGGTGCGAATATTGTGATTCTGAGCGCAACGAATGTAGTGATGCGAAACCTCAGTGTGGAAGCGCCCGTGGACTTCTTCAGCACGTGGTCGCCGGACGACGGCAACGGCGCCTGGAACGCTCGGTTCGACGCCGTCTCCTCAGTGACATCGGATCACCTGTGGATTGATCATGTCAGCCTTTCGGACGGCCGCTTCCCTGACAGCGAAGCTCCAAAGGGTCCCAACGG
The DNA here is from genome assembly GCF_000962805.1 of Pseudarthrobacter chlorophenolicus. GTDB lineage: Bacteria > Actinomycetota > Actinomycetes > Actinomycetales > Micrococcaceae > Arthrobacter > Arthrobacter chlorophenolicus_A. The sequence continues at coordinate 78,374 of NZ_JZTW01000003.1, read as the reverse complement.
TAAACCGGCCAACCGGCACGACGGCCTGCTCGATCTGAAGGACGGCACAGACTTCGTGACCATTTCCAACAGCAGGCTCTCCAACCATGACAAAACCATGCTCTTGGGTTCAGGCGACGAGCACGTTGACAAAGACGGCGGCAAGCTGCGCGTCAGCTACATCGGCAATCACTTCGAGAACCTCCAGCAGCGCGCACCCCGCGTCCGGTTTGGCCAGGTCCACGTGGTCAACAATTACTTCTCCGGAAGCACCGATGATCCGCACTACCCGTTGGTGAGCGAGGCCCAGGGCGGCAGCAGCTACTTCCTCGGCGCCGGCTACCAGTCGCGGATCTTCTCCGAACGCAACGCCTTCGAGTTCACGGGTCCCAGCGCTGACCCGTCCATCATGGTCAGCAGCTACAACGGCAACCGGTTCCGCGACACCGGGTCCTGGTACAACGGGCAACCCGCGGACCTTAACGCGATTGCCGGGGCCTCGTTTGAGCAGAACCGTGCGGAGGCACTGGCCGAGGCGGATGCCAGCGGAACTCCGGCCCCGGACTGGACGGGCTGGGACTTCACCACCGACGTGGGCTGGGACCCCGCGGACGTCTACAGTTACAAGGCATTCAGCACCCCGCAGGCAGTGAAGAACCATGCGCTGAAGTTCACCGGCCCAGGAGTGCTCAAGGTCAAGCGATAGGGCACGCTGCCTGCAACGGCCGGCGGAAACGGAAACAGCCCGGCTCCCACATAGGAGCCGGGCTGTTCCGTGAAGAGGTGTTACTTGGTGATCGGGCCGAGTACCGGATCGTCCGTGTAAGCGGTCTTCACATTGGCGGCGGTGACGATGACCGGCTCCAGCAGGTAGGCCGGAACGGTCTTGACACCGTTGTTGTAGGAGTCCTTGTCGTTGATTTCCAGGTCCTTGCCGGCCTGGAGGTCCTTCACCATGGTGATGGCGTGCTCAACGAGCTTGCGGGTGTCCTTGTTGATGGTGGAGTACTGCTCCCCGGCCATGATGGACTTTACCGACTCGACCTCGGAGTCCTGGCCGGTCACCACGGGGAGCGGCTTGCCGGCTGCCTTGACGGAGGTCAGGACTGCGCGGGCCAGGGTGTCGTTGGGGGAGAGGACACCGTCCAGGGAAGCGCTGGTGTAGCTGCCGGTCAGCAGCGTGTCAGCGCGGCGCTGGGCATTCTCGGCCTTCCAGCCCTGGGTCACAGCCTGTTCGAAGTTCGTCTGGCCGGACAATACCTTCAGCGTGCCGTCGTCGATCTTCGGCTTCAGGACGCTCATGGCGCCGTCGAAGAAGACCTTGGCGTTCGCATCATCAGGGGAGCCGGCGAACAGCTCGATGTTGTACGGGCCATTGGGCTTCTTGGCCTTCAGTCCGTCCAGCAGTGCCTGGCCCTGCAGCTCGCCAACCTTGAAGTTGTCGTAGGCCACGTAGTAGTCCACGTTCTCGGTGTTCAGCAGCAGCCGGTCATAGGCAATGATGGTGGCGCCGGCATCCTTGGCCTGCTTGAGCTGGGTGCCCAACTGGGAGCCGTCGATGGCACCCACGATGATGACCTTTGCCCCCTTGGTGACCATGGCGCTGATCTGGTTCTGCTGCTCGGACACGCCGCCGTTGGCGAACTGGACGTCAGCCTTGAAGCCCGCGCCGTTGAGGCCGTCATTGAACAGCTTCTCCGCGAGGACCCAGTTTTCACTGGTCTTCTGGGGAAGCGCGACGCCGATGGAGGAGTTCTGTTCGAACCCGCCGGCGCCGCCGCTCGCTCCGCCCGATGGGGTTTCCGAGCGGCCGCAGCCCGTCAGCGCCAGTGCTGCGATGGCAGCTACCGCTGCGGCCTTTCCTGCTTTACCAAACATTCGCATAGTTGGTTTTCTCTCTCTGTGTGATGGATTACCGCTAGTCGGTTGCAAAGCTCAGGCTTCCCTGGCAATCGCTTCCTTGGTGGAGGTGGTTTCGTCGGGCTGGGTGGGGCCGCTGGGGCCACTCGATCGGCCCATGTTCCTGGTCAGCAGGCCGATGATGGACTTCTTGCCCTGGCTCTTGTTGTAGACGTCGAAGGCGACGGCGATCAGCAGCACCAGGCCCTTGATGATCTGGGTGAGGTCGGCGCCGACGCCGAGCAGCTGCAGGCCGTTGTTCAGTACGGCCATGACCAGGCCACCGATGATGGACCCCACCACGGTGCCCACGCCGCCGGTCACCGCGGCGCCGCCGATGAAGACTGCAGCGATGGCGTCCAATTCCCAGCCCACGCCGTCGAACGGGCCTGATGCCGTGGAACGGCCCACGAAGATCATGCCGGCCAGGCCCGCCAGGATGGACATGTTCATCATCACCAGGAAGTTGACCTTCTTGGACTGCACGCCGGAAAGCTCGGCGGCGTGCCGGTTACCGCCGACTGCGTAGACGTGGCGGCCCAGGATGGTTCTGGAGGAGATGAAGCCGTAGAGCAGCACCAGGACGGCCAGGATGAGGCCGGGGATGGGGAAGGATGTTCCCGGCCGGCCGGTGGCGAACAGGTAGGTGGCGTAAAGGATGGCACCGCAGACCAGGACCAGCTTCAGGGCCGTGACCCACATTTCCGGGACCTCGGCACCCAGTGCTTTGGCGCGGGACCTTGATCGCAGTTCTCCCCAGACCACGAACGCTGCGGCCGCGATCCCGAGGAGCAGGGTGAGGTTGTTGAACCCGGTGTTGGGCCCAACTTCCGGAAGGTAGCCGGAACCGAGGTACTGGAAGTCGTTGGGGACGGGGATGGTGTTGGATTTGCCCACGAACTGGTTGAAGCCGCGGAACAGGAGCATGCCGGCCAGCGTGACGATGAAGGCGGGGATCCCCACATAGGCGGTCCACCACCCCTGCCAGGCACCGATGGCGGCGCCGAGTACGAGGCCGAGCAGGACGCCGGCCCACCAGGGGATGCCCCAGTCGCGGATGGCCAAGGCAACGGTGACACCCACGAACGCCGCAACCGAACCGACGGAAAGGTCGATGTGGCCGGCGATGATCACCAGGACCATGCCGATGGCAAGGATCAGGATGTAGGAGTTGCCGTTGAAGAGGTTGATGACGTTGCCGGGCGTCAGCGTCCGGCCTTCGGTGAAGATCTGGAAGAAGACGATCAAAGCCACCAGGGCAAAGATCATGCCGAATTGGCGGGTGTTGCCGCCAAACAGCTTTTTGAGGGCGTTCATGGTCAGTCCTTGGGTCCGGAAGTTTCTGGGATGATCCAGGGGATCAGGCGGCTTTGCGGTTGGGGTTGGAGGTCATCAGCTTCATCAGGTTTTCCTGGCTGGCCTCGTCTTTATCCAGGACACCGGTGACGGTGCCTTCGAAGATGGTGTAGATGCGGTCGGACAGGCCCAGGAGTTCGGGGAGTTCGGAGGAAATGACAATCACTCCCTTACCCTGGTTCGCCAGTTGCTGGATGATGCCGTAGATCTCGTACTTGGCTCCGACGTCGATGCCGCGGGTGGGTTCATCCAGGATCAGCAGGTCGGGGTCCGTGAACATCCATTTGGCCAGGACCACCTTCTGCTGGTTGCCGCCGGAGAGCTTGGCCACGCCTTCTTCCACCGACGGAGTCTTGGTGCGGAGGGACTTGCGGTATTGCTCGGCGACGGTGAATTCCTGGTTCGCATCCACCACGGAGTGGCGGCTGATTTTGCGAAGGTTGGCGGCCACCGTTGTGGTCTTGATGTCGTCCAGGAGGTTCAGGCCCAGGGATTTGCGGTCTTCCGTCACGTAGCCCAGCCCGGCGTCGATGGCCTGGCGCACGGACTTGAGCGTGACTTCCTTGCCGTCCTTGTATACGTGCCCGTCGATGAACCGCCCGTAGGACCTGCCGAAGACTGACCTGGCCAGCTCGGTGCGGCCCGCACCCATCAGCCCGGCGAACCCGACGATCTCGCCCCGGCGGACGAAGAAGCTGGAGTTCTTGCACACCAGCCTGTCCTGCACGTTGGGGTGGCCCACCGTCCAGTTCTTCACCTCGAAGAAGACTTCGCCGATCTTGGGCGTGTGGTCCGGGAACCTGGACTCCAGGGTGCGGCCCACCATGCCCTTGATGATCCGGTCCTCGTCCACGCCGTCCGCCTTCACATTCAGCGTCTCGATGGACTTGCCGTCGCGGATGATGGTGATCGAATCGGCGATCTGCTCAATCTCGTTGAGCTTGTGGGAAATGATGATGGAGGTGATGCCCTTGGCCTTCAGGCCCTTCATCAGGTCCAGCAGGTGCTGGGAATCGGACTCGTTCAGGGCTGCCGTGGGTTCGTCCAGGATGAGGATCTTCACGGACTTGTTCAGCGCCTTGGCGATTTCGACGAGCTGCTGCTTGCCGACGCCGATTTCCTTGATGGGGGTGTCAGGATCCTCGCGCAGGCCTACGCGGGCCAGCAGGTCCAGGGAGCGGAGCCGGGCCTCGGACCAGTCGATGACGCCCCGCTTGGTGGGCTCGTTGCCCAGGAAGATGTTCTCCATGATGGACAGCTCGGGGATCAGCGCCAGTTCCTGGTGGATGATCACGATGCCGGCGTGTTCGCTGGCCCGGATGTCCTTGAACTGCTGGACCTGCCCCTGGTAGACGATGTCTCCGTCGTAGCTGCCGTAGGGGTAGACGCCCGAGAGGACCTTCATCAGGGTGGACTTGCCGGCCCCGTTCTCGCCGCAGATGGCGTGGATTTCACCTGCCTTTACCCGCAGGTTCACGTTGGCCAAGGCTTTAACGCCGGGGAATTCTTTAGTGATGGACCGCATCTCCAGGATGATCGGCTCCGCTTGTGTGGCCTGGGACGTCATCTGCCCTAACCCTCCAATGCAATGACTTCTTTGTCCGGCCGGCAAAGCGCAGGGCCGTCTGATCCAAAAGTAAACTGGATCACAGCTATTGTCGTCAAGTCTTGAACGCAATTGCCGGATAACGAAACGGTCTACATTTTACGGATGCCCGCGTGTTGAAAGACCAGGGCCGCCGCGCCAAGGGCCTCAGCGCGGTCGCCAAGGGATGACATGGCGAGGGTGGTGGTTTCGCCAATGACGGGCACGGCGTGCCGGACCAGGCCACGCCTGATGGGATCCAGCAGCAGGTCTCCAAGGCCCGCCAGGGGCCCGCCCACCACAATGACTTCAGGGTTGATCAGGTTGGCCACGTTGCCCAGTGCGCGGCCCACGGAAAGGCCGGCATCATCCACCACGCGAAGGGTGGCGGGGTCGCGGTTGAGGGCCTTCCGGACGATGTCCGCGGGGGTCAGGGGGCGGTCCTCGCCCCGGCTCAAAAGTTCGATCATGGTGGTGGTGGACGCGATGGTTTCCAGGCAGCCCCGGTTGCCGCAGCGGCACACCAGGCCTTGCTCGTGGATGGTGGCGTGGCCGATTTCACCGGTGATGCCGACGTTCCCGTAATACGGTGCGCCGTTGAGGATGAGGCCTGCGCCGATGCCGGATCCGATCTTCAGGAACATGAGGTTGCTGACGCCGGTGTGCTGACCCCAGGTAACCTCGGACCATGCTCCCAGGTTGGCGTCGTTGTCAATGAAGACGGGGATTTTCAACGTGTCTTCCAAGTGTTGGAGGATGTTGATTCCCACCCATTCCGGCAGGATGGCGCCCTGCGCCACGGTGCCGGTGCGGCGGTCGATGGGGCCGGGGATTCCGACGCCGGCGCCCACCACCGAGGAGCGTTCCGTTCCGCTTTCCTCGAGGAGTTTGGCGAGGAGGGCAACCGCTGCCCGGATGCCTTCCTCCGCCTGGTGGCCCAGCGGCAGCATGACCGATTCTTCGGCGATGACGTGGTAGCTCAGTGAGGCCAGCACCACCCGCAGGTGCCGCCGGCCGAAGTCGATGCCGACCGCCACTGCGCCGTTGCTGTTGAGCCGGACATTCAGCGCCCGGCGTCCGGAACTGGTGATTGGTTCGGTGGACGCCAGTCCGGAGTCAAGCATGATTTTGACGATGTTGGAGACGGTGGCGGTGGAGAGTCCGGTCTGCCTGGCGAGTTCGGCCTGGGTGGATGGTCCGCCCATCAGGCTTTCGATGATCCGCTGCTGGTTCAGTTGGCGCAGTGCAGACTGCGAGCCGGGATTCTTGGGCTTGCTCCTCGTTGAGCGCGGGGTGGCGGACATGCTAAGAACATTGCCCTATCTGCACTCTTGTAGTCAAGAAGTTAACGCATGAGTCATCTTGTGACTGGAATGGATCCGTGAGGTCAATTGGTACGCCGCAGCCCGGCCGTGGTGCAGATGGTCCCGCAGGACGGTCCAAAGCGGTGGCTACGCTGGACAAAGGTCTCCAGCCGGGGCCCGTCCGGAGTAAGGAAGGTGGGAACAGTGCTGCTGGCACTCCTGCAGGCAAATGCCGATGTCCTTGATATTGACGCGAACTGCGCGGTGATTGACGGTGCGGCGCGGGATGCGGCGGCCGCAGGCGCGGCAGTGCTGCTGACGCCTGAGCTCTTTCCGGTGGGCTATGCCCCCCGCAGGGTCCGGGCCGGCCTGGATCCCGCCGAACTGCCTGGCCTCCACCGCCGGCTCGCCGGCATTGCCCGCAACCACGGCATCGGGCTTGTCTACAGCTTGCCGCGGATCACGCCGCGAGGCGAGTGGCAGATCAGCGCAACCCTGCTGGATGCGGACGGCAGCACGCTGCTTGGCTACGGCAAGGTCCATCTCTTCGGCCCTGACGAACGTGCCGCTTTCACCCCTGCCGCGGAACGGCCCGCCGTCGTCAATTTCCAGGGGCTCCCCACCTCCATGGTGATCTGCTACGACGTGGAGTTCCCCGAAGCTGTGCGCGCGGCCGCCGCCGCTGGCGCAGAACTCCTCCTGGTGCCAACCGCACTGGCGCACGGGTTCAACGACGTTCCGCAGATCCTGGTCAGGGCACGTGCGCTCGAAAGCCAGCTGGCCATCGCCTACGCAAACCACTCCGGAGTGGAAGACGGCTGCCGGTTTCTCGGCGGAAGCGTCGTCGCCGGGCCGGACGGAAAACTGCTGGCCGAAGCAGGGGAGGCGCCGGTGTTGCTGTACGCCGAACTGGACCCGGCCGCTCCCCGCCGTGAGCGGGCCGGCGTGCCCTACCTTGCAGAGCGCCGCCCCGACTTGTACCGCAGCTGGGGCGCCTGACCGCTCAGTGGCCGCCGTGGCTCTCAGGAGCCAGGCGGGCTTACGGAGTCCACGAACTGGAGGGCAATCCACAGTTCGGCCCGGACAGAGGCTTGGCCAAAATCCATGTCCAGCAGCGCAGCCAGGGCATTGACCTGGCGCCGGACACTGTTGCGGTGCAGCCCCAGGTCCTTCGCGGTTGCGTCCCAGTTTCCGTTCGCTCCCAGCCAAGAGCGCAGCAGGCCCAGCTGGCTGTCCCTGCGCTCCGGCTCCAACGCCATGACCGGTGCCAGGAGCCGGCTGGCAAGCATGCCGCCGGCCCCGCCGCCGAGCAACCCCGCCACCGTCCACGCCTGCTCCTCTTCCCGCACCGTCCGGCCGGTGGCAGCGACGCGGGGACGCAGGGCGCTTGCGTTACGGTACGCGGACGGGAGGCCGGGGAGCTCGGCTGTTCCGCCAACCACCAGGCCCCAGCCCAGTTGCTCCACCTCGGCCACTAACGGCTCGTCCACCTTCAGCCGGGTGATGGCAGCGAAGCCATAGTCGGTGAGTTCCACCAGCTTCGTGTCGAAAAGCCGCCGCCACTGAAGCAGCTCCCGGACGGGCCCGTCAGCCGCAGCGCCCTCCAGCCGGACGCCCTGGACCACCCTGAGGGGGCCGGTCCGGGTACCTGAGACGCTTTGGGCGAGCAGGTCCCGGACGCTGTTGAGCTGCCGGGTGCTGCCGCCGGCGAGGCTCTCCGGGTGCAGCAACACCGCCGTAGCCAGCTGGCTGGGCGCCAGTGAACCGCTGGTCCGCTGCCGGACAAGAAGCTCCAGGAGTCCCACCACTGAGGAAACCACGCTGTTTTGTGCAGGCGTAAGCGGCTTGGCGGTGCCGAGGACCAGCCCGCCGAGGGTAGCGTCCTTGCTGCTGCGGAGCGGGTGCCCCACGGCCAGCACCTGGCCATGCCCAGGCAGCGCCTCGGTTTCCACCCTCGGTCCACTGCCGGTAAGCAGCTTTTTGACCAGGGGTTGCATGGTGGAAAGTTCGACGACGGCTCCTGCCTTGGCGCGGACCTTTCCGTCCGGCCCGAACAGGGCTGCCCATACGGGGACCTTTTGCGTCAGGGCCGCCAGCAGTTCGTGCTCCGGGCGCGCCGAGAGTACGGCCCTCATGAGGTGGCGGTTCGTTTCGGCCAGCTGGCGGAACGCAAGGGCGTTGCCCGATTCCAGCAGCTTGGAGAACTCCAGTCCAAGCGCAGCAAAGGGGATGCTGGCCGGGACTTCCACCAGCGTCAGGCCGCGGCGCCGGCACGCGGCGGCCACCTCGCCGGGTACGGCATCGTAGTACGGCTCCAGCCCGAATCCGAGGGCCGCCACACCCGCAGCCACCAGCCGGGCAACGTACTCATCAGCCAGCTCCGGATCCACAGTTCCCGGCGCCTGCGGACGGGAGCCATCCTGCCGCCCCGGACCGCCGTGGCCGCTTCCCGCCTCCGGTTGCAGGAAGGGCAGCCCCGCGGTGAGGACGAACTCTCCGTCCAGGAGGTACGGAGTAGGATCACCAAGCTCACTTGGCTCCACCCAGCGGAGGGGCGCACCGCCGTTGCCGGCATCGTGGAGCACCGTGACACCGGCCGGCAGCCTTCCCAGGAATCGCCCCAGGGTTACCGCGTCCTGCTCTGGAACGGCGGCGGGCCTCTCACCGGAAATTGGTGCAATATGTCTCATGGGCTTTTACTATAGGTCACTTTGCACCCCATTGAGATGCCGCTCACACCCCTACGCTGGGGTGGGGAATCCAACCATCCACCGACCCACGAACGGACGTCAACGATGACTGTGCCCACACTTCCAGGCCAGGCGACCGACCGCACGGACGGCCGCCCCAAGCTCGGCACTCAACTGCTCCGCCGCAAGCCCCTCGCACTGATGGTGGCTGAAGCCGACGCCGGAACCGGCGGACCCCGGCTGGTGCGGAGCTTCGGCGTGCTGCAACTGACCATGATCTCCGTCGGCGCCACCCTCGGTACCGGCATCCTGGTGATCCTGGGCGAGTCCGTTCCCTTGGCCGGCCCGGCAATCTGGATCTCGTTTGCGATTGCGGGCCTCGCCGCCCTGCTGTCCGCCGTCTCCTACGCGGAAATGGCCGGGCTGGTGCCGGTTGCCGGCTCCAGCTACTCGTACACCTACGCCACCATGGGCGAGGGCATGGCGTGGATCTGCGGATGGTGCCTGGTACTTGAATATGCGGTCTCGGTGGCCGCCGTCGCCGTGGGCGCCGGACAGTACGTCAACGAGGCGCTGGCAGTCTTCGGGTCAGTCCTGCCCGACGCGCTCTCACAGCCCCCGGGCGATGGCGGCATGGTTAACGTTCCGGCGGTGGTGATCGTCCTCCTCGCCACGGTCCTGCTGGTCCGCGGCGCAAAGGAAAGCGCCTGGATCAATACCGCCATCGTGGCGGTGAAGGTTGGCATCCTGCTGTTCTTCTGCGCTGTGGCCTTCACTGCTTTCAATGCCGGCAACTTCGATCCGCTCCTGCCCATGGGGGCAGCGGGCGTCTCCGCGGCGGCGTCCCGGGTGTTCTTCTCCTATATAGGCTTTGACGCCGCGTCCACCGCCGGGGAGGAAGCGCGCAATCCCAAGCGTGACCTGCCCCGGGCCATCATGCTCTCCATGCTCATCGTCACCTCCATCTACGTCCTGGTCGCCGTGGCAGCCATCGGCGCCCGGCCGTGGGGATGGTTCGACGGCACGGAGGCGGCCCTGGTGAAGATCCTCGAAGAAACCACCGGGCAGCCGTGGATCGCCCTGGTCTTCGCCGTCGGGGCCGTCATGGCCATCGCCAGCATCGTCCTGACGGTCCTGTACGGTCAGACCCGTATCCTGCTCTCGATGTCACGCGACGGCCTGGTGCCGCAGGTTTTCAGCCGCGTCTCCCGCCGGACCGGGACCCCCGCTGCCGGAACCCTGATCGTCGGCACCGCCGTCGCGCTCACCGCCGGCCTGGTGCCCCTGGGTGCCCTCGCCGACGCCACCAGCATCGGCACCCTCTTCGCCTTCGCCCTGGTGAACGTGGCGGTCATCTACCTGCGCCGTGCCCGGCCCGAGCTCGAACGTACCTTCAGGGTGCCGTTCTTCCCCGTGACCCCGATCCTCGGCGCCATCATGTGCATCTACCTGATGGCCAACCTCGGCGCTGACACGTGGATCACCTTTGGGGCCTGGATGCTCGTGGGGGTTGCTGCTTACTTCGGCTATGGCCGCCGGAACTCCAAAGTGGCGGCCCTCGGCGGCAGCGAACACCTGGACGTTCCAGCCGTGAACCACCAGTCTTGAGCCACTGTTTCCGGTGAAAGCCCCGACACATCCAAACCAGCACGCAGCAACCCTGAAGGCAGATATCCAATGACCACCGCTACCGAGCTTCCCGCCTCCGATCCGTCCAGCACCGCAACGCTGACGGAGCACACCCCCCGGCATCCGGAGGAGCTGGCACCCATCACCATGCTCAACCCGGACTTCCCGTTCAGCTACGACCATTACCTGGCGCACCCCGGTGGGCTGGGCTCGGTTCCGGATGAACTGCTGGGCACCGAAGTCGCGGTCATCGGTGCCGGGCTGTCCGGCCTGGTTACCGCCTACGAGCTAATGAAGCTCGGGCTGCGGCCGGTGGTCTACGAAGCGGACCAGATCGGCGGCAGGCTGCGCACCGCGGCCTTCCCCGCTGCGCCGGGCGTTGTGGCGGACCTGGGTGGCATGCGTTTCCCCGTCTCCGGCAAGGCGTTCTACCACTACGTGGACCTGCTCGGGCTGGAAACGCAGGACTTTCCCAATCCGCTGGCCGACGCAACCTCCAGCACGGTGATCGAACTCGCCGGCAAGAAGCACTACGCGGAAAAGCCGGGCGACTTGCCCCCGTTCTTCCGCGAAGTCGCGGACGCCTGGAAGGCAGCCGTCAACGACGGCGCTAAGTTCGGTGAGATGCAGGATGCCATCCGCCGGCGTGACACTGCCCGGATCAAGGAACTCTGGAACGAACTGCTCCCGCTGATGGACGAACAGACGTTCTACGGCTTCATCGCTGCCAGCGACTCCTTCAAGGCGGCAGGCTTCGCGCACCGGGAGGCTTTCGGCCAGGTGGGCTTCGGCACCGGCGGCTGGGATACGGACTTCCCCAACTCCATCCTGGAAATCCTGCGCGTGGTCTACACGGACGCGGATGATCAGCACCGCTTCATCCGCGGGGGAGCGCAGCGGCTGCCCGAGGCACTCTGGCAGCACGCGCCGTCGGACCTGGTGCACTGGCCTGCCGGCACGTCCCTGGCGTCGCTGCACTCCGGCTCGCCCCGCGGCGCCGTGGGAAAGATCAGCCGGGGCCCGGACGGGAACCTGATGGTGCGAGAACGCTGGGGACGGGAAGCCAGTTACCCTGCCGTGGTGACCACGTGCCAGTCGTGGCTGCTGTCCACCCGGATCCACACCGAGGAGGCCCTGTTCCCGGCGGAGCTGTGGACGGCCATCGAACGCTCCCACTACATGCAGTCCTCCAAGACGTTCGTCATGGTGGACCGGCCGTTCTGGAAGGACATCGACCCCGAAACGGGGAACGAGGTCCTGTCCATGACGCTGACGGACCGGCTGAACCGGGCCACGTACCTGCTGGATAACGGCCCGGACCAGCCCGCCGTCATCCTGCTCTCCTACACCTGGAACGACGACGCGCTGAAGTGGCTCGCCCTCGATGCTGATGAGCGGGTGGAGCTAATGCTGCACTCGCTGGAGCAGATCTACCCGGGCGTGGACATCGCCGGGCACATCGTGGGCCAGCCCATCACCGTGTCCTGGGAAGCCGACCCCAACTTCATGGGCGCGTTCAAGGCCAACCTGCCCGGCCAGTACCGCTACCAGCAGCGGCTCTTCACGCACTTCAAGCAGGACACGTTGCCCGAATCCCAGCGCGGCATCTTCCTGGCGGGCGACGACGTTTCGTTCACCGCGGGCTGGGCTGAAGGCGCCGTCACCACCGGCCTGAACGCGGTGTGGGGTGTCGTCAACCACCTGGGTGGAGGTTCTGCAAAGGGCAACCCGGGTCCGGGCGACCTGCTGGATGAACTGGGTCCGATTAGCCTCGACTAGTGATGGAGCTCGCGGTGTTTCGCCGCGAGCTCCACATACCGCGACGCGTTGGCGCGGACGCCGTCGAACTCTTCCTCCGTCAGTTCACGGCGCACCTTGGCGGGCACCCCGGCCACTAGCGAGCGGGGTGGAACCACTGTTCCTTCCAGCACTACGGCGCCGGCGGCCACCAGCGAACCGGTGCCGATCACCGCGCCGTTCAGGACGGTGGCGCCCATCCCGATGAGGCAGTCGTCCTCCACGGTGCAGCCGTGCACGACGGCGGCGTGCCCCACGCTGACCCGTTCGCCCACCGTGCAGGGGAAGCCGGGGTCCGCGTGCAGCACCACGTTGTCCTGCAGGTTGCTGCCGGCGCCCACTGTAATGGCGGCAGTATCCGCCCGGACCGAGACGCCGTAGAACGCGCTGGATTCTTCAGCCAGGGTGGCGTTGCCGATGATGGACGCCGAGGGGGCAATGAACGCTGATTCGTGTACGGCGGGGGAGTGACCGCCGAAGGGGTATAGGGGTGCCATGGCTTCACCCTAAGCCACTCCCGCACCCAACTGAGTAGCAGCAGATGTCGTTTTGGGACCCCAAAACGACATCTGCTGCTACCTAGTTGAAGACCACTGTCCGGTTGCCGTCCAGCAGGACCCGGTGTTCGGCGTGCCACTGCACGGCCTGGACCAGGGTGCGGCCTTCGACGTCGCGGCCCATCTGTACGAACTGCTCCGGGGTGCGGGCGTGGTCCACCCGGATGACTTCCTGCTCGATGATGGGGCCCTCGTCCAGGGCAGCGGTGACGTAGTGGGCGGTGGCGCCGATCAGCTTCACGCCGCGGGCGTGCGCCTGGTGGTACGGCTTGGCGCCCTTGAAGGACGGCAGGAACGAGTGGTGGATGTTGATGGCCTTGCCGGTGAGGTCGGTGCACAGCTCATCAGAAAGGATCTGCATGTAACGGGCCAGGACGGTCAGCTCGATATCGTGCTCGGCAATCAGGGCGCGCAGCTTGTCCTCGGCCTGTTCCTTCGTGTCTTTCGTCACGGGGATGTAGTGGAACGGCACGCCGTAGAACTCGGCCAGCCCGGCCAGGTCCCGGTGGTTGGAGACGATGGCGGGAATCTCGATGGGGAGCGTGCCGGAGCGCTGCTGGAACAGCAGGTCGTTGAGGCAGTGGGCTGACGTGCTGGCCATGATCAGGGTCCGGACCTTGTCGCCCACGGTATTGAGGCTCCATTGCATGGAGAAGGCCGCTGCCACCGGCTCCAAGGCTGCCCGCAGTTCGGAGGCAGGGGCAGCGGTGGTGACCTCCACCCGCATGAAGAAGTTGCCAGTGGCCGGGCTGCCGTACTGCTGCGAATCCATGATGTTGCTTCCCGCCACCAGCAGGGCGCCGGCCACTGCGTGGACGATTCCGGGGCGGTCCGGACAGGACAGGGTAAGTACGTAGGCTTGGTTCAGCTGGTCTTCATTCACGCGTAACAGCCTACCCGCGCGGCAGCTGCCGGTTTTGATAGGCTGGAAGCGTCGCAACTGGCGTTGGGTGGCTAACCACCAGGGAGCGGCAATCACGAAGACCACGGATCGTACGCCTGGGCCGAGGGTCATGTTTTGCCGGAATTGGGGCTGCCCCTGCGTCAGTGCAGCAGCACCATGCCGGGCTTCCACGCCTGTCATCAACGCGGTGCGGAAGCGCGCCAGCCGGTAGCCTGACCTTAGCAGTGCCCGTTTCCCTAGCCAGGAGTTTTTCGTGACTACTACAGCCACCTCAACCACAGCAGTGAGCAACCAGCCACTGGCTGAGCTCGACCCCGAAATCGCGGCAGTCCTCAACCAGGAACTCGGCCGCCAGCGCGGCACCCTGGAAATGATTGCTTCCGAGAACTTCGCTCCCCGCGCCGTGATGGAGGCCCAGGGCTCGGTCCTGACCAACAAGTACGCCGAGGGCTACCCGGGCCGCCGCTACTACGGCGGCTGCGAATACGTTGACGTTGCGGAGCAGCTGGCCATCGACCGGGTCAAGGCCCTGTTCGGCGCCGAGTTCGCCAACGTCCAGCCGCACTCCGGCGCGCAGGCCAACGCCGCGGCACTCTCCGCCATGATCACCCCCGGCGACAAGATCCTGGGCCTGTCGCTGGCCCACGGCGGCCACCTGACCCACGGCATGAAGCTGAACTTCTCCGGCAAGCTGTACAACGTGGCTGCCTACCAGGTGGAGGAAGACAACTTCCGCATCGACATGGACAAGCTCCGCGAGCAGGCCATCGCCGAGAAGCCCCAGGTCATCATCGCCGGCTGGTCCGCCTACCCGCGCCACCTGGACTTCGCCGCCTTCCGCTCGATCGCCGATGAAGTGGGCGCGCTCCTCTGGACCGACATGGCACACTTCGCCGGCCTGGTGGCAGCCGGCCTGCACCCGAGCCCGGTGCCGCACTCCGACGTCGTCACCTCCACCGTGCACAAGACCCTCGCCGGTCCGCGCTCGGGTGTGATCCTTGCCAAGGAGCAGTGGGGCAAGAAGCTGAACTCCAGCGTCTTCCCCGGCCAGCAGGGCGGCCCGCTGATGCACGTCATCGCCGCCAAGGCCGTGGCCTTCAAGGTCGCCGGCGGCCAGGAATTCAAGGAGCGCCAGGAGCGCGTCCTGGAAGGCGCCAGGATCATCGCCGACCGCCTGAACCAGGCCGATGTCGCCGAAGCCGGCGTCTCCGTCCTGACCGGCGGCACCGATGTGCACCTGGTCCTGGTTGACCTGCGCAACTCGCAGCTGGACGGCCAGCAGGCGGAGGACCTCCTGCACTCCGTGGGCATCACCGTGAACCGCAACGCCGTTCCGTTCGACCCCCGCCCGCCGATGGTCACCTCCGGCCTGCGCATCGGTACCCCGGCCCTGGCCACCCGCGGATTCGGCGCCGCCGAATTCACCGAGGTTGCCGAGATCATCGCCACCGCCCTCAAGGCGGGCACCGGCACCGATGTTGAAGCCCTTCAGTCCCGCGTCGACAAGCTCGCCGCCGACTTCCCGCTCTACCCCCAGCACGAGCAGTGGTAACCAATGACTGAAACCACCACCGCACAGATCCTCGACGGCAAGGCTACCGCCGCTGCCATCAAGACCGAGCTGACCGAACGCGTGGCCGCACTCAAGGCCAAGGGCGTCACCCCCGGCATCGCAACTGTGCTTGTAGGCGCGGACCCCGCGTCGCAGCTGTACGTCTCCATGAAGCACAAGCAGTCCGTGCAGATCGGGATGAACTCCATCCAGCGCGAGCTTCCGGCTGACGCTACCCAGGCCGACGTCGAGGCCCTCATTGACGAACTCAATGCGGACCCTGCCTGCCACGGGTACATCGTCCAGCTGCCGTTGCCCAAGCACCTGAACACGGACGCCATCCTGGAGCGGATCGATCCCGCCAAGGACGCCGACGGGCTCCACCCGACCAACCTCGGCCGCCTGGTGCTCAACGTCAACGGAGAGATCACCACTCCGCTGCCGTGCACGCCCCGCGGCGTCATCGAGCTCCTGGAACGCAACGGGTACAGCCTTTCCGGCAAGCACGTGGTGGTGGTTGGCCGCGGCGTCACGATTGGCCGGTCCATCGGCCTGCTGCTCACCAGGCGGGCTGTCAACGCCACGGTAACGCTGACGCACACCGGCACCAAGAACCTGCCGGAGCTGCTCAAGCAGGCGGACGTCATTGTGGGCGCCGC
The DNA here is from genome assembly GCF_000962805.1 of Pseudarthrobacter chlorophenolicus. Taxonomy (GTDB): domain Bacteria; phylum Actinomycetota; class Actinomycetes; order Actinomycetales; family Micrococcaceae; genus Arthrobacter; species Arthrobacter chlorophenolicus_A. Next base: position 62,463 of record NZ_JZTW01000003.1, on the reverse strand, counting down.
GGGCGTCAAGCACATCGTCAAGGCCGCGGACGTCAAGCCGGGCGCGGCCCTGCTGGACGTGGGAGTGACCCGGGAAACCGATCCGGAGACCGGCAAGAGCCGTGTCCACGGCGACATCGAACCCGCCGCCGCCGAGGTGGCCGGCTGGATCTCACCGAACCCCGGCGGCGTTGGCCCCATGACCGTGGCGCTGCTGATGACCAACGTGGTCGAAGCCGCGGAACGCTCGGTCCAGGGCTAGCCACGAAAAACGCTCGCACGACGGCGGCGCGTTACCTTTCAAGCGAAAGGTACCGCGCCGCCGTCGGCCGTTAACCCCAAACTGCAAGTGCCCTTCCACATCCCCGGCGCCTCAACTAGTGTGCGGAGGGTGCACAACGAAGCCTTCCTGCCGTCCGGCACCCGGTCCGGCAGCCCGCCGTCGCGCCCCATCGTCATCGCCGCGGAAGACCTGACCAAGAAGTACGGCGATCTCGCGGCCGTCAACGGCATTTCCTTCTCGGTGCCCGCGGGGGAGTCCTTCGGCCTGCTGGGACCCAACGGCGCCGGTAAATCGACCGCGATGAAAATGATCGGCGGGGTCACCCGGCGTACCTCCGGCACCCTGGACATCATGGGCCTGGACCCGGATACGCACGGCCCGGAGGTACGCGCGCACCTGGGCGTGGTCCCGCAGCAGGACAACCTGGACGAGGAACTGAGGGTCAGGGACAACCTCCTGGTCTACGGCCGCTACTTCGGCCTGCCCATGAGCTACCTGAAACCCAAGGCCGATGAGCTGCTGGAATTCGCGCAGCTGACCGACAAAGCCAAATCCAAGGTGGACGCCCTGTCCGGCGGCATGAAGCGGCGCCTGACCATCGCCCGGTCCCTCATCAACGAACCCCGCATCCTTCTCCTGGACGAGCCCACCACCGGGCTTGATCCGCAGGCACGGCACATCCTGTGGGACCGGCTGTTCCGGCTTAAGGAACAGGGCGTCACGCTGATCCTCACCACCCACTACATGGACGAGGCCGAGCAGCTGTGCGACAGGCTGATTGTGGTGGACAAGGGGCGGATCATGGCCGAGGGGTCACCGGCGCGGCTGATCCGCGAGCATTCCACCCGGGAGGTGGTGGAGCTGCGCTTCGGCTCCGAACGGAACACCACCATCGCCACGGAGCTGGACGGCATCGGCGAACGCCTCGAGGTGCTGCCGGACCGGGTGCTGATTTACGCGGACGACGGCGAGGCCGCCCTTGAGCAGGTTGTTTACCGCGGTTTGCGGCCGTTGACCTCGCTGGTCCGGCGGTCCTCGCTGGAGGACGTTTTCCTCCGGCTGACCGGACGGAGCCTCGTTGACTGACGCACGCGGCGTACCACCGCGTGCCCTGCAGGCACACGGACCGGAGATTGCCGCTGCCCGCGCGCGCCGCTGGGGTGCCTTCTACTACGCGGAGCAGGTGCTGCGCGTGATGAAGGGGTACAGCTGGTCCATCGTGATGTACAGCGTGGGCCAGCCCGTGGCCTACCTGTTCGCCATGGGCGTGGGGCTGGCAACCCTGGTGGACGGCCAGGGCGGCTCAGCCTTCGGTGGAGTCAGCTACCTCGCGTTCATCGCCCCGGCACTTCTGGTATCCGCCGGTGTGATGACCGCAGCCAACGAGTTCACCTTCCCGGTGATGGACGGGTTCAAGTGGCGCCGCACCTATTATGGCCCGCACGCGTCGCCGCTGACCCCCGGGCAGATCGCAGCCGGCCATATCATGGCCGTCACGCTGCGCCTGCTGCTCCAGTCCGCCATTTACTTCCTCGCCGTGGCCCTCTTCGGCGCTTCGCCGTCAGGATGGGGCTGGGCAGCCATTTTGGTGGCCACCCTGACAGGGCTTTCATTCGGCCTGCCGCTGATGGCCTATTCCGCCTCCATCACCGAGGACAAAGGCCAGTTCGCCCTGGTGATGCGGTTCATTGTGATGCCGCTGTTCCTGTTCTCGGGAACCTTCTTTCCCCTCGACACCCTTCCGCTGGCCGTGCGCTGGATCGGCTGGATCTCGCCCATCTGGCACGGCACCGAGCTGGGACGGGTCCTCAGCTACGGATACCAGGAGCCGCCGCTGCTGACGCTCCTGCACCTTGCCGTCCTCGTTGGCCTGGCAGCGCTGGGCTGGACCCTGACCCGCCGCCGCTTCGCCCTGAGGATGGGTCAGTGAGTACCCGCGTAGACCCGGGCGGCCCGGCGGACGCTGCTTCTGCGGCAGCCCGGGACCGGACCTTCGGCCCGCTCTACTCGCGCAACGCCAGGGCCGTCATCGCCCGGGGGCTGATGGCCACCAAGAGCACCAACTGGCTGGTCATGCTGTCCGGATTCTTCGAGCCGGTGCTCTTCCTCATCTCCATGGGCGTGGGGCTGGGGGCTATCGTCGGAGCCGTTGAAGGTCCCGATGGCACCACCATCAGCTACGCGGCCTACATCGCCCCGGCACTGCTGGCAGTCTCCGCGATGAACGGCGCGGTGTACGACTCCACGTGGAACGTGTTCTTCAAGATGAACTTCGCCAAGCTGTACCAGGGCATGCTGTACACGTCGCTGGGGCCGCTGGACGTTGCCCTCGGCGAGATTTTCCTGGCCCTCCTGCGCGGCATGCTTTACGCAACCGGCTTCACCGCCGTGATGGGAATGATGGGGCTGATCACCTCGCCCTGGGCCTTGCTGATGATCCCGGCCTCGGTGCTCATTGCGTTTGGCTTCGCGAGCCTGGGCATGGGAATCACCAGCTTCCTGAAGACCTTCCAGCAGATGGACTGGATCAACTTCATCCTGTTGCCGATGTTCCTGTTCAGCGCCACGTTCTACCCGCTGAGCGTTTACCCGGAACCCATCCAGTGGTTTATCCAGGCCATGCCGCTGTGGCATGGCGTGGAGCTGCTGCGCCAAATCAGCGTCGGCGTCTTCACAGGCGCTACTGCGGTCCACATCGGTTATTACCTGGTGATGACAGCCGCGGGCATGCTCTTGACCACCCTCCGCCTGCGGTCCCTGTTCCTCAAGTAGCCCCCATCCCAACCAGGTAGCAGCAGATGTCGATTACAGCCGCCTAAACAACATCTGCTGCTACCTGGTTGGGTGTTCGCCCGGGGTGGAAGGCGGCGGGAGCATACCGCGCCATTTGAGAGAATGGGTTCATGCAATCTCTGGGCAACCCCAATTCAGCTCCCCATGCCGCCAAGGGCGGCTTCTCGATGTTCCGCATCAGCGGACCCGGACTGATGGTCCTGGTGACCGCGTTCATCGTTGCCGTGATCTTCGCGGCCAACCAGAACGACGTCGTGGGCTGGGTTGTTGCCGTTATCGCCGCCTTCTGGCTTGCCCTCGCCTGCTTCGTTGTCTTCAGCATCCAGCGGGCGGCGAAGAAGGCCGGGGCGAAGCTCAACGAGGCCCAGAATGCCTTCGCTGCCGCAGCCGGCCGGGGACCGATGCAGTCAGCTGCTGATCATGGCGGAACCACTGTGGTGTCCGAACGCAGCCAGGCAGATGAGGTTCGCGACCTGAAGCTGGACCACTCCTTCAAGATTGTCCAGGTGCAGATCCGCGTTGTGGAGGACGAGCGCGCCAAGGGTGCAGCTGCCAACCAGGACACCATCAACCGGGCCCTTGAGACGATTGAAATCACGGCAACCAACGCCCGGGACATGATCAAATCCTCCGGCAACGGCGAGCCCGTGGCCGGAACCATCATCGACTAGAGTGGAACGGGTGAGCTCGGCATTGAAGAAGGACCACCTCCGCATCGCATCCGTCAACGTTAACGGTTTGCGGGCTGCCTACAAGAACGGCATGGCCGCCTGGCTGGAGCCGCGTGACGTGGACATCCTTTGCCTCCAGGAAGTCCGTGCGCCCGATGCCATTGTCCGGCAGCTGCTGGGCGAAGGCTGGCACATCCATCACGCCGAAGCGGAGGCAAAGGGCCGCGCCGGCGTGGCCATCGCCTCCCGCGAAGAGCCCATCGCCACCCGCAACGGGATCGGCGATGACTACTTTGCAACCGCCGGCCGGTGGGTCGAAGCCGACTTCCGCGTCACCGATGCATCGGGGGAGCGCGTGCAGCTCACCGTTGCCAGCGCCTACGTGCACTCCGGCGAGGTGGACACCCCCAAGCAGGACGACAAGTACCGCTTCCTGGACGCCATGAGCACGCGGCTTCCGGAGCTGTCCAAGCACAGCGACCATGCCCTCGTGGTGGGTGACCTCAACGTGGCCCACACGCCCCTGGACATCCGGAACTGGAAGGGAAACCTCAAGAAGGCCGGATTCCTGCCGGACGAACGCGCTTACTTTGACCGGTTCCTGGGCGAGGAGATCGGCTGGCACGACGTCCACCGGACCATGTCCGGCGAGATGGACGGGCCGTACACCTGGTGGTCCTGGCGGGGCAAGGCCTTCGACAACGACGCCGGCTGGCGCATCGACTACCACCTGGCAACGCCGGCGCTGGCAGCCTCGGCAACGTCCGCCGTCGTGGACCGCGCTGCCACGTACGATACCCGCTTCTCCGACCATGCCCCGCTGGTAGTGGACTACCAGCTCTAAGCCCTGAAAGTTTCACGCATGACACTCCAGCCCACCCCGGCCGCCAAGAAGCGCATCCTCTCCGGTGCCAAGCCCACCGCCGATTCCCTGCACCTGGGCAACTACATCGGAGCCGTCCGCAACTGGGTGGACATGCAGGCCGAGTACGACGCCGTGTTCTTCATCCCTGACCTGCATGCCATCACCGTGGACTTCGACCCCTCGGAGCTTGCCAAGCGCACGCGGATCGTGGCCGCGCAGTACATCGCGGCCGGAATCGACCCGGACAAGAGCATCTTCTTCGTCCAGTCGCACGTGCCCGAGCACGCCCAGCTGGCCTGGGCGCTGAACTGCATCACCGGCTTCGGCGAGGCCTCCCGGATGACCCAGTTCAAGGACAAGACCCAGAAGTCCGGCGCGGACACCGCCACCCTGGGGCTTTTCGCCTACCCCACGCTGATGGCCGCGGACATACTCCTGTACCAGACGGACCTGGTGCCCGTGGGTGAAGACCAGCGGCAGCACCTCGAGCTCACCCGCAACCTCGCCCAGCGGTTCAACACAAAGTTCGGCGCCACGTTCACCGTCCCTGAGGCCACCATCCTCAAGGAAAGCGCCAAGATCTACGATCTCCAGAACCCCAGCGCCAAGATGTCCAAAACCGGGGAGTCGCCCAACGGCGCTATCCAGCTGTTGGAGGACCCCAAGATTGCCGCCAAGCGCATCAAGTCCGCCGTGACTGATGCCGGCACGGAGATCAGGTTCGACCCCGAGGAGAAGCCCGGCGTCTCCAACCTGCTCACCATCTACTCATCCCTGACGGGCAAGCCGGTTGCGGATCTTGAGGCCGAGTACGAGGGCAAAATGTATGGCCACCTCAAGGTGGACCTTGCTGAAGTTGTGGTGGACTTCGTTACCCCGCTGCGTAATCGGACCAATGAGCTGATGGCAGATCCTGCGGAGCTGGACCGGCTGCTGGCCCTCGGTGCCGAGCGGGCGCGCGAGATCGCCTCCGTAACGATGGCCCAGGTCTACGAGCGCATGGGCTTCCTGCCGTCCCACAGCCTCGCAGGAGTCCGCTAGCACCATGTCTTCCAGCGTCGGCGTCATCCTCGGGTTCCCGCCTGACATCGCAGCAGAGCTCCAGCAATGGCGTGCGTCCTTCGGCGATCCGCTGGCCGGCGTGGTGCCGGCGCACATCACGCTGGTGACCACCACTCCCACCCATGATTGGGAGGCCACCCTGGCCCACGTTCGGGACGTGGCCCGCCGGCAAAGCCCCTTCATGGTCACCATCGCCGGGACCGGATCCTTCCGCCCCGTTTCACCGGTGGTGTTCATTAAGGTCGAGGATGGTTTCGAAGAATGCGTCGAGCTGCACGAAAAGCTCCAGCAGGGTCCGCTGCAGCGTGACCTGCCCTTCGCTTTCCACCCGCACGTCACCATCGCCCACGACGTCAGCCCGGAAAGCCTCGACGAGGCGGAAACGGTGCTGAAAGACTACAAGGCCACCTTCCCCGTGGTTAGCATGGGACTCTACGAGCATGATGCAGACGGCATCTGGCAGCTACGGGAAGAGCTGGACTTTGGGACCGAAACTGACAACGACGCCGGCACCCGATTCGCGGACGGTGCTGCGGAAGCGGCATCCCGAACCGGCGGGGCAGCCTCTTCCCACTGAGCGTGCCCAACTGCAGCTGGCCGTCAGCCAAAAGCGGATGGACTGGAGCAAGGCTCGGCGGTCCGGCGGCGGGGGCATCAAGTCCCTCCTGGCCATGGTCCAGTGGCTGCTTGCCCGGCTGAACGCCTTCCGCCCCATGCGCGCGTTCCGGCACTACAGCCTCCAGCACGGTCCGCTGATGAGCGCCGGTATTGGCTTCAACATGTTTTTCTCCATCACCGGCCTGCTGGCCACCGGGTTCTCCGTTGCCGGGTTGGTTCTGCGTGGACAGCCGGCGCTGCTGGACAGCATCGTCAGCAGTGTGGCCGCAAGCGCCCCGGGCCTGTTGAAGGTGGACGGCGGAACGGGCCTGGTGGACCCCCAGGACCTCCTCAATCCGCAGGGCCTGGGACTCACTGCCATCATCGCCGCCATCGTCACCATCATCACTTCCCTGGGCTGGATCAACGGGCTCAGGGACGGCCTGCGGGGCGTCATGGAACTGCCGCCCCTGGTGGTCAACCCCGTGGTCCTCAAGCTGCGGGACGCGGGCACCCTGCTCCTCCTCGGGGTAGCCCTCGTCATCAGCGCCGGTGCGTCGCTGATTTTCGGGACGGCAGCAGGCTGGGTATCTGACGTCCTGAATCTTAACGATGCTGTGGCGGGCCCGTTAACGACGCTCATCAAAATCGCCGTTCCGCTGGTCCTGAGCTGGGTGACAGCCCTCATCATGTTCCGGCTGGCCGGTGGGCTCAAGCTGTCCCGCCGGGCGCTCCTGGAAGGCACCATCCTGGCCGCCATCGGCACCACGGTGCTGCAGATTTTCAGCACTGAGCTGCTGGGCGGTGCCGGGCGCAATCCGCTCCTGGCGCCGTTTGCCATCATCATCGGGCTGCTGATCTGGTTCAACTTCGTCAGCCAGGTCTACCTCGTCTCGGCAGGCTGGGCGGCTGTCCGCGAAGCCGACCTGGCGGCGGGGGACAAGCCACGCAAATCGATCCTCGGCGCCCGCCACACCATTCCCCAGACCTGAGCAGCCTGCGCCCGGTGCCCACTGGATTCGGCAGGGCCTGTTGGCGGCCTATCCCTTTGTGATACGTTTCACGAAACCGTTTTCTGACGAGGGAAGAAGCTGGCCCGATGACGCGTCACAGTACCCACCGCCTCCGTAAAACCGTCGCAATGCTCAGTGCGGCATGCCTGCTTGGACTGACAGCCGCATGTTCCGCGCCGTCGGGCGGGACCTCTGACGGGCCGGTGGAGATCCGGTTCGCCTGGTGGGGCAATGCGGGGCGCGCTGAGCTCACCAACAAGGCCATCGCAGAATTCGAAGCCGCCAACCCGGACATCACGGTGAAACCCGAGTTCGGGGACATCGGCGGATATTTCGATAAACTCGCCACCCAGGTGGCCGCCAACGATGCGCCGGACGTCATCACCATGGGCGGCGCCTATCCGGCGGAATACGCCAACCGTGGAGCGCTGCTTGATCTCGCCAAAGTGTCAGGTCAGCTCGACCTCGGCAAACTGGACCAGGGCGCGCTGGATAACGGCCAGGTCCAGGGCAAGCAGTACGGCATCTCCACGGGCGCCAATGCCCTCGCCATCGTGGTGAACCCGGCTGTTTTTGCGGCGGCCGGCGTTCCACTCCCTGATGACACCACCTGGAGCTGGGAGGACTTCGCCCAAACCGCCGCGAGCGTGACGTCGAAGAGCCCCAAGGGCACCTACGGCACGGCAACGGTCCTCACCCACGACTCCCTGGACGCCTTCGCCCGGCAGCGGGGAGAGTCCCTCTACACCCAGGACGGCCAGCTTGGCCTCACCAAGGAGACCGTGCAGGACTACTTCGACTTCTCGCTCAAGCTCAGCGAGTCCGGTGCCGCGCCCAACGCCTCGGAAACGGTGGAAAAGCTCAACGTCAGCACCGAACAGACCCTCATGGGCATGGGACAGGCCGGCATGATGCTCACCTGGAGCAACTCCCTGACAGCGCTCAGCAAGGCCTCCGGCGCCGAACTGAAACTCCTCAAGCTCCCCGGCGAAAAGCCGACACCGGGCATCTGGCTCCAGTCGTCGCAGTTCTACACCATTTCTGCCCGCAGCAAGCACACCGAGGCCGCCGCCAAGCTCGTGAACTTCCTGGTCAACAACCAGTCCGCGGCCAAGATCATCCAGAGCGACCGCGGCGTGCCAAGCAACCCTGAAATGCGCTCGGCCATCCAGGACCTCCTGACACCGCAGGGCAAGGTGGAGGCCGCCTACATCGGCGAGATCGGCAAGATGGACTTCGCGCCCACCTACATCGGGCCCACGGGTTCGACGGCGGTCTCCGAGATCACGGCGCGGATCAACACAGAGGTGCTGTTCGAGCGGCTGACGCCGGAGAAGGCGGCGGAGCAGTGGATCAGCGAGAGCAAGGCCGCCATCGGCAAATAGGCCGCGCCCGGATGGCCGGCAGCAAGGGAGCCGGTCAGTGCGCGGCGTCGAGGTACTGGTCGGCCCAGGCCGCGATGATCCTGGCCGCCCGCGCGGCCTGCCCCTTGCCGGTCAGGAGGTGGTCGCTGCCTTCCAGGGAGACAAAGTTCCGGGGGTGCCGGGCGGTCTGGAAGATCGTGCTGGCATTCTCGATACCTACGGTGTTGTCAGTGGGGGAGTGGAGCACCATCAGCGGTTTGTGCAGCTGGCGGATGCAGTCCGTAAGGTCGGCGTTTTCCAGGTCCTCCACGAAGTGCCTGCGAATCTCCACCCGCTTGCCGCCCAGGTCAACTTCGGCGCTGCCTTCGCTCAGGATCCGGTCCAGGGCCGCGTCGAAGACGTGGGCCACGTGCTTGGGCGAGAACGGTGCGCCAACTGTTGCAACGGCGTCGAGCTCCGGGATCTCACGGGCCGCGGCCAGGACTGCCGCGCCGCCGAAGGAGTGTCCCACCAGCAGCGAAATTTCCTTGCCCTCGCTGCGCATGAACTCCGCAGCCTTGACCGTGTCGGCAACCTTATGGCTGAAGGAACCGGCAGACCACTCGCCGGCCGAACCGCCCAGGCCCAGGTTGTCGAACCGCAGCATGCCCACGCCACTGTCCGCAAGGGCCTTGCACATCCGGGATGCGGACGGGCTGTCCTTGCCCAGGGTAAATCCGTGCGAGAACACGCCCCAGCCCTTGACGGGGACTTCCGGAACATCGATGATCCCGGACAGCATCTCTCCGGTGGAACCGGCGAATGTGACCTTCTCTGTGCGGGACACGGTGTCCCCTTCCTTTTCCTGCCGTTGCCCTATCAGATAAGGCTCCTAAAACCCGGTTTTAGGGACCATATCTGATAGGGCAACGTGCGTTTTGGTGATGATACGACGACGGCGCCAGCCCCCTTGAGTGGGGACGGCGCCGTCGTCAGGTTGTTCCTACGTCAGATCTTGCGGGACAGGATCGCCTGCTTGACCTCGGCGATCGCCTGCGTCACCTGGATGCCGCGGGGGCAGGCCTCGGAGCAGTTGAAGGTGGTGCGGCAGCGCCACACGCCTTCCTTGTCATTGAGGATCTCGAGGCGCATGTCGCCGGCGTCATCACGGGAATCGAAAATGAAGCGGTGCGCGTTCACGATGGCCGCCGGGCCAAAGTACTGGCCGTCGGTCCAGAAGACCGGGCAGGAGGACGTGCACGCAGCGCAAAGGATGCACTTGGTGGTGTCGTCGAAGCGCTCACGGTCCTCAGCGGACTGGAGGCGTTCCTTGGTGGGCTCGTGGCCCTTGTTGATCAGGAACGGCATAACCTCCCGGTAGGACTGGAAGAACGGCTCCATGTCCACGATGAGGTCCTTCTCCACCGGCAGGCCCTTGATGGGTTCCACAGTGATGGGCTTGGACGTGTCAAGGTCCTTCAGGAGGGTCTTGCAGGCAAGGCGGTTGCGGCCGTTGATGCGCATGGCATCGGAGCCGCACACGCCGTGGGCGCAGGAGCGGCGGAACGACAGGCTGCCGTCCATCTCCCACTTGACCTTGTGCAGGGCGTCCAGGACGCGGTCCGTGCCGTACATGGTGAGGTGGTAATCGTCCCAGGTGGCCTCTTCCGAGACCTCCGGGTTGTACCGCCGGACGCGCATGTGGACATCGAACGTGGGGATTTCGCCGCCCCCGCCGACGCCGGCAGGCAGTTCAATCTTTGAGGCTGGCTCAGCGATTTCAGCGGTCATCTTAGTACTTCCTCACCATCGGCTCGTAGCGGGTAAAGACGACCGGCTTGGTGGCCAGCCGGATACCGGCGATTGCTTCCGCCGATCCGTCAGCCGGCGCGTGGTCATCCTTGTACGCCATGGAGTGCTTCATGAATTTCTCGTCGTCACGGTCCGGGAAGTCCTCGCGGAAGTGTCCGCCGCGGGATTCCTCGCGGTGCAGGGCAGCAACAGTCATGACCTTGGCCAGTTCCAGCAGGAAGCCCAGTTCCACGGCCTCGAGGAGGTCAAGGTTGAAGCGCTTTCCCTTGTCCTGCACGTTGATGTGCTTGTAGCGCTCCTCGAAGGAGGCGATGTCGCTCAGGACCTGGTTCAGGGTGTCCGCGGTGCGGAACACCTGCATGTTGGCGTCCATGGTGTCCTGCAGTTCCTTGCGGATCTGGGCCACCTTCTCGTCGCCGGTGCCGTTGCGGGCGATGTCCAGCAGTTCCGTGGTGTAGTCCAGCGGGTTCTCCGGCAGTTCCACGAACTGGGCCGTCTTGGCGTATTCCGCGGCGGCAACGCCGGCACGCTTGCCGAATACGTTGATGTCCAGCAGGGAGTTGGTGCCCAGGCGGTTGGAGCCGTGCACGGACACGCAGGCCACCTCACCCGCGGCGTACAGGCCGGGGATCACGGTGTCGTTGTCCTGGAGGACTTCGGTTTCGATGTTCGTGGGGATGCCGCCCATGGCGTAGTGCGCGGTGGGGAACACCGGCACCGGCTCCGTGTAGGGCTCCACGCCAAGGTAGGTGCGGGCGAACTCGGTGATGTCCGGAAGCTTGGCGTCGATGTGCGCCGGTTCCAGGTGGGTCAGGTCCAGGAGGACGTAGTCCTTGTTAGGGCCGCAACCGCGGCCTTCCCGGACTTCGTTGGCCATGGAACGGGCCACGATGTCTCGCGGTGCCAGGTCCTTGATGGTGGGGGCGTACCGCTCCATGAAGCGTTCACCGTCCGAGTTGCGCAGGATGGCGCCCTCACCGCGGGCGGCCTCCGAAAGGAGGATGCCCAGGCCCGCAAGGCCTGTCGGGTGGAACTGGAAGAACTCCATGTCCTCCAGGGGGATGCCGCGGCGGAACGCGATGCCCATGCCGTCGCCGGTCAGGGTGTGGGCGTTGGAGGTGGTCTTGAAGACCTTGCCGGCGCCGCCGGATGCGAACACCACGGACTTGGCCTGGAACACGTGCAGTTCGCCGGTGGCGAGGTCGTAGGAGACTACACCCGCGACGCGCTTCTGCTTGTAGGAGGTGCCGTCTTCGCGGACTGCATCCTCTTCGACCGTCAGCAGGTCCAGGACGTAGTACTCGTTGTAGAACTCAACGTTGTGCTTGACGCAGTTTTGGTACAGGGTCTGCAGGATCATGTGGCCGGTACGGTCCGCTGCGTAGCACGCACGGCGGACGGGGGCCTTGCCGTGGTCGCGGGTGTGGCCACCGAAGCGGCGCTGGTCGATGCGGCCTTCGGGCGTGCGGTTGAACGGCAGGCCCATCTTCTCCAGGTCAAGCACGGCGTCGATGGCTTCCTTGGCCATGACCTCGGCGGCGTCCTGGTCCACCAGGTAGTCACCGCCCTTGACGGTGTCGAACGTGTGCCACTCCCAGTTGTCTTCCTCGACATTGGCAAGGGCTGCACACATGCCACCCTGCGCCGCACCGGTGTGCGAGCGGGTGGGGTAGAGCTTGGTCAGTACTGCTGTGCGCGCGCGCTGACCGGATTCGATCGCGGCGCGCATGCCAGCGCCACCGGCACCGACGATGACGACGTCGTACTTATGGACCTGCATACCAGACGCTCTTTCTCTCAAAATTCGCAATAAAACAAACGGGGGCGTGTTGCTGTCCCCGCACAACAGGGCCCGCGGTCTATGCCCGCGGGCCCGGGATGATGCTGGTGCTAGGCAGGGCAGAAACCGCCAGGCAGCGGAACGCCGTCCACCACGGGGCACGGATCGAAGGTGAAGATCACCAGGGTGCCCAGGACGATGATGACCACTGTGGCCGAGTAGAGGACCGTCTTCAACCAGCGGCGGGTTGAATCCTTCTCGGCGTAGTCGTTGATGATGGTGCGCACGCCGTTTGTGCCGTGCAGCATGGCCAGCCACAGCATGGCCAGGTCCCAGAACTGCCAGAACGGATCCGCCCACTTGCCGGCCACGAAGCCGAAGTCGATGGCGTGGATGCCTTCGCCGACCATGAGGTTCACGAACAGGTGCCCGAAGATGAGGACCACCAGCACCACGCCGGAGAGGCGCATGAACAGCCAGGCGATCATCTCGAAGTTGCCCCGGCTCCCGCCGTTGCGGCGGTACTGGGGTGCGATCCGCCCGCTGCGGGGGCTCTCGATGGTTGCAGTCATGGCTTAGTGACCTCCGAGGGCGAGGGACAGGTGGCGGATGGAGAAGGCAACCATGGTGACAACCCAGAGGCCCAGGACTGCCCAGAGCATCTGGCGCTGGTACTTGGCGCCCTTCTTCCAGAAGTCCACTGCGATGATGCGCAGGCCGTTGAAGGCGTGGAACACGATCGCAGCGACAAGGCCGGTCTCACCCAGTGCCATCAGCGGATTCTTGTAGGCGCCAATGACGGCGGTGTACGCCTCCGGGGACACACGCACCAGGCTTGTGTCCAGCACGTGGACCAACAAGAAGAAAAAGATCACTACACCGGTAATCCGGTGTCCTACCCATGACCACATGCCTTCACGGCCGCGGTACAAGGTGCCAGCTGGTTTTGTCGGCACTGATAAACCTCCCTGCAACACAGCGGCGCTGGCATGAGATCCACGCGGGGGGAACGCCTGCTGCGAGAGCACTCGTAGCTCAGGCCTAAATCTAGGCTTCGCTCACAGCTTATTCAATTTAGGAGCATCTTGCTGCCCAGCAGTGGCGCGGTTTTTCTGATTTTTTGAGACAAACGCCACAAAGCCTTGCTCCGACAGCGGCTGTCCTGCATTCAGGCATGGCTCCGGGCGCGGGTCCGTCTACGCAGCCAACCGCACCCGTTCGGCTAAAGTGGGCCTTGATGAGTACAGACAAAGTGACAAGCCCGGCATCACCTCTGGACCGCTTCTACGCGGTGATTCCGGCGGGCGGAGTGGGGACCCGCCTCTGGCCCCTGTCACGAGCCGCAGCTCCCAAGTTCCTCCACGACCTCACCGGTTCGGGCAGCACCTTGCTGCGCGCCACCTACGACCGGCTCCAACCGCTCGCGGGGGACCGGATGCTGGTGGTCACCGGAAAGGCGCACCGCGATGCAGTGTGCAGGCAGCTTCCGGAGGTACAGGACGCGGACCTGGTGCTTGAATCCGAGCCGAAGGATTCCGGTGCCGCAATCGGACTCGCTGCCGCCATCCTGCACGAACGCGATCCCGACACCATCATGGGGTCCTTCGCCGCGGACCAGGTGATCAGCCCTGACCAGCTCTTCCAGGAAGCAGTCCGCGAGGCGATCTACACCGCAGCCGCCGGGAAGATCGTCACGATCGGCATCAAGCCCACCCACCCATCCACGGGCTTCGGCTACATCCGTTCGGGCCAGGAGCTCCGCGTCGAAGGAGCGCCCAGCGCGCAGGACGTTGTGGAATTCGTCGAAAAGCCGGATGAGACGGTGGCCCAGCAATACGTTGAAAGCGGCAACTACGTCTGGAACGCCGGCATGTTCGTCGCTCCGGTGGCGCTTCTGCTCAAGCACCTGGAAGCCAACCAGCCCGAACTGTTCCAGGGGCTGCAGGAAATCGCCCGTGCCTGGGACACTCCGGAGCGGGATGTTGTCACCGCGCGGGTGTGGCCCACGCTGCCGAAGATCGCCATCGACTACGCAGTGGCCGAACCCGCCGCGGAAGCCGGGGACGTCGCCGTCGTGCCCGGAACCTTCCGGTGGGACGACGTCGGCGACTTTGCCTCCGTGGGCCGGCTCAACTCCGCCAGGGAAGTGGATGACGTCACGGTGCTGGGCGAGGGTGCCCGCGTCTTCACGGAGAATTCCAGCGGCGTAGTGGTCACCGACACCAAGCGCGTCATCGCCCTGATCGGCATTGAAGACGTAGTGATCGTGGATACCCCCGATGCCCTCCTGGTCACCACCATGGCCAACTCGCAGCGGGTCAAGGCCGCGGTGGACGCCCTCAAAGCCAGCGGCGACACCGACGTTCTCTAGGGTCACCCCCAACCACATCCCGGGCACCGGCCGTTGCCCGGGATGTAACGCGGCGACTGTGATGGACGCTATTGCGGCCACCATCGCTAGAGTGAAGCAGTGCGCAATTACACTACTGAAGCCGAACCCACCGCTTTGGTGGCTCCGTGGCTGGAGCCGCTCCTGCCGGAACTGATCGAATTCCGCCGGGATCTGCACGCGCATCCGGAACTTTCGTTCAAGGAGTACCGCACCACTGACAAGCTGGCCGAGCGGCTGGAAGCCGCAGGCCTGGCGCCGCGCCGGCTGGAGGGGACCGGGCTCACCGTCGATGTAGGTGAGGGCCCCATCGCCACGGCGCTCCGCGGGGACATTGACGCCCTGCCCATCATCGAAGAAACCGGCCTGCCCTTCGCGTCAAAGAACCACGGCGTAACGCACGCCTGCGGCCACGACGTCCACACCACCACCATGCTGGGGATCGCGCTGGTCCTGCACCGCATGCACCAGGAATCGCCCCTTGGCGCGACCATCCGCATCATCTTCCAGCCGGCCGAGGAAACCATGCCCGGTGGCGCCCATGCGTGCATCGAGCAGGGTGTGCTGGACGGTGTTCCGCGGATCCTGGCCCTGCACTGCGACCCCCGGATCGAAGTGGGCAAGATCGGCACGCGCATCGGGGCTATCACTTCGGCTTCGGACACCATCCGGATCGAACTCTCCGGCCGCGGCGGCCATACCTCCCGTCCGCACCTCACCGAGGACCTGGTGTTCGCGCTGGCGCAGATCGCCGTCAATGTGCCCGCCGTGCTGTCGCGGCGGGTGGATGTCCGGAGCGGCGTATCGGTGGTATGGGGGCAGATCACGGCGGGCTCGGCCCCCAATGCCATCCCGGGCACCGGCTACATGGCAGGCACCATGCGCTGCCTGGACAGGGACGCGTGGCACGCCGCCGGCGAACTGCTGGACGAAGTAGTGCACCAAGTGGCCGCACCCTACGGCGTCGACGTCCACCTCGAACACACCAGGGGAGTGCCGCCCGTGGTCAACTCCGAACACGAGACCGCCCTCATCGAGGCAGCGGCCCGCGCTGAAATCGGCGAGAGCGCCGTGGTGCTTACCCCGCAGTCCATGGGCGGTGAAGACTTCGCCTGGTTCCTGGCCGAACTTCCCGGCGCCATGATGCGGCTGGGTACCAAGACGCCTGGCGGTGAGGAATACGACCTGCACCGCGGGGACTACATCCTGGACGAAAAGGCGCTGGGTCTTGGGATCCGGGTGCTCACCGGCGCGGCCCTGCGCACCATCCGCGACCTGTAGGCCGCGAACCCGTCCGGGCGGCACGGGACGCCGCACTGTACGGCCCATACAGGCAAGAAGAAAGCGCGACGCCGGCACTTACCAAAGTGCCGGCGTCGCGCCTTTTCGCGTGCCGGGGAAGAGCAGTGATCGAAGATAAGTTGTGCACAATTGAATTGTGGACTAGCATTATGGTCGTGACTGATGCTCCCCGACTCGACCGGCAAGTGTGTTTCGCCCTCTACTCGGCTTCCCGTGCCGCCACGGCCGTCTACCGGCCTGTGCTGGAGGAACTGGGACTGACCTATCCGCAGTACCTCGTCATGCTGGTGCTGTGGGAAAACGAGCCGCGGGGGGTCAAGGACGTCGGCCACGAGCTCGGCCTCGATTCGGGAACGCTGTCCCCGCTGCTGAAGCGGCTCGAAGCCCTGGGCCTGGTGGAACGCCGCCGCTCCGGAGATGACGAGCGCCGCGTGGCCGTCCATCTGACGGCCGCCGGGAAGGACTTGAGCAGCAAGGCCGGAGCGATTCCCCAGCGACTGGCCGACGCCGCCGGGCTGACGGCCGGAGAGCTTGAGCAGTTGCGCGGAACCCTCAGCAAGCTCACCGCCGCCCTCCACGACGCGGTCTGAAGCTGCCCGGCCACAACGCTCCCGCGAGCCCAAGAATTTACCCAGACACCAACCATGAAAGGGCGGTCATCCACGTGAAGACCCTTTACACAGCAGAAGCGCTTGCCTCCGGCGAGGGCCGGGACGGCAGCGCCCGGTCCAATGACGGCAAGCTCGAAGTAGGCCTCGCCAGCCCGGTGGAACTCGGTGGCAACGGCGAGGGCACCAACCCTGAACAGCTGTTCGCGGCCGGCTACGCCGCATGTTTCCATTCGGCGCTCCGCCTGGTGGGCCGCAAGGAGCGCGCTGACCTGACCGACTCGGCCGTCGCCGCCAAGATCCACCTGGGCCAGCTGGACGATGGGGCAGGATTTGGCCTCGCCGCCGAACTGGAAATCGCCCTTCCCGCCCTCGACCTCGAAACGGCGGAAGCCCTGGTGGCCAAGGCCCACCAGGTCTGCCCTTACTCGAACGCCACCCGCGGCAACATCACCGTCGAACTCAAAGTTTTGGAGTACGCAGCATGAGCACCACCACCCTTCCCGCAGCAACCCGTGAAATCCAGCTCGCCTCACGCCCCGTGGGCCGGCCCGTCCCGGAGAACTTCCGCCTGGCCGAGTCGCCGCTGCCCGAGGTGGGCGAGGGCCAGATCCTGGTCCGGAACCTCTTCATCTCCGTGGATCCCTACATGCGAGGCCGCATGAACGACGCCAAGTCCTACTCCGCGCCCTTCGCGCTGGACAAAGCGCTCGACGGCGGCGCCGTGGGTGAGGTCATCGCGTCCCGTTCCGAGGCGCACAAGGAAGGCGACGTCGTCGTGCATGCCCTCGGCTGGCGCGAATACGCCGTGGTTGACGGCAACGCTGCCTCCCCGGCCCGGACCGACCTGGCACCCGCATCGGCGTTCCTGGGTGCGCTGGGCATGACCGGCCTCACCGCTTACGCAGGCCTCCTCAAAGTGGCCGAGTTCAAGGAAGGGGACGCCGTCTTCGTTTCCGGCGCCGCCGGTGCCGTCGGTTCGCTCGTGGGCCAGATCGCCAAGGCAATGGGCGCTTCCCGGGTAATCGGCTCCGCAGGCTCGCCCGCCAAGGTGGCCAGGCTCCTCGAGCTCGGTTTCGACGCGGCCTTTGACTACCACGATGGTCCCGTGCGGGAACAGCTCGAGAAAGCCGCAGGCGCCCAGGGCATCGACGTCTACTTCGACAACGTGGGCGGCGAACACCTCGAAGCAGCGTTGTCCGTCCTGAACGTCGGCGGCCGGGTGGCCATGTGCGGAGCCATCACCCAGTACAACTCCACTGAGCCCACCCCCGCCCCGCACAACCTCATGCAGGCCATCGGCAAGCAGCTCACCCTGCGCGGCTTCCTGGTGGGCGGCCAGCGCCAGCACGCTGCAGAGTTCGCCGAGAAGATGGCCGGCTGGCTGGCCAGCGGCGCCGTCCGCTACGACGAGACAGTGGTGGACGGGCTGGAAAATGCACCGCAGGCCTTCATGGACCTGCTGGATGGAGCCAACACGGGCAAGATGCTGGTCCGCCTGTAGGGCCGAGGCTCGAACCTCACCAAGCACCAGGGGTGCCGCGGATCCGCGGCACCCCTACTGCTTGGTAACAACTTGTAAACAATCTCCGGGAACAGGTGCCGGCGTGCTAGGGGGACGTGGCGCAGGCCACTAAAGTGATGGCATCAGTGCGCTCCGGCGCATGCTGCGGGCATCAGTGACAACAGAATTTCAGTGCAGAAACGGACACTCATTGAAATCGTGCCGTAGCGCCACTCTCGCATCCTGGAGGAATCTTGATGACATCACTGCGTGCACGCATGAAGCGCGGTTCTATGGCCGGCCTGGCTACCGTCAGCGCCTCGGCCCTTCTTTTGACAGCCTGCGGCGCAGCCCCGGAACCGGGAAGCACCTCGTCCGCCGGTGCCAGTGACTACACCGGCTGCATCGTGTCCGACTCCGGCGGGTTCGATGACCAGTCCTTCAACCAGTCCTCCTACGAGGGCCTGAAGAAGGCCGAAAAGGACCTGGGCATCAAGGTGAACCAGGTCGAATCGAAGACCAACAACGACTTCGAACCCAACCTCCGCGCCATGGTGACCGCCGGTTGCGACCTCACCGTGACCGTTGGCTTCCTGCTGGGTGACGCCACCAAGGCGCAGGCCGCGGCCAACCCTGACAGCCACTTCGCCATCATCGACTTCGGCTACGAGACGCCCATCAGCAACGTCAAGCCGATCATCTACGACACCGCGCAGGCGGCCTTCATGGCCGGGTACCTGGCCGCAGGCACCACCAAGACGGGAACCGTGGCCACCTTCGGCGGCATCAAGATCCCCACCGTCACCATCTTCATGGACGGCTACGCGGACGGCGTGAAGTACTACAACGAACAGAAGGGCAAGGACGTCAAGCTCCTTGGCTGGAACAAGGATGCCCAGGACGGCAGCTTCACCGGCGACTTCGAAAAGCAGGATGTCGGAAAGCAGCTCACCCGGAACTTCCTGGACCAGGGCGCCGACATCGTCATGCCGGTGGCCGGGCCCGTGGGCAAGGGTGCAGGCGCCGCCCTGCAGGAGGCCAAGAATTCCGGCAAGGACGTCAAGCTGATCTGGGTTGACTCCGACGGCTTCCTCACCGCCCCGGACTACAAGGAAATCATGCTCTCCTCGGTCATGAAGCAGATGGGCGAGGCCGTGGAAACCGTGGTGAAGGAAGACAAGGACGGCAAGTTCAGCAACACCCCCTACGTTGGCACCCTCGCCAACGACGGCGTGCAGCTGGCACCGTTCCACGACTTCGATTCCCAGGTTCCCGCGGACCTGAAATCTGAACTGGACCAGATCAAGAAGGACATCGTGGACGGCAAGCTGAAGGTCGAATCCGACGCGAGCCCGAAGGCCTGACACCGCACTTGGCGCCACTGCCGGCCCGTCCCTGACTGGCCGGCAGTGGCGCTTTTTGCTGGCATCCCTTTTTCGGGCCACCGCCCGGTTCTCCGACGGCTGCACCCACTAGGCTGGAGCTGCAGCCACATATCCCGTCCGGTCGATCACCGGGCGCTTCGAGATTGGTCAGAGTTTTGAAACTTGAACTCAGAGGCATCACCAAACGCTTTGGGACCCTGCTCGCCAACGACCACATCGACGTGGTGGTTGAATCCGGCCAGATCCACTGCCTGCTGGGCGAAAACGGGGCCGGTAAATCCACCCTGATGAACGTGCTCTACGGACTGTACGAGCCGTCCGAAGGCGAAATCCTCATAGACGGCAAGCCCGTCTCCTTCCGCGGCCCCGGTGACGCCATGGCCGCCGGCATCGGCATGGTGCACCAGCACTTCATGCTTGTACCGGTGTTCACCGTCGCGGAAAACGTCGCACTGGGTGCCGAACCCACCAAAGCGGCGGGCTTCCTCAACCTTGATGAAACCCGGCGCCGGATCCGGGAAATCTCGGACCAGTACGGCTTCGACGTCGATCCCGACGCCCTGGTGGAAGACCTCCCCGTCGGCGTCCAGCAGCGGGTTGAAATCATCAAGGCGCTGGTCCGCAACGCCAAGGTCCTCATCCTCGACGAACCCACCGCTGTCCTCACCCCCCAGGAAACCGACGAACTCCTGGACATCATGCGGCAGCTCAAGGCGGGCGGCACCTCCATCGTCTTCATTTCCCACAAACTGCGTGAGGTGAAGGAAGTCTCGGACACCATCACCGTGATCCGGCGCGGCAAGGTGGTTGGCTCCGCAGAACCCTCGGCCTCCACCACAGACCTTGCATCGATGATGGTGGGCCGTGCCGTCAGCCTCACCCTCGAAAAGGCCCCCGCGAAGCCGCAGGAGAAGACCTTCGAGGTCCGGGACCTGACAGTCATCGCCCACAACGGCCAGCACGTGGTGGACGGACTCAGCTTCGACATCGCCCGGGGCGAAATCCTCGCCGTCGCCGGCGTCCAGGGCAACGGCCAGACCGAACTCACCGAAGCCATCCTGGGACTCCAGGACAGGGTGTCCGGTTCCATCACCCTCGACGGCAAGGAACTCCTGGGCCGGTCCGTCAAGGACGTCCTGAAAGCCGGCGTCGGGTTTGTCCCCGAAGACCGCAAGGTGGACGGCCTGGTGGGAACCTTCTCCGTCGCCGAAAACCTGGTCCTGGACCTTTACGACAAGCCTCCCTACGCCAAGGGCATCAGCATGAGCCCGGCCAGGATCCTCGAAAACGCCAAAGCCCGCATCGACGAGTTCGATGTCCGCACACCCTCCGCAGCGGCCGCCGCGGGGACACTGTCCGGCGGCAACCAGCAAAAGGTGGTGATGGCCCGCGAGCTCTCCCGCCCCCTGCGCCTGTTCATCGCTTCCCAGCCCACCCGCGGCGTGGACGTCGGCTCCATCGAATTCCTGCACCGGCGCATCGTCGCCGAACGCGACCAGGGCACCCCGGTGATGATCATCAGTACCGAACTCGATGAGGTCATGGAACTCGCTGACCGCATCGCCGTGCTGTACAAGGGCAAGCTGGTGGGTATCGTTCCCGCCGGCACGGGCCGCGACGTCCTTGGCCTGATGATGGCCGGAATCCACCCTGATGAACAGGCCCACCCCCAGCCGGCGGCCAGCCGCCCGGCTCCCACCTCCGACGCCGAGGGAGGCGACCATGTCTGAGCAGCATCCCCCCAAACGTCCTGCCGGCGATGAGCAGGGTGACACCCAGCCTGCAAAGCCGCACCAGCCCAACCTTGCCGCCGAGGAAACCGCCGCCGTCGTGTCCGTGGACACGGCCGGCGGCGCCATGGGCCCCTCGGCCGTCCCCGCCAGCGCCCAAAGCGGCCAGCTGCCCGGCGGTCCTGACACCTTGCTCCGCAAGATCTTCACCGGCAGCGGCATGGTGTCTGTCCTGGCAGTGTTCCTGGCCCTCGTCATCGGCGGCCTGCTCATTGCCAGCACCGACACGCGGGTGGCCTCCACAGCCAGCTACTTCTTCGCCCGCCCCACCGATTTCCTGACCGCCGTCTGGAACGCCGCCACCCGCTCCTATATCGCCCTGTTCCAGGGAGCCGTGTTCAACCCCCGCGGCAACAGTGTGGCAGCCCAGTTCGCTCCGTTCATGGAGACCCTCACCATCGCCACGCCGCTGATCACCGCCGGTCTGGGCGTGGCGCTTGCCTTCCGGGCAGGGCTCTTCAACATCGGTGCCCAGGGCCAGATCATCGTGGCAGGCATCCTTGCCGCCTGGGTTGGCTTCGCACTGCACCTCCCGCTGGGCCTGCACCTGCTGCTGGTCCTGGTGGCCGGCATCGTTGGCGGCGCGCTCTGGGGCGGCCTCGTCGGCGTGCTGAAGGCCCGCACGGGCGCCCATGAGGTCATCCTCACCATCATGTTCAACTACATCGCCCTGTACTTCCTGCGGTACCTGCTGAATACCCCGGCCTTCCAGCGCCCGGGGGAGTCGAACCCCATCTCACCCATCCTGGATCCGTCCGCCGTCTACCCGCAGATCTTCGGCAGCCAGTACCGGCTCCACCTGGGCTTCATTCTCGCCATCGGCGCCACCGTCCTGGTCTGGTGGCTCCTGAACCGGTCCACGGTCGGCTTCGAATTCCGTGCCGTGGGTGCCAACCCCAAAGCTGCCCAGACGGCCGGCATCAACGTGTCCCGCTCCACCATCCTGGTAATGGCCATCGCCGGCGGGCTGGCCGGCATGTCCGGCGTGGCCCAGGTGGCCGGCACCGAAAAAGTCCTCACCGACGGGGTGGCAGCCACCTACGGTTTTGACGCCATCACCGTCGCGCTGCTGGGGCGTTCGACGCCGTGGGGCACCTTCGCAGCGGGGCTGCTGTTTGGAGCCTTCCGCGCCGGAGCCGTCCAGATGCAGATCCAGACCGGCACCCCCATTGACATCGTCCTGGTGGTCCAGTCGTTGATCGTCCTCTTCATCGCAGCGCCCCCGCTGGTGCGCGCCGTCTTCGGGCTCAACCCGCGGCGGAAGAAGCCCGCCCGCGCCGCGAAGTCCACGAAGGCAGCCACCACCGGAGGTGCAGCATGAGCACAACAGTTTCATCCCGGCCGGGCAACCCGCAGCCGGACAACGCCGCGGCGGACACCGGCGCGGCAAGCATCTCCGCCAAGCCGGTGAGTTGGAAGACCCCCGTCCTGCTGGCCGCCTTCGGGCTGATCGCCCTCGTGTTCTTTGGCCTGCTCGGCCCCAACAAGACGGCCAGCTTCGGCATCTCCACCGGAAGCGACTTCTTCCAGTTGCCTGCACTGGAGGTCAACGCCTTCGGCGGCGGCATCGTGCTGTCGGTGCTGCTCCTGGCCCTGGCGGCCTACGCCGTCTACCTCAAGACCAAGGGACGCCCTGCCCCCGTCTGGCTGACCGTCACGTTCATCGTCCTCTTCGTGGCCGCGTTCCTGATTTGGGTGGTGGGCGGTGCCCGCACGCCCAGCATCTCGCTGGCGGGCCTCATCGCCGGTTCGGTCACGCTGGCCGTCCCGCTGGTGTTCGGTTCACTCTCCGGCGTACTGTGCGAACGCGTCGGCGTGGTCAACATCGCCATCGAGGGCCAGCTGCTTGGCGGCGCCTTCACCGCAGCCATTGTTGCCACCATGACGCAGAACCCGTTCATCGGCCTGGCTGCTGCGGCCGTTGCCGGCGCCGTGGTGTCCATGGTCCTGGCCCTGTTCAGCATCAAATACCTGGTCAACCAGATCATCGTGGGCGTGGTCCTGAACGTTCTCGTCTCCGGCGTCACCGGCTTCCTCTTCAGCACCGTGATGCAGGAAGACAAAGCCCGGTACAACTCGCCGCCGGGGCTGGACATCATCCAGATCCCCATCCTGTCCGAGGTTCCCATCATCGGACCCATCCTGTTCCGCCAGTCGCTGGTGGGGTACCTGATGTACGTCGCCGTCCTGGTGGTCTGGGTAGGCCTGTTCAAGACGCGCTGGGGCCTCCGGGTCCGCGCCGTGGGCGAGCACCCACAGGCCGCGGACACCCTGGGCATCAACGTCAACGCCACCCGGTTCTGGAACGTCACCCTTGGCGGTGCGGTGGCCGGAATCGGTGGGTCGTTCTTCACCCTGGTGGCCATCGACAGCTTTACCAAGGAGATCTCCGGCGGCCGCGGGTTCATCGCGCTGGCAGCACTCATCTTCGGCAGGTGGAACCCCATTGGGGCGTTCTTCGCAGCGCTGCTGTTCGGCTTCGCCGACAACCTGCAGAGCATTGTCACCATCATTGGAACCCCCGTTCCCAGCCAGTTCATGGCCATGCTCCCGTACCTGGTGACTGTCCTGGCCGTTGCCGGCCTGGTGGGCAGGTCACGGGGGCCTGCGGCCAGCGGCATACCGTACGTCAAGGGTTGACCGGCGTGGGGAACACTGTTGACTGGCCCGCGCTGGAGGCGGCCGCCGTCGACGCCATGCGCAAGGCCTACGCGCCCTATTCCAAGTTCCCGGTGGGGGCTGCGGCCCTCACCGGGGACGGCCGGATCGTCAGTGGCTGCAACGTGGAGAACGCCAGCTACGGCCTGACGCTTTGCGCCGAATGCGCCCTGGTGGGCAACCTCCAGATGACCGGGGGCGGCAGCCTCCGTGCCTTCTACTGCGTGGACGGCGCCGGCAACGTGCTGATGCCGTGCGGGCGTTGCCGGCAGTTGCTCTACGAATTCCGTGCTCCGGACATGGAGCTCATGACCACCCAAGGAATCAAGACCATGGACCAGGTCCTTCCTGATGCCTTCGGTCCCGAACACCTGGAGGAAACCCGATGACAGAGACCCGCGCAACGGACACCACTGCCGAAGCCTTCGACGCCGTGGACATCATCCGCGTCAAGCGGGACAAGGGCACGCTGAGCCCGGAGCAGATCGACTGGACCATCGATGCCTACACCCGCGGCGTCATCGCCGATGAGCAGATGGCCGCGCTGAACATGGCCATCCTGCTCAACGGCATGGACCGCACCGAGATTGCGCGTTGGACGGCCGCGATGATCGCCTCCGGCGAACGGATGGACTTCTCCAGCCTCCGCCGCCCCGACGGCGGCCTGAAATACACGTCGGACAAGCACTCCACCGGCGGCGTGGGAGACAAAATCACCCTGCCGCTGGCCCCCCTGGTGGCGGTGTTCGGCATCGCAGTCCCGCAGCTGTCCGGCCGCGGCCTGGGGCACACCGGCGGCACCCTGGACAAGCTGGAATCGATACCCGGCTGGCGGGCGTCACTGAGCAACGACGAAATACTCGCCCAGCTCCAGGACGTAGGCGCCGTCATCTGCGCCGCTGGAGCGGGCCTGGCCCCGGCCGATAAGAAGCTGTACGCCCTGCGCGACGTCACCGGCACGGTGGAGGCAATCCCACTGATTGCCTCGTCCATCGTGAGCAAGAAGATCGCCGAGGGCACCGGCTCCCTGGTGCTCGACGTGAAGGTGGGCAGCGGCGCCTTCATGAAGGATGAGGCAAAGGCCCGCGAGCTGGCGGAAACCATGGTGGCCCTGGGCCAGGACGCCGGCGTGAACACGGTGGCACTGCTCACCAACATGGGCACCCCGCTCGGCCTGACCGCCGGGAACGCAATTGAAGTCGAGGAGTCGGTGGAAGTGCTGGCGGGCGGCGGCCCGGCCGACGTCGTCGAACTGACGGTCAGGCTCGCCGAGGAAATGCTCGCCTGCGCGGGAGTGCGCGACGCCGATCCGGCCGCAGCGCTCAAAGACGGGCGCGCCATGGACGTCTGGAACAGGATGATCCGGGCCCAGGGAGGGGACCCCGCCGCGAAGCTGCCGGTGGCCCGGGAATCGGAGGTGGTCTACGCTCCTGCCGACGGCGTCCTGGTGGAACTGGACGCCCTCGCCGTGGGCGTGGCCGCCTGGCGGCTGGGCGCCGGACGTGCCCGCAAGGAAGACGCGGTACAGGCCGGAGCAGGCGTGCGCATGCACGCCAAACCGGGTGCAATGGTCCGCGCCGGCGAACCGCTGATGACCCTGCTTACTGACACCCCCGAACGCTTCGACAGGGCAAAGGAAGCGCTGGAGCATGCAGCGGTAATTGCACCGGAGGGCTCCCGGCCGGCGCAGCAGTTGATCATCGACCGAATAGCATAGAAAGCTATGCAGGCCATCAATGACTTCATCCTCGCGGCAGCCGGACAACCCTGGGTACTCTTCCTCGTCCTGGCCTGCTGCGTCATTGACGGTTTTTTCCCTCCCATCCCCAGCGAATCCGTCGTGGTGGGCCTGGCAGCCGTGGCCGCCACGGCGGACGTCCCCAACCCGTACGTCCTCATGGCAGTGGCCGCACTGGGCGCGTTCGCCGGGGACAACATCGCCTACCTGATCGGCCGGAAGGTGGGCACCACCCGATGGGCCTGGATGCGCGGCCAGCGCATGCAGGGAGCGTTCCGTTGGGCCGGCGCGGAACTGCGGAAGCGCCCCGCCTCGCTGATCCTCGTGGCGCGGTTTGTCCCCATTGGCCGCGTAGCCGTCAACCTGACGGCCGGGGTGACCCACTACCACCACCTGCGCTTCGTCGGCCTGACCTGCCTGTCGGCCGTCCTGTGGGCGGCCTACTCGGTGGGTATTGGCCTGTTTTTCGGACAGTGGTTCGAGGAGAACCACCTCCTGGGCGCAGCCATCGCCATCGTCTGCGCCGTGGCGCTGGGCATCATCGTTGACCTGGCCATCAACAAGCTCCGGGGCAAGCCCAACGTGGTGGATCGGATTCGCGAACCCGAGGCCTGAAACCCCTCCGCGGCGCCCCCGTCTCCACCCGGGGGAGGAGACCCGGACGGAGCCAAGATCAGCCGCTGGGACGACGCCGCCGCACCCGCTGCCGGGATAGCGTTGCAGTGGTGTTCCCGGGGCGGGGGCGTAGCGAACGACGCCTCCGCCGTGGGACACTTAGGAACGATTTCCGCTTTGGCTGCGCCGCTATGGCAGCGGCATTTTTGTCTAGGAGCAAGACTGCGTGGAGTTTATTAATGAGGCCGTGCTCCATGCAGCGGGCCAGTGGTGGATCTACCCAGTCCTCTTGGTGTTCTTTTTCGTGGACGGCTTCGCGATGGTGGTCCCCAGTGAGACCCTCATCGTCGCCCTGGCGGCGTTCTCCCGGCACAGCGGCGAACCCAATCTGTGGATCCTTGGCGCTACCGCATTGATCGGCGCGATCGCCGGGGACAACATGGCTTTCATGCTGGGCCGCAAGATCGGCCTGGACCGGTGGAAGTGGATGCGCCGGCCCAAGGTCCGGAAGGTCTTCAGCTGGGCGCGCTACGAACTGGATAAGCGCGGCGCGGTACTGATCTTCACGGCACGGTACATTCCCTGGGGCCGGGTGGCGGTCAATTATGTGGCGGGCAGCACCGGGTTCGGCCACCGCCGCTTCTTCGTCCTTGACGCCTTTGCCTGCCTCACCTGGGTGGGCTACTCCATCGGCATCGGCCTGCTGGCCAGCTCGTTCCCCTGGCTGCACCACAACCCGCTGCTCAGCGCCGGCATCGCCGTGGTGTTCGCCATCGTCCTGGGCGTCCTCCTTGACCACATGCTGCGCTGGTGGCACAAGCACCTTGCCCGCAAGGACGCCAAGGAAGTGGACGAGTGGCTGGACGGCGGCCCGTCCGGCGCCCGTGACAGCTCAACCGGCGGACCGGCGTTCCTGGCACCGGCAGCAAAAGACGGCGGACCCACCGCCGCCTAGCGGCTGGCATTGAACCGGCCCCCACCCTAAGGTGGGAACGTGACTGAGCCTATTGTTGACGAAGCCCCTGCCATCGATTTCGACCTGAAGAGCCTGCCGAAGGTGTCGCTGCACGACCATCTGGACGGCGGACTCCGTCCGGCCACCATCATCGAACTGGCGGAGGCCGTGGGCCACCAGCTCCCGTCCACCGATCCCGTGGCACTGGGCGAATGGTTCCGCGAGTCCGCGGACTCCGGTTCCCTGGTCCGCTACCTCGAAACCTTCGACCACACGGTGGCCGTGATGCAGACGCACGAAGGCCTGGTCCGGGTAGCCAAGGAATTCGTCGAGGATTTGGCGGACGACGGCGTGGTGTACGGCGAGGTGCGCTGGGCACCGGAGCAGCACCTCCAGAAGGGCCTCACCCTCGACGAGGCAGTCGAAGCGGTCCAGGAGGGCCTCGAAGCCGGCGTTGAGGCAGTCAGCGACAGCGGCCGCGAAATCCAGGTGGGGCAGCTCATCACTGCGATGCGCCACGCCGACCGCGGCCAGGAGATCGCCGAACTGGCCGTCCGCCACCGCAACAAGGGCGCGGTCGGCTTCGACATCGCCGGAGCCGAGGACGGCTTCCTGCCTTCCCGCTTCCGGGACGCCTTCACCTACCTGGCGCAGCAGAACTTCCCCGCCACCGTCCACGCCGGCGAAGCTGCGGGGCTGGACAGCATCCAGTCGGCCCTCGTGGACGGCCGCGCGCTGCGCCTGGGCCACGGCGTCCGGATCGCCGAGGACGTCACGGTGGAATTCGACGACGACTCCGAATCCGAGGACACGGTGGGCCTGGTCACGCTGGGAGATCTGTCGAGCTGGATCCGGGACCGCGGCATCGCCCTGGAAATCTGCCCTTCGTCCAACCTCCAGACCGGAGCGATCGCAGCCTTCGGCGAGGACATCGAAAGCCACCCCCTGGACATGCTGTACCAGCTGGGCTTCAACGTCACTATCAACACCGACAACCGCCTCATGAGCGGCGTCACCCTGACGGACGAGTTCGAACTGCTCGTGGAGACGTTCGATTACGACCTTGACGATCTGCTGGAGCTCACCCTGAACGCGGCCGAAGCCGCCTTCCTGCCGCTCGAGGAAAAGGAAGCGCTGGTGGAGTACATTAACGACGCCTACGCCAACCTTGGCTGAAACCGCGGTAAACCGGCTTGTAACGGTCATCGCCCAGCTGCGGGAGCACTGCCCGTGGATGGGCGCCCTGACCCACGCATCGCTGGTGGAGTACCTCCTCGAGGAGGCTTACGAGGTGGCCGAGACCATCGAGGAAGGGCACCCGGACAGTGAGCTGCTCGGCGAGCTGGGCGACGTCCTCCTCCAGGTGGTGCTCCACGCCCGGCTCGCCGAGGAGCGCGGCGCGTTCACGTTCGACGACGTCGCGCGCGGCCTGGGTGCCAAGATGATCCGCCGCAACCCGCACGTCTTCCGCCCGGACGGCACCCTGCAGGACAGCTTTCCCGCCACGGTGGACCAGATCGTGCAGAAGTGGGACGCGGTCAAGCGGGCCGAAAAGCCTGGGCGGAAGGACCCGTTCGAGGGCATTCCGCAGGCGTTGCCGGCCCTCGCCAGGGCACAGAAGTCACTCGACCGGGCTGCGCGGGCCGGCGTACCCGGGCCCGCTGACATGGAAACCGGCCCCTTCGCGACGGAGGAGGAGCTCGGAAAGCTGCTCTTCGCCGTCGTGCACTCCGCCCATGAGAGTGGATTCGACGCCGAACGCGCCCTCCGCGGCGCCGTGCGGCAATACCAGCAGGGCACCGGCCGGAACCCGGCGGCGCCCAACCCGGCACCATCATGACGTCCGCGGGTGGTGAGGTTTCCGTAACCTCCACCACTCTCGACTACGCTGTTTCCTGACGAGGACGTCGAGTTTTTCTGCAACATCCCCCCGTTAATCGCCCATAAGGAGCAAATTCATGGCGCTTATCGATGCCATCCACGCCCGCGAGATCCTCGATTCCCGCGGCAACCCGACCGTTGAAGTTGAGGTCCTGCTTTCTGACGGCCAGATCGGCCGCGCAGCAGTTCCGTCCGGTGCATCCACCGGCGAGCACGAGGCAGTCGAACTCCGCGACGGCGACAAGGGCCGCTACCTCGGCAAGGGCGTCCAGAAGGCCGTTGACGCCGTGATCGACCAGATCGCTCCCGCCCTCACCGGTTTCGACGCAACCGACCAGCGCAGCATCGACCAGGCCATGCTGGACCTGGACGGCACCCCGAACAAGGGCAAGCTGGGCGCCAACGCCATCCTGGGTGTCTCCCTGGCCGTTGCCAACGCTGCCGCCGCTTCGGCTGACCTGCCGCTCTACAAGTACCTGGGCGGCCCCAACGCCCACGTCCTGCCCGTGCCGCTGATGAACATCCTCAACGGTGGTTCGCACGCCGACTCCGACGTCGACATCCAGGAATTCATGATCGCCCCCATCGGCGCCGAGACCTTCTCCGAGGGCCTGCGCTGGGGCGTTGAGGTCTACCACAACCTCAAGTCCGTGCTGAAGGAGCAGGGCCTGTCCACCGGCCTCGGCGACGAAGGCGGCTTCGCGCCCAACCTGCCCTCCAACCGTGCAGCACTGGACCTGATCCAGGAAGCCATCAAGAACGCCGGCTACACCCCGGGCAAGGACATCGCCCTGGCGCTGGACGTTGCCTCCTCCGAGTTCTTCAAGGACGGCGCCTACCAGTTCGAAGGCAAGGCACTGTCCGCCAGCGAAATGAGCGCCTACTACGCCGAGCTCGTTGCAGATTACCCGCTGGTTTCCATCGAGGATCCGCTGGACGAGAACGACTGGGAAGGCTGGAAGACCCTCACCGACGCCATCGGCGACAAGGTCCAGCTGGTGGGTGACGACCTCTTCGTCACCAACCCCTCCATCCTGCAGCGCGGCATTGACACCCGGACCGCAAACTCCCTGCTGGTCAAGGTGAACCAGATCGGTTCGCTGACCGAGACCCTGGACGCTGTCAGCCTCGCACAGCGCGCCGGCTACACCACCATCACCTCGCACCGTTCCGGCGAAACCGAGGACACCACCATCGCCGATATCTCGGTGGCCACCAACGCCGGCCAGATCAAGACCGGCGCCCCGGCCCGCTCCGAGCGCGTCGCCAAGTACAACCAGCTGCTGCGCATCGAAGAGGAACTCGACGACGCCGCACGCTACGCCGGCCGCAGCGCGTTCCCGCGTTTCAAGGGCTAGTAGCCGCGTAATCCAACGGGCGGTGGCTATGGTTGAAAGACCATAGCCACCGCTGTTGTTTTTGCAGCAGCCCGTCCCGCCCGGTTGTTGCCCGGCGCACGTTGTTGACCAACTGCGTAGTGCAACAAAGGATCATCACAGACAGTGGCGGCCGCAGGCAGGCCGCGTTTCAGGAGTGTCATGGCCACCCGCCGTCCCAAAGTTCCCAAGGTTGCCCCCAACCGCCAGGCCAAGGACACGTCCGACGCCGGTCACGCACAAGGTGCCGACGTCATCAGGGCGCACTTCGGTTCCGGCAAGGACGGCTCCGGGCACGCTCCGGGCGGTGCGGCGGGCTCTTCACCCTCGGGCAGGAATTCCAGCAGCCCCGCTGCACCCCGCGGTGGATCCGGAAACGGACAGGCACCGGCCAAGGCCCCCGTCGCGGGCACTGCACGGAACGGCGCAGCTGCCGGGAAGGCCGGCCCTAAGGGCGGCACCCAGTCCTCGGAAGCGGACCAGCAGCCCGTCCCGGCCAAGGCGTTCTCCGGACGGATGCTGGCCCTGGCCGTGGTCATGGTGGCCATCACCATCATGCTGGCGCCCACAGTCAAGGTTTTCTTCGACAAGAAAGCCGAAATCGACGCCCTCAATGCGGACATCGCCGCACGCCAGGCCGCCGGGGACGCCCTCCGGCAGCAGGTTTCGCGGTGGCAGGACCCCAACTACGTGAAGCAGCAGGCCCGCGACCGCATTAACATGGTTATGCCGGGCGAAACCGGCTACTGGGTATTCGGCAGCGATCTGCCCGCCGACGAAACCGGCGGCCAGCCCGGTGCCGCAGCCGCCCAAGACCCCGCAGATCTGCCGTGGGTGGATTCCCTGTGGGAATCCATTACGCGCGCGGCGACTGAATAAACGCAACAGGAAGGACGGCCCGCGACAGTGGAAAACAACACGGCAGCCGCCCGGGAGAACTCCCGCCAACCATCCGCACACGACCTGGACGTATTGAGCCGGCAGCTGGGACGCCCCGTCCGCGATGTGGTGGAAATTCCTGCCCGCTGCGTCTGCGGCAACCCGCTCGTGGCGGCCACCGCCCCGCGGCTGGGCAACGGCACCCCGTTCCCCACCACTTTCTACCTGACGCACCCCGTCGTCACGTCCGCGGTCTCGCGGCTCGAGGCAACCGGCGTCATGAACGAGATGAACGGCGAACTCGCCGCAGACGAACAACTCGCTGCGGCCTACCGTTCCGCCCATGAGGCCTACCTGGCCGCCCGTGATGCCATCGGGGAACGGTCCGGGATCGGCGCCGTCCCCGAGATCGACGGTGTCTCCGCCGGCGGCATGCCCACCCGCGTCAAATGCCTTCACGTCCTGGTGGGCCACTCCCTGGCAGCAGGACCCGGCGTCAACCCCCTGGGTGACGAGGCCCTGGTCCGCATCCGGGAATGGTGGACCGCGGACCGCTGCTACTGCGACGGCGCCTGGGACTCCACGGGAGAGGCCCCGTCGAAGGACCTCAGCCGGCACGGCCCCCAGGGCCTGCCCGGAATCGTGGGCCGGCCGGCGCCGGTGCGGAAATCAGCTGCAGCCACGGAGGCCCCGGAATGACCCGCGTGGCCGCCATCGACTGCGGCACCAACTCCATCCGCCTGCTCATCGCCGACATCGACCGCAGCACGGGCACCCCCCGCCTCACGGACGTCGTCCGGGAAATGCGCGTGGTCCGGCTCGGGGAAGGCGTGGACGCCACGGGGGAGTTCACCCAGGGCGCACTGGAACGCACCTTCGCGGCCACCGCCGACTACGCTGAACTCATCCGCCGGCACGGCGCCGAAAAGATCCGGTTCGTGGCGACATCCGCCAGCCGGGACGCCCGGAACCGGGACGTCTTCGTGGACGGCATCCGCGACCTGCTGGGCGTCGCCCCTGAGGTCATCTCCGGAAGCGAGGAAGCCGCGCTGTCCTTCGCCGGGGCCAGCAGCGTGCTGCCCATCCTGGATGGCCACGAGGTGCTGGTGGTTGACCTCGGCGGCGGAAGCACCGAGTTCGTGCTGGGCACCGGAGCCGGCGTCACCGCGGCCCGGTCCGTGGACATCGGCTGCGTGCGCCTCACCGAGCGGCACCTGCAGGACGATCCGCCCACCGCCGAACAGATCGCCGCAGCGGAAGCCGACGTGGACGAAGCCATCGCCCTCGCAGGCCGTGACGTCCCGCTGGAACGCGCCACCGCCGTCGTCGGCGTTGCAGGCTCCATCACCACCATCACGGCGCACGCACTCGGGTTGAGCGAGTACTCGCCGGACGCCATCCACGGCGCCGAACTGCCCATCGACACCCTGCGGGACGCGTCATCGGACCTCCTGGGCATGGTCCGCGACGACCGTGCGGCCCTGCCCTACATGCACCCCGGCCGGGTGGACGTCATCGGTTCCGGCGGACTGGTGTGGCGCCGCATCCTGGAACAGGTGAACCGGCTCTCAGGCGGCCGGGTGACCACCGCAACGGCGAGCGAGCACGACATCCTCGACGGCATTGCCCTGAGCATCGGCTGATTCCATGGTTTCCTCACCTGCATCCGTACTCCGGACGGCGGGGTCGGCGGTGCTGGCCCTTGTCCTGGTGGCCTGCTGCCTCTGCGCCGGCCTCGTGGCCGCACCGGCCGCCCACGCCGACGACTGGCGCGACAAGCAATACTGGCTCGCCGAATCCGGCATCACCAAGGCCTGGGAGGTTTCCAAGGGCGCCGGCGTCAAAGTGGCAGTCATCGACAGCGGCGTGGACGCCCAGCACCCGGACCTCAAAGGCGCTGTGGTGGGAGGCTATGACGCCTCCGGCGCCGGCCAGCCCGACGGGCAGAAGAGCGTCGGCTCCAAGCCCGAACACGGCACCCTCGTAGCCACCATGCTGGCCGGCCGCGGCCACCAGCCTGCAACCGCCAGCCCCAAGCCTTCGCCCGGTGCTGCCACCCAGGGGCCGGACGGCATTGTGGGTGTGGCTCCGGAGGCTGAGATCCTCTCTGTCTCCACGTGGCTGGGATCCACCAACCCCTCGGGCAAGAGCGACCAGGACCAGATCCCGGAGGCCGTCCGCTGGGCCGTGGACAACGGAGCCAAGGTCATCAACATTTCCCTGGGAAGCACCACCCCGCAGTGGCCGCAGAGCTGGGACGCCGCCTTCCTCTACGCCGAACAGAAAGACGTGGTCATCGTGGCCGCTGCCGGCAACCGCGTGGGCGGCAACATCCAGGTGGGCGCGCCCGCCACCATTCCCGGTGTCCTGACGGTTGCCGGGCTGGACCGCAAGAACACCGCCAGCGTTGACGCTTCGTCCCAGGGCATCAGCATCGGCGTCGCGGCCCCGGCCGAGGACCTGCTCGGCGGGCTTCCGGGCGGCGGCTACGCGGAATGGGCGGGAACGTCCGGCTCCACGCCGATCGTCTCGGGGGTGGCAGCGCTGATCCGGTCCAAGTGGCCTTCCATGACCGCCGAGCAGGTCATCAACCGCATTGTCACCACCGCCAAGGACGCAGGCGTTCCCGGGAAGGACCCGCTGTACGGCTACGGCATCCTCAACGCCGAGGCCGCGCTCAAGGACGATGTGCCCGAGGCATCCAGCAACCCGCTGGGCTCGGTGGCCGAATGGATCCGCGTCCACCGGCGCGGCAACCTCGCAACGCCCGCGCCGCTGCCCACCGCGGACGTCCCCAGCGCGGTACCCACGCTTCCCGAAGCGACGGTGCCCGCGGCCGAGGCGCCCTCGCAGCGGGACAGCGCGATCAGCGCCGCCGTCGTCATTGGATTCGCGGTGCTGTTCCTCGCGATCATCGCCGCGGCCGCCGTCCAGTTGACAAGGGCGGCCAGGAACCCCGCACTGGCGCGAGACGAAACCGAAACCGGGGTCCTGGACAAGGTGGACTCGGAGCGGAAACCCTAGCGTTACGGGCGCCTGACGCAGTTAGTGAAGATTTTCACAAACTGGGCTATCCTTGAAAGCATGGCAACCACCCCACAGCTCCAGGACCGTCCCCGGGTGCTCGTCGTCGGCGGCGGGTACGTCGGCCTGTACGTAGCACTCAAACTGCAGAAGAAGATCGCGAATGCAGGTGGCATCGTCACCGTCGTTGATCCGCTGCCCTACATGACTTACCAGCCGTTCCTTCCCGAGGTGGCAGGCGGCAACATCGAGGCCCGCCATGCCGTGGTGTCCCACCGCAAGCACCTCAAGCAGTCCGAACTGATCCAGGGCCGCGTCACCGCTATCGACCACGCCAACCGCACCGCTGTGGTTGCTCCCTCCGACGGTGGCGAGAACTTCGAGGTTCCCTACTTCGACGTCGTCCTGGCTGCCGGCGCCATCACCCGCACGTTCCCCATCAAGGGCCTTGCGGACAAGGGCATCGGCCTGAAGACCATCGAGGAAGCCGTTGCCCTGCGCAACAAGGTCCTCGAGCGCATTGAGCTCGGCTCCACCATGACCGATCCTGCTGCCCGGGCGAAGGCCCTCACGTTCGTCGTTGTCGGCGGCGGGTTCGCAGGCATCGAATGCATCACCGAGATGGAGGACATGGCGCGCGCCGCTGTCCGCAACAACCCCCGGGTCAAGCAGGAGGAAGTCCGCTTCGTCCTGGTTGAAGCCATGGGCCGCATCATGCCCGAGGTCACCGCCTCGCAGGCAGAGTGGGTCGTGGAGCACCTCCGCAGCCGCGGCATCGAGGTCCTGCTCAACACCTCGCTGGACAGCGCTGAGGGCGCACTGAAGCTCATCAACCTTCCGGACAAGACCCCGGCACAGGAATTCGAAGCGGACACCCTCGTGTGGACCGCCGGCGTGCAGGCCAACCCGATGGTCCGCTCCACCGACTTCCCGCTGGAACCGCGCGGTCGCGTCCGCGTCCTTCCGGACCTGCGCATCGGCGGCGACGAAGGCATCGTCGAGAATGCCTGGGCCGCCGGCGACATTTCCGCCGTTCCGGACCTCACCGGCAAGGGCCTGCCTGACGGTACCTGCGTCCCCAACGCCCAGCATGCGCTCCGCCAGGCCAAGCGCCTCGCGAAGAACCTGTGGGCCTCCCGTTGGGACAAGCCGCTGAAGGACTACAAGCACAAGAACCTTGGTGCTGTGGCCGGCTTCGGTGAATGGAAGGGCGTTGCCAACATCAACCTGCTGGGCCGCATCGGCCTGAAGGGCCCCCTGGCCTGGCTGGCACACCGCGGTTACCACGGCATGGCCATGCCCACGTTCGAGCGCAAGTTCCGTGTGATCCTGAACTGGATCATCGCCTTCTTTGCCGGCCGCGACACCACGCAGCTGCTGGACCTGGACAACCCGCGCGGCGCCTTCGTTGCTGCCGCCACCCCGGCGCCCAAGCCGGCTGCCGCTACGGCTCCCGCGGCCCCGGCTGCAGGGTCCTCCGTGGTGGAGCCGAAGGAACCGGTCGCGGCCCAGGCCAAGTAACCGGCTTCGCGCCACAAGCACGACGGCGGCTGTCCCCGAAAGGGGGCAGCCGCCGTTTGCATTGTGCGGCCAGGGCGGCCCGGCCTCCTAGACTGGCCTCATGACCGGCGAAAAGAACCTCCAGTCCCTTTTGGCGGGGATGCATCCCGTCCAGCGCGACGGCGAGTACGTCTACGTCCTCTGGCCACATGGCCGGCCCCTGGAAGGCCACATCGAGGCAGCCGTCCGCGAGGCCGAAGGGCTGACTGCCGTCCTGCCCCGCGCGGAGGCCGACCGGCTGGGGCTGTCCTACGACTTCGTCGCTGCCTGGATCACGCTCGAGATCCATTCGGCACTGGAAGCCGTTGGCCTGACCGCGGCGGTGGCGAGGGCCCTGACGGACGCCGGCATCAGCTGCAATGTCCTGGCGGGGTTCCATCACGACCACCTCCTGGTGCCGGCGGCGGACGCCCCGAGGGCCCTGCAGGTGTTGGCCGATCTTTCGGCCGAAAACCAGGATGCGCCGCGTCCAGGCCTGCAGCTGCGCACCGAAACTGCCGCGGACCGGGACGCCATCCTGTCGCTGACCGCCGAGGCATTTGCCGTCTCCCCGGCAACCGGGCTTCCCGCGGAAGGGGAGCCCGTCGAAGTGAAAATCCTCCGGGCCCTTTTCAAGGCTGACGAATACCTTCCCGAACTCAGCGTGGTGGCGGTGCTGGGTGGCGAGGTGGTGGGCCACGTCATCAGCACCCGGGGCTGGGTGGGCAGCCACGAGCTGCTCGGACTGGGGCCGATCAGCGTGACACCCAGGCTTCAGCGCCAGGGCATCGGATCAGCCTTGATGGCGGAGACCATTGCAAGGGCCAATGCTGCGGGGGAGAGCGGGATCGCGCTCCTCGGCAGCACCGAGTACTACCCCCGGTTCGGGTTCGTCCCGTCGGCGTCCTTCGGCGTGCTGCCGCCGGATGAGGCGTGGGGCGGGCACTTCCAGCTCCTGCCGCTGGCGCTGTGGCCAGGCGGGGTGCACGGGACGTTCCGGTACGCCGAACCGTTCGAACGCTTCTGACGGGATACCATTGACCCGACGCCCCAGTAGCCCAATTGGCAGAGGCATCGGACTTAAAATCCGCGTGTTGTGGGTTCGAGTCCCACCTGGGGTACGGAGCAGAGGATGCCCGCCAAACGGCACCGAATCGACGGAAGCCGCCCGCAGTGCGGGCGGCTTCCGTTGTTTAATTTCGCATATGCAACGACTGTTATAAGGATGTGACCTCAGTCACTTATCTTCGCCTGGGATTTGCATTAGCTTGAAGCTAAATCAGGAACACCTGATTTTTCGCGTCAAAGGCCGTTCGCACCTTTAGATCGAGGAGCTCGTAAATGACTTTATTCCCCCAGGCGGGAACCCGCGCTGCCAAGCTGACAGCGCTTGGCATCGGCGTCGCCTTCATGGTGACAGCGTGCGGCGGTTCGTCCACACCCACGACGTCCGAGTCCGCTTCCTCCGCATCGGCCGGAGGCATCGCGTGCCCCGCACCGGAAACCGGAGGGGGTGCCGCAGCCACGCAGAGCGCGGCGCCGGCAGCTGTTCCGCCGTCCACCGGCAGTACGGAGACTCCGCTGAAGATCGGCTCGCTGTTGCCCACCACCGGATCCCTGGCCTTCCTCGGCCCGCCCGAAATCGCCGGTGTGAACCTCGGCATCAAGGAAGTCAACGACGCCGGCGGCGTCCTGGGCAAGCCGGTGGAAGTGATCCACCGCGACTCCGGTGACACCAAGACGGACATCGCCACCCAGTCCACCTCCGCATTGCTCGGCCAGGGTGTCAGCGCCATCATCGGCGCCGCGTCCTCGGGCGTGTCCAAGACGGTCATCAACCAGATCACCGGTGCTGGCGTCATCCAGTTCTCGCCGGCCAACACGTCCCCGGACTTCACCACCTGGGATGACAAGGGCCTGTACTGGCGCACCGCACCGTCCGATGTCCTCCAGGGCAAGGTCCTGGGCAACTACATGGCAACCTGTGGGGCCCAGACCGTCGGCATGGTGGTCCTGAACGATGCCTACGGCACCGGCCTGGCCAAGAACATCAAGGAATCCTTTGAGGCGGCAGGCGGCCAGGTTGTTGCCGAGGAACTCTTCAACGAAGGCGACAGCCAGTTCAGCAGCCAGGTGGACAAGGTACTTGCCGCCAAGCCGGACGCCATCGCCCTGATCACCTTCGACCAGGCAAAGAGCATCGTTCCGCTGATGACCGGCAAGGGAGTCAAGCCCACCCAGATGTTCCTGGTGGACGGCAACACCTCCGACTACAGCAAGGACTTCCAGGCCGGCACGCTGAAGGGCGCCCGGGGTACCATCCCCGGCACGTTTGCGCAGGACGCCTTCAAGAAGAAACTCCTCGCCATTGACCCGGCCTTGAAGGACTACAGCTACGCCGGTGAGTCTTACGACGCCGTCAACCTGATCTCCCTGGCCGCGGAAGCTGCCAAGAGCACCAAGGGGACGGACATCGCTGCGAAGCTGAAGGAAGTTTCGGAGGGCGGCGAGAAGTGCACGTCCTACGCCGCCTGCGTCACCCTGCTCCGCGAGGGCAAGGACATCGACTACGACGGCCAGTCCGGTCCGGTGACCTTCTCCGACGCCGGTGACCCCACCGAGGCGTACATCGGTATCTACGAGTACCAGGACGACAACAAGTACACGGCAGTGAAGGAAGAGTTCGGCAAGCTCTAGACCCTTCCCAGGCACAAAGAAGCCCCCGTCCATCGGACGGGGGCTTCTTTGCGGTTGTGCTCCGGTTTACTCGACGGTGTCCGCCAGGGTGCCCAGGTACAGCTGGATCACCTTGGGGTCCTTCATCAGCTCGCGGCCGGTACCGGTGTACGCGTCCCGGCCCTGGTCCAGCACATAGCCGCGGTCGCAGATCTGCAGGCAGCGGCGGGCGTTCTGTTCCACCATGATGACTGAGACGCCGGCACGGTTGATTTCGTGGACGCGGAGGAAGGTCTCATCCTGCTTGACGGGGGAGAGGCCTGCTGAGGGCTCGTCCAGCAGCAGGACTGCAGGATCCATCATCAAAGCGCGGCCCATCGCCACCATCTGGCGCTCGCCGCCGGACAGGGAACCGGCCCGCTGGGAGCGGCGCTTCCCGAGTTCCGGAAAGAGCCGAGTGACAAAGTCGAACCGCTCGGCAAAGTCCTTGGGCCGCTGGAACATGCCCATCTGGAGGTTCTCTTCGATGGTGAGGGCCGCAAACACATTGTTGGTCTGCGGGACGAAGCCGACGCCGCGGGTCACGAGCTTGTTGGCCTTCAGCCCGGTAATGTCCTGGCCGCGGACCACCACGGTGCCGGAGTGTACCTTTACCAGGCCGAACATGGCCTTGAGGAGGGTCGACTTGCCGGCGCCGTTGGGGCCGATGATGCCGATCAGCTCGCCCTTTCGGGCTTCAATGCTGCAGCCGTTCAGGATGTTGACGCCGGGAATGTATCCGGCCACAAGGTCGGTGACCTTGACGACTGCTTCGCCGTCGTCCACGGGCTGGGCGGCCGGTGCCGCGCTGGTGCTGCTCATTGGCTGTCCCTATCTGTCCGGTCTTTCCCATCGGTTTCCGTGTCCCTGTGCGCGCGCCTGCCGCGTTGCACGTCTCCGGGGGACTGTTCCGCCGGGCCGGCCGTGCCGGACTCGTCCCCGACGACGTCCAGGGAGATGATCCCGGCGTTATCGGTGCCGACGATGGATTCGTCGTCGGCAACGAGTTCGGCAGCGAGCTCCTTGATGCCCTCTGCGTCGCCGAGGTCGACGTCGTGGTGGGCACCCAGGTAGGCGTCGATGACGGCGGGGTTCTTCATGACCTCCCCGGGCGGGCCTTCGGCGACAACCTTGCCCTCGGCCATGACCACCACCCAGTCCGCGATGTGCCGGACCATGTGCATGTCGTGTTCAACGAACAGGACCGTCATGCCCTCGGCCTTCAGGTTCTTGATGTGGTCCAGCAGTGACTGCGTCAGTGCCGGGTTAACGCCCGCCATTGGTTCGTCGAGCATCACCAGCTTGGGCCGCACCATGAGGGACCGTGCCATCTCCAGGAGCTTGCGCTGTCCGCCGGAGAGCGATGCGGCGTAGTCGTCCTTTTTGGCGTCGAGTTTGAACTTCTCCAGCAGGACGTCGGCCTGGGCCGTGATCTCTTTTTCTCGGCCGCCCCAGATGCCCTTGAACAGGGCTTTGGCGAGGCTTTCTCCGGGTTGGTTGGACGCTCCCAGGCGCATGTTTTCCATGACCGTCAGCTTGCCCATCACTTTCGTGAGCTGGAACGTGCGGACCATGCCCATGCGGGCCACCTTGTAGGGGGATACCCCCGCGAGGCTGTGGCCTTCAAACTGCCACTTGCCGGTGTTGGGGGTGTCGAATCCGGTCAACAGGTTGAAGAGGGTGGTCTTGCCGGCACCGTTGGGGCCGATCAGGGCAGTGATCTTGTGCCGGGGGATCTCCAGGTAGTCCACATCCACGGCGTTGATTCCGCCGAAGCTGCGGGTGACGTTTTCTGCCACCACGATCGGATCCCGCTTCTTGCAACCGGGCGCTGTTTCGCCAGCGGCGATGGGGCGGGTGTCGGTCATGTAGTCCGGTGCCGGGGCACCGGACGTTTCGGGGTTTTCATTGTGTATGCTCACGCGAACGCCAGCTCCTTCTTGTTTCCGAAGACGCCCTGCGGCCTGAAGATCATCAAGAGCATCAGCGCCACGCCTACCAGGATGTAACGCAGCTGCCCGGCCTGGACGGTGTTCAGCCACATAACGGCACCGGACTCAATGAGGCCGTAGAGGATGCCCTGTGTCAGGGAGAGGACCACCCAGAAGATCATCGCCCCGATGACGGGGCCGAGGACCGTGCCCAGGCCGCCCAGCAACAGGCAGGTATAGAGGAAGAACGTCAGTTCCGTGCCGTAGTTGGCAGGCTGTACGGCGCCGCGGGGCAGGGTAAAGACCATGCCCGCGAGGGCGCCGAGGACGCCGCCGATGACCAGGGCCTGCATTTTATAGGCGTAGACGTTCTTGCCCAGGGACCGGACGGCGTTCTCGTCCTCGCGGATGCCCTTGAGCACCCGGCCCCACGGGCTGCGCATCAGCAACCACACAAGGGTGCAGCAGAGGGCCACCAGGGCCCAGCCCACCACGCGGATAAAGAAGTCGCGGTTGTTCATGCCGAAGTATGAGCCCTCGGGGAACGGGTTCATGGCGTAGAAGCTGCCTTCAAACGCCGCCAGGCCATTGGCGGAACCGGTAACCGCAGTGAGTTGGTTGGTGGTGACGATGTAGCGCACGATTTCCGCGGCGGCGATGGTCACAATGGCCAGGTAGTCCGCCCGGAGTCGGAGGGTGGGGATGCCCAGCAGCAGTGCAAAGACCGCGGAGGCCGCAATGGCGATGAGCAGCCCCACGAAGAACGGGACGCCGAAGGTCAGGGTGGAGATCGCGAACCCGTACGCGCCCACTGCCATGAAGCCGGCCTGGCCGAAGTTCAGCAGGCCCGAATAGCCGAAGTGGACCGCGAGCCCCAAGGCAGCCAAGGCGTAGGCAGCCGTGGTGGGGCTGAAGATCTCGCCGGCAGCGCTGGAAAGAATGAAACCAAAATCCATGTCTGTTTCCTAACCCACGCGCTCGCGACGGCCCAGGATGCCCTGTGGCCGGAACAAGAGGACAACGATCATGATGAACAAAGCTCCCACGTACTTGAGGTCGGCAGCGAGGCCGAACACAGTGGTCAGCTCCACGAAGATGCCAACGATGATGGAACCGA
Source organism: Pseudarthrobacter chlorophenolicus (assembly GCF_000962805.1). Lineage (GTDB taxonomy): Bacteria > Actinomycetota > Actinomycetes > Actinomycetales > Micrococcaceae > Arthrobacter > Arthrobacter chlorophenolicus_A. The sequence continues at coordinate 20,859 of NZ_JZTW01000003.1, read as the reverse complement.
TCAGGGCGCCGAAGACGGTTCCCAGGCCGCCGAGGGTCACACCGGCGAAGATGAGCAGCAGGATGGCCGAGCCCATGTCGAAGGTGACGCCCGGGCGGTAGTAGGCCCAGAGGATGCCGCCAAGGGAAGCGAGCATGCCGCCGGTGATCCACACCAGCCGGATGACGGCGTCCACGTCAATGCCTGAAGCGGCAGCCAGGGCGGGGTTGTCCGCCACTGCGCGGGTGGCCTTGCCAAGCCTGGTCTTCAGCAGCACGATGCCGATCAGGGCGATGACCACGGCGCTGATACCCAGCGACCACAGGTTGTTCGGTGAAATGGAGACCGGGCCAATCTGGACCTCGGGGCTTTGGGCGTAAGGCAACTGCTGGGTGGCGCCGCCGAAGTAGAACTGGATCACGTAGCGGACCGCGAGGGCCAGGCCGATGCTGACGATCATCATGGGGACCAGGCCCGTGCCGCGGCGGCGCAGCGGCCGCCAGAGCCCGCGGTCCTGGGCGTAACCGAAGAGGCCGCCGCCCACCAGGGACAGGATCAGTGCCAGCCAGAAGGGAAGCCCCATGGCGTTGAAGCCAAAGACGAGGACCGCGCCAAGGGTCACCATCTCGCCGTGGGCGAAGTTGGTGAGGCCGGTGGTGCCGAAGATCAGGGACAGGCCAACCGATGCCAGGGCCAGGAGCAGGCCAAAGCTCAGGCCGGCCACCAGCCGGTTCAGGAGGTTCTGGCCGAAGTCCTGTTGCTGCACCACGATGCCTTTGCCGAACGCGAAGATCACCGACAGGTTGGAGGTCTGGCTGAACGTCACGTCGCGGGGGTTTTCCTGGCCGTCGGCCAGCTTGATGCCCTCGGGAAGCGTGGATTCATCCAGTTCCACCGTGTAGGTGCCTTGCTCCGGCACGCCGATGTTCCAGGCGCCGTTGGCCGATGACTTGGCAGTGCCGGTGAAATCGCCCTTCTTTGCCGTGACTGTCACGTCCGCCAGGGGTGCGCGGGTGTCATCACGGAGGAACCCGCTGATGTTGTTCTGGAAGGTCTGGTTCGACGGGGATGGTGTCGGTGACGGGGAAGCGGCCTGGCTTGCCGGTCCGGCCACCAGGAGGATTGCGAAGATGGAAGCGCCAATGGCTCCCAACAGTCTCAGCAAACCGAGGCGCCTTCCGGCCCGCTGGCCTTGGGGTGTACTTCTCAAATTGATAACCTCCACTTGGGGGCGGTCTAGGCCGCGCCATTGCAGCCGCTGCGAACGGTCGCAGGGTGGGGAAATGCCATGACGCCCGACACCCACAAGTGTGAGTTCCGTCACCCTGCTTGGCTTATGCTACAGCGCATCAGAACCGGTGAATGCCGTGGTCCAGGCCATATTGGTAGCGATCGGATAACAACTGCGGGGCCCGCAGCTGCGATGTGGCGCGGATCGTGGGAAACAACCTTTGTTGAGTAGCGGTGTCTCCGCGGGCGCAGCATGTTCACTGGCAGGTCACGGTTGTATTGCAGGGAAGGTCGGCGGGAACTTTAGGGGCGCCGGCTACGTGGGAATTGGTAGCGTAAACCTTAAGATCCATCACACACCCAGCATGGAGGAATCCCGCAATGGCACTTGGCGGAAACCCGATCTTCAACGGAAAGAGCTTCCGTGGAGCCACCCAGGCACCGCCTGCCCCGCAGGGCTATGGCGGCGCCCCTTACGGCCAGCAGCCGTACGCCCAGGCACCCTATGGCCAGCAGGCCTGGAACGCCCAGCCGCAGGGCATGACGGACAACCAGCTCCAGGACATGTACAACCAGCCGTCGGCGGGTCCGGCGGATACCGGGCGGATGACCTTCGACGATGTCATCGTCAAGACGGCAGCCTGCCTCGGCGTCGTTATCCTCGGCGCGGCAGTAACCCTGACCGTCGGTTTGGGGCTTGCGTCGCTGCTGATGATCGTCGGTGCCCTCGGCGGTTTCGTCCTAGCCCTCGTCAACACGTTCAAGAAGCAGCCTTCCCCTGCGTTGATCCTGGCCTACGCCGGCCTAGAAGGACTCTTCCTGGGTGGCCTGACCCGCATCCTCGATACCCAGTACCCGGGTGTTGGCCTGCAGGCAGTGGTAGGCACGCTCTCCGTGTTTGCCGTCACCCTGCTGCTGTTCAAGAGCGGAAAAGTCCGTGCCACCCCCAAGGCGATGCGCTTCTTCATGATCGCCCTTGGCGGTTACGCCCTGTTCTCAGTAGTCAACCTGGTCATGATGCTGACCGGCGTCACCCAGGAGCCCTTCGGCCTGCGCAGCGGCATGATTGGCGTTGTTATCGGCCTGCTCGCCATCGGCCTCGCCGCTTTCTCGCTGATCATGGACTTCACCAGCATTGAAGCCGGCGTCCGCAGCGGCGCTCCGCAGCGTTTCTCCTGGACCGCGGCGTTCGGCCTGACCGTCACCTTGGTCTGGCTGTATGTGGAGATCATCCGCCTGCTGGCCATCCTCCGCGGCGACGACTAGCGCCCGGGCGCCAAACCGCCGTCGTCCGATGCCTTAAATAGAACAGGCCCACCGCAAGGTGGGCCTGTTCTATTTAAGGTTGTAGCGTTGAGCGGCCTCCCGGTCGGGTTGCTAGGCGACGCGCATGGCGCCCGCTGCCGGGGAGACAGTGAAGATGTCCGGCGCGGCATAGCCCGCCTCGGCGAAAGCACTGACGACGGCGGCGCGCACCTTCGCTTCGGAAGCGACGGGGGTCAGGGCAATCGCCGCACCCCCGAAACCGCCTCCGGTCATCCGTGCCCCGATGGCCCCGTTGGCGCGCGAGGTCTCCACCGCCAGATCCAGTTCAGGACACGAAATTTCGAAGTCGTCCCGCATGGAGGCATGGCTGGCATCGAGCAGGGTGCCGATGGCGCCGGGTCCCTCGGCGGCCAGGCGCTCCACCGTCTGCAGCACCCGGTCGTTCTCCGTGACAACGTGGCGCACGCGCCGGAACGTCACCTCGTCCAGCAGTCCGCTGGCCTCCTCCAGGTCACCGACCTGGACGTCGCGGAGCGCCTTGACGCCCATGACCTCGGCGCCGAGCTCGCAGGAGGCGCGGCGCGAGGCATACCCGCCGTCGGCGTGGGAGTGCGAGACCTTGGTGTCAATGACCAGCAGGACCAGTCCTGCCGGTTCCGTTTCGAACGGCACCAGGGTGGCATTCTGGTCACGGCAATCGAGGAAGACCGCGTGGCCCTTGGCCCCGCGAATGGAGGCGGACTGGTCCATGATGCCGGTGGGAGCCCCCACGAAGTCGTTTTCGGCGCGCTGGGTCACCAGGACCATGTCCTCCGCTGTCAGGCCAGCGCCGGTGAGCTCGTTGAGGGCGGTGACCACCGCGCACTCGATAGCGTGTGACGAGGACAGGCCTGCGCCGAGCGGAACGTCCGAGTCCAGCAGCAGGTCAATTCCGGGAACATCGATGCCGCGTTCGCGGAGGGCCCACATGACGCCGAGGGGATACTTGGTCCACCCCTTGGCGGAGCCCGGTTCCAGGCTGTCGAGTGCGGTGGAAACCATGCCCTGGTCACCGTACGTTGACAGCAGGCGAACGGTGGAGTCCGGGCGGATGCCCACTGCTACCCGGGCAGTCCGGTCGATGGCGAACGGCAGCACGAAGCCCTCGTTGTAGTCGGTGTGCTCACCGATCAGGTTGACCCTGCCCGGTGCCTGCCAGACGCCTGCCGGGGCGGCCCCGAACTCCTGGGCAAACCGGGCAGCCAGGTCCTGCGTGCCCGGGGCGGCTGAATCTGCGGTGGGGTGGGGTGCGGCGCTCAAGCGGGAACTCCTTGGGACGGAGCGGCCTCGGCGGCCGCAGTGGCAGGTGCCGGAACCGTTGCGCGCAGCCGCTCGGCCACGCTTTCCGGTGTGGTGTCGTTGATGAAGGCACCCATGGCTGCCTCGGACCCGGCAAGGTATTTCAGCTTATCCGCAGCCCGCCGGGGTGAGGTCAGCTGAAGGTGGAGGTAGCCGGCGGCGCGGAGTCCGGGCACCAGTGGAGCCTGGTGCCAGGCGGAGATGTACGGGGTGGGCGTGGGGTACAGGGCATCCACGCGCTTGAGCAGATCCAGGTAGACGTGGGCGAGCTCGTCCTTCTCCTCCCCGCTTAGGGCCGCTAGGTCTGGAACGTGACGGTGGGGGACCAGGTGGATTTCCAGCGGCCAGCGGGCTGCGAACGGGACGTAGGCGCTGAAGTTTTCGCCTTCCATCACCATCCGGCTGCCGTCTTGCCGTTCCGCTTTCAAGAGGGAGCCGGTCAGGGTTTCGCGGCCATCGTGCTTCTCGTAGTGGCGCAGGGCAGCCGAACCCAGCACGCCCGCCCGGGGAGTGACATACGGGTAGGCGTAGATCTGGCCGTGCGGGTGGTGGAGGGTGACGCCAATATCTGCGCCGCGGTTCTCGAAAGGAAACACCTGCTTGATGCCTGCCAGCGAGCTGAGCGCTTCCGTGCGCTGGGCCCAGGCTTCGATCACGGTCCGGGAGCGGGTTTCGCTGAGTGTGCTGAAGGAGCCTGTGTGTTCGGGCGTGAACGACACTACTTCGCAGCGGCCGTAGGCCGGACCCTTGGTTCCCCATGCAGCGTTTTCCGGAACCGGACCGAGGGCGGGGCCGAGGGACGGGAAGCGGTTCTCGAAGACCACCACGTCATAGTTAGCCGCAGGAATCTCGGACGGGTTGTTGGGCGTCGTGGGGCAGATGGGGCACTGGTCCGCGGGCGGGAGGTGGGTTCGGGTCTGGCGGTGCGCCGCCACTGCCACCCATTCGTCCGTGAGGGCATCGAAGCGGACCTCACCGGGCTCGCCCCTCGGTGGCAGGCCGCGCTGGTCGGCAGGCCCCGCTGCCCGGGCCGCATTGGTGCCCGGGTCATCGAAATAGAGCAGCTCCCGGCCGTCGGAGAGTCTGGTGCTGGTGATCGCTGTCATGGAACTATTTTCGCATGATCAACCAAAAATGAATAGTTAAGAACAAAAAACAACATCCAAGGTTCAGCATGACCACAGTAGCCGCGGTACGGTAAGGCGCATGACCCAGTTCTCGTCCCAGGACACACCCGACAGCCCGCACCTGCGCGCCTTTGCCTCAGGCCGCCAGTATGAACTTCGCCGCGGCGACGCCGTGGCCGTTATCACCGAGCTCGCCGCCGGGCTCCGGTCCTACAGCCGGGGCGGCGTGCTCCTGACCGAAACCTACGGCGACGACGTCATTCCGCCCGGCGGGGCCGGAATCACCCTGGCGCCCTGGGCCAACAGGGTGGAGGATGGCGCCTGGGTCCTGGACGGCAAAAAGCAGCAGCTGGACATCACCGAGGTGTCCCGCAACAACGCCAGCCACGGCCTGCTCAGAAACGTGGGTTACACGCTGGTGGACGAATCGCCATACTCCGTTTCCCTGGAAGCCACGGTCTTTCCGCAGCACGGCTACCCCTTCCTGGTGCGGCACCTCGTGCGGTACGAGCTGACCGCAGACCTTGGACTCGCGGTCCGCCAGAGCCTGACAAACCACGCCGCAGCAGCTGCACCGTTTGTCCTCGGCGCGCACCCCTACCTGCGGTTGGGAGACACGCCCGCCGAGGAGCTGGTACTGACCGTCCAGGCCGACACCCAGCTCATCGCCGATGAACGGCTGATACCCCGCAGTTCCGCGCCCGTCGACGGCGACACCGACTTCCGCGGCGGCCGCACCATCGGCGGCCTCAGCGTCGACGTCGCTCTCACCGGCCTCGGGTACGAGGATGGCAAGGCCCGCCACGTGCTGGCGGGGCCGGACGGCCGCAGCGTCAGCCTCTGGCAGGACGAATCCTGCGAGTACGTCCACGTCTTCGTCAGCACTGTCTATCCCGGCCGGAGCCGCGCGCTCGCCGTCGAACCGATGACCGGTCCGGCCAACGCCTTCAACTCCGGCGACGGCCTGCGCTGGCTCGAACCGGGGGAGTCCTTCGCCATGGAGTGGGGAATCGACTACCACGCCGCCACAGGCGGCTAGAGTTTCCTTATGACGCCCACCGCGGACGACGCCACCCAGTCCACGCCATCTCCAGCCCCCGCCACGGCGGCACCCCTCCGGGTCCTGACAGACCGTGAGCTAGACCGCGACATCCCGTACGGTGTACGGATTGCCGCATCCTGGTCCTGGCGCCTGGGCCTCATCCTCCTGATGGCCGGCACGCTGATCTGGCTCCTGAGCCACATCACCTTCCTGATCATCCCGGTCATGGTGGCGGCGCTCCTCGCGGGGCTGCTGAGCCCTGTCACGGCCTGGCTGAAGCGGCGCGGACTGCCCGCCGGCCTTGCCGTCGCCCTTACGGTCCTTGGCTTTATCGCAGTGATCTCCGGTGCGCTGGCCCTCGTCGGCCGGCAGCTGGTGATCGGCTTCGGCGAATTGTGGCAGCAGGCGCTCGAAGGCGTGCGGCAGGTCCAGACCTGGCTTTCCGACGGGCCGCTGCACCTGACGGCGGCCCAAATCGACCAGTACGTCAAGGAAGCCAGCGACGCCCTGCAGAACAACAGCAGCAGCATCCTCAGCGGCGCCCTGTCATTTGGCAGCACGGCCGGACACTTCGCCGCCGGATTGCTCCTCGCCCTGTTCATCCTCATTTTCTTCCTGCTGGAGGGAGACCGGATCTGGGCGTTCCTTGTCCGGCTGCTTCCGCGGCGGGCGCGGGCCGCTGCTTTCGGCGCCGGCCGCAAGGGCTGGGCCTCCATGGTGAGCTATGCACGAATCCAGATGTTCGTTGCCGCGGTGGATGCGATCGGCATCGGCGTGGGTGCCGCGATCATTGGAGTCCCGCTGGCCCTGCCCCTGGGCGTGCTGGTTTTCCTGGGTTCCTTCATCCCGGTGGTGGGTGCCCTGGTGACCGGCGTGATTGCCGTCCTGCTGGCCTTGGTGGCCAACGGCCCCGTGAATGCGCTGATCATGCTCGCCATCGTCCTTGCGGTCCAGCAGCTGGAAGGACACATCCTGCAGCCGCTGGTCATGGGCAAGGCCGTGTCCCTCCATCCGGTAGCCGTCATCCTCAGCGTTGCCGCCGGCTCCTACCTTGCCGGCATCCCGGGCGCACTGTTTTCGGTACCCATCCTGGCCGTAGCAAACTCGGCCATTCGCTACATCGCCGCCAGAACATGGGAACATGAACAGGTGCCGGTGATTGCCGGGAGGCCCCTGACAGCTCCGGCTGGCGGGGACAACACCATAGAAGACGTTGAACCGCCGAAGGACTTTGGCGGAGAAGGCGAAACGTCTGCCGGCGCCACAGCTGAACACCGCGGTGCCCACTCCGCACCCCGTCGGGGCGCCGGGGACGAACCTAGAGGAGAGTAGTACGTGAACATCCTGCAAACCCTTCCCGTCACGCTGGACGATGTCCTTGAGGCGCAGAAGCTGCTTGACGGGATTATTGCGCGCACTCCGGTGGAATCGTCCCGTGCGCTGGGCGTACAGGTGGGCGGCGAGGTCTACTTCAAATGCGAGAACCTCCAGCGTGCCGGGTCGTTCAAGGTCCGCGGTGCCTACGTGCGCATGGCCCGCCTGTCGCCCGAAGAGAAGAAACGTGGCGTTGTGGCGGCGTCCGCAGGCAACCACGCACAGGGCGTTGCGGTGGCAGCCAAGAGCCTGGGGATCAAGGCACGCATCTACATGCCCCTCGGTGTTGCGCTGCCAAAGCTCGCCGCCACCCGCAGCCACGGCGCCGAGGTGATCCTGCACGGCCACAACGTGGACGAGGCGCTGGCGGAGGCCCAGCGGTACAGCAATGAAACGGGGACGGTCTTCGTCCACCCCTTCGACAACGTTGATGTGGTGGCAGGCCAGGGCACTGTTGGCCTGGAAATCCTCGAACAGATCCCCACCGTGGACACCATCCTGATGGGCGTCGGCGGTGGCGGCCTCCTGGCCGGGGTTGCGGTCGCCATCAAGGCCCGGGCCAAGGAACTTGGACGCGACATCCGCATCATCGGGGTGCAGGCGGAAAACGCTGCGGCCTACCCTCCCTCCCTCGCCGCCGACGCCCTGGTGCCGCTGAAGAAGGTGTCCACGATGGCTGACGGCATCGCCGTCGGACGGCCGGGGCAGCTGCCGTTCAGCATCATCCGCGAACTCGTGGACGACGTCGTGACGGTCAGCGAGGATTCGCTGGCCCGCGCACTGATCTTCCTGCTGGAACGCGCCAAAATGGTAGTGGAGCCCGCCGGCGCGGTCGGTGTCGCTGCCCTCATGGACGGCAAGATCGAAAATCCGGGGACCACCGCCGTCGTACTGTCCGGCGGCAATATCGACCCTATGCTAATGCTTAAAGTCATCCAGCGCGGCCTTTCCGCAGCCGGGCGGTACATGACTGTCCGCATGATGCTGGACGACCGTCCCGGCTCGCTGGCAACCATCGCCAGGATCATCGCCGAAAACGATGCCAACGTCACCGGCCTGGACCACACCCGCGTGGGCGGCTCCATCAGCATGGGCGACGTTTCCATCACCGTGAACCTGGAGACCAAGGGCCACCAGCACGGCGAGCAAGTCCTCAGCGCGCTGCGTGCCGAAGGATTCCAGCCCATCGTGGTGCACTAGGGGTACGCGTGGCTGGCCTGATGCGGAACGGGGATTTCCGGGAACGGCAGACGACGGCGGCGCGCGCCAAGGGCGGGCTGCTCGTCCTGGGCGGTTTCGTAGCACTCCTCTTTGTCATTGAGCTGTTCAACACGCTGACCCTGGGGTCCCTGACCCGCACGTTCGGACTGCGGCCCCGGAGCGCGGACGGGCTCCTGGACATTTTCACGTTTCCGCTGCTGCATGCCAACCTGAACCACCTGCTGTCCAACAGCCTGCCGCTGATCATCTTTGGCTTCCTGGTGTTCCTCTCCGGGCTCCGGGTCTTCCTGACTGCCCTCGCGCTCAGCTGGCTGGGATCGGGAATCACCGTCTGGCTGATCGGCGATGGCGGGATCACCGTAGGGTCCTCAGGCCTCGTCTTCGGACTTTTTGCCTTCCTCCTGGTCCGCGGCTTCTTCAACCGCAGCTGGAAACAGATCCTCCTGGCCGTGGTCCTGTTCATGGGCTACGGCAGCATTCTGTTCGGGATGCTGCCCATTGTGTCCGGCTTCGTGTCCTGGCAGGCCCACCTTGGCGGGGCTGCAGGGGGAGTGGTGGCCGCACTGATCCTCCGCCCCCGTACGGGCGCCGACAGGCAGCGGGACCGCGCAATTCCCCTATAGCTGCCGCCCACAGGCTGAATACAACAAAGCGCCTGCCGCCCTTGGGGCGGCAGGCGCTTTGGCAGCTAAGGAAGAACTAGGCTGCGTAAGGCTTCGCGGAAAGGATTTCCACCGTGATGTCCTTGCCGTTGGGCGCAACGTAGCTCAGCGTCTCGCCTTCCTTGTGGCCCAGGATTGCAGAGCCCAGGGGGGACTTTTCGCTGAAGACGTCCAGGTCCGAATCGCCGGCAATTTCACGGGATCCGAGCAGGAAGGTCTCTTCGTCCCCTGCAATCCGGGCCACAACGATCATGCCGGGCTCCACGATGCCGTCATCGGCGGGGGATTCACCCACGTGGGCATCCCGAAGCAGGACGGTCAGCTGGCGGATGCGGGCCTCGATCTTGCCCTGCTCCTCCTTGGCAGCGTGGTAGCCGCCATTTTCCTTGAGGTCACCCTCCTGGCGGGCAGCGTCGATCTTCTGGACAATCTCCGCCCGGCCGGGGCCGGAAAGTTGGTCCAGCTCTGCCTTCAGGCGGTCAAAAGCTTCCTGGGTGAGCCAGGCTGCAGCTGCGCTGTTGGTGGTAGACACGGACTTCTCCTTTAGTGGTCCTACATGCAAAAGACCCCGCCACGGTGGCCACTAATGGAACAGCAACCAGCTCAGCGGGGTGAAGGTATTGATCCATTGTAGTCAAACCCCTGGATTTATCCCAACGAGCAAGCGGCCCACATCACACCTTCTGGCCGGATCCGTCCGTTGCCCAGCAGCTGTCCACAACCCCGGATACGGACAGGGACTCGGTGCGGACCATGACCCGCTGGGAAACCGTCCTGCCGCCGTCGGCCGTCTCCTCGGATCCCTCAGGGGCGTCGGCGGGAATGTCCACCACCTTCCAGCCAACCACTGCGTACTTGGAATCGAGGGCCTTCACGGCGCACTTGACTGGCGTGCCGGGCTCGCGCGTCACCTGGAAGTCCACCTCGGCAACAGTTGCATCAGGCGTGCTGTAACCCACGTCCTTGAAGGTCACCGCGGACAACGAGTTCGACGTGGAGACCCAGGCCAGGAAACCGATACCGACGGCGAGGGCGCCGCCGGCGATGGCGCGCTTGACGGCGGGTGTCAGGCTCCGCTTTTGGCCACCATATCGATTGGCTAGGCTAGTGTCTGCGGGCGCGGATGGGGCCGACTGGTCCGGGGAAGTCACCAGACCAGTTTAGTGCCCATCCCGTGGTGGCCAATTGCACTGGCCATGGCGGTGTTCTCCGTCCGCCCGCATACCGCAGCATCCCCGCACCGCCACAAACCAAGAAGAATGAGGAGCCGTCCTTCCATGACAGCGTCCAGCACCTCCCCGGCACCGCTTCGGCTGCTCGCCGTGCATGCCCACCCGGATGACGAATCCAGCAAGGGTGCTGCCACGATGGCCATGTACGCTGCCGCCGGCGTAGAGGTCATGGTGGCCACCTGCACCGACGGGTCGCGCGGCGACATCCAGAACCCCGCCGTTGAAGGCGAGCCGCATCCCAAGCGGGACATGGCCGGCGCACGGCGCCTGGAGATGGACCGGGCGGCGACGATCCTCGGCATCCGTCAGCGCTGGCTGGGGTTCGTGGACTCCGGGCTGCCCGAAGGCGATCCGCTTCCGCCCCTACCGGCAGGATCCTTCGCCACGCTGCCCCTCCACCATGCCGCGGCGCCCCTGGTGCGGCTGGTCCGGTCCTTCAAGCCGCACGTCATCCTCTCCTATGACGAGAACGGCGGCTACCCCCACCCGGACCACATCATGGCGCACAAAGTGGCAGTGGAAGCGTTCGATGCTGCCGGTGACGCTGACAGGTACCCCGAGGCCGGGGAGCCATGGGAGCCACGCAAGCTGTACTACGACCGTGCTTTCAGCCCGGAACGCTTCCGCGCGCTGCATTTCGCGCTCGAGGAAGCCGGACTCCAGTCGCCTTACGCGGAACGCCTTGCGGCGTGGCTGGAGGCCGACGCTGAGGGGCACACGCCGCCGCCCGCGACACATGCCACCACCACCCAGGTGGATTGCGGAGACTTTTTTGAAGTGCGCGACGACGCCCTTCGTGCCCACCGCACCCAGGTGGACCCCTTGGGCTTCTTCTTCGCAGTGTCAGCAGACATGCAGCGGCGGGCCTGGCCGTGGGAGGACTACTCCCTGATCAAGTCCCGGGTCTCTTCCGAACTGCCCGAGACGGACCTGTTTGCCGGGCTAAGATAGAACCGGCAGCGATTTCTATGCCGCGTAGAAGTTAGCCATAGGCGCTTCGGGCGTGACATATGTCCGGCTGCAACCCGATCCCTGAAGGTATTACACGTGCAAAACTTGCTCCTCAGCCTGGCCACCACTCCCACGCCGATGCCCACTCCAACCCTGCGTGACGGGATCACGGAGGACCAGGTAACGCCCGGTTTGCTGGGCTTTATCATGACGGCATTTTTCGTTGTGGCCACGGCGCTGCTCATCGTGGACATGGTCCGGCGGATCCGGCGCGTACGGTACCGGGCGCAGGTAGAGGAGGAGCGCATCGCAGCTGCTGCCGAAGCTGACATTGAGGCGGAGGAAGCCCGCGAAGAACCCGTGGCTCCGCAGGAAAACCGGGACACCAATGGAAACGGGTTCAGCCAGGGTAACTCCCTGCCGCGGGACTAGGGGCTTACCCAAAGACCCTGGCGGAGCCTGAAAGTCAGCCCAGGACGGCTATGGCGATGGCCGTGAAATGGGCGGCGAACGCAAAGACGGTGAAGGCGTGGAAAAGTTCGTGGAAGCCGAAGTGGTGGTAACTGAAGTTCGGCTTCTTCAGCGCATAGAACACGGCCCCGGCGATGTAGAGCGCGCCGCCCACGCAGATAAGGGTGGCTGCCGGAAGGCTCGCCTGGAAAAACTGCGGCAAGTAGAACAGCGCACCGCATCCCAGCGCGATGTAGATGGGCACGTACAGCCAGCGCGGCGCATCGGTCCACAGGAGCCTGAACAGCACCCCCAGAATGGCGCCGGACCAGATGATCCAGAGCAGGAGGACGGCCTGCTGCCGCTCAAGCAGGGTCCAGGCCAGCGGCGTGTAGCTGCCGGCAATGACCAGCATGATGTTGGTGTGGTCGAGTCGTTTCAGGACCCGCTTCACCACTGGTGACCAGTTGCCGCGGTGGTATACGGCGCTGACGCCAAACAGCAGCACGCCGGTGGCGGCGTAGATGGCCGAGGTAATTTTGCGGTCGGCAGTGGGAGCCAGGATCACCAGGACGATTCCTGCGGCCAGGGCGAACGGGGCTGCCACGGTGTGGATCCAGCCCCGCCACTTCGGCTTGATCATCAGCAGCTCAGCCAGCCTGATGGCGGCATCGTCAACCGGAGAGTTTCCTGATGGAGCGGGTTTTTCATCCTCCGGCTGCGGCGTGCGCGGAGCCTCGGAAGAGTCGCTGTTCATGGGACCAGAATAACCTACGTTCCGGTAAGTTACTCATCGGTAACTCGAGGTGTGTGACCCTCTGCGGGCCCCATCACCGGCAGGCGCTGCCCGGGCGGTAGCCTAGGATGTGCAAGTACGAACAGCGAGGAAGTCAGGTGAGTGGACGCGTGGAGTTGCCCGGGTTCCTCTATGGCTATTACGAGCGACGTCTGCTCAAGGATCTCTCCCGGGACCGCATCCCGCGGCACATCGGTGTGATGGTGGACGGCAACCGCCGCTGGGCGAAGCAGTTCAATGCACCCACCAGCCAGGGCCACCAGGCCGGTGCGGACAAGATCCATGAGTTCCTGGGCTGGTGCCAGGAGCTAGGCGTCAAAGTGGTGACGCTGTACATGCTCTCCACGGACAACATGAACAGATCCAGTGAAGAACTGGACCTCCTCATGGGCATCATCGCCAACACGCTGGACCGGCTGGACGAGGACGAGAACATTTCCGTCCACGCCATGGGTGCGCCGGAGCTGCTTCCCGGCTATCTTGCCGAGCGCCTGAACAAACTGACGGCACGGACGCCGGTCCACGAAAAGATCCACGTCAATGTGGCCGTGGGATACGGCGGTCGGCGCGAAATCGTGGATGCAGTCCGTGAGCTGCTGCATGACGCCGTGGCCAAAGGCGCCGACATCAACCAGCTTGCCGATGAACTTAGCGTGGATGACATCTCGCGGTACCTGTACACCCGCGGCCAGCCCGACCCGGACCTGGTCATCCGGACTTCCGGCGAGCAGCGGCTCTCAGGGTTCCTCATGTGGCAGAGCGCCTACAGCGAGTTCTATTTCTGCGAGGCGCTCTGGCCCGCGTTCCGCAAGGTCGACTTCCTGCGGGCACTGCGTGACTACGCGGGCCGGCAGCGGCGCTACGGTTCCTGACACTCCCGGTTCACCCGGAGTTCACAACGCCGCAACAGGAATCGCCGCGTAATGGTTGCGGAAATGCCGGGGGGTGGATTTACGTTATATCCATCAGCAGGCAAACCGCCGGCTGATCGGGGAGGCCAGTACATGGAGCGAAACATCGCACCGGTTGTATGGGAGGCCGGACCCGGCCTCTTGGCCGAGCCGCCTCACCAATAACAAGGCCGGGCTGGGGCCCGGGGCTGGAGTCGATGTGGCTACTTCTGAAAAACTGCACGAGGTCGTATCAGGCCAGGCAGGAACAGCTACCTCTCGCACTGTGCGAGCCACTGAACAAACCGGCGCGGCAACCGATGCTGCGGCCGGTTTTGCCGTCTCCGGAGGGGATTCCCTGATCCACACCTTCGTGATCGACACCTCCGTCCTCCTCTCGGATCCCCGGGCGCTGCTACGGTTCGCCGAACACGAAGTCATCGTCCCCATCGTGGTGATCACAGAGCTCGAAGCAAAACGCCACGACCCAGAGCTGGGCTACTTTGCCCGCACGGCCCTGCGGCTCCTTGACGATCTCAGGGTCAAGCACGGCGGACTGAACCAGCCCATCCCCATCGGGGACGACGGCGGGACCCTCACGGTGGAGCTCAACCACATCTCCGCCGAGGTGCTTCCGCTCGGGTTCCGCAGCGGCGACAACGACAGCCGTATCCTCGCCGTCGCGAAGAACCTCGCGAACGAAGGCAAAAACGTCACGGTGGTGTCCAAGGACCTGCCGATGCGCGTCAAGGCCTCCGCGATGGGGCTGACGGCGGATGAGTACCGCAACGAGCTGGTCAAGGATTCCGGCTGGACCGGGGTGGCCGAAGTGGAGGCCAACGAAGAGGAGATCTCCACCCTTTACGGCCACGAACCGGTGTTCATCCCCGCAGCCGCGGAACTGCCGGTCAACACCGGGCTGGTCCTGTTGTCCAACCGGGGCTCCGCCCTCGGCAGGGTAGGCGCGGACAAGCAGGTGCGCCTGGTCAAGGGCGACCGGGACGTGTTCGGACTCCATGGCAGGTCCGCCGAGCAGCGGCTGGCCATCGATATGCTGATGGACCCTTCCGTCGGCATCGTCTCAATCGGCGGACGGGCCGGGACCGGCAAGTCGGCCCTGGCCCTGTGCGCGGGCCTCGAAGCGGTCCTGGAACGTCGCGAGCACCGCAAGGTCATCGTGTTCCGCCCCCTTTACGCCGTGGGCGGCCAGGAACTCGGCTACCTGCCCGGCTCCGAGTCCGAAAAGATGAACCCCTGGGCCCAGGCCGTCTTTGACACGCTGGGCGCGCTGGTCAGCCAGGAAGTGGTGGAGGAAGTCATGGACCGCGGAATGCTCGAGGTCATGCCCCTCACCCACATCCGTGGCCGTTCCCTGCACGACGCATTCGTCATCGTGGACGAGGCCCAGTCCCTCGAGAAGAACGTCCTGCTGACAGTCATGAGCCGCATCGGCCAGAACTCGAAGATCGTACTCACCCACGACGTCGCCCAGCGCGACAACCTCCGCGTCGGCCGCCACGACGGGGTCGCCGCCGTCGTCGAAACCCTGAAAGGCCACCCGCTCTTCGGCCACATCACCCTGACCCGCTCGGAAAGGTCCCCGATCGCAGCCCTGGTAACGGAACTCCTGGAGGGCTGACCTCGCCTAAGCAAAGGGCCGTGGCCGGGTTCGCCGGGCCACGGCCCTTCGTGCGTGACCGTGGCCGGGTTTGTCCGCCCCGAGCGCTTCGCCGTCGCTTAGACACCTCCCGGCGCGCCGCTCCGGTCGCTGGGCGACCTGCGCAACGCTTTGGTCGGCGATGCGCTCCTACGCGAAGCGTTCGGACCGGACGTGTGCCAAGGCTCACCCGGGCAAAAGCACACACAAGCCGGGTTACGGCCCTTCTCGTAGGAGCGCATCGCGGCGCATCGGCCGCCGCAGGTCGCCCAGCGACCGAAGGTGGCCCTATGCGCTGTGTCTAAGCGACGGAGAAGGACCGTGGCCCGGCGTACCCAGCCGCGGACCGGCACTCAACGCGCGCTGAGGAACTTCGCTGCTGCTTCGTGGCCTTCAACCTGCAGGGTCCAGTCGGGGCGCTTGAAGGTCTCGGGTGTGACCCGGACTTTCTGGACCGTCTCAACCTGCTTGCCCCAGGCTTTGCGGGTGATTCCGTTCAGCTCGTAGCCGAGGGAACGGGAGACGCCGAGGGAGGCTGCGTTCCACTCCGCCGCTTCGGATTCGGCCACGTCGGCGCCCAGCCAGTCAAACGCCCAGAGCACGACGGCGGCACGCATCTCTGCGCCCAGGCCCCGGCCCTGGGCGGACTGCTTGAGCCATGATCCGGTGGAAACGGTCTTCAACAGTGCGAAGTCCTTGGCGCCCACGTCCTGGCAGCCGATGAACCGGCCCTCGTGCCAGATGCCCAGGAGCAGTGTCCAGGCCTCGGGGCTACATTCTGCCCGAAGGCGCCACTGCCATTGGGCCATCCGCGGCCCCATCTCGGTCAGGGGTGCCTCTGCCCAGGCTGTGCTGAACGGGTTTCGGCCGGGCTCGTGAACGCCACTGCTGGCAGCGGCAACGGCTGCCGGGATGTCCTGTTCGGTGACGGGCCGGAGCTCCAGCCGGGGCGTCGTCAGTTTCAGATCGTACAGCGGCCAGATGGAGCTCATGCTAATCATCCGCGAAGCCTAGCCGATGGCGTGCACCACTGCCTGTCACGTTCAGGCGGGTATGTCCCAGCTGATGTGCCGGCGGACGTCGGTGAGGTTCATAGACTCGGCGAGGAAAAGGTCGTCCAGCATATATTCGTCGACGCCGAGGATCCGCAGCCAGTGCCCGTAGCCCTCGGTTTCGTGCTCCAGCGAACGGCTGGCCACGCAGACGCCCGTGCCAAGGTCCACCCGCACCAGGGTGCGGCCGGCAAGGCACAGGGGAGCCGCCGGGTCCCAAGGCTGGTAAGCGGGGGTGGGAACCACTACGGCCTCCACGGCAGGCCTGCCCTCGTGCTCCAGGGTGCGCACGTCCTCCACCTGGACCGGATTGCTGCCCGGAAACTCCAGCGGCGCGGGGGCGCTGCCGGCAAGCTCCACAGGGTCCAGTGCAGCGGAGAACCGTCCGTTGCCGAACCCGGGCTCTCCGTAGGCTGCTTCCGGACGCCGTTTCACCAGCCCGGACGCGCCGTACACGGGGGAAACCAGATGGGGCGGGAGGAGCCAGGACTTGCGGGTGGAACTGACGTAGAGGCCATCCCGGGAATCGTTGATTCCAGTGGTGCTGTGGAGGACCAGTCCTTCGGGGCTCTCCAGCCGAAGCGCACCGGGCCGGCGCAGCCACGCCCGGACCAGGGAAGCCCCCGGAGCCGGTGCTGCGTTGAACGGCTCGTCCCAGTACTCAAAGCGAAGAGACTGCCACTTCCAGGGGGAAGACCGGCACAGGCTGCGGAACATGGCGGGGAGATCTGAGGGGGATGCGCCGCCATCGGGGTCCGGGCGCCGCCGGGAATCCCAGGCTGACATATCCACAGTTTACGCGGACACTGTGGGGCGGGCAGGGGAATTCCAGTAGCATCCGAGGGGTGATCGGACGACTCGGCGACCTGTGGCTGGACACCCCCCTTGCGTTCTGGCTGGTGCTGGCGGCATGCCTCTATTTTGCGGTGATGGCAGTGCGCCTCACGGTGATCGATATCCGCCACCACCTGCTGCCCAACCGGATCGTTTTCCCCTCCTATGGCGTGGCCGGGGTGCTCCTGCTCGCCGCGGTGGCGACGGTCCTGGTGGCCGGGGCGGACGCTGCGGCCGTACCCGACGGCGGTGCCAGGCTTTTTGGCCTGCCCGGCGGTCGTGTCCTGGCCGGGGGAGCGGTGCTGTGGCTGTTCTACTTCGTCCTCCGCCTGGTGTATCCGCCCGGCATGGGATTCGGCGACGTGAAGCTCGCCGGCGTCCTGGGCATGTACCTGGGTTACCTCGGCTGGGGGCACGTATTCGCCGGAACGTTTGCGGCCTTCCTCCTGGGCGGCCTCTGGAGCCTCGGACTGCTTGCCACCCGCCGCGGCAGCCTCAAATCCGCCATTCCCTTCGGCCCGTTCATGCTGGCAGGGACAGCCGCCGTGATGCTCCTGCTGCCTGCCGCCTGACGCCGCCGAGGCCTGGACATGGGCTGTGGCGGCTAGGCTGAAGCCATGGCAGCGCCCGAGTTCATCCTTAAACTCCGTGAAAAAATAGGCCACGATCCCCTGTGGATTCCTGCCGTGCGGGGCGTGGTGGTCAATGACCGCGGACACATCCTGCTGGGCCAGCGATCTGACAACGGCCGGTGGGCACTGATTTCGGGCCTGCTGGATCCGGGGGAGCACCCGGGCCCCGGGCTGGTGCGGGAAATCTTCGAAGAGACCGCGGTGGTGGCAGAGACCGAACGCATGGTTTCGGTCGGTGTCTCCGGCCCCGTCACCTTCCCCAACGGGGATGTGTGCGACTTCCTGGACATCGTGTTCCGTTGCCGGCACGTGTCCGGCGAGCCCCGGGTCAACGATGACGAATCCCTTGCCGTGGGCTGGTTCCCCATCGACGGCCTGCCGGACATCCGGCCGCGGGACCGTGAAAGCATCGAACGCGCGCTGGCGCCCGACGACTCCGTCCACTACGAGCCCTGAAACCCCGCGCCCCAACCCCGGCGGGCCGCTGACACGAACAGGGACGCCGCAACCCCCAAAGATTGCGGCGTCCCTGTCAGCTCATCCGCGGCACCCGGAGCGGGTACGGCGGCGGTGCGTACGACGGCGGTCAGCGGCCCTGCGAGACCAGCTCGCAGTCGTCGACCCGTGCCATGGTGTCTGCCGTGTCGCCAGCCTCCACGACCTTCCTGGCGGGCTCGGCCTGCCCTGCGGAAGCGCCGGGCAGGCCGGCGGCCAGCCGCTCGGCTTCCTCGCCGCCGACGGCCTCGCCGCGGGCCACCATGCCGGCAGTATCGGACAGTGGGATCTGCTTGAGGGTGATGGCCAGCAGCAGGGCGATGGCGATGAACGGCACCAGGTACCAGAACACAGGAGCCAGCGAATCCGCGTAGGCGTTGACGATGGCGTCCCGCAGCTGCTCCGGGAGCTGGTTCATGGCCTGCGGGTCCAAGGTGCTGGTGGACTGCGACGCCTGCTCGGCCGATGCGCCCGCACCGGTGAAGGCGCTGGTCAGCGACTCGGACAGGCGGGTGGTGAACAGGGATCCAAAGATTGCCACGCCCATGGCGGCGCCCACCTCGCGGAAGTAGTTGTTGGTGCTGGTGGCGGTGCCGATCTGTTCCGCCGGCACTGAGTTCTGGACCACCAGGACCACTACCTGCATGATCAGGCCCAGCCCGGCACCGAACACGAACAGCTGCACGCAGATCACCCAGATGGGGGTGCTCGCGGCCAGGGTGGTCATCCACAGCATGGCGGCCATCGTGAGCGCGGCGCCCAGGATGGGGAACATCTTGTACTTGCCCGTCTTGGAAATCCGGATGCCCGAGTAGATGGAAGTACCCATCAGGCCGGCCATCATGGGGAGCATGAGCAGCCCGGACTCGGCGGCGGAGGTGCCGGAGGACATCTGCAGGAACGTGGGAACGAACGCAATGGCCGAGAACATGCCCAGGCCCAGGGTGAACCCGATGGCCGTGGCGTTGATGAAGATGCGGTTGCGGAACAGGCTGAGCGGGATGATCGGGTCTTCCGCGCGGCGCTCCACCATGACGAACGCGGCGGCGGATACCAGCAGGCCCGCGCCGAATGCCCAGGTAAGGGGTGAGTCCCAGCCCTCGTCCTTCTTGCCGCCGAAGTCGGTGAAGAAGATCAGGCAGGTGGTGGCCGCGGAGAGCAGCACAACGCCCAGGACATCGATCCGCTTTTCAGCCTTCTTGTTCGGCAGCGTCAGGGCGAACCAGGCGATGGCGAAGGCGGCCAGGCCAACAGGGATGTTGATGTAGAAGGCCCATTCCCAGGTGAGGTGGTCCACAAAGAAGCCGCCCAGCAGCGGACCGGCCACGGCGGACAGGCCGAAGATGGCGCCCAGCGGGCCCATGTACTTGCCGCGGTCCTTGGCCGGAACGATGTCGGCGATGATGGCCTGGGAAAGGATCATGAGTCCGCCGCCGCCCAGCCCCTGGATGGCGCGGAAGATGACGAAGCCCCAGAAGTCCGTGGCCAGGGCGCAGCCGACGGACGCGAGGGTGAACAGGGCGATGGCCACCAGGAACAGGTTGCGCCGGCCCAGGATGTCACCGAATTTCCCGTAGATGGGCATCACGATGGTGGTGGCCAGCAGGTAGGCGGTGGTGATCCAGGCCTGGTGTTCCACGCCGCCGAGCTTGCCCACGATGGTGGGCATGGCGGTGGAGACGATGGTCTGGTCAAGGCTGGACAGCAGCATCCCGGCGATCAGGGCCGAGAAGATGATCCAGATGCGTTTTTGGGTCAGCAGCAGGGGCCCTGCCGGCGGTGTGGCGGTTGCGGTACTCATGCGTTTCCTTTTGCTGCGGCGGTGGCCGTGCTGTCGAATGATTGGGAGAAGAGGAGGCTTGCTGCGGAGATGTTTTCCAGCAGCAGCTCCGGGTAGCTGCGGGTGTTGCCGTCGGAGAAGTAAGCCATGCTGCTTTTACGGGCGATGGTGCTGAGCAGGACCACGGCCATCTGCACCACGGGGTGGTCCGGCGCCACCCCTTCACGCCTGGCGACGTCCCGGGCGAATTGCGCCTCGCGCTGTTCTGTCACCCCGATGATCCGCAGGATGAGTTGGGGCTCCTTCTTGACCACCCCGATCAGCTGACGGGTCTCTTCCTCGGACTCGGTCATGTCCTCCGCCAGCCGCAGCGAGAGCGTGACCAGGTCCTGGAACAGCGTGGGGGAGATTTCGCCTGCGGGGGAGCCCGCGGCACCGGCGACGAATTCTTCGATGACGTCCGCGGGAACGTCGTCCTCGGCGTGGCCGATGATGGCGTCTTCCTTGGTGGGGAAGTAGTTGAAGAAGGTCCGGCGTGAGATGCCGGCCGCCTCGCAGACTTCCTCCACGGTGTAGCCGTTGAGGCCCCGCGCCGAGGTCAGGGACCTGGCGGCGCCGGTGATGGCGGTCCGGGTGGCCGTCCGCTTGCGCTCCCGCAGGCCGGGGTCAAGATTTGCACTATCAGTCACAGAGTAAAGTTTTGCACTAAGTCGAATATGGTGCAACTTTACCTTCAGGCCTTCAGAATTTTTGGACAGCTACAAGGACTTGGGAGGCGCGGAAGTCCCGTTATCTGTTCAAAAACTCCAGGCGGTTAAAGTACGACGGCGGCCGCCCACCTTCCCTGGGAA
>NZ_JZTW01000029.1 GCF_000962805.1 Pseudarthrobacter chlorophenolicus | reverse complement strand
CAGCACCGGCCCCCGCACCCGCCCCGGCTCCAGCACCGGCCCCCGCACCCGCCCCGGTTCCAGCACCGGCACCGGCACCGGCACCGGCACCGGCTCCCCCAGCTACCGGCGGCGCCACCCTCGAAACGGCCATTTCCGTGGCCCTCAGCAAGGTCGGTTCGCCGTACTTCTACCAGTGGGGCGGCACGGGACCCACCGGTTTCGATTGCTCGGGGCTCGTGCAGACTGCCTTCGCTGCCGCCGGGAAGTACCTGCCCCGGACCGCCGGCCAGCAGTACGCTGCTGCTCCCGTCCACGTGCCCCTCTCGCAGGCCCGCCGCGGCGACCTCCTGGTGTGGGGCTCAGGACCGGATTTCTACCACGTGGCCATCTACTTGGGGCACGGCCAGGTGGTGCAGGCACTGAACCCGCAGGAGGGAATCGGCGTCACCCAGCTCAGTTCCATGGCCGGGATGCAGCTGCACCCCTTCGTGGCGAGGTATTGAGCACCCCTGAAGGGATACCGGCCCGTCAGCTGAGGACGTCCTTGGTGGTGAACCGGGCGTAGGCGAGCGCACCGAACACGGCAATGTAGCCGGCCTGCAGCAGCGCGTTGCTGCCGAATGAATCCCAGAGGACCGGCTGCCTGAGCATGTCGCCGAAGCCCAGCCAGTAGTGGCTGAACAGCCACGGGTGCAGCCACTCCAGCTGCGGCAACTGGTCCGCTATCTGCGACACCACGGAAATCACTACCGTGGCTGCCATGGCGCCCACCGGAACCACCGTCAGCGTGGACAGGAACAGGCCAATGGCCGACAACCCGGCCAGGGACACCGCCATGTACGCCGCGATCAGGAGCATCCGGACCGCGGCCTCCGGCGGCTGGATGACATCACCGGACAGCAGCGTGACTGGCCCCACCGGGAACAGCGCAGCCCCGATCGCGGCGCCGGCCAGCGCCACCGTCAGGGGCGCCACGACGCAGAACGCCAACGCCGCCGCGTACTTGACCAGCAGCAGCCGCACGCGCCCGGCGGGAGCCACCAGCAGGTACCGCAGCGTGCCCATGCTCGCTTCACCGGCAATAGTGTCGCCCGCCACGACGCCAACGGTAAGCGGCAGGAACAATGGCACGGAAACCAGCATGGCGGTAAAGGCCACGAACAACCCGTTTTGCGTGATGCGGTCCAGGAATGCCGGGCCCCGGCCGGACGGGACGCCGGAGGAAAGCCGCACCGCCACCGCGATCAGGATGGGAATTGCTGCCAGGGCAAGGAGGAGTGCCCACGTGCGCCGGCGGCCAAACAGGACCTTCAGCTCGGACTGCATCAATGAGAGTCCGGACCAGCGCGGCATGGCCGCTTTCTGTGTTTGGGCCGAACCCGGGATGTCCGCCGGGATGCTACTGGGCAACGTCGAACCCCTCCCCTGTCAGTGCGACAAACCGGTCCTCCAGGCTTTCGCGTTCCACGGCGAAACCCCGGACCCGGACCCCGGCCGCCACGAGTTGCGCCACGATGTCCTCCGCGAGGATTTCCCCGGACCGGGCCGTCGGGGACCCGTCAATCCGCGCTGACGAGGCACCGGCTGCGGGCGCGAGGGCAGCCAGCAGGGTCTCCCCTCCGGGCTGGACGTCGCCGGTCTCGCAGTTCAACCCAAGGCCCGCCAACACTTTCCTGGCCTGCGCCGCGTCCGGCGTGAGGAGGCGGGCCCTGGCGCTGCCGGCCCGGCGGAGCTCAGCGAGGGAACCCTGGGCCGCCAGCTTCCCGGCGCTCATGATGGCAGCATGCGTGCACATCTGGTCCACCTCGGCCAGGAGGTGGCTGGAGACGAAGACGGTGGTGCCGTTTTGCGCCAGGGAGCGGACCAGGTGCCGGACTTCCCGGGTGCCCTGCGGATCCAGCCCGTTGGTGGGCTCGTCCAGCACCAGCAGGTCCCGGTGAGACAGCAGTGCGTTAGCAATCCCCAGGCGCTGCTTCATGCCCAGCGAATAGGCGTGCACCCGTTTGTTGGCGGCGTGGGCCAGGCCCACCTGGTCGAGCGCCCGGTCCACCCGCGCCCGGCGCGTTGCCGGCACCGTGTGGCGTGTGGCAGCGTCCAGCCGGTGAAGGTTCGCGACCCCCGACAGGAACGGGTAGAACGCCGGGCCCTCAACAAGCGCCCCCACGCGCGGCAGCACCTCATGGAACCGTCCCGGCATCTCCATCCCCAGCAGGTTCACCGTCCCGGCCGAGGCCGACGCAAGGCCCAGCAGCATGCGGATGGTGGTGGTCTTCCCGGATCCGTTAGGCCCAAGGAAGCCGAACACGGAGCCGGGCGGCACTGCCAGGTCCACGCCGTCCACAGCCACTTGACGGCCGAACCTCTTGGTCAAACCATGGGTCTCGATGGTCAGCCCATAACTTACGGAACTTGCGCTTTGCGCCCCCGGAGCGTCCGGGTTCATGGGGCCGTCGAAGCGGCGGCCTGAAGCCTGTCCGGCGGAACCATGCCCGCGTAAACGCGGCCGTCATCGGTGATGAGCACGTTGAGCAGCGCCGTGGACACCAGCCGCCCGCCGGGAACGACGACGGCGGCCTGGGCAAGCAGCGGATCCGCCAGGAAGGAATTGGCGTCCGGGGCGCCCGCTGCCGCGGCAGGCAGCCGCAGGATGGTTTCCCAGCCCTGTCCCAGGACGGACGGATGTTCGGAGCCCTTGCCGTCTCCGGCGGGGTCGCCAAGTTGGTGTGCGCCGGGGGTGTGACCGCCGTAGGTCTCCTGCCCGGGACCAGGCACCTGCAATTCCTTCACAGTGCTGCCAGGAGGCGGGGAGAACGTGAACAGGGCATCGTCCGGCGCCTCCAGGGACAGGGCGGTGAACCCGAGGCGGAAGGCGGGCGTTCCGGCGCCGCGCGCCGTGACCTGGACGGCGAGGGGCATGCCGGTTTCGCCGTCCACGGCAATGGCCACCTGGCCTACCAGGGTGGCGTCGGATCGGGGTTCAAGCAGCAGGTTGTAGGCCGAGCGCCCGGCTACATCCACGTCGGCTCCCACCGTGACGGCAGTGCTGGCGTCCACTTTCTCCAGCAGGTGCCGGGCGAGGTCCTCCGGCGTCGGAATCATGGATTCCGACGGTGAACCGGACTGTGTGGGGGCAGCGGGGTCTTCACCCTGGGTCTGCGGCGCGGCAAGCGGCAGGTCGGCGGCGTGGGCCGGCAGGGTCAGATGGGCGGCCGAGTTGTCCTTGGAGGAGTAGAACCAGACGTCGCTTTCCCGGCGGACAATATCGCGTTCGGCAAGCCTGTCCACCACCTGAATGCGGGCTTTGGTGGCACCATCCAGGTAGACGCGGGCGGTGTGTTGTCCTGACAGGAATTCGACCACGGACGCGGCGCCGCCGGCGGACGCGGGGTCAGAGGAGGCACCTGTGGAAGGCAGGGCGGGCAGCCCCAGGTCCGAGGACTGTTCAATGGTTCCGGAGAAGGCCTGGGCGTGGTGCGCGGCTGCCAGGGCCAGCACTTCCGCGGGTGTCTTTTGCGGGAGCGGGTCACCGGCGTTTGCCGGCAGGGTCCCGGCGAGAGCGGCCGCGGCGATCACCGCCGGCACTGCCAGGGCAGGCAACCATCGCGGCCAATTGCGGCCGCCGCGTCGCTTGCCGTGCGGTTGGAACGTTGAGTCGGTGCCCGTGGCCTCGGAGCCCATAGCTCAAGGTTACGCCTGTCCGCGTCCCGCCACACGGGGCTGCCCGGACCGGTTCCGGGAGCGGGCGCCACCGGCGCCGTGCCGCGACGAACCCGGACGGAAGACTACGAGGGCACGATGGTTCCGGCGCCGCCGTCGACCGTGATCTCCTGCCCGGAGGAAATCCTTCCGGTGGCGTCGGGCACCCCCACTACCGCCGGGATCCCGTATTCGCGGGCCACCACGGCACCGTGCGAGTTGGCTCCGCCCATCTCCATCACCAGCCCGCCCGCGGTCAGGAACAGCGGGGTCCACCCGGGATCGGTGGATGGCGCCACCAGGATCTCGCCCGGCTCGAGGTGTGCTCCCACGGGGTCCAGGATGATCCTGGCAACTCCGGTGACAGTCCCGGCTGAGGCAGGGCTTCCGGTCAAGGCACCTTCGGCAATGCCGCCGGCAGCTGTTTGTACCGCCTCCGGCTCAGTCCCGTCCGAGAGCAGCACCCGTGGAATGTGCCGCCGGCCAAGCTCCCTGCCATAGTCGGCCCGGCGCTCCGCCACCAGTGCGCGCAGCCCGGGCCCTTCGGCAGCGGCAACGGTTCCTGCACCGCCTCCGGCGGCCATGCCCAGGGCCGCGCTTACCTCAGCGAAGTCGAGGAAGAAGATGTCCTCAGCCTGGTCAAGGGTTCCTGCCGCCTCGAGGTCCGCCCCCACATGCTGCAGCTGCCGGCGCACCTCTGCCAGTCCGAGCACCAGGTGATATTTGGGCAGTTCCCGGAGCCCTGCGAAAAGCCGGGCCCTGCGCAGGGCGGCGCGGACCAGGGCGCCCCGGATCCGGCCCCGCGTGCGTGCTTCGGCAGCCAGCCGTTCCACCTGGGCGTCGGCGGCCTCGGCGGCGTTGCTGAACTGGACGTCGGGTGCGAGGTCCGGGTCCTCGAGCCGGAGGTAGTTCGCCAGGACCCCCAGGATATGGGCGGGGTCGTCGGACCAGCGGGGCATGCCGACGTCGATCTCGGCAACGGCGCGGTGCCCGTACCTGTCGAGGAAGCGGCTCAGCCCGGCCTCCAGGCGTGGCGGAAGGCCGCCGTCACGGTGCGCTGCTGCCAGCGCCGCCGTGTCCTTCCCTGCCAGGAATGCACGCGACCCCGGATCGTCCCGGATGGCCGCAGCCAGCCGCCACAGCTCGAGGTCCATGTCTGTGGTGACGTTGTTGGGCAGCCCACGGAGCACACCCTGGAGGTCTTCCCAGCGGTTTCCGCCGAGCAGCTTTCCCGCCACTCCGAGCATGCCGAAGCCCAGGGCAGCGAGGGGCAGGATGGCGGGAACGATGGTGAACAGCCGCCGCTGCAGGAGGCCCTCGGCGTGCGCCAGCCGGTCCCTGGCTGAGGGCCCGGCCGCGGCTCGCCCCGTGGCACCGTGGTCGAATTCGAGGGCGGCTTCGAAGTCCCGAGTGAACCGGTCCAGGCGCCGGAGCGCGGCCTGCGGGCGGAAGATGCCGCGGAGGACTGTTTCCGGCAGGCCGGCACGGACTGCGGCTGGCAGGATGCGGCGCAGCAGCGGCAGGGGCGTCCGCAGCGTAATGGCGAACGAGGGGTCATCGAAAAGCCTGCGCATCACCGTTGCGGAACGTGCTTCCATGACGTCGAACACCCGGGGAAGGATTGCCCGGCCCACGGTGCTGCGGATGGGGGTGGTGAAGTCAATGAAGATCCGCTGCCCGGCGTCGGCGTACGCCGGGGGTCCCTCGCGGAGGTCGGCGACTGGAATTTTCGCTGTCCGCGCCACAGACGACGCGATCTGCCGGATGGCGGCGCGGCCCATCGGAGTGATGGGCCGGGTCAGTCCCTGGGCGAGACTGAAGCACAGGAACCCCCGGGTCCCGGGGGCACCGTCCCGGCGGCGGGGGACGGGGTACAGGGTGGTGATGGGCCGGGACTGCGTGAGCCACAGCGCGCCGCCGCGGCTGATGGCCCATTCGAGATCCTGCGGAGCTCCGAAATGCTGCTCTGCCTTCAGGCCCAGCCGGGCCAGATCCTCGGCTTGCCTGTCGGTGAGGCAGAAACCGGCGTGGTCCGCGGCGTCCACAGTGCGGGTGCCGCCTCCGGGAAGGGCCAGGACTGCGATCCTCTTGTCGCCTTGCCGCCGCTCCATGACGCGTCCGGCCGCCGGGTCAACCACAAAGTGGTCCGGGTTCACTGCGCCGGACACCACGGCTTCCCCCAGGCCCGGGCTGGCATCAATGACAGCCTCGTTCCTGCGGCCCGTTACGGGGTTGGCGGTGAAAAGGACCCCGGCCGTCTCCACGTCCACCATCCGCTGCACCACCACCGCCAGGGCCACCTCGGCGGGATCGATGCCCAGGCTCGCCCGGTAGGTGGTTGCCCGGTCCGTCCACAGCGACGCCCAGCAGTTCCGGACGGCATCCAGGACGGCCGCGGCCCCCACGACATTCAGGTAGGTGTCCTGCTGCCCGGCGAAACTGGCAAAGGGCAGGTCCTCAGCGGTGGCTGACGAGCGGACGGCCACCGGCACGTCCGGCCCCAGCTGCCCGTAGGCGCGTTCGACGGCGGCGGTTACCTCGGGCGGCAGCGGCGCAGAGACGACGGCGGCACGGGCCTTCGCGGCCAGGGCAGGAATATCCAGCGCGGGAGTTTCCGGGGCTGCGCTGTCCGCTTGGCCGGGCCCGCCCTGCGCCGTCCGAAGGGCCGCATGGACGGCTGCCAACTCCGGATTTACTGCATCCGGAGCCCCGGTCACCAGCCGGTAAGCCTCCGTGGTGAGGCAGAAGCCCTCCGGCACGGGGAGGCCGGCCGCCAACAGTTCGCCAAGATTGGCGGCCTTGCCACCCACTCGCGCGAGCATACCGGCGCTGAGGCGGCGCAGCTCCACCACAAGGTCCGCGCCGGACGCGGCAGCGGTCCCGTCCTGGGGAGAGTCCGGGTGCTGCATGATGGCGCCTCCACGTGTCAGTAACTGACGGGCCCGGCCGCGGCGGGATCAGGCGGCGTCGGCGTCGCCCAGGATGGGTCCGAACCTGGGCCTGTCGGCCAGGCGGGGATCCGCGTGGTCCGGGACCACCATGACCGGTCCCTTGGCGTGGTGCAGCACACCGTCCGAAGTGGAGCCCAGGAGCATGCCGGTGAACCCGCCGCGTCCCCGGGTGCCGACGACCACCAGTTCAACGTGCCGGCTCTCCCCCACCAGGACGTCCACGGGCGAACCATCCTTCAGTTCGGATTCGGCGTCAAGGCCGGGATAGTGGCTGCGCAGCCAGGCCATGCCGGCGTCCAGCGTGACCTGGATTTCAGCGAACAGTGCCTTGCGGTCCATGGGCGCGGGCACCCAGGCCAGCGAACCGCTGTACTGGGGAACGGCGCACACCACCCGCAGCTTTGCGCCGAGGCGTTCCGCCTGGTCCGCGGCGTCCAAGACCGCAACCCGGGCCTGCTCGGACCCGTCCACGCCCACCACCACAACGTTCTCCACGAGCTGGTGCCCGGACTTGGCCTGCTCGGCCAGGACCCGCCTGTCCTCCGTGGTTTCACCCAGCCGGTCCGAGCAGATGAGGGGCACGGTGACGGTGGGGCATTTCGCGTGCGCGGGCAGGGCGCTGCTCACGGATCCCAGCAGCCGGCCCACGAAGCCGCCGCGGCCGCGGGTCCCGAAGACCAGGAGTTCGGCGGTTTCGGACATTTCCAGCAGGACACCCGAGGCATCGCCGTTCTCAACCGAGGCGCTGACGTCGATGCCGTAGCCTGCCACCTTCTCCATGGCCTGCTTCACGATGGCTTCCGCACCCTCCCGGATGACGGAATCGTCCACCGTGGCGTAGCCGCCGTCCAGGCCTGAGGCGGCAAAGATGGGCACGGAGTACGCAGTCACGATGTGCAGTGGACGACGGCGGCGCTGCGCCTCGCGCGCGGCCCACACGAGAGCGCACTGGCCATGGTCGGAGCCGTCCACGCCCACGACGATTCCTTCGGGTGCGGCGGACGTGCCGCCACCATCCCGCGCCGGGTCCGGATGCAACTCTTGTGCGCCCATGGGGCCGCCTCCTTGCGCTACTGCCTAATGTTCCGGCCATTCTGCCAGAAAGTGGAACCCTCCCCGTGCACCTCCGGCCGCTGCCGGAACTGCGCGGCCGAGAACCGCTTCCAGTTCTCACTATTCCGCGTCCGAAGGACCATAGCAAGCCTGCTCAGGTCCCGAATCCACAGGTTATCCACAGTTTTTCCACACCCTTCCGGAAAGCGTGTTCAGCGCCTGAAGAATGTTTACGTTTTGGGCTATCCATGGCCGGTTTTGTTCTGTAGTGTTCTGGACATTGTTGGTCCGGGACGCCGACAGTAACTTCCGTTCGACGGCTGCCCGGGACCACTGTGCGGCCTTGCATTTGGGGCAACGGGACCGCGCCCGCCGGCGATGACGCCAGCACCTGCAGAAATGTCGAAGGAGGGAAACAGCAGTGTCAAACATGCCTGGAAATGCCGGGACCGAGCAGACCACCACCGTGATCATTGGCACCGGGCTGTCCGGACTCGCTGTGGCGGCCGAGCTGCGCCGCCGGGGTATCGACTCCATCGTGGTTGACGGCCTGGACACTTTCGGGGCCACCCCACCGGCAGTCACCACCTCGCTCCAGCGCATCGACACGGCAGATTCCGCGACGCTCCAGGAGCGCAACGAAATCCTGCGCCACCTCCGCAACTACGCCGCAAGCCACGATGTCGATATCCGCAGTACCCGGGCCGTGCAGCTGACCCAGGTGGACGGCACCCCGAAAACCGCAGCAACCCCGCAGTGGGAAGTACATACCCCCACCGGCGTGCTGGTGGCGGACCATATTGTCCTCACCCGCTGCGCGCAGAGCCAGCTGCGCCGTATGATCAATGACTTTGGCATCGCTGTGGGCCGGAACCTCGCCGCCGCCATGCGTGCCATCGGCATCTACCTGGTGGGCGTGGGAGAGCTGATCACGCCGTCGCCCAAAGAGGTGCTGCGCCAGGCAAAGACCGTGGGCCAGGCCATCTCCGCCAAGGTCAACCCGGACAGCACGGCCTTCCCGGCAACGGGAAGCCTGGCCATGCTGCCCTGCTAGCGGCCTGCCGAACGCGCCGGGAGGCAGCAGCGGCCGGGAGAGGGGTTCCTACTCGCTGTCCGATTCCTCATCGCCGCCGCCGGAAAGGCGGCGCTTAGCCAGTACAGCCAACGCAACCAGCAGGCCTACCGCTACCACCGCAAAGATGACGATGCTCCACTGGAACGGCTGCCCCGAGCTTGCCGGCTCGGCAGGCGCTGTGGCGCCGGGCTGGGCGGTGCCCGCCCCCGGTACGGCTCCGCCCGGCGTCGTAACGGCACCGCCCGTTGCCGCGCCGGTCCCTTCCGCCGCCGCGGCTGCCGTGAACGTGAACGTCCCCTCGATGGGGTGCGAATCGGAGCTGACCACCCGCCAAGCCACCGTGTACGCACCGGCCGGGCCGCCCGGGCGCAGCTTCTGCGACGCCACGTTGTCCACGATCTCCACCGCACCGTCTGCCCATTCGGCACCCGCGGCATCCTTGACCGAGATTGATGCCCCGATGCCCAGCGGCTTGTTGTTGAAGGTCACCGAAACCTTCCCCGGCGGCGTCGGGACTGACGCCCCCTGGGCCGGGCTGCTCGATTCTGCGGCGTCGTGGGCGGCTGCCGGACCGGCCACGCCCAGCGAGGCGGCCAGGACGGCTGCTCCCAGCAGAAGGGCGCGGAGATGGCGGAAGGGACGCATGGTGCACTGCTCCTTGTGTTGGCTTCCTTACAGACTAGGGGAAATTGGCGGCCGTCCCGCCGCCTCCCCAATAGGATGCAGGTATCCCCACATCATTCCCCGGAGGACTAATGCTTAAGCAAGGCTCTGCCCTGGACCGGTATTTCAAGATCACCGAACGCGGTTCCAACCTCTCCCGCGAGATCCGCGGCGGGTTCGCCACCTTCTTCGCCATGAGCTACATCGTGGTGCTGAACCCGCTCATCCTTTCCGGGGCGGACTCCAGCGGCAACACCCTCGGGTTCACCGCCGTGGCCGCGGTAACGGCTTTCGTTGCCGGCATCCTGACCATCCTGATGGGCGCCTGGGCCAAGCACCCGTTCGCACTGGCAACCGGCCTGGGCGTCAACGCATTCGTGGCGGTCACCGTGGCCACCAACCCCGGACTGACGTGGCCGGACATGATGGGCCTGGTGGTGCTGTCCGGCGTGACAATGCTCATCCTAGTCCTTACGGGCTTCCGCACCGCCGTTTTCAAAGCCGTGCCGGACGGGCTCAAGACGGCAATTGTGGTGGGCATTGGCCTCTTCATCGCCCTGATCGGCCTCGTTAACGCGGGCTTCGTCCGCCGCATCCCCGACGTTGCCGGCACCACCGTCCCCGTGGGCCTGGGCTTCGACGGCAAGCTGCTGGGCTGGCCCACTGCTGTGTTCGTCTTCGGCCTGGTGCTCACCATCGCCCTGGTGGTCCGCAAGGTCAAGGGCGCCATCCTGATCGGCATCATCACCTCCACCGTGCTGGCCGTCACCCTGGAAATGACCCTCCACATCGGCCCCAGCGTCTCCCCGGACAAGCCGTTCAACCCGCAGGGCTGGTCCCTGGTGTCCCCCGCGTTCTCCGAGTGGGCCGCGCCGGACCTGTCCCTGATCGGCAAGGCAAACCCGTTCGGCGCGTTCGAGCACCTGGGCTTCGTGGCCGCCACGCTCCTGGCCTTCGTCATCCTGCTGAGCATCTTCTTCGACGCCATGGGCACCATGGTGGGCCTGGCCAACGAAGCCGGCACGGTGGACGAGCACGGCAACATTCCCGACGTCGACCGCGTCCTCCAGGTGGATGCACTGGGCGCGATCGTGGGCGGCGGTGCGTCCGTGTCCTCCAACCAGATTTACGTGGAAGCCGGCGCCGGCATCGGCGAAGGCGCCCGGACCGGCATCGCCTCGATCGTCACAGGGCTGCTCTTCCTGGTGGCCATGTTCTTTACGCCGCTGATCAACCTGGTTCCGTTCGAGGCAGTGGCCCCCGCCCTGGTGGTGGTCGGTTTCATGATGGTGTCCCAGGTAGGCAAGATCGACTGGCAGGACTGGGGCATCGCCATCCCGGCGTTCCTCACTTTCGCCCTGATGCCTTTCACCTACTCGATCGCGAACGGCCTGGGCGCAGGGTTCATCAGCTTCGTGGTGATCCGGACCGTCCAGGGCAAGGCCAGGGAAATCCACCCCCTCATGTGGGCCGTGGCCGCAGCGTTCCTGCTGTTCTTCGCCATCGGCCCCATCGAGGCCGCCTTGGGCATGCTCTAACCCACCGTCCCTCAGACCGGCGTGTTGGGTGCCAGCCCTTCGTCGCCGGACACCGCCCGGGCCTTCCTTTCCCGCAGCCGGTCAAGCCGGTTCATCAGGGGCGAGGTGGTGGCGCCATGGATCACGATGGACATGGCCACCACCAGCCCAACGAAGCCCCACAGCCATTCCGCCTGCCCCGGGAAACTGCCCTTCCCAAGCGCGTAGGACAGGTAGTACAGCGAACCGATCCCGCGGATGCCGAAGAAGGACAGGGCAATCCTTTCCCGGGGGCCGGTCTTGCCGCGAAGCAGGCTCAGCCAGCCCGCCAGCGGGCGGACCAGCAGCAGGAACGCCAAGGCCACGAGCACCTCGGCCAGGCCCATCCCGGACAGGAGTCCGCGGGCGATGGCCCCGCCCAGCAGCACCAGGATAACCACCGTCATAAGGCGCTCCAGCTGCTCCACGTAGGAGTGAAGGACGCGGTGGTAGCCGTGCGTCCTTTCGGCGGCCCGGATGGTTACGGCACAGACAAAGACGGCGATGAACCCGTAGCCCTCCACCATTTCGGTCAGCCCATACGCCAGGAACGTGGCGGCCAGGGCCACGAAACCCTCCGAGTGGTTGGACAGCCGCAGGCTTTCCTTCCGGGCTGAAAAGAAGAGGCGGGCCAGCAGCTTTCCGGTCAGGAACCCGGCCAGCAGGCCGATGGCCAGCCTCCACAGCACGTCCAGCCCGAACCATTGGGGAAACCACGCCGCCGGGTCCGCGCCGGCGATGCTGATGGCGATGGCGAGGTAGACGAAAGGGAAGGCGAGTCCGTCGTTCAGCCCGGCCTCAGAAGTGAGGCCGAACCGCACCTCGTCTTCCTTGCCTGTGCCCTCCTCGTCGTCAGCCGGCTCCCCCACCTGCACTTCCGACGCCAGGACCGGATCCGTGGGCGCCAGGCCGGCTGCCACGAGCAGCGCAGCACCCAGGCCAAGCCCCAGGAACCACAGCCCCAACAGGGTCAGGACCACGATGCACAGGGGCATGGCAATGCCCAGGAGCCGCCACGT
Organism: Pseudarthrobacter chlorophenolicus; assembly: GCF_000962805.1. Lineage (GTDB taxonomy): Bacteria > Actinomycetota > Actinomycetes > Actinomycetales > Micrococcaceae > Arthrobacter > Arthrobacter chlorophenolicus_A. The sequence goes on along the minus strand of NZ_JZTW01000029.1, from coordinate 14,240 downwards.
GGTTGACCATCCGCTGCGTCCCACGGGGCGGTCCAGGGCGAGCCCGGCACCCATGAGCGAAACGATGACGCAGATTTCCGAAAGGTGCAGGACGAAGTCCCCGTGAGCTACGGGATCCGGGCTGGGCAGGGTGGGGATCAGGGCGAAGGCCGCCATCCCGGCACCGAGGAAAACCATCGGCATGGAAAACGGCATGTTCCGCAGCAGCTTGGGCAGCACCGCGGCCACGAATACTGCCACTCCAGCTGCCGCGAAAAGGATGTTGGGGGCTTCAAACACGTGCAGTTCTCCGGCTTTTCGTGCGCCGGGCAGGCGCAGACCACGTGATGCGTCCCGGAATGGGGATGCTCCACCTTAGCCCCTGCTGTCCGGGAACCCTGTTCTCCGGACACCCTGCTTTCCGGCATCTGCTTGCCCGGCCCGGGATTCTCGCATTCCAGACAGGACCGCGGCGGTCCTGCTCACTTTCGCGCCGGCCATGCGGTGAGCTTGGACCATGGCATCCACAGCTCCGAGCATCGACACCCCGCCCAGCGCCTGGACCGGCAGGTTCGACGGCGACGGGCCGGAGCACCGGCGCTGGTGGCAGGCGGTGGAACCCTACGCGAGCACGTCGGCGGGAGGCCACGACGGCCCTCCGGGCGCCCCGGCTGCCAGCGCGCCGGCAGTCCTGCTGGGGTTCTGCAGCGACGAAGGAGTCCGCCGGAACAAGGGCCGCCCGGGTGCGGCCGCCGCCCCCGCCGCGATCCGCAAGGCGCTGGGACCGCTGGCATTCCACCTGGACCGGGCAGTGCACGACGCCGGCGACGTCACGGTTCCTGGTCCGGACCTGGAAGGCGGGCAGGCCCGGCTGGGCAGTGCTGTGACGGCCCTCCTTGATGCCGGCCACCTGACGGTGGTGCTGGGCGGCGGCCACGAGACCGCCTACGCCAGCTACCTCGGCGTCAGCGGGTCCGGTGCCGTCCGGAACGGCGGCCGGCTGGGGGTCCTGAACCTCGATGCCCACTTCGACCTGCGGGACGAACCCGTTCCCAGTTCCGGGACCCCGTTCCTCCAGATGGCCCACGCGGAAGCCGGTGCGGGCAGGGACTTCCGGTACGCCGTCGTGGGGATTTCCGAAGCCAACAACACCCGGGCCCTGTTCGATACCGCGGACCGCCTGGGGGTCCGCTACCTGCTGGACGAGGACTGCGAAGCGGACAGGGTGGAGGCGTTCGTGGCGTCCTTCCTCGACGGCATCGATGTCCTGTACCTGACCATCGACCTGGACGTGCTTCCGGCGTCGGTAGCACCCGGCGTCAGCGCGCCCGCAGCCTACGGCGTTCCGCTGCCGGTCATCAGCGCAGTGTGCCGGCAGGTTGCGCGGAGCGGGAAGCTCCTGCACTGCGATGTGGCGGAACTGAACCCGGAGTTCGACCTTGACCACCGCACCGCCCGCGTTGCCGCACGGCTGGTGGACACGCTGCTCCGCTGACCTGCGCCCCCACCGCGCTGCGTTCCAGGATGGGGGACGGCATCATGCCTTGGGCAGGTACCTGCGTTCCGGCCGCCCCACCCCGTATTTGAGCCGGACTTCCAGCAACATTGCCTCAAAGGAGGACTTTAGCAGCGGCGGCGGAGCACTGAAATCGCAAAAGATTTCTGGTGTGAAAGCGAACGATCCGAACCCGACGCGCGGTTGCTCATAGGTCAAAAACCCGCCCGATTGATGCACTTGCACAGCTCACTCCCAAGCTCATTCCGACGCAAGGATTTTTCGAGGTTGTCATTTATATAGCTCTAGGGGCCGTCGCTAAAGTGGAGACGGCCCCTAGATATATATTCACTGATTGTTAGTACGTTTTATTTGTTGTCCAACGATCCGTGCAATACCCAACTACTTGGTAGCTAGAGTTCAATGTGCAAAATTCTAGACGGATAGACGCACCAGCAGGCGGGTAACCAGCATGCCACTTGCCGTAGTAGCCATCAGGAAGGTTGACACTGAGATAGGTATATCCGTTGGCGTAGAGTCGCACCCGCACGTGATAACCATTACTTGCATTAGAAACAGTTACCGCGCCGTCATCACTACAGCCCAGACAGTCGATATACGTGTAGGTACCCTCGTAATTCCCTGTTACCCCATTAAAAAATAGACCGTCTACCGTTGCAGCATTCGCTGGCGAAGCCGGTAGCAGGACCGCACCCGCGGTCACGGTTGCGGCCAACACAGCCAAAGTCTTCCGCATTAGAGTTTTCATTCTTGATTCTCCTTGCCTGTAAGTCATAACCCCAGTTACTTAACTAGCTTGGTACCGCTCTTAGAGTAGTCGGAGATAGGTTCCTTGCAAAGGGACTAAGAATTATCAACAAAGCGCTGGTTACTGGCCATCCAGAACCGCGAGGTCATGGCATGCCGTGGTCACCCCCTGCTGCTTCATTGCAAGACTTCCGGGAAGGGTAATACGTTGCCTCATTTGAATTTTACAGATGGCGCGTTTGTTGCCCGTTGAGAAGCTTCCGGTTGCCTAGTTGTTCCAGACGGGGTTGGGCTTCAGTGGTGTTGGCTTGTGGCCAGTGCCAGTTTCTCCAGCTCGGCGGTGAGGGCCGGGATCTGGCGTGAGAGGGCCCCGGGCTTGATGCCTTCGAAGGTGGCATTCATCTGGATGACCCAGCATTTATGCATCCGTTTGTGCCGAATGGTGCCCTGGTGAGGTGTGGCGGGTGCGTCGCGCTTCTTGTTGACTTTCGCCCCGCGGCGCTGCTTGGAGACCGCCTCTGCCTTGGGTAGCAGGCAGTCGGTGAAGACCCGGTCCAGTTCTTCTGCTCCACGTGCCCGCCGTCGTTTTGGTGCCCGGCCGGGAACGGGTGAAGGTGATCTGCTGCGCGTGGCAGTAGGCCAGCAGGTGCCCCTTGATTGACTCGGAACCGATGATCGGGAATTGAACACGGCAGTGACGTGTTCAAGTGCCTCTAAGATCCATTCGGCGGTCTTGTTCCGCACCGACCGGTTCACCGTCCACCCGGCGCAAGCATCGGTCACGATCAGGGCGCAGTAGAACAAGCCGAAGCTGTCCCGCCTTCTGACCGATGAGGTCGATCTCGACAAAATACGGACGGCGTCGTCCAGTTCGGATCGGGATCTGGGACGTCAGCTGTGAGCCCGGCTTCGTGTGGGACCGGCCCGCGGATGCAGTCTCGCCCGTTCGGGCGCAAGTTTCCGATCGATGGTCGCCGCGCTCGCACGAGCAGCACAACCTGTTCATCGGTAGCTCAGGCTCCCCGTCGCGGCGCAGCAGTGGCACCAGGGCAGGCAGCATCGGGGCAAGCAACCTGCCGCCGGGCAGGCAGCACGGCCCAGCGTGTGACTAATGCCGGCAGCAGCTCCGGGCCCTAAACCGGTGTCAGTCTGACCCGGCCGCGGCCTACCAATTTTCAACACCAGGGCGGCCCTAGCATGGTCGCGATGCCGGTGGGTCAGATCTACCAGCTCGTCCAGGATCCTTGACTTGCCGGCCCGAGCAGCCCCTGGATAGGCGAGGACCTTCCTCTTTGTCACAGCTTGCCACTGGGCCATCGTGAGCTCCATGGGAGACGGGAGTGGCCTGCAACCGCCGCCACCACCGGAAACCACACCGCTTGGCGGAGCCTTTCAAAAGAGGCAACGTGTCCGGCTAGCCGGAGATTTTGTTATGACTCAACGCGTTCCCTTCCCAAACCCATTGTAATTCCGTAGACTCCCTAAAGATTTTAGCTTTTGCCTGCTCTCGAGGACGGTCTGCGCGTTCTCAGAACCACGAAGTAGCGACACGAATTTATAAATGTTGGAACTGGGGGGATGCATGGAAAACGCGTTGACCGCGCACAAGGCTCCGAAGTGGTGTATCGCCCATTCCTTCCCTAGCCGTGACTGAAGGCGACGCATTGTCAGTCGATCTAGTTTTAGGAATGCGGACGGCCTTAGACGCCGCCCCCTTCGCGGACGGCGAATCAATAAGAGTACTCCCCAAGACGGACCCTCAGAGGCGCCAGTAAGCATCTAGTGAATCGAATTGCAGGCGTACACGAGCAGGGGCCATGGGCGCCGAACAATGCTGGACAAGCTAGGCGCGCAAAAGGGAATCCAAGTGTTCTCGTCCACGAATACAAGCCGCCGCCTCGCCTTAATACAGCGCTCTATGGACAAGCCAAACTGCGACTGTCAACAAAATTCGGAGAAGTAGAGTGATTTAATTCGACGGAGGTAGAATGATGAAGTTATGGAAACCTGTAGCGGCTTCCCGGCAAGCCCTTTTGATCGTCCTTCTTCTAGCCATCAGTGGTCTTCATGCTGCGGGTCGAGCGGAAGCAGCTCTGAACCCGGGCCCGACAAAGAGTGAATGCTTTATCAGCTATGAAACACAGAAGATGGAGTGCGCCCCCCGGGGCACGGACATCCAGCAATTCATCACCGGAAAGACAGGCTTGCCTGTTCGGGGCCTTGAAAAGAAAGATACCAGCACCCTCGAAACCGCGACGCTTTCGACTCATATTCTTGGCTATATATATGACGACAACTACTTTGCGGGCGGGACCCTCTACTTCACCGCGAATACCGTTGATTACCCTTGTCGCGGATACTCCTACGGCTTCCCGTACCTAGGAAACTACGGTTGGCACGATCGGGCAAGTTCCATGTCCGCTATTCAGCAGTGCAGGGTCGCCATTTGGGAACACCCAAACTATGCCGGAGCTCAGTACGGGTTTTACTATTCGACGTATACGCTTGGCCCCCTGAATGACAAGGGGGACTCCGTGGTGTTCGCTCAGTGAGGACCAGAAGTCCACTGCTACAACCTTTGGGCATGACAACAGCGAAGGGTCTTCAAGATACCCCAGAGGCACCCATGACTTGAAAGCCTACCTCTGCGCCTCGCAGTCGACCCGTTGCGGGCGGCACCGCTACGCGCCCGCGCGGTACAGCTCCTGGCGCTGGCGGCCCAGCCCTTCCACCTCTACCTCCACCACATCCCCCGGCTGGAGGTAGGGGAAGCGGCCGCTCAGCGCCACCCCCTCCGGAGTCCCGGTGATGATCACATCACCGGGCTCCAGCCGCATGTACTGGCTGCAGTGGTGGACCAGCGTGGCGGGGCTGAAGATCAGTCCCCCTGTGTTTGAATTTTGGCGCACGTCCCCGTTGACCCAGCTGCCCAGGGCAAGGTTCCCGGCGTCCACATCCCCTGCCGGAACCAGCCACGGCCCCAGCGGCGTGGACCCGGGCAGCGACTTGCCTTTGGTCCACTGGCCCGCTGCCCCCGGGATCTGGTATTCGCGTTCGGAAAGGTCGTTGGCCGTGACGTATCCGGCGATGCACTCCCGGGCTTCCTCTTCTGACGTGAGGTAGCTGGCTTCCTTGCCGATCACGATGCCGAGTTCCACTTCCCAGTCGTATTTCCCGGAGTGCGGCGGGATGGGGGCAGGATCGCACGGTCCGGTGACAGTGTTGGATGGTTTGAGGAACACTACGGGGATTTCCGGCGGCGCGGAGCCGGATTCGGCCGCGTGGGCCGCGTAATTCATGCCGATGCCCACCACCGAGCCCGGCCGGGCCAGCGGAGCGCCGATACGAAGGCCCTCCGCATTCTCCAAGAGTGGCAGTTCCCCCGCTGCCAGCGCATTCCGCACCCGGTCCAGGCCGCCGGCGGCAAGGAATCCGCCGTCCACATCCGAGGTGAGGGGCAGCAGGCTGAAGTATCTGTCCGTGCCGTCCGCTGCGGGAACCAGTACTGCCGGCTGCTCCTCGCCGGCGTTGCCCAGGCGCATGATTTTCATGGCGGATCTCCTTTGATGGCGGGTTGCGGGCCGGGTGCTCCGTGCCCCGCACCAATCGTCGCCGATTGCCGCAGCGCACCGTGAACCGGCGATTTATGACCGGCAATCAGAGAACAGACATCTGACATCTGGGCGGCCAGCCGGTAAACTGTTGTAGCTTCAGGCAAAAAAACAGAAAGTGCAACACATGAGTACAGCCACCTTGGAACGCCGTCCCGCCGCTTCCGGCCTTGCCGACGCGTCCGCGAACCGATCCATTGACCTGGAATTCTCCAGTGCCAGCGAGGTCCACGCCGGACTGGAAAACGCAGTTGCAGAGCTGATCGGCGTGGCAGCGCAGGATGCTTCCTGCGGGATCCTGGTGACCCGCCTTTACCCGGGCCGCTACACGGTGGCCCTGGACGAGTCGGTGCCGTTCGGCCAGACGTTCGAGGCCATCGCAGCCTGACAGCGCCGCTGCCGCCAATGCCGGCACACAAACTTTAAAAGCGAAATCCCCGCCCTGCCGTGAGGCAGTGGGCGGGGATTCCGTTTGGTCCGTTCCGTAGTGCGGGCCTTGCTGCTAGCTGCGGCGCACCTGCACGCCGTCGGATTTAAGGAAGAGCTGCTTCTCCGCCGGGCCGGCCGGCACAAGCCACAGGACGTTCCCGCTCTGGGATACTTCTTCCACCTCACCGGCGGCTACCACATGCGCATGCTTCATGATCTCGACATGGTCGCCAACCTGGAGTGATTTCCAGTCGGATACCGCGGCGGAATGGGCATGGCGCCTCGACAGGACTGCCCCACGTGCTTTCATTTGAACTACTACCCCTTTGTATGCGTTCTGCCGTCACAGCGTCTTCGGTGTGACTTTCACTACACCTTCAGTTCTACTACACTCCGCGTGCCACCGGCCGCCGTGTCGGCCAAAATTCCAACTGATGGACGCGGAGTGCGCAGACGCTGAAGATTCTTCGGTATCAGGCCAGTGATCCGACGGCGGATTCGGCCGCCCTGAGCACGTCGCCCGAGGAAACCAGGCGGTCAGCCGCTTCGAGTTCCGGTGAGAGGAAGCGGTCCGTTCCCGGACCGTCCACCACGGCGCGCAACGCGGACACGACGGCGGTGCCCGCCGGCCCGGGTGTGAGGGCGCCGCCGGACAGCTGGGTGCGCATGTCCAGCGCCCTGGCGGAGGTGACCAGCTCGATGGCCAGGACCCTGCGGAGGTTCTCCACAGCCTTGCGGAGCTTCCGGGCTGCGTGCCAGCCCATGGACACGTGGTCCTCCTGCATGGCGGAGCTGGGGATGGAGTCAACGGAGGCGGGCACTGCCAGCCGCTTGTTGTCCGAGACCAGGCCGGCCTGGGTGTACTGGGCGATCATCAGGCCGGAGTCCACGCCGGGGTCGGCGGCGAGGAAGGCGGGCAGGCCGTGGGAACGCGCCGGGTCCAGCATCCGGTCCGTGCGGCGCTCGGCAATGGAGCTGAGGTCCGCCACGGCGATGGCCAGGTAGTCCAGGACGTAGGCCACGGGGGCGCCGTGGAAGTTTCCATTGGAGCTGACGCGCCCGTCCGGCAGGACCACGGGGTTGTCGATGGCCGCGGCGAGCTCGCGGGACGCCACCAGCTCAGCGTGGTCCACGGTGTCGCGAACGGCCCCGGCCACCTGGGGTGCGCAGCGCAGCGAGTACGCATCCTGGACCTTGGAGTCCCCCACCCGGTGGGACGCAACGATCGGGGAGTCGGAGAGCACCCGCAGCATGTTGTCCGCGCTGGCGGCCTGGCCCGGGTGCGGCCGCAGGGCTGCGTGCAGTTCGGGCAGGAACACCTGGTCGGTGCCCAGCAGTGCCTCGACGCTGAGCGCGGCGGTGATGTCCGCCGTCGTCAGCAGCCGGCGAAGGTCCGCGATGGCCATCAGCAGCATGCCCAGCATGCCCTCGGTGCCGTTGACCAGCGCCAGGCCTTCCTTCTCGGCGAGGACGACGGGCTCGATGCCGTGCTCCGCCAGCAGCCCGGCGACAGGTTCCTCACCGCGCCCACCGTAGCGGACGCCGTCGGGCCCTTCCGCCTCGCCTTCGCCCATCAGCACCAGGGCGCAGTGCGAGAGGGGCGCGAGGTCGCCGGAGCAGCCGAGCGAGCCGAACTCGCGGACCACGGGCGTGATGCCGGCGTTGAGGACGTCCACCATGGTCTGCAGGACCACCGGGCGGACGCCCGTGCGGCCGGAAGCCAGGGTCTTGGCGCGCAGGAACATGATGCCGCGCACCACCTCCCGCTCAACGGCCGGCCCCATGCCGGCGGCGTGGCTGCGGATCAGCGACTTCTGCAGCTGGGTGCGGAGGTCGTTGGGGATGTGCCGGTTGGCCAGCGCGCCGAAGCCCGTGGAAATGCCGTAGGCCGGGATGTCGCTGGCCGCGAGGCCGTCAATGTGCGCGCGGACCCTGGCAACGGTGTCCAGGGCGTCCTGCGAGATGGTCACCTTGGCGTTATGGCGCGCGACGGCGAGCACATCCTCAGGCGTGACGCCGGCGGATCCAAGGGTGACGGTGAGCGGTTCGTGGGTAATGGCGGTCATGGGAGTTCCTGCTTCTGTGGTTGAGCCTGTGGCGTTGGTTGAGCTTGTCGAAACCTTGATTTCGACAAGCTCAATCACCGGTTCTCGTTCATGGGGATGCGGACGCCGCGTTCCCTGGCGACCTCGGCGGCACGGTCGTAGCCGGCGTCGACGTGGCGGATGACGCCCATGCCGGGATCGTTGGTGAGGAGGCGTTCGAGCTTTTCGGCGGCGAGGTCCGTACCGTCGGCCACGGAGACCTGGCCGGCGTGGATGGAGCGGCCGATGCCGACGCCGCCGCCGTGGTGAATGGACACCCAGGTGGCACCCGAGGAGGTGTTGAGCAGGGCGTTCAGCAGGGGCCAGTCGGCGATGGCGTCCGAACCGTCGGCCATGGCTTCGGTTTCGCGGTACGGGGAGGCGACAGAGCCGGAGTCCAGGTGGTCGCGGCCAATCACGATGGGCGCCTTGACCTTGCCGTCCTTGACGAGCTGGTTGAACAGCAGCCCGGCCTTGGCTCGTTCGCCGTAGCCCAGCCAGCAGATGCGGGCGGGCAGGCCCTCGAACTCCACCCGGTCCTGGGCGGCGTCGATCCACTTGTGCAGGTGCTTGTTCTCGGGGAAGAGTTCCTTGATGGCTTCGTCGGTGACGCGGATGTCCTCCGGGTCGCCGGAGAGCGCCACCCAGCGGAAGGGGCCGAGACCTTCGCAGAACAGGGGGCGAATATAGGCGGGGACGAAGCCGGGGAATTCGAAGGCCCGGGTGTAGCCGCCCTTGCGGGCTTCATCGCGGATGGAGTTCCCGTAGTCGAAGACCTCGGCGCCGGCGTCCTGGAATTCCACCATGGCCTGCACGTGGCGGGCCATCGAGGCCTGGGCCTTCTTGGTGAATCCTTCGGGATCCGCCTCGGCTTCGCGGTGCCATTCGTCCACGGAGATGCCCTCCGGCAGGTAGGACAGGGGGTCGTGGGCGCTGGTCTGGTCGGTGACGACGTCCACGGTCAGCTCGCCGGCCTTGTGGCGGCGCAGCAGTTCCGGGAAGATCTCGGCGGCGTTGCCCACGTAGCCCACGGACCAGCCGCGGCGCTCTTCCTTGGCCTTGAGCACTTTGGCGATGGCGGCGTCGAGGTCTGTTTCCACCTCGTCCAGGTAGCGCTTGCCGGCGCGGCGGCGCAGGCGGGTTTCGTCGACGTCGACGATCAGGCAGGCGCCGTCGTTGAGGGTGACGGCGAGCGGCTGTGCGCCGCCCATGCCGCCGCAGCCGCCGGTCAGGGTCAGGGTTCCGGCGAGCGGTCCCTCGCTGGAGCCTTCGCCTGCGGGTGCGGGATGGCGGGCTGTGTTCTGACTGGCGTCCCGGAGTTTGCGTCCGACGGCGGCAAAGGTTTCGTAGGTGCCCTGCAGGATGCCCTGCGTGCCGATGTAGATCCAGGAACCGGCGGTCATCTGCCCGTACATCAGCAGGCCTTCGGCTTCGAGGCGGCGGAACTCGGGCCAGGTGGCCCAGTCGCCCACCAGGTTGGAGTTGGCCAGCAGGACCCGCGGCGCCCATTCGTGGGTGCGAAAGACGCCCACCGGCTTGCCGGACTGGACCAGGAGGGTCTCGTCCTTTTCCATGGTTTCCAGGGTGCGGGTGATGGCGTCGAAAGCTGCCCAGGACCTGACGGCTCGGCCTGTGCCGCCGTAGACCACCAGGTCATCGGGGCGCTCGGCCACCTCGGGGTCCAGGTTGTTCATCAGCATGCGCAGGGGCGCTTCGGTCTGCCAGGACTTGGCGGTGAGCTCAGTGCCGCGGGCTGCTTTGACCGGGCGGGCACCGGTGGTGAAATCGGCGGGTGCCATGATGGCTCCTTTTCATCGTGTGTCTGGTTGTGTGAGTCCGGGATGGGAAAGTTCTTCTGTATCAACTAAAGCCCTTTGGGGCCGGGCCTTACAGGGGTTTTGCGGTGGTGCTGTCCGGGATTCCAGACAAGCCCATCACCCCGCGTTGCTCTATCACTTTTAGTCCCTAACACCAGGTTTTAGGGACAAAAAGTGATAGGACAACGGTGGTTATGTGGCGGGCCGTCCGTGGATGCGGACGGAGAGCTCGTCGGCCACTTTCTGCACCCGTGCGGCCAGGACGGGCCAGGAGTCCGCGGCGAGCTTTTCCTCCAGGAAGGTCACCGCCACGGCGGCGGTGGGCCAGCCGAGGTGGTCCGTCACGGCAGCGGCGATGGAGCCGAAGCCGGGGGTCACCTCGCCGTGCTCCGTGGCGTAACCGCGCTGCCGCACTTGGTCCAGGTGCGAGGAGAGCGCCGAATACTTCATGATGGGCGATTCGGTTTCGTGCCTGGCGGTGAACGCGGCGGCGTTGGGGTAGAGCGCACGGACCTGGGATTTCGGGAGGGCAGCCAGGATGGCCCGACCGCTTGCAGTGAGGTGGCTGGGAAGCCGAACCCCGACGTCGGTTACCAGCGACGGGCGGTTCTTGGCCCGTTCCTCCACGATGTACAGCACGTCCCGGCCGTGGAGGACAGCCAGGTGGGCGCTCTCCCCCAACGCGTCCACCAGGGACGCCAGCAGGGGCCGGCCCAGGCGGGACAGCGGTTCCTGGCGTGAGTACGCCGAACTCAGTTCGAAGGCGCTGATCCCCAGGCCATACCGTTGCTCTTCATGGAGGTGCAGGACAAAACCGTTCGCCTCCATCACACCCAGCAGGTGGTAGACACTGGAGCGCGGCAGTCCCAGCGACGAGGCGATCTGGGAGGCGGCCATCGGGCCGCGGCGGGAAGCCAGCAGCTTGAGGATTCGCAGCGTGTTCTCGGCGGCAGGCACCTTCGACGCCGGCCTGGCCCCGTGCACCGACTGTTCCGCTGCCCCCGGCACCGTGTCCATGGCAACCATCCGCACTCCCTTCAGCGGGGTCCGGCCGTGTCCGGGATCCCATACTCAAGCATGCACCTTCCTTTTGGCCTCCCAGTAGACGCTTCTCGGGAAACTGTCTGGGATACCGGACAAGGGGAATCCAGAAAACAGGCAGGCCATGGCCTAGGCTGGCCTGCATGACTGACTACGATCCGCGCCTCGTAGATGTGTATGACCAGGACAATCCGGACGGGCCCGACCATGATTTCTACCGCGGCCTGGCCGACGAAGTGGGCGCCCGGAACGTGGTGGATTTGGGATGCGGCACAGGCATCCTCACTGTCACTCTTGCCTCCGCGGCCCGCACGGTGGTGGGAGTTGACCCGTCAACGTCGATGATCGGTTTCGCCCGCAACCGGCCGGGTGCTGCGCAGGCTGACTGGGTGGTGGGCGACAGCAGAAGCATCCCCGGGACGGGGTACGACTTCGCCGTCATGACCGGCAACGTTGTCCAGGCTATTCCCGGCGCAGCCTGGTCCAGGACACTCAGGGATCTCCGGCAGGCAATGAGGCACGGCGGAACGTTGGCCTTCGAAAGCCGGAATCCGGCGGTGCGTGGCTGGGACAACTGGGCATTCGAGGACAAGCGAAGGGACAGCCTGCACGGTCCGATGATCGAGCGGAGGACTGTCTCCGCACCGGCACCCGGAGTCGTGAAACTTCAGACGTCCACCACGTTTGCCGCCACCGGCGAATCCATCCACGAAACGCAGCTCCTGGCATTCCGCCACCGCACCACCATCACCCGTGATCTTGTGGAAGCGGGCTTTGCCGTTGAAGCGACATACGGCGACTGGATCCGTACACCCTTTGCTGATGACGCGCCCATCATGGTTTTCGTCTGCCGCGCCGTGTGACGGGGCATCGACGGTCTACCGGCAAGGAGCGGACACGCAGGCATTCGTGGGTAGGGTGCGTTGCATGGATGAGAAAGAGACACTGCACCAGTACCTTCGGGTCCGGCGGGATAATTTGCTCGGCAAGCTTGATGGGCTGGGCGAATACGACTGCCGCCGTCCTTTGACACCCACCGGCACCAACTTGCTGGGCCTGGTCAAGCATGTGGCCAGCGTTGAGCTCGACTACTTCGGCGTGGTCTTTGATCGGCCCAGCGGACGCCGCCTGCCATGGCTGGACGATGACGCCCTTCCCGATGCGGACATGTGGGTGGCTGCGGACGAATCACTGCATGACATCGTGGAGCTGCACCGGTTCGCCGGCGAGCACAGCGATGCGACCATTGAGGCCCTGCCACTCGACGCTCGAGGGTCCGTGCCGTGGTGGCCGGAGGAGCGCCGCCAGGTGACACTGCACCAGATCCTGGTCCACATGGTTGCCGAGCGGGCGCACCATCTGGGCCACGCCGACATCCTCCGCGAACTGATCGACGGGACGGCAGGCCAGCGCCCCGGCGACCCCAACCTAACCGCACGGACGCCGGAAGAATGGGCTGCCCACCGCACCGAAATCGAAGCAGCAGCACGCAAAGCTGCGGGGAACGCGCCGGAGTAGCGGAGCCAAGCAGAGTGCGCTCCCCGGCACTATGCCCTCCCTGATCAATACCCCTGCAGCGCACAACTGACGTGAGCGCGTGGGGCAGCCATCGCAGTCATTCGCCTTGTGGGTGTCGGCGCTGCTACGCCGGTGGTCGAAGCACCCATTCGAAGACTTCTTCTGCCGGCGATAGTCCTGTGCATGCACGTTGTGGATGGCCGCCGGGGTGGCCGCCCGGTATCAAAATCGTTCCCAGCTGTTTCGGACGGTGGGGTGGTTCCCAGTCCTGGTGTTCGCTTGTGTAGTGCCGGCCGCTGGGTGAGGTCCAGCCGGGTGGTTTGTTCCGGCCTGCGGGGGTGGGTTTCCATCCGGTGGTGTGGCGGAGTTTGTGGTGTTTGGGGCAGGGCTGGCCGAGGTTGCTGATCCCGGTGGTGCCGCCGTTGGCCCAGGAGAGGATGTGGTCGGCGTCGTTGTCCAGGGAATGGTTGCTGCAGCCGGGGAACGGGCATTTACCATCCCGCATCCGCAGCCAGGCCCGCATCGCGCCGGTGACCCGGTAACCGGTCCGCCCGATTTCCAGCGGCGCCCCGTCCCGCGGGTCCACCAGCACCCGGTAGAACGACCCCGCACCTTCGGCCACCAACGCCCTGGCCATGGAGGGCGGGATGGGGCCGTACCCGTCCAGGATGGCCGGTTCATCGGTCAGGCCCATCAGCGAGAACACCGGGACGGTGACCAGGACTTGGGCGCGGATCGGTGCAGACACCCCGCCGGCAACGGCACCAGCCGCGGCGCCGGCCATGGTGCCGGCCATGGTGCCGGAGCCGTCGCTGTCCGGGCGGGTGCGGTTGGTAGCGCCGGGTGCGGGGTAGGTGGCGAGCAGGGCTGCGGCGTAGTTGTCGGTGCGGAGTTGGGCGAGGGTGCGCGGGTCGTCGGTGCCTTGCAGGGACCGGGCTTCGGTGGTGAGACGGTCCCAAACCGCCGAAGCCTGGCAGGCCGGCAGGTACGCGGACAGCCAGGCCATCCCGTCGCGGTCCGGCCGGTACTTCACCCGCCGCTCGGCCACACCCTTGGCGTGCCGGGCCTAGATGCTCTCGGCGTGGTGGCGTTCGCGCCAGGTGCGGGCCTTGACCCGGAAGCGGTGCGCCGGCAACTCCCCGACCGGGCAACCGCGCGCCGCGTCCGGGGCGCACGGGTTCAGGAAATGCGCTTCCAACGCCGCGGCGCCCACAGTGTCTAGACCGGCTGCTTCGTCGGACATCACCACCGCGTGCCCCCAGGACAGCGCCCCTGCCTGCAGCCCGGCCAACGTGAGCGGCAGTGTGGCGACCAGGGCGTGGGAGGTGGCCAGGAACGATGATGCGGCCCGCGGACCCAGCGCCAGGACGCAGCCGACCTCCGCCGCGGCCGACATCTCCTGCGAATGCGCCGGTACCACCGGGCCCGCCACCGCGCTGGCCTCTCGGCATACGCCACCGCGGCCTTCGCCTTCAAACCAGCGACCCTGGCCTCCACC
>NZ_JZTW01000028.1 GCF_000962805.1 Pseudarthrobacter chlorophenolicus | reverse complement strand
TGGGGCGGGGGGTGGCTACGCGGGCTGGGCCACCTGGGATGCGGCCTGCTCCCGGGCGAAGTTGCCCAGCCAGTGCGCGCTCTCCTTGGGGGTGCGCTCCTGGGTGGTGCGGTCGACGGCGATCAGCCCGAACTTGGGCCGGTAGCCGAAGATCCACTCGAAGTTGTCGAAGGCGGTCCACGCGATGTACCCGCCTACTTCGATGCCGTCGGCAATGCAGGACGCGACGCCTTCTACTGCGGTCTGCAGGTAGGCCAGCCGTTGGGTGTCATCTTCCGTGGCCAGGCCATTTTCCGTGACGATCACCGGGATGCCTGCGATCCGTGCTGCCTCGCGGACGGTCGCTTCCAGGCCCTGCGGGTAGATTTCCTCGCCCATCTGGTTGGTTTCCACCCCGTCCGGCGCCGGTGCGTGGCCTTCGGGGCCGTAAACCGTGCGGCCGTACGTCTGGATGCCCACAAAATCGTCGCCCCGGGAAGCTTCGAGGAAGCGCTCATTGACGTCGCGGCGCACCTTGTCCGCAATCGCTTCGCCGCCAGGGATGGACTGGATGTCGGAGTTGGCGAGTGTCCAGCCCACGCGCAGGTCCGGGCGGTGCGCCTTGATCACAGTGGTGGCGGCCTTGTGCGCGGCAAGCTTCACGTCGAACCCGGCCTCAGTGGAGCAGAACTGGAACGGGGCAACGGTGCTCGCATCAACGCCCAGGCGCTGCGCCGCGGCAGCCCACACCGGGACAGAACCGCGGTTTTCGGGGGCCTCCCCGCCGATCCCGAACGACTCCAGCAGCCAGGGCAGGTTGGGCTCGTTCAACGTGCACGCGACGCCGATGAGGTGGCCCAGGTGCGCCATGGCCCTGTCGCAGTACCGGGCAAACAGCTCAGCCGTGCGGGCACCCTCCCAACCACCGGACTCCAGCAGCCACAGGGGTGACGCGAAGTGGTGGAACGTCACCACTGGAGTCAGTCCATGTTCAACGCAGGCCTCCAGCACACGTTTGTAGTGGTCCAATGCGGCCGCGGAGAACTGGCCTTCGGCCGGTTCGATCCGTGCCCACTCCAGGGAGAAGCGGTAGCTGGTGAAGCCCAGCCCGGCAATGAGTGCAATGTCCTCGCGGTAGCGGTGGTAGTGGTCCACGGCGTCCCCGGATGGCTCCGAAAATATGGTCCCGGGAAGCTGCTCCAGGAACCAGGTATCGCTGTTGACGTTGTTGCCTTCCACCTGGTGGCCGGCGGTGGCCACGCCCCAAAGGAAGTCCTGCGGAAACGGTTCAGTCATGTGGTTCCTCTCGTGATGGGGGCCGGCCAGGCGGCGCCCAGGCGTCTCTGCCTGCATCCATCCTGACCGGCCGCGTGACGCCCGCCACAATACCTTTTCAATCAATGACATTCTCATGTCTGGCCCTGACGGCCCCGGCCGATTCTTGAAGAGTGCCGGACACCACCGGCCCCCTTTCTTTCCGTTGCAGTCACCGAAGAATGCGAAGGCGCACCTGATGAAACTCCTGACCACCACCGCCCGCGGCAGCGCTGCCGTCCTGACCGGCGCCCTGCTGATGGGCTCCCTGGCCGCCTGCGGCGGCGGCAGCCAGCAGGCGGCCACCGTGGACAAGTCCACCTTGACCATCGGCGTCGAAAGCGATTCGGCGTCCTTCGGGTACGATCCCATTCGCGTGGCGGACGCCCAGCGCCAGTTCATGGAAGGCCTCTACGACACCCTCCTCGACCTCCAGCCCGACGGAAGCGCCGGCCCCGGACTGGCCACGAAGTTCGAGTACAACGCAGACAGCACAGTCCTCACCCTGACGCTCAAGGACGGCGTCACCTTCACGGACGGTTCCACCCTGGACGCTGCACTGGTCAAGGCGAATTTCGACCGCCGCACCGACACCGCCCTCAGCACCTACTCGGCCATCGCCAAGGGCGGCGCGCAGGAAATCGCCAGCGTCGACGTCGTTGGCCCCACCCAGGTGGCCATCACCTTCGCCAAGCCGCAGCCCGGCTTCGAGAAGAACCTCACCTCAACCATGGGCATGATCGTGGGCAAGACGGGCGTCGCGGACACCGCCAGCCTCGCCACCACGCCCGACGGCTCCGGCCCCTACACCCTTGACCCGTCCACGGTGAAGGGCAACAAGTACGTGATGGTCAAGAACGAGAAGAACGACGACGCCGCGGACTATGCGTACAACAAGATCGTCTTCAACGTCATCATGGACCCGCAGGCCCGCGCCAACGCCTTGGTTTCAGGCCAGGCCGACGTGGCCCAGCTGACCTCGCCCACCGTCGACTTCGCGAAGTCCAAGGGCGTGGGGGTGTCCCGGATCGGCGGCACTGTGCAGACGATGGTCTCGTTCGACAAGACCGGCAAGACCGCCCCGGCGTTCGCCAGCGAAAAGGTCCGCCAGGCCATCCAGTACGCCATCAACCGCCAGGCCCTGGTGGATGCGCTGCACAAGGGTGACATTCCCACCTGGAATGCCCTCCCCAAGGACTCGGCCGGCTTCACCGCGGACCTGGAAAAGACGTTCGCCTACAACCCGGAAAAGGCCAAGAGCCTGCTGGCAGAGGCTGGCTACCCCAACGGCTTCGAGTTCACCATCATCGCCGGCGCCCAGACCCAGACCGACCTGCAGGCCGTCCAGAAGGACCTCGCCGCCGTCGGCATCACCATGAACGTGAAGATGGCCGCCTCCACCGATGAGGCGTTCGCCGCCGTTGCCACCACTCCGCTGGGCTACGCACCGCTCGGCTGGGACAACCCCATCGGCCTGATGTACGGCGCCATCCTCAACGGTTTCACCAACGTCCAGAAGGCCACCGACGATCAGCTGAGCGCTGCCACCGGCGAAGCTGCCGCGGCCAAGGACGACGCCGCCAGGAAGACGGCGCTGACCAAGATGAACACCCGCCTGGTGGAGTCCGGCTGGCTGATCCCGCTGTTCGAATCGCTGTCCAACTGGGGCTACAACACCAAGAAGGTCCAGGAAGTCCAGTTCGCAGGCACCAACGCCTACCCGCTGCTCTCTTCCTACAAGCCCACCAACTGATCCAACCCGCCCGGCGCCTCCTGTCGAAGGAGGCGTCGGGCAAGACTAACGGAGGTCACCCCCATGGCATTGTTCGTTGCCAAGCGCCTGCTCATGGCGCTCGCCACGGTGCTGGTGGTTGCGGTGCTGGCGTTCCTGCTGGTGCACGCGATGCCCGGCAGCCCGGGAGCTGTTTCGCTCGGCGCCGGCGCCTCCCAGGACGCGATCGACCAGCTGAACCAGCAGCTCGGCTGGAACGATCCGCTGTACTCCCAGTTCTTCCGCTGGCTGGGCGACGCGGTCCAGGGAAACCTGGGCGTTTCGCTGATTGACGGCCGTTCCGTCAGCGCCGACCTGGCGGACCGCCTGCCCGTGACGGCGTCCCTGGCCGCCGGAGCCACGGCCCTCAGCGCCATCCTCGGCATCGCCCTCGGCGTCACCGCCGCCGTCCGCGGCGGCCTCCTGGACCGGGCCATCGGCGGGTTCGTGGGACTCCTCGTGGCCCTGCCGGCATTCTGGGTGGGCATCATCCTGGTCTACCTCCTCGCCGTCCAGTCCTCGGTCTTCCCGGCCACCGGCTACGTCCCGTTCGAGGTCTCGCCCCAGGACTGGGCGTTGTCCCTGGCGCTGCCGGTCATCACCCTGGCCGTCGGCGGAGCGGCGTTCATCGCCCGCCAGACCAGGGCCTCCATGCTCGAGGCGCTGCAGCAGGAACACATCCGCACCCTGCGCGCCACGGCCACCCCCACCTGGAAAGTCCTCTACATCCATGCCCTGCGCTACGCCAGCCTGCCGATCGTGGCCGGCATCGCCCTGCAGTTCATCGGCCTGTTCGGCGGTTCCGTGATCGCGGAGCAGCTGTTCGCCATGCCCGGCCTGGGCCAGGCCGTCCAGACCTCCGTCAGCACCCACGATGCCCCCGCAGTCCAGGGCGTGGTGGTGATCGCCACCGTGGTGGTGGTCGCCGTCAACCTGGTGCTGGAGCTCGCCACCAAGTTCCTCGACCCGAAGTTGCGTGCCTCATGATTCCCACAGTTGCCCCGTCTCCCGCGGACGCGGACCAGACAGGAAGTACGACGGCGGCGGGAGCCTCCATGCCACGCTCCGGCAAGGCGGCACTCGCCAGGTTTTCCCGGCACCGGCTGCTCGGCTCACCGGGTGCCGTGGCCGGCCTCCTCTGGCTGGCGGCCCTGGTCATTGCATCCCTGACCGCGCCCCTGTGGCTGCCCTTCAAGACGGAGGACCAGGACTTCACCGCCGTCCTCTCCGGCCCCACCGCCGCCCACTGGCTGGGTACCGACGAACTGGGCCGGGACATCCTCAGCCGCATTTTCGCCGCCGCAGCCGGCACCCTGGGGACCTCGCTGATCACGGTGATTGTCGGCGTCGGGCTGGGCACCCTCCTGGCCATGGCCGCGGCGGGCGCCGAGCGCACCGAAGCCGTCATCAGCAGGATCACGGAAGTCATGATGTCCCTGCCGGGAACCGTGATCATCCTGGCGGTGATCGGCGCGGTGGGAACCAACATCCCGCTCATCATGGCCATTCTGGGCGTCCTGATGTCCGCCGGCATCTACCGGGTCATCCTGGGCCAGGCCAAATCCCTTCAGTCCCAGCTCTACGTTGACGCCGCCAAGGTGGACGGCCTCAGCCCCGTGGGCATCAGCGTCCGGCATGTCCTGCCCGGACTGGCCAACACCATCGTGGTGCAGGCGGCCCTGATTTTCGCCGTCGGCATGCTGATCCAGGCCGGCCTGGCTTTCATCGGATTCGGCCCGCCCCTCCCGCAGCCCAGCTGGGGCGGCATGATCCAGGGTGCCTCGCAGCACGTCTATGACGCCCCGTGGATGATGGTTCCCACCGGTGCCGTCCTGGCGCTGACAGTCCTCTCCGCCAACGCCATCGGCAATGCCCTGGGCAAGGCGCCCAACGCCGCCGCACCGCACCTGCCCTCGGCCGCGGCGCGGAGACAGCGGGCCAAATCCGCTGCCGCGGTCGCCGCCACCCCGGCACCCAACGACGCCGAGGCACAAGAGGCCCCAGGGAGCGGAACCCTCAGCGTCCGCAACCTTTCCGTTGGTGTGGACAGCGCAAGCACAGGCAACGGCGTCGCCCTGGTCACCGGCGTCTCCTTCACCGTCGCCCCGGGCACCGTCCTGGGCCTCGTGGGCGAATCCGGCTGCGGCAAGACCATGACCGCGCTGTCCCTGCTGGGCCTGCTCCCGTCCGGCGTTTCCGTCACCGGCGGGCAGATCCGCTGGAACGGCAGGAACCTCGCCGCCGCAACGGACAAGGACATGGAAGGCATCCGCGGCCGCGACATCGCACTGATCAGCCAGGAACCCATGCGGGCCCTGGATCCCATGTTCACGGTGGGCTACCAGCTGACCGCAGCCATCCGCCGGCTCCGCGGCATGGGCAGGACCGAGGCACGCACGGAGGCCCGGAACCTGCTGGAAAAGGTGGGCATCGTGGACGCCCAGCGCATCCTGAAAACCTATCCGCACCAGATCAGCGGCGGGATGGCCCAGCGCGTGGCCATCGCCCTGGCACTCTCCGGACAGCCCCGGCTGCTGGTGGCGGACGAGCCCACCACGGCCCTGGACGTCACAGTGCAGGCCGAAATCCTCTCCTTGCTCCGCGCCCTGGTCAAGGACACCGGGATGTCCGTGGTGATGGTGACCCACGATCTCGGCGTGGTGGCGGACATCTGCGACCAGGTGGCTGTGATGTACGCCGGCCAGGTGGTGGAAAACGGCAAGACCGCCGCCATCCTGGACAACCCGCGCCACCCCTACACCCTGGCCCTCCTGGCCGCGGACCCGCACGCCAACGACGCGGACAACATGCCCGAACGCCTCGCCACGATTCAAGGCCAGGTGCCCCAGCCCAAGGACTGGCCCACCGGCTGCCGCTTCGCGGCCAGGTGCCAGTTCGCCGGCTCCGCCTGCACGGACCCCGTGCCGCTGCTGGCTTCCGGCACCGGCGGGGGCCTGGTGCGCTGCGTCAAGGCGGACCAGCTGGCGGTCGAAGGCATGGACTGGCTGGCCACCGACGTGCCCGCCGCCCGCCTCCTGCCGGTCAGCACAGCCACCCCCCAGCACACCACCGTCATCGAGAAGGACCTGGCATGAGCACCGCAGTCACGGAACGCACCGATTCCACGCTTCCCCACGGCGGAACTCCCATGCTGGAGGTCAAGGACCTGGTGGTCCGCTACGGCCGGGGTCGGAAGGCAGCCGCCGCGCCGGCCGCCGTCGACCACGTCAGCTTCAGCATCGCCCCCGGCGAAACCGTGGGCCTGGTGGGGGAGTCCGGCTCCGGAAAGTCCACCATCGGCAAGGCGATCCTGGGCCTGCAGAAGGTCTCCGGCGGCTCCATCTCCTACCAGGGCAGGGACATCACCTCAGCCGGAGCCGCCCAGCGCCGGGCCCTTGGCAGCGAACTCCGGGCCGTCTTCCAGGACCCCAACTCCTCCCTGAACCCGCGCAACACCATCGGCACCTCCCTCGCCGAACCGCTGCGGCTCCGAGGCGTCTCCGCCGCCGAGTCGAGAGCCAAAGCTGAAGACATGCTGGAACGGGTCGGGCTGCCGCGGGAGGCCGTGGATCGGTATCCCAGCCAGTTCTCCGGCGGCCAGCGGCAACGCATCTCCGTGGCGCGGGCCCTGATCTGCGACCCCCAGCTGGTGGTCTGCGACGAAGCCGTCAGTGCCCTGGACCTCTCCACGCAGGCGCAGGTGCTCAACCTCCTGGCGGACCTGCGCGACGAACGGGGCCTGAGCTACCTGTTCATCGCCCACGACATTGCCGTGGTGCAGTTCCTGGCACAGCGGGTGGTGGTGCTCTACCGCGGCCAGGTCATGGAAACCGGACCGGCGGCGGCCGTCACGGAAAACCCGAAGCACCCGTTCACCCAGGCCCTCGTGGCCGCCTCACCAGTACCCCGTCCGGCCGAACAGGCCGCCCGGCGCGAGGCCCGGGAGTCGCTCGGCGTCCGCACTGGTGCAGCAGCAGTGCCCGGTCCCGGGGGCTGCCCCTTCCGGCTCCGCTGCCCCCTTGCCACCGAGCTGTGCGCCACCGAACGGCCGGCACTGCGGCGCGTGGGCACGGCAGACGTCGCCTGCCACTACGCCTGACGCCGCCGGCGTTTCCGCTGACCGAACCACCCTTGACCCTGCTTCCACCAGAACGGAACACTCCCTCCATGACTTCAGCTTCCTGGCTCGCCGCCATGATCACGCCCCGGAACGACTTCGACGGCGCCCCGCTGCTCCGCAAGGAGTTCACCCTTGAGGATGGCCACGGCGCCGTGGTGAAGGCGACGCTGCGGGCCACCGCACTGGGCGTCTACGAGGCCTCCATCAACGGCGTCCCTGCAGGCCCGGACGTGCTAAGCCCTGGCTGGAGCTCCTACGAGTGGCGCCTGCGCCACCGCAGCTACGACGTCACCGCGCTCATCCGGCCCACCACCGTGATCGGCATTGAGCTGGGCAACGGCTGGTACCGCGGCCGGCTGGCCTGGCACGGCCTGTCCAACCTGTACGGCAGCGAACTGGGGTTCTTCGGGCAACTCGATATCGAGTTCGAAGACGGCTACGTGCAGACGGTCGCCTCGGACGCGTCCTGGCAGGCAGGCCCATCCGCCACCACCTTCAACGACCTCTACGACGGGCAGACCATCGACGCCCGCAGGCTGCAGCAGGGCTGGGCGGAGCCTGGCTTCCTGCGGGATGGTGCGCCGGGCGCAGAATGGACCGGCGTGAGCGAGGTGGCGTTCGACGCCGGCCGGCTGGCTGAGCCGGTGGGCCCGCCCGTGGTGCGTGCCGGCGTCGTCCGTCCCGTCAATGTGTTCTCCTCGCCGAGCGGCAAGACGCTGGTGGACTTCGGCCAGAACCTGGTGGGCTGGCTGCGTTTCACCGTGCAGGGCGAGGCGGGCCACACCATCACCATCAGGCACGCCGAGGTACTGGAGGGCGGTGAACTCGGCGTGCGGCCGCTGCGCTCTGCAAAGGCCGAGGACACGTTCATCCTCTCCGGCGGCCAGGACTCCTTCGAGCCCACGAAGACGTTCCACGGCTTCCGTTACGCCGAAATCACCGGCTGGCCCGGAACCCTGGCGGCGGAAGACCTCGAAGCCGTGGTGGTCCACTCCGACCTTGAGCGCACCGGCACCTTCGAGTGCTCCAACGACCTCGTCAACCAGCTGCACCGCAACATCGTCTGGGGCCTGCGCGGGAACTTCCTGGACCTGCCCACGGACTGCCCGCAGCGCGACGAGCGGCTCGGCTGGACGGGCGACATCGCCGTCTTCGCGCCCACCGCCGCCTACCTCTACGACGTCAAAGGCTTCCTGCAGGACTGGCTGCTGGACCTCGCCGCGGAGCAGAAGGCGCAGGACGGGCTGGTCCCCATCACCGTGCCGGATGTCCTGAAGTACTGCCCGCAGCCGCCGGAATTCCCCTCGCCCGAGTCCTCCGCGCTGTGGAGCGAAGCGTCAGTCTGGGTGCCGTGGGCGCTCTGGGAGGCCTACGGCGACCTCTCCGTGCTGGAGAACCAGTACGAATCAATGTCCGCGCACATGCGCCGGGTGGAGGGCCTGCTCTCACCTGCAGGGCTGTGGGACTCCGGCTTCCAGTTCGGCGACTGGCTGGATCCCGACGCCGCACCGGACCAGCCGTGGGCGGCAAAGGCGGACACCGCCGTCGTGGCCACCGCCTGCATGTACCGCACCGCGCGCCTCACCGCGCAGGCCGCAGGGCTCCTCGGAAAGCACGACGACGAAGCGCACTTCGAGGCGCTCGCTGACCGGGTGCGGAACGCCTTCGCCGGGCACTACGTTGCGCCCGGCGGCACCATCCGCAGCGACTGCACCACCGTCTACGCCCTGGCCATCGCCTTCGACGTGCTCCAGACCGCGGAGCTGCGGGAGTTCGCCGGGAACCGCCTGGCCGAACTGGTCAGGGACAACGGCTACCGGGTGTCCACCGGCTTCGCGGGAACCCCGTTCATCACGCACGCGCTGACGGACACCGGCCATGTGGACGAGGCGTACCGCCTGCTGCTGGAAGAGGGCTGCCCGTCCTGGCTCTACCCGGTGGCCATGGGCGCCACCACCGTCTGGGAACGCTGGGACTCCATGCTCCCGGACGGCACCATCAACCCGGGCGAAATGACCAGCTTCAACCACTACGCCCTGGGCGCCGTGGCGGACTGGATGCACAAGGCCATCGGCGGCATCCGCCCGCTGGAACCCGGCTATGCCCGCGTGCTGATCCAGCCGCAGCCGGGGGAAGGCATCGACTGGGCCAGGACGTCCCTGAAGACCCCGCACGGCGAGGTCGGAGTGGCGTGGACGTCCGACGGCGGCGAGTTCCGGCTCGAGGCGACCGTCCCGGACGGGGTGGCGGCCGACATCGTACTTCCGGACGGTGCCCGGCGCGGCGTCATTGGTGGGACGCACCGTTTCGAAGCGGAGCTCGGCGTGGTTGTGAAGTAGACGGGATCTCAGTTTGATGTGCGTTGGTAAGCCCGGGTATCTTCGGGCGCCCGGTACGCTGCCTACTCTTGAAAGCCCCTAATCCCAATCAGGCCAGGGACCCGTACCGGGTAAGGGCTGTCGATGATGAGGCCGTTGCCAAGCAAGCCATACCTATTTGATCCCCACGCGCGGACCGTGCCGTCGCCCATGAGTGCGAACGCTGCCGAATGTGCAGCAGCCAAGGATCGTACATCGTGGAGACCCGAGACCTGAACCGGGGCAAGACTCGTGGTCGTTGTCCCGTTGCCCAGTTTTCCAACTGCGCCGTCACCCCAAGCCCTTACTGTCCCATCTGTCAGCAGCGCGTAGATGGTGACCGAGTCGGCTACGACTGTTTGCACACCGTCTAAGCCAGGAATTCGAAGAGGGACATTGCTGTCGGTGGTAGTGCCAAGGCCCAGCCGTCCCGAATCATTCGCTCCCCAGGCACTGACGGTCCCATCTGTGTGAACGGCATAAACGCTGACGCCGTGAGGAGTTAGCGTCTTGACGTCGGTTAATCCCTCCACCTGCACAGGAGTCTGCCTATACGTATTAGTCCCGTCACCCAGTTGTCCATCTGCGTTCCCTCCCCAGGCCCAGACCGTGCCGTTGGATAGCAGCGCGTAGGTGGAAAGGCCGCTCGAAACAACCTTTGTCACGCCAGCTAGGCCAGGGATAGGCACGGGAACATAACTGTTAACTGTTGTGCCAATGCCCAGTTGACCGAAGCCATTGCCTCCCCATGCGCGAACAGTTCCGTCGTCCAGCAAGGCGAACGCGGAGAAGCCGTCGCTCTGCCAGCCATTGGTGGTAATTGAGGTGACGCCACTTAGACCTTCCACTTTGACTGGAACGGCTCTAGACATATGCGTGCCGTCGCCGAGACGACCGTATAGGTTATCCCCCCATGCCCGGGCAGTGCCATCTTCCAAAACCGCATATGCTGCTCCCTCTTCGGCTGTCACAGATTTGACGTTTGAAAGCCCGACGACCTGAACAGGGGTGCTTCGGTCGGTTCCAGTCCCGTCACCTAGTTGGCCACTCTCGTTGTTTCCCCATGCACGGACCGTTCCATCTGCCAGTACTGCGTACCAATGGCTATACAGGCCGGTGAGTTTCACCACCTCTGACAAACCCTGCATCTGAACGGGTAATGAGTCGCCGTTTCTGCCACCTAACATCCATACGGAGCCGGCGGGGTTGCCTGAAAGGTGATAGCCGGAGACGTCGGCGATTAGGTGGGTGGTGCCGGATGAGCGGTTGAAGAGTATGACTTTTCCGTCGGCGCCTACCGGTACCGTTACTGAGTTCGCGACCGTTTGGCCGGTGTCGAAGTTGAGGTTGGAGGCGTCTGGGCGGGTGGTTCCGGAGGGAAATGCGCTGACGAAACCAAAGGACCTGGGGTTGGTCACCGTGAGGTTGAAAGTCACTGCTGATACTGAACGGGGGATTCCTGAGACGCCGCCGACTTGGAACGACACTGTGGAGTCGGGCCCGACGCTTGTCGTGGTGCGGGTATCCAGCATCCGGGTAGGTGCCACAGCTATCATCATCCCGTCATCGACCGGGTAACCAGCGCCGCCGAACACTGCAAACCCTGGGGAATCCGCGGCTGTCGCCCAAGCCGGTGTGGTCGTTGCAAGCCCTGTACATATCAGAGCGAGACCCGCGAGAGCTGCTACCAGTATCCGGACAGCGGAACATCCAGATCCTGCCAACTTGGTACTAACCATGCCAACCCCCCAATAAACTCAGGACGACCATCAGCGACCGCCGTGGGTGACCGAGAATCCCTCTCTGCCTAGGAGAAGGTAGCATGCCGCTCCGAGGCCTTGTGGATACTTCAACCGGGCTTCTAACTACTCCTCGTCAATGACTAATGTCATTCAGTTCATCAAACGACAGCTCGCTGTACAACGATGTAGGCTGCCGGAATGAGCGACAGCCCCATCGCGGTCGACTGGGAGACCGCACGCGCCACCAACCGGGACAACTGGGAAGACCGGGTGCCCCTGCACGAGGAAGCCTACGGACTCGGCGCGCTGGATGATCCCGGCTACCTGACCCCCGTGGTGCGCACGGATCTTGAAGCCCTGGCACCGTACGTTCCGGGCGGGTCTGTCGCCGGCCTGGACGTGTGCCACCTGCAGTGCCACATCGGGACGGACACGGTGTCGCTGGCCCGCGCGGGCGCCCGGGTCACCGGAGTGGACTTCTCGCCGGCCGCCCTCGCTTCCGCTGCCGGCCTGGCGGAAAAGCTGGGCCTGCACGTGGCGTGGGTGGAGGCCGATGTCCTGCAGGCGAGGGCGGCCGTTTCCGGTGACTTCGACGTCGTCTACACAAGCATCGGGACCATCACCTGGCTTCCGGACCTGGCGCAGTGGGCGTCCCAGGTGGCAACGCTCCTCAAACCCGGCGGCACCTTCTACATCCGCGACGGCCACCCTGCCCTCTACGCGGTGGATGAGGACGCCGAGGGGCTGCAGCTCCGCTACCCGTACTTCAACCGCGGCGAAGCGCAGCTGTGGGACGAGGAGTCCACCTATGTGGGCGACGGGAAGGTGGCGCATTCCCGCACCTACCAGTGGGCGCATCCACTGTCCGACATTCTCAACTCCCTCATCGGCGCCGGGCTGCAGATCCTCCGCCTGGACGAGGGCACCACGCTGCCGTGGAAGTTCTCGCCCCGCATGGTTGAGGTGCCGAACGGATACGCGTGGCCGGAAGCCGAACGGGACCTCGTGCCCTGCACCTACACCGTGGTTGCCCGCAAACCACAGGCGTGAATGCGCGGCAGCCTCTGATCTGCAACGATGTGCCACAGGACCACAACCCAGGAGGACCCATGCCGTACACCGTCGACTTCAGGAACGTGTCCACCGTTGGCCTGGAATCGTCACCGGTAGCCGATGCCCTGGCCGGGCTGCGCGCCAACGAGGCACGCTACTACAAGAACAAGTACGACCATGACTTCACCGTCACCCCCGCCGAAGAGGATCCGGAGACGCTCGCGTACATCCACAACATCCTCGCCGCGGAGCGGAACCTGGTGATTTCCTCGAAGCCGCTTGAAGTGTCATCCTTCGAGGTGGACGGGCTGCGGATGGCGTATGTGTTCTACGAGTCCGGGCTGTCCATCAATGTCATGTACGGCATCGAGGAGGGCGGCAAGCGGGCGGTGGGATTCAAGCTGTCCGACGGCATGGAGGTGCCTGAGGAACTGGCATCCAGCTTCAAGTTTGCGCGCCAGAAGTCCAAGCTCGCAGGCACCATCCGGGGCTCCTACTTCGTGATCAAGGGACAGTACTGAGCCGCCAGGCCGCCGCGGGGAATCCGCCGGCCATCAACCTGCCCGGCGCCGATCCCGGCCACGTGCTCTGGTACCGGGCTCCGGCGGAACAGTTCGTTGAATCCCTCCCCGTGGGCAACGGACTCGCCGGCGCCACGCTGAGCGGCCTGGCCGGCGGGGAGCGCCTCCAGGTTAATGAAGGCTCGGCCTGGTCCGGGCCCGCGGACCGGTCCGCACCGCTCCTCAGCCCGGAAGAGGGGACCGCCCGGCTCCAGGCCGTTCGCGAGGCCATCGATGCCGGTGACATCCGCCGGGCCGAAGAACTGCTGATGGCCTTCCAAGGCACGCATTCGCAGGCGTACCTCCCCTTTGCCGTGCTGTCGGTAGAAGCTGAAGGCACCGCTGCTCCGGCAGATGGCCCTGCCCGGTGGCTCGATCTGCGGACCGGTGTGGCCGGGCACCGCTACCTCCTGGACGGTGCCGAGGCGCGCCACCGGACCTTCGCCTCCCACCCCGACGCCGTCATCGTCCACGACATCGCGTTCGGTGCGCCCGCCGACCTGCGGATCGGGATCGCGCCGGACAAAATTACGGCTACGGGCGTGGACGCCGTTACACAGGACTGGGGAACGGAGCTCCGGCTGGGCTTGCTGCTTCCGGTCGACGTTGCGCCGTCCCATGAGCAGGCTGCCCAACCGGTCGTTTACGGCCACCGTTCCCGCGCCGGAGCGGTCCACGCCGGCATTGTCACGGACGGCGACACCGGCTTCGCCCGCGGAAACCTGGGCATCCGGGGCGCCACTTATGTCCGGATCGTCGTGGCAACGGGCACTGTACTCAAACACCCTTCTGCCCGCCACGCCAACACCGCTGACGACGCCGGGGCGCTGGCAAGACTCCTCAGCGGACGGATCGCCGGGGTGCTGGAGGAAGGAGCCTTCGAGCCGGCATTGCAGCGCCACCTCGCCGACCATGCCGGGCTGTACGGCCGGGTATCCCTCGAACTCGGCGGCGGCTCGCCAACCTCCGCAGCGATGCCAACCGATGAACGCATCCGGGGCTTTGAAACGGACAAGTCCGACTCTGCCCTGATGGCACTGCTGTTCCACTACGGCCGTTATCTGCTGATTGCCTCTTCACGGGCAGGCGGGTTCCCGGCCAACCTCCAGGGCATCTGGAACGAAGAGCTTCCGCCGCCCTGGAGCAGCAACTACACCATCAACATCAACACCCAGATGAATTACTGGCCGGCGCTCACCACCAACCTCGCCGAATGCCACGAACCGCTGCTCCGGCTGGTGGACACCCTCGCCCGCACCGGGACCGCCGCGGCAGGCCTGTACGGTGCCCGCGGCTGGGTGGCCCACCACAACACGGACCCTTGGGGCCACCCGTTCGCGGTGGGAGCCGGCAAGGGCAACGCGATGTGGGCCAGTTGGGCGATGGGAGGAACGTGGCTGGTCCAGTCGGCCTGGCAGCATTACGCGTTCACGGGGGACCTGGAACGGCTCGAAAAGTCCTGGCCCGCGCTCGAAGGCGCGTGCCTCTTCGCACTGGACTGGATCACCGGCGAACCAGAGAGCGGAACGCACACGTCGCCGTCCACCTCTCCCGAAAACCGGTTTGTCGCGGACGACGGCGGCCCCGCGGCGGTGGGCAGGTCCGCCACCATGGACGTGTCCCTGCTCAGGGCGCTGTGCGGTTCGGCGCGGCAGGCGGCGGCAGCGCTCGGTGTCCCGGCGCCATGGCTCAATGACCTCACCCGCAAGGTGGCCGCACTGCCGCAGCCGGCCATCGGCGAGCGCGGTGAAGTCCTCGAATGGTCCTACCCTGCCACCGAACACGAGCCGGAACACCGGCACACCTCGCACCTGGCAGGCCTGTTCCCGCTGCAGGACTGGAGCCCGGAGGCTACCCCGGAACTGGCTGCTGCGGCAGCCCGGACACTGGAACTCCGCGGCCCGGAGTCGACGGGCTGGGCCATGGCCTGGCGTCTCGGCCTCTGGGCCCAGCTGGGCGACGCCGGCAAGGCGGAGGAGAGCCTGCACCTCGCCTTGCGCGTGGCCGGGGACGGTCTGGCTGAACGCGGCGGCGTCTACCCCAACCTGTTCACCGCCCACCCGCCTTTCCAGATTGATGCCAACTTCGGAACGACGGCCGGCATCGCAGAAATGCTGGTGCAGAGCGACGCCGCCGCCATCCGGCTCCTCCCGGCACTGCCCGCTTCCTGGGATGAAGGATCGGCCAGGGGGCTGCGCACTGTGGGCGGCGTCGGCGTGGACCTTCGATGGGCCGGCGGGGTCCTCGGGAGCGCCGTGCTCCGTTCGCCCGCCGCCGTGCGGCGGGACATCGTGTGGAACGGGCGGCGCATCAGCGTTGAACTGGCCGGGGGAGAGGGCCTCACGCTCAGCGCTGACAGCTTCCTGTAGCTGCCGGGCCGCCTGCCGGTCCGGGTCCGTTCCAGAAGAATGCCTTCCAAAGGGTGGAACCAGCCAGGCGCTGGTGCGGCCGCGGGCAGCAGGATGGCTGGATGCACACCAACCCCATCCTGTCCGGCTTCAACCCTGACCCCAGCATCGTCAGCACCCCTGACGGCTACTACCTGGCCACTTCGTCCTTTGAATACCTGCCGGGCCTGCCGATTTATTACAGCAAAGACCTAAAGGACTGGGCGCTGGTGGGGCACGTGGCCACCCGCGAGGAGCAGGTCCGGCTCGCCAACGTCCCCACACCCGGAGGGGTCTGGGCGCCAACTCTCCGCTACCGTGACGGCGTCTTCTACCTGATCGTTTCAGTCTTCCTCGGTGGCCGGGGCTGCGTGGTGTTCACGGCCACCGACCCCGCCGGCCCCTGGAGTGACGGCATCACCATCGGGGCAGTGGACGGCATCGACCCGGACCTCGCGTGGGATCAGAACGGCACCGCCTACGTCACCTTCGCCCGCCACCCCGACGCGATCCGGCAGGTGCGCGTGGACCTCGCAACCGGAGAAGCGCTTGAACAGCCCCGCGCACTGTGGCCCGGAAGCGGGCTGTATTCGCCGGAAGGGCCGCACCTTTACCGGCGCGGCGACTGGTGGTACCTGATCGCTGCGGAGGGCGGCACGGACAGGGGCCACGCCGTCACTGTGGCGCGGTCACGCCGCCCGGACGGTCCCTTCGAGTCCGCGCCGCACAACCCCATCCTTACCGCGGCAGGCACCGGATCCCCGGTCCAGAACACCGGGCACGCGGACCTGGTGGAGCTTCCGGACGGCGGCACGGCCATGGTCCTGCTGGGAGTACGTCCAGTGGGGCTCACCCAGGCGTTTTCACCCCTGGGCCGTGAGGCCTTTCTCACCGGTGTGGAGTGGCAGGACGGCTGGCCCCAGGCGTGCCTGCCCGTCATGGGCGGGACCCGGCCGGAACAGGTGGAGTACCACTTCACCCATGGCGAAGGGGCGGACCATCCCGCCTGGATCGGGGTCCGCAGGATGCCCGTGGAGTTCACGGCACCGACGTCGAAGGGCCTTCTGGTCACCGGCGACGGGAGCTCCATGGGTTCGCCCCGGCCCTGTTTCCTCGCCCAGCGCCAGCGCCACCTCCGCATGGAATTCCGGGCCGTGCTCAGCGTCGCCGCGGGCAGCGGGGGCGTGGCTGTGCGGAACGCCGAGGACAACTGGTTCGGCATCGAAGCCAGCCAGGGGCAGGGCCAGGACTGCGACGGCGTCAGGATCACCGCGCGTGCCGTCGTCGCCGGCTTTGACCGCACGTGGGAGGCGACCTTGCCAACCGGGGACGTGGAGCTTGCCATCATAGCCAGCCCGCCGCCGTCGGACTTCAGCGCCGGCGCCGTGGGCGGCGACCGGATCCGACTTACCGCCCGCGCCGCCGGGACTGGCGCGAGCCCGGAGGAGGTGCTGCTGGCCGAGCTCGACGGGCGGCATTGGGCCTTTGAGACCGCCAAGGCATTCACCGGAAGGGCATTCGGCGTCTACGCCGTGGACGGAGAGGTGCTGGTCCGACGGGTGCCCTACCGCGGCGAAGACTGAACGTTCGGCGCAGGAGAGCCTCCGCTAGATGGCGACGGCGCCCTGCCGTACCGGGGCGGCCGGCGCGGTGCAGGCAGCATAGGTCTCAGCCACGTACGGCTCGGCGACGTACGGTTCGGTGGAATAGGCTCTGGCGGCACCGGCTTCAACCGCGCGCGTCTCTATGGGGTGCGGCCCACTGACTCGCGGCTCGATGACGGCGAGCTGACCGGTGGTGTCCGGGACGCCGGGCAGCTGCACCGCGGGGGCCTCGCTGCCGGCAGCGCCGCCGGCCGCACGCATGCGAAATAGCGCCACGGCGGAAATGAGGCACCAGGCAACGTTCGTGGCCACGGACGGCCACGCACCGTGGAAGGCGCCGTTGATGATGAATGCGGACGCGCCCACGAGGTTCGCGGTCTGGAAAGCCTTCCCGGCCTTCAGCCACCCCATGGATACGGTCAGGTATGCGCTGAGGATGGCGACGGCGCCGGCCCAACCGGCAATTTCCCATAGCAGTTCCACGGTGTCCTTTCTGAAATCGTTACCTAACGGCAATTGTCGGGTCCGGAAGAGGTGTAGTTCAATTGCATTCTTCTGAAGACCAGGTTTAGAACGGCTTAACATGAATCTTGATCCGCGCCGACTGCTGGTGCTGCTGGCCGTTGCCCGTACCGGCGGCGTCCTCGCGGCAGCCGATGAGCTCCGGAT
Source organism: Pseudarthrobacter chlorophenolicus (assembly GCF_000962805.1). GTDB lineage: Bacteria > Actinomycetota > Actinomycetes > Actinomycetales > Micrococcaceae > Arthrobacter > Arthrobacter chlorophenolicus_A. The sequence continues at coordinate 12,012 of NZ_JZTW01000028.1, read as the reverse complement.
TACGCCCTCTGCCGTGTCCCAACAGCTGAGCAAACTGGAACACGAAACGGGCCAGGCGCTGGTACTCCGGACGCCGAAGGGATCAGTGCTGACGCCCGCCGGCCTGGCCATGGCAGAGGCGGGAGAAGAAATAGAACGCGCCCTCACCGTTGCCCGGGAGCGGATGGAAAGCGGAGCCAACATCGAAGGGGTGGTGCGCATCGGCGGGTTCACCAGCTTCGTGCGGACAGTGGTGATCCCCAGGCTCCCCGAATGGCGGAACCAGTTCCCCCAGCTGCAGATCCGGATCGTCGAGGACGATTACCCCGCCCTGATGCGCCTGCTCCGCCAGCGGCAGCTCGATGCCGTGGTGGTGGAGCTGGATTCCACCACCGCGGAGCAACGGACACTCGCGGCCGGGATGATCGAGGAGCCGCTCCTGGACGAACCGTGGAAACTGGTGGTCCCCGCCGGCGCGCTGCTCACCACCGAGAACGTGGACCTCGGCCGGCTGCCGCTTCCGTGGCTGGGGGTCGAACAGTCAGCTGCCAACGCCGCTGTGGTGGGACGGCTCCGCCACTCGACCGGAATCTTCAGCGAAACAGTGCACCAGTACCAGGAGACGCTGACGGCTCTCGCGCTCGTCGCTGCGGGCGAAGGGGTGGCGATCGTGCCCACCCTGGCCCTGGCCGGCGTGATCCAGGACGGCGTGGAGGTCCTGGACGTCCCCGGTCTGGGAACCAGGCGCATCGTCCTGCGGCGTTTCGCCGGCCGCAGGCCCACCAGCACCCCGCTGGATACCGTGGCCCGGCTGCTGCGTGAATCAGCGGCCGCCTTCGATACCCGCTCCGCCTCCTGACCAGCTCCCGGTAGCCACGCCGTTGACCGCCTGCAACGGCGTGGTTATGGTGGGCGCACCATCCGTCCTCGACGCTTCCAGGCCGCCGGAGGCTGGAACGGATGGCGGCCCGGGCTCGCCGGCGGAAGGAGGGCTGTGTGTCGTTCTTCCAGCTGTCGCTGATCGCCGCCGTCGCGCTCCTCGGACCCCTGCTGGCGTCCCCTCGGAAATGGCACCTGCCCATGGTGCTGGGGCAGCTGCTGGCCGGCATCGCCATCGGGCGCACGGGCCTGGGCCTGGTGGACTCCTCCGACCCGACGTTCACGTTTGTGGCGGATGTGGGGTTCGCCCTCATCATGTTCGTTGCGGGAACGCACGTGCCGGTCCGGGACCGGGCCATCCGCCCTGCCCTGGCCGGCGGCGCGCTCCGGGCAGCCGCCGCCGCGGCGCTCGCGGCCGGAGTCGGAACCGCCATTGCCTTCGCCTTCGGCACCGGACATGCCCCGCTCTACATCGTCCTGCTGGCGTCGTCCTCGGCAGCCCTGGTCCTGCCGATCATTGATTCCCTGCGGTTGGCCGGCCCAAAGGTCCTCACCACCACGGCACAGGTTGCCGTGGCGGACATCGCCTGCATCGTGGCGCTGCCACTCGCCGTGGACCCGCCGAATGCTGCGCGGGCTGCGGTGGGGGCGGCCGCCGTCGCAGCCTGTTCGGTGGCGTTGTTCTTCGTGCTTCGCTGGCTGGAGCTCAGCGGCACCCGCGGGCGGGTGCATGACGTGTCAGAGGACCGGAAGTTCGCCCTGGAACTCCGGATCCAGCTGGCCCTGCTCTTCGCCCTCTCCGGCCTGGCCGTGGCAGGGCACGTGTCCGTGATGCTGGCCGGATTCTCGTTCGGGCTGGTGGTGGCGGCCGTGGGAGAACCCCGGCGGCTGGCGCACCAGCTCTTCGCCGTCAGCGACGGTTTCCTGGGGCCTGTGTTCTTCGTCTGGCTGGGCGCATCGCTGGACCTGCGGGCCCTCGCCGGCAACCCCGGCATGGTGCTCCTGGGGCTCTGCCTCGGAGCAGGAACCCTACTGGTCCACGGCAGCCTGCGCCTGCTCGGCCAGCCGCTGCCGCTCGCGGTGCTTTCGGCATCCCAGCTGGGCGTGCCGGTTGCTGCCGCAGCCATCGGCACGCAACTGGACCTGCTGGAGCCGGGCGAAGCCTCGGCGTTGATCCTGGGCGCCATCATCACCATCGGCGCCAGCGCAGCCGCAGGTTCCCGGGCCGCCCGGACGTTTGCACGGAACGCCCCGGCCGCCGCGGGGTAGGCGGCTACCCCCGCGAATGGGTCCGGACGTCCGCGCTGACAGTGGCCTGGTGCCCCAGGTTCCTGGACACGGCGCGGGCGGCGGCGCGGACCGCCGGCGCCAGCACGTTCGGTGGCGTGGAGCCGTCCGGAACCACGATGGACAGGGCGGCCACCACCGAACCCTGCGCATCGAAGACCGGCGATGCAACGGACACGGTCATCGACGGGTGGCTGCGCCGGATCATGGCAATCCCGGTGCGGCGCACATCGGAGAGGGTCCGCCTTAGCTGCCCCTCGGGCATCTCGGCCACCCCCGGTTCCTTTTCCGGAGGTTTGGCCATGATGGTTTCCTGGAACTGCTGGTCCGCGCCCGCCAGCAGCACCAGCCCCACGGCGGTGGACCGCAGCGGCGCCCGGCCTCCCACGCGGTACGCCACCTCGGTGGCGTCCTTGGACGAGAGCCGCTCGATCAGCACAGCCTGCTCGTTGTCCCGCACGGCCAGCAGGACGTGGTGGCGGGTCACCTCAAAGAGGTCCTCAAGGTACGGGAGGGCGATTTCGCGCACGCCGTGCCCGCGCGGCGACAGGGATGCCACTTCCCAGAGCCTGACGCCCACAACGTACCGGCCGTCGTCGAGCCGTTCCAGGGCACCCCAGGCCACCAGCCGGGAGATCAGGCGCAGAGCCGTGGGTGCGGGCATGTCCGCGTGGCGGGCGAGCTCCGAGAGGGTCAGCGCCCGGCGGCGGTCCGAGAATACGGCCAGCAGGCTCAGCGCCCGGTCAATGACGGGTTCGCCCTGCTTGGGCCGCTTGCCGCGGGCAGGGGCGGCGGCGTCGGGGGTATCCGTGTCCGGAGTGGGGTTCATGGCAGTGGTTCCTAGCGCCGTTGGCAGAGCTGACGGCCCACAGCGGCACCGTGAGCTGAACCACAATACTATTCCAACCATTGAAAGCCGCCTGTGCGGGCAGGGCGCAGCCGACGAAGCTTGAAGTCCCAGCACCACCACCTCCAGGAGTCCTGCCGCATGACCGCCCCCACCCGGCTCCGGGCCGAACACCTGCGCGAAGCCATGGGCCTGGCCGTCCGCGAACCCCGCCTCAGCTGGACGCCGCCCGTGGCAACCGCCGGTCAAACCGCGTACCGGATCACGGCGGACAACGGCTGGGACACCGGACGGATCGCCTCCGGGGAGTCCAGCGGCATCACCTACGGCGGCCCTGCGCTGGATTCCCGCAGCCGGTTCGAGTGGAGGGTGCGCACCTGGAACATCTCCGCCCACGGTACGGAAACAGCCAGCGACTGGTCCCGGCCCATGTCCGTCGAGCTGGGCCTCCTGCAGCCTTCGGACTGGACGGCGCAGTGGATCGGCCCCGGCGAAGAGTCGGTGAACCCACCCGGCAAGCGCCCGGGCTACGCCCTCACCAGGACCTTCACGCTGCCGGCGGCGCCGGACAGGGCACGCGCCTACGCCACCGCCCACGGCATCTACGAACTCTTCATTAACGGCCGGCGCGTCGGCGACCAGCAGCTCACTCCCGGATCCACCAGCTACAACACCACCCTCCAGGTCCAGGCCTACGACGTCACCGCCCTGCTCACCGCGGGCCCCAACACCATCCGTGCAGTCCTCACCGACGGCTGGTACCGCGGCAATTTCGGGTACACGCGCGACGCCGACATGTACGGCACGTACACCGCCTTCCTTGCCCAGCTCGAGCTGGAGTCCGGGGCAGGGCGGCAGGTCATCGGCACCGACGCATCGTGGCTGGTGTCCGCCACGGAGGTCATCAGCGCGGACCTCATGGCGGGGCAACGGGTTGATTTCCGGGTGGACGACGCCGGGAGCGCGCCGTCCGCCGGCAGGGCACCCGGGGTGCGGGCCGCCGTCGTCCGTCCCGGCAGCTTCGGCGCACTCACCGGGCCCCTCGCCCCGCCCACCCGCGTGACGGCGGAGCTGGCGCCGGTATCCATCACGCGGCTGCCCAACGGACACCAGGTGGTGGACTTCGGCCAGAACATCCACGGCTGGGTCCGCCTGGCCGCACTCGGCGGGCCGGGCGAAACCGTCACCCTCGAATACGGCGAAGCGCTCGGCCCGGACGGCGATGTCACCCGGGACCACCTGCGCCCGCACGATTTCCGCGTTCCCGGAGCCTTCCTGGACGCCGGACAGGTGGACACCGTGACAGCCTCCGGCGCCGCAGGCGAAGTCTTTGAGCCCCGGCACACCACCCACGGCTTCCAGTACGTCTCGGTCCAGGGCCTCGCCGCGGACCTACACCCTGGAGACATTACTGCCTGCCTGGTCCGGACCGACCTGGAACGCATCGGCAGCTTCCACTGCAGCGACGAACGGCTGAACAAACTCCACAAGATTGTGGAGTGGAGCTTCCTGGGTAACTCCTGCGAGGTCCCCACCGACTGCCCGCAGCGTGAGAAGGCCGGCTGGACCGGCGACTGGCAGCTGTTCGTCCCCACCGCCGCGTACCTGTACGACGTCACCGGCTTCACCCGCAAGTGGCTGCGCGACGTCCGCGCCGACCAGTGGGACAACGGCGTGGTCGCCAACATCTCACCGTCGCCGGGACCGGCCATTACGTCCGCCGAATTCATGGGCTTCACCAACGGCTCCTCCGGCTGGGGCGACGCGATCGTCATGGTGCCCTGGGAAACCTACCTGGCCACCGGGGACGCCTCGATCCTCGCCGAAAACTGGGAGGCCATGCAGCGCTGGCTGGGCTTCGTCCGGACCACCGCCGCAACGCAACGGCACGCCGGCCGCGCAGCCGCCAGCCCCGTCCCTGCCGCCCACGAGAAATTCCTCTGGGACACCGGCTTCCACTTCGGCGAATGGATGGAACCGGACGGCCCCGGGCCGGACCTGTTCGCCGCCCGGACCGCGGACAACGGCATCGTGGCCACCGCCTACTACCGGCACACCACGGACCTGATGGCCCGCATTGCCCGGGTGCTGGGGTTGGCGGACGAAGCCGCTGACCTCGCGGAACTCTCGGACGCCATCCGGGACGCCTGGGCCACGGAATACCTGGACGGGACCGGCCGGGTCACCGTAGCCAGCCAGGCCAACTGCGTCCGGGCACTGGCGTTTCAGCTGGTCGGCCCGGAACATCGCGCCACCGTCACCGCGCAGTTGGTTGAACTGATCCGCGACGCCGGCACCCACCTGGGCACCGGCTTCCTGGCCACTCCTTACCTGCTCCCGGTCCTGGCCGACAACGGCCAGCCGGGACTCGCCTGTGAACTGCTGATGCAGGACTCGGAACCGTCCTGGTTGGCCATGGTGGATCGCGGCGCCACCACTGTCTGGGAACTGTGGAATGGCATCGACGCCGGCGGCGCGCCGCACCAGTCGCTGAACCACTACAGCAAGGGCGCCGTGATCTCCTTCCTGCACCGCTACACGGCCGGGCTCCGGCAGGCGCCCGGCAGCGCCGGCTGGAACCGTGTCATCATCGAACCCCGCCCCGGCGCCGGCATCACCTCCGCCGCCACCTCCCACCACGGACCGCACGGCCTGATCGCCGTCGCCTGGACCCTCACCACGGGCGATTCGGGGCCGGACGGATTGACGGACGACGGCGTGCTGACGCTCACCGCGGACATCCCCTCCGGCACCACCGCCGAGGTGCTGCTGCCCGGGAAACCGACCGTCGTCGTGGGACCCGGACACCATACTTTCCCCGCCGCCACCGGCGGGGACACCGCACACCCCGAGTTGATGAGGAGCACACTATGACAGTGGACGAAGCTGCCGACGTACTTGATCCTTCCCGCCCTGACGTCTCCCTCCCCGACGTTTCCCGGCCTGATGTTTCCCGTCCGGGAGGGCGGGACGTCCCGCCGTTCCCGGTCTATGACGCACCCGGTACCCCGGACCCCGTCTCGGAGGTGTCGTCAGTGCACCGTGAGGTCACCTATGCGCGCGCCATCGGTTTCCGTCCCCTGAAGATGGACATCTGGCTGCCACGCCAGGCAACCGGCCCTGCGCCGCTGGTGCTGTGGGTGCACGGCGGCGCCTTCCAGCTGGGGGACCGGCGTGAACTGCCGCCCACATTCGCGCCGGATTCGGTCTTCAGGCTCCTGAACGAGGCCGGAATCGCCTGCGCCACCGCGGACTACCGGCACTCACTGGAGGCGCCGTTCCCGGCCCAGCTCCACGACCTCAAGGCCGCGCTGCGCTACCTCCGCGAATTTGCGGTCCCCCTGAATATCGATCCGGACAGGTTCGGCGCCTGGGGCGAGTCCGCCGGCGGACACCTGGTGGCGCTGCTGGGGCTCACCGGCAACCGCCCGGACCTGGATGGCGGCCTCGGTGCGCAGGGGCACTCCGCGGGCGTCAGCGCCGTCGTCGACTTCTACGGCGTGTCCTCCCTGGCGGACATCCCGCCCATGCAGCGCCCGGAGGGCCTGTTCCCACCCGCGCTTACCGCGGCGGTTCCGGCCGGCATGACGCTGCAGCCGGAACACATGCTGGTGGGCGGCTCGGACGCCCCGGACCTGCTGGCAGCGGCCAGCCCCGTCAGCTACGTGACCGGCGACGCCCCGCCTTTCCTACTGATCCACGGCGACAGCGATGGGCTGGTTCCGCACTCCCAGACGGACCTGCTGGCTGCCGCGCTCGCGGCAGCCGGCGTGGAACATCAGGTGGTCACCGTCAGCGGCGGCGACCACTGCTTCTTCGGCGCCGAAGACCAGATGGACTCCATCCTGGACCTCGCCGTCAGCTACTTCTCCCGGAAGCTGGGAACACCATGACGCCACGCGAAACAGCCCAGCAGGCAGCCCGGCAACTGCCCGGAGCCCCGGCCGCCGGGTTTGCCGAATACCTTGCCTCGCCGGAAGGCCCCAGGTTCCTGAACCCCGACGCCGAACGGTCACCGGGGCCCAACGTTCCCATCCGCACGGTGACCGCCGACGGGCGGCACGGCCCGGTGGCCATCCGGATCTACGGTGAAGCCACCGGGACTGACACCCCGGCCCTGGTGTGGCTGCACGGCGGCGGCTTCGTCAGCGGCAGTGTGGACATCCCCGAATCGGACTACCTGGCCCGCGTGCTGGCCGATGGGGGCACGCCGGTGCTGTCCGTGGACTACCGGCTGGCGCGCGACGGCGTGTCCTACCCCATTCCGCATGATGATGCCCTGGCAGGCTGGTTCTGGGCCCGGAAGAATGCCACCTCGCTGGGCCTGGATCCGGACCTGCTGTGCCTGGGCGGCGCCGGCGCAGGCGGCAACCTGGCCGTAGGCGCCGCGCTGTACCTGATCGATGCCGGCAAGCCGCTGCCCGCCAAGCTCCTCCTGGCCTATCCCTTCCTGCACGCCGAACTCCCGCCGCCGGCAGCCGGGGTGGACGAGGAGGTCATGGCGGGCCTGCCCCGGCACCTGCGCTTCACCCTGGAAGACTGTATCCGGACAGCGGAGAACTACGTGGGCGGGCCGGTCAGCATGGCACCGTCCTACGCGATGCCCGGATACGCGGACCCTGCGGGGCTCCCGCCGACGGCCCTTCTCGCCTGCGAGTACGACGACGCCCGCGGCTCCGCGGAGCTCTTCTCCGCCAGCCTGGAGCAAGCCAAAGTCCCGGTCACCTACTTCCTCGCCGAGGGCGGGGTGCACGGGCACCTGAACCACACGGCCGGGCTCCCCGAAGGCAAGGCCGCACTGGATTTCCTGGCGGGGGAACTCCGGTCCGCGGGGAGCGGTAGGCAGCCTTAGCCTTTCCCCGCGCTGACCGTAGGATGGAACAAAACCGCAGGCCAGCAGGGAGTTCCGCCATGTCCGACCATCCGCCTACCGAGCGGGAAAGCACCCGGAGCCGTGTGTTCTTCAGCCGTGCCAGGGACTGGGCGCTCCCCGTGGCGGTGGTGCTCGCAGCTGCAGGCATCGGCGTGGCCGGCATCTCCAGCGGGCTGGCCAGCCGGGACCGTGCAGCCGGGGAAACGCCGGCAACCGCTGCAACCTCCGCCGCCCCGGCGGACCTTCCCTCCTGCCCGGTGGCGGACGGGAAAGCCCTGGCCCCGGCGTCGGGCGTCCTCTTCGGCATCAACTCGGACCTGGACACCAAACCGCTCTCCACCTACGCGGCGGAACTTGGCCACAAACCGGCCGTGGCCGTGTCCTACGTCGACTTTCCCTACGGCGACCAGGACCGGGACCGGCTCAAGGACACCGCCGCGAAGGTCCGGGCCGACGGGCGGATCCTGCTGCTCACCCTCGAACCGAAACAGGACCTCGGATCCGTCACGCCGGAGGTTGCCGCCACGCTGGCACAGGACCTTGCCCGCATCAACGCCGACGGTGTTCCCGTGATTGTCCGCTTCGGGCACGAGATGAACGGCTTCTGGTTCCCCTGGGCGCAGCAGCCGCTCGAATACAAAGCAGCCTTCACCCGGGTGGCGGACGCCGTTCACGCCGGGGCCCCGGGTTCAGCCATGATGTGGGCGCCGTCCTACGCCGGCGGGTACGCCTACCCGGGCCGGCAGTACGGAGTCGAAGCGGGCTCGCCGGACTTCGCCGCCCTGGATACGAACAACGATGGTGCACTCAACACCGCGGACGACCCCTATGCCCCGTACTACCCGGGCGATGACGCGGTGGACTGGGTGGGCCTGTCCCTGTTTCATTGGGGCTCCACGTACCCGTGGGGCGAGAACGAGGTGCCCGAACCGGGCAAGTTCGCAGGGCAGCTCACCGGCAACTACAACGGCGCCAATGGAGACGAGCGTTCCCTTCCGGACTTCTACGCTGAGTACGCCGTGAACCGCAACAAGCCGCTGGCCATCCCGGGAACGGCCGCCCTCTACAACCCTGGTGCCGGCGGTGCCGCCGAAGCCGAGGTCAAACAGGCCTGGTGGGGGCAGGTCTTCAGCCCGCAAACCCGCGAACAGTTCCCGCAGCTGAAGATGCTCAACTGGTTCGAATGGGACAAGGACGAGGCTGAGGTGGGCAGCCGGATCGACTGGACCGTTACCAGCACCCCGGCCATCCGGGACTCCTTCGCTGCCGCCCTGCCGGGCTGGCTGGAATACGGCGGCGGCACCGGCTGCGGCAGCGGCGGGTCCTAGGAACGTCAGCCGCCCACGGTGCGTCCCGCCGTCGTCCGTTGGCCCGTTGCCCTGCCGGCAGGACAGGCCTAGCATGTGCGCACAATCCACTGCGAAAGTGGACGGCCTGCAGGGAAAGGACGGGGCAAGCCATGGATGGGACGGGCAGCAACGAGAAGGTGGTGCAACGGCTGATCCAGTGCATCAACGACAGGGATATCGGGGTCATGGACGAACTGTTCCACGACGACGCGGTCATGCACTGGCCCCAGTCCGGCGAATACGTCCGCGGCGCGGAGAACCGGCGCGGCATCTACAACTCCTTTCCCCAGCTGCCCACCATCACGCCGCGGCGGCTGACCAGCGGCGGCAACCTGGTAGTTGCCGAGGCATCCCTGGACTACGGCGGCCCCGTCTACGAAACGGTGTTCATCTTCGAGTTCCGGGACGGCAGGATTGCCACGGAGACCGCCTACTGGAGCGAGGCGTTCCAGGCTCCCGAATGGCGGTCACGGTGGGTGGAGATCGGCTAGGCCTGCATGGCACGCAGCCCGTTATAGTCGTCAGGCGTTAGGCGCTGCACCGCCGACGCCGTCCAGGGCCGCCGGGCCGCCGTCGGCTTCGTGGCTGCTGGACCAGATGTGGCGCATTTCCTCGCTGGACTGTTCCACGATCCTGCTCATGGCAGCGTGGGCGGCAGCCGTTTCGCCGCGCTGGATGGCGCTCGCAACGTCCACGTGCAGCTGCAAAGCTTCGTGGTTGGGCAGGTTCGGCATGAGCCCGTGGGCGCTCCGGCCGGTCAGCACCTCGGCCACGAGGTTGTGCAACTGGGAAAACATCAGGTTGCCGGAGGCCTGGAGGACGGCCGCATGGAACTCGATATCGAGCCGAAGGAATTCCTCCTGGTCACCGCGCTGCCCGGCAGCCCACAGCCGCGCGGCCTGCGACACCAGGTCAGAGCCCGCGTCCCAGGAGGCGCGCTCCGCGGCCAGCCTGGCGGCCTGCGGTTCGATGGCCCCGCGCAGCTCGTTCAATGCCTGCAGCTGTTCCAGCCGTTTCGCCGAGGCAAGGCGCCAGCGGATCACCTGCGGATCGTACAGGTTCCAGGATTCTTCGGGCTGGACCACTGTGCCCAGGCGGCGCCGCGATTCCAGCATTCCCTTGGAGGAGAGGACCCGGCTCGCTTCCCGGATGACGGATCGGGAGACGCCGTGCTGCGCTTCGAGTTCGTCCAGCCGAAGGATGGAATGTGCCGCTAAGGTCCCCTCTGCGATGGCGAGGCCCAGCTTCTCAACCAGCGCGTTGTGCAGGTCGAAAGGGGATGCCGCCGCCCTGGGGGAAATCATGAATAGATCATACTGAGACCCGGCAAACCCTTGTATATGTCTGCCTTATTTGCTTAGGATGCCTGTCTAGGGCAGATGTAAAGACGCGTCTGCAAGCGGCTCCGCGGCGGACGCGGGCCCTGAAACAAGGGAGTCGTAATGAAGCGACGTTCAATTGTGAAGTACGCGGCGGTGGCTGCGGCGTTGTCGCTGGGGCTCACTGCCTGCAGCGGCGGCGGGGGCGGCAGCGAAGATGCCAAGCAGGCCGGCACTGTCCGGGTAACCCTCGCCAACCATGTCTGGACAGAGGGCATCAAGGCAGCGATCCCCGAATTCGAGCAGTCCAGTGGCCTCAAGGTGGAGCTCACCCAGTTGGGCGAGGACCAGCTTTCAGACCAGTACAACGTCAAGCTCAACGCAGGCAGCGACGAGATCGACGTGATGATGTACCGCCCACTCCAGGAAGGCAAGGCATTCGCCAAGAATGGCTACTTGGCGGACCTGACCAGCAACGTTTCCTCCGATTCCAACTGGGACTGGAAGGACTACCAGGAGGGCCCCGTAAAGGCCACCACGGTGGACGGCAAGGTGGTTGGCGTCCCGATCATCACCGAACGCGAGGTGCTCTACTACCGCAAGGACCTGCTCCAGGCCGCTGGACTGCAGGTTCCGAAGACCATGGAGGAGTTGGAAGCCGCAGCGAAAGCCATCAAGGAGTCCTCCCCGGACACTGCAGGTTTCGTGGCCCGTACCGGTAAGTCCGCAGCCGTCACGCAGTTCTCCAGCTTCCTCTACAGCTTCGGTGGCGACTTCACCGATTCCAGCGGAAAGTCGGCAGTGAACTCGGACGCCGCGAAGAAGGCCTACGCGTTCTACGGCGGCCTGATCAAGAACTACGGCCCCGCCAACGTCAGCACCGACATGAGCTGGCCCGAGGCCATGGCCATCTTCACCCAAGGCAAGGCCGCTTTCTACACTGAGGCCGACTCGCTCTACAAGAACGCCACGGACCCGGCCAAGTCCAAGGTTGCAGACAACGTCGGGTTCGCCGCACTTCCTGCGGGGCCTGCCGGTTCCAAGCCTTACAACATCCCGTCCTGGGCCCTTGGCGTGAACCAGAACACCAGCAACCAGGACAACGCCTGGAAGTTCATCCAGTGGGCCACCAGCAAGGAACGCACCCTCGCCGCGCAGAAGGCCGGCGTGCCGGGCCCGCGTGCCTCCGTCTGGGCCAACTCTGAAGGAACATCCACCTACCCGAAGGACCTTGCGGACGCCATCGCCACCAGCGCCGAAAACGGCGTGGGCCACGACCGCCCAGAGGTGGTAACCGTGGGCAAGGCACGCGAAATCGTTGGTGAACCGATCGTCGCCAGCATCACCGGCGCAGACGCCTCGGCGGCTGCAGACTCCGCGCACGAGGCCTTCCAGAAGTTCCTGGACGGCGAGAAGTAGCAGCCCAACGGGGGCAGCGGGGGCGGTCCGCCGCCGCTGCCCCACAAGGCCCGCGGCGGG
>NZ_JZTW01000027.1 GCF_000962805.1 Pseudarthrobacter chlorophenolicus | reverse complement strand
AGTCCGACCGCTAAGCACGGCCGGCAGATGTTGCTATTCGCTTCACCACACGGCTCGCTCCTCGGTCTCGTATCCCTTGGGATACGAGACGTCTCATCAGCTGAATGAGGGCAACGACGGCAATGCCCCCTTTCTCCTGAAATCGCGCAACTTTTTCGTCGCTCGGCGATTCTCGTAACTATGTCTCGAAACTTACTGGTTGAATCGGTATACCAACCATTAGTTATGAAACACATCGGAGCAGCAGTCATGACGAAACTGATCGGGTATGCACGAGTTTCGACCCGGCAGCAGTCCACCGACCGGCAACAGGCGGACCTTCTCGCCGCAGGCGTTCGACGCGATGACCTCTATGTTGACCACGGCGTATCCGGAGCACGTGCTTCACGGCCAAAATTCGATGAAGCACTTGCCGCGCTCATGGAGGGCGACACCCTCGTCATCACAACCTTGGACAGGCTGGGGCGATCCACCCAAAACATGCTCGCCTTCGCTGACGAACTCCGCAGCCGCGGGGCGGGTCTGCGCGTCCTGAACCTGGGCGGAGGCGACGTCGACACGGCGACACCGATGGGGTCAATGTTGTTCACGATCATGGCTGCCCTCGCCCAGATGGAACACGAGATCAAACGGGAACGCGTCACAGATTCCATCAACAAGAGAAGGGAAGCCGGCAAAGCGCTGGGTGGTCGGCCTCGCCGGCTTACGGATAGTCAGATTCGAAGCGCTGTCAGCCTGGTCAAAGGCGGGGAACCCGCGGCGCAGGTCGCCCGGGATTTCGGAATGTCCAGAGCAACCTTCTATAGGCGATCACGAGCACTTGCTGACCAACAGGGCGTCGTTTAGCACCACAGGTACGGCGCAAAATGGTGCTTTGTGCAGGCGGGTACGGACATCAAAATGTCCATACCCGTCTGCACAACTCGCGTACTTTCAGGGCAGCGTGTGCAGACGACTTCGGAAAATGACAGGATCAGATTGCCGGGGGAGTGTCCCACCGAGAGGTGTCCTGATTCCAAGGAAGTGGGACTTGCTCGGCTTGCGTCTTTTGTCAGCGTGACATCACCCAGTAGCCTGCTGAAGTGGTTGAGGATGAGCAGGAGCTGACAGGTGGAAATGCTTCGGAAAGTGTTGTTCGCGTCGGCAACACCGTCCGGAAACCGTGGTCAGAACAGTCAGCTGCCGTGCAGAGCTACCTGGGTGCTCTCCGCGCAGCGGGCGTGGACGTTCCAGAACCGCTGGGCCGGGATGAAGACGGCCGATATGTCATCGAGTACGTAGAGGGTGTCTCAGCGCTGGACCGATTACCGCTGGGCCATGCTGAACTGCTGCGGGTCGGGAGGATAGTCCGGCAAATCCATGACGCGAGCGAGGCACTCGTGCTTCCCAATCTGGATGACTGGAACTTGCTTCTACCCGCTGAGAATCCGGACCTGATGTGCCATAACGATCTCGCCCCCTGGAACCTCATCATGGGGGAGCGATGGGTATTCATCGACTGGGATGCAGCAGGCCCGAGCACACGGTTATGGGACCTGGCATACGCTGCGCAGTCGTTCGGGGTGCTGTTCGATGGGCAACCTGTGGATGAGGCTGCCCTGAGATTAAGGGCATTTGTCGATGGTTACGGGGCAGACGCTTCGCTCCGCGAGGCTTTGCCGGCCGCTATGGCCAAAAGAACTGCCGCTATGCACAAACTGCTCAAATCCTCGCACGAGACCGCCTTCCAGCCGTGGGCAGATATGTACGTCAATGGCCATGGCGAGCACTGGCGTGCTGCCGCTGATTATGTCCTCCGAAACCAAGCAACCTGGGAACAGGCCCTCGTATAGCAAGTGTTCCTGTTCCAAGGAAATGGAACACTCGCGTGGCGCATCTATGCACGTCAAAGTAGGAGCTGGTTCCTGGTCATTCTGTAGGCCGAGACTGCGAGGACAGAAAGCTGCTTCCTTGGCCCGGTGAGTTCCGCGCCGGTTCACGAGCACACGACGATGACGGAGCACAAAAAAGCCTGCAGGCGCTTTTCGTCCTGCAGACCTTTTTAATCTCGTTGATGAGAGACCCTGTCCTCACCTTCTATGCCCACAACACTACACATGCGTAGGGCGTCATGCCAACCGTGTAGCACATGTAGTTGGTGTGATGTCTGTTTCATGGCTGTAGAACCCAATCTGGCAAGATACAGTCCATGGCAGACAGACGGCAGACTCGTGGCGCAATTATTGATTCTTTTCACCGCTCACGACTAGAGCCGTATTTGAAGGCCTCCGCGGGTGATGAGAAGCTCGCCCTTTCGCTATATGGCTGGAATCTCCAGCTGACCTCAGCTTTTCAAGAACTGCTTAGCGTTACCGAAGTGGTCCTCCGGAACGCCATGGACGCCGAGCTCCAGAAATGGAATTCTGCCGAGCTAAAGGTTGACCAGAGCTGGCTCCTGGTAGACCCGGCCGCCCCGCTTCGCAGTCTTAGCCAAGGGAAGAGGGTGGAAGCGCTAAAGCAAGCCAATTCGGCCAAGAAGAAGCGTGATCCGGCTCACTGGCGTCATGGCATGGATGTAACGCATGACGACGTTTTGGCGCAGGTGACGTTCGGACTTTGGAAGGACCTGCTGCCCAACCACCTCAGCAATGCTGCTGACAATAGAGAAAACCGAAATCGTCAACGGATGTGGAAAGAAGCGCTGGTGAATGCCTTTCCGAATGTTGTTGACCCAGACGGGGAAACGACCTTCTGGCGTGTGTACCGGCTTCATGGGCTGCGTAATCGTGTATCGCACATGGAGACACTGCTAGAGGTAGATGCAGCGGAACGGACTCGCGATGTATTCAACCTCGTCAATTCGATCAGCTCGCCCGTGCATGACTGGTTGACCGGCCTGAATCGCGTTCCCGCGGTGATTAGGGCGCGTCCTTCAGCATAGGGCTTGGGTGTGGCACGCGGGTGACGGCGGGCATTTTCCTAAGGCCCGGTGTCCAAGACTGAGTTTCTGCCGTGGTCCCGGTAGTCGCTGTTCCGGCCGCATTTCACATCCCCTGGGAATGTCCGCAAAGATCGTATCGGTACCCTCTGACACGAACGGGCAAAGATGATCGTAATCAACAGCATTGATAACTCTGCTTCTCTCTCAGTACAGCAAAGTACCAACTTGAGGTCTGAGACGGTTTCAGGCGGTGGGGCGGACTGAGCGTGGACCCCAAGTACCTTGAAGCCCTCTTCGCCAAGTACCCCGAGCGTCTGACGACCCAGCACCTCGAAGAACTCTTCGGGCTCTCCCGAAACACCGTCTACCGTTGGCTGCAAACCGGGGTGATTCCTGCTTACCAAGTCGAGAAGACATGGTTGATCTCCAAAGATCAGGTCAAGGATTGGGTCTGGGAAAACCGGAACACACTCAGGAAGGGCCAGGCGCCGGAAGCGACTGAGGAATCATGACCTTTACGTACACCTCCACCGAGCTGGCAGAAATCGCCGAGAGCATTCCGGCCCGCGCCGACGAGGCCGGCCTTTTATTCGTGCCTGGTGCAAAGATTGAGGGTGAAAGCCACATAACCCTCAGTGGTAGCGACCTTAACGTCGACGAAGCCATCCGGGTGGCAGCCAAGGTCGGGGCGGTATTCATCAGTTCTAGTGCTTCCACCTTCGAAGTGCAGAACTACCTAGATGAACTTGTCGATGACCAGGAAAATTTATCCGCTCGGGCCAAGAAGCTGATTGAAGCTGCTCGGCAGTACAACGGACAGCACCAAAGTGTGACGGTAGTCTGGGCCGCCCAGGGGCTGCTTTATGAGTGGCACGCTGGCACTGATTGGCTGGTTTCCTTCCTCAATGAGCTACACGAAGCGGTTGAAGAGTCAGAGGAAGAATCCAATGAAGCCCAGCGGGAACGCCTGACCAAGTACTACACGAATATCCAAGCGGCGGCGACAGTTCTGGCTGAATCCCGCAAATACCGCGGCGAACAAGTGGGCAAGCGTCGGCACCTGATGGCAACTATCATCGCTGAAGCTGGAATGGACGAGATCGACGACATCACCCTGTCCCACCGGGTCATGCCCGAAGCTAACAGGATAATAAGTGCCAAGGTTTACGAGTTCGAGCAGGACTTCCGAGCTCGCAAGGCGGAGATAGCCGAGGAACTTAGGAACTTCCCGGCATGGCAAGTGGTCTACTCCAAAGCGGAGCGAAAGGCAGCGGCCATGAAATTCCTGACCAAGAAAGCCGACGGCCACCGGCTGAGCACGGACTTGGCCGTCGAGATCAGTGACGCTGCAGCGAACCCTGTCTACGTATCGCGTTACTGATTGCCTGCCAATGAGGGCCAGAATGGCTACGGCTGCACACAGTCTGCGGCTGCTGGCCGCGGTGGGACTACCGAGCGCAGAGCCACGTAGTTACTGCCAAGCTCTGCAGGGCTTGCCAGTGGGCGAAAGAGTTGGTCAAGCAGCCCGTAGGCCCCATCTAGACTTGGAGGCGTGTTTGCCTCCCTACAGCTCAGAAAACCCTGTCTTCCAGTATGGGCGAGTCTATGAGGGCAGGTGAGGCTTTCACTGTCGGTGGTCTTTGGTCTACTGGCTTTGAGGAGTCGCAACACCGCAGCCACAGGCTACAGAGGGCGTGCCGCCCCTTTTTCCTTTCCGCATGTCATCAAAGGGGCGCGTCGTGGACGATGTAATAGAACTTGAGTCGCTGCCGGTCGAGCAGCTGATCGAAATGATCCGCGAGAAGACCGGCGCTGGGGTTAATCTCTCGTTTCCAGGCAAGGTCCTGGCGCGGCAGCTCGGCCGGCGAGTACGTCCGCGAAACCAGCGCACCGTGAAATCCCTCAGTGCCGGGGACGAGCACGGCAAATCTCGGAACCTGGTCATCGAAGGCGACAACCTTCAGGCCCTTGCCTCGCTTTACCGCGAACGAGGGCAAATTGACATGATCCTGACCGACCCGCCGTACAACACGGGCGGTGACTTCCGGTACAACGACAAATGGGACAAGGACCCCAACGACCCCGACATGGGCGAGTTCGTCGGGAGTGACGATCCTGCCAAACACACCAAGTGGATGAAATTCATGTACCCGCGTCTGCAGATGATGCGGGCGATGCTGAAGCCCTCCGGTGTCCTGGCAATCTGTATCGACAGCCGCGAGCTGTTCCACCTTGGCCAGATGCTCGACGAATTGTTCGGCGAAGAGAACCGGCTGGCGATCATCAATTGGCAGAAGTCCTACTCGCCCCGCTCGGACAACCGACACGTTTCAACGGCTACGGAGTACGTCCTTGTGTACGCGAAGGACGAGCGGGTGGCGAAAACCGGCCTCCAGCCTCGCACAGCCAGTATGGATGCCCGCTACCGCAACCCCGACAACGACGCGCGGGTGTGGAAGGGCGAGAACTTCTCCGGCCCCAAGGCACTCACGCACCAGGGAATGGTCTACGGCATCCAGTCGCCGTTCACTGGCGAAGTCCACTACCCACCGGCCGGCAAGTGCTGGCGTGCGCCACAGACGGACGCCCTTCGGTGGCTGTCCGAATGGGGCATCGACTATGAGCTGCGCGATGTCGACGACGCGGAGATCCGCGCCGCCATCATCGGGATCCCTCCGGCCGAAACGCGCATGGTTCGAGCGGTGATGGTGAAATCTGACCTCGACGACACCCGAGAAACAGCGGAGAAGCGTCGCGAGGCCGGCGATTGGCCGCGTCTCATATTCGGGCTCGATGGAAAGGGCCGACCGCAGCAGAAAAAGTACCTCGAGGACGTGAAGCAAGGCCGCGTGCCGATGACCTACTGGGCCGACGACGACGTAGACGAGCCCGACGCACTCGGCGACGTGTCCTGGGACCATGAGGAGTCAGGTCACAGCCAATCCGGCGTCAACGAGCTGACGGCGATCGTCGGGCCCGGGCACGGGTTCGAGACCGTGAAACCGATGAAGCTCATGACCAAGCTCATCCAAATCTGGTGCCCCCCGACCGGAACCGTCCTCGACCCCTTTGCAGGGTCCGGCACCACTGGACACGCGGTGCTGAAGCTCAACCACGATCAGGAGGCCGACCGGCGCTTCATCCTCATTGAGCAGGGCCGCCCGGACAACGGAGACTCGTATGCGAAGACCCTGACCGTCGACCGACTCAAAAGAGTGATCGACGGCGGATGGTCGAAGAAGAAGCACGTACCGCTCGGTGGCGGCTTCACGTTCAAGACACTTCAGAAGAAGGTTGACGCCAAGACGCTCCTGCTCATGGAGCGGGACGAAATGATCGACACCGTCATTGCGTCCCACTCAAGCACCGGCAGCCGTCGATCGGCCGTGCTCATCCCGTTGACCGACGGCGAGGACGATGAGCCATATACGTACCTGGTCGCCAAGAACGCGAGCAACGAGGGCATCTACCTGGTTTGGTCAGGTGCAGGGTCTAACACTGATCTGACCGAAGAGGTTTACGAAGCCATCACGGAGGAAGCCGACAAGGCCGAACTGGCCGAGGTGTACCACGTGTACAGCCGGCGCAACCTGCTCGTGACGGACGATGTGGTCTGGTACCAGATCCCGGACCGGATCCTGTCCGACTTCGGTCTGGACGTCCGCACCGAGTCGTTCACCGAGGAAGGCTGAGCATGGCGATCGAACTGTTCCAGTTCCAGCAGGACGCGGCCTCGCAGATGGCCGACCGCTACGTCGAGTACAGCACGGACCCAATATCTTTTGGGCGAGGGGCGAAGCGTCGCGACGTTCCCTTCTACCAGGCGCTGGCGTCCATCACAGGATCCGGCAAGACCGCGATCCTGGCCCAGGCAGTCAGTGAGATCGTCGCCATGTCGGAGATCCCGCCGGTCATACTCTGGCTATCCAAGGGCAAGGTAGTGGTCCAGCAGAGCTACGCCAACCTGGCAGATGGCGGGAAGTACGGCCACCTCCTCACTGACATCACGGTTCGCCTGCTCAGCGAGTACGACCCCGAGGACGTCGCAAACTCGAAGGAAGCACTGCTCTACTTCGCAACCGTCGGTACCTTTAACCAGAGGGACCGCGAGAACAGCAACCTGAGGATCTTCGCGCTCGACACAGACAACATTGAGTCCACGCGCTGGGAAGCACTCAAACTCCGCGAACTGGCCGATGGGCGGCAAAGGCCACTGGTCGTCGTCTACGACGAGGCACAGAACCTGAGCGACCAGCAGACGACGCTGCTCATCGAGCAGCAGCCCGCTGTCTTCCTGCTGGCCAGTGCGACGCTGAGGTTCCCGGCCCAATTCGACACTGAGGTCATCCAACCTCTAAGAACGTCGGGTGGCTACAAGGACACGGATCTGATCACGCCGGTGAAGTCTTCCACGGTGGTCGCGTCCGGACTCGTGAAAGGCATGATCTCTCTCGACGGCCTCAACGCCCCGATGGAGGAGACCATCTCCGAGATGCTCGGAGACCTGGGCGAGGCTGAGGATGCCGCCAAGGCGGAGAACCTGAGCTTCATGCCCAAGGCAATCTACGTCTGCAACACGAACATCCTCGCCGATGACGCGAGCCAGACGGACGACCCCAAGCAGCCTTTCGACCAACGACAGGCCCCACCGATCGCGATCTGGCGCTACCTCACAGACCAGTGCGGCGTGCCGGCAGATCAGATTGCGGTATACGCGAACCTCAAGACGGATAAAGACTTCCCTCTACCCACCGATTTCACGCTGTTCAACGGCGGGGAAAGCGATTACGAAGACTTCATGGCGGGCGACTACCGTCACATCATCTTCAACAAGACCCTCCAGGAGGGATGGGACGATCCCAGCGTCTATTTCGCTTACATCGACAAGACCATGGAATCCACGGTCGACATCACTCAGATCGTCGGACGCGTGCTGCGCCAGCCAGGCGCGACACACTATGAGGCCGACCGCCTGAATACAGCGCACTTCTACGTGCGCGTAGACCGGAATGACTCGTTCGCGCAAGTCGTGGAGGAAGTCAAAAAGGGGCTGGGTGGAGATGCACCCGAGGTCCGCATTCTGACCTCTCCGCCCGGCACTGAAGAGCCGGAGAGCCTGCCCGTGAAGCAGCAGCTGACCGTGCCCCGCACGTTCATCAACAACGCCCCGACCGTCGAACCTGTTGAAAAGGTCATAGCCAAAGTCCACGACTATTCCCAGGATTCGGTGAACACCCGCGGGGTGGG
The DNA here is from genome assembly GCF_000962805.1 of Pseudarthrobacter chlorophenolicus. Taxonomy (GTDB): domain Bacteria; phylum Actinomycetota; class Actinomycetes; order Actinomycetales; family Micrococcaceae; genus Arthrobacter; species Arthrobacter chlorophenolicus_A. The sequence continues at coordinate 25,140 of NZ_JZTW01000027.1, read as the reverse complement.
TCGGCGGCGGACCGTCCAGCAGACAATCGGGGCAGGGGAATCGCTGGACACGGAGTGGGTCGACTTCGAGCAGTCCAACCGAGTCAACGCCCGGTGGGTCTTCCGTCGCGAGGTCTCCCGCCGGTACCGCCCCGCGCTGATGGTGATGAACACCGATACCGAGAAGTTCGATGCAAAGGTTGGGGTCGGCAGCAGCGCGTATACAAGCCTGACCGATAACGCCGCCGAAGCTGTGGACGAGTACCTCAGGTATGCGGTCGTCAAGCAGCACAAGCCAAAGCCATACACCATCGGCAGCACACTCGTGCGCCGCGGCAGCATGGAGAGCTTCAAGAACGCCCTCCACGAAGGTTACGACGGCCTCAACGACCTCGAACGGCGCTTTGCCCGGGCGATCGATGAGACGGGCCTCCCGTGGGCCCGGAACCGAACGCAGACGGGATACAAAATCCCCTTGGTCTCGCTCGGCCAGACTGTCTGGTTCTTCCCCGACTTCCTCGTATGGGCGGGTGACACCGTGATTTGCGTCGACACCAAGGGCAATCATCTCGTCGAGGGCGACGGCCGCCGCAAGCTGCTCTCCATTCAGCCGCACAAAGACGTTCCCACCACGGTTCAGGTCAAGTTCGTAACGGAGGGAACCTGGAAAGCCGATGGTACGCCCGACGGTAAGGACGGGTTCTCCATCTGGGAATTGGGTAGTGGGCAGACCCTGCGGGCGCTGCCGCACGAGGACATGGAATCGGTCGCGAAGTCATTCGTCGCCGGATCCTGACCAGACTAGGGAGGACCGCCGGTGAGACGCGGGATATGTTGGGGGAACTCACCACTGGAAACGATCGCCGCACCAAGTGCCGGCCTATCCGGCACCTTCGGTCGATCCCTTCGTAACGTCCCTGATCGTGGCAGCTATAGCCCAAACTGCGTCAGGATCCTCGCTCCAATGGCGCCCATTCCCGCTGCAAGCACGTAGGGACGTCACGTTGGAGTCGCCCAGGGCTTGATTGAGCTCATCCCATGCCGCTTCCAGGTTTGCCCGCTCACCAGGCGACAGCGGTGCGGACTTAGCTGCGGCTACCGTGCCGGCCGAGGGCTCAGTTGGGGTCCTTTGCCTGTTGAGCAGATCCCAAAATCCCAATAGCTCGCCCTTCGTCGGAAAGATTATCCTGCCAGGAACATGTGGGCAGGACCGTGCAGGACACTGCCACCGTACCAAGCTCACGTGGTCAATCGGGCAGGTGCTCGCGGGCGAGCACTGATGGGCGTCCTCTCCGCTTCGCTCCGTGGCCGGCTGTTGGGTGCTGCCGGTCCGTCGCAGAGCTCCTGCCCGCCATCACCTGTTGCTTACAAGCATTTTTGTGGCTGTCCTGCGGATCATACGGTTCCGCTCCGGCTCAAGCTCCTGACCCCTTCGTTCCTCAGGGGCCCTGCGGCACTGGAATTCTTCGACGGCGCTCCTGCGTCGCTTATTTCCTTTCGAAGATTTCCAGCACCTTGCCCTGGCGGGAGGAGACGCCTCCGTCGGCCCCGTAGAGCACTGCGTGCCAGCAACAAAAAAGCAACTGGGGGAGAGGGAAGCTGGCCGGTCACCTGAGCCGCCTGACCCGCCCACCATTTCGGCAAAGAATGGAGCACCACCACATGAACGCAGTCATCAAGATGACCGTTGCCACCGTCGACACCGAGGAAACCATTTACGACGTCCCGGTGCTCGTGGATTACCACATGAACGACGGGTACGACTGGATGGACGTGATCGGCGAACACGGCTGGGCCGTGATCCCCAGTTGGGGCTGTGACGGCTGGGACCTTGGCCAGTGGCCTTATGTCATGGTCGCCGGGATCCGCACCGCCGATGAGATCGGCAACCTGTTCGGCATGGCCACCTACTGCGAGGGCGACGTGAGAACCACGTTTTACCGGACCAAGGCCGCTTTCTGGACCGCGATCAGTGAGCAGGCGTTCTTCCACTGGAAGAACGGACAGGCCCAAGGCCCGGACGACTTGCCCGAGGCGGCCGCCGAACTGCCCAGTCGGTACCGGATCCCCTGCAATCTCTCCACCGCCGCCTAACCACCACCCAAACCGGTGCCCCGCCTACGGGCGGGGCACCCCTTCCACCTCAAATGAGTATTTGAGTAAAAACTCATGATTGCAATCATTGAAGGACAAACCGTGAACACCTGCACAGTACTGATCATCCCCGCCAACCTGACCGAACCAGCCCGCGTCGAAACCATCGACGCCGGTTTAGGCAACCTGCAAACGCTCGTGGCCGGAAACATCGAAGCCGTCACCATCGATGACTGGCACTTCTACCTGAATGAAGAAGGCAAGATCATGCAGCTTGCACCAAACCACCGCGCCGCCCAGCTGGTGCTGGAAGAAACCGGCGTTCTGGCAGACGTGTACTGCGGGGACGTCGTTGTTCTGGGCGAAACCGCTGATGGCGACGAAGCAGACGTCCCCGAACATCTGATCGACACCGCGCAACAGCTTTTCGGCCTCCACCAAACCACCGCCTAGACACGCTGCGGGCCGGTCGCCTTTGTGGGCGGGCGGTCCGCCGCAGGTGGCCGCCTCGGTGGGTGGTTGCCGGCGCCGGACCGCCGTTCCCGCGTCAGGGCCGGCGCTGGTCACCTGGTGCGTGCGACAAGCCCACGCTTGGGGTGATGTGGGCGCAGGGGAGGGGCCATGGAGAGGGTGCTCGCGGGCGAGCACTGATGGGCGTCCTCTCCGCTTCGCTCCGTGGCCGGCTGTTGGGTGCTGCCGGTCCGTCGCAGAGCTCCTGCCCGCCATCACCTGTTGCTTACAAGCATTTTTGTGGCTGTCCTGCGGATCATACGGTTCCGCTCCGGCTCAAGCTCCTGACCCCTTCGTTCCTCAGGGGCCCTGCGGCACTGGAATTCTTCGACGGCGCTCCTGCGTCGCTTATTTCCTTTCGAAGATTTCCAGCACCTTGCCCTGGCGGGAGGAGACGCCTCCGTCGGCCCCGTAGAGCACTGCGTGCCAGCAACAAAAAAGCAACTGGGGGAGAGGGAAGCTGGCCGGTCACCTGAGCCGCCTGACCCGCCCACCATTTCGGCAAAGAATGGAGCACCACCACATGAACGCAGCACCCACACTCGAGATCCTCGACCCCAGTACCTTGACCGTAGACATCAACGTCCGCAAAGACGCCGCCCTGACCGCTGACTTCATTGCCAGCATCAAGGAACACGGCGTGATGGAACCCGTGATCGCCCACCGCAAAGACGATGGCACCGTGCACGTGCTGATGGGACAGCGCCGCACCCGCGCCGCCGTTGAAGCCCAGCGCACGGAAATCCCAGTGATGATCATCGAGTCCCCCAAAGAGGCCGAACGGATCGTTACGCAGGTCGTGGAGAACATCCAGCGCGCCGAACTGACCGAAGCGGACGAAGCAGACGCCTACCACCAGCTGTCCCTGATCGGTGTTTCGGCGGCATCGATCGCCAAGAGGACCGGACGGAAAAAGGCCGCCGTCGAGGGGGCGTTGAAGGCCAAGGCATCCGAGGCCGGGACTGCTGCCCTGGACCGGGGATGGAGCATCGAAACCGCTCTGATCATGGCCGAGTTTGAACAGGACGAAGCCGCGACGGCCGACCTTGAATCAGTTCTCATGGACGACCCCGACCAGCTGCTCCACGTCGCCCAGCGGTTGCGGGATCAACGCGAAAGCGCCGCAGCCCTCGCCGCGCTGATCGCCGAACTCGAAGCCCAGGGTAAGACGATCGTGGAGGACGCCGGACACTACGCCGACGACGAGAACCTCTACGTCACCGCCGCTAAAAGGGAGGACGGAGAACCGGCCAGCGAGGAGGACGCGAACGCTATCCTGATCACCACGGACTACCGTGGCCAGCACCGCACCCACTCAGTTATCACGGGCTGGAAGGACACGGACTTCGTCCCGAAGTACGAACGCTACGAGGGCGGCAGCAACGTCCAGAAAGGCCCGATGACCGAGGAACAGAAGGCCGAACGGAAAACCCTGATCGCCAATAACAAAGCGGCCGAGTCCGCCACTGTGGTCCGCCGTGAATGGGTCAAAAACCTGTTGGCGAAGAAGCAGGCGCCGAAGGGCTGGCAGTACTTCACCGCGTACGCGCTCACGCACCACCCTGAAACGGTCAGCGGCTATGACGGACAGGTGGCCGCTGAGATGGTTGGAGCGAAGTCCGACGAATCCGATCGGTGGGGATGGAACCCGCTGCGGGATCACGTAGCCGCGTCCACAGTCCGGCCTGAGTTCTCTTTGATCGCACTGGTGTGCGCCGGGTATGAGAAGACCATTGCCAAGGACTCATGGCGGTCCCCGTCGCAAACCCACCGGGACTACTTGAACCAGTTGGTCGTGTGGGGATACACCGCAAGTGAGACCGAACAAAAGATTATCGACAGCGGGAAGCCAGCCGAGGAAACCGAAGCGGCATAAGAAGGCCCTTGCCGGGCGGAACCCTCACCGCCCGGCAAGGCACCCCGTCCGCTCGCCACGGGCAGGATCAGGAACCACCCGTAGGTCGGGCGGTCCGCCGCCCAGGACGAACCACAGCAGCCACTCACCAGCGACGGACCGCCATAAACGCACCAACCCATGACGCAAGGCAGTGCCGCGACTTCCGCGACACTCCACGGACACTTCCACTTCTGACCAGGTACATATCTTCAGCTAAGCTGAAGCCATAGATTTCCTTTTTTGCCGAAGGACACGAAGGGCCGGCTAACAAGCCGGCCCTTCGTGTTTAAGTCGGTCATTCAAGAAAGTGCACCCTGCGCCGCTCCTGGCAGTGGTGGTCCCCGCCAGTAGCTCGCTGGGAGCCCCCATGTGCCTTAGAACCCAGCCGTACTGCCCCGGTTCCTGTGCCCGCTCCATGCCGGCCCCGCACGGTAGATGGGTGTCGTCCCGGCTGAAAAGAACCAGACCGAGACGGCAGGGGAGACGGCAACGCCCAGGCCTGGACCATGGGAAACTGTTCCGGTTTGCGCTGTCCCCTATGGGCGGAGGCTGTGCACGGCCACCGCTCGCCCAGGCAAGGTGTGGACGGTTGGTGACGTGGTGGTTGTGTGCAGCCGGTTGGGTGGGTCCTGTCGTCCACATGTGTGCGGGGCAAGCCCGGAGGAAATAGCTTGCGCCGTGCCCATGTGGGCGAGGGGTGGCGCTACCAGTTTTCGCTAGTTGTCCCGATCAGTTCCTTCTCACGTGCGGCCTCATTTGCTGGCCGTGACTGGCGCGTCGTCCTAGCGCCCTTGGGACGCCCGCCGGCCTTCCTGGCCGGGGCGTCCAACCCGAAGCCCCGCAGGTCAGATTCGGTCCAGTCGGCCCTGAGGGCTGCCTGGTAGTCCTTTGCATACTTCTGCTCTGCAGCTGCGAGCAACTGCACGGCTTCTTGCAGTTCGACACTGCTGGCAGCAGCGTTCTTCACTGCGTTGACTCTTGCGTCCCTGACGGCGTCAATTTTCGCGGCCGCCTTTGCGGCAATGTTGTCGATATCCATGCCGTCAGCCTAGTGCTTGAGTTTGGCACCAGAAGCGAGATTTTAGGGCGAGTTCCACAATTGGTGCCAAAACTGACCAACGAAAACCGTGCGGAGCAAGCTATACATTTACACGGGTGTAAATGGGCGTGTCCTGCACGGCTCCTGCGTCGTTGTTTGGCACACTGGCTTGTGGGTCCCCGTTCGGGGTCGCTGCGCTGGGCCTGGGGAAGGGGGGATTTGAATGTCTGATGAGGAGAACGCTCATCGTCCCAATCTGTCCCGCCGCCGTCGTGCGAACACTCCTGCCGGGACAAAGAAGCGCCGTGACGTGTGGGTCACGGTGGAAGAGGAAGCAGCGCTCGTGGCCAGGGCCGAGCGGGAGAAAGTGACCGTCCCGAACCTACTGGTTTCGGCCGCGCTGGCCGAGCGCACGGACTCACCCACGGAGCGTCGAGCCATCGGTGCTGAACTGATGCAGCTGCACAATCTGCTGGCTCGTTCCTCGAACAACATCAACCAGCTGGCTCGTCACGCAAATGCCACGGGGGAGTTCCCCGTTGAGGCCCGTGAGGCCTTGAAGCATATCCGCTCGGTTGCGATGCGTATTGACCAAGCCATTGAAGGGCTGATGTAGCCGGTGATCCCGAACATCACCCGCGGTTCCCGCATCGCCGGCCTGATGGTGTACCTCGCATCAACGGACTCGGACAAGACGAAGAACGCGCACACCGACCCGCACCTGGTTGCCGGCGATGCTGCCGTGATGAGTTGGTACGACGACGGAGTCCTGGACAACGCGGATGCCCTTGCCATCGCCAAGCACCTTGATCAGCCACGGAAGCTGTTCGGCGTCTCCGTGCAGATCAAGGATTTCGCCTGGGACGCGACCAAGAAGCAGCGCGTCCACGTCGGCTACAAGGACGCGAGCGTGTGGCATTGCTCGCTGAGTCTGCGCGCCGAAGAAGGTGCGCTGACGGACCAGCAGTGGGGCGACATCGCGAATGATTTCGTTGACGCCATGGGCTTCACGACGGCCAGCGGTAAAGCACAGTGCCGGTGGGCGGCGATCAACCACGGCACGAGCGAGAACGGCAACCACCACATCCACATTGCCGTTTCCCTGGTCCGCGAAGACGGCACCAAAGCCTCGACCCATGGGGACTACAAACGCGCACAACAAACCTGCCGTGAGCTGGAAGCCAAGTACGGCCTGGAGCAACTTTCCAGCGTGCACGCCACCCGTGGTTACGACCGGGCCGAGAAGGCCACCGCCGCACGGGACGAGCGCGAGATGCACCGGGCTTCACTGGCACGGAAGGTCCGTGCCAGCGCCAGCGCCTCCGCGACTGAAGGGGAGTTCGTCCGCCGCGCCCGTAACACGGGCATCCTGCTCCGACCGCGCTATGCGAAGAACACCACCGACGTCATCACCGGTTACAACGTCGCCGAACGCCCTAAGCCGAGACAGCGGCCGATCTGGTTCGGCGGCGGCACCCTCGCATCAGACCTGACATTGGGTGCGCTCCGCCAAGGATGGATGGACTCACCGCACGCGGCGACCGAGGCAGCAGCCGAGTGGAACGCCGCCGCACGCAACAAACGCACCGTCTCCAGGACCGGGCCCGAAAAGGCAACACCGTCGCCCGAGGTGTGGGTTGAATACACCCGCAACGCGACCGCTCTGGCAGAGCAATTGCGGTCCATCCCACTGGACGATCACGCTACCTGGGCGAAAGCAGCACGGGACGTTTCCGGAGCATTCGCTGCATGGTCCCACCGTCTCGAACCCACCCCCGGACCTCTGGCGGCCACCGCGGCTGAACTGTCCCGCACAGCGCAGCTGCGCGCACCGCGGGAGCACGGCACGCCAGTGGCTTTGCCGTCCATTGCCGGCACGGCCATGCTGTTCCTGGCCGCCTCAAGCAAGAACAAGACAGCCGCGCAGGCAGCACTGATGGTGCAGCTGGCGAACATGGCGCACGCCATCTACCAGATGCATCAGCAATCCGGCCGGACAAGGGAAGCCGAGAGGATCCGCGCCGTTGTCGCGACGCAGCTGAAGCCCTTCGCTGCCACCATGCCGCGACCGGTTACCGTGGGCGGGCCGGCCCAGGTCCCGGAACGTGGCCAGGACCGCAACCCCGTGGAGCTTGGCCTGCGCGGGATGGCTCCGATCCGTCCCGGATCCGCCGTTCCCGCCACGGCCATACCCGCGAAGACACCCACACGGACAGGACGGGAAACCGGACCTGTACTTGACCGATAAAGACACCACTAGTGCGAGGGGAACACCATGAGTGAATCGGACGGAATGGACGACCTGCTGGACGGCGGACTGCGGCAATCGCTGATGATCGCGTCCCGTATTGCCGAAACACTGGCACGCCACAGGCAGGAAGCACAACGCCAACAGGAACACCAAGACGCCCAGGCTGCACACGAAGCCCAGTCCCGCCTCGCGGCGGAACGCAGCGCCGCCCATGCGGCGCTGGTCCCGGTGGAAAAGGACCAGTGGTGGGACAAAGCCCAACCCTCCGATATCGCTACGGCGTACACCGTCGCTGAAGCGTGGAAGGGGCAAGACCCGACGGCTCTTGCGGCATCGGAGAAGATCCGTCAGGAAGTGCTGACACGTTACGGCATCGACACCCGAGACGTCGGCCCTGATGCCGCCTACCTTGAATCAGGTATCCACACCATCGCCACCGAAAAAGCCCGGCAGGAAGCCCTTGCCCGCAACCAGGAAGAGGCTCGTAAGGCGGCCGCCGAACACGAAAAGGCCATGCAGCTACTCGCGGCCGCTCGCGCCGAAGAACTCCGTGCCCAGGCTGCGAAACTTGCACCTGAAATGGAACGCCACCAGGTGCCGGTGGAATACCTGGCCAACCCCGAACTGGCACAAGCGCTTCAACGGGCACACAACGCAAAAACCCCGAAAGCGCTGGAGGCGGCAGACGGAGCTATAAAGGAGCGCCTGTTCCTCATCAGTAAGGACGGCGTCAACGGACCTGACATCGACCAGCTACGCCAGGAAACCACCGCGAACGTCAACGGTGCAGGGGAGGAACACTTCAAAGACCCTGCGTTCGTCGCGGCTGCCAAGAACCTCCACGAGGCCAAACTTTTGGCCGAAGGTGGTTTCACAGGTGATAAGTGGGCAACGCAGGAGCAACGGTACGAGCGGGCAGAGAAAGAACTCTTTGCCCGTATGGAAGGCATCGGACGCGAGATTGAAGAGCGCGTCACCGGCAACGACGCTAGCCGGCTCCAAGACCAAGGACTGAAAGCAGAGACAACGTCGGCCGCGGACTACGGATCGGCCGAACGTCAAAACGCTTTTGCCGCATCACTGGCCACCACTGGCGCCAATGAGTCACAGATGCGCGGGCGGGTAGCAGCGGAGCGCAGCGAGGCCACACACCCACGCGCAGGCCTGACCATGGGTAAAAAGGCGGCCAAAGCCCGAAAGGCCCCAGCCGGGGCATCCAGGGGCGCCGAGCGGTCTATGGGCGGTCCGTCGAAGTAGGCTAGACGAGTTCCCGCGTTTGGCCCTGAGGGCAGCTTCGGCGGACACATCGATGGAAGGTGGCAAGGGTGGCAGACAGGAAATGGCGCACACGGGCGGATGTGGCAAGCGTTATCATCAAGCCCTTCGCTGGCCCTTTGCTGTGGAACGTGGAAAAGGCCGGTGACGCAGCTCAGGGGGCAGTCCTCTGGGGAATCAAGCAGTTTGCCACAGCGGGCACCGGGGCGCGAATCGCAACACTCACTGGGATCTATGCCGACAGGGCAGCTCGGGCCTACGCCGGCGGTGGCCCTCTACTCATGGGCGGAAAGGGAATCGCCGGTGGCAACGCCAATCTTCGAGTTGTCGGCGGTGTGACCATCGCCGTGAGTGCTGCCGTGATCGTGGCCGCAAGCATCAACGCACACCGCTTGCAGTCATCAGCAGCACCCACCGCGCAATCTTGGACATGTGTTGGGTGCAAGGAAACAGTCACAACCAGCGGCGAAGATGCCACCAGCAAAAAGCAGACGTGCCCTCATTGCGGCCACACAAACGACCCCAGTTGAGGAACACGGAGCGAGACTAAAGAAGCCTGGCGTCCTGGAACCACCCAGCAGGAGCGCTCCTCGGTTCCAGGAGTTCGGGCTCCCGGTGTTCTTTCATGTCGCAGTTGTAGAACGGGCCCTGCGGATCTAGGAGCACCCGCATGTGGTGGTCTGCATGGTCTTTCCACCAGACGCTCATACCGGTCGCAGGATCCAGTCGCAGGTGCTCCCAAGCCCTCCAAAGCGCGGCGACACGGGAGACGGCCTCCGGGTGAAAGTACCACTCGATGCACCACTTGGCCGATTTTCCCGTGACGCTGCGGACATAGGTGGGCAGCAGCTGCTCATGGAGAAATTCTTCGGGGGATCCATAGACGAGTTCCGGCCCTTTTTCTGCATCCTGGGCTTCTGTAGTCGGTGGCGGAGTATCCGTGTCGTACAGGTCGAAATCATTCGCCATGAGACCGTGTCCTTCCTACTTCGTAACCCAGGGATTAGCCACCGGCTCCGCGGGCACGGAAATGGCCGGCTCTTCAGGGCGCGGGCTGTACTTCTTGATGGACGCCTCCACTGATTCCTTGTGCGGGCCCGTGTACCAGGGCATGGTCCGCACTAAGGTGGCGGGCGCACCGGAGGCGAGCACCACTGCGCGGCCGCGGTCCAACTCGGCCAGGTTGGAGACATCAAAGATCCGTTCCTTCGCTTCCTGCCGGGATCGGCTGGAACCGGACTTCCCCGAAGACGTAGAGACGTTGACGTAGCTGTAGTCCCCGATTAGATCGGACAGCGCACGGAGGAAGCCTTCTTCGGCGACGCCGCCGCCGTAGACCTTCACGTTCGCCGCGGACCAGATCTTCCGCATGTTCGCCTCTCCCCACAGCTCCACGCCCTGGGACCAGGACTGCAGGATCCCCATCACGATCAGGCCCTTGGAGCCGTAGTGGCTGAACTGGTCCGGCAGCCCGGCCCACCGAACCACGTTGGCCAGCTCATCGAGAGCGAACAAGGCCGGCTTGGGAAGGCGACCGCCGTTGCGCTCGGCACGTTCTTCCATCGCCTCAGCGATCGCTACCGTCAGGGCGGTGGTAAGAGGGGCGGCAGAGCCGGCTCCTTCCTTGGAAAGGATGTAGATGGTCTCCTGCGAGGCAGCAAATGCGTGCGGGTTGAACTGGCGGCGGGTATCCGTTGCCACGGTCGCCCCGCCAGTAGGAGCGACCCACCGCAACGTGTTCCGGCTCTTGAGGCACTGGATCATTTTCTCGGCAGTGCCGAAGATGCCGTCACGCTGCTTGTCAGCCAGTTCCAGCGTCGATTCAAGGCCCTTGTACTGCAACTCGTAATCGTGGGTTTTGAGGATGTTGATCGGTTCCCGGTTAACCTGCTCAGTCACCCAAAGGTACACCTGCGTAATCGGCAGCTTCCCGAGCGCGGCGGCGAGGAAGTACGAGGACAAAATATCCTCAGCCTTGGGATCGAAGTACGCGTCAGGCTTGGACCCAGGAACACGGGAACCTATGGAGAAGTGCTGCGTGAGTTTGTAGGCCTTTTCCTCGTCGGTGACGTAGGAGAGCGGGTTCCACCACCAATCCGGTTCCTCCTGGGCGATCTTCTGCGGGTCGAACACCCATACCGGGGCGATGGCCTCCCGGACCCCGCGGGTACCGTCCACGACATCGCGCTTGTTTGAGGTTGAGACGACCGCACCTGGTGCGTCCAGGATGGCAGGCATCACCCGGGAGGTCGATTTACCGGTCCTTGGCCCCCAGATGTCCAGGGACAGGTCTTCCCAGGACTGGATGAATTTCTGCCCAGTGGACACAACCCTGCCGACGACGATGCCCGGAGTGCCGGTCACGCCGAGCCGTTCAGCGGTCGCTTTAGCTCCTTTCTCGGAGAACGCGGCCAACGACTTTCCCCGGCCCAAGTAACGGGCGGCTTTATCGACCCGGGCACGCTTGGACGCACCTTGCCGCCACGCCACGAGCACGAGGATGGCCAAAGCCAGGATTATCCCGGCCATGACGCAGACAACGATGGTGGCCTCCGTAGGCCACGGCACCCGCCCCTTGATTAGACCTGCGATCAGATCGATCGGGTGCGCCGGTGGTGCGGCGATGCCAGCCATCCACGAACCGACATGCAGGGCGGCGTAGGTGCCGCCGACGAAGACGACGATGAAGCCGATGGCCAGCCAGACCAGCAGGGCATCACCGATGCCGATTCCTTTGCGGTTGGGTGCGCTCATTCTGATGCTCCTTCACTGGGCAGGGCCGGGGCTGCCGGTTCAAGCAGGGTTTCCGATGTGGTGCTCCACTTGGCATTGGTGTCGTTTATGCCTTCCGGGCCTTTCTCCAAGGATGTGAGTCCGACCTGGACGGGGATTCCGGGGCGGCCGCCGACCTTGATGAGAAACTTGCCGCGGCCCGGGGGCTCAACATCGACTCCGCGGGAGTCCCACGCTGGCGGATCCTGCCAGCCGATGAGTTTCTGCTGCTCTTGGCGCGAGAGCGGGATGGCGGAGGTCAGCTGCGGCATCTCCGAGGCCGGCAGGCCCCCGCAGATCACCATGCCGGAGCGTTCGACGAACCCGCGAGCTTTCATTCGGTCCTCTTCTGCCGGCAAAGCCAGCAGGTCGGACATGGTGTGGGAAATCATGATCTGCCCGACACCAACAGAACGGTTGAGCCGGGTCAGAGCGTCCACACGGTCCACCATGCCTTTCCCGGCCCGCAGGGCCCGCCACAATTCATCCAGGACGACGAAGTAGTTCCGGCGCGGCTCCAGCCCGGCGTCTGCCAGGGCATTGGCAACATTCACGGTGCCGAAACCGTAGGACCAGCACGCCAGCAGCACCGCGGCCTGCAGGTCCGTCTCGGTCTCATCAATGCTGGAGACGTCAAACACCACGGCACGGTCCCGCACCATCGGCTCGGAGGTTTGACGAGAGAAGATTTCCCCGAGCTTCCCGCCCCCGGTCAGCCCCAACAGGGTGGCCTCCAACGCACGGGTCTCCTGCAGGTAGATGTTCATATCGCCCCGATCGAGGGCGACCTGGCGTAACTCGTCAGGTGCAGACACGATCACGTCCAGCAGGTCTTTCAACACCGGGACACCGTCAAAGCGCTCATCGAGGATCCGCAGGGCACGATCCAAGATCGTCTGTTCCTGATCGGTGGGAGGGCTGTTCCGGCTGATCGTGATCAGTGAAACAACCATGGTCAAGCGGCGACCGTGCGCGTCAGCGCGAACCCGTGCTGCGTCCTCAGGATGGCCGTTGTCTTCCAGGAGCTGGGCGGCTTCAACGGCCTGGCCGGGGTCAAGGATGTTCAGGTACCCGACGCCGCGGCCAAGCCGGATCACCTGACCACTCAGGGCCCTGACGGCCTTGACGTGCTCGCCTTTGAGGTCGCCCAGGATCAGGGGGTGCACCCCTTGTGCGGAGAGTCCGATGAACATCCGCCGCACGACCGTGGACTTCCCCAGACCGGGCTTGCCCAGGATGAACGCCGAGGGGTTGGAAATCAGCCGGGCCCGCTGGAACCAGCTGATCGGATCGCAGCAGACCGTGGCCTGGGTTTCCTCATGGCGTCCGAGCGGGATACCGATCATGGGTGAGGATGCACCGGAGGAGAAAGGCCACAGCCCGCATACCTGAACTGTGGTTCCCCGGTATTCCTTCACCGAGGGCACGAGCTGTGCCATGCCCCCGCCCCGGCCGGGCCAGCCACGCGCACCCGGCGCAGCCTCGCGAGGCTGCTTCGCCGTCTTCTTCGGGGCCGCGGCGGCCTTGTGCTTGGAGGGGCGAGTGAAGAGCTTTGCTCGGGCCATTACAGTGCATCCTTAATCTCGGACGGAACCATGCTGTGCTTGGGCAAGACCAGCCCCAGGGGCAGGGACGCGGCGAACGCGGTGTCTTGCGATCCATAGGCGCGGCGCAGCAGCACCCGGGCGGTGCCGGAGGTCTGCTCGATGGCAGCGACGGCATCAGAGAGGCGCTCGGCGTTGGTCACGGTGGCCGTGACGACCATGCCGAAGTTCACCAGCCCTGCGCCCTGGGCTTCTTCCTGGGCGGTTTGGGCCGCTGACCGGGCATCGACCAAGGCGCGGGCCGACGGCCGCGTGCCGGAAGTGATGCGCACATTGGCGTTATTCTGGTCCCGCTCGACCACGGCGGCAGCGCGGGCCGAGTCCATCGGGCGGTACAGCAGCGAGATGCGCTTGCGGTCAATGTCCCCGTGGGGTGCCAACAGCCGGGACAAGACGGAAGAGTTCACAGATCCCCGCGGTGCACCAGTCATGGTCCAAGACGCTGAGAAGGCGGAATCGTGCCGGTAGTCATCCCAGCTGGCCTGCGTCGCTGTGGGGCCGACTTCGCCCCACGTCAGGGACACCGGGGAACCGGCAGCATGGGCTTCATCAATGATCAGCGCCGCCGGAGGATCGTAGGCGACGCGCACGACCTCGCACAGCTCCTGGGCGGACATGGGACGGGCGATCCCGGCCCCGGTGGACTGCAGCCGTGCCGAGAGGCCCGGGATCCGGGACGCGAGGTCGCGGGCGACGTCTTCCGGGGTCCGCTTCTTGGCCCCGGCCCGAATCGCGGCGTTGAACGTCAGGGACACCCAGGCCCGTACAGTTGCCGATCCCTCCGGGTACGTGTCCACGACTTCGCCTAGCATGTCGCGGGCGAATTTGGGAGCGGCCGGGTCGATATTCATCATGACTTCGTTCCGCAGCCGGTAACCGGAATCAGGCGCCGTCTCCACCGTGACGGCCGCGGCGTCCAGGCCTGCTTCGTCGGCCAAGGAGGCGAGCCAGCCGCCCCAGTTCGCCACCCAGGCATCGACCTGTTCCGGGTCCACAAGTGAAGCCCCGTCGGGTTCGGTGGAGAAGACAACCGTGTAGTGGCTGGTCGTGGGGACATGCAGCAAGGCGAAAGGCCGCTTGTAGGAGTCGGTGAACTCCAACAGAGTGGACTTCGCTGCCAACCCGGGCAGCTGGTACATGCCCCACTCCGTCACGCCCAGAGGGCCGGAACGGTAGAGATTGGTCCCGGAGGACCGGGAGAACTTGAACGCCATCCGGGTGCCGAACCGGTCAACAATGGACTGGCCGTGCTTGTCCTTGACTGTCAGCAGCAAAGCCATGACACCGGCAAAGGCAAGGACGCCCAGGCCTGCGAGCAAGCCCCACAGAGCGAAGCTGACGATGCCCAGCAGGAGTCCGGCAAAGACAATGGCGGTACCGATCGCCCCGAGGTTGGCCAGGCCAGCTGAGCGCGGTACGCGCCAGTTGCCGTAGGACGGTTCTTTGTACTCGGTGCTAATTGCTGCCACTGGGGCCCTCCCCTGCTGAATCCTGTGCTGTCTTTTCAATTGCCTGCGACGTCTTTGACGCCAACTTCGCGCCTGTTGCTACAGCCACTCCGGTTGGCCCAGCTGCCGCTGCACCGCCACCGGCTCTTGCCGCTGATACCGCTCCACTGGAGCCAGATACTGCTGCCGTTCCGGCGGTCGCTCCTGTCCCTGTCTTGGCTGCTGCATCAGTGCCGGCGGCCCCGCCCGGTCCGCTGCTGCCCGGAGTCGGTTGCCCGCCTCCGCCTCGGGGGCCGGCGGGTCCGTCGCTGCCCTTCGGCGAACTGCCGCCGTGCATGCTCTGCGTGTTTGACGTGCTCGTTGACGATGCGGGAACGGGGGATGCATTGCCCCTGCCGCTGCCACCACGGCCAAGCGAAACCGCGCCGGTTGCCATTGCTCCGACAGCTGCTCCCGCCCCCGCGCCTCCACCAGAGGCAACAGCACCAACCATCGGGGTCACGAACCGCAACAACGCCGGCAACGCGAAAAGTGCCACGACCATCAGCGTGAACCCGGTGATGGGCTGAACCAGATTGGCGCTGTTGCTACTCCCCTTGCCCATCAGCAGAAACGCGACCGAATACACGATCGCAGCTGCTGGTTTGTAGAGGATGAAGGCGATAGTCCAGCCAACAGCTTTCTGGAACCACTGTCGGCCCATCTCAGTGTTCGTGAACGCGGCCGTGGTTGGGAGAATCCCTGCGAGGATCACCAACATGCCGCTGCGCACTACCATCAACACGACCTGGACCAGTGACGCGATCAGCCCGATCAAACCCAGGACGATCAGGATGAACACCCCGACGCCGGTCTGGTTTGTCATCACCAGGATCTTCAGGGACTCCGCGAAACCCTTACCGTCGGTAGCACGATTGATCACCACCGCGGAGAAGGCATCAGCGGCGACCACCAGAATGGATATGACGCCCAGACCGAGGCCGGAGACAAGCGTCAGGGTCAGCAGGGACCGGAGCAAATCCTTCAGGGGCGCACCCCGCTGCTCCCAGATCAAGCGAATACCACCCAGGATGACCGCCAAGACAGCAAGGGCCAGAGTCCACGGCATCAGCTCACTGTTCACCACCGAGACAACGGGGCTTGCAGTTCCGTCCTGGCTGGCCAGATTCACGGTCGGCATTGAAACCCAGAAGGTCGACAGCGTGGTCACCATCTGGCTCATTCCCTCCATGATGGCTTTGGCGAGGTTGTTGATGGCATCGTCCGCAATACCCGCGGCAACATTGCTGGCACCCTGTTGGGTCCAGCAGAGGGCGTTCCAAACTTCGCATTCTTTCTCTGCCATGTCAGACGCCGGCCCAAGGGATGAATGAACTCAGGTCACTGATTTGGCGGACTGCATTTCCACCGGCGGCGGGGATGTCCATCTTCCAGTCGCCGTGTTCCCACAGCAGGGATGTCGAGAATGCGCCGTATCCCCCGTCACTGCTCTTGATTGCTAGCTCTACGACGGCAGCTTTGGGCGTATACGAGTGGATGATGAAGCCGGCGATCTGTACCTTCGGAGTGGTTCCCCCTCCGACGTCCTTGCCCTCCCTTATTGCCTGTACTGCTTTGTCCCGAGTGGGACTGTCAGCTGAGAGTTCCAGGTAAACCTGCTTCGCATAGCCATTGAATGAGGCAGCCCAGATGTTAGCCGTGGCGTAGAGCGCTCCGGTGGGCGACTGCGCGAAGCAGGACCTCAGACCGTCCTTGCCTACCGTGCCAGGGCCAGCGTTGGATGGGTCGGTTGGGACGGCCATGGTTCCCACCAACTCCCACTTGGACTTGGGTGCGGTGCCCAACGCTGTGTCCTTGCTGGCAGGGAGTCCGCAGACACTCTCGTCAGAGGCAGTGGACGTGCTGGGGCTAGCCGGGGCGGATCTGGTCTGCGTGGGTGCTGGTTGGGCGTTTCCCTGTTCTTTGGGGAGCAGGAAGATGACGACTGCTGCTGCGATCAGCGCGACGACCAGCGCGGCCGCGATGATGAAACCGGGCCTGGTGAACGAATTGCTGTTGGTGGTGTTCTCTGGTGATTGGCTCATGGCGAACCTCCCGTTGTTGGTGCTGGTTTAGACGAAGGCGCGGACGATGCCGGAGGAGCCGGTGATGATGATGCAGCCCATCAGGACCCAGCCGAGTTTGGCGATTGATTCGCCGCCTTCTCCACGACGGAGCTGGATGACCATGCCGATGCCGACAATGATCACGCCCAGGACGCCAAGGACGAGACCGATACCAGAGGCCCAGTTCAGGACGGTCAGCAGGCCGCCGGCTTCGGCGGGCACGACAGGGGTCGGGTCGGGGATGGTGCTGGTGGTGATGGCAGTGATGACGTTCATGGTGAGACCTTTCAGTGGTTAGTGCTTTGGATTGGGTTCCGTAGTCAGAGCAGCTACGTCTGTGATGAAACGTTGGTATTCCCTGCCCGGTGGCGTTGCCGTGGAGCCACCGTGCCGCCATGCCTCGACCCAAGGGAGGATCCAGAGGCGCGGTGCGCCCCCGCCGATAATCACTGCGAAGTCGCGCAGCGCCTTGGGGGTCTTTCCCGGCGCATCTGCCAGGACAGCAAGGCCGATAAGTTCAACATTGGTTGTTGCTCCTGATGCCCATTGGGTCAGGGCGCTTTGCGCGGTGGTGAGGCCGCGCATATCGTTGCGGCAGACCAACAGCACCCGGGGCTTGCTGCCGTCCTGCATAACAGGCCAGCAGTGCCCGGTAGGGCGGGCACCGTAGATCAGGTCTGCGGTGCGGCTTTCACCCGATCCCCCGTGGCTCCCAACGATCCACAGCAGCGCGGACCCGGACACTACGCGGTTCGCCAGTCTGTCCGCGGCGTCCGGCTCAACCATGCCCCTCAGCGGTGTGCTGATCACGGCAGCTGGCGGGACGTGCACCTCGGGTGCTTCGCTGTCGTTGCTCTCGGCTGGGCTGGTGATCCAAGGGTTCAGAGACAATTGCATAGTTCCTCCTTCCTTTCGTTCGAGGCTGGTTGTTAGAAGCCCTTGGCGACGGCGGCCGCGGCGGCCAGCCATGCCCTTTGCGTGGCGGGTTGGAGGGCTTCGTAGCGGATGGGGCCGTTGACCAGGGCGGGGTCGTAAGGAATGCGGACGACGGCTCGCACGAACGGCTCGAAGCCGTCCGCGATCCGCTGCGCCTCGGCCTTGGCCCGCTTTAGGGCGTCCCCGGTCATGCTGCGCTTGGCGTCGGTGGATTCGGAGACGATCACGACGGCGTTGCGTGCCAGATCGGCGTCGTGGCCACCACGGGATTCAAGAGTTTGCAGCGTCAGCCGGGCTGCTTCTGCCCGGTCCTCGATGGCGGTGACCGGGACGACGAGCTGGTTGGTGTGGTCGATCATTCGACGCCAGTTGGCGGCCCGGGCTGTGTTGCCGGAGTCCATGATGACCAGCCGGTAGTACCGGGTGAGGACCTGGTGGGCGATGTCCACTTCCTCGGCGGTTACTTCGTGGTCGCCTTCTTCGTTCTCGTCCGAGCGCAGCACGTCGAACTTGTCGGCGGTCTGGTGATGGACGAATTTGGCGATCTCGGCCGCGTTCGTGGACGGGGACAGCAGCTCGGTGGAGGAATCGATCAGGTCCAGGACGCTGCGGTCGTGAGCGCCTTTCTCTGTCCGCCAGCCCAAGGTGCCCTGGGATTCGTTGTTGTCCCATGCCACAGTTGCCGCGCCGCTGTAGCGGGCAAGGATTGCCGAGAGCATGACGACCGTGGGTGTCTTGTTGGCCCCGCCCTTGCGGTTGACCACGGCGATGGTCCGGGGGCCGGGCCAGTGCTGGCTGACGGTGCGGATGTCTTCGCGCTCGGACAGTTCCTCCTCCGAGGGGTCCATCCGGAAGCCCAGGCGGGTCAGCGCACCCCGCCAGCCCTGCGTGGCGGGCTCCAGCACCGGGGCGCTGACCAGGAAAGAGGTCTCCTTCAAACTCCGCCGGGACAGGGGTTCCGCGGGAGCCGCTGCTGGTGATTCAGCTTCAGCACCGCCGATCCCATGGACGCCCGGACTGACATGCCCCGGTTCCTCAGTTTTTACCGGAGTCGGCGGCCACGGCGGGAGGTCAATAGCCGCCGCCGTAGCTTCAACCGGGGCAGGCTCTACAGGGATGGTTGTCGGCTCAGCAGCAGCCATAGGGACGTCCTCAACCACTGCCGGGGCTGCCGCCTCGGCAGTCGTCACTGGAGCCTGAGCCCGACGACGGACCGGACGAGGAACGTAGCTGACAGATTCGATCTTGTTATCGGGGTGCACGATGAGTTCACCGTGCCCTTCGGGATCTTCAATCTGGACCCTGACGGGGCGCTGCAAGGTCTGTGCCTCGGTAACGACGAGGGCGAGGGCGTTGTCGCGGAGCTCCTGCAGTGTTTGGCCGTCCGGAACGGTGCGGGAGTTGCCGGCAACGACGACTTCGGCGGTGCCGTTGTCACGGACGATGGCCTTGATGTTTGGAAAGGCCAGGACCTCGGTTGGTGTAGTGACCATGAGCTTTCTTCCTTTGCATGTTTGGCGGATGAGGTTAGGCGCGCGCCTAGGACGTTGGTGGAGTAAGCCGGTTGACCTTCCACGGGGCGTCCTTGTCCGTGCGGAGCAGCTGCAGCGAGTAGGTCCCGGCATTGGTGGGGACAGCAGCGGTGACCCCGTGACCGTTGGTTCCATCGACCGTCAACGTGGCCGGACCGGTCACGCGGTTAGCCGGGATGTTGGTCGGATCAACGGCCGAGTAGTCGGCGGTGGCCTGTGGGGTGAGCCACCGGGCGAGGTCATTGGCCCACTGCTGTTCGCCGACCGAGGGACGGGCGAAGTCCGCCATGGCCCGCTCGGCGACATCCACCGCTCGGTCCTGGCTGGCCTGATCCCAAGCAATGCCCATCGTGGGCGGCACTGTCCCGCCCGGTGCCTGCGGGCCGCTGCCGGCGCTCAGGGACACCGGAGCCGAGGCAGTGGCCGGCGTTTCCGTGGAAGCTGGATTGGTGTGCGCTGTCTGCGCGCAGCCAGCGCACAGTAGGGCCGCCGCGACGAGGACCATGGGCTTTTTCATTTCTTCTCCTCTTGGTTGGGCAGGTATAGGAACGCGGAGGGGACACTGCTGCTGACGGTTCGGGTGTAGTAGTTGTGGTCATCTGGGGGTGGGTTGCCGTTGTAGCCTTCTTCGACGTAAGTCCCGTTGTCCTTGACTTCCTTGACCACGGCTACGTGGCCGAACGTCGGGTCCGATCCGCCGACGCCTGGTGCGTACCAGACGACCGCACCGACCCGGGGTGTGTGTCCGGTGGGCCAGCCCTTGGCGTCCCAGCCGGCCTTCCACGTCAGGGCCGAGCCCAATCCCTGGCCGTCCGGGCGGAAGGTGCTATTGAGGAACTTGAACGGGGCTTTGGTGGACCCCATCTGCTGGTTGACCCGCCACAGGGCGAAGTCAACGCATTCGCGGTAAAACATGCCCAACGGTGAGGCGGCCGCGGAGCCTGCTCCGACCTGGAGCCAGGTTGGAGAGTCTTTCCACGGGTAGTCATCCCCCGCGCCGGACTCTCCCGGGATTCCACAGCTGCCTGACCCTGGGGAGAAGTCCCCGCCCGAGAGTGCCTGGACAATCTTGACGGCTTCTGGCCAGTACTTCCGGTAGTGGTACGGGTCAGCGTTCCGCTGGACCTTGTTCCCGGCGATAGTCGGCTCCAGAAGTTCCCAGCCGGGTACAGCCTGTAGCGCCTTGATGAAATTGGTGGCGCTGATCGTCGGATCCATGCGGTCCGTGTAGGAGCCCCAAGCGCCGTTGCCGCGCTGCTGAAACAACCCACGGGAATCCGGGCCGGGACCGTCGCCGTAGTCCAGCACACGCAGTCCCGACTCCCCCAGGGCCACCATGACGCTGACGGTTTGACCTTTCACGGAGAGGTTCAGCGCTTTACCGGCGCCCATGACAGCGGCGGCGTTTTTCAACTGTTCAGCGCTGTATCCCTCCACTTTCGTGTTTCCGTCCATGTCGACAGCTGCCGGACCGCAGTCGGCCGCCACAGATCTCGCAGGATTCAGCAGAAGGATGAATGAGAAGAGCAGCCCGAAAAACAGCCCGGGAATGACGATCAAGGCCACCAGCGCCAACGACTTCCGTTGGCTCATCGTGTGGTCCGTTCTCTGACGAACGACCTTAGATCTTGCACGACGGTCCCCTCCCCCGGTGCGCCGAAACTCGCGTCTTCGACTTGGCGTCTGGCCAAGGTGCCGGGAGTACGTCCCCTGATGGCGGAACCCCTCCCCGGCTAAACTCGGCCAAGAAGCTAAAATAAAGATAGATACCAAAAAGTGAGTTTCTGGAAATACTTAACTATTGGTAGCAGTTTAGCAGGTTCATTTTCATGCGTCCTGTCACGTCAAGGAGTGTTTGTGCCCGTCTCAGCCAAAGAGTTCAAGAGCTGGCTGGACGCTGCGTCCATCAGCACTTCCCCGGCTGCCCTCAGTGCACTGACGGGCCTTAATCGCGGAACACTGGGAAACCAGCTGCGGAGAGGGAACGTAGCTGAATCGACGGTCGTCGCCGTCGCACGAGCGGCCGGGTTAGGGGCGCTTCAAGCTCTCACGGCCTTCGATGGATACCGCGACGTTCTCTCCCGGCCTGTGGAACCGTCCGCTGCCGAAGTTTTGAGCCAGGTCCACCACGCGGATCTCATGGCAGAGCTGCAATTCCGGACGTCAAAGACCCATTACCCCCGCGAACTTAGAAGCCACATTCCCCTCATCGAATTTCCGCACGATGGTTCCCACCGTGCCTGGGTGGATGCCCTGGATCCGGGAGACCTCCGACACCGCATGGCCGCGGAATCGGGAATGGCATTGACGTACATCATCACGTCCCTCACAGAGAACCGTCTCTCGCCACACCTTGCTGTAGCGGCGTCCCGGGCGACCGGAGGGTCCTTCGCCTCAGGGCTCGTCGTTGTCGGCCTGATAACGCCGGCAGAAGGCGGCTGGCAGGTGCGTGCACGCGAGGACGAACTGCTGGAGGTTTCCGATGACGCCCTTGTGGAGTTGATTTCAGCGCGCATCAACCTCCTGCAGCGCAGAGTGAAACAGCGCAAGGAGGCCCGCGAATACGCAGAGAAGATGACGGAGCTGCTCGGATGAAGGTGCTGGCCGTTGTCCCCACACTGATGCTCATTCTCTTGGGGAGCCTGACGTTCAAGCGCATCAATGCCCCCGCAACGGGATATCAGCATGCACTCAAGGGAAAAGCCAAGAACGTCGCGCTCTCGGGAATATTCCTCACACTGGCCTACCTGCTTCTTGTTCCACCTGTGTACTACGCAGTCGACTCCATCATGCCCATCACCAATGCGACGGATCTGCTTTCGAAGTACTGTGCTCTGGTCGCCGTGGCATTCCTTGGAGGCCACCTCAGCCAGGCCTACGGCTCAACATTCGCCAGACGCTGGACCGTAGGCATGCCCGGTGCGGTCATGCTCGGCCTTACCGCCACAGGCCTCTTGCTGACGGTTCTGGCCACGGATGGCCCCGCTCCCTCTCCCCAGCTGCTTGACTACGCAACGCAGCCCAGTGTCCGCCTCAACACCTGGCTGGTCCTGATCTATGTTGCCTACGTCGTAGCACCCCTGATTCGGCCGGCCTACCTGGACGCCCGTCGGAACCCTTTGGCCATTGGGAAAGTGGCGTCAGGGATGATCGCTGGAGGCTTCACGCTGTCCTTGCTGAGGGCCGGCAGCTATCCTGCGGAATGGTACGGGTCCAAAGACCTCGCCTACGTGTACATGCTCATCTCCTACGCCTCGACGGCCTTGGTCGTCATCGGCCTCGCGCTGTTTGCATATGCGCGACGGCAGAAAAAGCCAGAACGTGAACTGGGATCCGCGCTGTCGATCGACTAGAAGGACGCCATGACTACTCCACAACAGGCAAAAACAGCCGTGCAGAAGGTACTGGCGGAGGTCCCGCGCGAGCACGAGGCGGCCTACCAGGTCATCTACGCCGCAGTCCGGATCTGCATGGAGGTCGGCATGGAGCGGAAGGCGACCGCTCAGTTTCTCGGCATCTCGCGTTGGCGCATCGACAAACAAGGCCGTTACTTCCGCTCGATCAGAGCTACCAGGGATCTGTTCCGGGGAGGCTCCGGTCGGGTCGATGAGATAGTGCAGCGGGCTTGGTCGTGACGTGGAATCTGACCCATATCCAAAATTTTTGGAGTTTATGACATATTGGAGTCATGGACTTTTCACCACATGTCATGAGGGGCTGCAAACCCGCGGGATGGACGTCGAGCAAGATTAAGCTCGACACACCCGCCCGAATCCCTGCGTATGCATTCGCCGCGTGACACGTTAAATCCATGAGTGCACAACCAGGACGCGTCCGTCATCCCGACGGCATTGATCTGGTGCTCCTGCAGGGCCGAGTGAGGCCGGAGCGCCGCAAAGCCGTGAACAGCGCAGCTGCGAACTCTGGCCGCTCAGTCGGCCTCTACCTTGAGGACCTGGTCCTGTACTTGGAGCAGAACGGCGGCCTGCCGGTCTTCCCCAAGATAAACCGACAAGCTGAGGAGCTGCCTATACAGGCCGCTTCTTAAACGAAAGACCCCGCACCGAGGTGCGGGGCTTCCGAATCCTTCCATCACCGTCTCTGTTTGGCGACTGGCCGGCGATGGATACCAGAACCTTCCCGCGAGGGACGGTCCCTTTGTGTTCCCTTCAAACTGAAAGGTCGTGTCCCCCTTATGGTACCGGACCGTGCCGGGGCGTCAACGCATGCCCCTGCCCGAATTTTGCCCTGCGCCGAGCAGGGACAGGCCACGCCGCGGATCCCCGGCTATGTGGCGGTGCAGGGCTTGCCTGGCGTCTGGAAGCAGCGCGACCGCGCGCTACTGGGCGAGCATTCGAAGCGCACTGAAGCCCCCAGGCGCCTTAACCGCCTGGTGGAACGGGATGAGGAGAACGTCCTTCGCGCCGTCCCTGAAGGCAGCTGCGCGCTGACCACGGACTTCGACTGGCTGGAAGCTATCCGCCAACACCCCAAACTCACGTGGCGCCGATCCGACTTCCGCCGAAACCTTCTTGCCGTCGCCTCGCTTTTGCTCTTGGGCTTCGACTTCAACAGTCACACCGTGACCCCGGGGAACGACTACCTATTGGCCTCAGCCGGTATCGGCCAAGGCACCCTGGGGCGCATCAAACGTTGGCTGATGCGTCACGGATTCCTCGCCATCGTCGCTGGCGGGCGCTCAGCGATCTACACGCCCAAAAACTGCAGCGGAGAGACCAACCTCTTCAAGGCGGGCGAACGCGAAGAACGGATGGCCGACAGGGCCGTCTACGTGCTTTGTCGTCCCGCCACCGAGGAGGAACTAGTCAGGTTCGGTGAAGAAGAAGTCCAGCGCATGGAATCCAAGTGCAAACTGGACCCGCTTCTGGGCATGTTCGGACTTGCTGTGGACATAAATGGCAACCCTAACCTGACCAAAGGAAACCCATCCCCCAAGCACATAAAGGCGTGGGCTTCGCCCACCCTGAAATCCTATTTTGAGGCGGCCACTAAGTGGGTAGCCATGATGACAACCGCTCGTACAGATCTCCAATGGCCCACTAACAAAACGACAAACGCCAATGACAAGGCAACCCGCGACTTCAACGAGTTGCAAGCGGCCCGTACCGTCCAATGGCACTCACCGCCACTCCGTAAGCTGCGCTCACGCCACCTCGCCCGGATCCTGGCACCCTTCTTCCGTGCCGGTTACACACCAAACGATGTTCTGCACGCTCTCGACACAAAGCCCGACGGCACCGAGCACCGTCACGACGGTTTCCACGGTGCGTTGAATCTTCCCGCACTCCTTCAAAGCCGACTCAACCACTGGCGGGTCAACGGACAGCCTGTCTATAGCCGCCATCAACGCGCTTTGCAGCGCTCCGAGGCGGCAAAAGCCCAAGCGCGGGTCGAAGCCCAGCGGATTCAGCAACAAACAGCTGAATGCCGTTCAGTCCCGATGCGTGAGTCCTGGCGAACACGGTTCGCCGACGACTACCGAAAGGGACTTCAAGAGGCTGCCACACGCGGCAGCAAGCGCTGACGCCCAATGTGGACCGCTTTGAGATTTATCCTCCGGTCTCCACCGGCCCACAGTGGGGACAGCGCAAACGGAACAGTTTCCCATGGTCCAGGCCTGGGCGTTGCCGTCTCCCCTGCCGTCTCGGTCTGGTTCTTTTCAGCCGGGACGACACCC
>NZ_JZTW01000026.1 GCF_000962805.1 Pseudarthrobacter chlorophenolicus | reverse complement strand
TCATCGGCACGGGCCGGGGCAACACCCCCGAGCACCTCATCTTCCCCGCCGACCTTCAGGTCCGGCAATCCTGCGGCTGTCGCCGGGAATGATCCCGCCGGTCGGGAGGTTCCGGAAC
Organism: Pseudarthrobacter chlorophenolicus; assembly: GCF_000962805.1. Classification (GTDB taxonomy): domain Bacteria; phylum Actinomycetota; class Actinomycetes; order Actinomycetales; family Micrococcaceae; genus Arthrobacter; species Arthrobacter chlorophenolicus_A. The sequence continues at coordinate 47,644 of NZ_JZTW01000026.1, read as the reverse complement.
GTCATGACCCACGCCTCCGAAAACCTGGGCGCGCGGACGCGGACCCTTCCGCCGCCGTCGTGCGTTCTCTTCCAGGCATCCTGGCCAGGCAATCGCTACAGGCTGTGGTTCGACTGCCCTGCCGGTTGGGGCTCCTCATCGCGCGCGCTCCGGCCGTGCGGCCGGCCTGCATCCGTTGCGCGCCCCACGCGGGGAGCAACCAGTGCGGCGGCGACGACAAACACGAGGGGGATAATCAGCGCGTTCCGCAGGCCGTGCTCCTCGCCCACGAGTCCAAGGACTGGCGGTCCAACGAGGAATGCGACGTATCCCATTGTTGCCACGAATGCCACCCTGGCGCTGGCATCCGGGTGGTCGCCGCCCGCCGCGGAGATTGCCAACGGGAAGCCCATTGATGCGCCGAACCCCCACAGCAGCACGGCGGCCGCCGCCACAATCTGGCTGTCACTGAAGGCAACCAGCCCCAGTCCGGCAGCTCCGAAGAGTGCGCTGGCTGTGAGGACCTTGGCCTGGCCGAATCGGTTGACGAAGCTTCCGCCCAGGAACCGGCCGGCGGTCATGGCCGCGGCGAAGGCGGCAAAAACGGCCGAGCCAAACGCCGGATCAAGGCCGTGACCGTCAACCATCACGAGGGGCAGCCAGTCGTTCGCCGTTCCTTCGGCCAGTGCCATGGCGAGGATAACGATTCCGATAGGCAGCAGTGACCTGTCGAGCCCGGCCCATCTCCGGCGGGTCCCTGCACTGGCTGTGGGTTGGCGGATGCCTGTTCCCCTGGCGACGTGCGGCATCGCCAACGCCCAGGCGAGGATGGATACCGCTCCGATAATGATCAAGTGCCACAGGACGGGGAAGTCCGTCGCGGTGAAGGCGATGCCCGCCAGCGCCCCCACTACCGTGCCCAGGCTGAAGAACCCGTGCAGGAGGGGGAGGAACGATCGTCCCAGAAGTTGCTCAACCTCGGCACCTTCGATGTTCATGGCCACTTCGCTTGAGCCCATGCCAACGCCGAACAGGAACAGCCCTGCCGCCACCAATACAGCGCTGCCCAGGGCCGCTCCCACCCCAATGGTCGGCATGCTGGCAATAACCCCGCCGATGCCCGCGAAGATGACAGGCCGGGTACTGAAACGGGCCACGAGGGTCCCGGAGGCCAGGATGCCGATCATCGAACCGACGGAGAGGCCAAACAGGACCAGGCCCATCTGGGCCGTGGTGGCATCGACCAAGTCGCGGATGGCAGGGGTCCGCGTGACCCAGGACGCAATCGTGAGGCCGGGGAGGAAGAACAGAAGTCCAAGGGCGAACCGTCGTCTATTCACGGGAATCGTCACGGGATTGTCTCCAAAATGCTTCCAGCCTCATTCATGTACATATGTACATGACTACTTCAACTAGGCTACACGGTTGTTGACCATTGCCTATCAGGGAGGCATCCCGTGGGAAAGCCCGCGTCGCGCAGCGAATCAGGCCGCAGGGAAGCGATAGTTGTTGCTGCCCTTGACGTCATCCTTGAACATGGCACCCATCAGACGACGCACCGCCTCATCGCCGAACGCGCCGGGGTGCCGCTGGGGTCGCTGACTTACTACTTCGACGGGCTGACCCGGATCATCGAGGAAGCCTTCGAGCTGCTTTCGGGAAGAATGGCCGCCCTTTACCGCGACAAGGTGCAGGCCGTCAGTACCCGCGAAGGTGCCATTGATGCAGTGGTGGACCTCATTTGCGGAGGCAACTACGCCGCGCCCCGGGACATCACAGGCCTTTTCGAGATGTACGCGTTCGGCAATCACAACGCCAAGGTGTGGAATCTGTGCCGGGATTGGCTTGCCACAAGCCGGGAGAGCCTTTCCCTCCACTTCCAGGAATCCACCACACTGGCCCTTGATGCACTGATCGAGGGTTGGCCCATGCACCAGGCCTGGGAAGCCCGCGCCGCCGACCCGCAACTCGTCAGAACGGTTGTCTCCGCCATCGTCGATCGGCTGGAACCGCCGGAACCTGGCCGGCCCTAGCTGCGCCCGGCGCAACAAGCGAAACCTATTGCGTTGCGGAACGGCCGGAAGGCCGGAGCGCACCGTCCATAGCCTTCTTGCGGGTGGACCGTGGGCCGGCCCCCAATTCTGGTACCGGCCCACGGCGGGGGCCGCTACTGCCTTGGGCCACCCTCACCTGTTACCGCATCCTCGGTGCAACAGGTGGTCCTTAGCCCGATTCCGGGGCAAACCTGCGGAGGGGAGCGTGGTGGACCGCTGAACCTTTGGTGGTTGGCGTAGAACTCACGGGGGCTCCCTTGCGCGCACTGTGCGGGCTGGCTGCTCAACCACGAGTAGGTACAAGATACCCCACCCGACGCCCTCAGGCCACGGTGACGCCACCGCCATGCAGAGGTGAACTGATCGGGGCGGTGAGTGGTTTGATTGGTCAGTGCTCCGTATTCGACGTTATGTGGTCCTCTGCCTGTTCCTGATCTGCGTGGGCACCGCATTCTCGTTCTGGATTGCCGGGCAGTCCGGTGCGGAGGGCAGCGGCAAGCTCCTCCCGCCACCTCCGTTGGCGGGCGTGAAACTCGATGCAGGGCGTACCGGCATGTCAACCGCTGTGAACGTCACGGCCAGCCCGGATGCCCGGTGGCTCACGGATGCAGCCGCGCAGACCGGCATCCCCTCCAGGGCCCTGCGCGCCTACGTTGCCGCATCCTCCTCAGCCAATGCGTCGTCCCCGGCCTGCGGGATCGGCTGGAACACGCTGGCGGCCATTGGTTTTGTGGAATCGGGGAACGGGACCCACGGCGGCGGCAGCCTGGACGCAGCAGGGCAGGCGGGTGGAGCCATTGTGGGGCCCAGCCTCAACGGTCAAGGATTCGCCGCCATTCCGGACACCGACGGCGGCGCGCTGGACGGAGATGCGCAGTGGGACCGGGCCGTCGGCCCCATGCAGTTTATCCCTTCTACCTGGCGGCTGGTGGGCCGCGACGGCAACGGTGATGGAACGGCGGACCCCTTCAATATCGACGATGCCGCCCTCAGTGCTGCCACCTACCTCTGCCTCCACGGCCGTGACCTTCGAACCGCCCAGGGGTGGACGCAGGCCATCTACTCGTACAACCAGTCCGATGCCTACCTCCGCCGGGTCAAGGACAAAGCGGTAACGTACGCCACGGTGACCGGCAGCCTCTGAGCGGATGGGGCTGGCCCGGACGCTGCCCCTGCCGCGCGGGTCAGGCTGAAGCTGCCCTCATCCGCTTCAGGTGCAGTCCGCGGCAGGGGATGGCGGCTGATACGAGGTCCTGGCTGTGCGGATGCCGGGGGTCCGCGAAGAACCGGTGGGTGTCCGTGAGTTCAACGAGACGCCCCTGGAAGAGGACCGCCACGCGCTGGCACATATGCCGCACCACATCCATGTCATGGGTAATGACCATCAGGGACAGCCCCCGTTTGCGGTTGAGCCGCTGCAGCAGGTCCAGGATGGTCCGCTGCGTCAACGCGTCCAGCGCCGACGTCGCTTCGTCGCAGATGAGCACCTCGGGTTCCATCAGCAGGGCCCTCGCGATTGTGACGCGTTGCAGCTGTCCGCCTGAACAGTCGGCGGGGCGCCGGTCCAGCAAGGCCGGATCAAGCTCGACGTCCTCCATTGCCTCCCTAAGCCGGCGGCTGCGCTCCGAGGGATCCAGCCAGCGCCGCAGAGGCGCCTCAAGACTCGCCCGGAGGGTCATCCTCGGATCAAAGGAGTCATGCGGTTCCTGGAACACCATTTGAACGGCTGTAGGTGCTTCGCCGGCGCCAGGCGATAGCTTTCGGGCCATGGTTCCGCTGCTGATGGTTTCGAGCCCCACGATGGCCCGGGCAAGCGTGCTTTTCCCGGAGCCCGACTGGCCCAGCACGCCAAGGATCTCGCCGCGCTTCAGGGTGAGCGAGACATCGTCCAGGGCCGGACGGCCGCGGCGCCGCCCTGTCCCGAATTGCTTACAGACATTGGCCAGGGTCAGCACGTCGCTCTGGCCGGCGGCGGTGTCCAACGTGCCGGACGGTGCCAAGTTGGATGCCTCCAGGAGTTCGCGGGTATAGCCGGTCCGGGGGTTTCGCAGGACGGACTCCGTAGTTCCTGACTCCACGATCTTCCCGTCCTGCATCACCAGGACCCTATCTGCGAAAGCCGCCACCGAGGCGAGGTTATGGGTGATGTAGAGGATTCCCAGTCCGCGCTGCGTCCTCTCCCGGTCGAGCAGTTCCAGGATCTGCTGCTCCAGGACTTTGTCCAGGGCCGACGTCGGCTCATCTGCCAGGAGGATCTCCGGCTGGCCGGCAAGGGCCATGGCGGTCATGGCCCGCTGGGCCATGCCACCCGAGAGCTGGTGGGGGTAGGCGCGGGCGCCCCAGTCCGGGTTTTCGAAGCCGACCTCCGCCAGGAGCTCCAGGACTTTCGCCTCGGCCACCCTGCCGCGAAGTCCGCCATGAAGTTTCAGGGGCTCCAGGAGATGCTTGCGGATGGTCCTGTTCGGGTTGAACATTTTCTTGGGCTGTTGGAAGAGCATTCCCAACCGACCCCCACGGACGCTGTTCAGCTCCGTCTCGGACGCCGTCGTGATCTCCAGCGTGCCGAGCCGTACGGTGCCGTGCTGCACGCTCAGGGCTGGCGGCAGCAGCTGAAGTACTGATCGGGCTGTCATGGTCTTGCCGGAACCCGATCCGCCCACCAGCGCCACGAATTCACCTGGCCTGACGGTCAGGCTGACACCGGACAGCACTGTGCGTCCGGGACCTCCAACTGACAGGTCCTCGATGACAAGCTCAGGCATGCTGGCCCTCCGTCACGATTGCGTCGATGGGGTCTGCTGCCCGGCGGGCGGCTCGCTGCCCAATGAGGGTAACGCACAGGGCGATGACGAAGATGGCGAGGCCGGGTGCCAGGATTCCCCAAGGGGCACGTTCCGCATACGGCTGGGCAGCTGCCAGCATGGAGCCCCAGTCGGACTGCGGCGGCTGCACGCCAAGCCCCAGGTAGGACAGCGCACCGACGCTGATGAGCAGCTGCCCGAACCGAAGCGTCGCCTGCCCCAGCATGGGAGCAGCCAGGTGGGGGAGGACATGGCGGAAGATAATGAACGACGGCGGGCAGCCCACCACGCGTGCGGCTTCAACGAAGCCCCGTGCCGACACGTCGTAGGCCAGGGTGCGGGCCAGCCGGGCGAACGGCGTCCACCCGGTCACCGTCAGGGCCACCAGCAGAGACATAAAGCCAGTACCCATGGCAGCCACGATGAACAGTGCCACCACCATTTCCGGGAGGGCGAGGAGCACGTCGTTGGTGCGGGTAAAGAACTCATCCAGCCAGCCTTTGCGCCGCGCGCTGAGGACGCCGATGGTCAGTCCGATGACTCCGGTGAGCACCGTGGCCAGCGCCGCCACCAGCATGGAGAAGCGCCCGCCGTCGAGCAGCCTGCTCAGTGTGTCCCGCCCCAGGTGGTCAGTTCCCAGGAGGTGGGCGCCGCCAGGAGGGGCCAGCCGTGCGGCCAGGTTCTGCTCGTCGGGGGGAAAGGGCGCCAGCCAGGGGGCCGCCGCCACTGCAGCGACCGCGAGGATGAGGATCACGACGGCGGCAGCGTCTGTCGCAGGCCATTTACGCAAGGGTGCCTCCCACCTTGGGGCTGAGGATCCGGTGCAGGAAATCGGCGAGGGTGGTGATGGCCACGGCAAGTCCCACCACCACCACTACGCCGCCCTGCGCCAGGGGGATGTCGCTGTTGATGACTGCGTCGTAGAGCAACCGCCCCATGCCGGGGATGGCAAAGATGACCTCAACAATGACTGAACCGCCCAGGAGCCCGGCAAACCAGACGGCAAAAAGCGTGGACAGCGGGACGAGCCCGTTGGGCACCACGTGGTGGAGGATGGTCTGCGTCCGGCTCAGGCCACGGGCCCTGGCGGCCGGAATGTGGTCGGCCTCAAGGGCGTCGATCACCCCGGCACGCACGGCCGACGTGAAGAAGCTGATGGGCCGCAGCGCCAAGGTGGCCGCCGGCAGCACCATCGAGGCAGGCGTACTCCAGCCTGCAGACGGAAGCAGCGATAGCTTCAGTGCAAAGACGAGGACCAGGAGCGGCGCCAGCCAGTACTCCGGCATGGCAATGAAGGACTGGGTGATGGTGGTGATCAACTTGTCCGTCCTGCCACCCTGCCTGAGCGCTGCGGTGATTCCCAGCGGCAGCGAGACCACCACGGCCGTGCCCAGCGCAACGATCACCAGGCTGAGGGTGATGCCCAATGCGGGAATGACCTGGTCCGCAACGGGCGTGCGGCTGACATGGGACAGGCCCATGTCACCGGTGAAGAAGTCACCGAGCCACCGAAGGTATTGGACGGGCAACGGATCCTGGAGCCCCAGGCTTTCGCCCAGGGCCTTGACGGTGGAATCATCCACCACGTCCCCGGCGACGCGGGAACGGATGATCTTCCGGACCGGATCGCCAGGGGTCACATACGGGATAAGGAAGACGGCGTAGGACGACAGCAGGACGGCGGCCACGAGGGTCGCCGTCCGCTTAGCGAGAAAGGTGAGCATGCTGCTGGTCCGAAAGTTTGTGACCGGGCCTCAGGACCCGGACTTCGCGGTCTGGGCGGTCAGCACGTACCGGGACAGGGGATCCTGAACGTAGTTCATGACGCTGCTGCGCAAGGCGTCGGTTGCCTGCTCGTTGACCAGCCAGAGGTTGACCGCCTCCGCGTCCAGGATTTTACCGGCCTTTGCGTACAGCTTGTAGCGGTCTTCGGTGCTTGATGTCCGTGCCGCCTGCGCGATGACGTCGTCGTACTCCTGGTTGCAGAAGTGGCTCAGGTTGTAGGTGCCTTTGCACGTGTAGTCGGCGGTGAGGAAGCCAATGGGATCGGCAATATCGATCAGCCGGTTCCGCTGGCTGAGGATCATGTCGTAGTTGCCGGCCAGGACGTCAGGCTCCGCGGAAGCGTATTCCTTGGCCTGGATGCTGACCGGGACGCCGATCGCTTTGAGGTTGTCCTGGATGACGGTGGCGACGTCCGCGAATTCGGCCCGTTCCACGATGGCGATGATCTCCAGTGGCCGGTCTGCCGTGTAGCCCGCGGACTGGAGCAGTTTCTTGGCCTCCTCGACATTTTGCTGTGGTGCACTGGCCGTGCCTGCCCAGGGCTCGGACGGCGCGAAGGGGCCGGCGGCGGGCAGCGCGGCGCCTTCGTAGACACTGGCTGCCAGGGCCTCAAGGTCCAGGGCGGACCGGAGTGCCTTGCGGAAGCCGACGTTGTTGAATGGGGCTCTGCCGTTGTTCATGTAGAGCGTGGCAGTCCGTGGAGAGTCCGCCTTGAGGACTGATACGTCGGGGGCGTTTTCCAGGGATGACAGTGCTGACGCCGGGATGGACAGGGAGATGTCCGCCTCACCGGTCTGGACCTGGGTAGCCCTGGTGGCGCCGTTGGTGATGAAGCGTACTTCGGCGCCTGCCAGCTGGACGTCCCCGCCCCAGTAGTCGCTGTTGCGGTCAAGCGTCAGCGATTGTTTTGCTTTCTCGGATACCGGAGTGAAGGGGCCGGTGCAGTGCCCAAACGGGTCAACGGTGGCTCCTTGGTAGGCGGCGGGAGCAAGGACGCCGGTGTTGACGCTCGCCAGGCGGTACGGCACCAGCGGGCTCTCCGCGGGGGTGGTGACCCGTACGGTGCGGGCGTCCGTAGCTTCCACCTTGCTGACGATGCTGGGGTTGAACGCCCGGGCAGGTACTTTCGCCTTGAGGACGGAAGTGAGAGCCGCCGCCACCGATTCGGCTGTGAAGTCCGTGCCGTCCTGGAATTTGACCCCTTCGCGGATGGTGAAGTCCCACTCCAGGGGAGAGGCCTGCTTCCACTCCGTGGCCAGGAAGGGAACAACCTTTCCCTGGGCGGAGTCGTACTTCGTGAGTGTCTCCAGGCAGCCCGAGAGGGAGAGGATGTAGGCGGCGTCCGACTCCAGCGCCCAGTTGGCCACGGGCGCCCGGAAGTTATCCACCACGATCCGCTGGTTGGGGTCGGCCGCCTTGCTGGCTGCACTGGTCCCGCCGCCGCTGAGTCCGCAGCCCGTAAGGGCCGTAAGGGCGGCAAGCCCTATCGCTGAAAGTTGGCCGAGTTTACGCACTGGAACCGCCTGAAGATGTGCCCGAACGGGTTGGGCAGAAGAAACTAAGACGGTTTAGGTTAGCCTAACCTTTCGCGCGGAAGGAAACCGGCGTCCCTGATGGGAGTAACACTGCAGGGAGTTGCAGGCTTTAGTGCCGCAGGGAAAACCCGTCAGCGGACGAAGCCCAGCGACTTGTCCACGATATTGACCAGGGGTTCGCCTTGGACGAACCGTTGCAGGTTATGGACGAACAGTTCTGCCAACTCGTCCAGGTACGACTCGGTGTCTCCGCTCATATGCGGCGTCAGGACCACATTCCGCATGCTCCACAGCGGATGTCCCAAGGAGAGTGGCTCCGGATGGACCACGTCGAGGGCGGCGCCGGCGATGTCCCCGCCGGTCAGGGCGTGCACCAGGGCGTCCGTCTGGATGAGTTCGCCGCGTCCGACGTTGATGACATGGGCCGAAGGCTTCATCGCGGCGAATACCTCCGCACCGATCATCCCGCGGGTGTCTGGGGTCAGCGGGGCGGCAAGCACCACGAAATCGAAGCTGCCCACCACACCCGCCAGGTCTGCGGAGCTGTGGATATCGGTGAAATCCGCATCGCCGGGGCGGCTGGTGCGCCCGGCCCCGCTCACGTCCATCCCCACGGCCCTGAAGAGCCTGGCGATCTCGCGGCCGATGGAACCGGTGCCCACCACCAGCACGCGCCTGCCGTGAATTCTCCGGGTGACCCGGTGCTGCCATTGCTGCTGCTGTTGCAGCAGGAACGAACCCTGCGCATCCTTGGCGATGTCCAGGACGAAGCCCAGGGCAAACTCTGCGATGGCGCGGCTGAGCACCCCCCTGGAATTCGTCAGGACGACGTCGCTGTGAGCCAGTTCCGCAAACAGCAGCTTGTCCACGCCGGCGGCGGAAACATGGATCCATTGCAGGGAGGACGCTGCGTGCCAGTTGTCCCGCAGCGCCGGTGCGAACGAGTGCCACTGGTACAGGACGTCAGCTCCCGCTAAGGCGCCGGCCAGATTTTCCGCCGTCACGGGGCGGACCTCGGCCAACCGTTCAATGTCCCGGAGCCGGGGCGGAAGCTCCTCCCGGTACAGGACGGCAACGACCGGCCGTTCGCGGTTGCCGGACACTGCCTACAGGCCCAGCTGCCGGTTGAGCTCATCCAGCGAGCGGACGGTGGCGTAGTTGTAACCGGGGCTGTGCGGGTCGTAGCCGCGGTCCAGGTAGACCGTGCTGGTGAAGCCGAGGTCGTGGGCGGGCATCAGGTCATACCGGGTATGGGAGGAGATGTGCAGGAAGTCCTCCGGTGAGGCGGCCAGCGAGTCAAGCATGTACTCGAATGCCTGGTATCTGGGCTTGTAGGCGCCGGCCTGTTCTGCGGAATACACCGCGTGGAAGGTGGCACCCAGGCGCGGAACGCTGGTTTCGAGGAAACTTTGATCGGCGTTGGAGAGGATGACCAGGGGGTAGTTCCGGCCCATGATCTCAAGGGGGCCGGGAACGTCCCCGTGCGCGCCCCAGCTTCGAACGGCGTCGCCGAACTCTGCGCCGGCCCCCTCTGTGGCCGCCAGCCCCCACCTCCTGCAGACGCGGTTGAAGGCATCCTCCAGGACCTGCTGGTACGCGTAGTACTCCCCGCAGACCTGGTCATACCGGTAAGCCCGGAACATCGCCTTGAAGGCGGGCCACTGCTCTTCCGTAAGGCGGCCGGCGAGGAGGCGCCGGGTGGTTGCATCGAGTTGGAAGTTGATCAGGGTGCCGTAGCAGTCAAAGGAGATGTACTGCGGACGGAAATTCGTGGAAGGCATGACTTGAACTCTAGGTGTCTTGGCCTGTCCGGGAACAATGGCGCAACGGCGCACGTTGGAGACACGTCAAGAGAGCAGCCGGCAAGAGAAATGAGATGCACCCGTGGCAACCGATTATGACGAGGTCCGCTCCGACGTTAAGGAGTCGCAGGACCGTTCCCTGGAGGCGCTGCAATCCGCCAACGCCCCCGACGCCCGCAGCGTTGTCACCCAGCTGGACGAGGCGGACGCACTGGATGAAGGCCTCACCCCGGGCGGAGAAATTGTCTCCGAGGAACTGACGGTGCAGGTCATTCCCCAGGGCGCTGACGAATTCACCTGCTACTCGTGCTTCCTGGTCCGGCACCGGTCCCAGCTGGCGCGCGAAAGCAACGGCCACGCATACTGCCGTGAGTGCGAGGGTTAGAAGCAGTGTGAGCAGGCCTGGCCCGCCCTGGCACCACTAGCAATCAGGCTTCAGGGCAGCCCGGATCTGCGCCGCCACCCGCTCCGCCTCGGCGTAAGCTCCATGCGTTCCGGCGGTCTCCGACGTGTAGTCGCCGGCGAAATGCAGTGAGCCGATGGAACGCTGGAGTTCGGGCAGGGCTCCGGCCCGCTCCGGGCTGAGCAGGGCAAAGCAATGTTGCCAGGTTTGGGCATGCACGCCGATTACCCGGCCGCGGAGCTCAGGGGCCACCGTGTAGACGTGCTCCATCCATTCGGCGATCCTTTCCCGGTCGTCACCGAAGCCTGGCAGGTAGCCCGAGGAATTGCCGTAGCAAGTGAGCTGGAGGATGTTCTTTTCGGAGCCGCCGTCGCCGCCTGGCACGGGGTTGATGATGGCGTCGAATGGCATCCCGACTGTCACCACGAAAGCCCAGTCCCGGAATTCGGGGAGCCCCTCTATGTTGGCCACAATGTTCAGGGTGGTGCTCCCCGGGCAGGCCACCCTTTCCAGTGCAGCCACCTTCCATTCCGGCAAATTCCCGACGACGTGGGGCACCACCGGGGCGGGCACGGCCAGAACCACGTGTTTGGCAGTCAGTTCCTGCCCACCGGCCCCGCCCGCAACGGACACTGCGTAACCGTCCCGGTCCTGGAGCGGAGCCACGCCCGTTACCCGTGCATCGCAACGGACCGTGCCGGCGGGCAGTTGGCGAAGCATCGCCCGTGGAATCTCCTGCATTCCTTTTACCGCGTACAGGCGGTTGTCCCTTTCCCTGGCCAGGTAGCTGGCAAAGTAGCGCATCGCGTATTTTGCCGACAGATTCGCGGGGTCGCCCACGGCGCCGCCCCGGATGGCCGTGGCGATGATGTCGCGGACAGCCGGCAGGAGTCCGGCAATTCTTTCGGCCACCGTCTCATCCGAAAGACGGTGGAGCTCGCTGGGGGTGGTCCGGTCACTGACATAGTCCTGGTACTCGGTGAGGGAGTCATCGATGAACTTCGTCAGCTCGGTTTTTTCCGGGCCGGTGAGGTTCAGGCCGGCCACCACATCCTCATTGGTGCGGGACACAACGGTCTTGCCGTTGACGTGGATACCGTACGTTGTGGGGAGGAACGGAACAGTTTCGATGCCCAGCTCATGGACCAGCTTTTCTGAGTTCGTCCCCTTGTACACGAACATCGCCCCGGAATTTGCCGGTGTTCCCGAGAGCTGGACGGTGTGGGACCGTCCGCCGATATCCTGCCCGGACTCAAGGACCAGGACGTCCAGGCCCGAGTCCCGGAGGTAGTACGCGGTTCCGAGCCCGGCGGCGCCGGCGCCAACAATGATTACGTCGTGCAAGGTTCGCTCCTTCTGGGAAATTCAGTGGTCCACATCAGACGGCTTCGTAGGTATTGGCGATGTAGACGTCGCAGGGGGCATTGCGGGCCACGCTGTTGGCGACGCTTCCGAGGACGCGTCCGATGCCGTGCATCCTGCGGTTGCCCACCACGATGGGCCGGGCTTCCTTGCTGACCGCTTCACGGATCAGCGCATCTGCGGGCCGGCCCCGGACCGGGGACCTTTTGGGCCCCGGGATAGCGGCAGTGCGGCGCCGGACAGGTTGGCCGGCGCCGCACTGAGGGATAACGACGGCGTCAGAGCTCGCTGGGTGCGCCCGGTTCACCCACTGAGGGGTCAATTCCGTATTTGTCCAGGATCTTCTTGATGGTGCCGTTCTCGCGGAGCGTCTGGATGTCTTCGTCCAGGGCCTTTCCGAGCGCGTCGTTCTCAAGGCTGGACGGCAGCATTACCTGGCCCACGGCAGCGAACTGGGGAACGTTGGCGTTGGGTTTGACGTCGATGACCTTGGCGCCTTCGATGGGTGCGTCCTTGAAACGGTATTTGGCGGATGCCGACGATGCCACCAGGGCATCGATCCGGCCGGCCTTGAGGTCGGAGTAGATGGACTCGTCATCCTGGTAGATCTTGAACTTGTCGCCCAGCCATTTGCTCATGCTGTCGTTCCAGAGGTTGCCGGCCACCGAGCCGACCATCTTGCCCTCCAGGTCGTCGCTGGTGATGCCCGTGGTCGAAACAATCGCCTGCGGGTCACTCCACAGCGGGGTGCTCATGTAGACGATCTTGGTCCGTTCCTTGGTGCGCAGCCAGTTGCCCGAACCGATGTCCACACGCTTGGTCTGCACTGACGGGATCACCGCACCGGCGCCGCCTGAGGTGCTGACAGTGACTTTGAGGCATTCGAGCTTGGCGATCTCGGCGATCAGGTCGCCCTCCATGCCGGTGACACTGTCACCGTCGAGGATCGTGGCCGGTGCGTAGTCGTAGCTTGCAACCGTGAGCTCGCCGTCGTTGAGGGTCTTGAGCTCGTGGGCCGGCTTGCAGTCGGAGCTGCCGCCGGCTGATTCAGTACCGCCACAGGCGCTGAGCGAAATGGCGAGCAGGCCGGCGGCGGTGCCCGCCGAAAGTGCGCGCACGAGGGTACGGGATGGTCGCATCATGGTTTTCCTTTGTTATGGGACGGGGCTGGTGGCCCGGGGTGTGTGGTGAAGCGGGATGGTTTTTGCGCGGTTGGGTCAGTTGCGTTGCAGGTGGCGTCCGAGTCGCCATTCGAGCACCCGGACGAGTGCGAGGAAGACGAGGGTGATGGATCCGTAGACCACTGCGGTGAGGACATAGACGCTGAGGTATTCGAAGGTGATGGATCCGATTTCGAAGGCCTTTGACATAAGTTCCGGCACAGCGATCACGAAGGCGAGGGCGCTGCCCTGGAAGACCAGGACGGCGAGCCCGGCCAGGGGCGGGGTGGAGATGCGCAGTGCCTGCGGCAGGATGATGAGCCGGAATCCCGACCAGCCACGGAGCCCGGAGGTTAGCGCCGCTTCCTTTTGGCCCAGCGGGACGGCAGCAAGTCCGGCGCGGAAGTACTCCGAGGCGTAGGCGCCGGTGTTCCAGGTCAAGGCGATGATCGCCGTCATCAGCGAGGTCAGCGTGATTCCGGCGTCGGGGAGGCTGAAGTACAGCAGGTACAGCAGCACCAGTGCGGGCAGGCCGCGGCCGATCTCCACGAACAGGAACGAGATCCACTGCAGCGGTGCAAGTTTCGATGCCGCCATGACGGCGAACAGCAACCCGAGGGGGAAGCCGAAGAGCAGGGAAAGGCCGGTCAGTTGGAGGCTGACGCCCAGTCCGGGAGCGAGGTCCGGCAGCCAGCCGAGCCATTGTGTGAGCAGGTCCATCACGCCACTCCGATCTTCCGGCGCAGCGTCAGGTCAACCCGGCGCGAAACCAGGGCCACCGCGAGGCTGATCACGATGTAGAGGAGCCCGGCAACCACGAACGACAGGAGGCCTTCGTGGGTTTGCTTGGCGCATTGCTGGGCGTAATAAGTGATTTCGCGGACGCCGATGGTGGAGGCCAGGGCTGAATCCTTCAACAGGCCGATGCCATAGGTGGCGATGGCCGGCAACGCCACCCGGAATGCCTGCGGGGTAATGATGTGCCCCACCGTGGTGACTGTGCTGAGCCCCAGCGCATGGGCGGCTTCACGCTGGCCATCAGGGATGCTCAACAGCCCCGAGCGGTAGATCTCGGCCATGAACGCCGAGGCGATGATGGAAAAGCCGATGATGGCGGCCTGGATGGTAGTGAGCCTCAGTGCGAACTGGGGGAGGCCGAAGTAGATGAGGAACAGCCAGGTGATCGGCGGGATCACCCTGACGATGTTGATGTACAGGGTGGCGATGCTGCGGATGATGGCGATGGGGGAGCGGGCGGCGCCGACCAGGACCAGGCCGATCACGCCGCCGATGATCAGGGAGGCGGCCGTAACGTACAGGGTGAGTCCGACGCCCTGGGCAATCGAGGACAGTAGTTGGGTGATCATCGACGCCTCACCGGTCCAGTACGGCCTTGAGAAACTGGCGGGTGCGTTCGTTCTGCGGCTGGGACATGACCTGTTCGCTGGGCCCGATCTCCAGAACGCCCCCGTTGCCCATCACCATGATCCGGTCCGATACGTCCCGGGCGAAGTGCATTTCGTGGGTGACCACCAGCATGGTCATACCTTCGTCTGCGAGGTCGCGCATGACTGCCAGGACCTCGAGGCCGATCTCGGGATCGAGGGCTGAGGTGGGCTCGTCGAACAGCATGACCTTTGGGGAGAGCGCCAGGGCCCGGGCAATGGCGATGCGCTGTTGCTGTCCTCCGGAGAGGCGGGCGGGATAGGCCTTGGCCTTGTCCGGAAGTCCAACACGCTTGAGCAACCGTTCGGCAACCGCCTGCGCCTGTTCCTTGCTGGATCCGAGGACCTTGCGTTGCGGCAGGGTGATGTTCTCCATCACAGTCAGGTGCGGGAACAGGTTGAAGCTCTGGAAGACCATGCCGGTCACGCGCCGGAGGTGGTCGAGGCTCGCCTTGTCCGGCAGCTTCCCGCCGGCCACCACATGGGCGCCGCCGATGGAGATCTTGCCCTCAGTTGGCACCTCAAGGTAGTTGAGGCACCGCAGGAAAGTGCTCTTGCCCGCACCGGACGGTCCGATGATCGAGACAACTTCGCCCTCATTCATTGCAAGATTCACGTCCGACAACACGCGGGCGGCGCCGTAACTCTTACCGAGACCGGTAACAACCACCTCACCGGAGAGCGCGGTTGGAGGAGCTTTTGTGCCGAAGCTTAGGCCCATTGTTTCTTCCTTTTGCTAGCGGACGCATCCGCCCTGGGGGCGCGTACAGCGTTGGCTGTGACGCGGAGGAGATGCGGGATTGCTTGATGCCGGCACCGGCTGCGGGGTGATTCGCGCCATGTGCTGCACGTCACTTTAGTAAGCAAATCAAGCGCTGTCTAGATATGTGATCACAGATCACGAAATTATTTTTTTGATGACGCCCACTACCGGGAAACCAAAGACGCGGGCTGGGGAAGGAGTCGGGTTCGCGAGGAGTATTCCCTCCGGACGGTCCCGATGACGTCCAGACGTGGCTGGGCGCAACCATCGTCGATGAAGGCGACCAGGGGGACTGGCCTGCCGGCTTCCGGGCCTTAGCCCAGGCGCAGTGCAACGGCGAGGTCCGGGGCCAGCGACTTCGCGAACGTGTTCGTCATGTGGTTGTCGCGGTAGACAAGGACGTTGCCGATAACCACCGGGCAGACGCCGTCGCGGCAGAAATGGCGGGACAGGTCGATGGTTTCAACCCCGGGAACTTTGCCGGCGGCGGCCACCAGGGTGTCCGTTCCGGCGAGGGCCTCTGCGGCGGCCGTTGCGCATTGATCCTGTTTGCTGCGCTTCTGCAGGCATTCCACTGGATTTCCGCCGGGGTACGGCGGATCGGCGATCACGGCGACGCGCAGGCCTGCCCCGCGCAGCCGTGACAGGGACTGGACGTACCCGTCAACCAGCGGGGACTCCGGAGCCCAGTGCCAGCCGAGCGCCTTGCGGTAGCCGTCCTCGCGCATCCCCGCCACCAGGACCAGATCCGGCTTCTGCGCGATAATCTTCTCCGCCGTTACGGCGTTCTGCGCCGAGCAATTGGCATACACGGTGTCCGCGGAGCGGGGCGGAGTCAGCGCGAACGGGCATCCGTTGCGCACCATCGCATGGATCCGGAGCGGAATCTTCTTCGACACCGCAACGAGCGGATCCACGAACTGGCCGGCGTGCGAATCGCCCACCACAACCACCACCGGGGCCTCCTGGTCCTGTGACCCGAACCAGCAGTCAGTATCAGGCACGGAGGCAGGATCGTAGACACCGCACGCGCCGGCACTCGTGGCCGGAACGTCCTGCATCGCCACGGACGGATCCGGGCGGACGGGCAGGCCCGCGGGTACGGCGGCGGGACGCTCGGACCACGCCTGGGCGCCGGGGTAGTCCCGGTCCGACAGTGCAGTGGACAGTTGGGCCCGCTTGACCTCTACCACCTGCCACGGTGCCCACGCCGCCACGGTCACCAGCACAGCGCTGCACATGGCAAGGACATACACCTTCCGGTGGCCGCCCCACCCGGTGTTCCGGCTGGAAGGGTGCCGGAAGCGCTGCTCCACCCAGTAGTAGGATGCGGCAGCCAGCGCAAGGCTCAGCACGGCCAAAAGGATGGCCTCCCGGATCCGTGGCGCGCGGCCCAGCAGGGCGACGGCGAACACGATGACTGGCCAGTGCCACAAATAGAGCGAGTAGGACACGTCGCCGATGAAGGTCAGCGGCCGGAGGCTGAGCACCCTGGACGCTGACCACGGAACGGCTGCCGCCGCACTGCCGGACCTCAGGAGCAGCGCCGTGCCGAGTACGGGTATGGCGGCGATGCTGCCGGGGAACGGCATATCGGTGGTCAGGAAGAAGACGGGGATGACGACGGCGGCGACGCCCACCCAGCCGGCAAGGGCGGCGCGGCGCCCTGTGAGGATGCCCATGGTCGGGACCAGGGCCGCCAGCCCGCCGACAGCCAACTCCCACACGCGGGTGCCTGTCACGAAGTAGGCCAGGGTGTGTTCGTGGTTGCTGAGGTAGACGCTGTAGGCAAAGGAGGCCAGTGCCACCGCAGACAGTGCGGGGACGATAAACCTGTCTGGCGCCCGGTTCATCCGGCGGGCGGCAAGCACAAGGCCCAGGAAGAAGAACGGGATCACCAGGTAGAACTGCTCCTCGACGGCGAGGGACCAGAAGTGTTGCAGCGGTGAGACTTCCCCGGTGGCTCCCGCGTAGGACACCGCGGACAACGCCTGATGCCAGTTCTGGACTTGTAGGAGCGAAAAAAGCACATCGGCCGAGATGCCCTGCCAGCGGCTCTGCGGAAGCAGCAGCACGGTGCCCAGCAGGACCGTCACCAGGACGGCTGCAGACGCCGGAAAAAGCCTGCGGATCCGCCTGGCATAGAAGGCGGGGACGGAGATCGACGAGTGCTTGGCAGCTTCCCGTGCAAGGGAGCCAATGATCAGGAAGCCTGAGATGACGAAGAAGACGTCTACTCCGATGAACCCGCCCGCCAGGGCTTCGGGCCGGAGGTGGTAGATGACTACGAGGCCGACGGCCAGCGCGCGGAGCCCCTGGATGTCGAGCCGCGGGGTGTGCCCGGTTCCGTTGTTGGCGCGCTTGACCGCGGAGGCATGCCTCATTGCGTCCCCTCTGTGTACTTCTTCAGTCCCGCGCCGTGCGCAGGGAAAATCCGGGGCGAGCGGAGGCTCGCCGACAGGAGATTCTATCGGATGCCGGGTGGGTTACTCCGCGTGCCGGAGCACGTCCGGGAGTTCCTCGACGTACACCGTTTGGGGCGGTTCAAAGTAGATCACCAGCACTTCCTCGCCCACTGCGAATCCGCTGGCCTTGTCGAAGGGGTGGGCATGGAAGGCCATGGTCCCGCCGAGGTAGGGCAACATGACCTCGCCGATGGTGCCGGGCCCGATCCGTCCCGTTACCCGTGCAATCTTGCCTGTCAGGCTGCGGTCGGCATTCCTGTGCATGGCCGTCCTAGGCGCCGGGAGCCGTTGGTGTCCGCGTGGCGTCCTTGGCGTCCTTGCCGTTGCGGAGCGCGGTGCGCAATGCCGGCAGGTAGTCGCCGGCCTGGGCGAGGATCCCGCCCAGCATCTTGTTGACGCCCTCGCCACCGTTCAGGACTGTCATTTGGCCCACGTGCGAGAAGGGTTCGGCGGCTGCTGCGATGATGGCGGGCATGTTTTCGGCCAGCTGCTGGGAAATCACCGCATCCTGGTTGCTGGCCAAAGCTTCGGCACGCGCCTTGATGCCGTCCGCCTCGGCCAGGGCCTTGGCCTTGATGGCGGAGGCGGCAGCGTCGCCCTTGGCCTTGGTTGCCGCCGCCTCGGCCTCACCGGTCACCTTGGTGGCGCCCGCGGCGGCAGCCGCTGCGGTGGCGTTGGCCTGTGCCGTCACTTCCGTCCGGCGGGCGTTGGCCTGGGCTTCGAGTTCGGTGCGCCGCGCCAAAGCTTCTGCGGCGCTGATGTCCGCGGCTTTTTGGCCCTCTGCATCGGTGCGCTTGGCGTAGGCCTTGGCGTCCGCGGGTTTGCGGATGGTTGTCTGGAGCTTTTGTTCCTCACGGTCCGCCTCGAGTTTGGCGACTTCGGTTTCCTGGACCACCACCTGCTGGCGTGCCGTGGCTTCCGCCAACGGACCGGCCTGGGCGGCGTTGGCCCGGGCACGTTCCGCGTTGGCCTGCGCCACCGACTGCCGGATGGCGGAAACGCTTTGGGCGTCGGCGATGAGGGCTGCCGCTTCGGCTTCCTTTTCGGCCGCCTCCCGGTTGCGGGTGGCCTCGGCGATCCGGGCTTCCATCTTCACCTGGGCAATGTGCGGCTTCGCGATGTTCTGGATGTACCCCGTGGGATCCTGCAGGTCCTTGATCTGCAGCGAATCCACTACGAGGCCGAGTTTCTCCATTTCCACACCGCTGGCGCTGCGGACCTGCGAGGCGAGCTTGTCCCGTTCCCGGATGATTTCCTCGACCGTCATGCTGCCAATGATGGAGCGGAGATGGCCCTCGAAAACGTTATAGACCTGGCTTTCCATCTTGGGCTGCTGGCCGAGGAACCGGCGGGCGGCATTGGCAATAAACGGCGGTGCATCCCCGATCTTGTAAATGACCACGCCTTCCACCACTACCTGGATGCCCTGCGAGGTGACGCAGGAAACTTTGAGTTCGGTTTCGTTCAGGGTGAGTGAGAGCGGGCGCACAGTCTGCAGCCCGGGAAGTACCAGCGCCCCCTTGCCCGTCACGATCTTGAAGTCCATGCCGGCACGGGTATCCAGGGTGCCCCGGGTCAGCCCGGAAATGATCAGTGCCTCGTTGGGTTCTGCCACTTTCCACATCAGTTTCGTGGCTACCCACATGAAGCCAACGGCAAAAAGTACTCCCAGGATGATCGCAATGAGCGGGAAGAATGGTGAGAAGTCCGGCATGATCAGGTCCTTTCACGGGTTCGGAACCCGCCTCGGATAACGCGCCAATAATGCAGCTGCCCGTTCCCGGCCGATCAATTGTGCCCGTAACTGCCCATCCGCTGGCCAACTGTTGTAGCAAGTCTGATTGCGGCCTGCCGAAGAGTCCATAGCCCGGCGCCCGCTATTTGCCCGCGGCAACAAAACAGCGCACGACGGCGGCATCCGCGCCACGCAGGCAGGCCCGCCCCGCCACCGTGGCGGCACGGCGGGCCTGGTTCCCACCCGGCCGAGGACGCACCCCGGACCCGGGCCGGTGGCAACGGCCTTCCAGGTGTTCAGGATGCCGAAGTGGTTTCCGGAGGTGCAGCGTCGGAGCCTGCCCCGGGCTGCAGGTCAGCTGCCTCCCGCTGCAGGGATGCCGGTGCTTGGGCCGCAGGGGCTCCAGCAGCGGCGCCCCGGGCCGGTGCCGGCACGATGTTCTGGTTGATGTGGAAGAAGTTATCGGGATCGTACTTGGCCTTGAGTTCGGCAAGCCGCGCGTAGTTCGAACCCAGCGTCTCCTCGATGCGCGATTGGTCGTCCGAGTCCTGGAAGTTGAGGTAGCCGCCAGGTTCGGAGAACTCATGCAAGGCGTTCCAGTAGCCGCGGACCCACGCGATGTTCCCCTCGTTCTCGGAGGCATCAGGCCACTGTGCCGCGATCACCGGGGCAAAATTGACGTTCCTGTACGCGAAGGCCGTGGCTTCGGGTGCCACCCGCTGCACAGCCCCGTCTATGGGGTAGAAGTGGTTGGCTGTGTGGATGCTCGGAATGCCGGGCGAATTTTCGACCGCGACGCGCAGCGCATCATCGCTGAGGGTGCGCAGGAAGTCGGCTTTCCAGTAGCCCTGGAGTCCGGGAACATTCAGTCCGTCAAACATCATGTTGAGTGCGGGGTAGGGCATCGGCGCGAAGAAGCTGCCCAAGGGCTCTCCTGCATCCAGCATTGGCTGCCAATGGGCCGGCCCCGCGTCGGTATCGCCGGTCCACATGCCCACAATGACGGCAACGGGCCGTCCGTGCCATTCCTCGGGCAGGAACGGGACCGGCGGCCCCTGATGGAAGGCCAGGAACGCGCCCATTTCCTCGGGTTCGGCTGCAATCCAGTCGCGGTAGGCGGCCCCCACACTGGCACCGGTGGACGCATCAAAGAAGATGATGCCCACATGGACCATGTCCACAGGGTGCAGCCGGAACTCAAGGGAGGTGACCACGCCGAAGTTGCCGCTGCCGCCGCGCAAGGCCCAGAACAGGTCGACGTTCTCGGCGTCGCTGGCTGTCAGGAACGAACCGTCCGCCAGCACGACGTCGGCCCCGATGAGGTTGTCGCAGGACAGGCCGTACTTGCGGGCGAGGTAGCCGATGCCGCCGCCCAGGGTCAGTCCACTGACCCCTGTGGTGCCGACGATGCCGCCCGTACTGGCCAGCCCGAAGGCGTGCGTGGCGTGGTTGTAGTCTGCCCAGGTGGCACCGGCTTCGACCCGGGCTGTCCTTGCCGCCGGGTCGACCCGCACGCCGCGGCGCGCCGAGAAATCCAGGACCAGGCCGTCGTCGACCGTTCCGAATCCTGGGGCGCTGTGCCCGCCTCCGCGCACCGCGACGTCAATGCCGAGGCCGCGGGCGAAGCGCACGGCGGCCATGACGTCTGCCGCCTGGGAGACCTGCAGTACCGCGGCCGGCCTGCGGTCGATCATGCCGTTGTAGACGTGCCGCGCTTCCTCGTAACCGGCGTCCCCCTCTTCGAGGACCTGACCGCGGACCTGTTCGCGGAGCACGTCGAAACGATCGCTACCCATGACAACTCCAGATGTGTACCAAGACCAGGGGGCAGCCGGCCCCATACGGGGCCCAGCGGGGGCCAGCGCGCTGACCATTTCGGTATACGCCCGGCCACCACCGCCGTCAAGGCTCAGGGACCCGCCCGTGCCCCCTGTGTTCCGCCGCTGTGGAACCCTTCGATTTGCGGGGCAATTGTCGCAGCGCCAGAAGGGGAAAGACGAGGACCGAGAGCATGCCCGCGCCCACCAAAGCCGCCGAAACGGCACTGGAAATCAGCTCATGGTCCCTGCCGATGGACGTCACCGCCACGATTATCGGCAGGCCTGTGGCGCCGAAGAGCATAATGGCCCGCTTGGTTGCTGAGGAAGACCGCGGGGGAACGGCCAGCAGCGACGGCAGTCCCCGGATCACCAGCAACAGGACCAGGAACAGGGGAACGAGGGCCAGGGCAGCCGGCGAGTCAGTGAGCGCGTGCAGCTCGTAGTCGATACCGGTGTCAATGAAGAAGACCGGCACCAGGAAACCAAACGCAACGGCATCGATCTTCGCCTCGATCACCGTGCGGTCCCGTTCCGGCGCACGGGCGATGGCAACCTTCCACAGGACTCCGGCGGCGAAAGCCCCCAGCAGCATGTCCAGTCCCAGCACCATGCTCAGCACCACCAGCACCGTGAGGATGAACATGATGGACCGCACCGCGAACTGTCCGCTGGTGTGGAGGGTCCTGGTGACCTGGGAATGCAGCAGGGTATGCCTGGCACGTGAAGCCAGGAAGACCGCCAGGGCCGCGAGGAGCACAAATCCGAGCAGCACCGCCGTGGCGGGGCCCAGCTGCCTCCCGCTGAAAAACAGCGAGATGGCGATGAGCGGGCCGAATTCGCCGGCGGCTCCCAACGCGGTCACGGCCACGCCCGCGGCGGAGCGTGACTCGCCGGCGTCGCGCAGGATGGGCAGCAGGGTGCCCAACGCGGTGGAGCTCAGGGCCACGCCGATGATGATGGCCGACGTGGGCGTGGGAGCCAGCAGGAAACCTGCGCCTACACCGGCAGCCAGGGAGATCAGCCAGCCGCCACTGGCACGCAGCACCGGCCGCCCCCGGATCAGGGCAAAGTCGATTTCGTTACCGGCAACGAAGAAGAGCATGGCCAGCCCGAAGTCCGCCAAAGTGTCCGTAAAGTCCGTGGACTGGATCCACCCCAGGACGCTGGGGCCAAGTGCCATGCCGAGGACGATTTCGAAGACGACGATCGGGATCTTCACCACCCGCTCCAGGGAGCGCGCCGCAAGGGGTGCCGCGATCGCCAGGAAGGCGATCAGGACCAGCGATATGGACAGCTCCTGCATCGGCGGTGCCTCACTTTTCGGCTGGCGGCGGCCCGGACGGCTGCCGCTTCCTGTTGCGGGCACGCCGCACCCGCCAGATCACCAGGGCAGCGAGGCCAATGACCACGACGGCGGCAGTCACGTCCTCGCCCGCCGCCTTGGCTACGGCGCCGTAGGAGTTGCCGGCCAGGTAGCCGAGCAGCACGAAGCCGGCACCCCAGATGAGTCCGCCCGCGGCGTTGAAGGCCAAAAAGCGCGGGTAGTGCATGCCGGAGACACCGGCCAGGGCCGGCATCAGGGCCCGGAACAGCGCCACGAATCTGCCGAGGAAGACCGCCGACCCGCCGCGGCGCCGCAGGAAGTCCTGGGTCTTGGCGAGGTTGTCGCTGTGCCGGAGCAGGAACCGGTTCTCCAGCAGCCTGGGGCCCATGTGCTTGCCCACCTCGTATCCCACACTGTCGCCGATGATGGCGGCCAGCACCACCACGGCCATCATGACGCCCAACTGCACTTCGCCGCGGCTGGCCACCACCCCGCCCAGCACGGCGGCCGTCTCGCCGGGGATGACGAAGCCGATGAACAATGCGTCCTCAGCGAAGACAAGCAGGGCCACCAGCGTGTAGGCGAGCGCCGGGCTGACGCTGAGGATCCCGTCCACCAGGCCGCTCACGGGGGCTCCGCCGTCACGGCCTGCTGCCCTCATTGATCTCCATGATTGCCATTGTGTACCCGCGCCGGCGGAACCCGGCAGGGTGGGTACTGTCCGCACGGCATTTACGGCTCTACACTGAAGCATTCCCACCGCGGCCAGGGCACGGACGCTGCGGAACAGATGATCAGCGTCAGATCGAAAGGGCCGGCCATGGGCAACGCCTCGGAGAAGGCAAACCGTGCAGTTTCCGGAGCGGCGTCCGCGAGCCGGAGCCCCGCGCTGCGGGTGCTGGCCCGCGGCGGCTTCGTCTTCATTGGGCTGCTCCACATCCTGATTGGCGTGATTGCCCTGCAAATCGCCGGCGGGCAGGGCGGCGAGGCCGACCAGACCGGCGCCATCGGGGCGGTGGCCTCAAAACCCGGCGGCGTCTTCCTGCTGTGGGCGGGTGCTGTCGCCTGCGCCGCGCTCGCCCTGTGGATGGTCAGCGAGGCCGTTTTTGAGGCGCGATCCCAATCAGAGTCCAAGAAGAAGCTGCAAAAGGCCGGCACCGCCGGTGGGAAGGCGCTGGTGTTCGGGGTCCTTGCCTTCACGTTCGCGGTGTTTGCCACCGGCGGAAGCAAGAGTTCGAGCCAGTCCGCCACCGACTTCACCGCGAAACTGATGGCGGCTCCTGCCGGCGTTGTGCTTTTGGTTGCCGTGGGGCTCGCCATCATCGGCGCCGGCGGGTACTACGCCTACAAGGGCTTCACCCGGAACTTCATGGAAGACCTGCAGGACCCCGGCAACGCCCGGACCGCGGTTGAATGGACCGGCAGCGTCGGGTATGTGGCCAAGGGCGTGGTGCTTGCCGTCGTCGGCGTCCTGGTGATCGCCGCCGCCGTCACCGCCGATCCGTCAAAGTCCACCGGCCTGGACGGGGGGCTGAAGACGCTCGGCTCGCAGCCCTACGGCACCGTCCTGCTGGCTGTCATCGCGGTGGGGCTGGCCTGCTACGGGGTCTACTCGATGGCGCGGGCGCGGTACGGACGCTTCTAGCCCCCTGGTGGCCGCCCGGGGGGCGATGCATGCTCAGCCGATCGGCCACCATTCGGGAAGCAGTTCACGGAGGTCCGCCAGGAATTCGTCTACGGGGCGGGGCGAGGCCTCCACCAGGCGGGACTCCAAGGCCCCCACCACTCCGTAGGCGATGAACCGGGCCACCATGGGTGGCGGGACTTCCCGGCCGTCCGGTGCCGGTACTGCGATGGCACGGCGCTCAAGCAGTTGGCGGACGGAAACCTCGAAGTGTGCTCCGAGCATGGCATGCAGGCCGCCGGTGCCCGGCTCGGTGACCAGTCCCCGGCGGTAGATGGCGCGGTGCCGGTCCAGGTGCCGGACCACGCCGGCCGTTACCGCGCCGATGGCCGGGCCGATGTCGCCGCCGGCCGCGCTGAGGTGTTCCGTGCGGAGCACGTCCAGTTCGTCGGAAAGGACCTTCCGCAGCAGGGCCGCAGGGGAGGCGGCGTGCTGGTAGAAGGTGGACCTGTTGACCCCGGCGGCGGCCGCGACCTGCCCTGCAGCGAGTGCTCCGGCGTCGTGCTCCCCGGCGAGGTCCAGGATGGCCGCGGCCAGCTTTTCACGGCTGCGAACGGCCCGCGGGTCGCGAAGCGCAGGTGCTTCGGGGTCCTGCTTCGGTTGCGATGTCATGCAGGTCACACTCCCGGGTGATCTTGGCCGCCGGCGGTGGATAAACCGCCACGTCGAGCGTACCGTTCTAACTATCCAACAAATGTCGGATAAATGTTTTGGGCCGCTTCGTTGACAACCCGGCCCGCTGTGGAAAGGAAGCACCCATGTCCCGTTTTGACGGACGAGTCGCCATCATCACCGGAGGAGCCAGCGGCATTGGTCGGGCAACTGCTGTCCGCTTTGCCGGCGAAGGCGGGTCCGTAGTCGTTGCGGACATCCAGGACGAACTCGCCGCCCAGGTGGCCGCAGAGATCGGCGCCGCCGGGGGCCATGCGCGGGCCTTCCACCTGGACGTGACCAGCGAGACCGGCTGGGCCGGCGTCGTGGCCTTCGCCCTCGAGGAATTCGGCCGGCTGGACGTACTGGTCAACAACGCGGGCATCGGCGACAACCAGTCCATCGAGGACACCAGCGTTGAGACCTACACCAAGGTGGTGGCCGTGACGCAGACCAGCGTGTTCCTCGGCGAAAAGGCCGCAGCGGCCGCCCTGAAGGAGTCCGGCAACGGCGCCGTGGTCAACGTGTCCTCCATGTTCGGCATCGTGGGTGGCTTCGGGACCTCGCCCGCTTACGCAGCGGCCAAGGGTGCCGTCCGCACCCTGACCAAGAACACCGCACTCGGCTGGGCCACCCAGGGAATCCGCGTGAACTCCGTCCACCCCGGCTTCATCGACACCCCCATCCTCGGAGACACGGACCGGAGGCTCCTGACGGACACCACGCCCATGGCCCGGCTGGGCCGGCCCGAAGACGTTGCCGCAGTCATTCTCTTCGCCGCCAGCGACGACGCCGCGTTCATGACCGGGTCCGAGCTGGTAGTCGACGGCGGCTACACCGCACGCTGACCGGACCACCTCCGGGCAGCCAACCGAACATAATTCAGCACAACAGGAAGGGCATCGCATGCGCGCGATCGTATTCAAGGAATGGCAGCAGTTTCCCGCACTCGAGGACGTGGACCGGCCAACTCCGGGTCCGGGCGAGGTGCTGCTGAAGGTGGCCGGTGCCGGAGCCTGCCACTCTGACGTCAGCATCTTCGAGGACTTCACGGCCGAAGTCCCCGGGAACATGACCAAGGGCTTCGTGCTGGGCCACGAGAACTCGGGGTGGGTGGAGGAACTGGGCGCGGGCGTGGAAGGCATCGAGGTGGGAGCCGCCTACCTGGTCTACGGTCCCATCGGCTGCGGCCATTGCAAGGCCTGCTCCCGCGGGCAGGACACCTACTGCGAAAACGCAGCAACCAACCCCTACCTGGGCATCGGCCTGGGCCGTGACGGCGGCATGGCGGAGTACGTCACCGTCCCCGTCCGCAACCTGATCCCGCTCGGGGATGCGGATCCCATCGCGGCGGCACCGCTGGCCGACGCCGCCCTGACTCCGTACCACGCCATCAAGACGGCCCTGCCGAACCTGAACGGCGGTGGTCGCTATGCGCTGGTGGTGGGGCTCGGCGGCCTGGGACAGATTGCCGTCCAGATCCTCAAGGCACTGACCGGAGCCACCGTCATTGCAACGGACATGAAGCCCGAGGCGATGGCCAAGGCAGAAGCCGCAGGGGCCATCACGGTTCCCGGCGGCCCGGACCAGGTGGCACGGATCCGGGAAATCACCGGCGGCCGCGGCGTGGACGCCGCGTTCGACTTCGTCGGCGTCACCCCGACAATCGCCACCGCCACCGGTTCGATGGCCGTGGGTGGGCGGCTGACCGTCGTCGGCATTGCAGGCGGCGTCCACGAATGGACGTTCTTCAACACCCCCTACGAGTCCACCATCACCAACACCTACTGGGGAACCATTGAGGAACTCCACGAGGTGGTGGACATGTACCGGGCAGGGCAGATCCTCCCGGAGATTGAAACCTTTTCCCTAACGGACGGACTCACCGCCTACCGGAAGCTGGCAAGCGGGCAGCTGAGCGCCCGCGCCGTGGTGGTTCCGCACCAGGCATAAGCTGTGGTGGCCCGGCTGGGCGGCCCGGCCACCCCTTCAGCCGGGGCCGTGCCGTGCATGTCCCGGCGCGTTCCCTGGCGGGGAATATGGTGGAATCCCTCGATTAGGGGGAGGACGGGGATTACCGTAGAGGGGTGACTGACCGTCCCGAAATCTCCACTGT
Source organism: Pseudarthrobacter chlorophenolicus (assembly GCF_000962805.1). Classification (GTDB taxonomy): domain Bacteria; phylum Actinomycetota; class Actinomycetes; order Actinomycetales; family Micrococcaceae; genus Arthrobacter; species Arthrobacter chlorophenolicus_A. The sequence goes on along the minus strand of NZ_JZTW01000026.1, from coordinate 20,760 downwards.
TGGCGAACTGCGTGCTGCGGGTCATGTCCTGAAGGACCTGCGGCACGAAATCCGAGACAACCTGCTGGCCGCGCTCGCGGACGGGCGGGATCCCTGGCCCGGGCTTTACGGGTTTGGACGGACCGTCCTGCCCCAGTTGGAGCGGGCGCTGATCGCCGGGCATGACCTGGTGCTGCTGGGCGAGCGGGGACAGGGCAAGACCCGGGTGCTGCGTACGCTGGCCGGGCTGCTCGACGAATGGTCGCCGGTCATCGAGGGCTCGGAGCTGAACGAACACCCCTATGAACCCATTACGGAAGCCACTCGGGCCCTGGCCGCCTCGGAGGGGGACCGTCTGCGCGTTGCCTGGCGGCACCGTTCGGAGCGGTACGTGGAAAAGCTCGCCACTCCAGACACCTCCGTGGCGGACCTCATCGGCGACGTCGACCCCATGCGCGTGGCCGAGGGCCGACGACTTGGGGACCCCGAAACCATCCATTACGGACTGATTCCGCGCTCCAACCGCGGCATCGTCGCCATCAACGAACTTCCGGACCTTGCCGAGCGGATCCAGGTGGCCATGCTCAACGTGATGGAGGAACGGGACATCCAGATCCGCGGCTACGTGCTGCGGCTGCCGCTGGACGTCCTGGTGGTGGCATCGGCGAACCCCGAGGACTACACCAACCGCGGCCGGATCATCACCCCGCTGAAGGACCGCTTCGGAGCCGAGATCCGTACCCATTACCCCATCGAGCTGGAAGACGAGGTTGCCGTCATCCGGCAGGAAGGGCGGCTTGTGGCGGACGTGCCCGCCGTCATCCTGGAGATCCTCGCCCGGTACACACGAGCCTTGCGGCATTCGCCGGCCATTAACCAGACATCCGGGGTCTCTGCGCGGTTCGCCATTGCCGGCGCGGAAACGGTGGCCGCCGCGGCCCTGCGCAGGGCCAGCCTCCGCGGCGAAGACGAGGCCGTGGCCCGGATCATCGACCTGGAACCGGCAGTGGAAGTCCTCAGCGGCAAGCTGGAATTTGAATCCGGAGAGGAAGGCCGCGAACAGGGCATCCTTGACCACCTCCTGCGCACCGCCACCGCAGAAGCCGTCAGGGCCCATTTCCAGGGCATCGACATGGGGCCGCTCGTGGCAGCCTTCGACGGCCACAGGACAGTTACCACCGGCGGGCAGGTCACGGCGAAGGAGTTCCTTGACAACCTCCCCTCGCTGAACGGATCAGGTTTGTACGACCTGATTGGCAAGCGCATGGGTGCGCAGAACGACGGACAGCGCGCCGCCGCCGTCGAACTTGCCCTCGAAGGGCTCTACCTCGGCCGGCGGATCTCCAAAGAGGCCGACGACGACGAAACGGTCTACGGCTGAGCGCACGCCTGCAGCCATAACAGGAGGCAGCATGACCCTTCACGACAGGTCACGGTACGGCCGGTACTCCGGCGGACCGGACCCGCTCGCCCCGCCCGTTGACCTCGCCGAGGCACTCGACGCCGTGGCTGAAGACGTGATGGACGGCTACTCGCCCCGCCACGCCCTGCAGGAGTTCCTCCGGCGCGGCGGCCGGAACCGGGACGGCCTGGACAACCTGGCCCGGCGCGTGCGGGAACGGCGCAAGGACCTGCTGAGCCGGCACCGGCTGGATGGCACCCTCGATTACGTCCGCAAACTGCTGGACACGGCAGTGCTGGAAGAGCGCAAGCAGCTGGCCAGGGACGCCATGATGGACAACACTGACCGTGCCTTCCGCGAGATGCAGCTACAGAACCTGCCGCCGTCCACGGCAGCAGCGGTCAACGAGCTCGCCTCTTACGACTGGCAGTCGGGCACCGCCAGGGAAGCCTACGAACGCATCAAGGACCTCCTGGGACGCGAAGTCCTGGACCAGAGGTTCGCCGGCATGAAACAGGCTTTGGAGAACGCCACCGACGAGGACCGCGAAGCCGTCAGCGACATGCTCCGCGACCTGAACGGACTCCTGGGCAAGCACCGCCGGGGCGAGGACACTGACGCCGACTTCCAGGAGTTCATGGCCAAGCACGGGCAGCACTTTCCCGAAAACCCGCAGTCGGTCGAAGAGCTGGTGGACGCGCTGGCCAAACGGTCCGCCGCCGCGCAGCGGCTCCTGCAGTCCATGTCGCCGGAACAGCGCGAGGAGCTGATGCGCCTGTCCGCCCAGGCGTTCGGCTCGCCCGGGCTGATGGACCAGCTCAGCGAGCTCGACGGGAACCTGCAGGCGCTGCGGCCCGGCGAAGACTGGAACGGGTCGGAGGCGTTCGACGGGCAGGACGGCCTGGGCCTGGGTGACGGCACGGGGGTCCTGCAGGACCTGGCCGAGCTGGATGAATTGTCGGAGCAGCTTTCGCAGTCCTACAACGGCTCGCGCCTGGACGACCTCGACCTCGACGCCCTCAGCCGCCAGCTGGGCCCGGACGCCGCCGTCAGCGCCCGCACCCTGGCCGAGATCGAGCGGGCCATGGAGGACGGCGGCTACTTGCGCCGGGGGCCCGACGGTGACCTCCGCCTGTCCCCGCAGGCTATGCGGCGCCTTGGCAAGTCCCTGCTGCAGGACACCGCACGGCAGCTGTCCGGGCGGCAGGGGCAGCGGGACACCCGACTGGCCGGCGCGGCCGGAGAGCAGACCGGCTCCAGCCGTCCCTGGGAGTTCGGGGACGCGGAACCCTGGGACGTTACCCGCGCCATGACGAACGCTATCCGGCGCACCATGGCCGACGGCGGTGCTCCCGGCCGGGGACTCCGGCTCACCCCGGAAGACATCGAGGTGGCCGAAACCGAAGCCCGTACCCAGGCCGCCGTTGTCCTCCTCGTTGACGTGTCCTTTTCCATGGCCGCCGAGGGGCGGTGGGTGCCGATGAAACGGACCGCGCTGGCGCTGCACCACCTCGTCTCCACCCGTTTCCGCGGCGACCGCCTGCAGCTGGTCACGTTTGGCCGCTATGCGCAGTCCATGGACATCGGTGAACTCACCGCCCTGCCGGCGCTGCGGGAGCAGGGGACCAACCTGCATCACGGGCTGCTGCTGGCCGGGCGGTTCTTCCGCCGGCACCCGTCCATGCAGCATGTCCTGCTGATGGTGACCGATGGCGAGCCCACCGCGCACCTGCTCCCGGACGGCGACTCCTGGTTCAACTGGCCGCCGGACACCGAAACCATCCGTGTCACCGTGGCCGAGCTGGACCGGCTGGGGCGCTCCGGCGTGCAGGCCACGTTCTTCCGGCTCGGTGACGACCCGGGGCTGGAGCGCTTCGTTCAGCGGATGGCCCGCCGGATCGACGCGCGGGTGGTGGCGCCGGACGTCGGTGGCCTGGGGGCCGCGGTGGTGGGGGAGTACCTCCGCGCCCACGTCCGCAGCTCCTACAGCGACACCGACTGGGACCTCTAGCCCACGTCCCGGTCGCCGCGGGTATCCAGGCCCGCCTCCGAGATGAGCTCGGTCAGCCAGGGGCGGTGCTCGCGGTGGAACGTGAGGCCCTCCGGCAATCCCTGGACGGTGGGCTCGGAGCCCGTGATGTCGATGGTGATCCGGCTGCCGGCCAGGGGCGCGTTGGTGATGTGCAGGTTTCCGTAGGACTCCGGCAGGGCAGGGTCCATCCAGAAACCGCCGCGGGAGACGTGGGCGTCATACCGCATGAGGCTGGTGATGAGCATGATCGGCGTGGTGGCAGCCCACGCCTGCGGCGAGCAGGCGGTGGGGTACGGAACCGGCTCGGCCACCTGCTCCCGGCTGAAGCCGCAGAACAGCTCCGGGAGCCGCCCGCCGGAAAACTCCGCCGCTTCGAGCAGGGCCGTAGCGATCCGCTGGGCCTCCGCTACGAAGCCGTAGCGCATCAGGCCCGCGGCGATGATGGCATTGTCGTGCGGCCAGACGGAACCGTTGTGGTAGCTGGCGGGGTTGTAGGCGCCCATGTCCGTGCCCAGCGTGCGGACGCCCCAGCCGCTGAACATCTCCGGGGACATTAGCCGCTCTGCCACCAACGGCACCTTGTCGTCGTCCACGATGCCGTGCCACAGGCACTGACCCATGTTGGATGCGCAGGCATCGACCGGACGCTTCTGCCCGTCCAGGGCGATGGCGAAGTAGCCCCGCTCCGGGAGCCAGAAATCCTCGTTGAACTTTTTCTTCAGCCGCGCCGCCTCTGCGGTGAGCTGCGCCGCCAGCGGCGCGTCCCCGGCGTCGTACGCCATCCATGCCCGCGACAGGAACGCGCTGTACACCAGGGCCTGGACCTCGCACAGGGCGATAGGCGGCTCCGCGAGGGTCCCGTCGGCGAAATTGATGCCGTCCCAGGAGTCCTTCCAGCCCTGGTTGATCAGGCCCTGGTCATTGAGCCGTGAGTACTCGACGAAGCCGTCGCCGTCCTTGTCGCCGTAGGTCCGGACCCAGTCCAGCGCCCGGTCAGCGTGCGGCAGAAGGGAGGCGATGGTGTCCCTGGCGACGCCCCAGCGGCTCACCGAACCCAGGGTCATGACGAACTGCGGGGTGGCGTCCACGCTGCCGTAGTACACCGACTTGCCGCCCAGGGCCAGGCCGCTGGAGACACCCAGCCGGACCTCGTGCAGGATCTTCCCGGGCTCCTCCTCGCTCATAAGGTCCACCACTTTGCCCTGGCGCTCGGCCAGGGTCTGCAGGGTGCCCAGGGCCAGCGACGGGTCAACGGGCAGGGCCATTTCAGATGCCCACAGGGAGTCGCGCCCGAACAGGGTCATGAACCAGGGCGCTCCGGCTGCCACCACGATCCGTTCCGGATGGTCAGGGTCCGTGATCCGGAGTGCGCCGAGATCGTCATAGCTGCGCCGGAGGGTCCGTTCGATGGAGCGGTTGGTCATCTGCAGCCTGGGAATCCGCGAAACCCATTCCTGATGCCGAAGGTCGCTCGGCGACGGTCCGTGCCCGGCCGGCCGCCGGATGTCCTGCCTGCCGGTGGGGGCAACACTCAGCCGGGTGGTCCAGAGGCCGTGGCCCGGGACCACAAGCTGGTACGTCAGACCGCCTTCGGTGGCTGTGCCGCCGCGCCCCCGCACCAGGACCGCCTTCCGGAGGTCCTGCCAGGCAGCGCTGATGATGAGGGAATCGCCGTCGGCCCCGCGCGCCTCCTGCCACCGCCGCTGGACCCTTGCTTCCTTCACCTCGAAGAGGTCGGCGAAGTCCGCTTCGACGCTGAACGTCACGAGGCAGGGGACAGGTTCGGACGAGTAGTTCCGGACGGTCACCTCCTCCACCATTCCGGCAGCCACTTCCCGCAGCCGCTCCACAACCAGGGGGCTGTCCGCGTACCCGTCCTCGCGCGGAACACGGCCTATGAACAGGGCCCGGTAGGGTTCCTTGGTTTCGGCCGTCAGCGGCTCCAGGGGCAGTCCGTTCACCGCCAGGGTCCAGCCGGAAAGGATGCGGGTGTCTTCGTGGAAAACCCCATGCGGAAGGTCCGGGCGGATATCGCCGTTGGCGGCGGAGATGCAGAAAGTTGAGCCCTCCACCAGGGTAACGGTGCCCGCCCCCACAGGCCCCGCCGCTGTGTCTGCGTTCCATCCAGCCATGTCCGCTCCTTTGACGGCGACGACGGTCTCCCGGCCACATAGACGCTACGCCTCGCGCAGGGCAGGCAAAAGGGGTGGACCCTTGAACCTGTTCCCGTCCGGGCATACCATGGCGGCCACATCCACGCCGATCAGTCCTAGGAGCCGGCCATGGGCGCCACACCTGCCGAAACGTCACCATCAACCCTGATGGTGGACCTGATCATCTCGCTGGACGGGTATGCCTCCGCTGAGGGATGGCCCGGCTGGTGGGGACTGGAGGGGCCGGAGTACCTGGCCTGGCTGGACGAAGAGGCAACAAAGAACTACACGTTCCTGCTGGGCGCCAACACGTACCGGCTGATGTACGGCATGTCTGCCCAGGCAGCGGCCGACCGCGCCGGGTTCTCCGCGGAGGAGGGCGCGAGCCTCACGGGCCTGGCAGCCGTCCCAAAGATGGTGTTCTCGTCCACGCTGCAGGCGCCCCTGGACTGGCCGAACTCCACCCTGGTCACCGGGGACGCTGTGGCGGCGGTCCGGGAGTTGAAGCGGACCGGAACAGGGCCGCTGAGCACCCTCGGCAGCCTGAAGCTGACCAGGTCCTTGCTGGCCGCCGGCCTGGTGGACCGATTCCGGCTGGTTGTCTTTCCGGTGATCACCGGCGCCACCGGCAGGGAACGGATCTACGACGGTTATCCGGACGTCATGCTGGAAATGGTGCAAAGCAGGACCTTTGACGGCAGGCTGCAGTTGCTGGAGTACGTCCCCACGGTGCTTACGGCCCCGCCCGGCAGCAGGTGATCGGAACATTCTCGGTGGAAGTGTCACCGGAAGACGCAAATGCTTGAACATTGAACTAACCAGGCGTAGGATTTAGTTAAAGCTTCAAGTATTGATCGTTTCCGATAGCCGAGGACTCCCCATGACCGCTGTTGCCCACGCCCCGCTGCCGCACGCCGCCCTCCCCGCGGCCACGGTGCGCAGCCGTGTCACCGTCCCGCTTCGTTTCCCGGACGGCTATTCCACGACGGCGGAGATCCTCACCTTCCACGGTCTGGCAGACGGGAAGGAGCACCTGTTGCTTGCTCTTGGGCCGTGGGAGCAGGCCCTCCTGGGCGGGGAACCGATGGTCCGCCTCCACAGCGAATGCATGACCGGCGATGTGTTCGGCAGCGAGCGCTGCGACTGCGGCCCGCAGCTGCGGGAAGCTGCCGAATCCATCACGGATGCCGGCGGATTCCTCCTCTATCTCCGGCAGGAGGGCCGCGGCATCGGCCTGTACGCGAAGCTCGACGCCTACGAACTGCAGGACCAGGGCCTGGACACCTACGATGCCAACCTCGCACTGGGCCACGGCGAAGACGAGCGGGACTACTCCGCCGCGGCCCAGATGCTGGAAGCCTTGGGCGCCACCAGCATCCGGCTCCTGAGCAACAACCCGGACAAAGCCGGGCAGCTGATCGCTCTTGGCATTGGCGTCGGCGAGAAGGTTCCCACAGGTGTCCACCTGTCCGCCGCGAACAGCCGCTACCTGGCCGCCAAACGTGACCGTACCGCCCATACCCTGGACCTTGACCCGCGCGTGGCGCCGGGCCCTGGCGCAGGTGCCGGACCTGCCGCCGTCGTACGCAACACGGCGAAGGATGCCGGGGAGGTGCCCGGCCACGAAGAAATGCTCACCCGTGTGGCGGCGCTGGTTCCCGCCCTGCGGGCGGCGGCCGAAGAAACCGAAGGGTTGCGCCGCCTGCCGGATGCCACCGTTGCCAGTCTCAACGCCGCGGGGGTTTTCCGGATCCTGGCGCCTGCTGCGGTGGGCGGTTATGGACTGGGCGCGGAGACGTACGGCGAGGCGGTCCGACACCTGGCCCGGGGATGCGCCTCCACGGCCTGGACTGCGGGCCATCTGGCCGAGCATGTCTGGATGCTGGCGCGCTGGCCGCAGCGGGTGCAGGATGAGGTCTTTGCGGGCGGCAGGATGCCGCTTGCGGCCGCCACCGCCGCGCCGGTGGGTACTGCCCGAAAGGTACCCGGCGGCTACGCGGTCTTGGGCCACTGGAGTTTCGCCTCCGGCATCATGCATTCAGAGTGGGCGCTGCTGGCTGTCCAGCAGGACGGCCAGAGGCTGCAGGCGCTGGTTCCCCTCGCGGACCTGGAACTGGTTGATGCCTGGCACACGGACGGGCTCCGGGGCACGGGCAGCAACGATCTGCGCGCCACGGATCTGTTCGTCCCGGAATACCGGGTCATGGACTGGGCGCTCCTCAGCTCGGCGGACAACCCCGGCAGCCTGATCCATTCAGATCCCCTGATCCGCACCCCGATGGCCACACTGCTGAACCTGGTGGCCCCGGCAGCGGCACTGGGCTCCGCCGAATATGCGGTGGAACTGTTCCGTGGGCAACTGCTCGCGCCGAAGGTGAAGAACGGCGTCGAATTCCGCCAGGCCGAGTCCCCGCTGGCGCAGGCACGCTACGCCCGGGCCGCCGGACTGGTGGCCTCGGCGCAACTGCACTGGGAAGCGGGGCTCTCCGTCGTGGCGGCTACGGTCCAGCCGGAGTCCGGTGGCCTCCCGGTGTCAGGCCTGCCGGAAGGGGAAAGGGCGGCGTTCCGGCTCTCACTCGCCCTGAGCGCCGAGGCAGCGCAGGAAGCCGTCCGGGTGGTCCTCGCCGGCTCGGGCGGCAGCGCCCACCGGCTCAGCCATCCTCTGCAGCGCATCCAGCGCGACGTCGGCGTGCTGCTGAACCATCCCACCCTGGGCCTCGATCCCATCCTGGAACAGGCCGGCCGGGGATTGCTGGGGCTGGGCTTCACGGCTCCGTCCTTCTAGGCGCGGGCAGCGGCCGCCTCCCGCCGCTGCCACCATCCCGGGCGGTTCCATGGCAGGATCAGGTATGCCCCAGCGCCTGATGCTGCTCGACACTGCCTCACTGTACTTCCGTGCCTTCTACGGCCTTCCCGACACCATCCGGCGTGCAGACGGAACGCCGGTCAACGCCGTCCGGGGCCTGCTGGACATGATTGCCCGGCTCACCTCCGATTACCACGCCACCCACCTGGTGGCCTGCTGGGACGATGACTGGCGCCCGCAGTGGCGCGTGGACCTGGTCCCCACCTATAAGGCGCACCGGGTGGCTGAGGCCAACCCCGGCGGCACCGACGTTGAAGTGGTGCCCGATGCGCTGGAGGCGCAGCTGCCGATGATCCGGGAGGCCCTGGAGCTCGCCGGCATCGCCATCGTGGGCGCAGCAGAGCATGAGGCCGACGACGTCATCGGCACCTACGCCACCCACGCGTCCATGCCCGTGGACGTTGTCACCGGGGACCGGGACCTTTTCCAGGTGTGCGACGACGATCGGCAGGTCCGGGTGATCTACACGGCGCGCGGCATGCGGAACCTGGAGGTCTGCACGGAGGAAACCATCGTGGCCAAGTACAAGGTCCTGCCGCAGCAGTACGCCGATTACGCCACCCTGCGCGGTGATGCGTCCGACGGCCTGCCGGGCGTTGCAGGCATCGGCGAGAAGACGGCGGCGTCGCTGCTGCTCAAGTACGGCACCCTGGATGCCCTCCTGGCGGCGGCGGAAAGTCCCGACGGCGGCGTGTCCGGACCGGTGAAGGCGCGGCTGTCCGCCGCGGCCGCGTACCTCGAAGCAGCCCCCGCCGTCGTCCGCCTGGTGCGGGACCTGCAGCTGCCCGCCGTGGAGGAAGCCGGCGCCATGCTGGAACCGGTGGCCGGGGAACGGCGCGAGGAACTGGAACGTATCGCCACCGACTGGAACCTGGGCGGATCGGTCCGCCGGCTCCTGGAAGCCCTGGACCTGCGGGGGCAGCCGGACTGACCCGCGTCGCAGGCCCGTGTTGTTACGTGTTCAGAGGCTCTTCAGCGCCCGTCCCAGCCGGGCTGCGGCCTCCTCGAGCCGGGGAACGGACACGTCGCCGAACGCAAAACGCAGGTGGCGGTCGGAGCCGGTGCCCGGCCCTGAGGCGAAGAACGAACCCCGCTGGTACTCCACGCCTTCGGCGCTGGCCGCTGCCGCCAGGAGGTCCGGATCGATGCCGGCGTCGCGCAGCCGCGGCCACAGGAAGAGCCCGCCGCCGGGGAGCACGCTGCTGAACGCTCCGGGAGCCTCCCTCTCCAGTGCCGCAATCAGTGCTTCGGCCCGGGTGCGGTACAGCCCGCGTGCCCGGCCCAGCGTCGCATCGAAGAGGCCCGGGTCCGCCGTCAGGGCTTCGCCCACCACCGCCTGCACCAGGGTGGAACTGTGTGAATCCTGGCGGCTCCGCAGTGCCACGAGGTCCGGCAGCAGGCGCTCCGGTGCCACCAGCCAGCCCAGCCGCAGGCCCGGTCCCAGGGTCTTGGTGAAGGTGTTGATGTGGATGACGTGGTCCGAGTGGTTGAAGGCATCCACGCTCACCGGCCCGCCTGAATACCAGAGCTCGCGGTAGGGGTTGTCGGCCAGGACCACGAATCCGTAGTGCTCCGCGAGCCCGGCCAGCCTGGTGCGCTCCTTAGCGGGGAGTGTGCCCTGGGAAGGGTTGTGGAAGTCCGGCACCGTGTACAGGGCTGAGGGCCGGGCGCCCCGGCGCAGTTTGTCTTCCAGCTCGTCCACGTCGATGCCGTGGGCACCCACTGTCACGGGCAGGGTCCGGGCTCCGGAGAGCTGCAGCCCGCGCAGGAACAGCGGAAAGATCGGGTTGTCCACGGCTACGAGGTCGCCGCGCTCCACGACGGTCTGGATCCCGAGGGACAGGCCGTGGAATCCGCCGTTGGTGATGATGATCCGCTCGACGGGCACGCCCTCGCGGTCTGCGATCCACTCGCGCAGGGGCGAAATGCCTTCGGTGCGCGAGTACTGCAGGGACGGCAGCCCGGGCTTCGAGAGGATCCTTGCCGTGGCGGCGGCCAGCTCCGCCGCCGGAAGGACGCCGGGGTCCGGGACGCCGCCCAGCAACTCGATGGCGTCCTCCCGCTTGTCCCGCAGGGTGGCATCCCCGAAGCCCTTGGGGGCGGTGAACCCGGCGATCAGGGCGGGCTTCCGCAGGGAGTCCGGGCGGGCGGCTGTGGTGGGGGTCAAAGTCATAATGCTGCCTCTGCTAGTTTCTGGATGTTGTCGTGTTCCGGGGAAGCCTCCGCCACGGCGGGCAGCGCCAATCCGGAGGTGCCCGGGATGGCGTCCAGGAGCGCCCGGGTGTAGGGGTGCTGCGGCCGGTCGAAGACCTGGTCCACCGTGCCGTGCTCCACCACCTGGCCGCGGCGCAGCACTGAGACGGTATCCGCCACCTGCCGCACCAGGGCAAGGTTATGGGAGACGAACACGTAGGTCAGTCCAAGGTCCCGCTGGAGCCGGGCCAGCAGCTCCAGGATGCCGGCCTGCACGCTGACGTCCAGGGCCGACGTCGGCTCGTCGAGGACCACGACGTCAGGACGGACCACCAGTGCGCGGGCGATGGCCACGCGCTGCCGCTGGCCTCCGGAGAGCTGGGCGGGGCGGCGGTCCACCACGTCCGCCGGCAGGCCCACCGACTGCAGGGCATCCCGCACGCGGTCCGCGCGGTCAGCCGTGCTGCCCACACCGAACCGGTCCAGCGGCTCCCGGATAATCCTGCCCACCCGCCACGTGGGGTCCAGCGATGTGAACGGGTTCTGGTAAACCAGCTGCAGGTGGCGGCGCACGTCGCGCAGGCCGGCCCGGGAAAGGCCGGCAGTGGCGTGGCCGCCCACCGTGATGCTGCCGCTGTCCGGCTGTTCCAGTCCGAGCAGCAGCCGGACAGCTGTGGTCTTGCCGGAGCCCGATTCGCCCACCAGGGCGTGGGTTCTACCCCGTTCGACGGCGAAGGAGACTCCATCGACGGCGCGCACCTCCTTGCCGCGCGTCCGGAAGCTCTTGGTGACTTTGGTGACCGCGATCTGCGCCGGCCTTTCCGCGGTGGTGGCGTCCGCCGTCGTGCCGTCCAGCAGCTCGTCCCGGGGCCCGCCGGGGCGTTGGCTGCGGTACCGGTCCGGATTCAGCGCGGGAACGTCTGCCTGCAGGTCACGGGCGTAGGCCGTGCGGGGTGCGGCGAACACATGCGCCGAGGGGCCCTGTTCATGGACGGCCCCGTCTTTGAGCACCACCAGGGTATCGGCGCGTTCGGCCGCGATGGCGAGGTCGTGCGTGATGAGCAGCAGGCCGATGTCCAGCTCTTTCCGCAGATCGCCCAGCAGGTCCAGGATGAGCTTCTGCACTGTGACATCGAGGGCCGAAGTCGGTTCGTCCGCCACGATCAGGGACGGCCGAGGCAGAACCGTCAGGGCGATAAGCACCCGCTGGAGCATCCCGCCGGACAGCTGGTGGGGGTAGGAATCGTAGACGCGGACAGGATCGGGCAGGCCCACCTGGTCAAAAACCTCCAGGATCATCCGGCGGCGGGCGGCGGCGTCCCGTTCGCCGGCCAGTGCGGCGGCCTCGTGGGCCTGGGCGCCGATGCTGCGCACCGGATTCAGCGCCGAGCCGGGGTCCTGCGGGATGAACCCGAGCTGCCGGCCGCGCAGGGGGCGGAACTGCCGCTCCGCCAGGGACAGGACTTCAGTCCCGGCCAGCCGTACGCTGCCGTCCACGGTCGCTTCGGCGGGCTGCAGCAGCCGCAGCACGGCCTTGGCGATGGTGGACTTCCCGGACCCGGATTCGCCGATCAGGGCCAGGCTTCCGCCGCGGGCAAGCGTGAACCCGACGTCGTGGACCACTTTCCGGCGGCCGTAGGCGACGTGCAGGCCCTCGACACTGAGCAGGGGGGATGCCTTGGTTTCCGGCACTGTCGTGTCCTTTCCTCTGGTGGTTCCACCGGGGTTGGAGGTGCTCATTTGCTGTTCCTGAGCCACCGGCTGATGCGGTTGATGGAGAGGACCGTGGCCACAATCACCAGGGCCGGGGCGTAGACCAGCCACGGCGCGGTGACGTAGGTTTTGCCCGAGGCCACCAGCAGGCCCCAGTCCGAGGATGGGGGCGGATCACCGTAGCCCAGGAAGGCCAGGGAGGCGATGACGAGGATGGACGTTCCAAACTGCAGCACCGCCAGCACCAGCACCGAACGGTAGGCATTGGGCAGGACATGGGTCAGCAATGCCTGGAGCCTGTTGCCGCCCTCCAGGTAGGACGCTTCCACGAACGCCGAGCGGCGGACCCGGATGACCTCCGCCCGCATGAGCCGGGCGAACACGGCCACGGCGGATACCCCGGTGGCGATCGCGGCGTTGATGGTCTGGAAGCCCAGCGAACTGACGATCACCACGGCCAGCAGGAAACCGGGGATGGCCAGGAGCATGTCCACAAGCCTGCCAAGGGTCGAATCCAGCCAGCCGCCGCGGAACCCGCTGGCCAGGCCGATGGCGCTGCCCACCAGCAGGCCAATGGCCACCGCGACGAGGGCGCTGGTAACCGAGGAGGCCGTTCCGTAGACCACCCGGGCGTACTGGTCCCGCCCCAGGTAGTCGGTGCCGAACCAGTGCTGCAGGCTTGGCGCGTCGAGCTTGCTGCCGGTGTCACCGTTGACGGGACTGTAACCGGTAAACAGTGACGGGAAGAGCGACCACAGCACCACCACCAGTACCACAAGGAAGGACACGAGCACCGTGGGTGGAACGCCGGCCCGGGTGCGGAGGGAGGCGGCCCCGGCGCTGCGGAGCCGGGCGAAGTTCAGGTCCGCGCTCATGCGTTGGCTTCCTCTCTGACGTTGACCCGCGGGTCGAGCAACGGGGTAAGGAGGTCCGCGGCGAGGTTCACGGCCACGAAGACCACGGCGGACAGGGACACCACCGCCTGCAGGACCGGCTGGTCCTCGCCCGTGACGGCTTTCTGGACCACGGTGCCGATGCCGTCGCGGCCGAAGATGGTCTCGGTGATGACGGACCCGCCCAGCAGCTCACCCATGATGAGGGCCACCATGGCCACCGAAGGCAACGCCGACGGCTTCACAAGGTGACGGGCGAACAGCTGTGTTTCAGCCAGGCCCCGGGAGCGTGCCACGAGTGCATACTCCTGGCGGGATTCGTGGTCCAGGCTGGCGATCAGCACTTCAGCAAGCGGAGCGGAGACCGGGATGGCGAGGGTGACGGCCGCGAACAGGGTTGCCGTGGCGCTGTTCGGGTCGGTGGTGGTGAAGGCGTGCAGCCGGAACGCGAAGAGCTCGATCAGGACCAGCCCGATCACGAAATTGGGAACGGACAGGAAGAAGGATGGGATGGAACGCAGGACGCCGGCCCATCTGGGCGGAGCGTAGTGCGCGCCGTAGGCGATGCCGATGGCGAAGACCACGGCGATGGCAAGGGCAGTACTGGCCAGGGTGAGCGTGGACGGCAGGGCGTCACCCACGATCTGGGCCACCGGCAGGTTGGACTGCAGCGAGAAGCCAAGCTCGCCGGTCAGGAACCGGCCCAGCGACAACGCCAGCTGGACGAGGACCGGCTGGTCCAAACCGTAGTACTGCACGATCCGCTGGATGTCGGCTTCGCTCAGGCCGGACTGCGGGTCGCGCAGCGAGTTGGTGATGGCGTCACCGGGCAGGACACTGATGACCAGGAACGTCAGCACATAGGCCAGGAGCACCACCACTGCCGCCTGCCCGGCCCGGGCAAGGGCGAAGCGGCCATAGCCGCTGGTCACTTGGCTACCCAGGCAGTGTAGAAGTTGGCGTACGCCAGGCCGTTGTACTGGACGCCCTTGACGGAAGGCGAGATCAGGTACAGGCGCTGAACCAGCTGGTTGAGGGGGATGAAGTAGCCCTGTTCCAGGACGTACTGCTGCAGGTCGCCGGCCACCTTTTTGCGGGATTCCCTGTCAGAAGCGCTGGCGATCGCGGTGGACAGGTCGTTGAGCTTCTGGTCACTGGTGCCCAGGTTGAACCAGTTTTCGCCGTTGTTCTGGCTGGTCAGCACGCCGGCCACCGTTCCCACGTCCACGAAGCTGCGGGAAGTCTGGAACAGCGGCGGACGGCTGGCCTGGATGGCGGCGTAACCGGCTACGTCCACCACCTTGAGGTTGACCTTGATGCCGATGCGCTCCAGCTGCTGGGCGATGAGCTCGTCCTCGGCCTTGGTGGAGGGGACGTACGGGTTGGGCGTGAGCGGGAACTCGAGGACCTTGCCGTCCTTCACGCGGAACCCGTCGGGACCGGGCTTCCAGCCGGCGTCGTCCAGCAGCTTCTTCGCCTTGTCCGCATCGAAGGCGAAGGCACTGCTGTAGTCCCCGGCCTCCGGGACGTTGCCCTGGATGAACGTGGTGGCCGCATCCCAGTCCTCCGTGTAGACGGTGCTGCGGATCTCCTCACGGTCGATGCCGTGCTGGATGGCCTGGCGGACGCTGGGATCGTTGGTGGGGAAGGCCTGGGTGTTGACCTGGAAGCCGTCCACGAAGCCCAGGTACTTGGGTGTTCCCACAGTGAAGCCCTGGGCTTTGAGGGTGTCGATTTCCTGCGGCTCCACGTTGAAGGCGACCTCGGCCTGGCCGGACGCCACAGTGGAGGTCCGCACCGAGGTGTCCTTGATGACCTTGTAGGTGATGGTGTCCAGCCGGGCCGGGCCGGTGTGGCCTAGGGCGGCCGGCCCCCAGTTGTAATCCTTGCGCTTCTCCAGCACATAGGAGTCGCCCTGCTTCCAGGACTTGAGGACGAACGGGCCGCTGCCGATTTCCTGTGCGAGGTCAGCCTGGGCGTCCACCGGCAGGGCGAGGGTCTTGGGGGACAGGAGGATGCAGCCGTGGTAGGCGAGCGTGGCGATGAAGCCCAGGGCGGGGGAGGAGAAGGACACCTTAACCGTCTTGGCGTCCGCGGCTTCCGCACTGACGAAGTTGCTGGACGGGAAGAGGCCCACCTTGCTGACGCCGCGGTCCGGGGCTCCCTTGGCCCAGGCGTTGAGGTTGGCCACGACGGCGGCCGCGTCCAGGGGTGTCCCGTCAGAGAAAGTCACCCCGTCCTTGAGGTGCAGGACGAAGTCCTTGGCCCCGTTGAGTTCCTCCCAGCTTTCGGCGACCCAGGGGCTGAGCTGGCCCTTGTCGTCGACGTAGACCAGCTTGTCCGTGATCTGGCCCCAGAGGTTGCCCTCGTAGCTGGAAATGGACGTCTTGCTCGAGACCCAGCCGGTGTCATAGCCCTGGATGAGGAAGGTGATGTTTCCGCCGTCAACCGGGGTTCCGGCGTCGGCGGAGCTGGTGGCCGCGGGGCCGCCGCATGCGGTGAGGACGGCGGAGCCGGTGATGGCGGTGATGCCGGCGAGGAAGACGCGGCGGCGGAATTCGATGGGGGTCATGGGAGTTCTCCTGGTGGAAGTGGTGGGTGGCCCGCTGGGCTAGATGGCTTTGCCGGGATTGAGCAGTGCGTGCGGGTCCAGCGCTGATTTGATGGCGTGCTGTGCCTGGCGGATCCGCGGGGACAGTTCCAGAGCGGCCCAGTCCTGCTTGATGCTGCCGATGCCGTGTTCGCCGGTGACGGTGCCGCCGAGCGAGAGTGCCACGCGGACCAGTTCGGTGGCGGCCTCCTGCAGTGCCGCCGGTGGGGCGGAGGGGTCGTCGCCGGGGCGCTTGTCCAGGGTGATCAGCGGGTGGAGATTGCCGTCCCCGGCATGCGATACGGCGGAGATGTCCACGCCAAACCGTGCTTCCAGCGCCGGAAAAGCTGCGTAGACCTCGGGGAGCCGGGACTTCGGAACGGCAATGTCCTCGCCGATGTACCACTTGTCCTGCGGAAGGCCGCGTCCGCTGCGGCGCAGTTCCCAGAGCCGCACGCCGTCGTCGTCCGATTCCACGGCGACCCGGCCGCCGGCGGCGGTGAGTGCGGCAGCAAGGTCCGTGGACTGTTCCTCAATGCCGTAGCCGTCGAGTTCGATCAGGATCAGCGCGGCGCCGCGGCCGCGGAGGCCGGTTCCGGAATGGCTGTCGATGTTGTCCAGGCTGGGGGTATCGAAGAACTCGATGGCCGCGGGCCGGACGGGGGAAAGGGTGATGGCGGAGAGGCCCTTGGCCCCGGCTGCCGTGCTGTCAAAGAACGCTGTGACGGTTTTCCGGGCCACCGGGATGGGCCGCAGCCGGACGGTGGCCCTGACCACGATTCCCAGGATCCCCTCCGAGCCGACGAACAGCGACGTCAGGTCCAGCCCGGTCACGCCCTTGATGGACCGGTGCCCCACGCTGACCAGGCTTCCGTCGGCGAGGACGACTTCGAGGGCCAGGACGGATTCACGGGTCACGCCATACTTGGCGCACCTCAGCCCGCCGGCGTTGGTGGCGATGTTGCCGCCAATCGATGAGATGTCGAAGCTGGCGGGATCTGGGGCATAGAACAGTCGGTGCGACGCCAGGCGTGTATTAAGTTCAGCGTTGATGATGCCTGGTTCAACCACTGCCACTTCGTCGAGCGGCGAGATCTCGATGACCTTCGTCAGGCGTTCGGTGGACACCACCACCTGTCCGGCGGCGGCGGTGGCTCCGCCGGACAGCCCGGTGCCGGCGCCGCGGGGAACCACGGTGACGCCCAGTTCAGCGGCAAGCCGCACCACCTGCTGCACCTGGCCGGCGCTGGCGGGGAAGACGACGGCGGGACCGTCAGCCCCGGCGTTGAGCCCTGCCGTCTTAACCGTCGAGGCGTCGTAACGGTAGGGACCGGTTTCCGGCGCCGGGGCCAACGCCTCGATTTCCGGGTGGCGGGCGGACAGTTCCAGGACGAATGAGTCCACGGCCCGTTGCGGATGGGTGGGGCGCGGCCGCGCTTCGGGTTCTGCTGATGTCATGCCGGTATCTCTTTCGGGGCGGGTGCATGGCGGAAGAATATGACGGCAAGGGAAAACGGAATTTCCCCGCAGCGTCATTTTTCAATTCGGTTCTAAGGGAAATTAGCTTTGTTGGCCCCTGCGCCGCGAACCTGGAAGAAACCGGAATAAACAAATCGAAATTGCAGGACACGCGGATCAACGGGCGGTAAGAAACAGTCATGAACGGCGTAACAGTGCCGCTAGATGACGCCGCGGGTACCGGCATGAAGCTGCGTTGCGGTGCGCGTCAGTGCATTGCAGCGGTGCTTGTCGAATTGATTTGGGTAATGGTTTGGTGAGGTAACGATCCACACGAGAGGCCAATAATGACAGCCACATCAGATCTTGCTCCCCGCCGGCTTCGCGATATTTTTGGAACCTTCGCCAGCGGGTTGACGGTAATTACCAGCTCAACACCACAGGGGCCCGCAGGGTTTACCTGCCAGTCCTTCGCGTCCCTGTCGCTGGAGCCCGCCCTGGTCACGTTCAGCCCCGCCCGGACCTCCAGTACGTGGCCCGCCCTGCGTAATGCAGGATCGTTCACGGTGAACATCCTCCCGGCCGAACACCAGCACCTCGCCGGCCAGTTTGCCCGCTCAGGAACGGACAAGTTCGCCGGTGTCAGCCACACGTCCTCGCCCCTGGGCAATCCCATCCTCGACGACGCCCTCGCCTGGATCGACTGCGAACTTCATGCGGAGTACGACGGCGGCGACCACACCATCGTGGTGGCCAGCGTGCGGCACCTGAGCGCACGGACCGATGCGGAGCCGCTGCTGTTCTTCAAGGGGCGGTACGCCGGGCTTTCGCAGGCCCGCCTGCTCGAAGCCGCCAGCTGACACTTCCGCTCCATGATGACGCAGCCCGGGCAGCAACTGCCGCGCGGGCTGCGTCCGCCTCCTGGTCCCGGTTCCCTGCAGGGTTCTTGCATCCGCACAGCCGAGTAGTAAGCTTGCTGAGCATTACCGTAAGCTTGCTGATTAGCGGACGATGGAAGCAGGAGCAATGAGCGCAGTATTCGGCGTTGCCTGGTCACTGATGCTCACTGCCGGCGGAGCAGCCATTGCGGCATCAGCCCCCCACGGCGGTGCAGCACCGGGCGGACAGTACGTGGCCGGCCATGTCCTGCTGGGCGTGGGCATCGGGCAGCTCGCGGCGGTCTTGGTGCGCGCGGCGGTCCAGGGCGTGCTCAGGCATGCCGCCACCAGGCGCAGCCAGCAGGCCGGTGCCCACGCGGACGCCGCTCTGTCCGACATCGCGGCCGCCCCGGTTACGGCAAGGGTTTCCACACTGCCGCTGCGCCCTGCTGCGTCCCTGGCCCCACTCCGGGGCCGGCATGCTGCCTGAACTGCTGCCCGGCGGTGAGGCCCCCGCTGCGTTTCCGGCAGCCGCACCGCTGCCAGGGCGGCGACCCCGCCGCCTGTCACGTTCCACACTGCTCCGCAGCGGTATCGCCGTGCTGATCGCTGCGGCCCTCACAGCCGGCTCCATGGCTGTCTACCAAGGGCAGCAAGCCGGCGACACGGATCAGGCCACCCTGCGGGGCTTCCAGATCCGGGTCCTGGGCATCAGCCAGGCGGCCGCGGAAAACAGGCTTGAGGGCGCTCTGGTTGCCGTGCGCGGGCTCGAGGATGACCTCGACCGTGCCGCCCTCGACGGCCGGATCACCGCCCCGCGGCTGCGCGGCATCGAGAGTGCCCTGGGCGCGGTGCGGGCGGACATCACCGGACAACTGGAGGCCCGGGCGGCGGCGGCCGGCACCGCTGCTGCCGCTGGGACGGCCCCCACAGCGGACGCCGCCCCGTCCGCGGACGGCACGCCATCATCAGGTTCAGCTGGCACCGGGGCCGTACCCGAAGCACCTGCTCCTGCCGTGCCGGCTCCCGCTCCGGCCGTACAGCAGCAACCCGGTCCTCCGCCCGGTGTCACAGCACCCCAGGGCAAAGCCAAGGGCCACAACAAACCTTGACCTGCAGTCCCGGGTTTACGCTGCAAAACGGCGGGGGTCTTTGCAGGGCGGCAGAATGGACGGGTGAGTTTGTCCTCCGGCCCGTCCGCCACCCGTGAGATCCACCCCTTTGACCTCGCCGCCATCGGCGCGGGCCTGGCCTTTGCACGGTCCCTCCCTGAACTCCTGAGGGCCCTCGACGCCGGCGGCCCGTCCGCCGCCGCGGTGGTCCAGGCCCCTCCCGGTACCGGTAAAACGACGCTGCTGCCACCACTGATGGCCAACGTGGCCGCCGGAACAGGCCGCGTTGTGGTGACCCAGCCGCGCCGGGTCGCAGCCCGTGCCGCCGCACGGCGGCTGGCCGCCCTGGATTCCGGCCCACTGGGCGGCAGGGTGGGCTACACCGTCCGCGGCGAGCGCCGGGCTGGAGCGGAAACCCTCGTCGAGTTCGTTACCCCCGGCATCCTGCTTCGCCGCCTGCTGGCGGATCCCGGGCTGGCAGGGGTTGCCGCCGTCGTGCTGGACGAAGTCCATGAACGGGGCCTGGAAACGGACCTGCTGGTGGGAATGCTCGCCGAGGTGCGCCAATTGCGAGGCGACCTGCACGTGGTGGCCATGTCCGCCACGGTGGAGGCCGCCCGGTTCGCGGCCCTGTTGGGGGACCCCGACGGCGCCGCCCCGGCTCCCGTGGTGGACTCGCCGTCGGTCCTCCACGCCCTGGAAGTCCGTTGGCATCCTGCCCCGGGGTCCAGGCTGGATGACCGTGGGGTGACGCGCGCGTTCCTGGACCACGTCGCCACCACCGCAGCAGAAGCCCAGGAGCGGGCCCTGCGCACGGACCCTTCGTCCGATGCCCTGGTCTTCCTCCCCGGCGCCCGCGAGGTGTCCCACGTGGCGGCCGGATTGCGGCACCGGCTGGGCGCCGCCGTGGACGTCCTTGAACTCCATGGCCAGGCCAGCGCCGCCGAACAGGACCGCGCAGTTTCGGGCCGCTTGGCTGGCGGCAAACCAAGGATCATCGTGTCCACGGACCTTGCCGAATCGTCGCTGACGGTGCCGGGGGTCCGCCTGGTGATTGACTCCGGCCTGGCCAGGGAACCCCGGCGCGACGCTGCCCGCGGCATGGCCGGGCTGGTGACCGTGTCCTGCTCACGCGCCTCGGCGGAGCAGCGGGCGGGCCGTGCCGCCCGTCAGGGGCCCGGCGTTGTGGTCCGCTGCTACAGCCAGCAGGCGTTCGGTGCGGCGCCCGCGCATGCCACCCCGGAGATCAGGGTGGCGGACCTTGCCGGCGCCGCCCTGGCGCTGGCCTGCTGGGGTTCCCCCGGAGGCCAGGGCCTGGCGTTGCCGGACGCGCCGCCGCGGCAGGCCATGGACGAGGCAATGGAAGTCTTACGCGAGCTCGGTGCCGTCACTCCGGACGGCCATGCCACCGCCGCCGGAAAGGTACTCGCCGGGATCCCGGCGGATCCCCGTCTGGCCCGCGCCCTCCTCGACGGCGCGGCGGACGTGGGT
>NZ_JZTW01000025.1 GCF_000962805.1 Pseudarthrobacter chlorophenolicus | reverse complement strand
GGCTCCAGGCGCCGCCGTGCCGGGCCCGCAGCCGCAAGCGCCCCCGCCCGCCGGGACGGCCGCCATCCCCTCCGGTTCCAGCACCGCATCGGGCGGGATGACCCCGCATCAGCCGTCCACGGCCGGCCCGGAGGCCGCCGCCGCGCCGGATCAGGCAGGGACGGGCCTGCCTGGTTCGGCCGCCACAGCCAGCACGGAATCGGAACCGCGGGAAACACCGTCAGCTGAACCGCAGCCCTCCGCGGCGCCGTCCCCCGCGGCCGGCCCGGACAGGGCCCCCGCAGCCCAGGGGACCGTCACGGCCTACTTCGTGCTGTTGGACGACGGCGGCAACAACGGAGTGCGGTTCGGCTGCAATGACAGCCTGATTGGGGTGGACCAGGCACGGCCGGCGGGCAAGGATCCGTTGCCGGCCGCCATGAATGCCCTTCTGGGGGCTGGCAGCGGAGCCGCTGTTTCGGCATCGGAGGTCCCGCCCGGCGGCGAAATTTACAACGCACTGGCGGGATCGCGGCTCAGGTTCCTGTCCGGCAGCTTCGACGGCACCGCCGTGACCGTCTATCTCTCGGGGGCAGTGAGCCTGGGCGGCGTGTGCGATATTCCGCGCCTGGAAGCCCAACTCACCCAAACGGCACTGGCCGCGGTGGGTGCCGTCAGGGCTCAGGTCTACCTCAATGGGCGGCCGCTGGCAGAGGTACTGCGGCTGGAAGGTGCCGGCGCAGGATGAGGTGGCGCCCAGTACTTCCTGGAACAACAAGTGTTGCTTTTCAGGCAACGCTCAGTTGTATCCTGAGCGTGTGAGCCACGAAACAATGGACGCGGCAGCCGCGTCCCTTCCAGCCGAAGCCATTGACGCCATCGAGCGGGCGGCCACCTCGGCCCACCGCCATGAAGAGCTGTTTTCCGAGCGTGCCGCCAACATCCGGCAGTCGGCGGTGCGTGACGTCTTCGACATCTCGCTGCGCCCCGGCCTGGTGTCCCTGGCCGGCGGAAGTCCCTACCTGCAGTCGCTCCCCCTTGACCGCCTGGCGGAAACAGCGTCCCGGATCATCGCCGAGGATGGGCTCACCGCCCTGCAGTACGGCGCCGGCCAGGGCACGGAGGAGCTTCGCGCGCAGATCTGCGAGGTCATGGCGGCCGAAGGGATCACGGATGCGGCGCCGCAGAATGTGGTGATCACGGCCGGCTCCCAGTCAGCACAGGACGTCGCCACCAAGCTGTTCTGCAACCCCGGCGACGTTGCCCTGGTGGAGGACCCCACGTACGTCGGGGCCCTGAACACGTTTGAGGCGTACCAGGTGCAGGTGGAGACCGTGGCCATGGACCAGGACGGCCTGGTCCCCGAGCTCCTCGAAGCCCGTATCGCCGCCCTCCAGCTGGCTGGCAAAAGCATCAAGTTCCTGTACACCATCCCCAGCTTCAACAACCCTTCCGGCATTACCCTCGCCGCGGACCGGCGCCAGGCGATCGTGGATATATGCCGAAACGCGAATATTCTCATCATCGAGGACAACCCGTACGGCCTGCTGCGGTTCGACGGCGAGCCGCTGGCCCCGCTGCGCGCTGCCAACCCGGACGACGTCATCTACATGGGTTCGTTCTCAAAGATCTTCGCGCCTGGCCTGCGGATCGGCTGGGCGCTGGTGCCGGAGCACCTGCAGCGGCGGTATTACCTCGCGGCGGAGGCCGTCACCCTTTGCCCGCCGGCCCTGAACCAGATGCTCGTCTCCGCCTACCTGCGCGACTACGACTGGAAGGGCCAGATCTCCACTTACCGCGGCCTGTATGCCGAACGGTGCCGGGCCATGCTGGCGGCGCTGTCCGAGTACATGCCGGAGGGCACCTCCTGGACCAGCCCGGAGGGGGGCTTTTTCGTTTGGGTAACGCTGCCCGAAGGCGTGGACACCTACCCCCTGTTGCACAAGGCGATCGACGCCGGGGTGGTCTTCATTCCGGGAGCCGCCTTCACGCCGTCGGACGAGCCTTCCAACAAACTGCGCCTCGCGTTCAGCGCCGTCCCGCCGGATGCCATCCGCGAAGGGGTGCGCCGCCTGGCGCCGGTACTGCAGGAAGCGATGGCCGCGCGGTAGCGTTGGGCACATTAGTGCCGTCAGGAACCAAGCAAAGGAGCATTTCATGAGCGGAACCATCGTTGTAGGCGTCGACGGGAGCGGTACGGCCAAGAAGGCCGCGGAGTCGGCCCGGGACCTGGCAGCAGCGCTGGGCGCCACGCTCCACGTCGTCTCGGCCTTCGACAGCGACCGCACGGAAGTCTTCGGCAGTGGCAGTGACCAGTGGATCGTGTCCGACGCGGACGGGGCCGAGCACGTGGCCCGGACGGTGGCCGAGTCCCTGGGCGGGCAGATCAAGGTGACCTACTCGGCTGCGCGCGGCCGCCCGGCAGACGCCCTCATCAAGGAAGCCCTCCGCATGGACGCGAAGATCATCGTGGTGGGGAACCGGCGCATGCAGGGCATCGGCCGGGTGCTGGGCAGCGTGGCCAACAGCGTGGCGCACAACGCCCCCTGCGATGTGTACATCGCGAACACGTACGACGCCGACTAGGAGTTGCGCCCGACACTCCCCGTGGTGGCACAGATCGCTGCGGGGGGTGGGCGTTCTCACGCCCGGAACACGCTTTCAGCTATGGGCGAAACGATAAAATTGAGGGAGCCCCCAAAGGTGCGGACGACGACAACCCACCACTAGAGGGGACCCCTTGATCACTCTTCAGCGCCGCCAGCTCGTAGGCCACGACATCCTCCTGGCCCGCCACGGAAACCACATCTGCTCCATGCGCGTGGACCGCGGCAACGGCAAGGTAGTTGCACTGCTGGATGATGGCACCACCGACTCGGCGCCGAACCTGATCGCACCGGACCTCAACCTCCCCCGCACGATCCGAAGCGTCGTGCGCGAGGACTGGAAGCTGCTCTCCATCATGACGGGCGCCGCCACGGCCTGGGCCGCACTCATGGTGGGCGCCGCCGTCGTTATCGCATCCTCCATGGGCGACTCCGCAGCCGTAGAGATGATGTACGCCTACCCGGCCTACTAGCAGTTCCGGCGGCACCACCGCCTTAGGGCACCAGCCAAAGCCTCAGCAGCCACCAGATTCCGGCCATCACCACACCGCCGAAGAGCGAGCCTGCCACCACCTGCGCAAGGGTATGGGCGCGCAGGACCACCCGCGACCAGCCGACCGCCGGGATAAGCAGCAGCAGCGATGTCCACGCGGCCCCGAGCATCAGGACCGCGACGACTGCCGAACAGGAGATGGCGGCAGCGTGCCCGCTGATCTTCCAGAATGGGCTGACGGCTGCCAGCACCACCACTCCCCCCACCACGGCCAGCACCATGGCGATGACGCTCGCCGGCGCGCCGGTTGCCGCCAGGACCAGCAATCCCGCAAGGATGGATGCCAGCGCCATGAGCAGCACAGGAAGGCGCTGGCGACGGTCGCTGACGTGGTGGTCCGTGACCTTTCCCAGCCGGACAAGGAGCAGCAGCAGGAGCAGCGGCAGCACGCAGACAAACAGGGCGGCCAGCGCCCCGTAGGCCATGGTGGCGGGAAAGCCGTCCTGGACCAGCGGGCTGATCAGCAGCTGGACGGTCACCACCACCGGCGGCTGGAACGCCTCGGTCAGCCACCGGGCGGTTTTGTTCTTCACCCGGATGGCGCGGCCGGACCCCGCCACGCCAGTCCCTGCCTCCGCCCCCGCCTCAGTCAAGGAGCAGCGCGGGTTCTTCCAGGATGGCCGCGACGTCGGCCATGAACCTGGCCGACAGGTCGCCGTCCACCACGCGGTGGTCGAAGGAGCCGCCCAGGGTGGTGATCCAGCGCGGGATGACCTCTCCGTCCAGGACCCACGGCTTCTGCTTGATGGTGCCGAAGGCGACGATGGCCACCTCGCCCGGGTTGATGATGGGCGTGCCGGTATCGATCCCCAGGGCGCCGATGTTGGTGATGGTCAACGTGCCGCCCTGCATCTCGGCCGGCTGCGTCTTTCCCGCACGTGCCGTGGTGGCCAGGTTGTTCAGTGCCAGCGCAAGTTCCTTCAGGGACAGGTCCTGCGCATCCTTGATGTTGGGCACCATCAGGCCGCGGGGCGTTGCCGCGGCAATGCCCAGGTTCATGAAGTGCTTGACCTGGATCTCGGCAGCCCCGCTGCCGTCACTGCTTTCAACCCACGAGGCATTGACGCTGGGGTTCCGGGCGGCCGCCCAGATGACAGCCTTGGCCAGGATGAGGAGCGGCGAGACCCTGATGCCTTCGAAGTCCCGTGAGGCCTTGAGCCGCTTGACGAATTCCATGGTCCGGCTGGCATCCACATCCACGAAGATGCTGACGTGGGGGGCTGCGAAGGCCGAGTCCACCATGGCCTTCGCGGTAGCCTTGCGCACGCCCTTGACCGGGATACTCTCGATCCGCTGGTCCTGCGGCTTTCCGGCCTTGCCCCAGAAGCCGTCCGCCTTGTCCAGTTCGGCGTCGCGCTGGGCCTGGTAGCTCACCAGGTCCTCGCGGGTTACCTCGCCCCGGGAGCCGGTGGCCACGACGTCGGCGAGGTCGATGCCGAGGTCCCGGGCGATCTTGCGGACGGGAGGTTTGGCGAGAACGCGGTTGACCAGCCCGGTAATGGTGCCACCCAGCGTGGGCCGGGTGTCCACGACGGCGGCCTGGCCCGTCTGGGCCGTGGCGGCGGCCGGGCGGCCGGTCACCTCTGCCGGGGTATGCGGCTGCACCGGCTCCACTTCGGGAGCGTTGACCGTGAGCGCGTCGGCTGGCTTGGCCGCCTGCACCGTCCGGGTGACGCGCGGGCGCCGTTTGACGGCGTCGGCCTTGGGTCCCGAACCCACCAGCGGACCACCGGCCGGGGCACTGCCCTGCGCGCCGGCGTCGTTCGTGCCGTTGTCCTGGGCGTCGTCGGGAAGCTTGCCATACAGGGGCTGTACGGGCGCAACTGCTTGTTCCGGCTGTGCCGGAGCTTCCGGCGCCCGGACGTCAGCGGGCGTGGGGTCGCCGGCGACGTCATCGCTGACGCTGATGATGGCCGTCCCGACGTCGATGGTCACCCCTTCCGGCACGAGAAGTTCGGTGACGGTTCCGGCGAACGGTGACGGGAGCTCGACGATCGACTTTGCGGTTTCAATTTCGCACAGGACGTCGTTGATGGCGACGGCGTCGCCCGGTTTGACCTTCCAGGAAACAACTTCCGCTTCCGTGAGGCCTTCGCCGACGTCCGGCAGGTTGAATTTATTCAGCGTCATGGTGTCCTCAGTAGGAGAGGGCGCGGTCCAGCGCCTCCAGGATGCGGTCGATGTCCGGAAGATAGTCTTCCTCCACCTTGGCAACGGGGTAGGGCATGTGGAAGCCGCCCACCCGGATGACGGGGGCTTCGAGGGAATGGAAGGCACGCTCGCTGATGCGGGCCGCGATCTCGCCGCCGATGCCGCCGAAGGTGGGGGCCTCGTGGGCCACGATCAACCGGCCGGTCTTTTCGACGGATGCGGTGACGGTGTCGAAATCCAGCGGCGAAATGGAGCGAAGGTCGATGACTTCCACGCTGTGGCCGTCTTCCCGGGCGGCGTTGGCGGCCGCAAGTGCCACGGGAACCAGGGGACCGTAGGCCACGATGGTGGCATCGGTTCCCTCTCGCAGGATGTGTGCCTTGAAGGGATCACCGGAGGGGCCGGGAGCTGCGGTGTCCACGTCGCCTTTGAGCCAGTAGCGGCGCTTGGGCTCGAAGATGATCACCGGATCCTGGCACTGCACGGCCTGCTGGACCATCCAGTAGGCGTCGTGCGGGTTGGACGGGGTGATGATGCGCAGCCCGGCCGTGTGGGCAAACAGTGCCTCTGGTGATTCTGAGTGGTGTTCCACCGAGCCGATGCCGCCGCCGTAGGGAATACGGATGACCACCGGGACAGTGAGGTTGCCGTGGCTGCGGGCATGCATCTTGGCCAGCTGGGTGGTGATCTGGTTGAAGCCTGGGAACACAAAGCCGTCGAACTGGATCTCGCAGACCGGGCTGTACCCCCGCAGGGCCAGGCCGATCGCGGTGCCGATGATGCCGGACTCAGCCAGCGGGGTGTCCACCACCCGGTCGGGGCCGAATTCGCCGATGAGCCCGTCGGTGACGCGGTAGACGCCGCCCAGGGGGCCGATGTCCTCGCCCATCAGCAGCGACTTGGGGTTGGCGGCCAGGGTGGCGCGAAGGCCCTCGTTGATGGCCTTGGCGATGGTCATGGTGGTCATCAGTGGCCTGCCTTTGCTGCTGCACCGTGCTGGTCGGACGGTTCGTCGCCTCCGGCGAATCCTGCGCTGTATTCCTCGAACCACGCCAGTTCCTCAGCCACCAGAGGGTGCGCTTCAGCGTAGACGTTGGCGAATGCGGCCCTGATGTCCGGGTCCACAAGGTCATGGGCGGTGCGGCGCACGTACGCGGCGAGCTCGTCACCGTCGGCCTTGACCTGGGCAAAGTAGGCGTCGTCGGCCAGGCCTTCGGCGCGGAGGTACTTCTCAAGGCGCACCAGCGGGTCCTTGGCGCGCCAGGCGTCCTCCTCGTCGGATCCGCGGTATTTGGTGGGATCGTCGGCAGTGGTGTGAGCACCCACCCGGTAGGTGAACGCCTCAATGAGGACCGGTCCCTTACCCTGGCGGGCATGCTCCAGCGCCCACTCGGTGACGGCGTGCACGGCGATAACGTCGTTGCCGTCCACCCGGATCCCGGGGAAGCCGTAGCCCTTGGCACGGTTGGACAGCGGTACGCGGGTCTGCACGTTGGTGGGGACCGAGATGGCCCAGTGGTTGTTTTGGCAGAAGAACACCACGGGCGCGTTGTACGACGAGGCGAAGACCATGGACTCGTGGACGTCGCCCTCGGAGCTGGCACCGTCACCGAAGTAGGCGATGACCGCAGCGTCCGGCTGGTTTCCTGCGTTGCCCGCGGCGGCAGCGAGTTTCTGGTCCCGCTGGATGCCCATCGCATAGCCGACCGCATGCAGCGTCTGCGCGGCCAGGACCAGCGTGTAGAGGTGGAAGTTCGTGTCCTTGGGGTTCCAACCTCCGTTGGACACGCCGCGGAACTGGCGGAGCAGTTCGGCGAGGTCCACGTCGCGGGTCAGCGCCACGCCGTGCTCGCGGTAGGTGGGGAAAATGTAGTCCTGCGGCTGGCTGGCCCGGCCGGAACCGATCTGGGCGGCCTCCTGGCCCGTAAGCGGGACCCAGAGTGCAAGCTGGCCCTGCCGCTGCAGGGCTGTTGCCTCAACGTCGAAACGCCGGATCCTGGCCATATCCGCGTACAGTCCACGCAGGTCTTCAGGGGTGAGCTTGTCCGCGTAGCTGCTGTACACAGGGTCTGCGCCGAGTTTTCCGTCGGGGCCCAGCAACTGAACCATCTGTGCCGGGGGTTGGCCCATGACGGCTTCCGCGTCAGCTTCCCGCTGGTCGTCAACCGCTGTTCCGTCGAACTCGGTGGAAGGCAGATGTGTGCCCATACCGTCTCCTTGCTTCCCGCATGCGGATGCATTGCAATGTCGCTGGGATATATGCCTCACAAGGAATACATTCCCGAAACGGCATATACAATGGCTTACTGATCCTAACTTTATCTTCAGTAGGTTGGCGCAGGCCTACTTGTTAAGTGCTAGGAACCCCGGGGCGCCTTTGTATAGTTCGCACACAGCTCCAGCAACCGGGTATTGGCTTCCTCCTCGCCGATGCTGACCCGGACGCCTTCCCCCGGGAATGCCCGGACCGACAAGGCGCGGGCTCCTGCCTTCTCTGCAAAGTCAGCACTGGCCTCCCCCAGATCCAGCCACACAAAATTTCCTTGCGCATCGGGGACAGCCCAGCCGAGGTCCCGCAGTGCGCCCACTACGCGGTCCCGCTCGTCCACCAGGCTTTGTACCCTTCCTACAACCTGGTCGAAATTCTGCAGCGAAACAATCGCGGCTGATTCGGCTATTTGCGACACCGCGAAAGGGGTGGCAGCCACTCTAAGGTGCTGCGTCAGTGCGGGGTTGGCAACGCTGTAACCCACCCGGAGGCCAGCCAGCCCGTGGGCCTTGGAGAAGGTCCGCAGCACCACCACGTTGGGGTATTTGCGGTACAGGGCGATGCCATCCACGGCGTCAGTGTCCCGGACGAACTCCTGGTAAGCCTCGTCGATGACCACCACCACGTTGGACGGCACTGTCCGGATGAAGGCCTCGGTTTCGGCGGTGGTCAGGGCAGGCCCGGTGGGGTTGTTGGGCGTGCACAGGAGGATCACCTTGGTCCGTGCGCTGACCGCCGCCGCCATGGCCTCGAGGTCGTGGCGCCCGTCGGCGGTGACCGGGACGCGAACGCTTTCAGCCCCGGCGAGGCCTACGCTGATGGGGTAGGCCTCGAAGGAACGCCAGGCGTAAATGACTTCGTCGGCCTTGCCGTCGTCGTTCTGGCCGGCAAAGGCAGCCAGGATCTGGTTGAGGGCGCCCAGGCTGCCCGCCCCTGTGACGATGTCCGCCGCGGGAACCTGCAGGAATTCCGCGAGCGCCGCCCGGAGCCTGCTGCTGAGCGGGTCCGGGTAACGGTTGAAGTCTGTTTGCTGTGCGATGGCTTCCAGGACCGCCGGCAGCGGCGGCAGGGGATTCTCATTCGAGGACAGTTTGTAACTGGCCAGTCCGTCGACGGCGGCGGGCGGCTTTCCGGCAGCGTAGCGGGGCAGCCTGCCCACCACCGGTCGCGGATCGATGCCGCCGGCCGTGGTTTCAGAGGAAGTCATGAAAACTAGCCTACTGCTGCGGATGTTCACGGCTTCGGGGCAGGAACCCGGGGTGCCGGCCGGCCCGCTGAACCCACGGGACCCGGTCCGACACCCCTTCATCTCGCCTTACGCCGGCTGCCCGACATTCAGGGCGGTACTGTCGGCCTTGCTTCCAGCCAGCTGGGGCGCCCACGCATCTGCCCCCTGCAGGTACGCTCCGGCAGCGAAATCCTCCGCGAGGCGGGGATCCAGCTGCGGCCGGTCAGGGGTTGCCCGTGATCCGGGGCCATTGTTGTTGAACTCGGAGAACCGGGCCTCCCGCCACGAAAAGCCGCTCATGTCCGTCCACGGCGTTCCGGAGATGTGCGCTCCCAGCCACGAGTCTCGGACCAGCACCTGGGCGATGGCCTCCGGATCTCCGCCCGGATGCCATGGCCGGCCCAGGTGGACGGATCCGGACGCCGCATCCGAGACGAACCGGCACTCGGTGAACAGGTAACCGTGCTTGATCCCGATATTGACGCTGCCGGCGGAGACGTATCCGTTGTTGGTGCTGGACCCGCGGTCCAGGGAGCGGATCCGGCAACCGGAGAACACGGCAGTTCCCCGGCCAAAGATAAAGTCCACGTCACCTTCAACGTAGGAGTCCGCGAAGTAGGAGCGCGCCTGCACACCGCGTGCGGGGGAATCCACCAGCAGCGTGTCCTGGTTGCCCAGGCAGCGGATATTGCGTAGGACGGCCCGGTCCCCGGCCAGGAACAGTGCCACGGCCTGCCGGTTCTTCATTTCGGGGTTGGCAGCTTCGTCGAAGTCGTTGCTGAACGTCAGGTTCACTGCCATGAAATCCGGGCCGTCAATCCGCACGCTGGTGCTTCCGCCGGTGCCATAAGGTCCCGTGCCATCGGGCTTCGGGGTGCCGGACGCATTGTTGTAGACCAGCACCACGTCTTCCGGCGCCTGCCCGCGTCCGATGAACGACACCCTCGGTTTGTTGGCCGGTACCCGGATCAGCTCACGGTACGTCCCGGGCGCAATCCTGATTTCCGTGCGCCGGCCGCTGTTCGCCGGCGCTGCATCGACGGCGGCCTGGACAGTGGCGAACTGTCCGCCGTTCCCTACGGTGAGGACCAGGGGTTTGTCCACCGGGCGTTCGCTGGGCCAATAGATGGCTGAGAGCGGGTCCAGTGTCCCGCCGGGCTCCCGGAACCATCCCGGGGGTGCTGCCGGCTGTGCCTGAAGTCCTGCGACAACAAGCTGTGCCACTGCCAAGGCACCCTGCGCCTGGAAGTGGGTGTTGTCCGTGACGCCGTTCGGGTACTGCGGGTACTGGCCGGGGGCGGCATGCAGGAAGTGCGAGGTGGTTCCCTCCGGCCCGAGCTTCTGCCAGAGCTCCTTCGAGGATGCCGTCAGGTCAACCAGGGGAACTCCGCGGGAGGCAGCGAGTTCCTTGATCGCCTGGGGATAGGCGCCATGGGTGTCCTGTGCAACGCCCAGGGCACTGAAGCGGCGCCGTTCCACGGGGGTGACCAGGACGGCTTTGGCGCCTGCGGCGGATGCGGCGTCGAGGTACCGGCCCAGATACTCCTTGAACGTGGTTTGCGGATCGGTGCCGCGTGACGGATCCTCCACCTTTTCGTCGTTGTGGCCGAAGGAGATGAGCAGATAGTCGCCCGGTTGCAGCGCCTCCGCCACCTCGCCCAGCATGCCGGCGTCGGCATAGCTTTTCGAGGAGGCGCCGGACCAGGCGTAGTCGAACACCGTCGCCTGCGGCCCGAGCAGCAGCGGCAGGGCCTGGCCCCAGCCGGCGCGGGGACGTTCAGAGTGCTGGTAGGCGGAGGAGGTGGAATCCCCCACTACGAAAATCACCGGTTTCCTGTTGGGCTGCGCCCGGGCGGGGCGGCCGGCTGCGTGTGCGGCCGGCGTCGTTCCGGCCAGGACTGCCGCAGCCGTAAGGGCGCCGGTTGCAGCCGAAGCGAGCACGGTGCGCCGGCTGGGCGTGTATCCCCGCATCAACGCTTCTCCCCTGCTGTGTAGATGGGACCCACGTTGTTCTTCAGCAGGGCCGGCACCGCCTGCGCCGGGTGAACCTTGGTCCGCAAGGCGGGAGTCCACGATCCGTCCGCCACCAGCTGCTTATCAGCGGTTGCGGCGGCGTTGTAGGCGGCCAGGAGATCTACGCGCTTTCCGTTGACCGTGTTGTCCACAGTGGTGATGGCTTGGCCCTTGAAGTGCCTGATCAGCGAGGACGCCGGAATGTCCTGGGGCAGGGTGAAGGCATTGGCCTCGGCATAAATGTGTGATTCGACGCCCGCGCCAAAGGTGTACGTGTAGGGCGTCGGCGAGCCGGCCGACGTCGTGAAGTGGTTGTTGTAGACATCCACCTGGCCGTAGCGGACCCTCGGGGCGCGCTGGCCGACGTCCTCGAAGGAGTTGTGGTGGATGGTGACGCGCAGCTTGCCCACGTCGCCGCGGCTGGTCGAGTCGGTGGATCCGATCAGCAGGAGCTTGTCATGGTCGGAGAAGCGGTTGTAGGACATGGTGACCAGGTCTGAGCCGTTGGTGACGTCCACTGCTCCGTCATGGACCTGGTACGGGCGTCCGAAGTACGAGGGCTGGTTGATGTCCAGGTTGGGGGCGTCAGTGAAGTGTGAGTGGTCAACCCAGACATTCGTTGATCCGTTGATGACTTGGAGGAGGTCGTATTCGCTGTTCCAGTTGCCGTGGTCGCCGTCAGTGGGGTCCCAGGAGGGGAAGCAGTCAGCCGAATCCCGGACGGTGAGGTTCCTGAAGATCACGTTGTTGGACCGGTTGATGCGCAGGGCCGCGCCGGTAATGCTGCTGTCCGGGGCGGCTCCGACGATGGTGGTGTTGCTGGGGATGTCCCACCGGATGACCGCTGCCTGGTTGGCGGCGGCCTTGCGCCGGGCATTTTCCTGCTCCCCGGCCGGTTCCTGGCCAGTCCCGTACCGGACGGGGTCGTAGTCGTAGAGGTACTGCTCGAGGGAGAAGCCCGTTCCTGCCGCATAGTCCTCGCAGTTCAGAGCCCGGCCATCCGCCGTTGAGTTTGCCGGGATATCCCCGTGCACCCGGATGATCCGGGGTTCGGCTCCGGTCGCCGCGAGCGCCGCCACCAGTTCAGCCCGGTTGTGGACATCGAAGACCCTGTCCGCCGTGGCGTCGGCACCGCCCGTAGTCCCGGTACCGGCCGATGCCCAGCCATCCCGGCTTTGGAGCACCTGGCGTTCAAGCGGCACCTGGGCGGTCTGGGCAGTTGCGGACGATTGTGATGAGGGTGGTGTGGCATTGGCCTGGACCGGCAGGCAGATGGCGGCCGCTGTGGCCACGGCAGCCGCCGCTGCCATAGGACGTGTGATGCGCATGTGCTCTCTTCCTCCATTGGAATGAACCGCGCTTTCGCTGCCGACGTCACTGTGCGGCATGTCAGAAAGCGGTTTCTCTAGTGTGTGAAACCGCTTTCTGATCTGTCAATAGGGTTGACAGAATTGAATAATCCTGAAGTCAGGCCACCAGCGCGTCCGGGGGCAAGGTTTGCCATGATGTCCCAAGGCTGTTGTGGAAGCATGGGGCCATGGGTTCCTTCATTCTTCGGGTCATCTTCAACGCAGCCGCCCTGTGGGTAGCAAGCTGGATTCTGCCCGGCATGGACATCACCAGCACTGCAACCTCCGATGCCGTGGCACGGACCGGTATCTCGCAGGACACCGAGACCATCGGGATAGTTCTGGCTTACCTGTTCATCGGCCTCATTTTCGGCGTGGTGAACGCCTTGGTGCGGCCGCTGGTGAGCCTCCTCGCCCTCCCGATCACTATCCTGACGCTGGGGTTGTTCGCGATCGTCATCAACGCCGCCATGCTCTACCTCACAGCTTGGATCAGCGATTACACGCCCGTGCACCTCACCATCGATTCCTTCTTCTGGACGGCCATCCTGGCCGCGATCATCATCTCCCTGGTGTCGCTGGTGGCCGGGCTGGTGCCGGGCAGCCGCCGCTGAAGTTCCCCGCTACCGCTCACGGGCGACCTTGCTGAAAGGTTGCTTTGGGGGCGGCGCCATGCGGCCGTCCACCCAAGTACCGGAAGAGGCTGAAACAGGTATCCGGCAGGTGCCGTGCCCCGGCCGGTTGCCGAAACTCCAGTACCCGCTACCCATGACCGCCCGCAGTCACCGCTCCTAGGCTGCCAACGGGGCCGGCGACAGGCCCCGTGGCTGTCAGTTCCGGATACCGGGGGGCAAAGAATGAAGGCATCGAGAATCCTGGCCGCTGCCTGCCTGCTGCTGGCGTGGCAGGCAGGCCCGGCCCACGCAGATTCCGGAGCGGTGCCGTCGCCCCAGGAGTCAGCCGTCCTGGGCAACGACATTTCCTGGCCCCAATGCGGCGGCCAGCTTCCGGCACCGCCTGCATTTGCCGTGGTGGGCATCAACGGCGGCCGGCCGACGACGGCGAACCCCTGCCTCGCGGAGCAGCTGGCCTGGGCCGACCGCAGCTCCGAGGCAGCGGCGGGAGTCAAGTCTGCCGTCTACGTCAACACCGCCACCACAGGGCCGGTGGGTTCCCTGTGGTGGCCTGCAAACAACACTGTGATGGGCGCGGACATCGGCAACCCCTACGGGATGTGCGATGGCACCGCTTCCCCCGCATGCGCCTACGTCCATGGCTATGCGATGGCGTACATCGACGCCGGAAGCCTCGCCGGGGCAGGAGTCGGTGCGTCCGGCCGCATGTGGTGGCTGGATGTGGAGACCGGGAACAGCTGGCTGTCCGACAAGCCCGCCAACACCGCGGAGCTGGAGGGCATGACCGCCTACCTGCAGGGCGCCGGGGTGGAAGTGGGCATATATTCCACCGGCTACCAGTTCGCCGAAATTGTGGGTGAGGTGGGCCCCCACAGCAACCTCTACACCCTGAAGAGCTGGCTGGCGGGTGCTGAATCCACTTCCACCGCGGCGGATCTTTGCGGGGCCGCTCCCCTCACCTCCGGCGGCGTCGTCGCACTCACGCAGTTCACCGCCGGCAACCTCGATTACAACTTCCGTTGCCCGGTAGCCCAGCCGGCGCCTCCACCACCACCGGCGCTCGCTCCGCCGGCAGCCCCGCAGCCTCCCCCCGCGCCCGCGAAGACCCGCTCCATCCGCTACGCCGAGATACCCGCCGCCCAGATCGCTTGAACGCCGGCTAGCGCCCGCCAAGGTGGCGCTCGTGGGTGCGGGGATCCGGCGGCGAAAGGGTAGTGGAGGGGCCCTTGGCCCGCGTCAGGGAATAGCGCGTGGCCGTTGCCGCTCCCCCGGCACCGAGCACACCGCCCAGGACCGCCGTGGAGTGCACGAGGGACGGATCATCGCTCGCTGCCACCAGCCGGGCGGCGTCCTGGTACCCGCCCAGGCGGTGCCCGGGGCCAAGGCCCTTGTCCCCGCCGGGTTCAATCGGGGTGTCCACCGATACGGTCACCCGGTTGCGGGTTTCGGGGTTGGCGGCACCGTCACTACCGGGAACCCAGTCCGCCTGATGCTCAAGGTGCAGCGACTCCACGTCCTCACGGGTACTGATCCCCGCCACCGGAGACCCGGCGGTGAGGACGTACTTCACGTCATACTGCTCCAACACCCGGGGATCGGCGGCCACGTTCATGGCATGGATGCCGCCCTGGCTGTAACCCACAGCAACCACGGAAGCGCCCTTTTCTGCTCCGGCTTCCTCGAGCGCCGCGAGGACAGCCTCATTCACCTCCCGGGAGTTGTACAGCATGGACTCCACGATGCCCGCCTCATCAAAGGGGTTGTCCCCGCCGGCATCCTTTCCGGCAGACTGGGTCCCCGGAACAATGACCACGTAGGCCTTTTCGCCGCCGTTATCCACTTCCAGGACCTCCATGGCTCCGGTGCCGCGGACCTCCACTTCCTGTAGCCGCGCCAACAACCCGGCAGGCGACGTGTCAAGGTCCACCTGGATTGCTTCCTGCTTCCGCAGCGTGATCTGCCGCGGAATGAACCCTGCTACCAAAGCCATCGAGGCATCCCGGATCCAGGGTGCATGTTCGTTCACAGCCTGCACCTGGGGTGCCGCCAACTTCAGCATGGCAATGACGTTCTCGGTGACCCGCCGGTCCGGAACGCCGGTAGCGGCCATCGTGCCCCACGAAAGACCGGTCTCCGTCATGGCGGCGAACCCGAGTGCTTTCCCCATGTTGGCCCGCCACTCAGCATCCTGGTAATCCCGCATGCAGGCACGGACCTGGCTGCTGATCCGCTGCAGCTCCACCCGGCTGGACTGGACCCGCCACTGGCCGTCCCGCACGGCCGCGATATGCCCGGAAGCGGACCAGGGCGGCTGCCGGTCAGCCCAGCAGAGCTGGTCCAGGATCCGCCCGGCCTCCTGTTCCACTGCGGCCAGGTCCCCGGCCAGGGCCTCGAGCTTTTCGGCGCCGGCAGTCAGCTCCTCAAGCTGGACCGCGATGCCGCCGCTGCCACCCCGAATGCTCAGGTGGCCGTCCCGCGATGCGCCGGACAGCCTGACGGGCTCCGGATAGGCCTCATCCGCCAAATCCATCAGGGCACCCTGCAAGCACTGGCTGCCGCCGCCACACTGTCCTCAGCGTGCCTCGCGACGGCAGCCCTCGCCACCTCCAGGGCATCGACAGCGTGGCGCAGTGCAGCGCCCTGCCTGCCCACCGTGTCCCGGTACGCCCGCCCGGCCGGCGATTGCCAGTCGAGCATCTGGATGTCCCGCAGACCGGCCAGGGCTTCCTCGACGCGCGCTCCGCACTGTGCAAGACGGTTCACGAGGGGCAACAAATCAGCGGCAACGTGCTCGGCGGCGCCCGCCAGTCCGTCCCCAAGGATGTTTCCCATGTGACCTCTTTCCCGGGGCATCCCGGATCTGTTGCGTACCTGCTGACGGTGCCACGCTACGGAATACGGCGCACTAGCCTAAGTGCCGCCGTCGGCCATGTGGATAAGTAACGTAAGCGGCCCACTTAAGGCGCCACCGGAGTTCATGAAAGAATCAGCACATGCCTGAAACTGCCGCCACAGCTGATACCCGCACGCCCTCAGGACGCCTGGCCCTTGCCGCGTCCACGGAAAAAATCGCCCTGGGCCCCCTGGACGGCCGGTACCAGCCGGCAGTGGCCCCGCTGGTCGACTACCTGTCCGAGGCAGCGCTCAACCGGGACCGCGTGGCCGTCGAAGTTGAATGGCTGATCCACCTGACCAGCAACAACGTCCTGCCCGGCGCCGGCCCGCTGTCGGCCGAACAGCAGCAGCAGCTGCGCGCCGTCGTCACCGAATTCGACGCCGCATCCGTGTCAGAACTGGCCGAAATCGAAGCCGTGACGGTGCACGACGTGAAGGCCGTGGAGTACTACATCGGCCGCCGCCTCCCCGCCATCGGCATCGAAAACCTGACCGCCATGGTCCACTTCGGCTGCACGTCCGAGGACATCAACAACCTTTCTTACGCGCTTGGCGTCAAGGGGGCTGTGGAGGACGTGTGGCTGCCCGCAGCCCGCGCCCTGGTGGCACAGATCAGCACGATGGCCGAGGACAACCGCGCCGTGCCCATGCTGTCCCGCACCCACGGCCAGCCGGCCACCCCCACCACGCTCGGCAAGGAACTCGCGGTCATCGCACACCGCCTGAACCGCCAGCTGGACCGCATCGCCAAGACCGAATACCTGGGCAAGATCAACGGTGCCACCGGCACCTACGCCGCGCACGTGGCCTCCGTTCCCGGGGCTGACTGGCAGCAGGTCTCCAAGTCGTTCGTCGAAGGCCTGGGGCTGACCTGGAACCCGCTCACCACGCAGATCGAAAGCCACGACTGGCAGGCCGAGCTGTACGCCGATGTGGCGCGCTTCAACCGCATCCTGCACAACGTCTGCACAGACATCTGGAGCTACATCTCCATCGGCTACTTCGCGCAGATCCCGGTGGCGGGCGCAACCGGATCGTCCACCATGCCGCACAAGGTCAACCCCATCCGCTTCGAAAACGCCGAGGCAAACCTGGAAATCTCCTCCGGCCTGCTGGACGTCCTGGGCTCCACCCTGGTCACCTCCCGCTGGCAGCGGGACCTCACCGATTCCTCCAGCCAGCGCAACATCGGCGTGGCATTCGGCCACTCCCTCCTGGCCATCTCCAACGTTGCCAAGGGCCTGGAGCGCCTTGACGTAGCCGAGGACGTTCTCGCCGGGGACCTGGACACCAACTGGGAAGTCCTGGGCGAGGCGATCCAGATGGTGATGCGCGCAGAAGCGATTGCCGGCGTCGAAGGCATGGAAAACCCCTACGAGCGGCTCAAGGACCTCACCCGCGGCAACCGCGTGGACGCGGCCCGGATGCAGGAATTCGTGCAGGGCCTGGGCCTGTCCGCCGACGCCGAGGCCCGGCTGCTGGCCCTGACGCCCGGCAAGTACACAGGCATCGCGGACCAGCTGGTGGACCACCTGAAGTAGTCCCGCACCCAAGACGCGGACAACGCACGACGGCGGCGCCGGGCCCGGCAGGGTCCGGCGCCTTTCGTCTCTCCGCGGCGTTCCGTCCGGGCCGGGTGCCCGTTTCGGCGGCACCGCGGCGGAGTGCGAAACTGGAGGGCATGAAGCTTCTGCTCATCCGCCACGGAGAGACTCCCGGAAACGTCCTCGGCCAACTGGACACCGCCCATCCCGGCCCCGGCCTGACCGAACTGGGCGAACGGCAAGCGGAGGCCATGGCGCGGTCGCTGGTTAATGAACCCATTCGGGCGCTCTTCGCCTCCACGTTGGTCCGTACGCAGATTACTGCGGCGCCGCTGGGCAGGCTTCACGGACTGGAGGTCACGGTGCTGGACGGGCTCCACGAGATCGAAGCCGGGTCGCTGGAGAAACTGACGGACCACGAGTCGCATAAGCGGTACATGGGCACGGTGATCTCCTGGGCCGCTGGCGACCTGGACACCCGGATGCCCGCAGGACCCGACGGCCACTCATTCTTCGAGCGGTTCGACGCCGCGATTGCGAGGGTCATCGAAAGGACTGGCGGCCAGGGGGACACGGTGGCGGTGGTGAGCCATGGTGCAGCCATCAGGACCTGGGCAGGGCTCCGCGCCGAGGGCATCGATCATGAGTTTGCGGCCAAGCATGTGCTGGCCAACACGGGAATCGTGGCGCTGGAGGGCAACCCGGACAGTGGCTGGAAACTGATCCACTGGGCAGGAAGCCCGGTGGGCGGGCTGGCCCTGGCCGATCCCACAGCCGAAGATCCCACAGGGCAGGACGTCAGCGGCCCGTAACCCCGGCGCAGTTCCGGTGCCCTGGGATGCTACCGGGGAACTGCGCTCCGTGCCGCGGCCGTTGCCAGCCGAAGCCGCGGGGCCCGCAGAACCGGTGAGGCGGCCGAAGCCGGAGGAACCAGCCGCGCGGCCATCGCGGATGCAGCATCCGCCGCCGGGCGTTCACCGCTTTCCATTGCCGTCAGCGAGCTCAGGAAGTGGTGCCACCGCGGCCCGAGGGACTCGGGTATGTGCGGACTCCTGAGCGTCCTTGCCACGAGCGACTCCACCGCAGTTCCCGGGAATGCCTTGGATCCGGTCAGCAGTTCCAGCAGTACCAGGCCCATGGCATAGACGTCCCAGGCAGGATCGGACACACCGCCCGCAGCCTGTTCCGGGCTCATGTAATGGACTGTTCCGGACGAGATTCCCGGCTCCGGCGCGGTGCCCGAAACCGCCGCGATGCCGAAATCGACGACCCGGACCGGGCTGCGCCGGAGGCCGCTCAGCATGAGGTTGCCCGGCTTGATGTCCCGGTGCACCAGCCCCGCGGCGTGCAGGTGGGCAAGGCCGCTGAAGATGCTGCGCGCCCACACCGCCACGGTGTCGGCACCGTGGCTTTCGGTTCGCACAGTTTCCGAGAGGCTGGTTCCCAGCGCCAGTTCCTCAATCAGGAAGGCATGCCCCGGGCGATAGGTGCCGGCCGGCATGACTCCCTGATCGATGAACCTGACGATGGACGGGTGGCGCAGCGACGCGAGCACCCTTGCCTCGTTGTGGATGCGCCGATGGTGCTTGTCCGAGATGTCGGCCGCCACCTTGACGGCTACGTCCGGACCTCCCGCCACGTCCACGGCCCGGAAGACTTCGGCCATGGAACCGCGGCCCAACCGCTCCCGGAGCAGGAAGCGGCCGGCGATCACCGGGACGCCTGAATGGATCCGCCGCACGGTGCCCAGGCATCAAGCTGGAAACCGCACTGGCAGCGCCACACCGGTGGGAGTTTTACCGGCACGAATTCGTCCGGGTCGAACGAGTACCCCATGGCTGCCCGCCCCACTGCGGGCGTCACCAGCTCCATGGGCGTGCCGCAGTGGAATGTCTGCTCTGCTCCCCCTGCAGAGGCCTTCTCAAAAGTGATCAACGCGCTCACTACTCCATATGGCAGTATTCTCGGGCTGATCCTAAGCATACATATAACTAGAGCAACTAGCTAGTTTAGCTAGATAATTTGTGGTGCTCTGCGTCCACGACGCCAATGGCGTCCGCCATCCGCTGCAGGAATGCGACAACAATCCTGGCTTCCTCGGCGCTGAGCGACTCCGCGACGGTCATCATCCGCCGGTGCATGGCACCGAGAGTTTCCCGGACCTCCGTGTCCGACTCAACAGTGGGGACGACAACCACGGAGCGCCGGTCCGACGGGTGGGCTTCGCGGCGGACATGCCCGCTGGACACCAGCCTGTCGATCAGGGACGTCGTTGACGCGCTGGTGATACCCAGGAACTGGCTAAGATCCTTGGGAACTACCGTCTTGCCGGAGGCCTGCGCGCGCAGGAGGTACCGGAGGGCGAGGATGTCGGTTTCGCCCATGCCCATGGAGTCGCGGGTGGACCTGCGGATGATGGTCTCCGCCGCCCGGTAATCCCGCAGCGACTTGAGGACCGCCGCTCCGTAGTCCAGCTGCCCGTCCGGCCCGTACCAGTAGCCGGAGCCCTCGTTGCTTATAGAAGCCATACCTATATCTTAGGCCAACTGCTAACTAGACAGCCAAGCTAGTTGCGGGTGCAGCCTCCGCCGACGGCACATGACGTTATCCGGACCCTTACCGGCCAGAAACACCCGCGTAACCCACCGCTCCTAGCCTTGATCTGCATAACCCTTCGGCGAATCGAGGCCTACATGCAGACCAATCCGCGGCTGAACATCAGGCAGGTTGCCTGGTCCCACCCTGTAGGCGCAGACCTTCGGCGGGCGCAGCAGGCAGAACTCGACGCCCGCTTTGGTACTGCAGACCACGAACCCGGCCCTCCGCCGTCGGAAGCTGACTGCGCCGTCTTCCTCGTGGCGTACGACAAGGGGTCCGGCCAGCCAGTGGGCTGCGGCGGGCTGCGTCTGCTGGACGCCTCTACCGCTGAAATCAAGCGGCTCTATGTGGTTCCGTACACACGCGGCTCCGGCGTGGCCAGTTCGGTCCTCGCGGCCCTGGAGGCGGAGGCCTACAAGCAGGGCATCACCCGCATTAAGGCCGAGGCAGGCTCCGCCCAATCGGACGGGCGCAACTTCTACCAGAACTCCGGGTTCGAGCCGGTGCCCAACTTCGGCCCCTACATTGGCGTCAAGCACTCATCCTGTTATGCAAAGAGCATCGACTCGCACAGCGCAGCCCATACGGCCATGGCATAACGCTGAAACGTGCGGCGTCACACTGCATGCGGTCCTGCCTGCCTCGGCTAACCTCGGCCTATGGAATCAGCAGACATCACCTTCCGCACCCGCAAATGGGTCCGGCCAGAAGACCTCAACGCCAACGGGACGCTGTTCGGCGGAAGCCTGCTGAAGTGGATCGATGAGGAAGCCGCCATCTACGCCATCCTGCAACTTGGCAATGGCCGGGCCGTCACGAAGTACATCTCGGAAATCAACTTCGTGAGCTCGGCCGTCCAGGGCGACCTGATTGAAATGGGCCTGACCGCCACGAAATTTGGCCGGACCTCGCTGACCATGCGGGCGGAAGTGCGCAACATGATCACCCGGCAGAGCATCCTGACCATCGAGGAAATTGTCTTCGTCAACCTCAATAGCGCCGGCACGCCGGAACCGCACGGATACACCGAAATCACTTACGACCGGGACAGGATCCCCACCCACCACCTGACCGAAACCCTGCAGCAGGACTGACGCTTCACCCCGCGTTCACTCCCAGACCACCAGGCGTTCTCATCACTGGACCAACTTAGGCAGCCGGGCTGTTTATCGAATCGATAGCAATAGCGGCCCCGCATTCCGCATGCCCGGCTATAGGCTGTGCGGACATGCTCCGGTTCCAGTGGAGAAATGAGTCCTGATCGTGCGTAAATTACAGACCTTGGTTGCCGCCGCCGTCGCCGTCACCCTACTTGCCGGATGCGGCGGAGAAGCCTCACCCGGAGCCTCGGGTGGGGCTTCTTCCGCCCCGGCCGGAGGATCCGGCGACACCCTGGTGGTGTACACCAACTCCAACGGCGAAGGCCGCGGGGACTGGCTGACCCAGAAGGCGGGCGAAGCCGGGTTCAAGATAGAGATTGTGGGGGCCGGCGGCGCCGACGCCACCAACAAGCTCATCGCCGAGAAGAACAACCCCATTGCCGACGTAGCCTTCGGACTGAACAACATGTACTTCTCCCAGGTCAAGGCGGCGGACGCGCTGGAACCCTATGAGCCTGCATGGGCCGGTGAGGTGGACACCCAGTTGGCGGATGGCGAGACGTATTGGCCGCTGGTGAAGCAGGCCATCCTGCTGGGCTACAACTCCGACAAGTTCTCCAGGGATGCTGCGCCGAAGGACTGGACGGACCTGTGGACCAAGGATGAGTTCAAGGCCCGCTACGAGCGGGTCACCGGCCTTGGCACCGCCACCGCCCAACTCGTCTTTGCCGGCATCCTCAGCCGGTACCGTGACGATTCCGGCGATCTCGGAATCTCCGACGAAGGCTGGAAGCAGGTGGAACAGTACTTCCAGAACGGCAGCCCCGCCGTGGCCAAGACCGATCTTTTCGCCCGCATCGCCTCGGGCGAGGTGGATATGGGGCAGATGCCGTCCTCGATCATTGCCGACCGGGAAAAGTCCTTCAAGGTCAGTGTGGAAACGGTCATACCTTCCGTTGGCGTACCCCTCGCGGTGGAGCAGATCGCCCTCGTCAAGGGCACCAAGAAGAAGGAGCAGGCCCAGAAGTTCATTGACTGGTTCGGCAGTGCCGACGTCCAGGGCCAGTTTGCCAAGCAGTTCAATTCCATGCCGGTGAACAAGTCAGCCCAGGCACAGGCCAACCCCGAGGTGGTGGACTTCTTCGCAGACCTCAAGCAGCAGGACATCGACTGGGAGTTCGTCCAGGAAAACATGGGCGCCTGGGTGGAGAAGATCGAACTCGAGTACATGACATAGGCCTGCGCCAACCTTCCGTCTCCGCCCGAGTTCCACAGACAGGTTTGCCATGATCCGCTTGGACAGCATCAAAGTTTCCTTCGGCGACTTCACCGCCATCCCGCACCTGGACCTGCACGTCCGGCCCGGCGAGTTCTTCACGCTGCTGGGGCCCTCCGGATGTGGAAAGACGACGGCGCTGCGCACCCTGGCCGGTTTCATCCAGCCGGCCGGGGGAACAGTCACGGTGGACGGAACGGATGTCACCCGCCTTCCCAGCGACAAGCGGCAGGTGGGCATGGTGTTCCAGAACTATGCCCTGTTCCCCAGCATGAGCGTGTGGGAAAACATCGCCTTTGGACTCCGGGTCCGGAAGGAAAAGGGCGCGGACAGCGACCGGATGGTCCGGGACATTGCCCGCCGGGTGGAACTCAGCGACGAACAGCTGGCCAAGAACGTCGCCGAGCTCTCCGGCGGGCAGCAACAGCGGGTGGCTGTTGCCCGGGCCCTCGTCCTGCGGCCCAAGATCCTGCTGCTGGACGAGCCGCTGTCCAACCTGGACGCCAAGCTCCGCCACCAGCTCCGGCAGCAGCTCAAGGACCTGCAAAGCGAGTTCGGCATCACTACGGTCTACGTCACCCACGACCAGGACGAGGCGCTGGCCATGAGTGACAGGGTAGCGGTCTTCAACAAGGGCGAAGTGGAGCAGGTGGGCACACCGCAGGAGATCTATGACCACGCCGCCACGGAATTCGTCTGCAATTTCATTGGTGACAGCTCCACCCTGACGCCCGAATTCGTGGCGCAGGTCAACGCTGCGTCCGGTGCCCGACTCAGCACCGAGGCCAACTCCTACCTGCGGGTGGAAAAGGCGTCCCTGGATGCGCCAGCAGGAGGCGGCGCCGCCGTCGGACTTCCCGCAAAGGTGCTGTCCCGGACCTACCATGGCCTGCACAGCAGGTACGTGGTCCGCAGCCATGGCGCGGACATCCGGCTGCTGGTGCGCGAGGATGGCGGCGCCCACCCCGAACCGGGATCGGAAACCACCGTGTACGTGCGGCCGGACCACATCCTGCAATACCACCCCGAAACGGGCGCGGCCCTTCAGGAGCAGGACCGGCTGGAGCAGGACCAGGCGGTCGTCCTGCCATGAGCGGAACTCCGGTCCGCGCGATGGTCCGCTCCCCGTTTGTCCTGGTGGTGGGCGTCGTCCTCACCTGGTTTATTGCGGCGTTCCTGGTGTGGCCCAACATCAACGTCCTGATTGCCACTTTCTTCCCTGACGGAAGTTTCTCGGGGCGGGCGGCGGAAAAGCTGTTCTCCTCGCAGCGCGCCATGAAGGCACTCGGTAACAGCTTCCTGCTGGCGGTGGCCCTCTCCATCACGGTTAACGCGGTAGGAATCTTCATTGTGCTGGTGACGTACTACTTCAGGATCCGGGGCTCGCGGATCCTGTTCCTGGGCTACGCCACCACCTTCATCTACGGCGGCATCGTGCTGGCGGCTGGCTACAAGTTCATCTATGGGGACAAGGGAATCGTCACCTCGCTGCTGCTGCAGGTGTTCCCCTCCATGGACCCCGCCTGGTTCTCTGGCTTCTTCGCCGTGCTGGTGGTC
Source organism: Pseudarthrobacter chlorophenolicus (assembly GCF_000962805.1). Lineage (GTDB taxonomy): Bacteria > Actinomycetota > Actinomycetes > Actinomycetales > Micrococcaceae > Arthrobacter > Arthrobacter chlorophenolicus_A. Next base: position 30,887 of record NZ_JZTW01000025.1, on the reverse strand, counting down.
ATGACGTTTGCCACCACCACCAACCACATGCTGTTCGTGGCCAATGCGCTGAAGGGGGTGGACTACCAAACCATTGAAGCGGCGAAGAACCTGGGGGCCTCGACGTGGACCATCCTGCGGCGGATCGTCCTGCCCATGCTGAAGCCCACGCTGTTCGCCGTGACCATCCTGTCCTTCCTGACCGGGCTCGGTGCCCTGAGTGCGCCGCAGGTCCTGGGTGGCCGGGAATTCCAGACCATCACGCCGATGATCCTGACGTTCACCAACAGCCCCACGTCGCGTGACCTCGCGGCCCTGCTGGCCGTCATCCTGGGCCTGGCCACGATGGTGATGCTGGCCGTGATGTCCCGGCTGGAGAAGGGCGGCACGTACTTCTCGGTATCCAAGGTGTCCTCGGAGCTGCAGAAACAGGACATCACCAACCCGGTGGCCAACGCGGCCGTGCATGCAGTGGCCTACCTGCTGTTCGCGGTATACACGCTGCCGGTCCTGCTCATTGTGCTGTACTCCTTCGCGGACGGCGCCGCCATCCAGACCGGGCAGCTCTCACCCGGCAGCCTGACCCTGGACAACTATGTCCGGGTGCTGACGCAGCCGGCCGGTTTGCGGCCCTTCGTCGTCAGCGTGGTGTACAGCGCGCTGGCTGCTGTGATCGCGGTGGGCGGCCTGCTGTTCGTGGCCCGGCTGCTGCAGAAGTACCGGAACTGGGTGGCGTCAGTCTTTGAGTACCTGCTGCACATCCCCTGGATCCTGCCGTCTGCGTTGTTGGCGCTGGGCCTGATCATCAGCTACGACCACCCGAACCCGCTGGTGGGTGGGGCGGTGCTAACCGGCACCACAGTAATCCTGCTGATCGCGTTCGTCACCGTGAAGATCCCTTTCACGCTGCGGATGCTGAAGGCGTCGTTCGCCTCGGTGAATTCCTCGCTGGAGGAAGCCGCCGCCATCATGGGCGCCAAGACTCTGTACGTGTTCCGCCGGATCCTGTTGCCCCTGGTGCTCCCGGCGGCAGCGGCCATCACCGCCCTGAACTTCAACAGCCTCCTGGACGATTACGACACCGCCATCTTCCTGGCCCACCCGCTGGTCCAGCCGCTGGGCCTGGTCATCAAGGCGAACACGGACGGCGCTGAGGGCACCGAAGGCATCGCGAACACGTTCGTGTACACCGTGCTGCTGATGGTCATCACCGGCGTCACCATGTACCTCGTTTATGGCCGGTCCGGGCGCCGCCGCAGCCGGAAACGGCTGCCGGAAGTTCCACCGCAGGGCATCGAGGCCGCCGATGTGCCGTCTGCCGCCGGGCCAGCCGTGTCCGGCGCCAGCAGCAAGGTTCCGGCCGCCCCCGCCCGGTGACCAGGACTGACGCTTCACCCCGCAGAACCGCGGACGACGGCGGCGCTCCGGTTCCGCCGTCGGGCCAGGCCAAGCAACCGGTCCCGGAAGGGCTGCGCACCTTCCGCGAGCGCGATGCGCCCATTGCCGACGACGGCGGCGCGAGGAATGTCGTACGGCTCACATGTCCCGCATATGACATGACAATCCGACATGCTGTCTGGCAGACTGACGCGTTCGTCCTTATTGGGGGGACCTTGACGAAAGAGGTAACGGACGTGAACCGCTTAGTGGATGAACGCTTTAGATTTAAAAAGGCTGCGGTTCGAGCAGCGTTTGGATTCGGAGTTGCGGCGTTGATTGCGGTGTCTTCATATTCCGCAGGTGCCCGTAATGCTGGCCCGTCAGCCGAGGGCTCTCAAGCTGGTGTGGTCACTACGGCGCTTGTTGGAAGTTCGGCCGGCGTAGGTAAAGGGGCCAGTGCCTCCCAAGTCAGCGATTCCAAGGGTGTTCCTATCTCCGTGGTGATCAAGCAAGCAAAAAAGAAGGATGCAGCGGGTTTTGCGACCAGGCTTGAGACGTTAAAGTCCAGCCCGGAGTTCTCAGGCTTCCTGATTGCCCAGGCCGGTTCCGTTGAGGCTGGAGGCGGCGAAGGTCTCGCTGCGGCTTTGACCCAGGAACAGGTTGATAGTTTCGTTGCCAGCATTCGCGGTAAGTCCTTCGAACTTGTCACTGGCACGGATGGGCAGCAGTCGGTGGCATTGACTTCCAAGAAGCAGCCGAAGCAGTCACCCGACGTCCAGCGGACATCAACTGCAAACGCTGAGCCAACCATTACGACGGCTGGGTGGTCTGGGCCATCATGCTGGCAGGGGTGGTTCGCGGCTGGCGGGTACGCTGCGGCCACCGGCGCTATCTGCGGCGCCGTCGGGGCAATGAGCGCAGGCATCGGCGGCGCTGCTTGCGGCGCAGGCGCCTGGGCCTTCGGAACAGGCATCAATTGGAACGATGCATGCAGGTAACCGACGAAAGGACGAGTAAATGACCCAGGGTGAACCTCTCATGACACCGCGGACGTTTGCCGGTCGAGCATACGTATATCTCGCATTTACAGGTGGGTTGTGGTCTGCTCAGTGGCTTTTGTTCTGGGCAACCAATGGAATCGTGCCCGAACCGACGCTGTTCGGGCTCTTTATGCTTGCGCTAATCTCCCTGTTTTGGTTCTTCATGCCACCGAGGCCCTGGTTTGGCCGCGGAAAGCCAGGCAAGAGCTAGTACAACGGCGGCCTATCTGTTGGGTTAGCGCCCGACGGGTTGGCCGCCCGCAGTCTCGTCCGATGGACGGTTGCGCAGAAGAGCGTTGTTCTTTCGACTGGTGCTTGGTGAGCACGGCGAGCACTGACAGCCACGTCCCGACCCGGCGTCGTACTATTCCTTCGGTTCGGCCAGCCTAGCCTCGGCCCGGCCAGCCGGTGTAGGCCTCGGCGAGGTAGGCCATGCCATGGCGTGAAGAAACCACCGAATTGAGTTCGCCCAACTGTCGGGCGCGGGAGAAATCGTCCGCGTCGGCGGGAGTGTGCAGCATGGTGGTCATCCAGTAGGAGAACTGCTGGGCCTTCCAGACCCGCTCCAGGGCGCGGTCGCTGTACGCGTCGAGGAGCCGGTCCGAGCCGGAGTTGTAGTGACTGTCCAGCCCCTCGAACAGGACCTTGACGTCATGGATGGCCAGGTTGAGGCCCTTGGCGCCGGTGGGCGGGACGGTGTGCGCGGCGTCGCCGGCGAGGAACAGGTTGCCGTGACGCATGGGCGTGTGGACGAAGCTGCGGAATGGCAGCACCATCTTCTCGATGACCGGGCCTTCCTTGAGCTCGAAGCCATTGCCGTTGACCCGGCTGCGGAACTCGGCCCAGATCCGGTCATCGTCCCACTCGGCCACGTTTTCCTTGGGGTCGCACTGGAAGTACATCCGCTGGACGGCCTCGGTCCGCTGGCTGATGAGCGCGAAGCCATTGGCGGAGTTGGCGTAGATCAGTTCGTCCGAGCTGCGCGGGGCTTCGGCCAGGATGCCGAACCAAGCGAACGGGTACTCGTGGAAGAACCACTTGCGGTTGGCCTCGGGGATCTGGAAGCGGCAGTGGCTGCGTGAACCGTCAGCGCCCACCAGGAAGTCCGCCTGGATCTCGAATTCGGCGCCGTCGGCGTCCGTGAACCACACCTTGGGCTTGCCTTCGAGGTCATGGACGGAGGTGTCCGTGACGCTGTACCGGACGTCGCCGCCGTCGTGCGTCCTGCGTGCGGCAAGGTCGGTGAAAACGTCGGTCTGCGGGTAAAGCCATACGGACTCGCCCACCAGGTCCTTGAAGTCGATGCGGTGGCTCTCGCCGTTGAAGCGCAATTCAATCCCGTCGTGCCGGTCGCCGTGGGTCAGGACCCGGTCTGAAACCCCACTGTCCACCATGAGGTTGACGGTGCCGTGCTCCAGGATGCCGGCACGGACGGTGCGGGCGATCTCATCATGGCTGCGGACCTCGATCACAATGGATTCAATGCCGGCCTTGGCCAACAGGTGGGACAGCATGAGTCCTGCCGGGCCGGCACCCATGATGGCGACCTGGGTGGTGATGGTTTTCCGTGCCATTGCTGCGTCTCGCTTCGTTGCGGGCCCGGGGGCCAGAGGATTGCTTGGCACCCAGTGTGGGCCACTCCGGGTGACCGGCGTTACAGTGATTCCGTTGAATGGTTCAGGAATCCGCGAGGCGGCGGGCGATGCCCCGTGCGGCGGTCTGCAGCGCGGGCACCAACGCCTGCAGCCGCATCTCCTGGAGCGGAACCACGACGCCGAGCGAGGCCACGGCACGCTGGCGGCGGTTGAGGACGGGCACGGCAATGCCCCAGGTGTCCGGATCAACCACGCCCTTGAGCTGGGCGAAGCCCTGGTTCGAGGTTTCGGCCAACAGGGCCCGGACGTCACCCGCGGTGAGTTTCCCGTCGGGGTCGGAGAACTGGGCCAGGTAACTGGCCTGCAGCGCCTTCTCCCGGTGCGCCATCAGCGCCAGCCCGGCGGAGGAGATGTGGATGGGCATCCTGCCGGCCACCTGCGCCCGGTTGATCGCCGATCCGCGCCGCGACAACCGCTCTACAAACAGCACCTCCCAGCCATCCAGCACCGCGAGGTTCACGTTCTGGTTCAGGACGTGCTGGATGTCCTCCATGAACGGCATGGCCGCCTGCCGCAGTGCCAAGGCCGGGGAGGCGCGGTTTACCAGCGCCCAAAGCCGGAGGCCCGGCCGGACCATGCCGCCGGGTTCGGTTTCGAGCAGGCCGTGGCCCGCGAGCTGGCCCACCAGCCGGTGCGTGGTGGTCAGCGGCAGCCCGGCCCTTGCGGCCAGGTCGGAAAGCTGCAGGGCGCCAGCGTCCTGCGGAAAGGCGGAGATCAGCCGGACTATCCGGTCCACCACCGAATCCCCCGACTGTGAGTTAGCCACCGCCACACCTTCCGTTCAATGGGAAGACCAGCCTACCGCGGCAGGGCCCCAGGACGTCCGGGCCGCTAAGGGCCGGCCGCGGATGGGAGGCGGTCAGGCCGGCGTCGTACCCTGTGCAGGGCCCGGCCTGAGGCGGCGCCACGCCGCGGGAGCCAGCACCACGGCAATGCCCACGGCGGCACCGATGACGGTTTCGATGATGCGGTCGCGCAGCAGTGCCGACGGCGAGGCGGGGACCACCAGGAGGGTGGAGATGAGGGCCAAGGGAGTCACGAAGACCTGCGCCAGCAAATACTGGCGGATGATGAACATCTCCGCACCGAACTGGCAGAGGGCCATCACCAGCACGGTCTGCCACGGCTCCAGCCCCAGCAGCAGGACCGCCGCCAGGACCAGCAGGCCAAGAACGGTGCCGATGATTCGCTGGACGCCGCGCCGGATCCGGTGCCGGGTGGTGTGGCCCACCAGGGGCACCACCGCGGCCACCATGGCCCAGTAGTTGTGCCCGAATCCCAGCTGCTGCCCGGCCCAGGTTGCCAGCGAGCCCGCCAGCCCTGCCGCCACCAGGTAGCCGAGGCCCTCAAGCCAGGCGGTCCGCTTCTCCGCCGGCGTGCGCCGGATGCGGGGCGGCCAGGTCCACGGGGTGCGGTGGCTGGGCAGGATCCGGGACGAAAAGCCGATCAGCAGGCACAGCACGGTGGTGAGTACCGCAACCAGCATGCCCTGCCACAGTGGAGGCTGGTTGGGGATGGACGCGATGGCCGCGAAGGCAAAGATGTGGAACAGGGAGCCGCCCGGGCGCAGCCGCAGCCAGGAAATAGCCACGGAGCAGCCACCGGCAACGAGTGTGGTGGCCAGCACCAGGAGCCAAGTGGTGGTGCTCCGGTCCAGGCCGAACACTGTTTCCATCCTGGCGGACAGGGCAGCCAGGAACATGACCAGCAGCATCAGGAGCCCGGCCCGGAGCTGCAGGACGAAGCGGGCCCCGTGCGGTTCGCCGCGGCCGTAGATCCCGGTGAAGGCCCCGAAAGAGGCGAAGATGGCCACGTCCAGGCGGCCGATCAGCACCAGGGTGATCAGCGGAACGAAGACGCCCACAGCGCACCGGAGGGCCGGGTGGTGGTCCTTGTTGCCGGGACCAATGCTGAACATCTCAGCAAGCATCTTCACGTGGGCAGCGCCTTTCCTGCGGTATCCGGTTGTCCTGATGGGCGGCCGGCCGCACTGATGTTCCCAATAGATCCTATGGCGCCAGCCCCCGAACCCACCCATTAAATTCCCTTGAATGGAATCGGCAGGCAACGCAGCAGAAACAGCACGCACGAATGCTTGGCTCATGAAGCACGCACCGCGGGCCACACCCGCCGCCGAACTCAGCTGCGAGGTCTGCGGACAGATGCCCGATCCGCCCAAGGCCCGCCTGACCGCCGCCAATGTGGCCGTCATGCTGCCCATCGAGCTGCTGGTCCACGCCCTGGTGGTGGAAACCCACCTGCCCTATGTGGCCAAAGTGCTGGTGCTCACGCTGACGGCCACCGTGCTGGTGATCTGGGTGGCCGAGCCGTCCGCTGCCCGGATCCTGCGCGGCTGGCTGCACGCTCCGGCACTGCGCCGCCACCGCAAACTGGAAGCCGCGCCGGCTCTCTGGCGGGCGCGAACGGTCCTGCAGGACCAGCCCGGTGCGCTGGAAAAGGTCACGGGCGCCTTGGCCCGGAACGGCATCAACATCCTGGGCATCCACGTCCATCCGGTCCCGGGTGGGGTGCTGGATGAGTTTGTACTGTCTGCACCGGGCGCCATGGATGAGCGCGAGCTGCTGGCAGCGTTGCACGACGGCGGCGGCAGCCGAGCGCACGTGTGGCCCACCACCGCGCTGGCTATGGCCGACGGCCAAACGAAGGCGCTGAGCCTCGCCGCCAGGATTGCCGACGCCCCGGACGAACTTCCCCTCGCCGTGGCTGAACTGCTGGGCGCACGGATCGTGCCGCCGTCGGACGTTCCCGGCACGGCGGCCGACGACGGCACCCGCCTGAAGATCCCCACCGCGTGGCACGGCCCGGTGGTTTTCTCCCGCCCCGGGGAACCGTTCACGCCCGCCGAATCGGCCAGGGCGCACCGGCTGGCCGAACTCGCGGAGATCCTGGCGCACAAGTCCGCCACTGCCAGCCCCAACTAGGTAGCGCGAAGTGCCCTTCTGACGGTTCAAAACGGCACTTGGCGCTGCTCAGGTGGGGGTTACATCCGGAGGGTGAGGGCGCCCGGCTCCATGGTCATCAGGACGTGCTTGCCTTCGCCCTCGTGGTCGCCGTCCAGCTGGTAGTTGTCCGCGTGTTCGAGGGTGATTTCCACGGCCTTGCCCTGGAAGTACTCCACGGCGGTGTCCCGGTTCCGGCCCTTGCCGATGATGCCGGCCAGCACTGAGAGCCAGCCCAGCTTGCCGTGGTGCGGGGCCAGCACGGCAATGTCCAGCAGCCCGTCGTCCACCTTGGCCTCGGGGAAGATCTCCAGGCCGCCCTGGACCTTTCCGCAGTTGCCCACCATCACGCTGCGGACGCCGCGGTGCACCACGGTCTCGCCATCAATCACCACGGTGGCCTTGACCGGCTTGCCGGGCAGGTTGCGGATGCCGGCGTCCACATAGGCCAGCCAGCCAACCTTGTCCTTCAGGTCCTCGTTGGTGTCCGCCATGATGGTGGCGTCGTAGCCGACGCCGGCCATCACCAGGAAGATCTGTTCCTTGTCCGGATCATTGCGCACCGCGCGGACCACGTCGATCTTGCGTTCGGTGCCGCTCAGTGCCGCCGCCATGGCGCCGTCGTAATCCGTGACATCCATGCCGAGGTTGCGGGCCAGCAGGTTCCCGGTTCCCAGCGGAAGGAGTCCCATGGGCACGTCCCCGCCGGCGAGGACCTCGGCCACGCACCGGACGGTCCCGTCTCCCCCGGCGGCGATGACGATGTCCGCTCCCTGAGCCAGGGCTTCCTTCGCCTGGCCCACGCCCGGGTCCTCCTTGGTGGTTTCCAGCCAGATGGCTTCGCCCCAACCGTTTTCCACACAGTGCTTGGCCACCAGGCCGCGCACATCGAACTCCACCGGCTTGGCCGGATTGACGATGATGGCGGCGCGTCTGGGTGAAGTGGAGCTGTTGGCAGTCATGGCGTCCTTCAGTGGCGGAATGGAAAGCAAGCTTCTGAGAGAAGAGTAGCCTGCCCGCCGCCGCCTTCCGGCCAAACCCGGTTAGAGGGCCTTGACCGCCCCCAGCACCTGGGCGAGCGAATCCTTGGCATCCCCGAAAAGCAGGGAGGTCTGCGGCTCGTACAGCAGTTCGTTTTCGATGCCGGCGAAGCCAGGGCGCATGGAGCGCTTGAGGAACACCACCTGGCGGGCGGCGGAGACTTCAAGGATGGGCATGCCGTAAATCGGTGAGCCGGAGGACGTCTTGGCTGCGGGATTCACAACGTCGTTGGCGCCCACCACCAGGGCCACATCCGCAGTCTTGAACTCGGGGTTGATCTCCACCATTTCCTTGAGCGACTCGTAGGGCACGTTGGCCTCGGCCAGGAGCACGTTCATGTGACCGGGCATCCGGCCCGCCACGGGGTGGATGGCAAAGTCCACCTCGATCCCCCGGGCTTCCAGCGCCTGCGCCAGTTCCGCCGCCGTGTGCTGCCCCTGCGCCACCGCGAGGCCGTAGCCGGGGACGATAATCACCCGCTGCGCATAACGCAGGAGTACCGCCACGTCCTCAGGCGTGGACGAGCGCACCGGGCGGTCGCTCACGGCGGTGGATCCCGCCGTCGAGCCTCCCCGGAAGGCGCCGAACAGGATGCCCGCGACGCTGCGGCCCATGGCCGCCGCCATGGCGCGGGTGAGGATGGTGCCGGAGGCGCCCACCAGGGTGCCGGCCACCACCAGCAGTACATTGCCCAGCACGAGGCCGGATGCCGCGACGGCCAGGCCGGTGAAGGCGTTCAGCAGCGAAATCACGATAGGGACGTCCGCACCGCCCACGGGCAGCACCAGCAGGACGCCGGCCGCGAGGCCCAGGACCAGCAGCAGCACCGCGAGCACCGTAGACCCGGTGATGACAACCGCAACGCCGGCCGCCACTGATGCCAGCAGCACTGCAGTCATCACCACGGGCAGGCCGGGGAACAGCACCGGCCGGGTGGTCATCAGTTCCTGCAGCTTGGCGAACGTCACCCCGGAGCCGGCAAAGGAGACGGCGCCCACCAGGAGCGTGAAGACGATGGCGAGCCGCACCCAGGGACCGTCCGCATGGGGCAGTTCCAGGAGCGCCACCAGCGCCGCCGCACCGCCGCCCACGCCGTTGAACAGAGCCACCAGCTGGGGCATCTGCGTCATCTTCACGCGCCGGGCCACCGGGGCGGCCACCGCGGATCCGACGGCGATGGCGGCCAGGATCCAGGGGATGTTCTCCAGCCTCGCGGACAGGAAAACGGTGACCACAGCGATCAGGGCACCGAAGGCGCCGATCAGGTTGCCGCGGCGCGCGGTCCGCGGTGAACTGAGGCCGCGCAGCGCCAGGATGAAGAAAACCGCAGCGGCCAGGTAGAGCAGGGCGGTCCAAGCGGGGTCGAGGATACTCATTTCCCGTCCGCCTTTGGGGCGGCACCCGACTGCGGGGCGCCTGACTGGGCGGGGCCCGTACGCGGAATCTCCTTCTTGGCGTGGAACATGTGCAGCATCCGGTCCGTGACCACGAAGCCGCCCACCAGGTTGGCCGTGGCCAGGACGACGGCGAGCAGTGCCACCGCGAGGACCCACGGGTCCGCTGCCTGGCCGGCCACGATGATGGCACCCACCAGGATGATGCCGTGGATGGCGTTGGCGCCGGACATCAGCGGCGTGTGCAGGGTGCTGGAGACCTTGGACACCACCTCGAATCCCACAAAGACGGCCAGGACCGTGATGGTCAGCAGGCTCATTCCGTCCATCACAGAACCCCTTCCTGCCGGGCCCGGGCTGTTTCGCCGAGCAGTTCCGCCGTGGGACCGTGCCGCACCTGGCCGTCATGGGTGAGGCACGCTCCGGCCACCACCTCGTCCCCGAAGTCCAGGACGAGTTTGCCGTCCCTGACCATCAGCGCCAGGAGGTTGGCGACGTTCTTGGCATAGAGGCGGGAGGCGTCGAAGGCCATGGTGGATGCGGGGTCCTTCAGTCCCACCAGGGTCACGTGGCCGGAGCCGTCGGCGGTAGGCACGGCGACATCCTCGCCCGGGACCGCTCCCTCCACATTGCCGCCGGACTCCGCGGCGAGGTCGACGACGACGGACCCGGCCCGCATGCCCTGCACCATCTCGCGGGTCACCAGGAGCGGTGCGCGCCTTCCCGGGACGGCCGCCGTCGTAATGAGAACGTCCGACTCCGCCACGTGCGGCGCGAGCAACTGCCGCTGCCGGGTGCCGGCGTCGGAACTGAGCTGGCGGGCGTAGCCGCCGGCAGCTTCTGCGGTTTCCAGGTCCAGGCGGATGAAGGTGCCTCCCATGGACGCGACCTCGTCCGCGGAGGCGGGCCGGATGTCATTGGCGGACACCCGCGCGCCAAGCCGTTTGGCCGTGCCGATCGCCTGCAGCCCGGCAACGCCGGCTCCGAGCACCAGGACGCGGGCGGGCGGGACCGTGCCGGCGGCGGTCATGTAGAGGGGGAAGAACCTGGGCAGCCGGATGGCGGCTTCCAGCACGCAGCGGTAGCCGGCCACCAGGGCCTGGGAGCTGAGCGCGTCCATGGACTGGGCGCGGGAGATGCGCGGCACCAGCTCCAGGGCGAAGGACGTGGCGCCGGCCCGGGCGAGTGCCTGCACCGTGGGCAGTTCGGACGACGGCGACGCGAGCCCCACGGTGACCGCTCCCGTTTTCAGTGCGGCGGCCGTGTGCGGGTCCAGGGGGCGGACGTGCGCCAGGATGTCCACGGCGCTGGTGTCCAGTTCAGGGACGACGGCGGCGCCCGCCTCCGTGTAGTCCCGGTCCGGGTGCCCCGCGGCGTCGCCCGCGCCCGCCTCGACCAGTACCTCCAGGCCCATTCCGGCCAGCTGTTTCACCGTGTCCGGGGTGGCGGCCACGCGCCGTTCGCCCTCCCGGCGTTCCCGCGGAATGCCCAGTTTCACCCGCACGCTCCCTTCCTGCCGCGTCCGGCAGTCTTGCGGCAGCCACTCTGCTGCGCACAGTTGGGTTGAGTCTAGGACGGGCGCTGCTGCGGCGGGAGTGGCAGGACCCGGATGGATGGCAAAGAGTTACCTCACCCCGGAGTTTTCGGACAGATAACGCGAGCTAGACACTCCGGAGGTCGTGATATCTGCCCAAAAACTCTTTGGGAACGGGTCAGCCGCGGGCGGTGAGGTCCGCGGAGATGAGCTTGGCGGTGGCCGCGATCTCCTGCGCCACCGAAGCCAGGTAGGCTTCCGGGTCCTCCCGCGCTGCCACGGACTGGGCCTGCAGCGACACGTTGACCGCAGCCACCACCTTGGCTCCGTCAAACACCGGTGCCGCCACGGACATCAGGCCCGGTTCCAGTTCCTGGTCCAGCAGGCACCAGCCCTGCGTTCGGACGGTTTCCAGCACCGCCAGCAGTTCCGGGACGGTGGCCAGGGCCCGGGGTGTGAGCGGCCGGATGTCCGCTGCGGCGAGGTACTCCTTGAGCCCGGCGGCCGGCAGGTTAGCCAGGAGCACCCGTCCCATGGAGGTGGCGTAGGCCGGGAACCGTGTGCCCACGGTGATGCCCACGTTCATGATGCGGCGGGTGGTCACCCGGGCGATGTAGGCAATGTCCACGCCGTCCAGGACAGCCGCCGACGTCGACTCCCCCAGTTTCAGGGACAGCTCCTCAAGGTGCGGCTGGGCCAGCTGCGGCAGCGAGAGCCCGGAGAGGTAGGCGTAGCCAAGCTGCAGCACCTGTGCCGTCAGGGCGAACGTCTTGCCGTCTGTGCGGACGTAGCCCAGCTCCACCAGGGTGTGCAGGAACCGGCGTGCGGTGGCCCGGGTCAGGCGGGTTTGGCCCGCCACCTCGCTGAGGGTCATGACCGGGCGGTCGGCGTCAAAGGCGCGGATCACTGCCAGGCCGCGTGCCAGCGACTGGACATACTGGTCGCTGGCCTGCGGTGGCTGGGTGTCCGTGCGGACGGCGTCGGTCATGGTTACCAATCCTAGGGGCGGCGGGCGCGGCGGGTTTAGAAGGGCTCAACCACCGACGGCGGCGGGCGCTGCCTTGAGGGGGACGGGCACCAGTTCCTGGAGCTCTTCGAGGGTGCAGCCGAAGGTTTCGCGGACGGTGACGCCATCCGGGCCGGTGAGGAAGACGCCTTTGTCGGTGTAAACGCGGGTGACGCAGCCGACGCCTGTGAGCGGGTAGGTGCAGGACTCCACGATCTTGGACGCGCCTTCGCGGGTCAGCAGGGTCATCATGACGAAGACGTCCTTGGCGCCGGTGGCGAGGTCCATGGCGCCGCCGACGGCGGGAATCGCCCCGGGTGCCCCGGTGTGCCAGTTGGCGAGGTCCCCGGTGGCGGAAACCTGGAAGGCGCCCAGGACGCAGATGTCCAGGTGGCCGCCGCGCATGATGGCAAAGGAGTCCGCGTGATGGAAGTAGGACGCACCGGGGAGTTCGGTGACGGGGATCTTGCCGGCATTGATGAGGTCGCCGTCGATCTCGTCGCCCTCGGCGGCCGGGCCCATGCCCAGCATGCCGTTCTCGGTGTGGAGGGTGATGTTTTGTTCGTCGGTGAGGTAGTTGGACACCAGGGTGGGCTGGCCGATGCCCAGGTTCACGAATGAGCCCGGGGCGATGTCCTTGGCCACCAGCCGGGCCAGGTCGTCCCGGCCCAGGGGCGTATCTGATGTCTTGATGCTGGTTTCGGTGAGGCTCATCTCAGGCCACCTTTCCGTTCGTGGCACCGGCACCGCTGCCGGACACCTGGACGATGCTGTTGACGTAGATCCCCGGGGTAACGATGTTTTCCGGGTCGAGCCCGCCGGTGGGGACGATCTCGGACACCTGCACGATGGTGTGCGTCGCGGCCGCCGCCATGATGGGGCCGAAGTTCCGGGCGGTCTTGCGGTACACCAGGTTGCCCTTCCCGTCAGCCTTCAGGGCTTTGATCAGGGCGACGTCGGCGTGAATGGGGGTTTCGAAGACCTGGCCGCGGCCGTCGATGATCCGGGTTTCCTTGCCCTCGGCGAGCATGGTGCCGTAGCCGGTGGGGGTGAAGAACCCGCCGATCCCGGCGCCGGCGGCCCGGATGCGTTCGGCCAGGTTGCCCTGCGGGACCAGTTCGAGTTCGATCTCGCCGGCCTTGTACTTTGCGTCGAAGTGCCAGGAATCGGACTGCCGCGGGAAGGAGCAGATCATCTTCTTCACCCGGCCTTCCCTGATCAGCAGCGCCAGGCCCTGGTCGCCCTGGCCGGCGTTATTGTTCACCACGGTCAGGTCCGTGGCGCCGCATTCGAGCAGCGCGTCGATCAGTTCGAACGGCTGCCCGGCGTTGCCGAACCCGCCGATCATCACGGTGGAGCCGTCCTTGATGCCGGCGACGGCGTCCTGGACCGAATCTACGAAGTTCAGCATTACTGGTCCTTTGTGTTGGTTCCGGCGGCGGTCATGTTCTCAAGGACAACGGCCAGGCCCTGGCCCACGCCGATGCAGATCGCGGCGACACCCCAGCGTTCCCCGGAGGCCTGCAGGGACCGGGCCAGGGTGCCCAGGATCCGGGTCCCGGACGCCCCGAGCGGGTGGCCCATGGCGATTGCCCCGCCGTGCCGGTTCACGATCCCGGGGTCGATGCCCCAGGCGTTGATGCAGGCCAGGGACTGCGCGGCGAACGCTTCGTTAAGTTCGACGGCGCCCACCTGCTCCCAGCCGATACCCGCCTTCGCGAGGGCCTTGTTCGCGGCCTCCACGGGGGCGTAGCCGAAGTACTGGGGATCGTTAGCGTGTGCGCCGCGCCCGGCGATCCGGGCCAGCGGGTCCAGACCCAGCAGCCCGGCGGCAGCCTCACTGCCCACCCAGGCCGCGGAGGCGCCGTCGGACAATGGAGACGCGTTGCCCGCGGTGACCGTGCCGCTCTCCGTACGGAACACGGTCTTCAGCCCGGCGAGCTTCTCCGCCGACGAGCCGGGGCGGATGCCTTCGTCGCGGACCAGGTCGGTGCCCGGGACCGGTGTGACGAGGTTGTCGTAGAACCCCTCGTCCCAGGCTGCGGCGGACAAGTTGTGCGACGCGGCTGCGAACTCGTCCTGCGCCTCCCGGGTCACGCCGTACTTCTCGCGGAGCCGCTCGGTGGCCTCGCCCAGGGAGATGGTCCAGTCCTTTGGCATCGCCTTGTTGACCAGGCGCCAGCCCAGCGTGGTGGAGGCCAGCGTCATGTCCCCGGCCGGGTAGGGCTTCTCGGTCTTGGGCAGCACCCACGGGGCGCGGGACATCGACTCCGCCCCGCCCACCAGAATGAGGTCCGCGTCGCCGGCATTGATCTGCCGGGACGCGATGATCGCCGCGTCCAGCGACGAGCCGCAGAGCCGGTTCACCGTGGTGCCAGGGATGGACACCGGGAGCCCGGCCAAAAGCGTGCCCATCCGGGCGATGTTGCGGTTCTCTTCGCCGGCGCCGTTGGCGTTGCCGAACACCACCTCATCGATCCGCTCCGGATCAAGTCCCGGTGCGCGGTGCACGGATTCCTTGATCACGTGCGCGGCAAGGTCATCCGGACGGACCGCGGCAAGGCCGGAGCCGAACTTGCCGAACGGGGTGCGCACGGCGTCGTACACAAAAGCCTGGTTCATGGTTCCTCTGCATCTTTGTCTGTGCTGCCCCAACTGGGTAGCAATTGATGTCGTTTTGGGGCCTCATAACGACATCTGCTGCTACCTAGTTGGGTGGGGGTGGGGCGGTGGTGCTGTCTGTTGCTGCATTGTCCAGGTCGCGGAACACCTGCTGCGCGGTCTTGAAGGCCGTGTTGGCGGAGGGGACACCGCAATAGATGGCGGTCTGCAGCAGGATTTCCTTGATCTCGTCGCGGCTGAGTCCGTTCCGGAGGGCCGCCCGGATGTGCATGGCGAGCTCCTCCCAGTGGCCGTGGGCCACCATGGCGGTGATGGTGACGGCGGAGCGCATCTGCCGGGTCAGGCCGGGCCTGGTCCAGATCCCACCCCAGGCGATGCGGGTGATCATGTCCTGGAAATCGTCGGTGAATTCGTCCTTGTTGGCGTTGGCCCGGTCCACGTGTTCGTCGCTGAGGACTTCGCGCCGGACGGCCATGCCGCCGTCGTAAATGTCCTGGCTGGTGGCGCCTGGCTGGACCACGCCGTTGCGCCTCGGATCGAGGCCGCTCACTTGGCTGCCACCCGTGCTTCGGCCCAGCTGATCAGCCCGCGCATCAGCTCCGCCACGTGGGCCGGGGCTTCGGCGGGCGCCAGGTGCGCGACGCCTTCGAGGGTGACGGCGGTGGCGGTGCCGCCACCGCCCGTGATTCCCGTGGCGACTTCCTCGGCCATGGCAGGCGTGGCGACGCCGTCAACCGCGCCGGCGATCACCTGCGTGGGGACGCGGATGCTGCCGAGTTCCGCCCGGACGTCGAACGCCGCGAGCGCTTCGCAGCAGAACGCGTAGCTGAAACGGTCGGCGTCGCGCAGGGCGTGCAGGAGGCGGCTGCTCAATTCCGGCTGGCTGTCCATGAAGCCGGGGGCGAACCAACGCTCGGCGGAACCCTGGATCATCACCGGGGTGCCCTGCGTCCGGACGGTTTCGGCACGTTCCAGCCAGCCTTCGGGCGTCCCGATCTTGGCACCGCTGTTCTGCACGGACAGGCTTTTCAGCCGTGCACCGTGCTTGATGCCCAACTGCAGGCCCACCGCGCCGCCGAGGGAGACGCCCGCGTAGTGGAAGTTCCCGCCGGGGGCAATGGAGTCCGCCAGGTCCACCACGGCGTCCGCGAGGGCAGCGACGTTGAACGCTTCGGTGGCCGCGGGTGAGACACCGTGGCCGGGCAGGTCCCAGGCCACCACGTCATAGTCACCGCCGAGCAGGGACGCGGCCCTGTTCCACAGGATGGAGGAGGTGCCCAAGGAAGGGCCCACCAGCAGGAGGGGGTGCTCGCCCAGAGCTCGTTGGGGGGACAGCAGCGCTGCCTTCAGTGCCGGGTTAGCCACGGGAAGCTCCATTCGCGTCGGTAGGGGTAACAAATTCGGGGAAAGCCGCCAGGATGCGGCCGAAAATTTCTACCGCCTGGCCCAAGTAGCTGGCGGGGTCCAGGAGTTCCTCCAGCCGGGCATCGGGAACGACGGCGGCCGGGACGGCTTCACGGAGCAGCTTGCGGTAGGTGGCGGCCTGCTCGGCCGGGGGCGCCTGGAGGGTCCGGTCCACCACCTGTTGCAGTTGCTGCTTACCGTTGCGACCGCCCTGCTCAGTGAGCAGCGGAGCCACGGCGGCGCTGACGCCCTCAGCCAGCAGCAGCGGGCCGGACAGGTCAAGGTTCCTGCGCATGGCGTCAGGGAACACCTGCAGACCTTCGGCGAGTTCGCGGATGTGGCCCGCGGCGCCGAGGGCCAGGGCCAGCAGCTGGCGGAGTGCAGGCCATTCGGTGTGCCAGGCGCCGTCGGGCCGCTCATCGTTGAAGTTGGCCGCAGCAAGGTGCAGCTGGGCGGCGAGCTGTGGTGCCTGCAGCGCGGCGCTGCGGACCAGGACGGACAGCACGGGGTTCTGCTTCTGCGGCATGGCGGAGGACACTCCCCGGCCAGCGGCACGCGGCTCGGCGAGCTCGGCCACCTCGGGGCGGCTGAGGAACAGGACGTCGGCTGCGACCTTGCCGCAGGCGTCCAGGACCGACGCCAGGGCGTGGCCCAGCGAGGTGACCGCCAGGCGGTTGGTGTGCCACGGAGCCGCGGCCGGGGCCAGGCCCAGCTGGACTGCCAGGGCATCGGCGAGGGTGAACGGCGTGGCAGGGGTGCCTTCCGTCAGCACGGTTCCGGCAGCAAGGGTTCCCGCCGCACCGCCGAACTGGACCGGGAACTCCAGGGCCTCCAACTGCCGGCCCGCGGCAGCCAGGCCCTGGAACCACTGCGCAGCCCGCAGCCCGAACGTAAAGGGAAGCGAATGCTGCGTCAGGCTCCTTCCCACGCACAGCGTGTCCGCATGTTGTCCGGCCAAGGCGGCGAGCGCGGTCGTGGTGGCCTTCAGGTCCGCCAGCACCGCGTGGACAGTGTTCCTGGCCAGCAGCATCAGGGCCGTATCCAGCACGTCCTGGCTGGTCAACGAGGTGTGGATGGCTTTTCCGGCGCCAGTACCCGCGGTGTCCAGCCCTGCCACAGTCTTGCGGAGGTCCGCCAGCAGCGGGATAACCGGGTTCCCGCCGCCCTGGGCGCGCCTGGCGATGTCCGCCACGTCGTAGCGGCCGGCCTCAGCAGCGGAGGCCACGACGGCGGCGGACCCGGCAGGTGCCAGGCCTGCGTGTTCCAGCACGGCGGCCCAGCCCGATTCGACGGCGAGGATGGCCGCCAGCACGGCCCGGTCCCCCGTCAGCGCCGCCACCAGCGGCGACGCCGAGACAGGGGTGAGCAGGCCGGCGTCGGCCTCTTCGGCGAAGGCGCGCAAATCTCCCATAGCGGCGGCGTGGGTCACTGGAAGTCCAGGAAGACTGTCTCGCCCTCACCCTGGAGGCGGATGTCGAAAGTGAGGCCGCCGTCGGCGTCGCGGCGGGCGATCAGCGTTTTGCGCCGCTCGGGATCTAACGAGGACAGCAACGGGTCATTGGCCAGAGCCTCTTCGTTGTCGGGGAGGTAGATGCGGGTGAACAGCCGGTTGGTCAGACCGCGGGCGAAGATTGCCACGGAGATGAAAGGTGCGGCCGCTGCTTTTCCAGGAACGGGCTTGGTGGGGCCGGGATTCACTGTGGTGAAGGTGTAGACGCCGGAGTTGCCCACGGCGCCGCGGCCCCAGCCGGTGAACGTGTAGCCGTCGCGGACCAGCGAGCCGGTGCGCTGGACCACGTTGCCGTCGGCGTCAGGCTGCCAGATTTCCAGGATGGCGTCCGGGATGGCCTGGCCGGCGCCGTCGTAGACGGTGCCCTGCAGGCGGATGGATCCGGGTGAACCGGGGGCCAGCAGCTCGTTGTCCTTCTCGAAGGGGAGCGCGTAGCCGTAGAACGGGCCCACCGTCTGGCCGGGGGTGGGAACGAGTTTGGTGGAGTTGCTCATGTGCGTAGTCCTCTGCCTATTCGTTGTCGTCGTCGCCGGCGTCGCCGTATGCTTCGTTTTCAGTCCAGGTCCGCTTGGCCCCGGTCAGGACGATGTCCCAGTTGTAGCCAAGGGCCCATTCGGGCTCGGTGAGGCTGTGGTCGTAGCTGGCCACCAGCCGGTCACGGGCGTCCTGGTCCACGATGGTCTGGTAAATCGGGTCCAGCGGGAAGAGCTGGTCGCCGGGGAAATACATCTGCGTGATGATGCGCTGGGTGAACTCGGTTCCGAACAGCGAGAAGTGGATGTGGGCCGGACGCCAGGCGTTCAGGTGGTTCTTCCACGGGTAGGCGCCGGGCTTGATGGTGGTGAAGCGGTAGGAGCCGTCCGGGCCAGTGATGCAGCGGCCGATTCCCGTGAAATTGGGGTCGATGGGTGCCGGGTGCTGGTCGCGCTTGTGGATGTAGCGGCCGGAAGCGTTCGCCTGCCAGATTTCCACGAGTTGCCCGGCCACCGGGCGGCCGTCGCCGTCCAGGACGCGCCCGGCCACGATGATCCGTTCGCCCTGGGGTTCGCCGTTGTGCTGGATGGTCAGGTCCGATTCCAGCGCGTGCACGTCCTGGTGCCCGAACGCCGGGGAGTACAGCTCGATGGTTTCCGGGTCCGTGTGGTGCAGGCTCTTGGTGGGGTGGCGCAGGATGCTGCTGCGGTACGGCGGGTAGTCCAGGCGGGGCTGGGTTTCCGGCTGGGCACCGTCCTTGAGTGCGCGCCGGTAGGCCTCGCCGATGGAGCTGATCTCGGCGCTGAGGTCAGCCTGGGTTTCGATGGCCTTGTCCAGCGGCAGGTGCGCCGCCTTGGGCTCGGCAGGCGGTACGGACTCGTCCGATTCAAGCTGGGCGTTGGTCTCTTCCGGCACGTCCGGCTCCTTTCTGGGTATGTTCTCTGGTGCGTTGGGTCTGTCAGCGGTGCAGCGAGTCGTACTGGACGGCGTGGCGCACCGGGGCGTTGGGGGCGCCGTAGCCGTTGTAGCTTCCGCGGCGTTCCACCATTTCGAAGAAGACGCTGCCCACGGTTGCCGTATAGAAGTGCAGGAACTCGCCGTCAGCGTCCCGGTCGTACAGGAGGTTCAGCTCCCGGAGCGTAGCCAGGAAGTCCGGGGCGAGGTCGAACCGGGCGTCCAGGTCCTCGTAGTAGTTGGCGGGGATCTGGAGGAAGTCCAGGCCGCGATCCCGGGCGGCGCGCGCGGTCGCCACGAGGTCGTCCACGGCGAAGGCGATGTGCTCCTGGTAGGTCTTCGGGGCGTGGCCCTGCTGCACGGGGGCGAGGTTCAGGACCAGCCGGACCGCGCCGTCGGCGGTTTCCATCACCTGCGAACGGACCAGTCCGCTGGGGCTGGGAACCTCGGCGAACGGCTGCGGTTCCAGCGCGAGGGCGCTGGTGTAGAAGAGCACGGCCTCGTCGAAGTGCTGCCACGGCTGGGCCAGGTTCACGTGGTCGATCACCGCATTGTGCGCGGAACGGGCGTGCTCCAGGCCCTCCCCGAATTCGTGTGTCCACGCGGCGGTTCCGTCCGGGCTGCCCTGGCAGAGGAAGATTTCCGTGGAGTCCGGCGCGGAAATGCCCTGGAAGACCTCTTCGTCGGCCTGGACCTTGCGGGCCACCACAGGGGCCTTGAGCTGCTGGGCCCGGGCGGAGGCAATCACGGGGGAATCGACGTCGAACCCCAGGGCGGCGATGCACGGCTCCGCGTGCTGCGCGGCCTGTTCGTTGATGATCACCCGGGCCTGGCCCATGGTCCACAGCTGGACGTCCTTGGTCCGGTGGCGGCCTTCGAAGCCGAAGCCGAGCTGGCCCAGGAGCTTCTCCAGCTGGGCGGTATCGTCCGCCTTGACCTCGGCGAAGTTGAAGCCCGCGGGCTCGTTGACCTTGGGCAGGGTGGCCAGTTCCATGGGATAACGACGGCGGTGCGCACCACCGGCCGCCGGGGCACCTTCCGGAGCGTTTCCGGCGTTGTCCGCGAGCCACTTGGCGCTCTGTTCCTCCAGCCAGATAAGCGAGCGCATGGCATCAACGGCCGTGCGCTCCACATCGGACTGCCGGAAGACGTCGTTGAAGACCTCCAGCGAGACCGGGCCGGTGTAGCCGGCGCGGACCACGTGGCCCATGAACTTGGCGAGCGCGAACTGCCCTTCGCCCGGGAACACCCGGTAATGGCGGCTCCAGGACAGGACGTCCATGGACAGTTTGGGGGCATCGGCCACTTGGACGAAGAAGATCTTCTCCGGGTTGATCTGCTCGATGGGCGCTGTGTCCCAGTCGCGGGACAGGATGTGGAAGGAATCCAGGCAGGTGCCCAGGTTGGGGTGGTCCACCATCTCCACCAGGCGGTAGGCGTGTTCGTAGTCGTTGACGTACTTGCCCCAGGCCAGCGCCTCATAGGCCACCTTGACGCCGTGGTCGCCGGCCAGGCCGGCAAGCTGTGCGAGCTGTTCGGCGCGGACGGCGTCGTCGTCGATGGTGGCTGTGGCAACGTTGGAGCAGACCAGGATGGTGTCCATGCCCAGGCGGGACATGAGCTTGAACTTGGCCTCGGCGCGGCGAAGGTTGGCCTTGAGCAGGTCCGGGGTGACGCCGTCGAAATCGCGGAACGGCTGATAGAGATCCAGGCCCAGGCCCAGGTCTGCGGCCATTGTCCGTACGT
Source organism: Pseudarthrobacter chlorophenolicus (assembly GCF_000962805.1). Lineage (GTDB taxonomy): Bacteria > Actinomycetota > Actinomycetes > Actinomycetales > Micrococcaceae > Arthrobacter > Arthrobacter chlorophenolicus_A. Next base: position 10,188 of record NZ_JZTW01000025.1, on the reverse strand, counting down.
TTTCGGGGCTGAGCGGCGAGGTGACCAGGTCCTGTTCGAAGATCTCGATGCCGTCGAAGCCCGCAATGGCGCAGGCCTGCATCTTTTCCTTCAAGGTGCCGGAAAGGCAGACGGTGGCGATACCGGTACGCATCAGGCGGCCACCTCTTCGGCGGCCACGAGCTCCAGGAAGTGCGAGCGCATCCGTTCCGGGTCGGCGTCGAGGCCGGTGAAGATGCGGAAGGCGTCGGCGGCCTGGCCCACTGCCATGCGGCCGCCGTCCAGGACCTCGCAGCCCTTGGCGCGGGCGCCGCGGACCAGTTCGGTGTCGATGGGCCGGTAGACAATGTCCGCCACCCAGTGCCGGGGCTCGAGCAGCTCCAGGTCCAGCGGAACGCCGGGGTGCGCGGCCATGCCCACCGGGGTGCAGTGCACCAGGCCGTCGGCCAGCGGCATCAGCTGCGGCAGCTCCGCCGTCGAACGCGCCGTCACGGTGCTGTCCGGGAAGAAGCCGGACAGCTCTTCAGCGCGGGCGGCGGCGCGTTCGGCATCCATGTCCACCAGGTCGAGGGTTGTCACTCCCGCGCTGAGCAGGGCGTAGGCGACGGCGGACCCGGCACCTCCCGCGCCGAGCTGCACCACGCGGTCCAGCCGGGCGCCGGGGAGGCCTGCGGCCAGGGCCGCGGCGAAACCGGAGAAGTCGGTGTTGTGGCCGATGAAGCGGCCGTCGCGGATAACCACGGTGTTGACGGCGCCGAGCCGGCGGGCGTCAGGGCTCACCTCATCCAAGTGCTGCAGGACCAGCTGCTTGCAGGGATGCGTGATGTTCAGGCCATTGAAGCCCAGCATGCGGGCGCTCCGGAGGACCTCACCCACGGAATCACCCGCCAGGCCAAGTTCGAGGAGGTCGATGGGGCGGTACAGGTAACGCAGGCCCTGCACGTCCCCTTCGCGTTCATGCATGGGCGGGGTGAGCGATGGCGTCACGCCATCTCCGACCAGTCCCACCAGGTAGGACTCAGTTCGTTGGCTCATCCGTGCAGCTCCTTTGGTAACGGCACCGGGCCGCGGGGCGGCATGCCGGTGACAGGGATTACAGTACAGCAATTGTTCATTCTGCGCACTAGTGTTCGTCTAGCGAACAAACGCGGAATGGCGAAGGTGGTTTTACCGCTGCGGAAGCCGCGCGGCCAGCTCGGCCGCGGCATCCTGCAGGAGCGCGACGCGCGCCTTCAGCTCATCCAGGGTCATCCGGAAGACCGGCGCCGCCGTCGCCAGCGACGCAAAGGCGTGCCCCTGGCTGTTAAGCAGCGGCACCGCGACGGCGCGCATGCCAATCTCGTTTTCCTCATCCATCACGGCGTAGCCCTGGCGGCGCACCTGGTCAATCTCCCGCCGGAAGGCCTCACGGTCCGTGATGGACTTTTCCGTCAGTCGCTCAAGCGGCAGCTCGGCGAGGAGCTTTTCGCGCTCGGCGTCCTCAGCGAAAGCCACCAGGGCTTTTCCGACGGCGGTGGCGGACAGTGAGCCCAGGTGGCCTGGATCGCTGGTCACCCTGAACATCTGCGGGCCATCCACTTTGTTGACCGTCAGATGGTGGTGTCCGTCCCGGACGCTGAGGATAGTGGCCTCGCCGGTCTGCTCCGTGACCCGGCGAAGGACCGGCAGGGCGGCTCCAGCGAAACCGTGGTGGTTGGAAACTCGCTGGCCCAGCTGGAAGATCCGCAAGCCCAGGTGGTACCGCCGGCCATCCGGCTCGTAGTCCACGAAGCCGTCCCGCGCCAGGGAGCCGAGGAGCCGGTAGGTGGTACTGAAGGGCAGCTCCGCCCTGCGGGAGATCTCGGCGGCACTGGCCCCGCGGGGCTCATCCCCCAGCAGCACCAGCAGGCCAAGGGCCTTGCCCACCATGTCGGTCCGCTCGGCGCCCTTCCGGCCCGCACCCTTGCCCGCCTCCGCGGAATCACCCTGCACTTCAGGGCCTCCAGAAAGGTCCCCCTCGCCCGCCGGATCATCCTGGACGTCATCGGCCATTGTGGCTTGATTCACACTCATGCTTCGATGTTGCCACAATGTGAGAGCTATTTCTAGATGGTGATTATTTTCTTGACAAGTGACAGCCCTCACAGCCATCATTGCTGTATCGCACAAGTAGCTCTCACCATGTGGCTACTCGCTCGGGTCTTGAGAGGACTCCGGCCGCATCGCGCCCCGCCCGCACCCAGGCCGCGGCGGCTGCGACTCCTGAATCATCCGCGACAATGTCGTCACACAAAGGAACTCCATGAGCCAGACACTTCCTTCCGCCGGAGCGGGGACCGCCACGCATGCCGGAACCCCCAAGAAAGCGGCACTCGCCAGCTTCCTGGGCAGCGCGGTCGAATACTACGACTTCTTCATCTTCGGTTCGGCTGCTGCACTGATCTTCCCCACGGTCTTCTTCCCCAGCGCGGACGCGAACGCCGCCATCATGTCCTTCGCCACCTTCGGCTTCGCGTACGTGGCACGTCCCGTGGGCGCCGTCATCTTGGGCCACTTCGGCGACCGGGTGGGCCGGCGGAAGGTCCTCATGTTTACGCTCATCCTGATGGGCGCCTCCACCTTCCTCATCGGCTGCCTGCCTGACTTCAACACCGTGGGCTGGTGGGCTCCCGCACTGCTGGTGCTGGCCCGCCTCTGCCAGGGCCTCTCCGCAGCGGGCGAGCAGGCCGGCGCCTCCTCCATGACCCTCGAGCACGCCCCGGACAACCGCCGATCGTTCTTTACCTCCTGGACCCTGACGGGCACGCAGGGCGGCCAGATCCTGGCGGCCCTGGTGTTCATCCCCGTGCTCGCCCTCCCGGATGAGATCAAGTTCGGCATCGGCTGGCGCATCCCGTTCTGGCTCAGCGCCGTAGTGGTCATTGTGGCGTTCTTCATCCGCCGCACCCTGCACGAACCGCCCGCCTTCGAGGAAGCCCAGAAGTCCGCCCAGATCTCCAAGCTCCCCGTTGCGGACCTGCTCAAGGGCCACTGGCGCGACGTCCTCCGCGTGATCTGCTGCGCGTTCATCGCCGCCGTGTCCACCGTGTTCGGCACCCTGGCCATCAGCTACGCCAAGACCGTTGCCGGCGTGGACGGCACCACCACGCTGTGGCTCGTGGTGGGCGCCAACCTGGTGGCCCTGGGCACCCAGCCGCTGTTCGGCATGCTGGCGGACAAGATCGGCCGCAAGCCCGTCTACATCTACGGCGCCCTGTCCAGCGCGGTTCTCACCCCGCTGTTCCTGCTGAGCCTCGAATCCGGCAGCGTACCCCTGATGTTCCTGGCCGCGATCGGCATGTTCTCCTGCGGTTACGCCGCCGCCAACGCCGTCTGGCCGTCCTTCTACGCCGAAATGTTCAGCACCAAGGTCCGCTTCTCCGGCCTGGCCATCGGCACCCAGTTGGGCTTCCTGATGGCAGGCTTCGCTCCGGCAATCGTGGCCGCGATGGGTGGCATCAAGCCCGGCGGCTGGGTGCAGATCAGCATCTTCACGGCCGTCATCGCCGGCATCGCCGCCATCTCGGCGCTGACGGCGAAGGAGTCCTACAAGATCCCCACCAAGCAGCTCGGCCTCAAGTAGCCGTCCCGAGCGTACGTTCCTTCCCGGTTACTGACCGGGCACAGGCCCGCCACCTCCCGCAAAAGCCAGGAGGTGGCGGGCTTTTTCATGCCGCCGGCAGCGCGTGGGCGCCGGTAACCGGGAAGGAACGCACGACGGCGGCCCGGGCCCAGGTGCCCGGCTGCCGGCCCGGGTTCTGCGGGGTTACGCCTTGCCGGTGTCCAGCACGGAGGCGAGGTCGAAGTTCACCGGTTCCTCCAGCTGGGCGTAGGTGCAGGATTCCGGGTCCCGGTCCGGCCGCCACCTGTTGAACTGGGCGGTGTGGCGGAACCGCTCCCCCTCCATGTGGTCGTAGCGGACCTCCACCACCAGCTCAGGCCGGAGCGGCACGAAGGACAGGTCCTTGCCGGCACTCCAGCGGCTGCCCTCGGCGTTGCGGGGCGTCCGTTCCCCGTCCTCCTGCTTCGCCCAGGCCCACGGGTGGTTGTCGAAATCGGTCACCAGCGGCTGCAGCTCCTGGAAGAGCTCCTGCCGGCGCTTCATGGGGAAGGCACCGATGACGCCCACGCTGGCCAGGCCGCCGTCGTCCTTGTACAGGCCCAGGAGCAGCGACCCGATGACGTCCGGCCCGCTCTTGTGCAGGCGGTAGCCGGCCACCACGCAATCGGCGGTCCGCTCGTGCTTGATCTTGAACATGGTCCGCTTGTCCGGCTCGTAGGTCCCGTCGAGGCGCTTGGCCACCAGGCCGTCCAGCCCGGCACCTTCAAACTGCTCGAACCACTGGCCTGCCGTGTCCTTGTCCGTGGTGGCGGCGGTGAGGTGGACCGGGGCCTTGCTGGCGGCGAGCGTCTTTTCCAGGGCCGCCCTGCGTTCGGCGAAAGGCCTGCCGGTGTAGTCGTCATCACCCAGGGCCAGCAGGTCAAAGGCCACGAACGAGGCCGGGGTCTGCTCGGACAGGAGTTTCACCCGGCTGGCGGCGGGATGGATGCGCTGCTGGAGGGTGTCGAAATCGAGACGGTCACCGGAGGCACCGATCAGGATGATCTCGCCGTCCACCACGCAGCGCTCCGGAAGGTTTTCCTTCAACGCGGCCACCAGTTCGGGGAAGTAGCGGGTCATCGGCTTCTCGTTGCGGCTGCCGATCTCCAGGTCATCGCCGTCGCGGAAAATGATGGACCGGAAGCCGTCCCATTTGGGTTCGTAGCTGAGGTCGCTGCCCTTGGGGATGCCGTCGATGCCGCTGACGGATTTGGCGAGCATGGGCGGCACGGGCGGCATCACGGGAAGTTCCATGTGCCCATTCTTGCCCGGCAGGTGCTGCGGACGGTACCCCCGGGACGTGCGGCGCGGCCCGGCCCTGCCGGATGGAGCCAAGCTCAGCCTGCCAGGAGCCAGACGATCAGCACCAGCACGGGGGCAGCTGCCGCCGTCGAAATGAGGATGGTCTCCCGCGCCACCGCAATGCCGCGGCCGTACCTGCTGGCGAAGAGGAAAACGTTCTGGGCGGGAGGCAGGGCCGCCATGAGCACCACGCCCAGGAGCATGTGCGTCTCCAGGTTGAAGAGGAAACGGCCGACGACGTAAGCCACCCCGGGCATGACAGCGGACTTTAGCGCGGTGGCAGTGAGGATTTCGGCCGTGTGCCCGCCGCTGCGGAGCATCCGCGTGCCGCGCAGGGACATTCCGAAGGCCAGCAACACCACCGGAACCGCTGCTCCGCCCAGAAGCGTCAACGGTGCAAGGACTGGTTCGGGAAGTTTGACGTGGAAGGCTGCCAGGACGGCTCCGAGGAGGGTGGCGATGATCATCGGGTTCCGGAACGGCTGCGTGAGCATGAGCCGCGGCGAAAACCTGCCCGCTGCCGAAAGGTCCAGGACCGTCAGGACCAGGGGCGCCAGCAGGAGCAGCTGGACCAGCAGCACCGGGGCCACCGGAGTGGCGTCGCCCAGGGCGTAGAGCGTGATGGGAATGCCGATGTTGTTGGCGTTGACATAGGAGCTGGCCATGGCTCCCACGGCGGTGTCCGCCATGGGACGGCGGAACCAGATCCGGCTGGCCGTGACGTAGAGCAGGGCAGTGACGGTGGCCGTGATGAGGGCCAGCGGGACGTACGCGGAGAACACCACCGAGATGTCGGATTCCAGCACCACGGTGAAGAGAAGCACCGGGTTGGTGATAAAGAAGGCAATTTTGGTCAGTGCGGAGACCGTGTGTTCATCGCCCAGTCCGCACCGCGCGGCCACATATCCCACAGCAATCACGACGCCGATCACCGCCAGCCCCACCAGCACGCCGCCCATAGGGGTACTTCCTTTCCGGTCCGCGTTCCTGCCCCGTGCAGTTCCAGCGGTATTACAAGTACCCAACTTATCGGTCAAGTAGTTTCCGTCCTGCATCCGCCACCCCATCTCCTCGACACGGACAGGCACGGAAGGGTAGACATGAGCGATGGCTACGGTGCGTCCGGCGGAAGAGGGGGACTTGCCCGGAATCCTCCACATAGACCGGCAAAGCGGCCGGAATCCTTCGGCGGCGGAGGCCCTGGCAGCTGCGCTGGCCGACCCGACCCGGCTCGTCCTGGTCGCGGAATCCGGAGGCGAGGTGCTGGGCTGGGGCAAGACCCACTACTGGGCCTATCCGGACGGCCCCGCACCTGCCGGCCACTACCTGGGCGGCGTAACCGTCCTACCCTCCCAGCGCCGCCGGGGCGTGGGTGCCGCCCTCACCTCGGCGCGCCTGCACTGGATTTGGGCCCGGACGCCGGATGCCTGGTACGTGGTCAACACCGGGAACACCGCGTCAATCACCCTGCACAGCGCGTGGGGTTTCGCCGAAGTGGCCCGCGGACCGCGGTTCCACACCACCACGTTCGACGGCGGCCTGGGACTTCTCCTGCGGGCGCACCGGCCCGGGCGGGGACCCGCGCCGGAACCGGCCACCCGTCGTCGTGCTTTGTGAAAAAATCAACCATGCGCGCCATGCAACACTCCAGCAAACTCCAGAACGTCCGGTACGAACTCCGCGGACCCATCCTCCAGGCAGCCAAGAACATGGAGGCCGAGGGCCACCGGATCCTGAAGATGAACCTGGGTGACACCGCCCCGTTCGGCCTGGAGACTCCCGAGTCCGTGGTGGTGGACATGATCCACCACCTGCGCGGCGCCCAGGGGTACAGCGATTCGAAGGGGATCTTCTCCGCCCGGACAGCGATTTCGCAGTATTACCAAACACGCGGCCTGATGAACATCGGCGTGGAGGACATCTTCATCGGCAACGGCGTCAGCGAGCTGATTTCCATGTGTCTGCAGGCGTTCATGGAGAACGGCGACGAGATACTGGTGCCGGCGCCGGACTACCCGCTGTGGACCGCCGCCGTGACGCTGACCGGTGGCACGCCGGTCCACTACCTCTGCGACGAGGCCGATAACTGGTGGCCCAACATGGCCGACGTCGAGGCAAGGATCACCAGCCGCACCAAGGGCATCGTGATCATCAACCCGAACAACCCCACGGGCGCCGTCTACCCGCGCCGCATCCTGGAGCAGTTCGCCGACCTGGCCCGAAAGCACAATCTGGTCCTGTTCTCCGACGAGATCTACGAGAAAGTCCTTTACGGGGATGCTGTGCACATCCACACCGCCGCCGTGGCCGAGGACGTCTGCTGCCTGACGTTCAGTGGCCTGTCCAAGGCCTACCGGATGCCCGGCTACCGGGCCGGCTGGGTGGCCGTCACCGGACCCCTCGCGGCGACCGCCGCCTACCGGGAAGGCTTGGAACTGCTCGCATCCCTGCGCCTGTGCCCCAACGTCCCCGCGCAGCACGCCATCCAGACCTGCCTGGGCGGCTACCAGAGCATCGAAGCCCTGGTGCGGCCGGGCGGGCGGCTCCGCGAACAGCGCGACCTCGCCTACAAACTCCTGACCGCCATCCCGGGCATCACCTGTGTTCCCGCGGCCGGGGCCATGTACCTGTTCCCCCGCCTGGACCCGGAGCTGTACCCGATCGCCAGCGACGAACAGTTCGTCATTGACCTGCTCAAGGACCAGAAGATCCTGGTGTCGCACGGCACGGCCTTCAACTGGCCCACGCCGGACCATTTCCGGTTTGTGATCCTCCCGTCCGTCCTGGACATCGAGGAAGCGGTCCGCCGAATCTCGACGTTCCTGGCGAGCTACCGCAACCGCGAAGCGGCGTAAGGGCTGGGGGACTAGGGACGTCCCTTGGCCTCTGCGGCCCTGGCCAGCCGCTCCGCCTCAGCCACGATCAGCCCGTGGATCGGCGGCGGCACGGCGGCACCGCGCCTCCCGCTGCCCTCCTGCTCGCGAATCTCCACGGCCAGTGCGCTCATCAGATCTGCGTCCTCGGAGGTCGCCAAGTCGCTGCCGATGAGCTGGACCAGCACCTTCAGGCCGGCAAGCCGGCGCTGCGGGTCGCTTCCGTCCAATGCTGCGTCAATGGCCCATTGCGCCCGCGTCCACCACTGGTCACGCCGGTCCGCCCGGTCCCGCTGCCGGTACGCCAGGTAGGCAACAAGCACGACGCCGAACGTAGCCACGGGTGCCAGCGATGCCGCTCCCAGCACCACGGCCCAGATCCCCTGCAGAATCTCCATGGCACCACCATAGGCGCGGCCCCGACATTTACAGGCCCGGCGCCAAGAACTAACCGGCAGCTAACCGCGGGGAAACGGGCACGCAACATTCGCGGCCCACACTGGTGAATGCAGGCAAGAGCCGGCACCAGCTCCAGCCAGGAGGCCCCGATGTTGAAGAAAGCGACCACCCATGTAACCAGAGTCCGCACCCTGGACCAGCTTCACCGCGGCGACGAAATCGAAGCCCGGCTGTCCGTGGGGCCCTCCTACGACGACGTGGTGATCCGCCGCGGCAGCGTCCAGGAAACAGCGCCAGGAATCGGCGTCGTCTGGATCATGGACCGGATCACGGGCCTCCGCAAAGCCATCAATACGGACGAGTGCACGGTCTGGCGCCTCGCCTGACTGCGTTTTCACGCACGACGGCGGCACACCGGTGGCGCGGCGACGGGCGCAGTCAGTAAGGACTGCCCGCTGCCGCGGCCCGTCAGCCGCCCGCCACCGACTGGATCACCAGCACCTCCTGGCCCGGGGACACCTCGGTATCCAGCCCCTGCAGGCGCCGCACCTCGTCACCGTCCACATAGACATTCACGAAGCGGCGCAGCGCACCTGTTTCATCCCGGAGCCGCCGGGCCAGCACAGCGAACCCGGCGGTGACCGAATCGAGGAGCTGCCCAACAGTCACCGGCCCGTCGGCGGGCGCAGTCAGTACGGACTGCCCGCCGGCCAGGGGCTGGAGGACACTGGGGAGCACCACAGTAATGTCAGGCACCGGCCACCACTGCCGCCCGGACACACAGGACGTCGGGAAGGTGCGCTATCACCTCTGAGAACGTCTCCCCCTCGTCGGCGCTGGCATATACCGTCCCGCCGCGGGTCCCGAAGTAAACGCCGGCCGGCTCTGCGGTGTCCACCGACGCGGCGTCCCGCAGCACACTGTTGTACTCCTTGCCGGGCAGGCCGTTGCTGAGCCGCTTCCACGAGCTTCCCGCGTCGTCCGTCCGGTGGACTGCAAGGTCCCCGTCCGGCGGGATGCGTTCGCCGTCGGCTTTCAGCGGAACCACCCACGCAGTTCCTTCCCGGCGGGGGTGCGTCAGCATGACAAACCCGAAGTCCGCAGGCAGGCCGTCAGCGATCGACGTCCAGGTGTCCGCGTTGTCGTCCGTGCGGTACACGCCGTGGTGGTTCTGGGCGTACAGGCGGCCCTCCACGGCGGAATCAGCCGCGATCTTATGGACGCACTGGCCAAACTCGGGGTTGGGATCCGGCATGAAGTACGCCGAGATTCCCTTGTTGCGGGGCTCCCAGGAGGCACCGCCGTCGAGCGACCGGTAAACGCCGCCGGTGCTCATGGCGATGTGGACGGTTTCCCCGGCGGGATCGACCACGATGGAATGTGCTGCCGCACCGCCGTAGCCGGCGCCCCAGTCGCTGCGGTGCGGATGGTCCCAGAGGCCGCGGTTCAGTTCGAAGTGCTCTCCGCCGTCGGTGGATTTCCACACCGAGATGGGTTCGGCGCCGGCCCAGACCACCCCCGGCCGGGACTCGGCGTCCGGATAGATCTGCCAGACCCGCTCTACGGCGGCCCCCGTGTCCTCCGGGAACCTGATGGCCCCTTGTTCGGGTTCGGACCAGGTTGCGCCCAGGTCATCCGAGTGGGCCACGGTGGGTCCCCAGTGTTCGCTGCGGACTCCCACCATGATGCGGGTGCGGCCGCCCCGGGTGTCGATCCCGACGCTGGGAATCTCAGCCATCAGGAAGTGGGGGCCGGTGAAGGACCATTCGCGCCTGTCCTGGCTGGTAGCCAGCCACAGGCCTTTCTTGGTCCCGATCGCTAAGACAAAATTCTCTGCGGTTGCCATGCCCACCATGCAACCACCGCGGTGTGCAGGCTGCAACGGTTTTGGCGCACGGGAAAAGGAGCGTTGGCTTCCCCGCCCCCCTAGTTGTACTCAGTCAGTAGGTTGTTTGCACCTGCTGGTGGGTGGTTTGCCTCCGAGGCTGCTGTGGGGCCGGTGGTTGTTGTAGAAGT
>NZ_JZTW01000024.1 GCF_000962805.1 Pseudarthrobacter chlorophenolicus | reverse complement strand
ACCGGGGCAGTACGGCTGGGTTCTAAGGCACATGGGGGCTCCCAGCGAGCTACTGGCGGGGACCACCACTGCCAGGAGCGGCGCATACAGGCATATTTTCCTAGGGGGGCTTGAATAAATGTTCCTAGGGGGACTAGAGTAGAGATATCAGCAGCCCACCGAGAGGAATCGAAAATGCTCACCGAAACCACTTACGCAAGCGGAAACGCCGTCACCTTCGACCATGAAGACAAGTGGTTCCAGACCTTCGGAGCCACCAACAACATCCTCAGTGGTGACTACGTAGCCGCCGGAGGAACCGGACGCCAGCACTTCTGGATCGATAAGGAAACCCTGCGGGCATACGTCCCCGCCGCTATCCGCCACGAGTGAAGGAGCACCCCCATGATCCGCAAGTGCACCGCCCTGGTTATCCCCGCCCGACTCAGCGACGGAGTCACAGCCAACCCCCAAGACGTCCGCCACGGCACTCTTGAAGCGCTGTACGGACAGCTGGACTGCATTGTCAACGGCGACTGGCAGGTCTACCTCAGGGCCAACACCCGGAACCTCCGCCCCAACGTACGCGCCGGGCAATTGCTTCGGGAGACAGGCCTCTATCTGCCCGAGGTAGCAGGCACCGCTATTTATCTGGGACGCGCGGAACACGGCTGGGACACCGACGCCCCAACCCACCTGATCCGCCTCGCTGAAAAGTTGTTCGACATCCGCCTTCCCGCCGCTGAATTCGTCTAGCCAGCCAATGGTGGCCTGGAACCCTGGCCACCCCCGATCCCAAGGGAGCCGGAACCATGAGCATCACCGTCTACACCATCACCGATGAAACAGGCCGTGAGTGCAGTAACTGCACGGCCACCAAAAAGGCTTTGACCCGTCAGGGAATCATGTACCAGGTCAAGGAGATGACAACGACGGAGAGGGACACTTTCCGGCAGGCCGGCCACATGGCCGCGCCTGTCGTAGTCACCGATTCAGATTCATGGTCAGGCTTCCGACCCGACAAAATTCTTACCCTCTAATGAGTATCTAATCATTTACTCAATTGAGTATTGACAGCGAAAAGGAAGGATCATGATGGAGTTGGCCGGCCAGCTCACGCTATTCGACGCGGAGCGGTTCCCCACCGTATTTGACCCGGAAGGTTACGAAGTCGCCTACTGCCCGGCATGCCATTCCAACTGGGGAGCCGAACGTGCCCGCGCCCGCAGAAGCGAGCAAGAGCGCATCGAGCAAGACCACGAGCTGCAGGCCGATGGCCGCTGCGCCTACATGCACAAGCATCTCGTTACGGAGCCCTTTTACACGCTCAAAGAGATTCAACTGATTCGTGTGGGGGGATGGCCCACACCTCACCCACGCCCTGCCGGTTTTACGGGCTTGTACCAGCTCAACGAGGAATCCTGCTAGCCCCCCTGCGACAACTGCTCTAGGGGGACTAGCGTAGACACGGACAGCTGCCCGGACGCCAGGAAAGGACTCCCCCAACGCATGACAACCAAACGTGAGTTTGAAGCAATCGCCCATAAAGAGGGCAAATGGTGGGAGATACGTATCCATCAAATCAACCAGGCAGCCCGGGCCAGCCGCGCAAAAGACATCCAGGACATCGCTGCCGACCTCGTGGCCACGACGCTCAACCTCGATCCGGAAGAGGTAACGGTGCACGTCACCCTGAGAGCGCCTGGAAACATCATGGAACGCTGGACCCAGGCACGGGACGACCTGGAGAAGGCCCAGGAACTATCGACAAAGGGAGCCGCGGAATCCCGTGCCGTCATCGCCGAACTGAGCGAGGACTTCACCATCACCGAAGTAGCCCGCATGCTCGGCATCTCCACGCAGCGCGTATCGCAGTTGAAAGCCAAGAAAGCCCCGCCCGCATAGCCCAGGGCGGCCGGACGAGACACCCATACAGACAAGGAGACGACCAATGGACAACGAAACGCCCGAAGTGGTTCGCGCAGCAGATGAAGCCTATGAGGCTATTCGGGCAATCAATCACCTCACCCTTACGCAGGTCTATGCTGCTCCAACCGTGTACAGCGTCCTAGGGAACCTTAAGGGCATGGGACACTTGCTCCCCCAAGCATGCACGCAGCTGGCACGATCACTTGGAAAATCACTCAACGAATACGAGGTCTACGAAGACGACGGGCAGGACCCGGTCCAGAGCGTCGCCACGGCGGCCGACCACCTGACCCGGGCGGCCAACCTCGCTGCGGAACTTGGCACCGAACTCGAGAAGGCGCAAAGCGCCATATCTCGCCAAGGTTACAGGGACACGCCGCTCCCCTAGCTTCTCTCAAATACTCATCTACTCATGCGACACTCAAATGAGTATTTCCTCAAATACTCATTTGAGTTTGGACAGAACAGGACGCCACGTGAAAGTCATCGCAGTTCTCAACCAAAAAGGCGGAGCCGGCAAAACCACAATTGCCACGCATCTCGCCACGGCGCTGAGGCTTGCCGGCCATACGGTGCTGCTTGTTGACTCAGATCCCCAAGGCAGTGCGCGGGACTGGGCCGCAGCCCGCGAGGATCATCCGATGCCAGTAGTCGGAATGGACCGGCCAACCATCGAGCGGGACCTGAAGAGCATCGCCCCCGTGGACTTTGTCATCATCGATGGAGCCCCACAAGCAGCAGACCTCGCAGTGTCAGCCATCAAAGCCAGCGACTTCGCGCTTATCCCCGTGCAGCCCTCGCCTTATGACATCTGGGCAACATCCGACTTGGTTGACCTGGTGAAGCAGCGAATCGAAATAACGGACGGAAAGCTGCAGGCAGCTTTTGTTGTTTCCCGCGCCATTACTGGAACGAATATAGGTAAGGAAGTTTCCGGGATCCTGGAAGGCTACAACCTCCCCGTCCTGCAGTCCCGGGTGCACCAGCGCGTTGACTATCCAGGAACCGCTGCCGGGGGATCAACCATCCTGGAAGACTTCCCGGGATCTCCAGGGGCCAAAGAGATCCAAGAGCTCACCAGCGAACTCCTTGCACTTGTGAGTAAATGAGGAAATGAGTAAATGAGTAGTTTTTCCAAATTGTCCACTGGTCGCCCCAGTCAGTCCGCCACAGCCAAAGCCAAATTGATGGAAAGCCTCAAGGACGAGGTTCCAGCCGAACAGCTTCAGCGGGTGAACTTTGAAGTCCCCAGAAGTAAGCATGCCAAGCTCAAAATCCTCGCTGCCAAGCGCAATCAAAGCGTCAAAGAGTTCCTGACCGCTTACATAGATTCGTTTCCAGATGAGTAATTACTCATTTGAGTATTTGAGTAGGGGCGAGGATACCAGGGCACTAACTAGTTTTGCTTGGAAACGGGCGGACTCGGCATGAATCGCCGCATGACGCTGCCTATCTGGGAGAGCCTTGTCGCCGAAACTCAGTTCGCCTCCGATCTGGCCTTGGTCGGGCTTCGTAGGCTGTGTTCTGTCCCGACGGCTCCTGATTTGTTCCCCTGGGGCAGCAAAGATCAGAATTACGCACTTCATGTTGGGATGCACTCGTATTCGTCCGGATTGGAGCGCCTGTGCAAGCTGGCTATTGCCTGCAACGGGTACGCGGTCGCTGGCGAGTTCCCGAGGCTGCGTGACTACTCCCATAAAATTGGGAACCTCCTCAACGCGGTTGAAAAGTTGCCGATGCCCCCGTCGGGCCCCGGCATCGCGCGGCGTAAGAGGGGATACCTCGTCCGCCCGCTGGACGCCCTAGACCCCGACCTCACGAACATGGTCGAGCGGTTCGCCAACGGGGCTGGCAGATACGAGCACCTAGATTCGCTTTGGAACGATGACGCCGAGGTCAATACGTACAAGGAGTGGTCTGCACTTGCTGCAAGGGCTTCGGTCTCGGAAGACGTGCGCCGGCTGATCTCGATCAAGGAACGAGCGGCCGACGCAATCCAATCGGAACTGGTTGACAACGGGCTCCTATGGACCTCGCAGCGAGTAATACAGGACCTGGCTCTTGACCTGTACAAGCCGTCAGTCGGCGTAGTGATGAGCCTTTTCCGGAAGGTTCGGTGGGTGTCCGCAAACCTTGATGTGGCCACTTACTACACACGTCAGGAACTGCCACTGCTGGGGGAGATTGTCTCTCGAATCTTCATCCACACTTCCGCGGACTTCTTCAACTACCACATCGCAAGAATCGGGGACGAGGAAGCCGTGGGCGAAGAGCTCGAAGCCGCACACGAACGAATTCGCTTACGTGAGGCGGAAGAGGACGATGAAGGCCCCCTGGCGCCATGAGCCGACTTAGGTCTTAGTCCTTATCGTCGTGGCGAGGCGGTAGGTGGCGGTACAGCGTTGTTCGGGCCAGCCCCGTTTTGCTGACAATTTCCCGCATCGGGATACCCTTCTCCCGCAGCATGGCAGCGTGTTCAAGCTTGTCGGGATCGACAACGGAAGGCCGGCCCGTCCGCCGGCCATGTGCCGTCGCCACCGCCCTCGCATGGGATGCCCGTTCGGTTGCGTAGGTTCGTTCCATCTCTCCGAAAAGTGCCAGCATCACCACCGCCAGCTGCGCCATGGGGCTGTCCGGGTCCGATGTGTCGATTGGCAAGGGATCAGCCAGCGTCCGGACGCCCACCCCGCGACCTTTGAGCTCGTGCATCAGGTTCAGAGTGTCCCGCACCGTGCGCCCCAGTCGGTCCAAAGTATGCACCACGATCACATCACCAGCCCTGGCATGGTCCAACGCCCCCTGAAGGCCGGGCCGGTCCCTTGTGGCTCCGGACTTCTTATCGGCGAACACTTTGGTGATCCCGGCGACCGCCAGCGCATCCAGTTGCCGCCCTAGGTCCTGCTTCGCCGTTGAGACTCGCGCATATCCGATTTCCATCCGAGCACCGTACCGAAAGTTGCGCCTGTGACCTCCTTCTATGGCGGGCGTTTTGGCATAACATCCGGGACGCGAAGATTACGCGAAACGGTGCGGATCTGTCAGTTTTCGAAGTCGGCTGCACGGAATGTCCAAAGTCGTCTGCACAGCCCGCACCCATTGATCCCTGGACTTGAACTGTCTTGCATCGCTAGGGATTCGAGGCACTGAGGTTATGAGACACAGGAATTCAACTCTCCCGTAAGGGGATCCTGTACCGGCAACTGGGATGCATCGGTAGTGGAGAGCGCCTGACCGATCACCGTGGTTGCCGTGCTTAGGGCCGGGCGTCAGCTTCGCCGGGCTTGCTCGCCAGTTATCGCCAAGAAACGGCCCGCACGTCGAAAGTCACGGGCAACGAACCCAAGGCCTATGACCAATCCTGCCGCGCCGATGGTCATGAACCACCCGAACGGCTGTCTCCACGTCTAGCGAAATTTACGGCTTGAGGAATGAAGATGAGCGGGATCATTGGTTGCACCAGTAGCTGGGTGGCAACGTTCTTGCGAAGTTGCACCGCAGCGGCCCTGACGACCGGAAGGTGCTCGATATCTAGTGGTGCTTTTCCCGTGATCTGCCGGCGGATGCGCTTTCGTTCGTCGCTCTCCAAAGAGAGCAGCACGTCGATTCTTCCGGACTGCACAGCCGGCACAACTTTCTTCGCGTTGTAGATCAGGCCGCCAATCCAAGGCAGTACATGCGGCGAGTGAAATCCCAAGTGCCAGAAGGTTAGGTCCTTTGTCTGCAGTATTCGGGAAAAATCAGGGCTCCAATTGCTGCCCCACAGCCACGGAGAGTGCAGTCCAAGCGGGCAGTAACGGGTGTAATACCTCTTTATGGCCTCCCGTTGTCCTGGACGCCTTCGGCTCGTCGCATGGCCACTGTCCGGCCCTCGTTGGACTCGGCCATAAGATCGTCAATGCCGCTCATTGCTGCACAGTTGGCGCAGAATGCCTTGCGAACGGTCGTTCCCGTACTCCGTGCCTGAGGCGGAGTTCTTAAAGATAGCTGCAGATTTGGTCGGGATCACATTTCCTGGGGTCGCCGGCGGCCGCGGTGTCGTGGAATTCCGCGACTGCTGCGCGGAGGGCGGTAAGTTCGGCGATCTGGGCGTCGAGGTCAGCGAGTTGCCGGGCGAGCAGATCCCTGACATGGGTGCAGGGGGCGGTGCCATGGTCACGGACGGTGAGGATGTCACTGATCTGGGCCAGGGTTAGGCCCGCGGCGCGGCCCCTGCGGATGAATTCAAGCCGCGTGATGGCTTCGCCGCCGTAGTCGCGGTATCCGTTGGTAGCGCGATGGGCGGGCGGGAGAAGTCCCCGGTCCTCGTAGAACCGAAGGGTCTTGGTGGTCATGCCTGCAGCCGCTGCGGCCTCACCGATACGCATCATGTGCTCCTGCTGTAGATGTTTGGTCGCTGTGTTGAACCACTGCTTGACATTCCATTATAGGGGAAGGTTGAGAATGGGGATACGGCAAAGCCGGCCCATTATCGGGACCGGCACTGTAAGCCGGGTCGACGTCATTTCGGCCGGCGCTTTGCCTGTAACGGCACCCTTTCCAAACCTACTTTTGCCCGGGGATACAAGATGACTACCCACGCCTCACCCGCTTCCCTCGCCGCTCCGGCTGATGATCGCCAGGACTGGCAGACGCGTGTTCTTTCCGTGCCCGGCTTGGACGGCGCCGCACCCATTGGCGGGGGCTGCTGCGCTATCGCGGCCGATGACGCAGTCCGCGAGGAACTTGAGAGCTGGCCCGGAATCACGGTCGAAAATATCGATTCCGCGGCCGAAATCGTGACGGTCCGGTTGCAGCGCGGTGAGAGCGGGCGGCTCGCTGATGCCGTAGAGGCAGTACGTGACCTCGGTTTTCCGGGCGCCGGCGCCACTACCCTTTGACCAAGCGGTTGGGGCCTTATTGGTTCACCGCTCTCTTGACCTTGCCCTGTAGGTCAATGTGCAGACTGGGCATTGAACGGCATTGTCCTCTATGACTATAGGAAGATCTCATGACTGAAGCAGCAGCAGCGTTTGATTATGATCTGGCAGTGATCGGCTCAGGCGGCGGTGCGTTCGCCGCCGCGATCAGAGCCACCAACCTGGGCAAGCGGGTGCTGATGGTGGAGCGGTCCACCGTCGGCGGGACTTGCGTGAATACCGGTTGTGTTCCCTCCAAGGCGCTGTTGGCAGCGGCGGAGGCGCGGCATGTGGCACTGGATGCCTCCGGCCGGTTCCCCGGGATCAGCACTACATCCGAACCGGTCGATATGGCCGCGCTCATCGAGGGAAAACGTTCCCTGGTGGAGACGATGCGAGCCGACAAGTACGTGGACCTGGCCGCCGAGTACGGGTGGGAGTTGCGCCAGGGCAACGCCGCGTTCGCCGGCAGTCCGCAGGAACCGGTTTTGGAAGTCACTGGAGCGGATGGTGCCCGCAGTGAAGTGCGCGCCGAGCACTATCTGGTTGCGACCGGCTCGACCCCCTGGGCGCCTCCGATCGAGGGCCTTCAGGATGTCGAGTATCTGACCTCGACCACGGCCATGGAACTGGACGAGGTACCGGAATCACTGCTGGTGTTCGGCGGCGGATACGTGGCGCTGGAACAGGCCCAGCTTTTCGCCCGCCTCGGGTCCAAGGTCACCATGCTGGTCCGTTCCCGCCTGGCCTCGGCCGAGGAACCGGAAGCGTCCCGGGCCCTGATGAGCGTTTTCGCCGACGAGGGTATACGCGTCGTCCGCCGTGCCACGGTTTCCGCGGTGCACACCGACCCAGCCACCGGGGAAGTCGTCGCAACCGCGACGGTCTCCGGCGGGCAGGAACAATTCCGGGCCACCCGGCTCCTCGTGGCCATGGGCCGGCGCCCGGTCACCGAGGGTCTTAACCTGGACATCGTGGGCGTGAAGACCGGGGATCGCGGCGAAGTCCTAGTCCAGGACACGCTGGCGAGCACCAACCCCAGGATCTGGGCCGCCGGGGACGTGACAGGGCACCGGGAATTCGTCTATGTCGCAGCCTCGCACGGCACCCTGATGGTGGAGAACGCATTCAACCAGGTCGGCCGCGAGGTCGACTACCGGCACCTGCCCCGGGTCACCTTCACCAGCCCAGCCCTGGCCGCTGTCGGCATGACCGACAAGGAAGCCAACGAGGCGGGCATCCGCTGCGAATGCCGGGTCCTGCCGCTGGAATACGTGCCCCGTGCCCTCGTAAACCGTGACACCCGCGGGTTCATCAAGATCGTCGCCGACAACAGCACCGGCCGGATCGTGGGCATCACGGCCGTGGGTAAGGAAGCCGGTGACCTGGCCGCGGCCGGCGTGTACATCCTGGAGGCCGGGATGACCGTGGATCAGGTCGCGAACCTCTGGTCCCCGTACCTGACGATGGCCGAAGGTATCAAAATCGCCGCCCAGTCCTTCAAAACGGACGTCTCCAAACTCTCCTGCTGCGCCTCCTGACCCTTTTCCCGTCAACCTCAAAAACTCGAAGGAACAAATCATGACGAACGACATTAGCCACGTTACTGAACGCCTCGCCACCGGGGAGACCGGCATGCAGCCCTGGCTGTGGTTGCCGCTGATGAAGCTCCTCGCCCTGGGTGACCCGGTCGACATCGCGGACCTTGCCGCCGCGACCGGGCGGCCCGTCGAGGAAATCCGCGCGGCGCTTGAGGCCATGGCCGACACCGAATACGACGGTTCAGGCCGGATCGTCGGGCAGGGCCTGACTCAGCGTCCCACGCAGCACCGCTTCGAAGTCGGCGGCGAACAGCTCTACACCTGGTGCGCACTCGACACCCTGATTTTCCCGACCCTCCTCGGCGCCCCCGCCCGGATCGAGTCCGCCTACAAATCAACCGGAACACCGGTTCGGGTGCGCGTTGACAGCTCCGGTGTCACCAGCGTCGAACCGGCTACAGCCGTGGTCTCCCTGGTCAACCCGGAGGACATGAGCTCGGTCCGGTCCTCCTTCTGCAACCAGGTCCACTTCTTCGCCTCACCCGATGAGGCAGGACCATGGCTCGAAAACCACCCCGAAGGGACGGTCATCCCCGTCGAGGAGGCATACCGGCTCGCGTCCACCATGGCCGACCAAATGCTCGCCGGGACCACCAGCCAGAACAGGGAAAAACCGGGCAACGGAGCGCAAAGCTGCAGCTGCTGACGCCCCCCGCCCCCGGCGCCCTCCCACAGCGCCGGACCCGTCTGGTTCGAAAGGCCCACCCCTTCGGTATGAAACAGCGTTGGATGACCCTGACCGTCACAGCACTGGCTGCCTTGGCCCTTGCCGGGTGTTCCGGTACCGCGTCGTCCTCGGCGCCGGGGACGACCTCGGCCGTGGCGCCTGGCGTACCCGCGTCGGCCCCCCCTCCCACCGGGCCGTCCGCGACCAGCTGGGCGCTGGATCCTGCCGGGGCGGCCGGGAGGATCGAGGCCGCAGGGCTGCAGGTCCTCACGGCCGAGGGAACGGCGGAACATTTTCATGCCCACCTAGACGTCGTCGTGCACGGCAAACCCGTCACGGTTCCCGGGGGCATCGGGGTCACCCTCGGCCCGGACGGTAAACCCAACGGCATTTCCCCCCTGCACACCCACGACACCTCGGGAATCATCCACATCGAAGCCCCCACGGCCGGCCAGCGCTACACCCTGGGCCAGCTCCTGCAGGAATGGGGAATGCTCGGCGGCACCGGATGTATCGGCCCGGACTGCAGCTCCGAAGCGGACAAGTGGACGGTGTACGTCAACGGAAAGATCAAGACGTGGGACGTGACAGGTGTTGCCCTGGCCGCCCATGACCGGATCGCGCTGGTGTACGGGAAAGAGCCGGCTTTCATCGATCCGAACTACACATTCCCGGCCGGGCTCTGAACGGCGGGACCGCCTTCCGCCACACCTTGAGCGCACAGGAGAGGGTATGCCCCGGAATCGGGGACCCTGCTCCGGGTCCGGGAAGCTCGACCAGAACCTTGAAAGACCGATGACGACTGAAGGGTACCGGGGCGGCTCGAGAGCGCGTTCTGTCAGACCCCGGCATCATTGTCCGGTGGGGGCTAGCGCCCGTTCTGGTGTTGCATCACCTCGCCCTTGCAGCCGTCGTTGGATCGCTGATTTTCACCGCGGTCATCCTGCCCCGCAAACCGGAGCCGGATCAGGGCCCCGCCTTCGGCCGGGCCCTGACAGTGGCATTATGGGCCGCGGCCGTGTGGGTGCTGGCCGCCTTGGCCGTCCTTGTCCTGACGTATGCCGATGTGGCCGGTATTCCCCTCAGCGCCGGGGCGGACTTCGCAGACCAGCTCGGATTATTCGTGACCGGCGTCGGGGTCGGCCGGGCACGGCTGACGATCTTGTTCATCGCGGTCCTGGTGAGCATGCTGGTCGTTGCCGTGCGCTCTGCGGCCGGACTCCTGTCCGCTGCCGTGCTTGCGCTCTCCAGCATCGTTCCGGCGACTGCAGCAATCGGCCACGCTTCCGGTGGCGTCGACCACATCGGAGCCAGCAACGCCTTGGGCCTGCACGTCGGGGCCGGGACAGTCTGGGTCGGGGGAATCCTCGTGCTGGCATGCATCATTCCTGCCCTTGGCACGGCTGATGCCGACGGTTCCACAGCGCAGACGGTTCTCTCCCGTTTTTCAGCCCTGGCCGGACTGGCCTTCGCACTCGTGCTGATCACGGGAACGATCAGTGCCATTTACCGTCTCGGCGGTATCGGGGGGCTCCTCTCCCCATACGGCGGTCTCCTCCTTCTAAAGACGGCCGCTACGCTGCTCCTGGGAGCGATCGGCCTCCTACACCGGTGCTGGATAATCCCCAGATTGACCACTACGCACCGTCGGTCCCGTCTGCTGTGGCGGGTTCTGATCCTCGAACTGGTCATTATGGGGGCGGTTATGGGCCTTGCCGTCGCCTTGTCCCGTAGCCCTTCCCCCGTGCCCCTGGAACCGGACCCCAAGGCAACCCCGGCCCAGATCCTCACCGGCTATCTGCTGCCACCTGAATTAACCGCGTCAGCATGGCTTACCCAATGGCGCCCGGACTGGCTGTGGATTACCGCGGCGATCCTGGCGGCACTCTTTTACGGCTGGGCCTACAGCCGCGCCCGGTGTTCCCACGACCCGTGGCCCCGACACCGCTTGTTCAGCTGGTTTAGTGCGCTGATACTCCTGACCTTCATCACCTCCGGATTCCCCGCCGTTTACGGGCCGGTGCTTCTCAGCGTGCACGCCACTGCCACGATGGCTTTGGCCTATGCAGTGCCGTGGCTGCTTGTCGCTTCCCGGCCGCTGCGGCTCGCCCTTACGGTTCTGCCGGCGAGGGAAGATGGAAGCACCGGAGCGCGGGAAAGCGTCCTATGGCTTCAAAACACCGCCATCGCATCTGGGCCATTGTTCTCCGGGCTCGTGCTCGGATCAGTGACCATCCTGTTCTATCTGACGCCCGCACTCAGGTTGAGCCTGGCCGAGCATGTGGTCCATGAATTCGGCCTAATACTTTTCCTTGCGCTCGGGATCCTCCTCGCCAATGCCCTACAAGAGGGAGGAGAGGAACCTGAACACCTTCGACACCGCTTGGCTGGACTTACAGCCGGATTAGCAGGAATCGGAGCGATAGGTGTCCGATTCCTCAATCCCGATGTCATCGAACAAGAGTGGTTTTCAGGTCTCGGACGAGTTTGGGGGCCCGTCCCCGCCGCAGACCAACACAACGCAGGGATCATCCTGCTCTCCAGCTGCGTCCTGTCGGCCGTGCTCGTCATCAGATCCCGCCAGCGCAGGAGAAGGCCTCTGCAGAATTCCGGCAGGAAAACACGGTCTAGGGGCGCGCGATGGAAATCAATGTCCCGCGACCATGCCTAAGGACCCAATATTTCCCGTTCCCTCGTGCAGTCACCTTTACCGCCGCCATGTTCCCTCTGGCCGCCGGAGCCCACGTGCCAGCCGGCGGTTCCCTGCCCGAGCCGGCCATTTTCGCCGGACTCGTCGCCCTGGTGCTGGCACCGGTGATGATCCTGGCCAAAATAAGGATCACCGCCCCTGTGATGGTCGGGCTTCTCGCCGCCGGCGAACTGGTCCTGCACGAGGCCTTCAATGCCCTGTCGGTGTCAGCAGCGTTCACTCCCGGTCCCGGCGGGCATCTGCACGGCACCGGACCGGTGCCCCCTTTAGCGGGGGTTCAGATGCCGGAGCACGCCGCAGCCCGGGGGCGCTGATGCTAATCCTGCACGCCGCAGCGACTCTGGCCACCGCCCTGATCGTGGCCGGCGGCGAGGCAGCCGTGTGGGCGCTGGCCGCATGGCTGTGTCCCCTGATCCGGATCGGATCCTGACGGCGGTGGTCATTCCCGACTGGCCGCACCTTCCAGCCCCGCGCCTGACCGTCATTCCTTCCCGGTGGAGAAGCCTGCGGCTGCCCGCCCGGCGCGGGCCGCCGCGTGTTCAGCCCGCTTCTCTCTGAGCGGCACCTCACCCTACGCCGCTGATCCGCCGGCCCTGCCCACAAGCAAGGCCTCGCTGCCGGTCAGCCGTGTTTCCTCTCTCTTGCGCCGCCGCATCCGCGGCCCTTTGGCGCACCCACTTTTTGGAAGGCATGTTCATGAAAACCTCAATCCGTCGTACCCTCAAAACCCTCACCGCCGCCACCGCGACCGCCGGGATGATCGCCCTGGGTGCCACCGCCGCCTCTGCCCACATCACCGTGAACCCTGACGACACCGGAGCCAACGGCTACACGCACCTGACATTCAACGTCCCGAACGAATCCCCGACCGCGAAGACCAGCAAACTCGAAGTCAAGCTGCCCACCGACACTCCCTTCACCTCGGTCTCGGTCAAACCCGTCGAGGGCTGGAGCGCCCAGGTCATCACCAGCGACCTGCCCAAGCCGGTCACCGTGTCCGGGACCACCGTCACCAAGGCCCCGAGCTCCGTAGTCTGGAACGCCGACGCAACCCACCAGATCGGTCAGAACGAATACCAGGCGTTCTCGCTTTCCGTGGGCAAACTCCCCGCAGCCGGGACGACCGTGACCCTGAAGGCTGCCCAGACCTACACCGATGGGAGCGTCGTTAACTGGGACGAACAAAGTGCCGAGGGCCAGCCCGAGCCCAAGCACCCGGCCCCGTCCTTCACCACCACCGCCGAAGACGGAACCGCCCCCACCGCATCTCCGGCGGCAGCATCCCCGGCAGCCGCGACCCACACCTCGGAGACTTCCAGCGATGCGGCAGCCGTGTGGGGTATCGTCCTGGGCGCTGCCGGATTGATCCTCGGCGCAGCCGCGCTGGGACTGGTCCTGGCCAGCCGGCGAACTCGCACCGCAGCCAAGTAGCACCAGCCCCCCGCGCCCGCTCCTGAAAGAACCCGCAATGAAAACGACACACCGCTCCGCTTCGCGGGGCAGGCTCGCCCAATGCCTGCTGATCCTCGCCACCACAGCGTTCCTGATGATTCCCGCCGCGGCGGCGCAAGCCCACGATGTCCCCGAGACCACCGACCCCGCCAACGGCTCCGCAGTCCGCACCGTTCCCACGAAGATCGGCCTAACCTTCAACCACACACCGCTTGCCATCGGCTCCGTCGTCCGCGTCGAAGATGCCACCGGCACCGACCAGGCAGACGGTCCCGTGGCCATCGTCGACAACCACGTCACCCAGGCAGTGAAAACCAGCGCTCCGGAAGGTAAATACACAGTGGTCTGGCGCGTTGTTTCCTCCGACGGCCACCCCATCGAAGGAACCTTCACGTTCACCGCCAGCGCCACAAACACCGCGGGCACGGCGACACCATCAGCGTCCCCGGCCGCGGCGGCCACCGGAACGGGCCTCCCGACCGAACTAATCACAGCGGCAGGCGCAGTGCTAGTCCTGGTGATTGTGTTCGTCATGAGGGCAATCTTCGTCAAGCGCCGGCTCCGAAGCCCGGAGTCCGACCGCTAAGCACGGCCGGCAGATGTTGCTATTCGCTTCACCACACGGCTCGCTCCTCGGTCTCGTATCCCTTGGGAAATGAGACGTCTCGACGAGCGCATAATTGCCTGACCTCGGCATACCCAGACCTTCTGCGGAATCTTGGATTTCACGCTGACAAGCCCGATTCTCGTAACTATGTTGCATAACCATCTGGCAAAGATTGTGTACTCATTCTTAGTTATGAGACAGATGAACGGGCATCGCCTGGAGTTGCCCAAAAGCGAGCAAATCTTGTATTCCGTTGGTCAGCGTCTGGAAAAGCGACAGTCTTTAAAACTTCACTTTTTCACCGAGTCAGCCCCAGTGGAGGTTGGCCCCTGGACGGCCCTAACGTCTTGGAAAGGGTTCTCATCCGCTCGGTTCCCCTACCGAGAGGGCCCGAACCACCGAAACAGTGCCTCGGCAAGGCCCGACGCGGTTCCCTTCCCCACCCACGCCACGTAGCCGTCCGGGCGCACAAGCACGGCCGACGGCGGGGGGACAGTTCCGAGGACCGGCAGCTCCCACTCACCCCCGTAGGTGGCGTCCACCAGTTGAATTGCGGGCGGCAGGGGTATGGAGTCAAAGGTGCCGGCAGCGCCAAGATTCAGCAGGACCGGGCGTGCAGTGTGCAGCAGCGCGTACATCCGCCGCGGGCCGGCCGGTGTCTCCAGGTCCAGGTCCGGCATCCGGCGTCCCAGCAGCGGGTGGCCCTCGCCGAGGTGGTAGTGGACGTCCAGGCCTGACTGCATGCCGGCGAACCGGCGGCGCGGCTCCTCCATGCCCAGCAGCTCGGCCATGACCTCTCCGGCGGCGGCAATCCTCGGGTCCGGGCGGCGCAGCACCGACTGGGCCATGGTGTTGCGCAGCACCCGAGCCGCCACGGGATGACGCTCTGCCTGATACGTGTCCAACAGGCTTTCCGGCGACGTCCCCCGGAGCACCTGCGCCAGCTTCCAGCCCAGGTTCACGGCATCCTGCACGCCGATATTAAGGCCCTGGCCGCCGTCGGGCGCATGGATGTGCGCCGCGTCCCCGGCCAGCAGGACCCGCCCCTTGCGGTAGGTGGCGGCCTGCCGGGTGGCATCAGTGAAGCGGGAAATCCACGTAGGACTGTGGGCACCGTAGTCGGTTCCGCACACGGCGGTGAGGGCCGCGCTCAGGTCAGCCAGTCCCGGCTCCGCTGCGCCCACGTGCTCCTCGGTGACCATGACCGCCACCGGTCCGCTGTCCGCGTACACCACCTTGCCCTCCTGGATGGTGTACTCCCGCCGGCCGAAGGAGTGGATGCCGAACGGATTCTTATGGACGCCAAACTCCGGCTGCCCGGTCATCTCCACCTCGGCGATCAGCGCACTGGTGGTGGGATCCCAGCCGGGAAATTCGATGCCCGCAGCCTTCCGCACAAGGCTGCGGCCGCCGTCGCACCCTACAACGAAGTCCGCATGCAGCGTCCGGCCGTCCGCAAGGGAGACCTCGACGCCGGCGCCGTCCTGGACAACGCCCGTCACCTCAGTACCGCGGTGGAAGGCCACGGGCAGCTCCTCCGCCCAGCCGGCCAGGATGCGTTCAATGTGGTTCTGCCACAGCCCGAGCCCGTACGGGTGGCGGGTGGGAAATCCGGTGAGGTCGAAACGGGTGCCGGCGAACCCCGCCACCTGGGCCACCTGCCCTTCGGCAAGGAACCGGTCCGCGATGCCCCGCTGGTCCAGCACCTCGATGGTGCGGGCGTGGAGGCCACCTGCCCGCGCGCCGGCGAGCTCCTGGGTGGGACGCCGCTCAACCACTGCCACATCCACCCCGGCGAGTGCCAGCTCACCGGCCAGCATGAGCCCGGTGGGCCCGCTTCCCACAACGACTACCTGGTGCTTCACCCTCGGTGCTCCCCATCCTCCATGGGGCCGCGCTGGTGTGGCGGCCTCCGGCGAACGATTATCCGGCCCACCCGGGGCCTTGCCGCAAGCCCCACCCCAGGCGATACATTGGAAATACGAGGAGATACGCCCCCTGTCAGGGCACAAAAAGGGCCTGGGCGGGGTGCTGCAATCACCCCGCCCAGGCCCTGGTCATTTTTCTAGCGGATCGGCGTGGCTGGCCGTTCCCCGCTCAGCACGGCAAGGGCGTTGTCTGCAGCGAGCATGGCCATCGCGGTGCGTGTTTCCACCGTGGCGGAGCCGAGGTGCGGCAGCAGGACCACGTTGTCGAGCCCGAGCAAGCCGAAGTCGACCTGCGGCTCCTTCTCGTAGACGTCCAGCCCGGCTCCGGCGATGACGCCGTCCCGGAGCGCGGACGCGAGGGCTGCTTCGTCCACAATCGGCCCACGGGCGGTGTTGACCAGGAATGCCGAGTCCTTCATTGCCGCGAGCTGCTCGGCACCGATCAGGTGGTGCGTGGCAGGCCCGTACGGGCAGTGCAGGGAGACGACGTCGGAAATGGCCAGCAGCTCGTCGAGTTCAACCCTGCGGGCGCCAAGTTCTTCGGCGATGGCAGGGTCGATTTCGCTGCGTGACTGGTAGACGATCTCCATGCCGAAGGCCTTGGCGCGCCGTGCGGTGGCCTGGCCGATGCCGCCCATGCCCACAACGCCCAGGGTCTTGCCCTGCAGGCTGCTGCCCAGCAGGAAGAACATGCCCCACTTCCAGGCTTCACCGGAACGGATGAGCCGCTCGCCCTCGCCAAGCCGGCGGGTGGCCATGAGGATCAGGCTCAGCGCGATGTCAGCGGTGGCGTCGGTGAGCACGCCGGGCGTATTGGTGGCGATGACGCTACGTTCGGTGCAGGCCGGCACATCGATGTTGTCGTAACCGACGGCAACGTTCGCCACGACTTTGAGCTGCGGGCCGGCGGCGTCCAGCAGTTCGGCGTCGACGCGCTCGGTGAGCAGGCTGACGATGCCGTCCGCCCCCGCCACCCGGCGCAGAAGCTCCTCGCGGCTGATGGACTCCGGGCCCTGCCAGGCATCCACATCGTGCTCGGCGCGAAGCTTCTCGATGGCTGCTTCGGGGATACGCCCCGTAACGACGACCCGGCTCATGCCGACTCAATCCACTGGCTCAGGCGGCCGAGGCCTTCGCGGATGTTGGCAACGTCGATGCCTGAGTACGCGAGCCGGATGTACTGCCGCTCTTCGCCGGGCAGGCGCCGGCCGAAGTGTTCCCGGGTACAGAAGGAAACACCGGTCTTGTACAGGGCTTCGGTGGCGAAATCACCCACTGCCGTGAAGCCCATGCGCTTCATGGTTTCGGTAACGTCCGGGAACAGGTAGAACGTGGACTGCGGCACGGCGACGTGCATGCCCGGGATGGCGTTCACCAGTTCGCAGGCCGCATCCCTGCGTTCGCGCAGGATGTCCAGCATCTGTTGGACTGGCTCCTGGGGGCCGCGGAGCGCTTCGATGCCGGCCCACTGCACGTAATGCGTGGTGCAGGATTCGTCGTTGGTGTTGAGCGTGCTGAGGACCTTGGCGATTTCCAGGGGCGCGACGGCGCAACCAAGGCGCGACCCGGTCATGGCGAACTTCTTGCTGAAGGTGTAGAGGATGACTGTCCGTTCGGCCATGCCGGGCAGCGAGGCGATCGACTGCGAGACGCCTTCGTAGCGGGTCTCGAAGTAGGCCTCATCGGAGAGGACCCACAGATCGTGCTCCTGGGCGATCTGGGCGATGGCCTCGCGCTCCGCGGCGGTGGACTCGGCCGAGATGGGGTTCTGCAGATCGTTGTAGATGATGGCGACCGTGTTCGCCGTGATCGATGCGCGCACCTGGTCGAGGTCGATCGCGAAGCCGGACTCGGTGGGCACGTAACGGTAAGGAACAGCCGTCCCACCCAGGTACTCGATCTGGGATTCGTAGATCGGGAAGCCCGGGTTCGGGTAGAGCACTTCCTGGCCGGGGTTCATGACGGCCTGCAGGAACTTGGTGATCACCGGCTTGCCACCGGTCATCACCACCACGTTGTCAGGGGAGAACGTGATGCCGCGGCGGGAGCCGAGGTCCTCGGCAAGGGCCTCCCGCAGCTGCGGAATGCCGGGGCCGGGGCAGTAGCCCGTGTAGCCGTCGGCAATCGCCTTGTTCATGGCCTCGACGATGTGCGGGGCGGTGGGGATGTTGATGTCGCCCAGGTGGAAGGGATACACGAGGTTCCCCTGCGCCTTCCAGGACGCCGCGGCCTGCGCGACGCTGAAGGCAGTTTCCGTGCCCAGCCGTTCAAGACGGTGCGCGAGTTGCTGCATGCTGTTCTACTCCTCATCGAGATGACAATCATCCACTCCAGGCCCCGCCCAGGTTCGGGCGGGGCGGGATCCGGGCATGGCACATCCAAACCAGGCCGGTTCACCTGACGGCAGGAAACCAACATGATATAGCTATGCGTATTAACTAATATATTAGAGCTTGCCATGCTGCCCCACAAGAGGGAATTGGAGAAAGCACAACGAGAGCCGACCAGGGAAGTCCCCGATCGGCTCTCGAAACGACGCCTGCGGCCGGATCTGCCGCAGGTTCAGTTGTGGTGGATCAGCGCGCAACCGCGGCGGGCTGCTCCTGGAACGCCGGGACGACGTGTTCGATGAAGAGCTCGAGTGAACGCTTCTTTTCCTCGTGGGTCAGGCTGTTGTCCGACCAGACGCTGAATTCGGTGACACCCAGGGCCTCGTAGTGGCGAAGACGCTCGATGATCTCCTGCGGCGTGCCGATCATGGCCGTCTTGTGCAGGGATTCCGGCGTGAATTCCGGGCGCCCGGCGAACTTTTCCTCGGGGCTCGGCTCCAGGAAGCCGTTGGTGGGCGCAGTCTTGTTGCCGAACCAGGCATCGAAGGTCCGGTAGAACTTGTTGATGCCTTCGGCCGGGCGGCGCCAGCCTTCGGGCTCATCTTCGGAGTGGACGTGGGTGTGGCGCAGCACCATCAGGTCCGGGCGGGGAACACCGGGGTTGCTTTCGACGGCGGAGTCGAACTTGCGTGCCAAGTCCTCGACTTCCTCGTCGCCCTTCATCAGCGGAGTCACCATCACGTTGCAGCCGTTGGCAACGGCGAATTCGTGGGAGGAAATGTCCCGGGCCGCGATCCACATGGGCGGGGTGGGCTTCTGGACCGGCTTCGGGACGCTGGTGGACGTGGGGAATTGCCACACCTCGCCGTCGTGCGCATAGTCGCCTTCCCAGAGCGCGCGGACGGCGGGGACAAGCTCGCGGAGGTGCTTGCCGCCGTCGACCGCGGACATGCCGCCCATCAGGCGGTCAAATTCGAACTGGTACGCGCCGCGTGCCAGCCCTACCTCCGCGCGGCCGTTGCTGATGACGTCCAGGAGCGCGCACTCCCCCGCCACCCGGAGAGGGTTCCAGAACGGCGCGATGATGGTGCCGGCTCCGAGCCGGATCTTCGACGTCTTTGCCGCAAGGTAGGCGAGCTGCGGCATGGGGCTCGGCGAGATGGTGTATTCCATCGAGTGGTGCTCGCCGATCCAGACGGTGCTGAAGCCACCGGCCTCGGCGATGAGGGCGAGCTCCGTCAGGTTTTCGAAGCATTCCTGGTGCGAGACTGACTCGTCCCAGCGCTCCATGTGGACGAAGAGGGAAAAGCGCATGAGTAACTCCTTCGTTCTGCGGCGGTGTCCGCCGCACGCGTGGTTAGTGGCTGCAGCTACTGGGCTGCAGCGTTGCGTTCGGCAATGGTCTGGTTGCCGCGGGACCAGTGTTCGTGCTCGATTTCACGGATGATGACGGTGGTGTTCTCGGGTACGGCGCCCACGGCCTTCTCGGCTGCGTGGTGCAGTTCATCGATCAGCGAGCGGAGCTGTTCCGGGCTGCGGCCCCTGGCGATGGATACTTCGATGAGCGGCATGGCGGGTTCCTTTCAGCTGCGCAGGACGAACGGATCGGAGACGGGGCCTTCATCCGTGTTGATCCAGACGCTCTTGAGCCGGGTGTATTCGTGCATTGATTCCAGGCCGTGCTCGATGCCCACGCCGGAGTTTTTGAAGCCCTGGCGGGGGGACATCGGGGACATGGCGCGGTAGGTGTTGACCCACACCGTCCCCGCTTCCAGGCGGCGTGCCATCCGGTGGGCGCGTGCCAGGTTCTGTGTCCAGATGCCCGCGGCGAGCCCGTATTCGGTGTCATTGGCCAGGCCCACCACTTCGTCCTCAGAGTCGAACGGCATGATCGCCGCGACAGGGCCGAAGATTTCCTCGCGCACCACGCGCATGGAATTGTCGACGCCGGTGAGCACGGTGGGTGCGAAGAAGTAGCCGGGGAGCTCGATATCCGGGCGTTTGCCGCCGGTCCGCACCGTGGCACCTTCACTGACGCCGATGTCCACGTAGGAGCTCACTTTGTCCAGCTGGGCACCAAAGGCCAGCGGGCCGAGTTCGGTGGTGGCCAGGCGCGGATCGCCGATGATGATCGACGCCGCACGCTCGGCGACGCGCTCCACGAGTTCGTCGTAGACGCTGCGGTGGGCGAAGACGCGGCTGCCGGCGATGCAGGTCTGGCCGGCGGCGGCGAAGATCCCGGCGATGACGCCCATCGCGGCGTTGGACACGTCCGCGTCCTCGAACACGATGTTGGGGCTCTTGCCGCCGAGCTCCAGGGTGGAGCCGATGAAGCGCGACGCCGTCTCCGCGGCAATGCGGGCACCGGTCTGGGTGGAACCGGTGAAGGAGATCTTGGCGAGGTCGCGGTGGCTGACCAGCGCGGCGCCGGCTTCCTGGCCGAACCCCGTGACCACGTTCACCACTCCGTCCGGGAACCCTGCCTCGGAGGCGAGTTCGGCCACGCGGAGGATGGTCCGGGACGTGTACTCGCTGGGCTTGATCACCACGGTGTTGCCGGCCGCGAGCGCCGGAGCAAGCTTGGACGTGGTCAGCGTCAGCGGCGAGTTCCATGGGGTGATGGCGCCGACCACGCCGAGCGGTTCGCGCTGGGTGTAGTTCAGCATGGTGATGGAGTTGGTGGGGATCTGGCTTCCCTGGACCTTGTCCGCGAGCCCGGCGTAGTAGTACAGGTACTCGGGCAGGGAGGCGAGCTGTCCACGCATCTCGCGCAGCAGCTTGCCGTTGTCCAGGGTTTCCAGCTCGGCGAGCTCGTCCGCGTGTTCGCCAATGAGGTCCCCGAGTCGGCGGAGCAGGTGTCCGCGCTTGGTGGCCGTGAGGTCGCGCCAGAGCGGGGACCCGAAGGCCTCCTTGGCCGCTGCCACGGCGCGGCGGACGTCCTCTTCGGTTCCCCGGGCTGCCTCGTACAGCGTTTCGAGGGTTGCAGGGTTGGTGCTGGGGAAGTATTCACCGGCGGCGGGAGCTGACCAGGTACCCCCGATGAAGTGGTCGAGTCGGAGTGTCATGCCCGTTCTCCTTCGGATTCTTGGATGAAGTCGTTGACTGCCCCGGCCAGGACGTCAGCGTCCTGAACCGGCAGCATGTGCCGTGCGCCGGGTACCACGAGGCTCCTGGCGCCGGGGATTGCTGCGGCGAGGCGGTGCGTCATGTCCGGTGTGGATCCGGGGTCCAGTTCACCGGTGACGGCGAGGGTAGGAATGGTGATCTTGCCGAGCTCCGGTCCGATGACCGCGTCCCCGGTGGCGAAGACGCGGTAGGCGTGGACGAAGGAGCCGACGTCGTTCCCCGCCAGGGTGCGTCGCGTCGCTTCCACGACGCTTTCGGGAACGGATGTCCCGGTGTACCAGCGGTCGATGCTGGCCTCAACGGTTGCCGGGAAGTCCGATTCCGCCGCGGCGAGCCTGGTGAGGACCGCTGCGGATTCCTCTTCCGTGCGCCGGCACACCGAGTTCACGCAGGTCAGGGTCGCGACCCGGTCGGGGTGGAACCTGGCGATGTACTGCGCAATCAGGGCTCCGAGCGAGAACCCCACGAGGTGGCTTCTTTCGGGAAGCCGGTCCAGCACATCCCCGGCCAGTTCCGCCAGCGAGGTGGGTGCCGTGAGCGCCGGCTGCCGCCCGTGACCGGGCAGGTCAAGGGCCACGGAGTCACGCTTGAGGGCGTCCCGGACCGGCTCCCACATGCCGGCGTCGAGGCCCACGCCATGCAGGAGGGCAACGGGCGTCCCGGGCACGTGGCTCACTGCTCCGTGGACAGCGGTGCCAGGCGCTCCTGCGGCCGGCCCTGGGCGGAAGCGGCGAGCGCGATGAGGATTTCGCCGGGATGGGGCGCGTCGGCAACCCTGACCTCCACGCTCTGGTGGTGCGAACGGATGGTGGCGTCAGTGATGTGCTTCATCGGGATGTCGAAGACGGTGCCGGCGGGGGCACGCTTCTCGACGGCGGGCAGCAGCGTGGTGGCGGACGCGGCCTTGCGGTAGTGATCGCCGAACTTGAGGGTGTGGATCAGTGCCGAGCCGTGTTCCACCTCGCCTTCGATACCGACGATGGCCGCCTTCCCATAGGCCTCCACGGGCGCGCCGAGGGCTTCGATGACCTTGGGGGTGAGGAGGGCGCCGAGGTCCGAGGCGGTGGCATCGATGCCGGCGGTGAGGTCCTCGACGAATCCATGCCCGGCCCACGGGTTTTCCACGACGGCGACGGCGATGGCCACCCGGGCGCCGGGAGTCACGGGACGGCCGCCCTCGGTGAGGATTTCTTCGGACAGGGTGACGATCTTACGGATGTTCATTACAGGATTCCCTCCAGGATTTCGGCGGTAACGGGGCGGTCGGTGGTGCGGTCACCGATGCGGGGATGCGGACGCGAGCCGGTGGAAGCCGCGGCCACCACGACTATTTCGTTGGGGTGGGGCGCATCGCTCAGGCTCAGCGTCAGGGTTTGGTAGTGGCTGCGGGTGGAAGCGGCTTCCTTGTGCCACATGGGCACGGCGATGGTGTTACCGGGCTCGGCACGGTCGTCCGAGAAAGACAGGATTGAGGTGCCTTCGAGGAATTCGCGGACCAGGTTGCCGAAGAACGGGGTGTGGATCAGCGCTGCGGCGTGTTCCACCTCGCCTTTGAGGCCTACGACGGCGGACTTGCCGAAGGCCTCGATCTCGCCGGCGCCTCCCAGGGCTTCCGTGAGCCGGTCCGTGAGGATTTTGGCGAGCACGGGAGCGAGGCGTTCAGTTTCGGGCGCAAGATCGGTGGAGACGGCGGATCCGGCCCACGGGTTGCGGACGACGGCGGCGGCAGCCGCCCTGGTCACGCTGGTGGCCAGGGCGCCGGAGCCGTCCCGCAGGATCTCCTCGGTGAGCACGGTGACCTTGCGGACCCCGAGTTCCCTGGCGAGTTCTTCAAGTGTTGATGCAGGGCTGGTTCCCTCAGCGACGGGGGACAAAGCGGTTTCAGGCACAGTTCAACCCTTCTTTGGGGAGCTAATGGCGGTCATGGGGTTCCTCTCGGGTCACTAAGCATCTGTTGGCGCGCCGGCGTCCGTGCCGCGGGCGGCGGCGAGGCTGGACGCATTGACGTGGCCGCGCATGGCGAGTTCGGCGCCCACGGGATCCTTTTCCAGGAGTGCGTCGATCACCGACTGGTGCTCACGGATGGAGGCACGCATGCGGGCGGGACGCTCAACGGTCTTGAGCACGATCCGGTGGTAGGCAAGCTGGTTCATGAGGCGCCCGTAGTGCTCCACGAGCTTGGAGTTGTCTGAGCCCCGGACAATGGTCCAGTGGAACTCGTGGACAAGCTCCGCGTACTTAACGCTGTCCGCGTTCCGTTCCGCCCGCTCGGACTCCTCGATGTTGCGCTTGAGGATGTCCATCTCCGGAACCGGGCCGCGCCGGGCGAGGAGACTGGCGGCCAGGCCCTCGAGGCTCTCCTTCAGCTGGAAGAGCTCGACGATTTCGCGCCGCGTGGGGATCCGGACGAAGGTTCCCACCTTGGGCCGGATCTCCACCAGGCCCTCGTTTTCCAGCTGCTTCAGGGCTTCGCGTACCGGCGTGCGGCTCACGTCGAACTCCTCGGCCAGGAACAGTTCAGGCAGCGGAGCACCGGGCGGGTACTCACCGCTGAGGACCAACTTCCGCAGCTTGTCCAGAAGGCTGACCTGGCTGACGGACGTCTGTGCGGCTTTCCGCAACTGGATGACTTCTTGCATGCATCAACCCTACGTTGCATACAAGAAGCCCGTCAAGGGTTCGATCTATTTCCCTGTTTCTAGGCAAATTTTGAGTTCCCTATTGACGCAGATCACACTCCGTCCTACCGTTGTGGCATGCAACAGACAATCAACGACTCTGTATCGGCCGCCTGGACAGCAGCGTGGGACGAGGGCGACGTCACCGCATTCGACGCCATCGTCACCCCTGACTACCAGCGCGAAAGCACCGGCACCGGGAAGGTGTCCGGACTGAAGGAACTGCAGCAGGAAATCCTCGATGTCCGGTCCGCCTTCCCGGACCTGACCACCCGCATCGAGAAGGTCATCGCCAACGGCGACGACATGGCCATCTTCTGGAAGTCCACCGGAACCTTTACCCAACCGCTCCGCGGCGTCCCGCCCACAGGACGCGTCGTGGAGACCCGAGGGTCGAACGCCCTCACCCTCCGTGACGGGCGTATCGCCCACGAACAGGTGACCTGGGACGCCGTCGAACTCCTGGCCCACGTGGGCATCCCGTCCCTCAGCTCCGCCTTCGAGGACGAGACCCCGGAGGTCGTCGTCGACAATCTGTCCGGCAACCTGCCGCTGGACATCATGAAGGGGTTCAACCGGCAGTTCATCACCGGCGTCACCGTGGTGACCACCGTTGACGAAGAAGGCAACCCCCGGGGACTGGCAGCCAATTCCTATGCCTCAATTTCCCTGGACCCGCCCCTGGTCCTGGTCTGCGTCCAGAAGACGTCCTCCACCTACCCCGCCCTGTTCCAGTCATCCCACTTCGGGATCAACATCCTCAGCAACAACCAGCTGGGAACCGTCCAGACCTTCGCCTCCAAAACTCCGGACAAGTTCGCCGACCTGGAATGGCATACCGGCCCCAACGGCGTGCCGCTCATCGACGGGTCCGCCGCGTCACTCGAAGCGGAGATCAAGGAACGCTTCCAGGCCAAAACCCACACCATCTTCGTCGGCCGGGTCCGGCACGCCGAGGTGGCCGATGTGGATCCCATGATCTACAAGGCCGGCCACTTCTTTGACGGTGCGCAGCTCGAGGAACTCTGACCCTCAGGTGCCATCAGCGTCCCGGTCCGCCCCACAGCCGGCGGACCGGGCACCCGGGAGCCCCGTCCGGGAACCATCAACTTCAACCCCATGCAGCGTTGCATCTGGAGTACCCCATGACCCACACACACAATGCCGAGGACCTGATGGACACTTCAAGCTCAGGCACGGGCGCAAGCCCTACCATCCTTAACTCCCCCAACGGCGGGGGCCCGCACATCGAAAGCGCGCTGGCCAAGGCAGACCGGCTCCGGGGAAGGCCCGGGTCCGTTTTCTGGACCTCGGTGGGGCTCATCGGAGCCTTCACGGCCTGGGCCTCCTTCTCCCCCAGCAGCCTCAGTACGGTCATGACCGCGGCAATGGACTGGGTGGCGCAGAGCGTCGGCTGGAGCTACCTGGTGGTGACCCTCGGCTGCATCGGCCTGCTCATTTACATCGCCATCAGCCGGTTCGGCCGCATCCGCCTCGGCGCCCAGGACAGCAAGCCGGAATTCAGCACCTGGGCCTGGCTGGCGATGATCCTTTCGGCGGTCATGGGCATCGGACTCATCAGCTACGGCGTCGCGGAACCAATCTCGCACTTCGCTTCCCCGCCGCACGGCCTGGCCCAGGCCGGAACCATGGAAGCAGCAGTCCGCGCCATGCAGTTCTCCTACTTCGACTGGGGCCCGCACGCCTGGGCCGTCTTCGGGGTCTTCGGCCTGGCCATCGCGTACTCCACCCACTGCCGCAACAACCCCGGGCTGGTGTCGCCGATGCTGCGCCCGATTTTCGGCAAGATGGTGGACGGCTGGTTCGGCAAGATGATCGACGTCTTTGCCATCATCGCCACCCTGTTCGGGACCACCACGTCACTGGGTCTCGGTGCTTCGCAGATCGGCGAGGGCGTCAACCGCGTCTTCGGCATTCCCTCCAGCCTGTTCGGGCAGATCCTCATCATCGCCGTCATCACCGTCATCTTCACCCTCTCAGCCCTCTCCGGCGTCCACCGCGGCGTCAAGTACCTGAGCCAGGGAACCATGGTGCTGTCCGTCGGCCTGGGGCTCTATGTGCTGTTCACCGGCCCCACCAACTTCATCTCCAACCTCTTCTTCCGCTCACTCGGTGAATACCTGAGCAGCTTCTTCGCCGTCAGCCTGCTCACCCCGGGCACGCCGGAGGATGTCCAGTGGATGCAGTGGTGGACCTACTTCATGATGGCCTGGTGGCTGAGCTGGGGCGCCTTCGTGGGCGTGTTCCTGGCCAAGATCTCCAAGGGCCGCACCATTCGCGAGTTCGTGGCCGGCGTCATGATCGTGCCCAGCGTCGTCTTCTTCGTCTGGTTCACCATCTTCGGCGGCACGGCCATCAAGTTCGACATGGAAAACGGCGGCCAGATCGGCGCAGCTGCCCTCGACGACGTCAACTCGGCCTTCTTCGCCACACTCGCTGAACTTCCGCTGTCCGGCCTGACGTCCATCGTGGCCATCATCCTGGTGGTGATGTACTTCGTCTCCGGCGCCGATGCGAACACCTTCGTGCTGAGCATGATGTCCTCCCGCGGGACACTCGAACCCACCAAGCCGGTGCTGACCACGTGGGGACTGCTGACCGGCCTGTGTGCCGTGGTGCTGCTGATCGTGGGCGGCCTGGGCGCCCTCCAACAGGCGGCCATGCTCTCGGCCCTGCCGTTCACGGTGATCGTCGCCCTCCTTGGCGTCGGCCTGGTCAAGGAACTCCGGAACGACCCCCGGTTCGACCGGACCCGCTCGGTCACCCAAAGCGACCTCAACAAAATCCTCACGCCCCAGCCATAACCCCCCCGGTGGTTGAGCCTGTCGAAGCTGTCGACAGGCTCAACCACCTGTCCACGACCTTTTCAAGGAGCACCATGACTACTACCGCCCTGTCCCCTGCCGTCTCGCCGGAGCGTGAGGCGTCCCTGCTTGCCTCGGTGCCCACCGGCCTGTTGATCAACGGTGAGTGGCGGGACGCATCCGACGGCGGCACTTTCGACGTGCACGATCCCGCCACAGGCGAGGTCCTCGCCACGCTCGCGTCCGCCACCAGCGCAGATGCGGCCGCCGCTTTGGATGCGGCCGACGCCGCCCAGGCCGGCTGGGCGCGCACCGCGCCGAGGGTGCGGTCCGAGATCCTGCGCCGTGCCTTTGACCTGGTCACCGAACGCGCCGAGGACTTCGCCCTCCTGATGACCCTGGAAATGGGCAAGCCCCTGGCCGAAGCCCGCGGCGAAGTGACCTACGGCGCCGAATTCCTCCGCTGGTTCTCCGAAGAAACCGTCCGCGACTACGGCCGCTACCTCACCACCCCCGAGGGCAAGAACAAGATCCTCGTCCAGCACAAACCCGTGGGCCCCTGCCTGCTCATCACGCCGTGGAACTTCCCGCTCGCCATGGCCACCCGCAAAGTAGCCCCCGCCGTCGCCGCCGGCTGCACCATGGTGTTGAAGCCTGCGAAGCTGACCCCGCTCACCGCCCAGTACTTCGCCCAGACCATGCTCGACGCCGGCCTGCCCGCCGGAGTCCTCAACGTCGTCGCCTCCTCCTCCGCCTCAGGCATCTCCGGGCCCCTCCTGTCCGACCCCCGCCTGCGGAAGGTCTCCTTCACCGGCTCCACCCCCGTGGGCAAGCGGCTCATAGCCGACGCCGCGCAGAACGTGCTTCGCACCTCGATGGAGCTCGGCGGGAACGCCCCCTTCATCGTGTTCGACGACGCCGACCTGGATGCCGCCGTCGAAGGGGCGATGGCCGCGAAGATGCGGAACATGGGCGAAGCCTGCACCGCCGCCAACCGGTTCCTCGTCCACGAATCCGTCGCCCAGGAATTCACCCGCAAATTCGCAGCCGCCATGGCAGCCCTCACCACCGGACGCGGCACCCACCCCGACACCAAGGTCGGGCCTTTGATTGACGGCGGCGCCCGCGATGACGTCCACGCCCTGGTCAGTGCCGCCGTCGACGCCGGGGCCGTGGCCGTGACCGGCGGCGCCCCCGTGGACGGACCCGGGTACTTCTACCAGCCAACCGTCCTTGCCAACGTCCCCAACAACGCCGCGATCCTTGGCGAGGAAATCTTCGGGCCCGTCGCCCCCGTCACCACCTTCAGCAGCGAAGAAGACGCCATCCGGCTGGCCAACGCCTCTGAGTACGGGCTCGCCTCCTACCTCTACAGCCGCGACTTCAACCGGCTCCTCCGCGTGGCAGAGCAGATCGAATTCGGCATGGTCGGCTTCAACGCCGGCGTCATCTCCAACGCTGCAGCCCCCTTCGGCGGCGTCAAACAGTCCGGACTCGGCCGTGAAGGCGGTTCCGAAGGCATCGCCGAATACACCACCACCCAATACATCGGCATCGCAGACCCCTACGCCAGCCAGTAAACGCCCTCTGCGGTTGAGCCCGTCGGGACCAGGCTTCGACAAGCTCACGCACCGACCCAGCAGCACCGCGTCACGCACAGCACCCTTTCACCCCACCCCACCCGAACAATCCCCGGCAATCCGGCCACCCGCCGTCGGGCATTACCCAGAAGCGTGCCCGGCGTGACGGGGCCCCATACAAAAACAAGCCCCGGACCGAGAGGACCGGGGCTTGTTCGTGTGATTCAGGAATGAGGGAAAGCCCCTACCAGGCCTGGAGTTCCTGCGTGATGCCGAAGGGGACGGCGTCGCTGAGTGCCACGGTGAACTTGTTCACTCCGTGGCGGGTTACCAGGATGCCGTGCCGGCTGTCCATTGCATGCTTCCTGGCCACGGAGACGGCGGCGTCCAGTTGGTTGTCCATGCTCTGGCGGTCGGAGACGGTGAAGGTCAGGGGAAAGTTCATTGGTTGTGCCTTAGGGATGGTGCGGATAGGAGTGGAACAGCTGCGCTCCCCAAGGCTGCAGTGCCTGGGCACTATGGTGCATGACACATCCGCCGCCAGCAACTTTAGAAAAATACCGCAGGTCAGGCCAGGGATAACGCTTTCCAAGGTTATTACAATTACGGCGGACAATGGCCGTGAATTAGAGTTGAAGCCGGGCGGATACTGTTCCAGGCCCTTCAATGTTCTTGAACGACGCCGCTGTGCGCCTGCCCTGCGGCAGCGTCCAGCCATCCGCTCAACAACTTACGTGCGCCACGACCTGACAAGGATCCCGCCATTTCCACGGACGCTTTCTTCGGCAATCTCACCCGGATCCGCAACGTCATCCTCCCTTCCAAGGCCCGAGCGGTGCTGAACACACCTCGCGGATTGCTGGGCGGATTCATCGTGGTGCACCTGGTTTTCCTTATTTTCGCCGCCTTTCTGTCGCTGCGGGGTGAGGCCTTCAGCGATACGTTCATCTACCGCGACTGGGCCATGGCCGGGTTCAACGATGCCAATCTGTCCGGTGGCCCCAGCCCTTGGGTCTACCCGATCCTCGCGCTCATCCCCATGGCCATCGCCGGGGCCGCCGGGCCGGGGCCGTTCTTCTTCCTCTGGGTCCTCATGACCACCCTCCTCAACGGCTGGGCCCTGCTCAAACTGACCGAACGCGGCCGCAACACAGATGCCATCCCCGCGGGCTGGTGGTGGCTGGCCTTCACCTTCCTGATGGGCTGGCTCGGCTTCGCCCGGGTGGACGGCCTCACGGCTCCGCTGGTCCTGGTGGCCCTGGCCTATGGCGTGGGCCGGCCGTTCATCGCCTCCGTCCTGCTGGCCATCGGCACCTGGGTGAAAGTATGGCCGGCGGCCGTCATGCTGGCCCTCTTCGCCGTGGTCAAGAACCGGGTGGTGGTGGTCCTGGCCGGCCTGGCGACGTCAGCGGCAGTCGTCGCGCTGGCGGCCGCCCTGGGCAGCGTTTCCAAGCTGCTGAACTTCCTCACCCAGCAGGGCGACCGCGGCATGCAGCTCGAAGCCACCTTCACCACCCCGTGGCTCTGGCTGTCCGTCCTGAATGTGGACGGCTCCCGCATGTACATGAACACGGACATCAACTCCATGCAGGTGGACGGTCCCGGAACGGCCACCATGTCCGTGCTGATGCAGCCGCTGCTGATCCTGGCAGCCCTCGTGGTGGCGGGCATGACCTTCTGGGCGCTCCACAACGGCAAGCAGCACAAGGTGGCCGGCGGCGTGGACCGGACCGAGCTGCTCCTGGCCGGCGCCCTCGCCCTCGCCGCAGCATTCGTGGTTTTCAACAAGGTGGGCTCCCCGCAGTTCATGGTGTGGCTGGGCCCCGCCGTCGCCGTAGGCCTGGCGCACAGCTGGCGTGAATGGCGCGTCCCCGCGGTAATGCTGATTGCCATCGCGGTGGCCACCTACTTCATCTACCCGCTTTTTTACGACGCCCTCAGCCACAACAACCCGTGGATGGCGCTGGTGCTGACCATCCGCAACGTCCTGCTGGTGGTCCTGTTCCTGTGGAGCGTCCGCCGGGTGTACCTGCTGGGCAGGAAAACCCCGGCATCCGCTCCTGCGCTGAAGGAGTCCTGACATTTCCACGACGTTCTTTGACCGCCTGGTCAGTGTCCGCACCAGGCTGCTCCCGGCGAAGGTGGTGGACTGGTTCGCCAGGCCGTCCAGCGTGTGGTGGGGATTCGCCGTCGTGCACCTGTACTTCCTTGGCTGGATGGCGTCCTTCTTCCTGAACGGCGACACCTTCAGCGACACGGAGCAGTACCGCCAGTGGGCCACGGACGGCTACAACCCACAGGACCTGGACGGCAAGATCAGTCCCTGGGTCTACCCCGTACTGGCCCAGCTGCCCATCTTCCTGGCGAACATCGCGGGGCCCAGCCTCTACCTGCTGATGTGGTTCCTGATCATCACG
The DNA here is from genome assembly GCF_000962805.1 of Pseudarthrobacter chlorophenolicus. GTDB lineage: Bacteria > Actinomycetota > Actinomycetes > Actinomycetales > Micrococcaceae > Arthrobacter > Arthrobacter chlorophenolicus_A. The sequence continues at coordinate 25,078 of NZ_JZTW01000024.1, read as the reverse complement.
GCCCTCAACGCCGTCGGGATCCTGTACCTGACGCGCGGGCCGCGCAGGGTCAGCGGCATCGCCCCGGCGTGGTGGTGGCTGTTCTTCACCATCTTCATGGGCTACCTCAGCTTCGCGCGGGTGGAAGGCATCACCGCCCCGATCGTGCTCATCGCGCTGCTGTATGCCGCGGAGCGCCCGGTCGTTGCCGGCGTCCTGCTCAGCATCGCCACGTGGATCAAGGTGTGGCCAGCGGCCGTCCTGGCTCCCATCGTGATTGCCAGCCGCAAGCGCATCCAGGTGGTCCTGGCCGGCGCCGGCGTCACCGCCGTCGTGGCCTTGGGAACGTGGCTCTCCGGCGGCCTGCCGCACATCATGGACTTCCTCCTGAACCAGGGCGAACGCGGGATGCAGCTCGAAGCCACTTTCTCCACCCCGTGGGTGTGGCTGAGCGTCTTCAATATTGCCGGATCCAAAATGGCGGACAACACGGCCATCAACTCCACCGAGGTCTACGGCCCGGGCGCCAGCACCGCCGCGTTCCTCATGCAGCCGCTGCTGATCCTCGCGGCCGTGGTGGCTGCCGTCTTGCTGGTCCGCGCATTGAAGCGGGGCGCCGAACGCGAGGAACTGTTCCTCGAAGGGTCCCTGATGATGGTCACCGCCTTCATCGTGTTCAACAAGGTGGGCTCGCCGCAGTTCATCATCTGGCTGGCTCCGGTGATCATCGCCGGCCTCGCGCACGACTGGGACCGGTGGAAGGTCCCCGCGGCGCTGCTGATGGGCATCGCCATGACAACGTTCGTGATCTACCCGCTGTTCTACACCCCGCTGATCCACGCCCACCCGGTCATGGCAGCCATCCTGACCACCCGCAACGTCTTGCTGGTAGTCCTGCTGTGGTGGTCGGTCAAGCGGACGGCCGAGCTGGGCCGGAAGAACTCCGCACCGGTGCCTGCCGGGGCTTAGCCCCTTTCGGCCTGGTCCACGGACGTCCGGTCTGCCGTCTCCGGATTCTGGGTGTGCGCGCCGTCGGCGGTCCCGACGGCGGCACTTGCCTTGGCGCCAGCGTCCCCGTTCGCGCGGCGCGCGGCCCGGCGTTCCGCCACCCACTGCCAACCCGTGCGGGCCAGGTCCAGCGGACGCCCCTCGATGAGCAGCTTGCGTGTATGCACGTCGAGGAATAGAAGGTAGAACGTAAAGGCCAGCGCGGTGACGAACGCCAGCGACGACGGCGGGATGGGCAGTTCCACGAAGCCCCAGACGGAGAGCTGGTCCTGGGCACCGAACACCACGAAGAACGTGACGCCCACGTACAGGGACCGGATCTGCCAGTCGTCGCGGATCCCGGTGACGGCCAGGAACGGCAGGAACCACAGGATGTACCAAGGCTGGATGATGGGCGAAAGCATCACTACGGCTGTGAATGCCAGCGCCATCCGGCGCACCGCCCGCGAGTAGTCGCCGCGGAACATGAGCAGCAGCACCAGCCCGATTGCGGTCCACTTCATGCCGGTCCGAAGCCACGTGGCGAAGGTCCCGCCGGGCAGTCCGAGGACGTTGGCGAGGAACTCCACCTGCTGCCCCAGGAACCCTGAAGGTGAGTAGCCGGTGTAGCCGGGGGTGGTGTCCAGGATGGCCCACGTCCAGCCCATGCCGAGGTTGTACGGGATGCCGCTCAGCAGCAGGACGGCCAGGCTGATGCCTGCCGTGGCACCCCACATGAGGAACTTCCGCAGCCACGACGCCGACGGTCCGGCCCACATCACCCCGATGAACGGCAGCAGGAGCACGGTGATGGGCTTGATGCCGATCGAGGCGGTGACCAGCAGGATGCCGACCAGATAGCGCCGGGTGGCTGCGAAGTACACGCCGGCGACCGCCAGGCCCACCATCAGGGCGTCATTGTGGGCGCTGGCGATGAAGCTGATCAGGAACAGCGGGTTGGCCACCGTGATCCACAGCGCCCGGGCACCGTTGATGCCATGCAGTTCGGCGAGCTTGGGCACGTAGATGACGCAGAGCAGCACGCCGACGCCGGCCAGCAGGCGGAAGAGCAGGACGGACGCGTCGGGCTGGGCCCCGGTCAGCCCCACCACCCCGCGGGCGAGCCAGAGGAAGTACGGGCCGTAAGGTGTCCGGTTTTCCGCCCACGCGGGATCGGCGCCAAGCGCGAACCAGTTGTTGAGGGTGGAGATTCCCACCTCGTACGGGTTCTGGCCTTCCTGGACCAGCCGTCCCTGGCCGGTGTAAGCGTAGACGTCGCGGGAAAACACGGGGACGCAGAAGATCAGCGGCAGCGACCACGCGGACACTGCAATCACCACGGACCGCAGGGATTTGCTGCCCCAGTCCGCGAGCCGTTGGCCCAGGCGCAGCCAGGAGCGCATCAGGAGCATGGCGCCGAGCGTGAGGAGGAAGGTGGACACCGTGACGCCCCAGCCTTCGGTGCGCAGGGCGATGACCACGGGCTGGCGGATCATGGGTGAGCCGTTGGCGATCCACCCTGTGCCGATGGAGCCCACGAACATCATGAGGGAGCCGATGAAGCCTTCGATGGTGGCGAGATAGGCACGTCCTTTGGCCGGCGCGGACGCCGTTGCCGGTGTGCCCGGCCGGCTTTCCGAAGTCCGGAGGTGTGACCCGCCTGCCGTCATGATTGTGTCTGGTCCCCTACCTGGTTGCGGCGCTGGCTGGACCAGCGAGAAAAGGCCGCCCTGCAACCCGCCCATTTTATCAGCCGGCTTTGCTGCTGCTCCGGTCTGCCGCAGGGAGGCTGCCCACAGTTTTTGCGAAGCCCTATTGGGCGTGGAGGAGCGCCAGGAACTCATCGGCCATGCCGAGTTGTTCCTCGAGCTTGGCGCGGCGCCGGGCGGCCTCCTCGATGAAGGTGTCCAGCTCGGCTCTGATGGCTGTGTCATCCTGGCCGGGTTCGGACGCTTCCAGCGCGTCAATGACCCGAAGGAGCCCGGCCATGGCCTCAAGGGTGAATCCCAGTGGCTTCATCCGGCGGATCAGCAGCAGGCGGGTGAAGTCGCGTTCGGTGTAGAGGCGGAAGCCGCCCTCGGTCCGGCCTGACGGTTTAAGCAGGCCCACCTCGTCGTAATGCCGGATGGTCCGCAACGACATCTGCGACCGGTCCGCGAGCTCGCCGATGTGCATCGTCGCCACCACTTCTTCGGCGGTCATTTCCTTCACCATTACGTCACCAACCCTGGTCAACCCTCACGTTAGGGTAGTGTTGCACACGCAGCCGGACGTTGCCGGTGCTTTCCTTCTCCACCCATTGTCTTCCATGACCGGGCTGGACCCGTGCGCAGCGTGGCGCAGAAACGTTCCCCACCGCTCTTCCCCAACAGAGCCGAGTCCCTGGAGCCGCTCCTTGGCCGTCGCTAGCCGCCCCCGCCCTTTCCGGCAACCCATCACCGTACTGACCGCCCTGCGCTCTCCACGGCAACTGTCCCGCGAGGTCCTTGCCGGGATGGTCACAACGCTCGCGCTGGTCCCGGAGGTCATCTCCTTCTCGATCGTCGCGGGAGTCGATCCGATGGTCAGCCTTGTCGCCTCCATCGTGCTGGCCCTGGCGATGTCCATCCTTGGCGGCCGGCCGGGAGTAGTCACTGCCGCGGCCGGTTCCGTGGCCCTGGTCATTGCCCCGCTGGTGCACGAGCACGGCGTGCAGTACGTCCTGCCCACAGTGCTCCTGGCCGGTGTTATCCAGGTGGTCTTTGGCCTGGCCGGCCTGGCCCGCCTGATGCGGTTCATTCCCCGCTCGGTGATGATCGGGTTCGTCAATGCCCTGGGTGTGCTGATCTTCATGGCCCAGGTGCCGCACGTCCTCAACGTTCCGTGGCTCGCCTATGCCCTGTTCGCCCTGACGTTTGCGATCATCTTTGTCCTTCCGCGGTTCACCAAGGCGGTCCCGTCACCATTGGTGGCAATCGTCGTCGTGACCGCAATCGCGATTATTGCCGGCCTCGCCGTCCCAAATGTCTCCGATGAGGGGCCCCTGACGGGCAAGCTGCCCGGGTTTACGCCGTTCCTCTTCCCGGTGAACGTTGAGACCTTCCAGCTCATGCTGCCCACTGCGCTGAGCGTGGCCTTTGTGGGGCTCATGGAAACGCTCCTCACCGCGAAACTCGTGGATGACATTACCGACACCCCGTCGCACAAGGGCCGCGAGTCCTGGGCGTTGGGCGTCTCGAATATCCTTGCCGGTTTCTACGGCGGCATCGCCGGGTGCGCGATGATCGGCCAGACCGTGCTCAACGTGAAGACCGGTCAGGCCCGCACCCGCATCTCAACGGTTGTCGCCGGAGTCTTCCTGCTCGCGCTGGTGACGGGGCTTAGCTCGGTCATGGGCCAGATTCCCATGGTGGCCCTCGCCGCGGTGATGATGGTGGTGGCCGTCACCACAGTCGACTGGCACAGCGTCAAGCCGTCCACCCTGAAGCGGATGCCGCTGCCGGAGACGCTCGTCATGGGCGTCACGGTGGCGGTCGTGGTGTTCACCGGCAACCTTGCCTACGGCGTCCTGGTGGGCGTGGTCCTCGCCATGGTGCTGTTCGCGCGCCGGGTGGCCCACGTCATCAGCGTGGACAGGAAGCTGGCGGACGACGGCGACAGCGTCCGCTACGACGTGGTGGGACCACTCTTCTTCGGCAGCAGCAACGACCTGGTGGAACACTTTGCCTACGCCGAAGATCCGGCGTCGGTAACCATCAACCTCAGCCGTGCCCAGATTTGGGACGCCTCCACTGTCGCCGCCCTCGACTCCATCGAAACGAAGTACCGCGACCACGGGGCGACAGTGACGATCGAGGGCCTGGATGAACGCAGCACCGGATTCCACCGCCGCCTCAGCGGGCACCTCGGCTCCTGACCCCTCCGGCCCGTCGGTACCGGGGCCAGCGTTTAGCGCGCGTCAGCGCCGGACCAGGATGTTGTCCTGGATCAAGGCATAACCCTGGCCCACCAGGTCCCCGGTCTCTCCGCCGTCGGCCACCACGGCCGCCTCGCTGCCGTACCCCAGAAGATTGGTGGTCAGCACCGGCTTGCCATCCGTCGTACACGCCGAACCCCACCGGTCCTTTCCTGCCTCAGCAACCTGGAGCAGGCAGAAGCCCGCCCCCTGGTCCGGGCGGGCAAGGTAGAAGCGGAAACCTCCGTGATCGGCAGCCAGCCTCACAGTCGAAGGGTCTTTGCCCTTGAGGTCCACGAACGCGGGGACCTCATCTTCGGCCGAAGCTGCCCGGTCAAGAATGGCCATCCCCGGCCGCTGCGGCTCCGGGGTACACCCTGCCAATGCCAACAGGGCCAAGCATGCAATAACCCAACCCGGCCCCGCGCTTCGTACCTGCAAAATTCCCCCACCATAGTCCGATCAGTCCCCAGCCATGCTAGGGACCCGCACGGAGGACCACAAAGGCCCTGTTGACTTGATCCGGGGTGGGCCCGATGTTAGCCGGCGGATCCGCGTGCCGCCGAGTCAGGCGGCAGCGCGCGTGTGGGCAGCAGCCCTAGTCCCGGCGAGGCGCCGCCGTCGATTCCCGGACCACCAGCTTCGTGGCCAGTTCAACCCGCCGGGAGTCCGGCACTTCACCCTGCACTTGGCGCAGGATAATCCGGAGGGCCGCACGGCCGATGTCCCGCAGCGGCTGCGCCACGGTGGTCAGCGCCGGAACGGATTCCTCCGCCTGCCGGATGCCATCGAACCCCACCACACTGAGCTCCTGCGGAATCCGGACCTGTTGGCGAAGGGCTTCGGCAACAACACCCAAGGCAATGGTGTCGCTGGCCGCAACCACCGCTGTGGGCCGGGGCTCGAGCAGCAGCAGGTCGCGGAGCCGCCGCGCGCCGTCGTCGGACCTGAACTCCCCGGCCAGGACGTACCGGTCCTCCGCTGCAATTCCCTGCGAGCGCAACGCCGCAAGGTAGCCGTGCAGCCTGGCCTGGCTGCACTCCACCGCTTCGGGACCGCCGAGGAACGCTATTCGCCGGTGCCCCAGCGACAGGAGATGCGCCGTGGCGTCCTTGGCCCCTGCCCAGTCGGTACAGCCGACGCTCACTACCTGTTCCGCCGGTGGATTCAGCGGATCGATGACCACCACGGGAACGCCGCGGCGGTGGAAGGCATCCAGCGGCGCACCGCCGAAGGCCGACGTCACCACGATCATTCCGCACCGCCCCTGATCCACGATGCGCTGGGCGCGCTGCTCCGGATTGGGAGCTCCCCCGTGCGAACCCGTACTGCTCAGCACCACCTCCACGCCACCGGCCGTGGCCGAATCCATGATCCCAGCCAGCACCTCCGCCGTGTAGCCGGAGTTCAGGGAGTCCACCACCACCTCCACCACAGGGACTGCGGCCAGGGAGCGGCGGTGCTGCACCGGCGACCTGTAGCCGGACTCTTCCAGGATGGCGAGGACCCTCTTCCGGGTTTCCGCGGCCACATCCGGCCTGCCGTTGATCACCTTGGACACGGTTGGAACCGAGACGCCGGCCTGCCGCGCCACCGCCGAGAGGGTCAGCCTGCTGCGATTCTCCATCCGCCAATACCGTCCCGTCGTCGAAAGTTTTCGGTGACTGAAAGCCTTGACGCGGAAAAAGAAGCCAAAATAGCGTCAAAGTGTCCCCGAAATGATATCGAAAACTTTCGATCGGCTGCAAAGAGGCACACGCATGGAACACTCCACCCCGCTGCGCATTGGCATGGCGGGCTACGCCTTCATGGGAGCCGCGCATTCCCACGCCTGGCGGACGGCCCCGCGGTTCTTCGACCTTCCGCTGGTTCCGGAGCTGACCGCCCTGGCCGGCAGGAACGCCGACGCCGCGGCAGCAGCCGCTGCCAGGCTGGGCTGGGGTTCCACCGAAACGGCCTGGCGCAGGCTCATTGAGCGGGATGACATCGACCTCATCGACATCTGCACTCCCGGTGATACGCACGCCGAGATTGCCATTGCCGCCTTGGAAGCCGGCAAGCACGTCCTGTGCGAAAAGCCCCTGGCCAACACGGTGGAGGAGGCCGAACGCATGGCCGCCGCGGCACGGACCGCTGCCACGCGCGGCGTCTACGCCATGTGCGGCTACAGCTACCGCCGCACCCCGGCCCTGGCATTGGCCAAACGGATGGTGGACGGCGGCAGGCTGGGAACCATCCGCCATGTACGCGCCCAATACCTCCAGGACTGGCTCAGCGACGAAAATGCCCCCATGACCTGGCGCCTGGATAAATCCCGGTCCGGCTCCGGCGCCCTGGGCGACATCGGCGCCCACATCATCGACGCCGCCCAGTGGATCACGGGCCAGCAGATCTCCGGAGTGTCGGCCTTGATGGAGACGTTCGTCCGGGAACGGCCCCTCGCCGGCGACCTCGTGGGCCTCGGCGGCCATGGAAACCTCGACGCCGGCTCGCCCCGGGGCGCGGTCACGGTGGACGACGCGGCGATCTTCACGGCAAGGTTCGACGGGGGCCCGGTGGGGGTTTTCGAGGCCACGCGCTATGCGCTGGGGCGACGCAACGCGATGCGGCTGGAGATCAACGGCAGCGAGGGCTCGCTCGCCTTCGACTTCGAGGACAACAACGTCCTGTCCTTCTATGACGCCGCCGAAGGGCCCGACGCCGGCTTCCGCAGGATCATCGTCACCGAACCCGAGCACCCCTATGTGGGCAACTGGTGGCCAACCGGCCACGGACTCGGCTACGAGCACGGCTTCACCCACCAGGTAGTGGACCTGGTGACGGCCCTCGCGGCCGGCCGCCAGCCTGAACCGTCCTTCGATGACGCCGTGCAGGTGCAGCGCGTCCTCGCAGCGGTCGAAGCCAGCGCTTGCAACGCCTCCCGCTGGCAAGAGATCCGCCAACCAGACCCAGCCTCCAGCTCCTATGCACATGAAGGAATATCTCTATGACAGCCACGAAAAACGCCCTGGTGGTCCGAGGCGGCTGGGACGGGCACCAGCCCGTCGAAGCAACTGACCTGTTCATCCCGTTCCTCAAGGACCACGGGTACGACGTCCGGATCGAAGAGTCCCCCAAGATCTATGCCGATGCGGACTACCTGACCGGCGTAGACCTCATCGTCCAGTGCATGACCATGAGCACCATCGAAAAGGACGAGTTCGCGGGCCTGCGGACCGCCGTGGAGAACGGAACCGGCCTGGCCGGATGGCACGGCGGGATCGCTGATTCGTACCGCAACACCTCTGACTACCTGCACCTGATCGGCGGGCAGTTCGCCTGCCACCCCGGCAAACATCCGGACGAGCGCCGCGGGGAACAGGCGGACAACTACGTCCCTTACACAGTGAACATGCTTCCCGCCGCGGCGGACCACCCCATCACCCGCGGCATTCCCGACTTTGAGCTGGTCACCGAGCAGTACTGGGTGCTGGCCGATGACTACATTGATGTCCTTGCCACCACCACGCAGAAGGTACGGCCCTGGGATCCGTGGCACCGCGAGGTCACCTCACCGGCTATCTGGACCCGCCAGTGGGGAGCGGGAAAGATCTTCGTCTGTACGCCCGGACACCGTGTGGAAATCCTGCAGGACACCAACGTTCGCACCATCATCGAGAGGGGGCTGCTGTGGGCCAGCCGCTGATCACAGACACCGCCATCACCGTCGGAATCATCGGCTGCGGTGCCATCAGTGCCCAGTACCTGGCGAGCTTCCGCCGCCTGCCGAACATCAGGCTCACGGCCGTCGCGGACTTGGACCTGTCCCGCGCGGAGGCCGTCGCGGACTCCTGGGACGGCGTGCGTGCCCTGACTGTGGACGACTTACTGGCTGATCCCGCCGTCGGCCTCGTTTTGAACCTCACCATCCCCGCCGCGCACGCAGACATCGCGCTCCAAGCCATTGCCGCCGGGAAGGCCGTGTACGGCGAAAAGCCGCTGGCGGCGAGCACCAAGGAGGCCCGGGAGGTCCTGGACGCTGCGAAGGCGGCCGGCGTCGCCGTGGGATGCGCTCCGGACACGGTCCTGGGCACCGGAATCCAGACCGCCCGGAAGGCCATCGACGACGGCCTGATCGGCACCCCGATCGCCGCTACCGCCGTCATGGCTACCCCGGGACACGAGCGCTGGCACCCCAACCCGGACTTCTACTACCAGCCCGGCGGCGGCCCGCTGCTGGACATGGGCCCGTACTACGTCACCGCCAGCCACACCAGGGACCAGCGCTCCATCGGCTCGGGCCCCCGCGCCGGCGAAACCGTTCCCGTCCACGTGGACTCGCACGTCACCGGGACACTGACGCATGCCGGCGGCGCCATCTCCACGCTGGTGATGAGCTTCGACGCCGTCCGCACGAAGAGTCCCAACCTTGAGGTCCACGGTGAGCGCGGCTCGCTGGTGGTTCCGGATCCCAACAGGTTCGACGGCGACGTGGAGCTTTTCACGCTCGGCGCAGCGGACTGGGAGGTGCTTCCGGTTATGGCCGGCTATGAGGGCGCGGGCCGCGGATTCGGGATTGCGGACCTGGCGGCGACGCCGCCCGGCACCGAGCCGCGGGCCGGGGGCGAGCTCGCGTTCCACGTCCTCGATGTCATGGAATCCCTGCTGGAGGCGGCACGCACCGGCACCGCCATGGAGGTGCGGAGCACCGCGGCCAGGCCCGCGCCGGTCCCGCTGACACCCGCCGGGCCGGAAGGCGTTCCGGACAACAGCCTGCCTCGCGCCTAAACGCGCCCGTCGCTGCGGGCGCTCCGGTTCCGGCCCAGGGACTTGGCCGTGTACAAAGCCGCGTCCGCTGCCGCGATGAGATCGTCCACCTGGGAAGTCCCGGCGTCGTACGTGGAAATCCCGTAACTTGCCGTGGGCATCTCCACCCCGTCCAGGCGGGCGTCCGCGGCGAGGCGGCGGCTGATCTCGGAGGCCACCAGCTCCGCCCGCTCGGGGCTGGCCCCGGGCATCAGGAGGACGAATTCCTCGCCGCCGTATCGGCCCACCAGGTCGGTGGTCCGCACCGTGGCCGTGCAGGCGTCAGCGAACCGGCGCAGCGCCACGTCTCCTGCCGCGTGGCCGTAGGTGTCGTTGACGGATTTGAAGTGGTCCAGGTCTGCCAGGATGAGGGCCCCGGAAGCACCGGTGATGGCCCGGTCCGCCAACTGTTCGGCGGCCAGGTCCAGGAAGGCTTTCCGGTTAAGGAGCCCGGTGAGGTCATCGCGCGAGGCCACCACGCGCAGGGCCCGCGTCTGCTGCTCGCTGCTCAGGGCCGCCATGCTGAAGGACACCACCACGAGGAGCACCATGGTCACCAGGGTGGTAACGGCAGACCCGAACACGGTGGCGAAGATGCGCCCGTCCTGGCCCTCCAGGACGAAGGCCAGCCAGCGGAAGAAGTAGTAGACGGCCAGGCCGCCGGCGGAGACCGCCATGGGGATCCGGACCCTCGAGTACCCCGGCTCGAGGCGCCACAGTTCGCGTGATGCCAATCCGATGCCGATGCTCATGGCAGCCAGGAAAACGGTCCCCCCGGACCAGGTGTTGGTGGCGGGATTGTCGAGGACGGACGCCACCAGGGTGGCCAGGGGAAGACCGGCGAAGGCCCACACGGGCGGCCGGACTGTACGCAGCGACCGGGCGCCTGCCCAGACCGCCACGCCGCCGATCACCAGCAGCACGTTGCCCACGGGGTTGGCCCAGACCTGGTGCGGCGTTCCGTCCAGCAGGAAGCACCCCGAACCGCCCAGGAAGAAGATCAGTGCCACGCACCACCAGCCGCTGTACGGGGAGCGCGTTACCCGGTACGCCGAGAAATAGAACAGCACCACCAGCACCAGGGCCATCAGGCCGAATGCGATCCGAAGGGTCGTCGTATCCAGAACCATGTCTTCGAAAGTCCCCCAAACGCCGAAACCCTAACTGCCCCCAAGTATCGCACCGCCCTGAGGGGCCCGCACCCATCCGCGACGCCATGACGAACGTGTCCAGACCGCCTAGTGTGGAAGACGCTGCCGGATCACCGGTACAAGCCACCAGAAAGGCCCGCCATGCTCCTTCTCTTTGGCTTTAAAACGGTCGACAAAGCCCTGCCCGGCAGGCCCGGTACGTGCCAGCACTGCCGCGCCCACGTACACCACTCACTGGTTGAGCGGGCTACGAAGTTCACCCTGTTCTTCATCCCGGTGTTCACCACGTCCCGCAAATTCCGCATCACCTGCACCAACTGCGGTTACGTTTCGTCCATCTCGGGCCGCCAGAAGCGGGCGCTGGAAATGCGCAGCTGACGCTGCGGGAACTTCCGGCCGTCCCGTACAGTTAAGAGCACTATGGACGACCCTCCTTCACATATGCCCTGGCCCCTCTGCCAACTGACCGGATCACCGGCCACCACAGGAGAGGGGCGCCCCAATGTATGAATGGATCATGCTGGGCATCGGCCTGGTCCTGACCGTCGGCACCGGCTTCTTCGTCGCCTCCGAGTTCGCGCTGGTGAACCTGGACCGGCATGACCTCGAAGCCCGCCAGGCCCGCGGCGAGAAACGCCTGGGCCCCACCATCAAAGCCCTCAAGATCACGTCCACCCACCTTTCGGGTGCACAGCTGGGCATCACCCTCACCACGCTCCTCACCGGCTACACGTTCGAGCCCGCCATCAGCCGGATGCTGAACGGCCCGCTGACCTCGGCGGGACTGCCGGAAGCCTTGGTACCCGCCATCGGCTCCGTGGCCGGCATCTTCCTGGCCACTATCTTTTCGATGGTGATCGGTGAACTGGTACCGAAGAACTTCGCGTTGGCCCTGCCCCTGGCAACCGCCAAGGTGGTGGTGCCGTTCCAGGCGCTCTTCACCACGGTCTTCAAGCCCGTGATCCTGCTGTTCAACAACACCGCCAACAAGATCATCCGCGGCTTCGGCATCGAACCCAAGGAAGAACTGTCCGGCGCCCGGAGCGCCGAGGAGCTGAGCTCCCTGGTGCGCCGCTCCGCCGTCGAAGGCGTTCTTGACCTGGATCATGCCACCCTGCTGCACCGCACGCTCCGCTTTACCGAGCACAGTGCGGTGGATGTCATGACGCCGCGTGTCCGGATGACGGCTGTGGGTACCGCGGACACGGCCGAGGAGATCGTCAGCCTGGCCAAGTCCACCGGCTACTCCCGCTTCCCGGTCATCGGCCGGGACCGGGATGACGTAGTGGGCGTCCTGCACGTCAAGCAGGCGTTCGCCGTCGCCCTCTCCGACCGGGCCGGCACCACCGCCGAAGAACTGATGATCGAACCGCTCCGCGTTCCCGAATCAATGGGCGTTGACACCCTCCTGAACCTGCTCCGCAAGCAGGGGCTGCAGGTGGCCATCGTCTCCGACGAGCACGGCGGCACCGCCGGGATCGTCACCCTGGAGGACCTGGTGGAAGAGATTGTGGGTGAACTGGAGGACGAGCACGACCGCGCCCGCGTGGGGGTGGTCCGCACCGGCCGCTCCATCACCTTCGACGCCGCGCTGCGGCCGGACGAACTCCTGGACCGCACCGGCATCCGTGTGCCGGACGGTGAGTACGACACCGTTGCCGGCTTCGTGACGGACCAGCTGGACCGGCTGCCCGAGCTCGGAGATGAGGTGGAGGTCGACGGCGGCACGCTCCGTGTGGAGCGAGCGCTGGAGACCCGCGTGGAGCGGCTCCGCTTCACGCCCGCCGAATCCGGCGAGACGCCGCAAAGCCCGCACGACAGGATCGTGGACAACATCACCCGGGAGCTGACCCATGAGTGAATATCTTCCCGGCATCATCTGGCTAGCCGTGCTGTTGGTGGTCAACGGCTTCTTCGTGGGCGCCGAGTTCGCAGTGATCTCGGCCCGCCGTTCTCAGATCGAACCCAAGGCGGAAGCAGGAAGCAAGGCCGCCAAAACCACGCTATGGGCCATGGAGCACGCAACGCTCATGCTGGCCACCAGCCAGCTGGGCATCACCGTCTGTTCGCTGATCATCCTGAACGTCTCCGAACCGGCCATCCACCACCTCCTCGAAATTCCGCTGGGCCTGACATCCCTGTCCTACGAGGCCATCAGCATCATCGCGTTCATCGTTGCGCTGCTGCTGGTGACCTTCCTGCACGTGGTGCTGGGCGAGATGGTGCCCAAAAACATTTCGTTCTCGGTTCCCACCCGCGCTGCGCTGATCCTGGCCCCGCCGCTGGTGGTTGTGGCGCGTATCTTCAAGCCCGTGATCTGGACGCTGAACGGCATCGCCAACGGCATCCTGCGCCTGTTCAAGGTGGAACCCAAGGATGAGGCCACCAGTGCCTACACCCTGGATGAGGTGGCCAACATCGTGGAGCAGTCCACCCGCGACGGCATGCTGAAGGACACCACCGGCGCCCTGACCAATGCGTTCGAGTTCACCGCCAAGACGGTGGCTGACGTGCAGGTTCCGCTGGCGGACATCGTGCTGCTGCCGGAGACGGCCACCCCGGCCGACATCCAGCAGGCAGTGGCCCGGCACGGGTACTCGCGGTACATCCTCACGGACAATAGCGGTGACCCTGCAGGTTACCTCCACCTCAAGGACGTCATGGACCTGACCTCGCCGGAGAAGTTCGGCAGGCCGGTGCCTGGTAAACGGATCCGCCGTCTCGCCTCGGCCTTCGCGGGTTCTGAGCTTGAGGACGCCCTCGCAGCCATGCGCCGCACTGGAGCCCACGTGGCCCGGGTGTTCGACGCCGAGGGCGCCACCACCGGCATGCTCTTCCTTGAGGACATCATCGAAGAGCTGGTGGGCGAGGTGCAGGACGCCACCAGCGCCTGACCTTCCTTTACCGCCATGGGGTGCGGCCTCCTTTGGGGGCCGCACCTTTTTTGTGCCGGGCCCTAGCCTCCGACGGCGGACGCCGCTAGAGTGGGTCCCGGTTCCGCCCTGCCGTTCCCGGCAGGACGTGGAGGAACCCTTCGAGGGAATGGAGGTGGTTTTGATGACTGCTTTTGTCGCGCGCCCTGGGCGCCCCGCATCCATCAACCCAACCCTTTTCCCCGCTTGCACCGCCAGCGCCTGACGGGCGCCGGTGCACCGGGACATTCTCCCGAGGAAATACCGTGAACACTTCTTCAGGCAACGCCCTGGACAGCACCATCACCAACCAGCAAAGCAGTGACGGTCCATTCGGTTTTGGCTACACGGCCGCCGTCGCCCGATATTTCGAGGACCATCCCCGTCCGGAGGCCACCGGACGCGGGCGGGTGGTCCGTGTGGACCGCAACCTGCTGCTCGTGGCAGTGGCCGACGGGCTGCTCCACCTCCCCTATCCGCTCAGCGGTGAGGCTGCCGTCACCGGCGACTGGGTCTGGATCGGGCCCAACCGGGCCGGTGACCAGCAGATCCTGGCCGTCCTTCCGCGCCGGTCCGAACTCAGCCGTAAACGGGCGTTCGAGGATTCGTCAGCCGAGCAGGTCCTGGCGGCGAACATGGACACCGTAGGGGTGGTGGTCCCTGTGGACCGGCCCCTCACCCACAACCGGCTCGAGCGCACCCTCGTGGCGGCGTGGGACTCCGGCGCCACTCCCCTGGTGATCATCACCAAGGCTGACCTCGCGCAGGTGGCGGACGACGTCGTCGGGAAGGTTATCCTGCAGGCGGCGGGCGTAGAGGTGGTCACCACCTCGGCCGAAAACGGTGACGGGATCGACGAACTGATGGCGCACATCCCGGCCGGCGGCACCATCGTACTGCTGGGCCCCTCCGGCGCCGGTAAGTCCACGCTCATCAACGCCCTGGTCGGACGCGAGGTGCAGCATACCGGCGAGGTCCGGTCCGGGGACTTCAAGGGCAAGCACACCACCACCTCCCGGGAACTGGTGCCGCTGGCCAACGGCACCGTGCTCATGGACACCCCCGGCGTCCGCGGCTTCGGCCTGTTTGACGCCGAGGACGGCATGGGCGAGATGTTCGGCGATGTGGAGGAACTGGCCGCCCGGTGCAGGTTCGCGGACTGCGGTCACGGGAACGAGCCGGGATGTGCAGTGCGGGAAGCCATCGAGGACGGCTTGCTGACGGAGCGACGCTGGCACTCCTACCTGAAGATGCAGCGCGAAATTGCGGCGCTGGCCCGCCGCTCGGACGTCGCCGCCCAGCGGGCGTACTACCGCGAGTGGCACCAGAAGGTGGTGTCCGTGGGCAAGTCGCAGCGGTGGGCGGAGCGTGAGGTGGCGGAGAGGCAGGAAAAGGCCGGGGGTAAGCGGCGCAAAGGGAGCCGCTAACCCGCCTGGGTGTTCGTTCCTGCCCGGTTGCTTTCCGCCGGTATCAGCTGGGGCCTTGTCCTGCCTTGCAGCACCAGGCCAGGCCGCCGTTGGTTCGACCGGCGCTTGCCGGCAACCGGGCAGGAGTGCACGGGACCCTGCCGCAGTGTCGGTCCACCGCGGTAGGGTGCGGTCATGGACATCATCCTCGTTCCCGGATTCTGGCTGGACGCTTCCTCTTGGGACGGGGTGATCCCGGCGATTGAAGCTGCCGGGCACCACCCCGTTCCCCTCACCCTGCCCGGGCTGGAGTCGAAAGACGCCAACCGGGCAGGGATCGGCCTGCGCAACCACATCGACGCCGTGGTGGCAGCAGTGGATGGCCTCGACGGAAAGGTGGCGCTGGTGGGTCACTCCGGCGGTGGCGCCATCATCCACGGCGTCATCGATGCCCGGCCGGAGCGCGTGGCGCGGGCCATCTATGTGGACAGCGGCCCCCTTGGCGAAGGCGGGGTGATCAATGACGAACTTGAGGCGGACGGCGATGACGTTCCACTGCCTCCCTGGGAGGGCTTCGAAGACGCCGACCTGGTGGACCTCGACGACGCAATGCGGGAACAGTTCCGCGCCCGGGCAATCCCCCAGCCTAAGGGAGTGGCCTTCGACCAGCAGCACCTCCACGACGAGCGCCGCTACGACGTGCCGGCAACCGTGATTGCCTGTGAGTTTCCCTCTGCGATGCTGCACGAGTGGATCGCGGGAGGGCACCCCTTCGTTGCTGAGCTGGGCCGGATGAAGGACGTCGAGTACGTGGACCTGCCCACCGGCCACTGGCCACAGTTCACCAAGCCTGACGAACTGGACAAAGCCATCGTGGCCGCCGTAGGCACCCAGGAAAGCTGAGGCGCCGGGCTTCCGTCGGCACCGAGGTGCCGGACCGCGCGCCTTCCCCGGCGGCCGTCATTTTGGGCGGGACCCTTGCGCGGCCGGGCTGCACTCCCCATACTAAATGAATGACATTCATTTATGCTTCTCTTGACGGAGTCAGCGCCGCCCCCGCTCAAGCAACCCCGGCTGTCCGGGCAGCCGCTTCCGGTGTCATGCCGGCTGAGTGGGGCGCCCACCAGCAGACCTGGATGGCGTTCCCGCCCGCCAACGAAACCTTTGGTCCACTGGGAAGCGCCACTTTGGACCGCGCCCGCACGGCGTGGACCACGGTGGCACAGACCATCTCCCGGTACGAACCCGTCACCGTGGTGGCCGACCCCCGGGACGCCACCGCCGCCCGCGAATGGCTGGGTAACGGCATCGCCGTGATGGAGGTTGCCCTTGACGACGCCTGGATCCGGGACAGCGGCCCTACCTTTGTGCACGGGACGGACGGATCACTGGCAGCCGTGGACTGGATCTTCAACGGCTGGGGTGCCCAGGATTGGGCGGCGTGGGAGAACGACCAGCACGTGGCCACTGCAGTGGCGGCACAGACCGGCGCCCCGGTCCGCGCCAGTTCGCTGGTCAACGAAGGCGGCGGGTTCCACGTGGACGGCGAGGGGACAGTGCTCCTGACGGAAACAGTCCAGCTGGATCCGGGACGGAACCCCGGCGCCACCAGGGAATCCGTGGAAGCCGAAATCCACGCGGCCCTGGGCACCACCAAGGCCATCTGGCTACCGCGCGGACTCACCCGCGATTACGACGAGTTCGGCACCCGCGGCCATGTGGACATCGTGGCCGCTTTCGCCGGGCCGGGATCCATCCTGCTGCACCGGCAGGACAACCCGGACCACCCCGATCACGCCGTCTACCTACAGCTGAGGGCGGTCCTCCAGGGCCAGCTGGACGCCCAGGGCCGGCCGTTGCGAATCATCGACGTCCCGGCGCCCACGGTTCTCACGGATGACGAGGGCTTCGTGGACTGGTCCTACATCAACCACTACGTCGCCAACAACGTGGTGGTGCTGTGCGCCTTCGACGATCCCAACGATGCCATTGCCCAGGGCATCCTCGAACGCGCCTACCCGGGACGGACGGTGGAACTGGTGGACGCCCGGGACATTTTCGCCTTCGGTGGAGGCATCCACTGCATCACCCAGCAGCAGCCGGCACCCCGGAAAAGCGCCGCATCATGAGCCCCTTCAATGTGGTGGAAGCCGGCATCAGCACGCTGCGCGCCGCCCTGGAGAGGGGCGAAACCACCAGTGAGGAGCTGGTCCGTGCCTACCTGGCGCGAATCGAGAAGTATGACTCAAACGGCATATGCCTGAACGCCCTGGTGGTCATGAATCCGGACGCTCTGGAAGAGGCCCGGGCATCGGACCGGCGGCGGGCTGACGGTTCCCTGCTCGGGCCGCTGGACGGTATCCCCTACACCGCCAAGGACAGCTATCAGGCCCGCGGCCTGACCGTGGCCGCCGGCTCGCCCGCGTTCAAGGACCTGGTGGCGCAGCGGGACGCGTTTACCATCGAGCGGCTCCGCGCTGGCGGTGCCGTGCTCATCGGCCTGACCAACATGCCGCCCATGGCCAACGGAGGTATGCAGCGCGGCGTATACGGGCGCGCCGAGAGCCCTTACAACGCGGACTACCTCACCGCGGCATTCGCCTCGGGATCCTCCAACGGTTCCGGCACGGCCACTGCAGCAAGCTTCGCGGCGTTCGGGCTGGCTGAAGAGACCTGGTCCTCCGGCCGTGCCCCGGCATCCAACAATGCGCTCTGCGCCTACACTCCATCCCGCGGCGTGATTTCGGTCCGTGGCAACTGGCCCTTGGTACCCACCATGGACGTGGTGGTCCCCCATGCGCGCACCATGGCGGACCTCCTGGAAGTCCTGGACGTAGTGGTAACGGACGACGACGAAACCCGGGGCGACTTCTGGCGCGTCCAGCCGTGGATCCCACTGCCCAAGGCATCTGCTGTCCGGCCGCCGTCGTACGTGGACCTGGCCGTTCCGGACGGCCCAGCCGCGGCAGGCGTTCTCACCGGTAGACGGTTCGGCATCCCCAAGATGTACATCAACGCGGACCACGAAGCCGGCACCGCCCCCAGCCCGGGAATCGGCGGCCCCACCGGCCGGCGCATCTATACCCGCAGTTCCATCATCGACCTGTGGAACGCTGCCCGGCGCGATCTCGAGGCGGCGGGGGCTGAAGTGGTGGAGGTGGACTTCCCCGTAGTCTCCAACTACGAAGGCGACCGCCAAGGCGCGCCCACCATCGCCACCCGCGGCCTGGTGCCTGCCGAATACCTCCGCCACGAGATCGTCGACCTTTCGGCCTGGGCCTGGAACGACTTCCTGGACGCCAACGGCGACACCCGGCTGAACCGGCTCGCCGACGTGAAGGGCGCGGACATCTTCCCGGCGCCGGACGGTTCCCTTCCCGACCGGTACGACGGTTTCGATGATGACATCAGCGACTATCCGGCGTGGATCCGCGAGCACGGTGTACCGGAACTTACCGGCATTCCCCACCTGCGCGCCGGGCTTGAGGGCCTTGAAGAGACCCGCAGGGTGGACCTGGAGCTGTGGATGGACCGGCTGGGCCTTGACGCGGTGGTGTTTCCGGCAGCCGCTGACGTGGGTCCCGCCGACGCGGACACAGACAAAGACTCCGCGGACCTTGCCTGGCGCAACGGGGTGTGGGTGGCCAACGGCAACCTGGTCCCGCGGCACCTCGGCATTCCCACCGTCACGGTCCCCATGGGACTGGCCGCGGACATCGGCATGCCCGTGGGACTGACCATCGCCGGCCGGGCCTACAGCGACACGGAACTGCTGCGTATCGCTGCGGCCTTCGAGGCCACGGGAAACCGGCGCATGCCACCACCGCGCACCACGGTCGCAGGAGACATTGAATAGCCCTGCCCCGGACCTGGATGCAGCAGCTATTCTGGACGCAGTGATCTTCATTTCCTGCCTGTGATCCACAGCTTCCGCAGTCTTCACCCGTCGCTCCGGCCTCCGGCTATGAACGGAGCGGTAATTCCGCATGCCATGGAGGGGAACCCCGTTGTGGGTTCCCCTCCACCCGGCACCCTTATCGGAAACATCTTCGGGAGACCCCATGAACATCCAGCCACACGGCACACCCCTCCTCACGCCGGACGCCCTCCGGCCTGACTGCTCCAACTGCTTCGCGCTCTGCTGCACTGCCTTCGGCTTTACCCGCTCGGCAGACTTCGCCATCGACAAGCCACCCGCTGCCGAATGCCCCAACCTTGCCGCCGACTTCTCCTGCACCATCCACAACCGGCTCAGGCCCCGCGGCTTCCGGGGCTGCACGGTCTTTGACTGCTTCGGTGCAGGCCAGTCGGTCAGCCAGGGCCTCTTTGGCGGGATCAGCTGGCGGGAGGAGCCTGCGTCGCAGCCGGCCATGTTTGGCGCCTTCCGGGTGGTGAAGCAGCTCCACGAGATGCTCTGGCACCTGGCCGAGGCGCACCGGCGGACCTACAGCCCGGACACCGCCGCCGACGTACAGCACCTTCGAGTGACCCTTGAGGAGGCAGCACCAAGCGGCGCGCAGGCAGTCCTGGAACTCGACGTGGAGGCTCTGCACCACAGCACGGCGCAGCTCCTGCGGACGGTGAGCGAGGAGGTCAGGGAAGGCTACTTTGCGGACGACGGCGGCCCGGCCACCCGCCTGCGCCCCGGCGCGGACCTTGCCGGTGCCCGGCTGCGCGGGTTGCGACTGTGCGGAGCGGACCTTCGCAACGCGCTACTGATTGGCGCCGACCTCCGCGGGGCGGACCTCACCGCCATTGACCTGCTCGGTGCCGACCTGCGCGATGCGAGGCTCGACGACGCCGACCTTGCCGGCGCCCTCTTCCTCACCCAGGCGCAGGTCACCTCGGCCCGGGGCAACAGGGCACGCGGCTTCCGACGGTGCTGGCGCGGCCCGGGCACTGGACGGACTGAAGCGCACGGCGGAACGCGCGGCGGGCCTGCAGTCAGGACGGGCAGTCAGGCCCGGGAGAACGTGTAGAAACCAACCCCGTGGGCAGGAAGATCCACCTTGAGTGCCGGCACCCGGTCAACTGCCGTGATTCCGGCCCTGGAGCCGCTCCAGGCCTCCCGCACCTGCCAGCCGGAGGGTTGCGGGAGGCCCAGGTCCGCGAGCGGCAGGGAACGGGCCAAGCCGGCCGTCCCGGTGTTGAAGCATGCAGCATACCGGTCCTCCGACGTCGTGCTTTCCGCTGCCCAGACCACCAGGTCCCCGTCCCGGAGCAGCTCGCGGCTGTTCGAACCGGCCCGGTGGGCTGCCAGCAGATGCGGGTTGGTCAGCAGGTCAAGGGTCTCCGGGGGTGAGGCCGGAAGGTCACAGCCGAGCATGAGCGGAGACCGGGCGATGCACCAGAGCGAGAGCATGCTGCGCTGCTCATCGGCGGTGAGGCGGCTGAGCCGTTCTCCGCCGCGTTCGGCCCGCTGCGCCATCCGCCCCACCGGCAGCATGTCCGCGTCCGCCCAGCCGCCGGGCCGCTGGTGGGGCGCCCAACGGGCCAGGCGGGCGAACTGTGCCTCCACGTCTTCCCACACATCCCAAAGATCGTCGGACACCCGCCACATGTTGGCGTTGCCGCGCAGGTGCTCCAGCCTGGCCAGGGACAGCGCCCGGCCCGGCGACAGGCTAAGAACCATCTCCCGCCCGGACCTGTCGATGGCCCTGCGGTAGGCGGCGATCTCCGCGTCGAAGTAGGGTCCCAACATGTCGTCCGCCTTGATGAAGTCCACGCCCCATGAGGCGAAGAGCCGAAGCTGGGAGTCGTAGTAGGCCTGGGCGCCGGGCTGGCTGTGGTCAAGACCGTAGTTGTCCGCGTTCCAGCTGCAGGCGGAGGCGGTGTCCGCGACCAGGTCTGCTGTGGCGGACGTTCCTTCCACCCGCAGCCGCTCAGTGACCGCCTGGCGGGGAATGCCGCGCATGATGTGCAGGCCGAACTTCAACCCCAGGGCATGAATCCGGTCTGCCAGCGGCTTGAACCCCAGCCCGCCGGCCGCCGAGGGAAACCTGTTGAGGGCCGGAAGTTGCCGCCCGTACGGATCCAGTTCCAGCCTGGCGCCGTCGTTGTAACCGCCGGCCCGGGCCGCCGGTTCGTACCACTGGATGTCCACCACCACGGTGTCCCAGCCGTGCGGCAGGAGGTGCCGGGCCATGAAGTCGGCGTTGGCCAGCACTTCAGCCTCGGTGACGGACGTACCGTAGCAGTCCCAGCTGTTCCAGCCCATGGGCGGCGTGGCGGCGATAGTCATTCGGCAAAAATACAACGTTGGAAATGGATGCGCCAGCCTGTGGAAGCACCTTGACACCTCGATTTGTTAGCGCTGACAGTTGATGAAGCCAAGAACCCGAACCGGAGAGCCGCGTCAATGAAGAACTGGGCAGGAAACCTCGAATACGCATCATCCGCCGTGCACCGGCCAGGGTCGGTGGACCAGCTGGCCGCCCTCGTTGAAGCAGCACCCCGGGTCAAGGCGCTGGGATCACGGCACTCCTTCAACCGGGTGGGTGATACCGAGGGACTGCATATCCTGCTGGACGGCCTGCCGCACAGCATCGAGCCGGACAGCGAACGCCAGACCGTCCGGGTCAGCGCGGGCGTCAGTTACGGCGAACTGTGCCGGGCACTTGAACAGTCAGGCCTTGCCATTCACAACCTGGCATCCCTTCCCCACATCTCGGTGGCTGGCGCCATCCAGACCGGGACGCACGGTTCCGGGGTCAACAACCAATCCCTGGCCGGCGAGGTGCAGTCCATCGAGCTGGTCCGACCGTCCGGGGAAGTTCTCACCCTGTCCCGTGCCGACGGGGACGACTTCCTGGCCAGCGTGGTGGGCCTTGGCGCCATGGGCGTGGTCACCGCCCTCGAGCTCTCCACCCGGCCCAGCTTCCGGATGCGGCAGCGGGTCCTCGAAAACCTGCCCTGGGATGCCGCGTTGGCGAACTTTGACGCCCTGGTGTCCGCCGCCTACAGCGTGAGCCTCTTCACCACCTATACGGGAGATTCCGTCAGCCAGGTCTGGCTCAAGGCCCTCGACGCCGAACCTCCGCTGGCCGAACTTTTCGGTGCCACCGCCGCCACCCGTCCGCGGCATCCGCTGCCGGACATGTCCGCCGAAAACTGCACACAACAGCTGGACGAAGCCGGCCCCTGGCTGGACAGGCTGCCGCATTTCCGCCACGAGTTCACTCCCAGCAACGGCGAAGAGCTGCAGAGCGAGTACATCCTGCCGCTGGAACACGCACCCGCCGCCATCGAAGCCGTGCGCACCCTGGCGGAGCGGATGGCCCCGCTGCTGTTCATCTCGGAAATCCGGACCGGAGCAGCCGATGAGTTCTGGCTCAGCCCGTTCTACCGGCAGCAAAGTGTGGCCCTGCACTTCACGTGGAAGCCGCTCCAGGCGGATGTGGAAGCCCTCCTCCCGGAACTCGAGGACCTGCTGCGTCCCTTCGGCGCCAGGCCCCACTGGGGCAAGCTCTTCACGCCGTCGCGGTTCGACTGGGAGCAGCTCTACCCGCGCTTCGCCGGCTTCCGGTCGCTCGCCTCGGCCCATGATCCTGAGGGCAAGTTCCGGAACGCACTGCTGGACGGCATCCTCGGCGTTCCCGCTGCCAGCGGACGCTGAAGCCCCGGGGCGCAGCAGGCCGTGACGGCTGCGCCCGCTACGCTGGAACCATGAAACGCCGCTTCGCAGCCCTGTCCGCCGCCCCGCTCCTGCTCCTGCTCGCTGGCTGCGGCGCCGTGGAGGACGCCGCCACGGATGCCGCCAACGATGCGGCATCCAAGGTTGCCACAGCAGCCGCGGACGAGGTCAACAAGCAGATCTGCGCCGTGGTCCAGGACGGCCTGGTGAGTGTTCAGGACAAGCAGGTGCTGGCCGGGCTGGTTTCTGCTGCACGCACGGCGGGAGTTCCCACGGACATCACGACGCCGTTGGGCGAGATCGCGGAGGCCGGAGACCAGGTGCCGGCCGAGTCGGTCCAGGCACTTCAGGACGCCTGCGCAGCCTAGCGGCCTACGGCAGCACCGTTCTACCGCGAGCCTCGGGCGGCTTGGTATTGCGCCTATTGCGACTGGTCGAGTCCGTGCAGTCCGCCCGTAGCGGGAGGCCCGTGGCCCTTCCGGTCGTGGACCGTCCTGTCCCGTGAGGACCGCTCGGAAGGCTGCGTCCCGTGCGGGGTCCGCTCGTGGCCGGCCCTGTGCTGGGGCGGGGCAAAGGGAACCACGTCCGAATTCCTGCTGGCCGGTGCCGCCCGGATGAACTTGGCCAGTTCTTCACGCAGCACACTCCAGCCGATATCGGGGTCATTGGGGTAGGCATCGACTTCCGCCTGCCGCGCTGCTTCCAGCGCCAGGGTGCCGGCTTCGGTCAGTTCCACTTTTAACTGCCGGCGGTCCGAGGCCTGCCGCGTCCTGGTGATCTGCCCCGCGGCCTCCAGCCGGGTGAGGACCCTGCCGAGAGTCTGGCTTTGCACGCGGATCGCGTCCGCCAGCCGCTCCTGGTTCAAGGGTCCACCTGATAGTCC
Organism: Pseudarthrobacter chlorophenolicus; assembly: GCF_000962805.1. GTDB lineage: Bacteria > Actinomycetota > Actinomycetes > Actinomycetales > Micrococcaceae > Arthrobacter > Arthrobacter chlorophenolicus_A. Next base: position 1,408 of record NZ_JZTW01000024.1, on the reverse strand, counting down.
TTCCAGGGCAATGACTGCCGCCCGGGTCAGGCCCAGCGGAGCCAGTGCTTCATCCTGCCGCCGTTGGACCAGGCGCGCCGCGAGGGTGATCAGTCGATAGCTGTTCCGGGCATCCGGATCAAGATTGCTGGTCATCGGGCCGTGGCCTTCCTGTAGGTGGCAAAGCGGGGGTCGCCCTTCATCGCTACCTACCTACCATAAGCATGCTTAGCATCATTGCCGCAAGTAAAGTCCCCGCTCCTCCCCGGAAAGCCAGGATTGACGCCCCTTCAGCGCCCACAGCGGACCCTCTTGAGAAAGTCCGCACCAACCCCCTTGCCGACCGAAAGGAAAGTGTGCTTACTATCTAATTAGTAACCTTGCTTACTAAACAGCCAGCACTGCTGGTTCTGAATCGCCAGCTGACTTGAGGAAAGAGAGCCCGATGACAGAGAACCAATGGCCCCAGAATCCCAACCCGGCCGTCACAGATCCCTACGGCGCCGCCACCATCGAGGATGACTTCACCACCGCGTCCACGTCCGGCCCCGCCGGGGGATCGAAGACCGACACAGCAAAGGCGGAGGCCTCGGATGTGGCAGGACATGCCACTGCTGCAGCCCAGGACGTGGCGCAGACGGCGAAGGAAGAAGCCGGCAATGTCGCTGCGGAAGCAAAAACCAACGCCAGGGACCTGATGGACCAGGCAAAAACCGGCCTCACCAGCGAGGCAGGCGCGCAGCAGCAGAAGGCTGCCGAGGGCATCCGCAATATTTCCGGCCAACTGCACAGTATGGCCAGCGCGCCCGAGCAGCAGGGTGTGGCGAGCGACCTGATCCGGCAGGCAGCCGAACGCGGCGACTCGGTCGCTTCCTGGTTGGAGAACCGCGAGCCTGGCGACCTGATCGGTGAGGTCCAGCGGTTCGCACGCAACAAGCCAGGGACGTTCCTGCTGCTCGCCGCCGGCGCTGGCCTGCTGGCCGGCCGCCTGACCCGCAGCCTCACCGCGGGTGCTCCTGAACAGGCTCCCGGTACGGCGGGTGCGGGCCAGCCGCACGCCCCCGCGGCCACGCAGCGGGCGGCGCATTCCGCACCGGTCCAGCCGCTCCACCAGGAGACCGTCTACGCAGCCGGCACCGATGACCTGTTCGCGGAACCCACAGTTTCCGGGGGCACACCGTCCTCAACGTCAACCCTGCCGGGCGGCACCGCCGAGGACTCTCCGCTGCGGTATGAGGATGCCCCGTTCCGTGACGAGGACGGCTCCTACCGGACCGCGGAGGGCGGCTTCCGGTCGACGGAAGGACGCCCGTGATGAGCAGTCAGATTCCTGAGTCGCCGAATGTGGCGCACCAGAAAGCGGACAACGCCTCCCTGGGGGATCTTCTTGGTGATGTCACCCGGGACCTGTCCACCCTGATGCGCCAGG
>NZ_JZTW01000023.1 GCF_000962805.1 Pseudarthrobacter chlorophenolicus | reverse complement strand
AACAACCACCGGCCCCACAGCAGCCTCGGAGGCAAACCACCCACCAGCAGGTGCAAACAACCTACTGACTGAGTACACCTAGGCGCTTTTCCCGCAAGGAAGCACGACGGCGGAAGCCAGCTTTCGTCGTCGTGCGCCCTTCCGCGGGAGGTGCGTTTGCCGGGGCTAGATTTCGTAGTCGAGGGGGACAGGCTGGCCGTAACCCCCGGCGTGGTAAAGCAGGGGCGTGCCTTCGCCGCCCACTTGGCCGTCGACCACCTGGACCACCACCACGGCGTTGTTTTCGAAGGACAGGCGCATCTGCACTTCGCCGATCAGCCAGCCCGCAACGTCCTTCAGCACGGGGACCCCGTGCGGTCCGATGGCCCAGTGGTCGCCCTCAAAACGGTTCCCGGCGGCTGAGAACCGGGCGGCCAGCTGCTGGTTTTCGAGCCCCAGCATGTGGACTCCGATATACGTCGTGTTGGCAACGGCCGGCCAGGAACGCGAACTGCGGGCCATGTTGAACGTGAAGCGTGGCGGCTGGGCGGAGAGCGAAGCCACTGACGTTGCCGTGAAGCCATAGGGCTCGTCCTGGTAGTTGACCGTGATGATGGCCACCCCGGCGGCGTGGCGCCGGAACATTTCCCTGAACGTCCGCTCGAACGGCGCGCTGTTGTCGGTCACCCGGAACTCCTGAAGGCTGGATGGGCATTGCTTGTTCCCCAACCCTATTGTCCGCCTTTCCCGGAGGAGCAACATTCCGACACAGGCGGGAGGGCAACATCCCGAAGCTGGTCCGCGGTCTGGTGGCAGGAACATTTGTTAAGGTTTGTGGCATGACACTTATACCCCGCCGGGACCGGCCGCCCCTGCAGTGGGCCCTCTTCGCCGTTCCCGCGGTTGCCGGTGTTCCCGCGGGAATCCTCTGGTGGGTGCTGGCACCGGGAGGCCTCAACCTGATCACCCGGGACCCTGCGCTGGGTACCGGCTCCAACCCCTCCGTCTGGCTGCCGCGGGACCTCACGCTCGCCGGCCTGATGGTCCTTGCCGGCTGCCTCCTTGCGGTGTTCCTGGCCGACCGCCGCCGTCCACGTCCCGAAGCGTCCCTGGTGCTGGGCCTGGCCGGGGCGCTCATTGGCAGCCTCGTGGCCTGGCAGACGGGTATGTTGGCCGGAAGGCTGTGGGGCGCCCCGGTGGACACCTCCGTAAATGCAAGCCTGGCGTTTTCACTGCGCGCACTGCCGGTGCTGCTCCTGTGGCCGGCAGCCACTGCCATCTCCGTATTTGTCCTGGAACTCCTGGAACAGCTTGGCCGGAAGCCCGGCGCCGTCAACCCGCTGGAGGACGCGGCTGGCACCAGCGGCCGCGGCGCCCCGTAAAATAGTCCGGTGACCATTTCATCGGAGTTCCCCGCCACCCCTGCCACTGCCGTGAACTTCCGGACGGTGGACGTCCGGGGCCGAAACCTGACGCTCGCCGGGCTCCGCGCGGCAGTGCCGCGTGCGCAGGGACAGACGGTGGCCAACGCCGAAGAGAAGGTCCTCGACATCATCGGCGCCGTCCGCGCGCGCGGGTTTGAGGCTTTGGCCGAGTTGGCGCTCCGGTTCGACGGTGTGGAGCAGTCACACCCCCGGGTGCCCACTGAGGCCCTTGCCTCGGCGCTGGACTCCCTGGAGCCCGCCGTCCGGGAGGCCCTGGAGGAATCCATCCGTCGTGCCCGCATCTTCGCTGACGGCCAGCGTCCCCGCAACGTCGACGTGGAACTGGGCGACGGGGCCCTGGTCAGCCAGAACTGGGTTCCGGTAGCGCGGGTGGGCCTCTACGTGCCCGGCGGCCTGGCCGTCTATCCGTCGTCGGTCATCATGAACGTGGTGCCGGCGCTGGCCGCGGGCGTGGAATCCATCGCCTTGGCGTCGCCGCCGCAGAAGGAGTTCGGCGGGCTGCCGCACCCCACCATCCTCGCCGCAGCCGCACTGCTGGGGATCACTGAGGTGTACGCCATCGGCGGCGCACAGGCGATCGCGGCCTTCGCCTACGGCGTAGAGGCTACGGAAGCCGGCCCGGCCATGGAACCCGTGGACGTGGTGACGGGGCCAGGCAACATTTTCGTCGCCACTGCCAAGCGCCTCGTGAAAGGCGTGGTGGGCATCGATTCCGAGGCGGGAACCACCGAGATCGCGATCCTTGCCGACTCCACTGCCCAGCCTGCCCTGGTTGCCGCCGACCTGATCAGCCAGGCAGAACACGACCCCCAGGCGGCCTCGGTCCTGATCACGGATTCGGAGGAACTCGCCGCTGCCGTGCGCGCGGAGCTGGACCTCCAGGCCGCAGCCACCAGGCACTCAGACCGGGTCCGTGAGGCCCTGTCCGGCCCGCAATCCGGAGTAGTGCTGGTGGATGGCCTGGCACAGGGCATCGCGGCCTGCGATGCCTATGCTGCCGAGCACCTGGAGATCATGACTAAGGATGCTTCATCCGTAGCGGCGCGGATCAGGAACGCCGGGGCAATCTTCGTGGGGGACTACAGCCCCGTCAGCCTCGGCGACTACTGCGCCGGCTCAAACCACGTGCTCCCCACCAGCGGAACCGCGGCCTTCTCTTCCGGCCTGAACGTCACCACGTTCCTGCGCGCCATCCAGGTGGTGAACTACAGCCGGGACGCCCTTGCCGAAGTCAGCAGCCACATCGTGAACCTGTCGCGCGCAGAGGACCTGCCCGCCCACGGTGACGCGGTGACGGCGCGCTTCCCGGGCGCCGCCGGCTAAGCCCCAAGAGGGCTCCGGCACTACATGTAGTTGGCCCGCCCACTACATGTAGTAATGACACGCTTGTTATTCGCGTGCCCGCCGCCGTAAACTGGAGGCTGCGGCCGTGATGCCGCCAACCTGTGCCACCATAGTCTTCACCTGCCGAATGCCGAACCCACAGTCCCCGAAGGGACCCTGCGAGAGAGGGACGCCATGTACTGTCCGTTCTGCCGCAATCCCGACTCGCGCGTCGTGGACAGCCGGATGGCTGACGACGGCTCGGCCATCCGCCGGCGCCGCCAGTGCCCGGAGTGCGGGCGCAGGTTCACCACCGTGGAGACCACCAGCCTGTCGGTCATCAAGCGGTCCGGGGTGGGCGAACCCTTCAGCCGCAGCAAGGTCATCAACGGCGTCCGCAAGGCCTGCCAGGGACGGCCTGTGAGTGAAGACGACCTCGCCATGCTGGCGCAGGAAGTCGAAGAGCAAATCCGTGCCTCCGGCGCCGCGGAAATAGACGCCCATGAGGTGGGCCTGGTCATTCTTGGGCCGCTGCAGAAGCTGGACGAGGTGGCTTACCTTCGCTTCGCGAGCGTCTACCAGGCCTTCGAATCCCTTGAGGACTTCGAGGCGGCCATCGCCCAGCTCCGCCATGAGGCGCAGGCAGATGCCACGGAACGCCCCGCCACGCCGCGGAAGCCGGAAAAGACTTCCCTATAAGACTTCCGGCGGCAGCTGCGGAGGGGAAGCTGCAGCTGCCGCCGGTACCTCACCCCTGACGACGCCGCACGACCAGCCATGGCCGTCCAGCGCGGCGGCCCGGCGGGTCCCACAAAACCTGAGACCAAAACGCAGAACACCCCTCCCGGATCGGAAGGGGTGTTCTGGGCTAACCGGGCAGGGCCGGCCTTGCGGTGCAGCTCACTTGGTGAGCTTGTGCTGCAGCGCTATCTCGACTGCGGCGCCCACAATCCCGGCTTCATTCCGGAGCACGGCCGGGACAATCGGGGTGCGGAGCTTGAGGTTGGGCAGGTATTCGTCGGCACGCTTGGAGATGCCTCCGCCAACAATGAACAGTTCGGGGGAGAACAGGAACTCAACATGGGAGAAGTAGCGCTGCAGCAGCACGCTGTATTCGTCCCAGGAGAGCCCGTCCCGTTCACGTGCCACTGCGGATGCCTTGGTCTCTGCATCGAAACCGTCCACCTCCAGGTGGCCCAGCTCGGCGTTCGGAACGAGCTTCCCGTCGAAGATGAAGGCCGAGCCGATTCCGGTGCCGAGCGTGATGACCAGGACGGTTCCCTTGACGCCCTCGCCCGCGCCGTAGCGGGCTTCCGCGAGTCCGGCGGCATCGGCGTCGTTGATGACCTCAACCGGACGGCCCAGCCGGGCGGTGAGGAGGGCATCAATGTCGGTGTCGAGCCAGCTCTTGTCCACATTCGCAGCGGAGTGGACCACGCCGTGCTGGATGATGCCGGGGAAGGTCACACCGACCGGCGAGCCGGCCTCGGGGGCCTCGGGACGCGCGGACAGCTCGGCCACTACCAGTGCCACGGCCTCGGCCACGGCTTCGGGCGTGGCCGGCTGCGGCGTGGGTACACGGAACCGGTCACCCATCAGCTTGCCCTTTTTCAGGTCGACGATGCCGCCCTTGATTCCCGTGCCTCCGATGTCGATGCCGATCAGCGGGGCGTTCTTGTGCGACTTCTCGTCTTTCTTGGCCAATGGGTTTCCGTTCGTGGCAGGGGGCGGGCAGGAAATAGGGTGCCGGGTGGCTTGCGGCCCTCGCAGGCCTGTGCGGCCGCAGTGCGGCGCGTTAGGGCAGGGTAAGGATTTCGGCGCCGTTTTCGGTGACGAGGAGGGTGTGCTCGAACTGGGCGGTGCGCTTGTGGTCTTTGGTCACAACGGTCCAGTCGTCGGCCCACATGTCCCATTCCACGGTGCCCAGCGTGAGCATCGGTTCAATGGTGAAGACCATGCCGGCTTCGATGACGGTGTTGTAGGCCGGGGCAGCGTCGTAGTGCGGGATGATCAGCCCGGTGTGGAAAGCCTCGCCCACGCCGTGCCCGGTGAAGTCCCGGACCACGCCGTAGCCGAAGCGCTTCGCGTAGGACTGGATGGCGCGGCCGATGACGTTGATTTCGCGGCCCGGGGCAACGGCCTTGATGGCCCGGTTCAGGGATTCCTGTGTCCGTTCCACCAGCAGCCGGGAATCTTCATCAACGTCGCCCACCAGGAAGGTGTAGTTGGTGTCGCCGTGGACGCCATTAATGAAGGCGGTGATGTCGATGTTGATGATGTCGCCGTCCTGGACCACCGTGCTGTCCGGGATACCGTGGCAGATGACCTCGTTCAGCGAGGAGCACAGGGACTTGGGGAACCCCCGGTAGCCAAGCGTGGAGGGATAGGCTTTGTGGTCGAGCAGGAACTCATGGCCCACCTTGTCCAGCTGGTCCGTGGTGACGCCCGGCTGAATGTGCTTTCCCACCTCGACGATGGCTTGCGCCGCGATCTTGCCCGCGACGCGGATCTTCTCGATGGTCTCCGCAGACTTCACCTCCGAGCCGGTGAATTTGGCGGGGGCGGGTTTGCCCACATACTCCGGCCGGGGAATGGACGCCGGGACAGGACGCTGCGGGCTGACGGTACCGGGGGTGAGGGTGCCGATGGGTGCAGTCGAGGCAAGGGAAGGCATAGATTGATCATATAAGGCACCACAGAACGCCTAACAACCGCAAAGCCGGGTACGCCGCCGTAAGAATCAACGTTACGCGGATCACGTTCCGGACGCGCCGGCCGAACCGAGGAGCAGCAATGCCTGAGTACTGGTACAACGTCAATACCCACGAGGTCGAAGAGGACAGGCTTTCCGACTGGAGCCAGCTGATCGGGCCTTACAAGACGAGGGAAGAGGCCGAGCACGCGATCGAAAAAGTCCGTGCGCGGAACGAGGCCTGGGAAAAGGGCGACGACGACTGACGGGCAGGTGCCCGCCCGGAAGCAGGTGCCGGACTAGAAGGAGTGCTCGGGGCCCGGAAACTGCCCGGTCCGGACGTCGTTGCCGTACTGTGTGGCCGCATCCAGCAGCGTGCTGCGAAGGTCCGCGTACTGCTTGACGAACTTCGCCATCCGGCCGCCGCGCAGTCCGGCCATGTCCTGCCAGACGAGCACCTGCCCGGTGGTTTCCTTGCCCGCGCCGATGCCCACAGTGGGAACGTCGACGGCGGCGTCCACGGCGGCGGCCGTTTCGGCCGGGACCATTTCCATGAGCACACAGAACGCGCCGGCGCCGGCCAAAGCGACAGCGTCGTCAATCAGGCGCTGTGCATCGTCGCCGCGGCCCTGCACACGGTAGCCGCCCAGGGCATGTTCGCTTTGCGGGGTGAAGCCGATGTGGGCCATGACCGGAACACCGGCCTGGACCATGGCCCGTACGGTGGGGGCGTAGTAGGCGCCGCCTTCGATCTTGACCGCATGTGCCAGGCCTTCTTTCAAAAAGCGCACGCCGGTGGCCACCGCCTGCTCCGCTGAAACCTCGTAGCTGCCGAAAGGCAGGTCCGCTACCACCAGGGCGCGCTGGGCGGTACGCGCCACCGCCCGGCACAGCGGGAGGAGCTCGTCAACGGTGACGGGCAGGGAGGTCTCGTTTCCAAAGACATTGTTGGAGGCGGAGTCACCCACCAGCAGGACCTCGATCCCGGCCGCGTCGAAGATTTCCGCCGTGTACTGCTCGTAGGCGGTCAGCATCGCGAACCGGGTTCCGTCCCGCTTGGCCTGCTGCAGGTGGTGGATTCGCACCTTGGCCGGCTTTCGCTCAGCTGCGGGAGCCGGCTGCGCGGGGCCGCTGCCGTAGGGGGCGGGTACTTCAGCGGACGCGCGTGATTCGGAGCTGTTGGAGGCCATGGGACGAGCGTAGTGCGGTACCTGCCGTCCTAGCTACCGCGGGGGCGGGCGGTAAAGGTGATAACCGTCATAGCCAGGGGCATCGGTAGGCCGCCGGTGGTCGCGAAAACCGGCGCCGCGGGCCGCCGCCGGCAATGCGCCAGGTTAATGCTGTGTTACGTGCGGCGCAGGCTCAAGCATCGGCGTCGAATGCTTAGTACAGTGTTGGTGAACTGCTGCCGGCTTTCCCCATGCGTGGACCCGGAGCATGGACGTTTGACCGGAGAAGAGGCCATCATGGACCGCCAGCAAGAATTTGTCCTGCGCACTATCGAAGAGCGCGACGTACGTTTCGTGCGCCTGTGGTTCACCGACGTCGTGGGATCGCTGAAGTCCGTGGCATTGGCGCCGGCAGAGGTCGAAGGGGCTTTTGAGGAAGGCCTTGGCTTCGACGGATCCTCCATCGAGGGCCTGGCGCGCGTCTTTGAATCAGACATGCTGCTGCAGCCCGATCCCGCCACCTTCCAGATCCTGCCATGGCGCGGCGAGACGGAACAGACCTCGCGCATGTTCTGCGACATCCTCACCCCCGACGGCGAACCCTCCACCGCTGACCCCCGCAACGTGCTCAAGCGCACCCTGGCCAAGGCCGCGGACATGGGCTTCACCTGCTACACCCATCCGGAGATCGAGTTCTACCTCCTTAAATCCCAGGAGCCCGGCCCCGACGGCGCGCCCGTGCCGGTTGACGAAGGCGGCTACTTCGACCACGTGCCGGGCGGCGTGGCCCAGGACTTCCGCCGGACCGCGGTGACCATGCTCGAGTCGGTGGGCATCTCAGTGGAATTCAGCCACCACGAGGGCGGTCCGGGCCAGAACGAGATCGACCTCCGCTACGCCGATGCCCTGCAGACGGCGGACAACATCATGACCTTCCGCACGGTCATCAAGGAAGTCGCCCTGCAGCAGGGAACCTACGCCACCTTCATGCCCAAGCCGTTCACGGCCCACCCCGGCTCCGGCATGCACACGCACTTCTCCCTGTTCGAAGGCGACAGCAACGCGTTCTTCGAAGCCGGGTCCGAGTACCAGCTGTCCAAGACAGCCCGCCAGTTCATCGCCGGCATCCTCAAGCACGCTCCCGAGTTCACCGCTGTGACCAACCAGTTCGTGAACTCCTACAAGCGGCTGTGGGGCGGCGGCGAGGCTCCGAGCTACCTCAGCTGGGGCCACAACAACCGTTCCGCGCTGGTCCGTGTGCCGCTATACAAGCCGGGGAAGGGCCAGTCCGCCAGGATCGAATACCGCGGGATCGACTCGGCAGCCAACCCCTACCTGGCCTACGCGGTGCTTCTGGGCGCGGGCCTCAAGGGCATCGAGGAAGGTTACGACCTCCCGGCCGCCGCCGAAGACGATGTCTGGTCGCTGAGCTCGGCCGAACGCCGGGCCATGGGCCACGATCCCCTGCCTGCCAGCCTGCACGACGCCATCCGCGCCATGGAGGATTCGGAACTGATGCCGCAGATCCTGGGCGAGCAGGTGTTCGAGCACTTCCTCCGCAACAAGCGGGCGGAATGGCAGGACTACCGCCTGCAGGTGACGCCTTACGAGCTGCAGCGCAACCTCGGCATCCTTTAGGCTGCGGGCGTGAGCCTGGCACGCCGCCTAATCGCGGCCGGATTCAGCGACCTGGAAAAAGGCGAACGCTTCCTGGCGGCGAGTGAGCTGGAAGGGCTGGACCAGGACCGGCTGTTTGCCGGACTCCAGCTGTCGGCCAGCCCGGATGCCGCGCTGCAGTCCCTGGTACGGCTGATCGAAAAGCACCCCGACCTTCGTGCGGTGGCCGGGGCGGATCCTGAAACCAGTGAGCCGCTGTACCGGGTGCTCGGTGCCTCGGAGGCCCTGGGTGAGTTCCTGATCCGCCACCCCGAACACCTCGCGGCGTTCAACGTGCGCACCAGCCCGGAGCCCCTTCCCGCAGACCCTGCGGAGCTGCGGTCCACCCTGCTGCAGTCGGTGGGTGCTGATCCCCGGGCTGCGCGTCCCGTTGCTGCCGTGACAGGCGCGGAGGCCTACGCTGCGTTGCGGACGGCGTACCGCAGGGGAGTGGTGGACCTGGCCATCAAGGATCTCTGTGCCGCGGATCCGCTGGACTTCCTGCCGTCCGTGGGAGGCGAGCTGGCCGACCTCGCCGGCGCGGCCATCGAAGCCGGCCTTGCCGTGTCGCGGGCCGAGGCGGCAGAACAGTTCGACGCCGCCGACGTCGCCGACGTTGGTTTGGCGGTCATCGGAATGGGCAAATGCGGCGCCCGGGAACTTAACTACATCTCCGACGTCGACGTCATCTATGTCATCGATGCCGGGCAGTTGGAGGACGCGCACGCCAACACCATCGGAACCGCGCTGGCCAGTGGCATCTCCCGTGCCATCTCTTCCGTGGCGCGCGAACCAGGCCTTTGGGAGGTAGACGCGAATCTCCGGCCGGAGGGCAAATCCGGGCCATTGGTGCGCACCCTGGCCTCCCACGAGGCCTACTACGCACGCTGGGCCGAAAGCTGGGAGTTCCAGGCACTGCTGAAAGCCCGCACCATCGCCGGCGACACAGAACTGGGCCGCCGCTACGAGGAAGCTGTAGCCCCGCTGATCTGGAATTCTGCAGGCCGGGACGGGTTCGTCGAGTCCGTCCAGGCCATGCGCCGCCGGGTGACCGAACACATCCCCGCTGCCGAGGAGCAGCGCCAGATTAAGTTGGGCCGCGGCGGCCTGCGCGACGTGGAGTTCACGGTCCAGCTGCTGCAGCTGGTCCACGGCAAAGCGGATGAGACATTACGACGGCGGGACACCACGTCGGCGATCGCGGCGTTGTCGGCGGGCGGTTACATCGGGCGCACGGACGCCGCAGCCTTCGACAACGCCTACCGGTACCTCCGGCTCCTGGAACACCGGATCCAGCTGTTCCAGCTGCGCCGCACGCACCTGATGCCGGTAGCCGAACCTGCGCTGCGCGCCCTGGCAAAGGCGGTGCTTGGCCCGTTCTCCAATGATCGGCCGCACCCTGATGCCCTGCTGAGCGCCTGGCAGAAGACGAAACGGTCCGTCAGGGAACTGCACGAGCGGATTTTCTACCGGCCACTGCTCAACACGGCCGCCAAGCTCAGCAGCGAGGATGCCAGGCTCACCCCCGAGGCTGCCCAGGCCCGGCTCGCGGCACTTGGATACAGTGACCCGCAGGGTGCCATGCGGCACATCGAAGCCCTGACGGCCGGTGTCAGCCGGCGGGCAGCCCTGCAGCGGCAGCTGCTCCCCATCCTCCTGGACTGGCTTGCCGAGGGCGTGGATCCCGACGCCGGCCTGCTGGCCTTCCGCCGGGTCAGCGAGGCACTCGGAACCACCCACTGGTACCTTGGCCTGCTCCGCGATTCCAACGCGGCGGCGGAGCGGCTCTGCCACATGCTCTCCAATTCGCGGCTGATCGCCGACCTGCTGGAAGTGTCACCGGAGTCGGTTGCCTGGCTTGGGCAGGACAAGGACCTTGTTCCGGTGTCCTTCGAAGCGCAGTGGCAGGAAATCACGTCCAAGATGTCACGGCACTCGGATCCCGAGAGCGCCATGCGCCTGATCCGGCTCATCCGCCGCCGGGAAATCCTCCGCATCGCCGTGGCCGATTCGGCAGGGCTGCTGGACCAGGACCAGGTGGGTTCTGCCCTCGCGGATACGGACCGGGCCGCCGTCCTGGGTGCCCTGCGCGTGGCCGAGGGGATCGTGGCCGCCGGCGGACCCCTGAAGACCGCCGTGCTGGTGGTTGCCATGGGCCGGCAGGGCGGGCGGGAAATCGGCTACGGGTCCGACGCCGATGTCATGTACGTCCACCGGGCCTTGGCGGGCTTTTCCGAGGCTGAGGCCCAGGAACAGGCGGGCAGGATCGTAGCCAAGGTGTCCAGCCTGCTGACCCAGCCGTTGAAGCCTGCCATTATGGCCGAACGCGTCCTGCAGATGGACGCTGACCTTCGCCCGGAGGGCAAAAACGGGGCCATGGTCCGCTCCCTGGAATCCTTTGCCGAGTACTACCGCCGCTGGTCGCTGATCTGGGAAGCGCAGGCGTTGCTCCGCGCGCGTCCGATGGCCGGTGACGATGGCCTCGCCGCCGATTTCCTGGCACTGATTGACCCCATCCGCTATCCCGAGTCCGTTGCGGTGCAGGACGTCCGGGAGATCCGCAGGGTCAAGGCCCGCGTGGAGTCGGAACGGTTGCCCCGCGGCGCCGATCCCGCCCGGCACCTGAAGCTGGGCCGCGGCGGCCTCAGCGACGTCGAATGGCTCGTCCAGCTGCTCCAGCTCCAGCACGCCGGAAAACACCCGGAGCTGCGGAGCACGTCCACCCTTCCGGCGCTGGAGGCCGCGGCTACGTTGGGGCTGCTGTCCCGGGACGACGCAGAGACGCTGGCGCAGGCCTGGCGGCTGGCGAGCAGGATCAGGTCCGCTAACGTCATCTGGAACGGCAAGGCGTCCGACCTCCTGCCTTCGTCCCGCCGCGACCTGGAAGCGGTGGCCCGGTGGTGCGGCTACGAGCCCGGCCACGCCGCCGCCCTGGAGGAGGACTACCTCCGGGTCAGCCGGCGGGCACGGGGCGTCTTCGAGCGCATCTTCTATGGGCACTGACGGGTTCCCTGGGTCCGTCTGGATCATCCAGCTGCGGGACCTTGATGCGGACGCCCAGGCAATCCAGCTGGACGCTGTGGCCCGGCTCCGGCTCGGGCCCGGCCAGGAAAGATTCGTAGGTGATCCTTTGCGGATGGCCCTCACCGGCCTGGCCGAAGAGGGGCGGCATCCCTGTGTGATGGAAGCCGGCGGGCGTGCAATAGGCGTGCTCACCCTGCAGTCCGGAGCAGCCACCCTGGCCGGCTGGCCGGATGACCGCTCCGCCTGGCTGCTCCGGGGATTCCTCGTGGACCGGCGCCAGCAGGGCAAAGGCCTGGGGACGCTGGGGGCTGCCGCGGCCGTGGTGGCGGCAGGAAAACTTGAGCGCCGGCACAGAACCGGTGCTTCCGGCGTCGTGCTCTCCGTCAACGAGGCCAACGGAGCCGGACTGGCGGCGTACCTGAAGGCCGGCTTCGTGGACCACGGCCAGTACACCGGCGGGTCCGCGGGGCCGCAGCGGACCCTGTTCATGCCTTTCGCCAAGCCACAATGAGGTAACACCGGCGGGCCCTTATTGCGTTGGGAAACCGTTTATTCGATGATGTGGAATGGCGGTGTTCTTCAACCTTGTTGGGGGGAAGGCTCGAACAGTCTTCGTCTCGGGGGGCATTCGTCAGGAGGTCTGGCTCCCGGTCTCAGCACGTCTGGAGCCGGGCCTCCACCTTTTGATCAATCCGGGCCTCCGGCCCGGGAACGTGAAAGGCGGCCACCGGGATCACCGGTGGCCGCCTTTCGCTGTCTCAGCGGTCCTGGCAATACTGCCAGGGGGACTGGAGACTAGACGCCGTAGTAGAGCTCGAACTCGTAGGGGTTCGGGCGCAGGGACAGCGGGCGGATCTCGTTCTCGTACTTGTACTCGATCCAGGTGTCGATCAGGTCCTGGGTGAAGACGCCGCCGGCCTGCAGGAACTCGTTGTCCTCGCGCAGTGCTTCCAGGGCTTCTTCCAGGGTGCCCGGAGCCTTGGGGATGTCCTTGGCTTCCTCGGCGGGCAGCTCGTAGAGATCCTTGTCGATCGGCGCCGGGGGCTCGATGCGGTTGCGGATGCCGTCAATGCCGGCCATCAGCTGGGCAGCGAACGCCAGGTACGGGTTCGAGGAGGGGTCCGGAGCGCGGAATTCGATGCGCTTGGCCTTCGGGTTCGAACCGGTGATCGGGATGCGGATACCGGCGGAGCGGTTGCCCTGCGAGTAAACCATGTTGACCGGAGCCTCGAAGCCCTTGACCAGGCGGCGGTAGGAGTTCACCGTCGGGTTGGTGAAAGCCAGGACGGCGTCGGCGTGCTTCAGCAGGCCGCCGATGTACCAGCGGGCGGTGTCGGACAGGCCGGCGTAGCCCTTTTCGTCGTAGAACAGCGGGTCGCCGTTGCTCCACAGCGACTGGTGGCAGTGCATGCCCGAGCCGTTGTCACCGAAGACCGGCTTCGGCATGAAGGTGACCGACTTGCCCCAGGCGTCCGCGGTGTTCTTGATGACGTACTTGAACTTCTGCAGGTCATCGGCAGCGTGGGTCAGGGTGGTGAACTTGTAGTTGATCTCAGCCTGGCCGGCGGATCCAACTTCGTGGTGGCTGCGCTCGACCTCGAGGCCGGCCTCGTCCAGGGCGACACACATGGCGTCGCGCAGGTCAGCCTGCTTGTCGGTGGGGGAAACCGGGAAGTAGCCGCCCTTGACGGGGGTCTTGTAACCGAGGTTTCCGCCCTCTTCCTCGCGGCCGGTGTTCCAGTGAGCTTCTTCGGAGTCGATCTTGTAGAAGCTGCCCTGCGGGGAGGACTGGTACTGGACGTTGTCGAAGACGAAGAACTCGGCCTCGGGAGCGAAGAAAGCGGTGTCGGCGATGCCGGTGGAAGCCAGGTACGCTTCGGCCTTCTCGGCTACGCCGCGGGGATCGCGGTGGTAGGGATCGCCGGTGCGCGGGTTCACGATGGAGAAGTTCAGCGCAAGGGTCTTTTCCATGCGGAAGGTGTCCAGGAACGCGGTGGTCACATCGGGGATCAGCTGCATGTCCGATTCGGCGATGCCCTGGAAGCCGCGGATGGAAGAACCGTCGAAGAGCTGGCCGTTGACGAAGAAGTCAGCGTCAACGCTCTTGGCCGGAACGTTGAAGTGCTGCTGGACGCCGGGAAGATCGGTGAAGCGGATATCGACGAACTTTACATCTTCGTCCTTGATGAACTTGAGGACTTCGTCCGCAGTCTTGAACATCTATGCTCCTAACGCATATGTAAATATCTGGCCGCAGCCATATGGTCCAGCGCAATCCGAAAGCAGGGAAGACGCAAGGTTTTCCCTGCTGTGGCCCTGCCGCAGATACCTGCCGGGTAGATTGCTTGAAACTGCTAACAGCCTATGGACGCGGCATTTCCCGTCCGTGTCCACATTGTTTCGGGCAGGTTACAGAATGCCCTGTTATGACCACGCTATCGGGTGTCCACACTGTGGTCTAACCCCATCCGCGATGTGGGCGTCACACACCCGGCCGGCACGCGGGATGAAGGCCGGTAAACTTGGACGGTGGTAGATCGCAAAGACCTTGGCTCATGGCTCACCGGGCCGGACACCTCCGGCATTTCCAAGTACCCGGGTGAGCGCCTGGGCTTGCCAGAATCGGGGCCGGGGTCCATTGCCCGGGCCGGCCGGCGGATCATTGCCATCATGATCGACTGGGGAATTGCCCTGCTGATCAGCAACTTCGCCTTCGCCGGCGATTCATGGGCCACCCTGGGAATTTTCGCCCTTGAGCAGATCCTCCTGGTGGGCACCCTCGGGTACAGCATCGGCCACCGGGTGGTTGGTATCTCGGTAGTGCGCCCCGGCGGCGGGACTCCGGGACCGTTGGCCGCCCTGGTGCGGGCCGTGCTGCTGTGCCTGGTGATCCCGGCCGTGATCTTTGACCCGGACCAGCGCGGCCTGCACGACAAAGCCATGAACACCCTGCTGATCCGCCGCTGAACGGACGGAGCAGGCCGCTAGACCTGGCTTTCTTCCGGAGCCTTGGACGGGCGGGCCTCCGGGGCGGATGTCCCGGCGTCAGCCGCCGTCAGCAGATTCCGCTTATCTGCCCAGCGTTCGAAGAGAATGGTGGCGAACGGGAAGACTGCTGAGAGCCCGGCAAAAAGTGCCACGGTGAAAGGCCAGCGCTGCAGGCGCCAAAGCACCAGGGCTGTTACGCCGTAGCCAACAAACAGCGCTCCATGGATAGGTCCGGCCACCTGTACACCGATCTCGGTGGTGCCGGCGATCCATTTGAAGTACATGCCGATCAGTAAAGCGGCCCAGCTGAATGCTTCGGCGACGGCGAGGATTCGGAAAGTGCGGATGGCGGCGTTGCGAAGGGGCATGGGGTGTCCTGTCCTGTCCGGTAGGGCGGTCGTCATCGTTGGTTGGCGGGCGGCGGCAAATGCCCGGGCGCCGGGCACGTGCTGGCGTGAAGATTTGGCCTGTGCAAGAAAACGCCCCGGCTGCCGGAAGGATCCGGTGGCCGGGGCGCTGTTCAGGCCTAGCGTCCGCGGTTGGGGCGGGCTTTATAGGGGTCGATGCCCTTGGGGATGGGCAGCCGGTTCCCCAGGGATGCGATCCGCTTGGAAACGGCATTCACTTCAAGCTTGGTCAGTTCTTTCTTCAGCTTGCCCATCTTCTTTGCCACCTGGCTGATGGGCACCTGGCCCTCGCCGCGGCCGCTTTCGATGACGTGCACCGTCACATTGGGCAGGATCCGGGCAAGGCGCTTGCGCTCGGCATCCAGCAGCGGCTTCACCCGGAGGGTGGGGCCTTCGCTGACAAGTACGACGCCGGGACGGCCGATGGCGCGGAACACGGCATCCTGCGTGCGGGCGTTGACGGCGACAGGCTGTTCTTCGGTGATCCAGCCGCGGCGGAGGGTGCCCAGTGCGGCGCCGGAGGCTCCCGGCTGGTTTTCGATCTGCGCGAAGGCCGCCCGTTCCGCGCGCCGGGACAGGATCAGCGTGGCGCCGAGCAGGCCCAGCGGAATTCCGATGATCAGGCCGGTGATCCAGTTTTCAAGCCAGAAACCCACCAGGAAGCTGACGGCCACAACGCCCAGGAAGATCAGCAGCATCAGCCACGGAACCATGGGGTCGTGGCGGCGGGTCATGTTGAAGACCTCGCCGATCTGCTTGAGGCGGCTGGGCTTTTTGGCCTTGGCCTCTTTCGGCTTGCGGGAGAACAGCCCGCGCTTTGCTGCGCTGGAGTCCGCCGGGGTGGAGTTGCTGGAGTCAGGGGATTTCGCCATAGTGCCTCAATTCTACGTGACCAAAGACGAAGGGCCGGACGCCGGAATGATCCGGTGTCCGGCCCGTAAGGGTTCCAGCTGCTGGCGTCAGGAGTGCGCGGCCAGGAGGGTGGCTGCTTCCTGGCGGGTGGTGCCGGAGTCCTGGATGCCGTCGGCGATGTGGGCGAGGTTGGCGGGGATGTCGCGGCCTTTTTTGCGCATGGCGGTGGCCCAGAGGCGGCCGGCGCGGTAGGAGGAGCGGACCAGGGGCCCGGACATGACGCCGAGGAAGCCGATTTCTTCGGCTTCGTGCTGGAGGTCCACGAATTCCTGGGGTTTGACCCAGCGGTCCACGGGGAGGTGGCGTTCGGAGGGGCGGAGGTACTGGGTGATGGTGATCAGGTCGCAGCCGGCGGCGTGGAGGTCGGCCAGGGCTTCGCTGATTTCTTCGCGGGTTTCGCCCATGCCGAGGATGAGGTTGGATTTGGTGACCATGCCCAGGTTCCGGCCCTGGGTGATGACGTCCAGGGAGCGTTCGTAGCGGAAGGCGGGGCGGATGCGCTTGAAGATCCGGGGGACGGTTTCGACGTTGTGGGCGAAGACTTCGGGGTTGGAGTCGCAGATGGCCTTGATGTGGTCGGGGTTGCCGGAGAAGTCGGGGATGAGGAGTTCGACGCCGGTGCCGGGGTTCAGTTCGTGTATTTTGCGGACGGTTTCGGCGTAGAGCCAGACGCCTTCGTCTTCGAGGTCGTCGCGGGCCACGCCGGTGACGGTGGCGTAGCGCAGGGCCATGGATTGGACCGAGCGGGCCACTTTGGTGGGTTCGAACCTGTCCACGGGGGAGGGTTTGCCGGTGTCGATCTGGCAGAAGTCGCAGCGGCGGGTGCATTCGGAGCCGCCGATGAGGAAGGTGGCTTCCTTGTCTTCCCAGCATTCGAAGATGTTGGGGCAGCCGGCTTCTTCGCAGACGGTGTGCAGGCCTTCTTTTTTGACCAGGTTCTTGAGTCCGACGAATTCCGGGCCCATCTGGACTTTGGCCTTGATCCATTCCGGCTTGCGTTCCACCGGTGTGGCCGCGTTGCGCTGCTCGATCCGCAGCAACTTCCGGCCTTCGGGTGCCAATGTCACAGTAGAGCTCCTTCGGGGCTTGAAACGAGTGCTTCTTCGTGCTTGCGGAATTCTTCCACGAAGCGTTCGGCGATGTCGGCGGGGCGGATGTCCTTCCCGGTTTCCCGGGACATGGTGGTGACGCCGGCGTCGGTGATGCCACAGGCGATGATCTGCCCGTAGGGGGCGAGGTCGTTGCTGCAGTTGATGGCGACGCCGTGCATGGTCACTCCGTTCAGGACACGGATGCCGATGGCGGCGATTTTGCGGTCGGGCCCGTTGGCGTCGGCTTTGACCCAGACGCCGGCGCGGCCCTTGATGCGTTCTGCGCGGATGCCGTAATCGGCCATGACGGCGATCATGACCGCTTCGAGCCGCTCCACATAGTCACGAATCCCGGCGCGGTTCTTCAGTTTCAGGATGGGGTACGCGATGAGCTGGCCCGGACCATGCCAGGTGAGCTTGCCACCGCGGTCCACGGCCACCACGGGAGTTCCGTCGAAAGGCCGTTCGTGGTCCTCGGTCAGCTTGCCTGCAGTGTAAACGGCTGCGTGCTCCAGCAGGAGGACGGTACTGGGTGCCTCACCGGCCACCACTTTTCCGTGAAGCTCGCGTTGAACGTCCCAGGCATGCTGGTAATCAACGAACTCCGGGGCAAGACCCAGCCCTGAAAACTCAAGAGTCATGCCTTCCAGCTTAGACCCCGCAGCGCCGCGGACAGGGTTTAGTGTCTAAGCTCACCAGCGGCCCCGCCTGCGCCCACAATGTGACTGCGGGTCCGTACTGCCTGTGGATAACTTCTGCAGCCGTCAGCCGATTCCGCTAGACATGGGACATGGATGATTTGCACGCTCCCGACGTTCCGGGTTTTGCGGTTGACCGGCTGCTTGGCCGTGGGAGCAGCGCATCTGTCTGGCTTGCCGCCGAGCAGGCGACCGGCAGGAAATACGCCGTCAAGTGCTTCCACCCCGGCTCCGCTGCGTCGCGCGGCCGCCGCTCCACGTCCGAGGATGCGGTGAGAAGGGAAATCCGGATCCTTTCCGTCCTGGACCACCAGCACCTTGTCCGGGCCCACGATGCCGTTGGCCTGCACCCTGGCCCGTCAGGGGAGGCAGAAGGACAAGCCTCGACTGCCCTGATCATGGACTACGCATCCGGTGGCTCCCTGGGCCAGCTTCTTGGCTCGCGCGGCCGGCTCAGTGTGGGCGAAACCGTAACCGTGCTGACCCCCGTCGCCCAGGCGCTGTCCTACCTGCACGGGAAAGGTTTTACGCATGCGGACGTGTCGCCGGGAAATGTGTTGTTCACCGGCCAGGGCAAGCCCATGCTCTCGGACCTTGGAATCGCCCGGATGCTGGGGGATCCCGCAGGAGGAGCGTGCCACGGGACGCCCGGGTTCGTTGATCCCGCCCCGGTGGACGCGGTCCGCGCAGGGCTGCAACCCGAGAGGGACGTCTACGCGGCGGCGGCCCTCGGCTGGTTCTGCCTCACCGGTGCCGCACCGCCGCGCACGGCGGACCGGCCACCGCTGCCGCTCCTGGTTCCAGGGGTTCCCGAGGATCTCGCTGCAGCCCTGGAGTCCGGCCTTAACGAAGACCGCAGGCTCCGTCCCACCGCCGGTGCACTGGCCACCGCTGTCTACCGCAGCGCCGCCCCTGTGCCGGTGGACCTTTCCGCCTCCGTCCATCCCACCGTCATCCCGGAACTCCTGACGCGCAGGCACGTGCCGCCGCCTTCGCCGGGTCGGTTGAAGGAACGGTTCGGCACATTGCGGCGGCGAATGGCGACGCCGCCGCGGTTGACGGCCTTCCCGGCAGCCTCGCTCGAACCCGCCTTCCCCGGACCCGCAGAATCCGGAGAACCGGCACGGCGGAAAGACAACAGTGCTGTGCCGCAGCGTTCCAGGAAGCACGCAGGCGGGGGCCGGGTGGGGGCCCACCGCAGCGCGGCGCCATCTAGAATTCCCTTCCGCCGGACCGTCCTCGTTGTGGGAGCGGCTGCCGGAGCAGCCCTGGTCGTGTGGTTGACCCCTGTGTCCCAGGTGGCCCCGGGTACCCTTCATCCCGCCGGTGACAGCAGGACTCCGGCAGCTTCGACCCCCGCCGAAGACCCTGCCGCGGTCCAGGCCGGCGGCCCCGCTGCGCTGGACGAAGCCAGGGCCCTGGCCTCGTCCGCCCGGCCGGCGGACGCCCTGCGTGGGCTGGCGGCGCTGCGCGACCACGCATTCCGCAGCGGCCAGGTGGGCCTGCTGGCGGAAGTCAACGCCTCCGGATCGCCAGCGGCCGCCGCCGACCATCTGACTGCGGAGAGGCTGTCAGGTTCGGGCAGGGTGCTCTCAGGCTTCATCAGCACCCTCACGGACGTCCGGACCGAACCCGGCCCAACGGACGCGCGCGCAGTTGTCCGGGCCATGGCCGCCACATCAGCATGGGAAGAGAAGGACACCACGGGAACTGTTGCAGCCAGAGGTGCCGCTGCACCCGGCCAGCCCCTGCGCCTGGTCCTGGTTGCAGAGGACGGAAAGTGGCGGATCAGCGAGATCCTCCCCGGCTCCTGACGCCGCGCCGCGCCGCAGCAGCCCGCACTCGGCCCACCCGATCAGCGTCAGGCCAGGTCAGCGGCTTTGTCTTTACCGGCAACCCAGGCGGCCGCCTCCGCCAAA
The DNA here is from genome assembly GCF_000962805.1 of Pseudarthrobacter chlorophenolicus. Lineage (GTDB taxonomy): Bacteria > Actinomycetota > Actinomycetes > Actinomycetales > Micrococcaceae > Arthrobacter > Arthrobacter chlorophenolicus_A. The sequence goes on along the minus strand of NZ_JZTW01000023.1, from coordinate 37,388 downwards.
CCAGGATGTTCCCAGCGGAAGCCGGCCGCCGACAACACGGCAGGCTCCATCCTTTGGCTGGCCAGCAGCAGTTCTTCGGCCAGGTCGCGCATCAGCAGGCGCAACACCGGTCCCGGAACCCGCAGGACAGCAGGCCGGTGCAGCGCATGGGCCAGTGCCGCCACGATGCTGTTGACGTCAGCCTGTTCGGGGGCGCAAAGGTTAACAGGGCCACTGATGTCGGATTCCTGCAGGAACAGGAAAGCCTGTGACACGTCCGGCAGGGATATCCACGGCCAGAACTGGCGGCCGTCCCCGAACGGCCCGCCGATGCCAAGGCGCAGAAGGGGAAGCAGCCTGCCCAGGGCGCCGCCGGACCGGCTGAGGACAACACCGGTGCGCGGCGTGACAGTCCGCACGCCCGGCGGGGCAGCGGCGGCGGCCTGCTCCCACTCCACGCAAATGCGGGACAGGGTGCCGGACCCGGCAGGGGCATCTTCGCGCAGCACGGTGTATCCCGCGTCGCCGTAATACCCGGAACCGGACTGGCTGATGAAGGTGGGCGGAGGGCTGTCTACCTGCTGCATCGCCCGGACAAGGGTTTCTGTGGACCGGAGCCGTGAACTGAACAACTCTTCAACCCGCTTGCGCGTCCAGGGGCGGTCACCGATTCCGGCGCCGGAAAGATTGACGACGGCGTCCACGCCCTCAAGCGCCCGGGGATCCAGTGCCCCCGCAGCCGGATCCCAGCGGACTTCGGCGGCCGCCTTCGGTTCCCGGCGCACCAGCGACACAACGTCATGCCCGGCTTCCCTGAAGGTGGCGGACATGGACGTGCCTATCATTCCCGAGGCCCCGGACATAAGGATGCGCATGCTCCATCACACCACGGACCCGGCCCCATGGCACCTCCCGCGGCGCCGGGTATGGGATGACTATGATCGAACGATGACCTCTTCGAGCTACTTCCGTTTTCCGCATCTGCACGGCGATCTGGTCACCTTCGTGGCCGAGGATGACGTCTGGATTGCGCCGTTGGACGGGGGCCGCGCCTGGCGTGTCTCCTCCCTCCAGCTGCCCGCCCGCAACCCCCGCTTCACGCCGGACGGCAAGAAGCTGGTGTGGACGGTTGTCCAGGGAACGGCCCCGGAAGTGGTCTCGGCGGACGTCGACGGAGGCGGCTACCGGCAGCTGACCTACTTCGGCCACAGCACCACCCGGGTCAAGGGCTTCACCGCCGGCGGCGCCGTGGTGGTGACCAGCGCGTTCCGTCAGGCAGAAAGCCGCCACACCCATGCGTACAGCGTGCCGCTCGAAGGCGGCTGGGCGGAAGAACTGCCCTTTGGCCCCGTGGAGTCCGTAGCCTTCGGCCCCGAAGTGGGCGATGAACGTCCGGTGGTGGTGGCCAGCGTGCTGTCCCGCGAACCTGCCTGGTGGAAGAGGTACCGGGGCGGCACAGCAGGGAAGCTGTGGATCGATACTGACGGCAACGGCGAATTCGAACGGCTGCTGCCGGATCTCGAAGGAAACTTTGCCGACCCCCTGTGGGTGGGTGGCCGGGTGGCCTTCCTTTCCGACCACGAGGGCTACGGCAACCTCTATTCAGTCCTTCCCAACGGAAAGGACCTGCGCCGGCATACCGACCACGAGGACTTCTACGTTCGCCATGCCGCCACCGACGGAAGCCGGATCATCTTCGAATCGGCCGGTGAACTGTGGGTACTGAAGGACCTTGAATCCGAGGCCGTCCGCCTTGATGTCACCCTCGGGTCCGCTTCCCAGTCCCGCCGTCCCGCGCTCCTGAAGACTTCAAAGCACTTGGGCGCCGTCGTGCCGGATGCCACGGGTTCAGCCAGCGCGGTGGAGGCGCACGGCACCATCCACTGGCTCCGCCACAAGGACGGACCGTCGCGCATCATCGAGGCCACACCCGGCGTGCGTGGCCGCCTTCCACGGCCACTTGGCGACGGCCGCATCGCCTACATTGCTGACCACGGCGGCGTCGAGGCCCTGCATATCAGGGACATCGTGGCAGCCATCGACCACCCGGTGATACCCGCGGGAGCTGCGCCGGCAACACCTTCCGCCGGCGACACGCCTGAGGCAGCAAATCCCGTGGAAGCAGACACCGGTTCAGGCTCGGGGCAGTCCGATGCTGTTTCCTTGCCGCAGCCGGTGCCGGCCGCCGGCGCCGCCGTGCTGGCGGGATCGGCGCAGCCTTCGCCCGTTGTCCTGGCCAGCTCCCGCGCTGGTGGCAGCGACGAACAGCAGCCGGATGTGGCCCCGGAGGAGGGGACAGGCGAGCCCGCTGCACCTGCCGGGACTCCTGCTGCCGCGCAGATCGCCGTTCCGACGCCGTCGCGGGCCAGCGCCCTCGAGGCGAGCCCTGACGGACGGTGGCTGGCGCTGGGGACGTCGTTCGGCGACGTGTACCTCGCTGACACCGCCTCGGGCGAGCTGACCCAGGTAGCCAGCATCGGGGAGGGAACCATTTCCGACCTCGCCTGGTCCGGCGACTCCGCCTGGCTGGTCTGGTCCGAGCCTGTCACCTCGTTCGGCTCCCGCAGCCGGCTGCGGGCCGCCCACATCGCGGCCCCGGATTCCGAGCCCGTGGAGGTTACGGACGGCCGGTTCTGCGACACGTCGCCGGCGTTCACCCCGGACGGGAAGTACCTTGCCTTCCTGTCCAACCGCAGCTTCGACCCGGTCTACGACGGCCACTCTTTCGACCTGTCCTTCCCGAGCCCCATCAAGCCCTACCTCGTAGCCCTCGCGGCCGGTACGCCGTCGCCGTTCGGACCCGACGTGGCGCCCGGGACAGCTGATACAGCCACCGCCGGGACCGATGCCGCTGACGCACAGGCCGGGCCGCCGGCGGTCCGCGCGGATCCCGAAGGCCTGGCCCACCGGGTCATCGGCGTTCCGGTTCCGCAGGGCAACTACACCGGTCTTTCGGCAACCAAGGGTGCGCTTCTCTGGCTTGACGCTGCCCTCTCCGGCGTCACCGGCGACGGCAAGGCCAGCCAGGAGGACAAGGACACCCGTCCCAGCCTGGTGCGGTACGACATTGGGCGCCGCAAGCAGGAAACCCTCGTGGAGTCCCTGGACAGCTACCGGCTCTCCGGCGACCGCACCAAGGCCGTGGTCATTGCCGACAAACAGGTCACCGTGGTTCCGTCAGATGCCAAGGCGGACGAGGAATCCGGCAAGCTGGTCAAGGTGGACCTGGGCCGCATCCGCGTGATGATGGATCCCGTCAGCGTCTGGGGACAGGCTTTTGACGAGGCCTGGCGCCTGCAGCGGGACTTCTTCTGGGCCGAAGACATGGCGGGCCAGGACTGGGAGTCCATGCGCAGCCGGTACCGTCCCCTGGTGGACCGGCTGGGCTCGCACGACGACCTCGTTGACCTGTTGTGGGAGCTGCACGGCGAACTGGGAACGTCGCACGCCTACGTCCGCCCCGCGGCCGTGACAGAGAACGGAAGCCACGGGCAGGGCCGGCTGGGAGCCGATCTGGCCCACACGGCGTCGGGCTGGGAAATCACCCGGATCCTCGCCGGCGAATCATCGGATCCGCTGGCCACCTCACCGCTGAACCGGCCCGGGGTCGACGCGAAAGCCGGCGATATCCTGCTGGCCATCGACGGCGTGCCGCTGGCTGAATCGCTCACGCCCGCCATGCAGCTGGTCGGGGCTGCCGGCCGTGCCGTTGAGCTGACCCTGCTGAACGGTGCCGGGCACGGCGACGCCGCCGGCACCCAGCGCCGCGTCGCCGTCGTTCCCATCAAGGATGAGGAGCGGCTGCGGTACCAGGAATGGGTGGCGTCGAACCGCCGTACCGTCCGGGAAGCCTCGGGAGGCGCCTTTGGCTACCTGCACATCCCGGACATGATGGCCAATGGCTGGGCCCAGCTGCACCGGGACCTGGACACCGAGACCGCGCTGGACGGGCTGATCGTGGATGTGCGGCGCAACCGCGGCGGACACACCTCGCAGCTGGTGGCCGAACTGATTGGCCGCAAGGTAACGGGTTGGAGCATGCCGCGCGGGGAAAAGCCGCGCACCTACCCCCACCACGCACCGAGGGGACCGGTGATCATCCTCGCGGACGAGTTCGCGGGCTCCGATGGCGACATCATCACCCAGGTGTCAAAGCTGCGGGGAATCGGCCCGGTCATCGGGACGCGGACCTGGGGCGGCGTGGTTGGCATCGATAACCGCTTCGCCCTGGCTGACGGGACGGGCGTCACCCAGCCGCGCTACGCCAACTGGTTCGGCGGCGGCGTCGGCTGGAGCGTGGAGAACTACGGCGTGGACCCGGACATCGAAGTGACCTTCCCGCCGCATGCTTACGCCGCCGGCCGCGATCCGCAGCTGGAGTACGGCATCGGCGCGCTCAAGGAAATGGTCCAGGAACTGCCCACGGACCGTCCTCCGCTTCGTGAAGGCTACCGCCGGCTGCGTCCCGCGCCGCTCCCTGCAAGGAGCCAGGCCAAGGCGTAGCCCGCCGGTCAGCTGCCTGCAGACTGACACGCAAAAGGCCCTGTTCCCACCGGACGAACCGGCAGGAACAGGGCCTTTAGCTTTAAGCGGGTCAGGAAGCGAGAGTAGCGTCCAGGCTGATCTCAATACCGGCCAGCGCCTGCGATACGGGGCAGCCCTTCTTGGCTGCCTCGGCGATGCGCTGGAAGTCCTCCTCGGAAATGCCGGGGATGCGGGCATTCAGCGTCAGGTGGCTGCCGGTAATGCCGGTGCCCGGCTGGAAGCCCACCTCCGCCTTGGTGTTGACTTCTTCGGGGGTGAAACCGGCCTGGCTGAGTTCGTGGCTGAAAGCCATCGAGAAACATGCCGAGTGTGCCGCTGCGATGAGTTCCTCGGGGCTGGTCTTGCCCTCGGCCGCCTCGGTGCGGGCCTTCCAGGTGACATCGAACGTGCCCAGGCCTGAGCTGTCCAGGGTGGTGTTGCCGGAGCCCTCGGTCAGGCTGCCCGTCCATACCGTGTGCGCGTTGCGTGTTGTAGCCATGTCACTCCTCAACGTTGATTCGATCCGGGCACCGGCATCCGCCGCAGCCCGCCGTTTTCCATCCTAGGGATTTGGCAGCACCGGTGCACAGGTTGTCCGCTGAGAGAGGATTGTGACCGGCCCGTGCAACGCACGACGGCGGCGCTCCCGCACAGGGGGAGCGCCGCCGTCGTGAGTGGCCTGCGGAGCGTGGAGCGGCTACCGCCAGAGCGTCGCGATGGCGACGTTCAGCAGTGCCAGGCCGCCCACGCTGTGGGCCAGGCCGATGGAGACCGGTTCGCCCTTCTTGAATTTGCGGCTGCCGATGAAGGCCAGGACGGCAACAACCAGTGCAATGACGAGCTTGATGCCCAGCTTGGCGTAGTTGGCGTCCATGTCCAAGGCAGGGATCAGGCCCATCATCGCCACACCGGTGAGGAGCTGCAGGGCAGCACCATCGAACTGGCGCGGGTGGACGGTGGGCTTCTTCATCTGCCCGATCCAGATGCCGACGATCATGGCGGCGCCGACGATGTGCAGGAAGACCATGATGTTGTAAACGATGTTCATGGCATCAGTCTATCCAGATTCTTCTACGCTCTGTAGTAACCGAATCGCGCGTCCCGCCGCAGCGCGTTCCGGCCACCGCATCGTTGGCACGGCGCAGGTTAAATGCCGCGGCGGCCGGCCGGACTTCCAGTCGATCACCACTGGCAGCCGGACAGCCGCCGGGGACTGCGTACCGGGTTTAGAGGCCCAGGTCCGCTTCGAAGGCGCCCTCTTCGAGGCGTGCCTTCAGGGTCTGGAGGAACCGGCCGGCGTCAGCGCCGTCCACCAGGCGGTGGTCGTACGTCAGCGACAGGTACATCATGGAGCGGATAGCGATCGAGTCGTCACCGTTTTCGTCAGCGACCACTACGGGACGCTTGACAATGGCACCGGTACCCAGGATGCCAACCTGCGGCTGGTTGATGATCGGGGTGTCGAACAGGGCGCCCACCGAACCGATGTTGGTGATGCTGAACGTGCCGCCGGACAGCTCGTCCGGGCCGATCTTTCCGTCGCGGGTCCTCGAGGCAACATCGGCAATCTTGCCGGCGAGGCCGGCCAGGTTCAGGTTGCCGGCGTCGGAGATGACCGGAACCAGGAGGCCCTTGTCGGTGTCGACGGCGATCGCCAGGTGTTCGGCGTTGTGGTACGTGATTTCCTGCTTGTCCTCGTCGTAGGCAGCGTTGAGCTTGGGGTGCTGCTTGAGGGCCTCGGCCACGGCCTTGGCAATGAACGGCAGGAAGGTCAGCTTGGTGCCGTTCTGGGCCTGGAACGAGTTCTTGGCCTTGAGGCGGAGCTTGGCAACCTTGGTCATGTCCACTTCGTGGACCTGCGTCAGCTGCGTGGAAACCTCGAGGGATTCGCGCATGCGGCGTGCGATGACCTGGCGGATGCGCGGAGCCTTCTGGGTGGTGCCGCGCAGCGAGGAAACCTGGCCGTTGCCGGCTGCCGGTGCGGATGCGGCCGGCGCTGCAGCGGGAGCTGCTGCCGGTGCGGCCTGCGCCTCGGCGGCGGCAATGACATCCTGCTTGCGGATGCGGCCGCCGACGCCGGTGCCGGACAGCGAGGAGATGTCCACGCCGTGCTGGTTGGCCAGCTTACGGACCAGGGGAGTGACGTAGCCGGACTCGGAGCCTGCTGCTGCGGAGGTTTCAGCCTTGGGGGCTTCGGTGGCCGGGGCGGCCTTAAGTGCTTCAGCCTTCGGGGCTTCCTGCTTGGGTGCTTCCGGTGCGGGGGCGGCCTTGGGTGCTTCAGCCTTCGGGGCTTCCTGCTTGGGTGCTTCCGGTGCGGGAGCGGCCTTGGGTGCTTCAGCCGGTGCCGCCGCAGCGCCCGAACCGATGACGGCCAGGACGGAACCGACCTCTGCGGTCTCGTCCTCGTTCACGCGGATTTCCTGCAGGGTGCCGGCAACGGGGGACGGGATCTCGGTGTCAACCTTGTCCGTGGAAACCTCGAGCAGCGGCTCGTCGACCTCAACGGTGTCGCCCACGGCCTTCAGCCAGCGGGTGACGGTTCCTTCGGTAACGCTCTCGCCTAACGCGGGGAGGGTGACTTCGTGGCCTTCGCCACCACCGGCAGCAGGTGCTTCGGCGGCAGGAGCGGCCGGTGCTTCCTCTGCGGGTGCGGCGGGTGCTTCCTGGGCGGGTTCAGCCGCGGGTGCCTCTTCTGCGGGTGCAGCGGCGGGCGCTTCTTCGGCGGGTGCGGAACCGCCGCCGGAGCCGTCACCGATGCGGACCAGGGGTGCGCCGACCTCTGCGGTCTCGTCCTCGGCGACCAGGATTTCCTCAATCACGCCAGCGACAGGAGAGGGGATTTCGGTGTCGACTTTGTCGGTGGAGACCTCGAGCAGCGGCTCGTCCATCTCTACCCGGTCACCTACCTGCTTCAGCCAGCGGGTGACGGTTCCTTCGGTGACACTCTCACCGAGGGCGGGCAAGTTAACGGATTCAGACATGTCGTCCCCGTTCTCCTTATTGATCTTTAGTGCGAATGATTGCTGCCTTGTTGGAAGCCTAGTGCACCCGGTCTGCGTGACCGGGTGCACCGGGCTCGGTAATGCTGTGGGATATCAGCCGTGAAGAGGCTTGCCGGCCAAAGCCAGGTGGGCCTCGCCCAGGGATTCGTTCTGCGTGGGGTGTGCGTGCAGCAGCTGTGCCACATCTTCCGGGTACGCTTCCCAGTTCACGATCAGCTGGGCTTCGCCAACCTGCTCGCCCATGCGGGCACCGATCATGTGGACGCCCACCACGGGGCCGTCCTTCTGGCGGACCAGCTTCACCAGGCCGGAGGTGCCCAGGATGGAGCTCTTGCCGTTGCCGGCCAGGTTGTATTCCTGGGTCTGGACCTGGTCGTCGCCGAACTTTTCCTTGGCAGCCTTCTCGGTGTAGCCAACAGTGGCGATCTCGGGCTCGGAGTAGGTGACCTTGGGGATGTTGATGTCCTCAACGATCACGGGCTTCAAGCCGGCGATCTCCTCGGCCACGAAGATGCCCTGCTGGTAGCCGCGGTGGGCCAGCTGGACGCCGGGGACGATGTCGCCCACGGCGTAGATGTTGCCGACGCCGGTGTGCAGGCGCTCGTTGGTGATCACGAAGCCGCGGTCGATGGTGATGCCTGCGTCCTCGTAGCCCAGGTTGGCGGTGACGGGTCCGCGGCCGACGGCGACCAGGAGGAGGTCGGCTTCGAACGTCTTGCCGTCCACCAGGGTGACCTTGACGCCGTCGGCGTTCTGCTCAACGCCCTGGAAGAACACGCCGGTTGAGAACTTGATGCCGCGCTTCTTGAAGGCGCGCTCGAAGTTCTTGATGATGGTGGCGTCCTCGTTGGGGACCAGGGAGGGCAGGCCTTCCACGATGGTGACGTCCACGCCGAAGGACTTCCAGACCGACGCGAATTCGACGCCGATGACGCCGCCGCCCAGAATGATGGCGCTCTTGGGAATGGAGTCCATGGTGAGGGCCTGGTCGGAGGTGATGACCTTGCCGCCGATTTCCAGGCCGGGCAGGGTGCGGGAGTAGGAACCCGTGGCCAGGATGATGTTCTTGCCCTTGTAGGCGGTGCCGTTGACCACTACCGTGTCGGTGCCCTGGAGCTTGCCTTCACCTTCGATGACGGTGATGCCCTTGGACTTGATGAGGCCCTGGAGGCCCTTGTACTTGCCGGCGATGATGCCGTCCTTGTACGCGTTGACGGCGGTCATGTCGATGCTGTCAAGGGTGACGTTCACGCCGTACTTGGCGGAGTCGCGGGCGTGGTCGGCCAGTTCGGCAGAGTGGAGCAGGGCCTTGGTGGGGATGCAGCCGTTGTGGAGGCAGGTGCCGCCCAGCTTGGCTTTCTCCACGAGGCCGACGGTGAGGCCGAGCTGTACTGCCCGGAGCGCCGCAGCGTACCCGCCGCTGCCGCCACCGAGTACCAGGATGTCGAATTCTTGCGCAGTTGCCTGATCGGCCACTTAAACGCTCCCTCGCGTGAACGATGACGCGTTCTGCGCGCATCATCTGGTCTTGGAATTGCACTGCCGTGATTATGTCAGCAGGTCAGTTCTCTTGCATTTGTGACTACCGTGGTTCACCTTAGCGAACCACCCATCCATGCTCCACCTTGGCGCAGCGTTTGTGGAGCGCTTGTGTCCAGTGTCACGCGGCCCTGTGGCACAGGGATCACCCGTAGCGCAGGGCCGCGTGCACCGTTGCCGCGCCGCAGAGTCAGGCTGCGGCCAGGATGTCCTCGACGTAGGCGACGAGGGTACGGACCGTGCAGCCGGTGCCCTGCTTGTGCGTGTAGCCGTACGGGCTGCCGTTGTTGAAGGACGGGCCGGCGATATCAATGTGCGCCCAGGGGATCTGCTCGCCCTGCTTGTCCTTACCCACGAATTCACGCAGGAACACGGCAGCGGTCATCATTCCGCCGTGGCGTTCGCCGATGTTGGCCAGGTCCGCCACCTGGGAATCCAGGGTGGGGCGCAGTTCCTCGGGCAGCGGCATGGGCCACACCAGTTCGCCGGCACGGTCGGCAGCGGACTTGAGGGCTCCGGTGACGCTGTCCGAGCCCATGACGCCCGCGGTGCGGTTGCCCAGGGCGATGAGCTGCGCACCCGTGAGGGTTGCGACGTCGATGATGGCGTCCGGGTATTCGCGGCTGGCTGCAACGATTCCGTCGGCCATGACCAGGCGTCCTTCGGCATCCGTGTTGAGCACTTCCACCGTTTTGCCGCCGAACATGGTCAGGACATCGGCGGGACGGGAAGCGGCGCCGGACGGCATGTTCTCGGCGATGCAGAGCCACGCGGTGGCCTTGACCGGCAGGCCCAGTCCGGCGAGGGCCAGGACAGTGTTAAGTACGACGGCGGCTCCGGCCATGTCGCTCTTCATGTCGCCCATGCCCAGGGCCGGCTTGATGGAGATGCCGCCGGTGTCGAACGTGATGCCCTTGCCTACGAGTGCGATGCTGGATGCAGCCTTGGCGGGGGAGTATTCCACCTTGACCAGGCGCGGCTGGCGCGTGGAGCCCTTGCCGACGCCCATGATGCCGCCGAAGCCCTCCTTTTCGAGGCGCTTCTCGTCCCAGACCGTCACCTTGACGGGCAGGCCCTTGGCGAGGTCCTTGGCTGCTTCGGCGAATGACTCCGGGTACAGGTGGCTGGGCGGGGTGTTGACCAGGGAACGCGTGGCGTTGACGGCCTTGGCCACCAAACCCGCACGCTTCAGTGCAGTGCCGAGGTCCTTCTGCTCCACCACGTCGGTGAAAATCAGTGCGTTTCGCACCGGATCCTTGAGCCCGTCCTTGGCCGACCGGAACTCGGTGAAGGAGTACGCGCCCAGCGCCGCACCCTCGGCGACGGCCTCGACGTCGGCCACTGACGCCGTCGGGAACGCCAGCGCCACCGTTGCCAGCCCGGCCAGCTGGCGGACCGCGGAACCGGCGGCCCGGCGGAGCGATTCTGCGGCGAGCGGCTTGCCCGCCTGCACCTTGCCCACGCCCGCCAGCACCAGGATGCCCGCGCCGGTTTCGGACAGGCCGGGCAGCCGGACCACCTGGTCTGCCGCACCGGTGATGCCCAGCGCCTTGAGCGAGTCGGCCAGTGCCTCAGCCGACTTCGCCGTCAGGGGGTTCTCCAGCAGGACCGGCCCGTCAGTTCCCTGCCCCACCCCGATGACCACGGCGTCGCTGGGGCTCTTCTTCAGGTCCCGGGAGACGGTACTAAGGTTGATTTCAGTATTCTTGACCACAGGGATGAGTCCTCAATTCTCGAAAAGATCGGGCGGGGATGCATGTTCGGCTCCCGCCATGGTGGCCCGGAGGCGGCCGTTCCGGACGCGGCCCGGGCGAAAGCAGGCCCGGCTGGCAGGCCAGTTCCGATCGTAGCCCTTCGCCGCCGCGGCGGGAGAATTTCCTGAGATGTGCACCACACGGTGCGGCGGAATGCCGCGGCCCAACTCTGCGTTATGCCTGATGACCACCCCAACCCGTGAAAGGACCATGGCGTGCTTGAAAGGATCTCCGGCTCCCTGCTGGACCCCGACGCTCTCTATGCGAGCAACATCGAGCTGTTCCACAGCCCTGAGCTTCGCGGCCTGAACCTGGTGATGGGGTTTACCGGCTTCGCGGATGCCGGCCACGTGGTGAAGCAGATCAATGCCGAACTGCTGGACTCCCTTGATGCCCAGCCCGTTGCCGTCTTCGACGCGGACCAGCTGATTGACTACCGGTCCCGCAGGCCCCACGTGAGCTTCGTCGAAGACCATATCCAGGATTACCAGGAGCCGCGGCTGGCGCTCTACCGGCTGGTTGACGGGCTGGGTAAGCCTTTCCTGCTGCTGGCCGGGTTTGAGCCTGATCTTCAGTGGGAACGCTTTGCCCGTGCCGTGGTGGGCATCGTGGAAAAGCTGGACGTCAACCTGGTCACCTGGATCCATTCGATTCCCATGCCAGTGCCGCACACCCGCCCGGTTGGGGTGACGGTCCACGGAAACCGGCCCGAACTCATCGAAGGCATCTCCGTATGGAAGCCAACGGTGGAAGTGCCCGCTGCCGTTGGCCACATCCTGGAGCTGCGCCTCGTCGAGGCCAACCGCAATGTTGCCGGCTACGTCATCCATGTTCCGCACTACCTGGCCGAAGCCGAATACCCCACGGCCGCCGTCGCCGGCCTGGAATACCTGGGTGCGGCCACGTCCCTCATGCTGCCCACGGACCGGCTGCGCGAATCGGGCCGTGACGTGAGCCGCCAGATCGCTGAGCAGATTGAGGCCTCGGAGGAGGTCCAGCAGGTGGTGTCCCGGCTGGAAACCCGTTACGACGAAAAGTCTGACGGCATCGTCCGCCGGTCCCTGCTCGCCGACGAAAATGACGAGCTTCCGGACGCAGATGTGCTGGGCGCCGCCGTCGAGGCCTACCTGGCGCGGGAGAACCCAGGGCAGTAGCCGCCCGGCGCGTAGTCCCGGGCCGGGCAGGGCGTGTTGACATAATGAATTGGTGACTGCACCCCGCGCCTGGCTGATCTGGACCATCGGAGTATTCGGATACCTGGTGGCCGTTTCCCAGCGCACCTCCTTTGGAGTGGTGGGCCTCGAGGCCACCGAACGGTTCCATGCCAGCGCGTCGGCTATCTCCTTCTTCACTGTCCTGCAGTTGCTGGTTTATGCCGCCCTGCAGATCCCGGTCGGGCTGTTGGTGGACCGCTTCGGTTCACGGGCCATGATTGCGGGCGGTGCCGTCCTGATGGGCCTGGGCCAGCTCCAGCTCGCCTATGCCGACAGCATTCCCGGCGGTGTCCTGGGCAGGGTCCTGGTGGGTGCCGGCGACGCCATGACCTTCATTTCAGTGATCCGGCTGATCCCGCTGTGGTTTGCGCCGGCAAGGGTCCCGCTGGTTACACAGCTGACAGGCATGTCAGGCCAGCTGGGACAGCTGATCAGTGTCATTCCTTTTGCCTTCGTCCTGCACGCATCCGGATGGACGCCGGCGTTCCTGATGCTCGCGGGCATGTCCGCCCTCGCGGTGGTGCTGGTGGTGGTGTTCCTGCAGGACGTCCCGCCTGGGGTTGAACGGCCCACGGCCCATCAGGGGCTCAAGGCCACGGGAGTGTCCCTGGCCAGTGCATGGCGCCAGCCGGGAACCCGGCTCGGCATGTGGAGCCACTTCACCATCCAGTTCAGCGGCACGGTTTTCGCCATGACCTGGGGCTACCCGTTCCTGATTTCCGGGCAGGGGCTCGATGCCGGAACCGTTGCCTCCCTGATGGCGCTGTATGTGGCGGCCGCCATGGCGGTGGGGCCGTTCATCGGCCGGTTCGTCTCCAAGCACCCGCTGCGGCGTTCCACGATGGTCCTGCTCATCGCCGCGGTGACGGCGGCGGCCTGGGCGGCGGTCCTGCTGATTCCGGGGCGGGCTCCGTTGTGGCTGCTGGCCATCCTGGTGGTGGCCCTGGCCATTGGTGGGCCGGGATCAATGATCGGGTTTGACTTTGCGCGGACGTTCAACCCTGCGCACCGCATCGGGACGGCAACTGGAATTGTGAACGTTGGCGGTTTCATTGCCGCGCTGACCGCGATCTTCCTTATTGGGCTCGTTCTGGACCTCCTCTACGCCAGCGGCTTCTCCAACGGGGTCCTGTACGGGCTCGATCCGTTCCGCATCGCCCTGAGCGTCCAGTTCCTGCTGCTGGGGTTCGGCGCGGCCGCCGTGATGGGTTGCCGGCGGAAGGTACGGCGGCGAATGGCCGAGCAAGGCGTGGTCGTTCCGCCGCTCCGGACTGCCCTGGCCAGGCAGCGCCGCGAGAACCTGGCCCGGCGCAGCCAGAACACTGCCACGGGAGACTGACCAGTCCTCCACAACCGGTCTCCGCCGTCGTGGGGCGGTGGCTTTCCTGGTGTTTGTTAGTGGATGCCGCCGCTTTCCGACGAAGCCTGGCCGGAGTTGTCCACTTAGGCAGGGCCACGCCTTCCCGGTGACGGCCGCCCGGCGGATCGTGGAGCCATGACAGCTCCCGAAAGACTCACCGTCACCGGACCCGCGGACATCCTCGGTTTCATTCCGCATTCGCTGGGCTACTGGCCTTCCGACAGCCTCGTGGCCATGACCATGCACGGCAGGCAGCTTGGTGCCACGCTCCGGCTCGACCTGCCGTCGCCTGCAGGGGGTGCCGCGCCGGGGCGCTATCTGCAGGCGGTACGCGGCTACCTTGATGCTGACACGAGTGCTGACGGCACGCTGCTCGCCGTTTTCACCAGCGACACGCACGTGGCCGCGGGCAGTTACGGCCCGCTGTTGGCTGGCCTCGCGCCCGTGCTGGATCAGGCCGGCATGCCGGTGCGGGACGCCTGGTACGTCGGCGGGGACTACTGGCGGGACGCATACTGCCTAGATGCCGACTGCTGCCCGGGGCCCGGACGCCCCGTCCAGGAAATCCGCGACAGCGCACTAAATGCGGAAATGGTGTACCGGGGCAGCAGCGTGGGACCAGGGCCGGAACGGCAGGAGACTGGCGCGCGGCCGGTTCCCGCGATGCACCGGGCAGCCGCCATGGAGGCCGAGGAAGAGTGGGAACGCGGGCTGTCGGCGCGGCGCCGCAGCCTGGCACAGTTTCGGCGGGTCCTGGATGTGTGGGAGGACCTGCTGGCCCGTCCCGCTGCGCTGCCCTGGATTCCGGATGCGGACCGCGACGGCTTCCTGTCCGCCTCCCTCCTGGTCCCGCATTGGCGGGACGCTGTGCTGGTGATGAGCGCAGCAGGGAGGAAAGCGGCCGAGGCCGGCGATGAGGGCCTCTATATCTTCGACGATGCCCTTCAGCTGGAGCCGATCAGCCCGTTGGCAGTGCCCGGCCATGACGCCGGAACGTCCGGCGATGCGGGTAGGCCAGGCAGCGCCGCAGGGGAGTGCCGGGGACTAGTAAGGCTTCACATGGCGCACCCTGCGGGACCGGAGTCAGTCGACGGGGAGGTGCCCAACTACGGGGCGGTCCTGATGGGCTTGGCGCCGGACATCCCGGACTGGGCGGGCATGGACGGGTTGGACCGCATCCTGGCGGAGTTGGCTGCGTTGGACGGCCAGGCGGCGGCGGCGGCGCTGACCGGCCGCGGCTGGATCTCATGGTGCCGTGGCCGCGGTTCCTATGCCGCCCGGCACCTGAGCGACGCACTGAGGGCCGAACCTGGGTCCCGGCTTGCGGAACTGATCCTGGAGCTGGTGGAACGTGGATCCATTTGCGGTTGGGCAGCCAGGAAGGAATCAGCCTGGCAGAAGTTCGGCCCCGGAGCTGCTGCGTGAGGGTGGGCTGCCAATATGCACGGCACCTTCGGAACCGGCCCGCTGGAGCCGGGGGAGGCCCGATGCGGCGAAACATGAGACAATGGTTGCCGAGACCCGGTTGGGTCCGTGTATCGAGCACCAGCAGTATCGTCCTTCGGGGAACAATACGGCCGCTCCGGTAGTTGTCTTAAAAGACTCTGCCGGCCGTGGTGGCGCTTGATTTCCATCACGGACTTGACAGGGTCATAGTGGTGTTGCCCGTATGGCGATTCCACAGACCACCGCAAGAAAGGTTTTCTGTGACCCCGTCTTCCACGAAGAAGGACCCCGCCGCCCAGGACAATCTGTCCGCCGAGGAGAAGCAGGCTGCGACCAACGCCAAGCGGGCCGCTACCCGGGCAGCCAACAAGGCTTCCTCCGGCGCGGACGGCAAGCCTGAGCCCAAGAAGCGCGGGCCCAAGCCCGGCGCCAAGGCGGCCGCGGAGGCCGCCAACAAGGCTTCTGCCGACGACGCTGACGAAGTTGAGGACGTCGAGGAGGATCCCGACGAGAGCCTCCTGGAAGGCGCCGAGGCCGCTGAAGAAAGCGAAGCCGCCACGGCCAAGGGTGCCGTAGGCAGCGGCAAGGGCTTTGTCTACTCTGACGCCGACGACGACGACGCCCCCGTCCAGCAGGTCATGTCGGCCGGCGCTACTGCCGACCCCGTCAAGGACTACCTGAAGCAGATCGGCAAGGTGGCCCTGCTCAACGCTGAGCAGGAAGTGGACCTTGCGCTGCGGATCGAAGCCGGCCTGTTCGCCGAAGAGAAGATCGCCGCTGACGACGGCTCCATGGAGCCGAAGTACAAGCGCGAGCTGGAATTCATCATCCACGACGGCAAGCGTGCCAAGAACCACCTGCTGGAGGCCAACCTCCGCCTGGTGGTCTCGCTGGCCAAGCGCTACACCGGCCGCGGCATGCTCTTCCTGGACCTGATCCAGGAAGGCAACCTGGGCCTGATCCGCGCCGTGGAGAAGTTCGACTACACCAAGGGCTTCAAGTTCTCCACGTACGCCACATGGTGGATCCGCCAGGCCATCACCCGTGCCATGGCCGACCAGGCCCGCACCATCCGTATCCCGGTGCACATGGTGGAAGTCATCAACAAGCTGGCCCGCGTCCAGCGCCAGATGCTGCAGGACCTGGGCCGCGAACCCACGCCCGAGGAACTGGCACTCGAACTGGACATGACACCCGAAAAGGTTGTCGAGGTCCAGAAGTACGGCCGCGAACCCATCTCCCTCCACACCCCGCTGGGTGAAGACGGCGATTCCGAGTTCGGCGACCTCATCGAGGACTCCGAGGCCGTGGTTCCCGCCGATGCCGTGAGCTTCACACTGCTGCAGGAGCAACTGCACTCCGTTCTGGACACCCTGTCCGAACGTGAAGCCGGGGTTGTGGCCATGCGCTTCGGCCTGACCGACGGACAGCCGAAGACTTTAGACGAAATCGGCAAGGTCTACGGAGTCACGCGCGAGCGGATCCGCCAGATCGAATCGAAGACCATGTCCAAGCTGCGCCACCCGTCACGTTCCCAGGTGCTGCGCGACTACCTGGACTAGGCAACACGCGCCGGCCGGCCCGTAAGGCCGCCGGTACGCAGGGCAAGGCCAGCGGGCCAGTCCGGATTCCATCCATCAGGGGTCCGGGCCGGCCCGCTGGCGTTTCCAGCCCGATTCGGCTGAAGAGGCGGCGGCTCCGTTCGGCGGACCCGGCCCGGTTCGGCCAAGCCCGCATCGCAGCAAAGCGCCGTTTAAAGCAAAAGGGTGGGACCCCTCCGTTCGGAGGGGTCCCACCCTTTGGACGTTATGCTGTCCCTAGTCGATTTCCACGGCTTCTTTCTGGTGAAGCTTGGCCGTCTCATCGTGCCAGTCGGAGCTCAGGGGCTTGAGCGTCGCTTCGACGGCTCGGGCGTGGTGGCCGCAGAAGAGCAGCTCACCGCCGGAGGACTCGAGTACAACCCGGACATACGCTTGAGCTCCGCAACGGTCGCACCGGTCGAGTGCGTTGAGTGTGCGGTCTGCCACTGCTGTTGTCATAATCGGCCTCCTTAGTAGATCTGTACGTCTATATAACCAGTATTCGTATCCAAACCATCGCAAGGATGGACCAAGTTCGCTGTCCGCGTATCCGCAAGCTTCGGTCAAGATTGGCCACTGCATGGCAGGCGGTGGCCAAGTGGCGCGGTCCACAGGGACGGCAAGGAGTGGCAACCGCAGCTCCGGTCCGGGGCCGACTACCCTAGAGGGAGCGCTTTAAGCGCCTGCTGTTCCGTCCCTGAAGGAGTTCATCACCAGTGGCACCAAGCTCTGAGTACACCGCCCGGCATCTGTCAGTCCTGGAAGGCCTGGAGGCCGTCCGCAAGCGCCCGGGCATGTACATCGGTTCAACCGACTCGCGCGGCCTGATGCACTGCCTGTGGGAAATCATCGATAACTCAGTGGATGAGGCCCTGGCCGGCTTTGGCCACGACATCCGCATCATCCTGCATGCGGACAACTCCGTGGAGATCCACGACGACGGCCGCGGCATCCCCATCGACAAGGAACCCAAGACCGGACTCACCGGCGTCGAGGTGGTCTTTACGAAGCTGCACGCCGGCGGAAAATTCGGCGGCGGGTCCTACACGGCCTCCGGCGGCCTGCACGGTGTTGGCGCCTCGGTGGTCAACGCGCTGTCATCCCGGCTGGACGTTGAGGTTGACCGGGGCGGCAAGACCTACCGGATGTCTTTCCGCAGGGGCGAGCCCGGCCGTTTCAAGGATGTCGGCAGCAAGACCGATCCTGCCGCTGCGTTTACCCCGTTCGTCGACGACTCCGTGCTGGATGTCGTCGGCAAGGCGAAACGCGGCGTCACTGGCACGCGCATCCGCTACTGGGCGGACCGCCAGATCTTCACGCCGGACGCGAAGTTTTCCTACGACGAACTGGCATCCCGCGCCCGGCAGACCTCTTTCCTGGTGCCGGGCCTGAAGCTGACGGTCCGCGATGAACGCCGGGTGCCCGGCACCCCCGGCGAGGCCGGCCCGCACGAGGAAGTGTTCCACCACGACGGCGGCATCTCCGAGTTTGTTGACTTCCTGGCCGCTGACCCGCCGGTGACCGACGTCTGGCGGCTGCACGGTTCGGGCAAGTTCAAGGAAACCGTGCCCGTCCTCGATGAGCGCGGCCACAGCCAGCTGGCGGAGGTTGAACGGGACTGCGAGGTGGACGTGGCCCTGCGGTGGGGCATCGGCTATGACAGCACCGTCCGCAGCTTCGTCAACATCATCTCCACACCGAAGGGTGGAACGCACCAGTCCGGCTTCGAACAGGCGCTGGTGAAGACCTTCCGCAAGGCCGTGGAAACCAACGCCCGCAAGCTCAAGGCCGGCAACGACAAGATAGAAAAGGACGACATTTTCGCCGGCCTGACGGCAGTCCTCACAGTCCGCCTTGCCGAGCCGCAGTTCGAAGGCCAGACCAAGGAAATACTTGGCACCTCCGCTGTCCGCGCCATCGTGGCCAAGGTGGTGGAACGGGAAATCGTCGCCAAACTGGGCTCCGCCAACCGCAACGACAAAGCGCAGTCGGCCCTCCTGCTGGAGAAGATCGTCAGCGAGATGAAATCGCGCATCTCGGCCCGTGTGCACAAGGAAACCCAGCGGCGGAAGAATGCGCTGGAAACCTCCTCGATGCCCACCAAGCTGGCAGATTGCCGCACGGACGACGTCGAACGTTCCGAACTCTTCATCGTGGAAGGCGACTCGGCGCTGGGGACAGCCAAGCTGGCGCGGTCCTCCGACTTCCAGGCGCTGCTCCCCATCCGCGGGAAGATCCTCAACGTGCAGAAGGCCTCCGTGGGGGACATGCTCTCCAACGCCGAATGCGCCGCCCTCATCCAGGTGGTGGGTGCAGGGTCCGGCCGCAGCTTCGACATCAGCGCAGCCCGTTACGGCAAGGTCATCCTGATGACCGATGCCGACGTGGACGGCGCGCACATCCGCACGCTGCTGCTGACGCTCTTCTTCCGCTACATGCGCCCGATGATCGAGGAAGGCAGGGTGTTCGCCGCCGTCCCGCCGCTGCACCGGGTGGAGGTGGTCAACGCCGGGCAGAAGGCCAACGAGATGATCTACACCTACTCCGAGGCCGAGCTGCACGTGCTGCTGGCCAGGCTGGCCAAGGAAGGCAAGCGGTACAAGGAGCCCATCCAGCGGTACAAGGGCCTGGGTGAAATGGACGCCGAACAGTTGGCCGAGACCACCATGGACCCCCGGCACCGGATGCTCCGCAAAGTGGGGATCGCGGAACTGGAAGAGGCCGAGAAGACCTTTGACCTGCTGATGGGCTCTGATGTGTCCCCGCGCAAGGACTTCATCATCGCCGGCGCTGCAAGCCTGGACCGGGAGCGCATCGACGCCTGACAGGGGCTGTTGGCGGGCTTACGGTGCACCCGCGGTGTCCGGCGCACCGTCCGCTTTCAGGGCACAACGGCGAGAGGTTCAGCCCAGCAGGCCGGGCACCACCAGCAGGGCCGTGGGAAGCGCCAGCAGCAGCACGCAGGCGGTGAGGACCAGGCTCCGTGCGGCCCGTGGCAGTCCGGGTTGTGGTGAAAGCAGGCGGCTGACCCGGGACGCCGTAGTGCGGCTGGAGTCAGAGCCGGCAGTTCCCGCGGCGGACTCGAGGCCGGACAATGCCATACCGGGAGCAGCCTGGCCGGTGCCGTGCCCGTTCGGTCCGGCGGACGAACCGCTGGCCACGATGGCGATTGCCTTGATGAGGGTGGCTTTGCTGGCTGTCCGCAGGGCAACGTCGTCGGCCAGCATTTCAATGAGCGAGCTCACCGATTCCTGCGCAAGACGCGTGGTGGGCAGCCAGGGGAGGGCCTGGCGCCACGCGGCGAACGCCCACAGCAGCAGGTGGTGCCGCTGGCTCAGGTGTGCGTTTTCGTGGGTCAGGACGGCCTGGAGTTCTGCTGGCTCGAGGGCCGCCATCAGGCCGTCGGAAAGTACTGTGACAGACCGTGCTCCGCCGGGCAGGCAATAGGCCACCGGGGAGTCATGGCTGATGACCAGCGTGGCGGTGTCCTGGCCTGACGGGGACGCCAGGAGGGCCAGCAGCTCTCGGTGGCGCCACCGCTGCCGCTGGATCCTGTAGTAGGTGAGCAACAGGGTGAACACAAGGTGGGCAGTCAGCAGGGCTGCTGCAGACAGGGCGAAGATGTGCCAAAACCCCAGGGCTGTGGTGGGGGCGTTGAAGAGCACCATGCCGGCCAGGGACCGGAGCCCGGCGATCAGGTTGTCCCCTATGGGCTCCAGGCCGTAGACCAGCATGGCGCCGATCATCGACAGGCCACCTGCCAGTGCGATGGCCTGCCAGAGAATCATGGCCGTAAAGGGCGACCGCGCGGGCCACTGCGCACGCGACAGCAGGATGGGTACCGGCCACGCCAGTATGATCGCCAGGACCGCCAGCAGGTATGAGGCCCAGAACATGGTGGGCTAGACGTGACCCAGCAGTTTGCGCAGTGTTTCGGCTTCACCCTCGGAGACGGACCCGATGAACCGTGCCAGTACGGCTTCGCGGTCCGGAGCCGACCCCAGCACCTCATGCATGAGTTCGGCCGTGTGGTCTGCGCGGCTGGACACCGCCTGATAGCGGTGCGGACGGGTTCCGCGTTCCCGCTCCACGAGGCCCTTCTTCTCCAGCCTGGACAGCACCGTCAGCACCGTGGTCACGGCAAGTTCCTTGCCCTCATGGCCGGGGCCGCCCTGAGCGGCGGACGTGCGGGCCAGCTGGTCCCGCAGAGTGTTGGCCGTGGCTGCTTCCTGGCCCGCCCAGAGCAGGTCCATCACTGCCCGTTCCAGTTCACCAAGACTAGCCATTGCACTTTTCCTTTTTGTCCCCGCACCGCACGCTTCCTGCGCCGGTGACTGCTCAACGGTTAAACAACTACAGATTCAAATTTACCCTGAAACCGCCGGACTTTCTACGTTGGGTAGAACACGTGGCGCGCGGGACAGTTAGGCCCCATGCTGGTATCGGGCGGTGCGTTTTCCGCCGGACAGCAAGTTGTTCTACACTCTGTAGAAGTTGAACTTCTACGAAACGTAGAAGTTTGAGTTGGCCTAGAGTAGGGACCTGCCTTGGACGCCTTGGAAATAGCACGCTGGCAATTCGGCATCACCACCGTCTACCACTTCATGATGGTCCCGCTGACCATCGGCCTGGGCCTGGTGGTGGCTGTCATCCAGACGGCCTGGCACCGCACGGGCAAGCCCGAGTATCTGCGGATGACCAAGTTCTGGGGCAAGCTCTTCCTCATCAACTTCATCATGGGCGTGGCCACCGGCATCGTCCAGGAGTTCCAGTTCGGCATGGCCTGGAGCGAATACAGCCGGTTCGTCGGCGATGTGTTCGGAGCGCCCCTGGCCTTGGAGGCCCTGCTGGCCTTCTTCGTGGAGTCCACCTTCCTGGGGCTGTGGATCTTTGGCTGGAAGCAGCTGAAACCAGGCATCCACCTGGCCTGCCTCTGGGTAGCGGTGATCGGATCGGTCTTCTCCGCCTACTTCATCATTGTGGCCAACAGCTGGATGCAGCACCCGGTAGGCGTCGAAATGATCGACGGACGCCCGGTCATGACCAACGCCTGGGCCGTCTTCACCAACAACACCGCCCTGGTAGCCGTACCGCACACCCTCTTCGGCGCCCTTGCGGTGGCCGGCGGCTTCCTGCTCGGCATCGCCTGGTACCACCTGTGGCGCCGGCGCCGCGACGGCGTCGACACCGTCGGTCCCGACGGCAAGGTCGTTCCCGGCGAGTCCGCCACCATCCCGGGCCGTGACCGGGCAGACCACAGCGTCTGGATCCGCTCCCTGCGCATCGGCGCGGTGGTGGCCATGATCTCCTTCGCCGGCACCGCCGTCACCGGCGACCTGCAGGGCAAGCTCATGTTCGAACAGCAGCCCATGAAAATGGCCGCAGCGGAAGCGGCCTGCCACGACGGCACGGGGTTCTCCGTGCTGAGTATCGGCAACATCGGCTCCCAGAACTGCGACGACATCGTGGCCGTCATCGAGGTCCCCGGAATCCTCTCCTTCCTCGCCAAGGGCGACTTCACCACCGAGGTGAAGGGCGTGAACACGCTCCTGCCCGAGTACAAGGAGAACTACGGCACCCACCTGCCGGACAACCCCATCTACGGTGAGCGCGCCGGCCAGGAAATTGAGTACCTGCCGGTCATGGAAGTGACCTACTGGGGCTTCCGGATGATGATTGGCTTCGGCGGACTCGCCGCGCTGGCGGCTGTGGTGGCGCTGTGGCTGACCCGGAAGGGCACCGTGCCCGAATCGCCGTGGCTCATGCGGCTTGCCATCTTCGGCATCCTCGCCCCGTTCGGTGCGAACGCCGCAGGCTGGATCTTCACCGAGATGGGCCGGCAGCCGTTCGTGGTGGCCCCCAATCCGGACCCCAGCGGCATCGACCAGGTGTTCATGTTTACGGCCGCGGCCGTCTCACCCGGGGTTTCCGCCGGCGAGCTGGTGGCTTCACTGGTGACCCTCACAGCGGTCTACGCCGTCCTGCTGGTGGTGGAGGTGAAGCTGCTGGTGAAGTACATCCGCGGCGGCGTGGTGTCCGCCATGCCCGAACTGGCCCATGTCCCCGCCGATGAGAACGAGGACGAAACGCCGGGTTCCGGCGGACCAGGCGGCGCCAAGCCCGCCGACGACGTCCTGGCCTTCGCCTACTAAGCGCAGAGGAATTCGACAATGGAACTGCTGCCCACCATCTGGTTCATCGCCATCGCGGTCCTGTGGACCGGCTATCTCTTCCTTGAGGGCTTCGACCTCGGAGTGGGGATGCTGATGAAGATCTTCGCCCGGAACAACACCGAACGCCGGGTCCTGCTGAACACCGTCGGCCCGGTCTGGGACGGCAACGAGGTATGGCTGCTGACCGCCGGCGGCGCCACGTTTGCGGCGTTCCCGCTCTGGTACGCCTCCCTGTTCTCCGCCCTCTACCTTCCCCTGCTGGTGGTCCTCGTAGCCCTGATTTTCCGCGCCGTGGCCTTCGAGTACCGCGGCAAAGTTGATACGGACCGCTGGCGCGCCCGGTGGGACTGGGCCATTGCCCTGGGATCGTTTTTCGCCGCCTTCGGCGTCGGAGCGGCGCTTGCCCTGACCACCACCGGCCTGCCCCTGAATGCCAACGGCGACCGTGAGGGCGGCGCCTTTGCCTGGTTCAGCGGCTACGCCGTACTGGGCGGCGTGGCCGTGGTGGGCTTCTCGCTGGTCCACGCTCTGGCCTTCCTTGCGCTGAAGACCGACGGCGAGGTCCGGCACCGTGCCCGCGCCTGGTTCGTGCGCCTGCTTCCGGTGCTGATCCTTCCCATTGCGGCCTGGGCGCTCAGCATTCAGTTCCTGGACGGCAAACCCTGGACCTGGGCCCTCGTGGTCCTCGCCGTAGCCGCTGCCGCCACCGCCTGGACTCTCGCCCGCACCGGCGCCGAAGGCAGGGCGTTCCTGGCACTGGGCGCCTTCCTGGTGCTCGGCACGGCCTCCATCTTCGGCGCAGTGTTCCCCGTGGTGCTGCCCTCCACCCTGGACAGCGCCTTTGACCTGACCATTTCCAACGCCTCGTCCTCGGACTACACGCTGGGGCTCATGACCATCGTTGCCGCGTTCGGCCTTCCGCTCGTGATCGCCTACCAGGCATGGACCTACTGGGTCTTCCGCCGCCGGGTCAGTACCGAATCCATTCCGGAAGCCCACAGCTTCCTGCCTGCCATCGCCGCCAAGGCGTTCACCACCAAGGGCTGACGTGCGGCCCATGCTCCCGCCGGGACCTGCAACGCGCTCCGCCGTCTACTGGCTCGGCCTGCTCGCAGCGCTGAAGGCACTCTCGCTGGTCCTGATGGGACAGGCGGTGGCGGCCGCCCTTGCGGGGCTGGCGGCCGGGGACCCTGTCCGTCCGGACCAGCTCACACTGGGCATGGCCGGCGTGGTCCTGCGGTCCGTCACCGTGTGGGGGCAGGCCGTGGCTGCCCGGCGCGCCGCGCTGGGCATCAAGGAGGAACTGCGG
This sequence comes from Pseudarthrobacter chlorophenolicus, assembly GCF_000962805.1. Classification (GTDB taxonomy): domain Bacteria; phylum Actinomycetota; class Actinomycetes; order Actinomycetales; family Micrococcaceae; genus Arthrobacter; species Arthrobacter chlorophenolicus_A. The sequence continues at coordinate 13,508 of NZ_JZTW01000023.1, read as the reverse complement.
GCCGGGCTGCTGGAGCGGACGCTGCGCAACGGAGTACGCGAAACCGGTCCCGCGGACGGTGGCCTCGCCGTGCTGGCCACACGGGGCCTGGATGCCCTGGACAGCTACTACACCCAGTTCCTGCCGGCGCTGGTGAACTGCGCCGCTGTGCCGCTGCTGCTGGGCGCAAGGATCCTCTTCGCAGACTGGGTCAGCGCAATAGTGATCGTCCTGACAGTGCCACTGGTTCCGCTGTTCATGGTGCTGATCGGCCGCTATACCGAAGACAACGTGCGCGAGGCGCAGGCGTCGCTGGCCCGGCTCTCGGCGCACATGCTGGAACTCGCCAAGGGACTGCCCGTCCTGGTGGGCCTGGGCCGGGCCACGGCCCAGCGGAAAGCACTCGAGGAGATCTCGGAGGAATACCGCTCGCGCACCATGGGGACCCTGCGCACCGCTTTCCTCTCCGCCCTGGCGCTGGAACTCATCGCCACCATCTCCGTGGCCGTGGTGGCCGTGTTCATCGGCGTGCGCCTGGTGCACGGCGACATGCCGCTCGAAGCCGGCCTGCTGGCCCTGATCCTGGCACCGGACTGCTACCTGCCGCTTCGTGAGCTGGGCACGGCGCACCACGCCAGCGACGACGGCCGGGTGGCCCTTGCCGGCGTCACCGCCGTCACGGACGCCCCCGAGCCGAAGCCACTGCCTGCCGTGCCTGCGGGAAGGCCCGGAGCGCCGCTCACTGTCACCGGGCTCACCGTGACCTACCGCGGAAGGTCACGCGCCGCCGTCGGGCCCCTGACGTTTGAAGCGCCCCAGAGCCGGATCACCGCACTGGACGGACCCAGCGGTGCCGGCAAGAGCACAGTCTTGGGCGTCCTGGCCGGCACCATCGGGGACGGTGCAGGGGCAGCTGTGACCGGGACGTTGGCCGGGTTGGACCGGAACGCCGTGGCCTGGGTGCCGCAGCATCCTGTGCTGGTGGCCGACAGGGTGCTGGACGAGGTGCTGCTCTACCTGGGCTCCCGCCCACGCAACGCCCGGGACAGTGCGCTGGCTGAGGAAACCGCCCGCGCCTGCCTTGCCCGCGCAGGTGCCGGGCACCTCGCGCAGAAACATCCTGCCGAACTAAGCCCGGGGGAGCTGCGCCGCGTCGCGCTGGCGCGAGGCCTGGCGAGGATCGATGCCGGAGCAACTGTGCTCCTGCTCGATGAGCCCACCGCGCACCTGGACGCCGATTCGGCGCAAGCCGTCGAAGACGCCATTCACGGGCTGCGCGGCAAAGTGACGGTAATACTGGTGGCCCACGAGGAGCGGACCCGCAGTCTCGCCGACGTGCTGGTGCCAATCGGCGCAGAAGCGGGACCGGAGGCTGCAAAGCAACAGAACACGTTGCCCCCGGCGGCGGCGCCGGCGGATGCAGTCCACGCTCCCGTTGCCGCCTCACGGGCCTCCAAGGCTGCAACGCGGCGGGTTGAATCCAGTGCCACCGCCGGAACCGCGGGCCGTCCCGGCCGGGGCGGTATGCAATTCCTGGCTCCGTTGCTGGCGCCGGTGCGGGGAAAGTTCGCTGCGGCCGCCGTAGTCGGCACGTTCGCAGCAGTCTTCGCTGTGGCGTTGTCCGGGTTGTCCGGCTGGCTGATCATCCGCGCCAGCGAGCAGCCGCCCATCCTCTACCTGCTGACCGCCATTGTTGGCGTGCGCTTCTTCGGCATCGGCAGGGCAGTGCTCCGCTACTGGGAACGGCTGCTGCTGCACGACGCTGTGTTCGCCGCGTTGACCAGGCTCAGGGGAAGGCTGTGGGCGTCTCTGAGCCGCAGGGCGTTGGCCCTGCGGCGGCTCCTCCAGGGCGGCAACGTGCTGGGCACCGTGATCGACGACGTCGACACCGTCCGGGACCTCCTGCCCCGGGTGGTGCTGCCCCCCGTCACAGCTGTGGCAGTCGCCGTGCTGGCTGTGGGAACCACCTGGCTGGTGGTCCCGCCGGCACTGCCGGCGGTCATCGCCGCCGCCGCGGCGAGCCTGCTGCTGGCGCCCGTCCTTGCGCTCTGGGGCGACCGGAAGTCGGCGACCGCGGAGCAGGTACTGCGCTCCGGGGTGCTGCGCCGCATCTCGGCTGCCCTGGATGCCCGGGCGGAGCTGTCCGCCAACGGTGTGGCGCCGCGGGTGCTGGACGGACTCCGCAGCGAAGACCGCAAGGCCACCCGCGCCTCCCAGCGTTCGGCCTGGGCAGAGGGCCTGGGCCACGCGGTAACCGCAGCCGCCTGCGGTGCCGCCGCACTCGCCAGCGCGTGGCTGGCGGCCCCCGCCGTCCTGGACGGACGGATCGAGCCGGCCATTGCCGCAGTGGTGGTCCTGCTGCTGCTGGCCCTGGTGGAACCCTACTCGGCGATGACGACGGCGGTACGCCAGTTCCCGGCTTTGCGCGCGGTCCTGCAGCGCGTGGCGTCGTCCGGGGCGCTGGACGCGTCCGGGAACGCGAAGGACGACGACGGCGGAACCACGGACGGGCTGCAGCCGGTGCCGGAGCGTGACGGCGGCGTTCCCGGCCTGGAGCTGGCGAACCTCGCGGCGGCGTGGCCCGGCGGCGCACCGGTCTTCACCGGGCTCAATGCGGTTGCGGGGCCGGGGCATTGGCTGGCCGTCACAGGCCCGTCCGGCTCGGGGAAGTCCACGCTGCTCTCGGTCCTGCTGGGATTCCTGCCGCCAGCCGCAGGGAGTGTGCGGGTGTCCGGCGGGGTGGCATGGTGCCCGCAGGAGGCCCACCTCTTCGACTCGACCATCCGCGGCAACCTCCTGCTGGGGCGGCCCGCGGTGGGACCGGACAAAAGGGAGCAGGGCGGCAGTGAACGGGACATCGCGGGGGAGGGCGCGATCGAACAGCACATGGCAGCGGTCCTGACCGCCGTCGGCCTCACCGGGCTGATGGAACGGCTGCCCGCGGGACTGGACACGCGGATCGGTCCCGGCGGCGCTTTCCTCAGTGGCGGTGAACGCCAGCGCCTTGCAGTGGCCCGCACCCTGATGACCGGTGCCGAGGTGATCCTGTTGGATGAGCCCACCGCGCACCTGGACGCCGAGTCAGCCCGCGCCATGCTGCACGACCTGAGGGCCGGGCTGCGGGACCGGACAGTGGTGCTGGTAACCCACCACGCCGCCGATATTCAGTCCGGGGACGTCCGGTTGGTGCTCGCGCCGGCCGGGGAACACCGGGAGCCCGGCCGGGAAGCAGCGGAGGTGCGGGCCTGACGCCCGCGCCGCCCGCGCGCCCGCGGAACTATCCGTCGACGTCGTGCAGGTGGTGGACGACGTCGTGCAGGAAGTACCGCGCGAGCGTCAGGACCGTGAACTCTGAACCGTTGCTGCGCAGCCCCCTGCGGTCCCATTCGGATTCGCGGACCCCTGCGAAGGACTCCGCCACCTGCTGGCCCTCGGCGGCCAGCTCGGTGTTGACCACTGCCGGATCGGCGTTGGCATAGTCCTTTTCGATGGCCGTCAGGTCCTGGTCCCAGTTCTCAAACTTCGCGTCGTCGGAGTCCAGCATCAGGTTCAGGCGCTGGTCGAACAGGCTGAACACATCGCGCACGTGGCACGCGTACTCCAGCGCGGACCAGGTGTTGCCGTCGGGGCGCTCGGCAACCTCCGGCCGGCGCAGGACGGCCCGCCACCGGGGCAACATGTTTTCGATGGTGCCGGGGACCGTTGCCGGTGTGGTGGTGGAGGGGTCGAACGAACAATCGGGGCAGGGGCGGTCCAGGACCCAGGTCCAGTCCTTCTCATCAGGCACGATAGGCATGGGAGCAGTCTAAGCGGAGAGCTGTTACATTGGCCGTTCGCGGCGCCATAGCCATCGACGGCATGGCACGCCCGGCCACCTCATCGATCCGAAAGCAGCCGCAATGACGCATCCCGACGCCCATCGGTTCCTCCGGGCCTACGACTCCCAACTGCGCCTCGCCCCCGAGGTGGCCGGGGCTTCGTCAGTGGTCGGGCTAGGTCCCCTGCTGCTGGCCACGTTCGACGGCGGACGCGGGTTCGTCACCTACGCTGGCCTGGGCGGGGCGTCGGCGGCCACTGTCGCGGCCTGGGTGGGGGAGGCCCAGGCGCACTTCCACGCAGACCCTGCGGTGCAGTCCGTGGAGTGGAAGACCCGGGAGCACGACGCCGCACCGGGCCTGGACACGGCACTGCTGGCTCACGGTTTCGTGCCCGCCGACCCCGAATCAATCATGATTGGCGCCGCGGCCGCCCTGGTGGTGGAGGTCCCCCTGCCACCAGGGGTTTGGCTCCGACAGGTCACCGAATCAGCGGATGTCCGCGCCGTGAGCGCCATGCAGGACGTCGCGTTCGGGGGCAGCGTCTCGGAAGCGCGGGCCGACGACCTGCTCCGGCGGCTCGCTGCCGGTGATGGAACCGAGCTGTGGGCAGCGGGCCACGAGGACCGCATCATCAGCGCCGGGCGCCTTGAACCGGTGGCAGGGACGGACTTCGCCGGCATCTGGGGCGGGGCCACACTGGCGCCCTGGCGCGGACAGGGCATTTACCGGGCCCTCACCGCACAGCGTGCCCGGTCCGCCCTGCGGCTCGGCAAGACCCTGATCCACAGCGACTCCACCGGATACTCGCGCCCCATCCTCGAGCGCTACGGGCTCGTCAAGGTCTCCACGACCACGCCGTACAACTGGAGCAGGGAACCTTGATCCGGCGCCGCGTGCCGGGGCGGGACTAAGCCCCGGCGGCAGCCTCCGGCCACGCCATTGCGGCACCCACCACGTCCACAGCCTGGGACAACGGGATACCTGAACCATCTCGGCGGCCGTGCTCCTGCGGAAGTGACCTGGCTACGCCCGCGGCCGAGGACGCCTTGGCCGGGCCATGTCCGGCCCACGCCAGCAGCAGCGTGTCCTCGCCCTTCAGGAACCGGTGCGCGCGCACACCCGCGGTGGCACGGCCCTTCACCGGGTACTCGGAGAACGCCGTCACCTTGGCCGTGCCCGGGGCAGTCCCCGGAAGGGCGCCGTTGGTGCCGGCGATGGTAACTACGACGGCGGCCTCGTCCTGGGCGCGCACCGCGCCGAAGAATGTCACGCGATCGCCCGCGGCCAGTTTGATGCCAGCCATTCCACCCGCCGTCCGGCCCTGCGGACGCACGGCAGAGGCGGCAAACTTCAACAGCTGGGCCTGGGCCGTCAGGAACACCAGTTCGGCATCATCAGCCGCAGCCGGTGCCACGCCCACCACGAAATCCTTGTCCTTGAGCGCGATGATTTCCCAGTCCTCGCGGTTCAGCGGGTACTCCGGCTGGACCCGCTTCACCACGCCCTGGGCGGTCCCGATGGCGAGTATTTCGTCCAGCGGGGCAAACGCCACCAGGGTTTCGCCCTTCAGCAGCGTCAGGAAGTCCTTCGCCGGAACGCCCCCGGCCATGTTGGGCAGGCCCGCCACGGGCGGCAGGACCGGCATGTCCATCACCTGGAGGCGGAGCATCCGGCCCTGGGAGGTGATGGCAGCGATCTCACCGCGCGCTGAGGTCTTCACCACAGACGTGAACACGTCGTGCTTGTTCCGTGGTCCCGCTTCCGCCAGTGGTTCCTGGTTGCTGGTGCGCCCAATCTGACCCGAGGCTGTCAGGATGGCCCAGCATGGATCGTCGGCGATCTCCAAGGCGAGGGGAGCGGGTTTGCCCTTCTTGCTGCCCGCAAGTTCTGCCGCAACGGTGGGGGAGACGGCTTCGGATTCCAGCAGGATGGTCCGGCGGGGCGTGCCGTGCTCCTCGGCAATCGCTGCGAGTTCATCGGATACCAGTGAACGGAGCAGTTCCTCGGAGTTGAGGATGGCTTCGAGTTCGGCGATCTCGCGGCGCAGCTGGTCCTGTTCCTTCTCCAGCTCGATCCGCGAATACTTGGTCAGCTGGCGGAGCCGGAGTTCCAGGATGTAGTTGGCCTGGATCTCGGTGAGGTCGTAGATGGACATCAGGCGCTCACGGGCGGCGGCGGCCTCATCGGAGGACCGAATGATCTGGATGACCTCGTCAATGTCCACGATGGCGATGAGGAGGCCTTCCACCAGGTGCAGCCGGTCCTTCTTCTTGCCCAACCGGAAGATGGTGCGGCGGCGGACAACGTCGATGCGGTGATTGACGTAGACGGACAGCAGGGCCACCAGGCCGAGGGTCTGCGGCTGCCCGTCCACCAGCGTGACGTTGTTGATGCCGAAGGAATCCTCCATCGGCGTGTACCGGTAGAGCTGCTGGAGCACCGCGGTGGGGTTGAAGCCGTTCTTCAGCTCGATGACCAGGCGCAGTCCGTGCTTGCGGTCCGTCAGGTCCACGATGTCGCTGATGCCGGTCAGCTTTTTGGCGTTGACCGCGTCCTTGATTTTCTCGATGACCTTTTCGGGGCCAACCATGTACGGCAGTTCGGTGACCACCAGGCCAGTGCGGCGGGCCGAGAGCTGCTCCACCTCAACCTTGGCGCGGGTCTTGAAAGAGCCCCGGCCCGTGGCATAGGCGTCGCGGATGCCGTCCAGGCCCACGATCCGTCCGCCGCTGGGCAGGTCCGGGCCTGGAACGAACCGCATGAGGTCCTCAAGCGTGGCTTCCGGGTTGGCGATCAGGTGCCGGGCGGCGGCGATGACCTCCACCAGGTTGTGGGGGGCCATGTTCGTGGCCATGCCGACGGCGATGCCGGTGGCGCCGTTGACCAGCAGGTTGGGGAACGCCGCCGGCAGCACGTCCGGCTGGGTCAGCTGGTTGTCGTAGTTGGGGACGAAGTCCACCACGTCTTCATCGAGGTGGCTGGTGAGCGTGAGGGCGGCAGGGGCCAGCCGGGCCTCCGTGTACCGCGGCGCTGCCGGGCCGTCGTCGAGCGATCCAAAGTTGCCGTGCCCGTCGATCAGGGGCAGCCGCAGCGAGAAGTCCTGGGCCATGCGCACCATGGCGTCGTAGATGGCGGCGTCACCGTGCGGGTGCAGCTTACCCATCACCTCGCCCACCACGCGGGCGCTCTTGACATGCCCGCGGTCCGGCCGCAGGCCCATGTCGCTCATCATGTACAGGATGCGGCGCTGCACCGGCTTGAGCCCGTCGCGCGCATCCGGCAGGGCCCGGGAGTAGATCACGGAGTACGCGTACTCCAGGAACGAACCCTCCATCTCGGAAGTGACGTCGATGTCGACGATGTTCTCCGTGAAGGGAGTGGTGTCCGCGACGGGTGCTGGGCTTTGGCGGCGGGCCATGGGGGTGGTGAATCCTTCGGTTACTGGGGGCTGCCGGGCAGGGTACTGCTGCGCTGCGGCAGTTTTTGGCTAGGCTAAGCCTATGGTGGATCAGCCCGGGGACGGCGAATATCCGGAACATTGGGAAGCCGATGTCGTCCTGCGCGACGGCGGGACAGCCCATTTGCGGCCCATCCACCCGTCCGATGCGGAGGCCATCCAGACCTTCCATACCGGGCAGTCGCAGAACTCAATTTACATGCGCTTCTTCGCCTTCAAGGCACGGCTGTCAGCCAAAGAGCTCAAACGGTTCACCGAAGTGGACTACAGGGACCGGGTGGCGTTCGTCATCACTATGCGCGGGGAAATCATCGGGATCGGCCGCTACGACCGGTTGGATGATCCCACGGAGGCCGAGGTTGCCTTCAACATTGCCGACGCGCACCAGGGCAGGGGAATCGGCTCCATCCTGCTCGAACACCTCGCCGCGGCCGCCCACGAGAACGGCATCCAGCGCTTCAGCGCCGAGGTGCTGCCCGAGAACCGCAAAATGCTCATGGTCTTCTCGGACGCCGGCTATGACGTCAAACGCCATTTCGACGACGGCGTGGTCAGCCTCGAATTCAACATCGACCCCACCGAAAAATCGCGGGCCGTCATGGAATCCCGCGAGCACCGCGCCGAGGCGAGGAGCGTGCGGGACCTGCTGACGCCGTCGTCCGTGGCCGTCATCGGTGCCAGCCGCAAGTGGGGGACCGTGGGCTACCAACTGCTGGAGCACATCGTGGAAGGCGGCTTCTCCGGGCCCGCCTACGCCATCAATCCCGAGGCGCTGGAACTGGCCGGCATGCTGTCCTACGGCCGGCTGACCGAAGTGCCCGAGCCCGTGCAGCTCGCGGTGATCGCCGTGCCGTACGAGGAAGTTCCCTCGGTCGTGGAGGACTGTGCCGCCGCCGGCGTCAAAGGCCTGGTGATCGCTTCGGCGGGTTTCGCCGACGACGGCGAACGCGGCCTTCAGCGGCAACGGAACCTTGTGCGCCAGGCACGGGCGAGCGGGATGCGGGTCATCGGCCCGGCCTCCCTGGGCATCATCAACACCCACCCCGGGGTCCGGCTCAACGCCTCCATGGCGCCCACCCTGCCGCGACGCGGCGGGCTGGGGCTGTTCAGCCAGTCCGCCGCCATCGGCGTCTCGCTGTACGCGGCGTCCAGCCGCCGGCGCCTGGGCATGTCGACGTTTCTCTCGGCCGGGAACCGCGCCGACGTGTCCGGCAACGACATCATGCAGTACTGGGAAGACGACGCCGACACCTCCGCCGTAGGCCTCTACCTGGAATCGATCGGCAACCCGCGCAAGTTTTCCCGCATCGCCCGGCGCCTGGCCCGCACCAAGCCGGTGATCGTGGCCAAGTCCGACACCATGGGCCTGCGCCTGCCGCCGGGCCACGCCGTCCGCACCACCCAGGCGCCGGGCGGTGCCCTGGACTCCATGCTGCGCCAGTCCGGCGTCATCCGCGTCGGAACCATCGAGCAACTGGTGGATGTGGCGCAGGTTGTCGCGGGCCAGCCGCTGCCCGCGGGGCCCGGCCTGGCAATCCTCAGCAACTCCCAGGCGCTGGGCAAGGTCGTTGCGGACAGCGCAGCAGACCACGGCCTCAGCGTGGAGCAGCTGGTGACCGGGGTGGACCTCGATGCCGGCCGGTCTGTCGCCTTGCCGGCCCTGCGCGCAGCGCTGCTCGAGGCTTTGCGCCCGTCGCACGTCCACGCCGCCGTCGCAGCGCTGCTGCCGGCCCGCGGACTCACAGTGGACAGTATCGCTGAGTGCCTCGCCGACGTCTCAGCCGAGGCCGGCAAACCCGTGGTGGCGGCGTTCACCGGCATCATGGACGACTCCGTCTACGTTGAAGGCATGGTGGGGGCCGCGGACAAGGCTGTTCCCTGCTTCTCCAACCCCGGGGCGGCCGTGGCAGCGCTCGCCGCCGTGGTGAGGTACTCGGAATGGGTGTCACGGGACCACGGCCACTTCGTGGAACCGTCGGGCTGCGATCCCGCGCGTGCCCGCGCCGAACTCGACGTGCAGCTCCGCGACGTCAAAGGGGAGCAGCTCAAGCAGCTGGATTCCGCAGCGGCGGCCTCGCTGCTGGGGCACTACGGCATTTCCGTGCTGCCGTCCGCGGCCTTTGACACCCCTGACGAAGCAGTGGAAGCCGCCGAGGTTCTCGGCTGGCCTGTGGCCGTGAAGACGACGGACCCCGCGCTGCGGCACAGGCTGGACCTGGGCGGCGTCCGCCTGGACATCCAGGACGCCGAGTCGCTGCGCAGGGATGTGCTCCAGATGCGCCGAGCCCTGGCTCTCTATGGTGATCCGGCCCTGGAAGTGCAGTCCATGGCACCGGTAGGCCAGGCGTGCACGTTCCGGGCCATTGAGGACCCGCTGCTGGGGCCGGTCGTCTCCTTCGGCCTGGCCGGCGATGCCGTGAACCTGCTGGATGACTGGTCGCACCGGGTGCCGCCGCTGTCCGCCGCGGACGTCCACGATTTCATCCGGGCGCCCCGGGCGGCGCGGAAGCTGTTCGGATACCAGGGTCTTCCCGCCGTCGACGTCTCCGCACTGGAGGACCTGGCCGGCCGGCTGGCCTGGATGAAGGACAACCACCCCGAGATCGCCCTGGTGGAGTTCAACCCTGTGCTCTGCGGGACGAACGGGGCCACCATCCTGGCGGCCGACGTCCGGATCGGGAACGCCGCCCAACGCACGGACAGCGCACGGCGGGCCATGCGGGGCTGATAGAGCGTCGATTCTCAGGCCTGCCTGCTACGTGATCCGGCGATGCTTGTGCCTCACCTGTTCTTGTGTCTGTGGTTCGCTTGCCCTCCGTTTCTCCGCGGCGGGCAGCGGGCGGTTAGCAAAGTGAGCGGCGCATCTGTGAAAATGGGGTAATGAGCTCCCAGCCTCCCGCCTCGGCGCCTGAAACGCCCGGCAATGAAAACCAGGCCATCCGCCACCACAGCTCACACAGCCACAGTTCGCAGGGCCAAAGCCTGGACGGTGCCCTCCAAAAGGCCGGTTTCTATCCGCGCCTCGTAGCAGATGTGGTGGACGACGCCCTGGACGGCCGCGACTGCGTGGCCCACCTGGTGCACCTGGAAACCCACTTTGACCGTGCCGAAGTCCGCCGCCACATCACGGTGCTGGTCCTGACTGCCGACATGCTGGTCATCACCCACGTGGACGACCAGCAGCTGGACGAGGCAGGCGAGCAGATCGTTGCCCAGATCTCCACGGAGTCCGTTCCCGTGGCCCAGATCCGTTCGGTGGTCCTCAGCTACATGTACGCCCAGCCGCAGAACTACAAGCCGTCCGATCCCGTGCGGGAGCTGACTCTGTCCATTGCCTGGTCCGGCGGCCAGCGCCTGGACATGGGTCCTGCCAGCTGCGGCGATCCCCAATGCGAAGCGGACCACGGCTATACCGGCACGATTGCGCAGGAGGACATCGTCCTGCGGATCAGTGCGGAGGCCGACGGGCTGCAGGCAGTCCAGGACGCGAAGCTCTTTGCCCGGGCCCTGCGGGCCGTCAACACGGGATCCACTTCGCCGGTACCCCACGTTCAGTCACTGCCGCCCCGGCCCCGCGCCGGTGTGTTCGGCACGCGCCTCAGCCGCGGCCACCAGCAGCGCTGATGCCCGACGAGCGCCCCCAAGTACCCCCGGCCGCCCCTGCAGCTTCCGCCGCGCTGCCCGGACCGGCGTCGGACCTTCCCCCGGCACCGGCCTACGGACACCGCTCCGTGGCCGAGGTGCTGACCAGCGCCGCCGCCAGCCTCGGAATCGGCGGGTTTAAGAACACGCTGAAGCTGCCGCCGTCGAAGCGGGTCTGCGTCGTGGTGGCAGACGGCCTGGGCAGGAACCTGCTCAAGCAGAAGTCCGCCCACACACCCTTCCTCCGCTCGGTCATCCAGGCGGGGCAGGGCGAGGTGCCCGTCTGGCTCGACTCCGCTTTTCCCTCCACCACCGCCGCGGCCCTCTCCAGCCTTGGCACCGGACTGCCGCCCGGCCAGCACGGCATGGTGGGCTACGACGTGCTCGACCCGCAGCAGGACAAAGTGGTCAACCTGCTGGGGAACTGGGACCCCGGAGTGGACCCCAACGACTGGCAGCCCCACCCCACGGTGCTCGAGCGGGCAGCCGAACATGCCGACGTCACCACCATCAGCCTGCCCCAGTTCGCGGATTCGCCCATGACCCGCGCAGCCTTGCGCGGTGGGCGGTTCATCTCCGGTACCACGTCCCATGCGCGTACCGCGTCCGCAGCGGATGCCATGTCCGGCAGCGGGCCGTCGCTGATGTATTTCTACCTGAACGAACTGGACAAAGCCGGGCACCGCTACGGCTGCCAGTCCCAGCAGTGGGAACACCAGCTTGAGGAACTCGACGCCACCGTCAAGCGGCTCAGCGCCTCGCTTCCGGCCGGGACCACGATTCTCCTCACCGCTGACCACGGGATGCTGGACGTGCCGGAACCGCATCGGATCGATTACTCCGCCGAGCCCGCACTGGTGGACGGCGTACGGCACACTGCCGGCGAACCCCGCATGGTCCACCTCTACCTCGAGGAGACGTCCGGGGCAGCGGACCGGGACCGGCTCCTGGCCGCATGGCGGAACCGCTTCGGCAGCAAGGTCTGGGCTTTTACCCGGGACGAAGCTGTGGCCGCCGGGCTCTTCGGTGCCGTGCGGCCCGCCGTCGAAGGCAGGATTGGCGACGTGATGATCGCAGCCCGGGACTCCCTGGCACTTTACGACACCCGGCGCAGCCGCCCCACCGCCATGGAGGTGGTGGGCCAGCACGGGTCACTGACCAAGGCGGAGCGCGAAGTTCCGCTGCTCTGCCTCACGGCCGGCGGCGGCAAGGGTGGGCGCCGCCGTGGCTGAACTCGTCTTTTTCTCCGGCACGATGGACTGCGGCAAGTCCACCCTCGCACTGCAGATGGACCACAACCACCGGGCCAGGGGCCGCGGCGGCGTACGGTTCAGTCGGAACGACCGTGCCGGCGAATCACGGATCTCCAGCCGCCTGGGCCTGGAAACCGACGCCGTCGAGGTGGTGGATGGCACGGACTTCTGGGAGGAAGTCATGCGTCGGCGTACCCACGGCCAGCGCGTCGACTACCTCATCTGCGATGAAGCACAGTTCTACACGCCCGGGCAGGTGGAGCAGCTCGCCAAAGTAGTGGATGAGATCGATGTGGATGTTTTCGCGTTCGGGATCACCGCGGACTTCCGGACCCGGCTGTTTCCTGGCTCGCAGCGGCTGATCGAACTCGCTGACCGTGTCCAGGTCCTGCAGGTTGAGGCTTTGTGCTGGTGCGGTCGCCGCGCCACGCACAATGCCAGGACGGTCGACGGCGTCATGGTCACCGAGGGCGCGCAGGTGGTGGTGGGCGATGTGGACATGGGGGCCGACGGAGCTTCCGGTGCCGGTGGCGAGCATGTCCCGGTGGTGGGGTACGAGACCCTCTGCAGGCGGCACTTCATGCGCCGTGTCACCGCCCATGGGGCCAACCTGATGGCCGAGCAGGACCAGCTCCTGCCCTTCGACGTCGACGCCTGTCTCTGGCACGGATCCGGGGGACCGGCCGCGGGGACCGGCGCGTAGCTGCTCCCTTTGGCGTTCCGGATTCGACGCTGAGGGCGATTCGGGCGGGGACGGGGCCCGTACGATGTGGCTTCACCTTCCGGCACGAATGTCAGACCCTCGCGCGATGATGCCTGTATGGAAAACGCGGCAGCTTCTCGGGTCGAGGAGACAGGGGTGATGGAGGCTGTTCGGGCCTCTGTCGACGGCCTTGACGCGCTGTTCCTGTCGGACGCGGAGCTGGGCCTGGTTGATGACTCTGCTGTCTTGGCTGGCCGTGACGATGCCGGTGCCGCCGCTGGCCCTGCCGGCATGGCTGACGTGGATGTGCTGGGGCGGAAGTCGGAGCTTCGGCTGCAGCGGCTGGCGTTGTGGAAACAGCTGGAAGCGCAGGTTGCGGCGGGCAAAGCCCAGGACGCGGCGGATTTCGCGGAGTTCCAGGAGGGGATGACGCCGCCGGAGGCCACGGGGTCGCGGCGGGCGTTCGTGGAGATGTCCACGACGGCGGAGATCGCCGGGGTCCTGACCCTCAGCCCTGGCGCAGCGGCGGCGTTCATCAGCCAGTCCCGGAAAGTCTGCGCCATGCCACTGGTGTTGGGTGCGCTGGCTGCTGGATCAATGTCGTGGCGGCACGCGGTGATCGTCGCCGACGAAACAGACTGCCTCGCCCCCGAGAA
>NZ_JZTW01000022.1 GCF_000962805.1 Pseudarthrobacter chlorophenolicus | reverse complement strand
CGTTGGCTGTGTGTGGTAACCACCAACCTAAGAGGTCTTCACCTATTCACGATGTAACCAACGTCCTGACCCAGTACACCTAGGCTTGCGGATATGTCGACGCATCCCCGCCAGCCGCCGTCGGGCCCGCCCTACGGTTCCCGCCCAGGCGGTTCCGGTCCCCTGCCAGGCCCTGCGAATCCCAGCTGGATGGGCCATATTGAACCGCAGCACTACCTGGCTGCCCCGGACCACCGCGGCCGCCCCGTCAACAGCGTCATGCCCCACCGGGACCAGGGAGCATCGCGCACCCGGGGAAGGCTCAACGGCGGGCTGGTTGGCCTCACGGTGGCGGGCGGCATCCTCGCATTCCTCAGCCTGTTCCTGGTGGTGCCGTTCCTGCTCGCAAACACGGGGACGGCCGGCTTCGTAGGGGGCTTCGTCGCATCCCTGATACCGCTCTCCCTGGTACTGCTGGCTGTTGTCATCATCGACAAGTGGGAGCCGGAGCCAAAGCGGCTGCTGTTCTTCGCCTTCACCTGGGGCGCGGCGGTGTCGATTGCCGTCACTTTGCTGGTGCAGCCGCTGTTCGTGCTGACGTTCCAGTTCTCGGATGAACCCGACCTGCGGACCTACATGGCAACGGTGCAGGCTCCCATCGTCGAGGAATTCGCGAAGTCCCTTGGCCTGCTGGTCCTCCTCCTGCTCGCCAGGAAGCATTTCGACGGCCCGGTGGACGGCGTGGTTTTCGCCTTCACGATTGCCGGCGGCTTCGCGTTCACCGAAAACATCCTCTACTTTGGCCGCGCCATCGCCGAGGCGCCCGGCCCGGGCGGCGATTTTGCCCAGGTGTTCTTCCTCCGCGGCGTGATGTCCCCATTCGCCCACGCCATCTTCACCGGGACCACGGGCCTGATCATGGGCTTCGCAGCGCGGCGATGGCACACCGGGGCTTCCATCCTGGCGTTCTTCGTGGGGTTGGTGCCTGCGATGTTCCTGCACAACCGGTGGAACAGCATGGGCAGCGGCTTCCTGGTGGACTACCTCGTGGTGCAGGTGCCCATTTTCTGCCTCGCAGTTGCCGGGATTGTGGCGCTGCGGGTTGCCGAAAAACGGCTGACCAGGCAGCGGCTGCTGGAGTACTCCGCCGCCGGCTGGTTTACCCCGGCGGAGGTCGAATTGCTGGGCACCATTGGCGGCCGGCGGACCGTGCTGAACTGGGCAGCCGGCTACGGAAAGAAGCAACAGATGAAGGACTTCCTCAGGGCAGCCACGCTGCTGGCCAACATCCGGCAGCGGATCCTCAGCGGCCGCGATGTGCAGCTCCACCAGGCTGAGGAGCGTAAGCAGCTGCAGCGGGTGTTGGCGCTCCGGGCAGCAATTGTCGCCTAGCCCGGGCAGGGCGCGCTGGGTTCCTGTGCCCCGTCCCGGGCTTGTTCGCGCATCCGAGCCTTGTGGGTTCTGCCCCGCGAACAAGCAAGGGTTCGACGGCGGCCTGCCGCCTTAACGCAGGAAGGCCGCACCCTTGCGGGTGCGGCCTTCCTGGCTGGCGGGTGGATCAGGCCAGCAGCGACGGCTTGAGCTGCTGCAGGCGGCCCAGGAGTCCGTTGATGAACTGGGGCGACTCGTCCGTGGACAGGGTCTTGGCCAGGGCCACGGCCTCGCTGACGGCGACGCCATCGGGGACGTCATCGTTGTAGAGCAGCTCCCAGGTGCCGATGCGCAGGATGATCCGGTCCACTGAAGGCATGCGCTCCAGGCTCCAGCCCTGCGAATAGGTCTCCAGGAACTCGTCGATGGCTGACTGGCGGGATACCACTCCTTCGACGATTTCCAGGGTGTAGGGGTTGACGATCTGGTCGGTCTTCTCGCGCCGTGCACGCAGGACGTCAAAGGCGGAAACGGAGCGCTGCTCCGCTTCAAAGAGAACATCCAGTGCCCTGCTGCGGGCTTTACCGCGTGCGCTCACTACTCAGTGACCCGGCCGAGGTAGCTGCCGTCACGGGTGTCCACCTTGACCTTGGTGTTGTTTTCGACGAACAGCGGAACCTGGATCTCGTAGCCGGTTTCCAGCGTGGCCGGCTTGGTGCCCGCGGAGGAGCGGTCACCCTGCAGGCCGGGCTCGGTGTAGGTGATTTCCAGGACAACGCTCGGCGGCAGTTCGATGTACAGCGGGTTGCCCTCGTGGATGGCAATGTTAACCATCTGGTTCTCGAGCATGAAGTTGGTGGCGTCGCCCACGGTGGCGCCGGAGACGGTGATCTGGTCGTAGTCCGAGGTGTCCATGAACACGAAGTCGGCGCCGTCCTGGTACAGGTACTGGTAGTCCCGGCGGTCAACCGTGGCGGTTTCGATCTTGAGACCGGCGTTGAACGTCTTGTCCACAACCTTGCCGGACATCACGTTGCGCATTTTCGTACGTACGAAAGCGCCACCCTTGCCGGGCTTGACGTGCTGGAACTCGATGATGTTCCAGAGCTGGCCCTCAAGCTTCAGGACCGTTCCGTTCTTAATGTCGTTCGTGGTTGCCACTGGGTTTCCTTAGGTTTCTCAGTCTGGCGCGTGGTCAGACGTTCTATGCCGGGCAGTCCGCCGCGTGGCGTGCCTGCACGTTTTTGTCAAAGATCCGGGGAGCTGGGAAAAATTCAAAAACCATTCTACCGGCAATTGGGCGCGGACTTCTCCGGCGGCCCAAAGCGGGGTCTCAGCAGGCCAGGTCCAATACGTCCCGTGCACGCTGCAGGGCGACGGTCGAGGAGTAGATCAGGGCCGCATCGGCGGACTGTGCCACGCGCAGGTCCAAGGCGCGGGCAAAGGATTCCACCGCAGCGGACGTCTGCCCGGCCGTGTACTGGGTCTTGCCGAGGAACTGCAACGCCAGGGCTTCCTTCGGGGTCCCCTGGACCTCGTGCAGGAGCTGGCGGAAAAGCTCCACAGCCCTGTCCAACCGGTTCGAAACCCGCAGGACCTCTGCCTCGAACGCCCGCAGCCGGAAGGATTCCGGGTCATTGAACCGGGCTTCGGCAAGCAGTTCGGCAGCTTCTGCCCCGTGGCCCTCCACCAGCAGCACGAAGACGTGGTCTGCGGGATCACTGGACGCTGCAAGCGCTTCCCGGCACGCATCATCGTTGACGATTTGGGGCAGCAGGGTTTCAGGGTTGATCCGGATACCCGGGAAACCTGCCTCGGGCCATTCGGCGGTGCCTTCCATGTCGCCCTGCATCAGGAAGCGACTTCCTGGTAGGCGGCGAACAAGAGGGACGTGTCGGGGACGTCCAGGATGCCCGGCTTGGCCACACCGTCCAGCACGACGAACCGCAGCAGGTCGCCGCGGGACTTCTTGTCCCGGCGCATGCCGTCCAGCAGGCCCTGCCAACGGTCCCGCCGGTAGGTGACCGGAAGCCCCAGGCCTTCGAGGATGCTCCGGTGCCTGTCGGCGTCGGCATCGCTCAGCCGGCCCACGCTGCGGGCGAGTTCCGCAGCGAACATCATGCCAACGGATACAGCGGCGCCGTGCCGCCACGAGTAGCGTTCCACCAGTTCGATGGCGTGGCCCAGGGTGTGGCCGTAGTTGAGGATTTCGCGCAGCCCGGATTCCTTCAGGTCTTCCGAAACCACTTTGGCTTTGACGGCGATGGCACGTTCAATGAGCTCGCGGAGCGTCTCTGACCGCGGATCGGTGACGGCTTCAAAGTCCTTCTCGACAAGCTCAAGGATGGCGGGGTCCGCGATGAAGCCGCATTTGACGACTTCGGCCATGCCCGAGATGAGTTCGTTCCTGGGCAGGGTATCCAGGGTGTCCAGGTCCGCCAGGACAGCTGCCGGCGGGTGGAAGGCGCCTACCAGGTTCTTGCCTTCGGCGGTATTGATGCCGGTCTTGCCGCCTACGGACGCGTCCACCATGCCCAGCAGGCTGGTGGGCATGTGGATAACCTTGACGCCGCGGAGCCAGGTGGCGGCCACGAAGCCCGCCAGGTCGGTGACCGCTCCCCCGCCGACAGCCACGATGGCGTCAGACCTGGTGAAGTCGTTCTGGCCCAGGACCTGCCAGCAGAAGGCAGCGACCTGGATGTGCTTGCCTTCTTCGGCGTCCGGGATTTCCGCGGTCAGCGCGGTGAAGCCTGCGGCCTCGAGGTCATCGCGGACAGTGTCGCCGGTGAGGCGCAGGGCCCGTGGGTGGATGACCAGCACGCGCCGCACCCGCTCCCCCAGGATTTCCGGAAGGGTACCAAGCAGGCCCCGCCCCACCACAACGTCGTAGTTGTTGGCGGCGGATTCACCGGTGACCTTGATGACTGTTGATGAGGTGTTCACTTTTCAACTTCCTGTTTGGCAGCTGCGTAGTCGCGCAGTGCTGCTTCCAGCCGGTTGCCGAGCTCGGATATCGAGCCCTGGCGCACGTCCAGGGTGATGTCTGCAAGCCTCTCGTAGACCGGCTTGCGGGTGGCGAACATTTCTGTCCAGCGTCCCATGGCGTCCCCTGCCAGGAGGGGGCGCCCGGAGTTGCGGGCAATGCGGGCAGCGACGGTATTCGCGTCGCATTCGAGGTAGACCACTGTGCAGCGGCCAATCAGCTGCTGCGTTCCCGAGTCCAAGACAGCTCCCCCGCCGAGGGAGATGACCGTGGCTGTGCCTTCGGCCGCTTCAACGGCGGAGGCAACAGCACGGGCCTCAATCTCGCGGAAGGCGCGTTCGCCCCGGCCGGCGAAGATTTCGGCGATGGAGCCGTGGCCCGCCACGATCACGGCGTCCGTGTCAACGAAGGGTGCACCGAGCTGTTGGGCCAGTTGTTGTCCGATGGCGGACTTGCCCACGGCCATGGGGCCGATCAGGACGATCGGCCGGTTACCGGCGGGCCCGGTGGTGCTTTGGGCGGGCACTACTGGCCGATCGAGTCCAGGGACGCCGGAATGTTGTCCAGGTAACCCTTGATGTTGCGGGCGGTCTCCGCCACGGAGTCCCCGCCAAATTTCTCGGTCACGGCTTCGGCCAGGACCAGCGCCACCATGGCTTCGGCAACCACGCCTGCGGCCGGAACGGCACAGACGTCGGAGCGCTGGTGGTGGGCTTTTGCCGGTTCGCCGGTGCTCACGTCAATCGTTTTCAGGGCGCGGGGCACCGTGGCGATCGGCTTCATGGCGGCGCGGACACGCAGGACGTCTCCGATGCTCATGCCGCCTTCGATGCCGCCTGCGCGGTTGCTGGCGCGGACAATCCGGCCGTCTTCATCCCGGACGATTTCGTCGTGGGCCGCAGAGCCGCGGCGTGCGGCAGTCCGGAATCCGTCGCCCACTTCGACGCCCTTGATGGCCTGGATACCCATGAGGGCGGCAGCCAGGCGGGAATCAAGGCGGCGGTCCCAGTGGACGTAGCTGCCCAGTCCGGGCGGCAGGCCGTACGCCAGGACCTCCACTACGCCACCGAGGGTTTCGCCTTCTTTGTGGGCGGCGTCAACCTCGGCGACCATGGCGTCCGAGGTTTCCCGGTCGAAGCAGCGCAGCGGATCAGCGTCCAGGGCGATGACGTCTGCGGGCTCAGGGAGCGGGCGGCCGTCGGGAACGGAAACGCTGGCGATCGACACCGTGTGGCTGACGAGTTCGATGCCGAGGTGCTTGAGGAACTGCGCGGCGACAGTACCCATGGCCACCCGGGTGGCGGTCTCGCGGGCGCTGGCACGTTCCAGCACGGGGCGGGCTTCATCGAAGCCGTATTTCTGCATGCCGGTAAAGTCGGCATGGCCCGGACGCGGGCGTGTCAGGGGCGCGTTGCGCGCCTGGTCGGCGAGGAGTTCCGGATCCACGGGATCCGGCGCCATGATCTGCTCCCACTTGGGCCATTCGGTGTTTCCCACCTGGACAGCCACGGGACCGCCCTGGGTCACACCGTGCCGGACGCCGCCAAGGATGGTGACAACGTCCTGTTCGAACTTCATCCGGGCGCCGCGGCCATATCCGAGGCGGCGGCGGGCCAGGGAGTCTGCGATGTGCCCGCTGGTGATTTCAACACCGGCGGGGACGCCTTCAATAATTCCCATCAGAGCCGGACCATGGGATTCACCGGCAGTCAACCAACGCAACATATCTTCCATCCTGCCACGTAGGGCGGTTACAAAGCCCGTCGGGGAAGGCCGACTGAGGCGCACATCACATCTATGACAGCTGCATTAACGTCATCCCCGCGGCCGGTGAACAGGCGCACCTGTTCCACTGCCTGGTACAGCAGCATCTCCAGTCCGGGGACCACTGTGCCGCCGCCCGCCTGCCACACCGAGGCGATCAGGCTGGGCCAGGGGTCGTAGGCAACATCCAGCAGGACGCCCGGCGTTTCGGTCTTCAGGGCAGCTATTTCGGCAGCCAGGCCGTCTGCCGCCCGGGGGGGCAACGTCGAAATCACGACGTCGGCAGCAGCCGTGGGCCGCACGGCTTCAGCCAGCGTCAGCACGTCGAGGTCGACGCCTGCACCTGCGGCCGCTGCACGGACGTCTGCGGTGCGGGCAGGGTCCCGTACGAAGATCTGCGCGCGGCGGGTTCCCAGCTCCCGCAGTGCGGCCACCGCGGACGCCGCGGTGCCACCTCCGCCGAGGATGACCGCGGAGGGTGCGGCGTTCGCTCCCGCATGCCGGAGGGCGTTAACGATTCCTGCCACGTCTGTGTTGGAGCCGATGGCCCGTGCCCCGTGTTCGTCTTCCTCGAAGGAAACCGTATTGACAACACCGAGGGTCCGGGCGATGCCGCGGACCTCGTCCACATATCCCAGCATGGCGGTCTTCAACGGCATGGTCACCGAAAGTCCGCACCATCCCGCCTGATGGCGGACCTGCCCCATCAGGCCCGGGAGGAGTTGCTCGGTGACGTCGATTGCCGTGTAGCTGATGTCTGCACCCAGCTGCCGGTAGGCAGCCAGGTGCAGGGCCGGGGACTTCGAATGACTGATCGGGTGCCCCAGCACTGCTGCCCGCAGGGTCATGTGCAGCGGCCCACGTTCGCCCGGCACCAGGTGTTGTACTGCTCAACGTAGACATTGTGTTCGGCCAGGGTTTTGGCGAACTTGGTCTCCTTGGTGTCCAGGTTGACCGTCACCCAGAAGAGGTAGTCGTTGGTCTTGGGCCTGGCGGCGGCGTCGATTGCAGTCTTGCCCGGCGAGCCGATGGGTCCCGGTGGAAGCCCGGGGTTCGCATACGTGTTGTACGGGTTGGACTTGTCCTGGCGCTGCTCGTCCGTGAAGTTGTAGCTCTTGGTCCCGAGCCCGTACGTCACTGCCGAGTCGACCTGCAGGAAGCCGCCGGTCTGGTCGTTGGGCTTGAGCCGGTTGTAGATGGCCCCGGCGACATCGCCGTATTCGGCCTGGCCGCCTTCGGCCTGGACGATGCTGGCCACGATCACGGCCTGGTACTGCTTGGCAGGATCGGTGATTCCCTGCGACACCAGCTCGTCCACGGTCACCTTGACCAGGGCTTGCAGGATGTCCTTGGCGGATGTGCCCAGCGGGAAGCGGTGCTCGCCAGGCGCGAGGTAGCCCTCAAGGTTCTTGGCGTTTGCCGGCAGGCCGAACTGTGCCGGATCGTTGCTGAGCGCCTGGAGCTGCTGGATGGATACGCCGGAACCCTCGGAGATGGCCTGGAGGGATTCGTTGACCCGCAGGCCCGCGCTGAGGGCGAAGTAGATCACTTTGCCCTTGTCCTGGCCCAGGAGGACGTCGACTGCGTCCTTGTTCTTCATTTCAGACTTGAAGGTGTAGTCACCCGGGGCCAGCGTGCCGCCAGATGCGCTGAACGCCTGCAGGAACGTGTCAGCGTTGGCCACCACGCCCTTGCTTTCAAGGTCCATGGCCACCGAACGGGTGCCTTCCCCGTTGTCCACCGTTACCTGGACCTGGCCCGAGCCGGGGCCCGGGAAGTCGCTGGCTTTGGTGCTGCCGAGGAGGGGTTTGAGGAACTGTGCGCCAACGGCCACGGCCGTGACGAAAACAGCGAGGGTGAGGAAGAGCGCCAGCAGCCTGCGGCGGCGGCGCACCTTCTTGGAGGGCCTCGCCACTACCTGGGTTGCCGTTGAACCGGCGATGAGGCTGTGCGCTGCGGTATCGGCGTGGTGCACGTCGTCCGGGTGGCCGGTGTGGTGGCCGGAATCCCCGGCGTGCAGGTCGTCGTGGTAGCCGGCATCGCCGTGGACCTGTCCGTAATGGGCGTTGTCATGGTATTCGTGGCCGTCCGGGTATTGGGCCGGGTCCGCATAGTGGGGGTCTCCCGCGTACTCGTGAGCGTCCGTCGCCGGGTGTTCCCCGTCCCTGTGCAGGTCCTGGTGGTCATCGGCCGCGTACACTTCGCCGTGTTGGTGGCCGGTTTCGAGGGGGCCACTGACGTTGTCCGCGACGGGTCCGGGTTGCTCAGGTGCGCCGTGCGCGCCCGGCTCCTGCCATGCGGCACCATGGTGACCTCCGTCGTCGGACGTTCCGCCACTCGGTGCCTTGCTGTCCGTGGCCGCCTCCTGGATGGAAGGGGGCCCGGCCGGTGCGGCCGGCACCGGCGCTGCGGCAGTGGGGCCGGTGGCCGGTTGTGCAGGGACCGCCGGGGGATCTGCAGGCTGCGGGGGCACGTCGGCACCGGTCTCGTAGGCCTGCTCAGGGACAGCACCCTGGCCACCGGTGTCGAGGCTCTTCTCCCGTGCCCGGATCTCCTTGCGCGTCAGCGGCCTCCCGCCCCCGGAGTCCAGGGGCCCTGAGGCGTCGTCAATGTTGGCAGGGCTCACTGTTGCCTTCCATTATCTGAAAATCGGGCCGTTTCCGGGGTGGCGCGGACAGACTCATCCGCGCCGCTGTCCCCCAGGTCCACGGACGGGGATGGCGCTGTCACGCGTGAGCCGACATCCGCTCCCCGGGCTTTCTGCATGTCGATGGCGTGCTGCAGGATGCCTGCCGCCGCGACCTGATCAACTACTTTACGGTGGTTCCTGCTGCTCATGCCAGCTTCGTGCAGGTTGCGGTGCGCCGTGACGCTGCTGAGCCGCTCGTCCACCATGTTGACCGGCACGTCCAGGCCGCGGGCGGCGAGCTCGGCCGCCAGCAGGCCGGCATAGTCGGACGCCATCCTGGCAGAGGCGTGTTCCTCGCCCTTCATGGTGCGGGGCATGCCCACAATGACCTGCACAGCTCCCAGCTCCTCCGCCAGCCTCGCGATCAGGCGAACGTCGGAGTTCTTCTTGGTGTTCCGGTCCAGCGTCTTGTAGGGCGTGGCCAGGATGGAGTCACGGTCACAGATGGCCACCCCCACCCGGACCGTGCCAACGTCTACCCCCAGTTTGACGCCCTGGGGGTAGCCGCCGGCGGTTACGGGATCCGCCATGTCAGGACTGGCGCCGTTCGACGGCGTCCAGGATGGCTGCCAGCGCGGCGCCCACCTTGCCGGCATCGGTGCCGCCGCCCTGTGCGACGTCGTCCTTGCCCCCGCCGCCGCCGCCGAGGACTCCGGCAGCCAGGCGAACCAGGGCTCCTGCCTTCACTCCAGCGTTCCGGGCAGCTTCGTTGGTGGCCACCAGGACCAGCGGACGGTCATTGGCCACGCCGGCGACAGCCACTGCGGCAGGTGCCGAGCCAAGACGGTTGCGGAGGTCCAGCGCCAGCCCGCGGATGTCGTCGGCGCCGCTGACGGAACCGGCGTCATGGGCGATCAGGCTGACGCCCGCCGCGTCCCGGGCACTGTTGACCAGCTGGGCCGCTGAGGCTGCCAGTTGCTCCTTGCGGAGCCGGTCCAGCTCCTTCTCCGTGGCTTTGAGCTTGGCAAGCGTTGCGGAGATCCGGTCGGCCAGCTGACCGGACGGCACCTTCAGGAGGTCGGTCAGCTCGGTGACCAGTGCACGCTCGGCCGCGAGGTGCCGGAAGGCCTCCATGCCCACGAAGGCTTCCACTCGGCGATTTCCCGAACCTACGGACTGTTCGCCCAGCAGGGAAAGGCTGCCGATCAGTGAGGTGTTGGCTACGTGCGTGCCGCCGCACAGCTCGCGGGACCAGGCGCCGTCGATTTCGACGACGCGGACTTCGCTGCCGTAGTTCTCGCCGAAAAGGGCCATGGCGCCCAGGGCCTTGGCCTCCGCAAGGCCCATGACCTTGGTTTCCACCGCGTAGTTGTTGCGGATGGCCAGGTTTGAAACCTCTTCGATTTCTGACCGGGTGGCGGTGCTCAGGCCCTCGCCCCAGGCGAAGTCGAACCGCAGGTAGCCGGCCTTGTTGAAGGACCCGCGCTGGGTGGCTTCCGGGCCAAGGATCTGGTGCAGGGCCGCGTGCACGATGTGCGTGCCGGTGTGCGCCTGCTCGGCGGCATGGCGCCGTTCGCGGTCGACGGCGGCGCGCACCAGCGAGTCCGCGCCGATTTCACCTTCGCGGACAATCGCCTTGTGCACGCTCAGGCCCTTGACGGGACGCTGGACGTCGAGGACCTCGACCACGAAGCCGTCTCCGGTGATGAGGCCGGTATCGGCGGCCTGGCCGCCGGCCTCGGCGTAGAACGGTGTTTCCGACAGGACGAGTTCGATTTCGTCGCCGGTGGCTGCCTGCTGGACCGGACGGCCGCCGGTGAGCAGGCCGCGGACGCGGGATTCGCCGTCGAGCTCGGTGTACCCGGTGAAGACCGTCTCGCCCTGGGCCAGGAGCTCCTGGAAGGCGCTGAGGTCTGCGTGGCCGCCCTTCTTGCCCTTGGCGTCCGCCTGGGCACGCTTGCGCTGTTCCTGCATGAGGCTGCGGAAGGCGGCCTCATCAACCTTCAGCCCGGCTTCCTCGGCCATTTCGAGGGTGAGGTCAATGGGGAACCCGTAGGTGTCGTGGAGGGTGAAGGCGTCTTCGCCGGACAGCTGCTTGTTGGCGGCCTTGGACTCCTTGACGGCGTCCTCGAGCCTCGCCGTGCCGGAAGCAATGGTCCGCAGGAAGGCCTTCTCTTCGGCGTAGGCGATGCGGCTGATCCGGGGGAAGTCCGTTTCGACGACGGGGTAGACGCCCTTCATGGCGTCGCGCGAAGCCGGCAGGAGGTCCGGGAGGCAAGCCTGCTCGACACCGAGGAGGCGCATCGAGCGCACGGCGCGGCGGATGAGGCGGCGCAGGACGTAGCCACGTCCCTCGTTCGAGGGGGTCACGCCGTCGGAAATCAGCATCAGGGCGGACCGGACGTGGTCACCCACGACGCGCATCCGGACATCGTCCGTGTGGTGGGGGTCATCCGGGGTTTCGGCGGAGGTGTATTCCTTGCCGGAAAGTTCGGCGGCCTTGTCGATGACGGGACGGACCTGGTCGGTCTCGTACATGTTCTCGACACCCTGGAGGATCATGGCCAGGCGCTCCATGCCCAGGCCGGTGTCGATGTTCTTCTTGGGCAGCTCCCCCACGATGTCGAAGTCGTCCTTGGAGCGGACGTTGTCGATCTGGTACTGCATGAACACCAGGTTCCAGATTTCGATGTACCGGGTCTCGTCAGCTAGCGGGCCGCCTTCGATGCCGTAGGCGGGCCCACGGTCGTAGTAGATCTCGGAGCAGGGGCCGGCAGGGCCGGGCTGGCCGGTGTTCCAGTAGTTGTCGGCTTTGCCCATCTTCTGGATGCGTTCGGCGGGCACGCCGGTGTTCTTCAGCCACAGTTCCTTGGCTTCATCGTCTTCTTCGTAGACCGTCACCCACAGGAGCTCGGGCGGCAGGCCGTACCCGCCGTCGTCAACGCTGGTGGTCAGCAGCTCCCAGGCGAACTTGATGGCGTCTTCCTTGAAGTAGTCGCCAAAGGAGAAGTTGCCGCACATCTGGAAAAAGGTGCCGTGCCGGGCGGTCTTGCCCACTTCCTCGATGTCGCCGGTGCGGATGCACTTCTGGACGCTCGTGGCCCGGCTATAGGGTGCCTCTTCGCGGGCCGTGAGGTAGGGGATGAAAGGCACCATGCCAGCCACAGTGAACAGCAGCGACGGGTCGCTGGACACCAGCGATGCGGAGGGAACCGCCGTGTGGCCCTTGCTGACAAAAAAGTCCACCCAGCGCTTGGTGATCTCCTGCGATTTCATGAGCTGTTTCATACCCTTCTTGGTCCGCGGTTGACGACGCGGAAAGTTCGTTCAGGCGGCAGGGCCTGGTCGGGTTCCCTGCCGGTTATTGCGGGCTGACGGCCCGGGGCCGTCAGCTGCGGACCAGGTCCGCGGTTTCGACGCCGAGCGCACTCCGCAGGTCGGTTTCGCGCTCCTGCATTCCGGCGCGCACGGCGTCAGCGAAGTCGTAGACGCCGTCGGCCAGCCTGCCAACAGCCCTGTTGAGGCCTTCCGGGCCCAAAGCGGACTGGGCCTCAGTGACCTTGCGGAAGGCGATGACGCCGATGGCCACGCCGATTCCCATCCAGACAAGTCGTTTCATGGTGTACTTTCGGGGCTTAGCGGCTGCGGCGGCCGGTGGAGGGCTTCTTGCGGTTGGAGAGCGCACTGCGGACGCCGTAGCTGAACGCGGCCACCTTGATCAGCGGCGAACCTACGGTGGCGGCCACCAGGGACGACAGTGCCGAAAGGTTGGCGGAAGCATCAGAGACGTTGGACGAAATGCCGTCCACCTTCTTCAGCTGCTGGTTGGTGGTGGTCACGGTGGCCGTGACCTCATCCATCAGGGGCGTCGCACCGTCGCTCAGTGACCGGATGGACGTCCGCACCTCATCCAACACCTTGCCCAGCTTGAGGATGGGCACGGCGAGCAGCAGCACCAGGAGTGCAAACACTCCGGCAGCGACCAGGCCGGCGATATCGCCACCAGTCATAGACGTTCATCTCCTTGAAATTCTGTGGTCCGGAACCATCCTGCGCACCCCGCGAACCGCGTTGGGCAGATGTCCCCCAAGTACCTTACATACAAAGAAGCCCGTGGCGCTTGCCACGGGCTTCTTTGGATACGCTGCTGGGATTTAGCGTGCGTAGAATTCGACGACGAGCTGCTCTTCGCAGGTCACCGGGATTTCGGAGCGCTTGGGGCGGCGGACCAGGCGGGCCTGCAGTGCCTCAAGCTTGACGTCCAGGTAAGCCGGGACGGCAGGCAGGACATCGCGGTGCGCGCCGGCTGCAGCAACCTGGAGCGGAACCATGGTTTCGCTACGGCTGTGGACGTGGACCAGCTGGCCCTCGCCGACGCGGAACGACGGACGGTCAACGCGGATGCCGTCAACCAGGATGTGGCGGTGCACAACCAGCTGGCGGGCCTGGGCGATGGTGCGGGCGAAGCCGGCACGCAGGACCAGGGCGTCAAGACGCATTTCGAGCAGTTCGATGAGGTTCTCACCGGTCAGGCCCTTGGTGCGGCGGGCTTCCTCGAAGGCACGGGTCATCTGTGCTTCGCGGATGCCGTACTGGGCGCGCAGGCGCTGCTTTTCGCGCAGGCGTACGGCGTAGTCGGAGTCCTGCTTCTTGCGGGCACGGCCATGCTCACCGGGGCCGTACGGGCGGCGCTCCATGTACTTGGCGGCCTTGGGGGTCAGAGCAATGCCGAGGGACCGCGAGAGGCGGGCCTGACGGCGAGCACGAGTGTTGTTAGCCACTTGTGTCCTTCCAATATCTGCGGTGTGTCAGTGTTACTGGCCTCCTTGATGGAGAGCATCGGCCAACCGCTGCCTTTTGCTACTGGGCGCAGGGCACAGCTCCATCAAACAAAAATTCGGTGGATTGTGCGTCCGTGCCTTGCCAGACAAACATCTACCTTAGCACGGCGGCTACTTGCCCCTGACAATCTTCCGCAGCCGCTCGAGCCTGGCGGCGATGTCGCGTTCCGCGCCGTTGCCGGTGGGCTGGTAGTAGTCCCGGCCTACCAGGTCGTCCGGTGGATACTGTTGCGCAGCCACGGCGTGCGGTGCGTCATGGGCGTATTTATAGCCCTTTCCGTGCCCCAGCTGTTTGGAGCCCGGGTAGTGCGAGTCCCTCAGGTGGGGCGGGATGCCGTTCCCCATGCCGGCGCGTACGTCGGCGATGGCCTTGTTGATGCCCATGTAGGCGGCGTTGGATTTTGGCGCAGTAGCAAGGTGTACCACGGCCTCGGCCAGGATGATCCGCCCTTCCGGCATGCCGATCAGCTGCACCGCCTGGGCCGCGGCTACGGCTGTCTGCAACGCGGTGGGATCCGCCATGCCCACGTCCTCGGCGGCCGAGATGACGATGCGGCGGGCCACGAACCGCGGATCCTCGCCAGCTTCGAGCATGCGCGCCAGGTAGTGGAGGGCGGCGTCGACGTCGGAGCCGCGGATGGATTTAATGAAGGCGCTGGCGACGTCATAGTGCTGGTCGCCCGCGCGGTCGTAGCGGACGGCCGCCACGTCGAGCGCGCGTTCGGTGTGCTTGAGTTCCACGGTGACCGGCCCGGGTTCGGCGTCGTCGGCGTCACCAAATGCCACACCGGCCGCGGCTTCCAGGGCGGTGAGGGCACGGCGGGCGTCGCCGCCGGACAGCCGGACCAGGTGCGCGAGGGCTTCGGGGTCCAGTTCCGCCTTGCCGTTCAGTCCCCGCGGGTCCGCTACGGCACGGCTGAGCAGTCCCTCAATGTCGGTGTCGGTGAGCGGCTTCAGGGTCAGCAGCAGGGACCGGGAAAGAAGCGGCGACACCACAGAAAAGGACGGGTTTTCGGTGGTGGCGGCCACCAGCACCACCCAGCGGTTTTCGACGCCCGGCAGGAGTGCGTCCTGCTGGGCCTTGTTGAATCGGTGGATCTCGTCCAGGAACAGCACAGTGGTGGTCTTGTACAGGTCGCGTGCGGTCAGGGCGTCGTCCATGACGCGGCGGACGTCCTTGACACCTGCAGTGATCGCCGAAAGTTCCACGAACTTGCGGCCAGGACCGCGGGCGATCACATGCGCCAGCGTCGTTTTGCCTGTCCCGGGGGGGCCCCACAGGATCAGCGAACTTGGCCCGGCCGGTCCGGCAGCGTCTGCGCCGGCGGCCAGCTGGCGCAGCGGCGACCCCTGGCCCAGCAGGTGCTGCTGGCCCACCACGTCGTCGAGGGTGCGTGGCCGCATGCGGACGGCCAGCGGACTGCGTGGTGAGGAGCTGGCGGTTGCGCTGCCCGCGGCGGCCGAATCGCCGTCGTCGTCATTGCCTTGCCCCGGCCCAAAGAGATCATCCACATAGATAGGCTACTTCCAGTCGCCCGGCGATCCCGCCACAGCTATCCGGAAGGAACCCGAACCCGCCATGACCACCCATGCTGCCGCCGGCAGCGGCCGCTCCCCCTCGGTCCGGACGGCCTTTGTTTCCGGTTCCCGGCTGGCCGGCTGGACCGGGCGGTTCGCCGGCAGCCACGACGGTTTCGTCACGCGGGAGGACGACGACGGCGTGCGGCTCCTCGCTGGTGACGGTGCCGAAGCGCTCCTCGAAGCTCCCTGGCCCGCCCATGGGCGGCCCGGACGGGGAGCCGGGCCGCTGGACCGCCTCGCATCCTTGGCCGTGCAGCCACGCCGGTGCGGCCTGCTCCTGGTCAGGCGCGGCGGCTATGGCGTCGGCATTGCCGCCGAGGGCCGCTTGCTCGCATCCAAGGCGGGCACCAGGTACGTCCAGTCCCGCACCGCGGCCGGCGGGCAGTCACAGCAACGGTTTGCCCGGCGCCGCTCCAACCAGGCCGATGCCCTCGTGGACGCCGTGGCATTGCAGGCCGCCCAGGTGTTCGCGGCCGAATCGTTTGAATATATCGTCCCGGGTGGCGACAGAACCCTCGCCGAAGCGGTCCTGGGGCACCCGGCCCTGGCAAAGTGGGCCGGGCTGCACCGCCTCGCGTACCTGGATGTACCTGAGCCGCGGGCCGCCGTCGTGAAGAAGGCCGCCTCCGACGCCTGCTCCATCCGGATCACCGTCACCGACGCGCCCGGGTAAGGGACTTTCCGTTCCCTGAGGGTTGCCCGCCGGGCGATGTCCGGGCGGTTTTTGCTCAGCAGCCGGTCAGGTGCCGCTTTGGCCGCTCCTGCCGGTAGACGTAGCGGCCGGATTCGCGGAAGCCGGCGCCCCTGTACAGCGCCTGGGCACCGTGATTCGCTGCGGTGACGAGCAGCCAGTAGCCGGCAAGGTCCCGCTCCGCTCCGGCCGTGAGCAGCGCATCCAGGACGGCAGTCCCGTAACCGCGTCGGCGCGCTTCAGGGCTGGTCGCCATGGAGTACAGGCCGCCCCGCGCCCCGGGCCCGGCGTCCGGAAGGGCAAGGCGTCCGACGGCGGCGGGTTGGCCCGCGCTGTCCCGGGCAAGGGCGTAAACGGCGGGGCAGCCCTCGAGGATGGTGCGGGCGATGGCAAGGGCGTCGTTACCGCCCCTCCCGTCCACCGTCCACCAGACGCCGAGCCATTCGGCAGAAGGGGCTGACGCGAGCTCAACCGCAGGGCGCGGCTTCGCAACCGGGTCCTGGCGCCATGGCCCCCGGGTCATGATCAGGGTTTCGGACTGCGTGGTGAAGCCCTCCGCGTCCAGGAAGGTATTGAGGGCAGCCGCTTCCGCGGTGGCGGTGACTTGGAAGATCAGGGGCAACCTGCGGCTGCGGTACCAGAGCGGGCATCCCGTAACAGGCCGGCAAGCTCCGAACCCTCTGCACCGTGGGCCTGCGTGGGCCAGATCGAGTTTGCCCGCTGGGTCACGCCCTCCGCGGCGCGAAGGACCCAGGGTCCAAGGACGTGGCGCTCCGGTGCCGGCCACGCCGCATCCATGGCGGCTTCGATGCCAGGGAAACCTGGGATGGCGTCGGCAAGGGCGGTGGTGGACACGGCGTTCTCCTCCAAGGTGGGTTAAGCAGCGGCAGGAGGCGCCCCGGCGAATCCGGGAAACCTCCTGCCGCTCAGCACGGTGCGTTACTTGACCGCTTCGGCTTTCCTGGCCTCGACAGGCTTGACTGCCTCAGGCTTGAAATCGACGCCGGCTTCCTTGCGCTGCTGCGCCGTGATGGGAGCCGGTGCAGCAGTCAGCGGATCGAAACCGCCGCCTGACTTCGGGAACGCGATGACGTCGCGGATGGACTCGACACCGGCCAGCAGCGAAACCACGCGGTCCCAGCCGAATGCGATACCGCCGTGCGGCGGCGCACCGTACTTAAAGCCTTCGAGGAGGAAGCCGAACTTAGTCTGGGCGTCTTCCTTGTCCAGCCCCATCAGTTCAAAGACGCGTTCCTGCACGTCACGCTGGTGGATACGGATGGAGCCGCCGCCGATCTCGTTGCCGTTGCAGACGATGTCATAGGCGTAGGACAGCGCAGACTCGGGGTCCTTGTCGAACGTGTCGAGGAACTCCGGCTTGGGCGAGGTGAAAGCGTGGTGCACAGCGGTCCACTGGCCTGCACCCACTGCGACGTCGCCGGAAGCCACAGCCGCGGCAGCCGGTTCGAACATCGGCGCGTCGACAACCCAGCAGAAAGCCCAGTCCGTGGGATCGATCAGGCCGGTGCGGTGGCCGATTTCCACGCGGGCGGCACCCAGCAGGGCACGGGACGGGGTCTTCTCGCCGGCAGCGAAGAAGATGCAGTCGCCCGGCTTGGCGCCGACGGCGTCGGCCAGGCCGGCACGTTCGGTATCAGTGAGGTTCTTGGCGACCGGACCGGCGAGTTCGCCGTCTTCCTTGTACAGGACGTACGCCAGGCCCTTGGCGCCACGCTGTTTGGCCCATTCCTGCCAGGCATCAAGGGCACGGCGCGCCTGGGATGCTCCGCCGGGCATGACGACGGCCCCAACGTAGGGCGCCTTGAAGACGCCGAAGTTGGTGTCCTTGAAGAACTCCGTGAGCTCGGTCAGTTCCTGGCCAAAGCGAAGATCGGGCTTGTCCGAACCGTAGCGGGCCATGGCGTCCGCGTAGGTGATGCGCTGGATCGGCGTGGGGATCTCCACGTCGATGAGCTTCCAGACGGCCTTGACGATGTTCTCGCCGAGCAAGATGACGTCGTCCTGGTCCACGAAGCTGGCCTCAATGTCCAGCTGGGTGAATTCCGGCTGCCGGTCGGCGCGGAAGTCCTCGTCGCGGTAGCAGCGGGCAATCTGGTAGTACTTCTCGAAACCGCCCACCTGCAGCAGCTGCTTGAAGAGTTGCGGGGACTGCGGCAGGGCGTACCAGGAGCCCGGTGCCAGGCGGGCCGGAACCAGGAAGTCGCGGGCACCTTCGGGCGTGGAACGGGTCAACGTGGGCGTCTCGATCTCCACGTAGCCTTCGTCGTGGAGCAGTTCCCGGGCCACCCGGTTGGCCTCGGACCGGAGCCGGATGTTGCGGCTGGGGCCGGGGCGGCGGAGATCAAGGTAGCGGTGCTTCAGGCGGGCTTCCTCGCCGACTTCCACGTGCTCGTCGATCTGGAACGGCAGCGGATCGGAGGTGTTGAGCACCGTCACGTCCTCGGCGATGACCTCGATCTCACCTGTACCCAGCGCAGGGTTCTCGTTGCCCTCGGGGCGCTTGGAGACGGTGCCGGTGACCTGCAGGACGTACTCATTGCGCAGCCCGTGGAACACTTCCTCTTCGCGGACCACGATCTGTGCCACGCCGGACGCATCACGCAGGTCCACGAAGGCCACACCACCGTGATCACGGCGGCGGCCCACCCAGCCGGCCAGGGTTACGGTTTGTCCAATGTGCTCGGAACGAAGGGATCCGAGGTCATGTGTGCGGAGCACAACACACCTTTCTTGAGGAAACAGCGGGAAAACTTAGGGAATAGGTCTCGATCATTGCGGGACCGGTCCCGTCCGAGTTTACCCGTAGGACCGAAGCCGGCGTCCACGGGCAAAGCTTCGACAGGCCGAGCAGCAAGGAGACCTGCTCAGGAGACCTGGGCAGGAACGGCGCCGGCGGTGGCCACCTGCACCACGAGGTCCGCGGCCGGCGGCATCCATGTCTCGGGGGCGGCCACTACCTGTTCACCGGACCGGATGTCCTTGACCTGGTGAGTGCCGTCGTCGTCCGTGAACCATACGAACGGGATGCCCCGGCGGTCGGCGAACTTGATCTGCTTCCCGAACTTGTCCGCTTTAGCGGCAACCTCGGTGGGGATTCCCCGGCTGCGCAACTGGGCAGCGACGTCCTGGGCAGCGCCCCAGCTGTCATCGTGTGCGAGGGCCACCAGCACCGCTGTGGGAACGGATCGGGAGGCCTTGGCCAGGTCCTGGCTGAGGATTCGCGAGACCAGGCGGGTTACGCCGATGGACAGGCCTACGCCGGGGAACTTCCGGTTGCCCTTGGAGGCCAGGGCGTCGTACCGGCCGCCGGAGCAAATGGAACCCAGCTGTTCGTGTCCTACCAGGACCGTCTCCACCACGGTGCCCGTGTAGTAGTCCAGGCCGCGGGCAATGCTGAGGTCGGCCAGCACCTTGCCGGGTGCGCGCTGGACGGCGGCCTCGATGACCTGCTCCAGCTCGCTCATTCCCTCGTCGAGCAGGTCGTTGCTGACGCCGAGGGCACGGACCTGCGCCACGAAGGACGTGTCACCGGTGCGGATACCGGCAAGCTGCAGGGCCTTCTGTGCCTGCTCATCGGTGGCGCCAAGTTCGGATTTCAGGAGTTCGGCAACCTTAGCCGGACCGATTTTTTCCAGTTTGTCGATGCTGCGCAGGACCCCCGCAGTGTCCGTCAGGCCGATGCCGCGGTAGAAGCCCTCGGCCAGTTTGCGGTTGTTGACACGCAGCTGGAAGTCCGGGATGGGAAGCGCGCTGAGTGCCTCGGCGATGACCAGCGCGATTTCAACGTCGTAGCGGAACGGCAGCTCGCCATCGCCGACAACGTCGATATCCGCCTGGGTAAATTCACGGGCGCGGCCTTCCTGCGGGCGTTCGCCGCGCCAGACCTTCTGGATTTGGTACCGCCGGAACGGGAAGGCCAGGTAGCCGGCATTTTCGACGACGTAGCGGGCGAAGGGAACTGTGAGGTCAAAGTGCAGGGCAAGCGCGTGCGGGTCCGCTTTGCCGCCCTTGACAGGGTTGTCGCTGTCGTCCTCCTGAAGGCGGCTGAGCCCGTACACTTCCTTGTCGATCTCGCCCTTGCGCAGCAGCTGTCCAACGGTTTCCACCGAACGCGTCTCAATTGAGGCGAAGCCGTGCAGCTCAAAGACGCGCCGCAGGGTATCCAGGACGTGAATCTCCACCAGCCGTTCCTCGGGAAGCCACTCGGGGAATCCGGACAGGGAGGCGGTGCGTGCCATGGAAGTTCTCTCCTCTTAAGGTGCCGGACGCCGGCCGCGTCCGGCCCGTCGCGGGCGCCCTGCGGCGGCTGTCCAGCCAGTCATGCATAAACTATGTGCGGCAGTCAGTTTATGCGTCATCAGTGTGCATCTCTAATGCGCCGGACCTGCAGGGCCTGGCAGTCACAGGACCGTACCCGGTGCCGCAACGGCCCCTGGCGCAATCACGCAGTACAGAGACAACACAGCCAGACCTAAGGAGGAGCCTTGGCGGCCAGTTCACGCAGTGCCCGCGAAGCAAAACGGCGTATCCATCAGATGGAGGCCAAACGCGAGCTGAGGCGGGACCAGGAACAGCGTCGCAAACGCGACAACCTGATCGCCGCCGGCGCCGGAACCGCCGCCGTGGTGCTCGCCGTCGTGCTCCAACTGACGGCCTTCGCAGGCAACCCCACCGAGGATGAGTTTGCTGCCGCCGAGGCCGGCCTCACCAACCCGTCGGCGTCGGCCACTCCGTCAGCCCCGGCGACGAACGGTCCCAACATTCCGGCCGCCGACACCGCGGCGGGGAAGACGTTCACCGGTGACCTCGTGCTGAACGGCAAGCCGCTTGGTGTTGAACTCAATGGAACCACCGCGCCGCAGGCGGCCGCCGTCTTCAAGTCCCTCAGCGACGAAGGCTTCTATAACGGCAAGAGCTGCCACCGCCTCACCACCTCGGATGCCTTCGGGGTAGTGCAGTGCGGCTCTGCGAACGGCGACGGGCAGGGCGACCCCAACTACACATGGGGCCCCCTGGAAAACACCCCGGCTGACAACACGTACCCCGCCGGAACCATTGCCGTGGCACGCAGCGGCAACAACGCCTACGGCAACGGAACCCAGTTCTTCATCGTCTACAAGGACACGAACATTCCGGCGGACTCGGCCGGCGGCTACACCGTGGTAGGCAAGGTGACCTCGGGCCTCGACGTGGTGACCGGCATCGCTGCCGCAGGAATCACTCCGGGCAGCAGCGACACAGACGGCGCGCCCGTTCAAGCAGTCACGATAGACTCGTTTTCTCTGAAGTAGGAAGCCCGGCCCTGGCGGCCGCGGTGCAGGACGTGAGCAGTTCCCTCCAAGCGAAAGACTTTTAGCGGTGACAGACAGTCAGAAATCCGACGAAACAGCAGCAGACGTGACCGACGCGGCGGCTCCCGCCACGGACGCCGAACCTGCGGCAACCAGCGCAACGGCCGTGGAGGCCGCTACCGAAGGTGTGGAAGAGGCAGGCGCACAGGCGGAACAGCCCGCCGAATCCCCTGCCCCGAACGCAGAACAGGCAGCTCCGGCTCCGTCTCCGGCACCGGGACCCCGGCCTTCGGCCCCGTCCCCCGCAGCCTTCGCGTCACGTCCCAAGCCCGCGGCTGCTGCCCCTGCCGCTGCCGTGGCACCCGCCGCTCCCGCCACCTCGCCCGCCGAGGCGGCCAAATGGGGACGCGTGGAAGGCGATGGCCATGTCTTCCTGACGATCGACGGCGGAGAACACGCCGTCGGGCAGTACCCGGGCGTCAGCGATGACGAAGCGCTGGCCTACTTCGCGCGGAAATACGACGACGTCGTGGCCCAGATCGTGCTCCTCGAACAGCGTGTGAGCTCCAAGGCCCCCAGCACGGACATGCAAAAGACCGTCACCCACCTGCACGAACAGCTTGCGGAACGCAACATGGTGGGCGACCTCCGGGCAGCCGAAGCCCGGTTGGACACCCTGGCAACCCACATCGCCGAGCTTGAGAAGACGGAAAAGGCAGAGCACGACGCCGTCCGGGCGGCCGAACTTGCAGCCCGCGAAGCCATTGTGGCCGAGGCCGAGGAGATTTCGGGGCAGGACCCGGCACAGACCCAGTGGAAGACCTCGAGCGCCCGGATGAACGAGCTGTTCGAAAACTGGAAGGCTGCACAGAAGAGCGGCGTCCGGCTGGGCCGCAGCAACGAAGACGCTCTTTGGAAGCGCTTCCGGGCCGCCCGTACCGTTTTTGACCGTCATCGCCGGGCCTACTTCTCGCAGCTGGACAGCAACAATTCCGCTGCCAAGAGCGCCAAGGAAAAACTGATCTCCGAGGCAGAGGCCCTCTCCAGTTCCACCGACTGGGGCTACGCCGCGGGCGAGTACCGCCGCCTTATGGACCAGTGGAAGGCATCTCCGCGCGCCAGCCGCAAGGACGATGACGCGCTGTGGGCGCGTTTCCGTGCCGCGCAGGACGTCTTCTTCACATCCCGGCAGGCCGCCAACGACGAGATCGACCAGGAGTACGCCGCCAACCTGACGGTCAAGGAAGCCCTCCTGGCCGAAGCCAACACGATTCTCCCGATCAAGGACCTGGCCAGTGCCAAGAAGGCCCTGCAGTCCGTCCGCGACCGGTGGGAAGAAGCCGGAAAGGTCCCGCGCGCCGACATGGGCCGGATCGAAGCCGGCCTTCGCAAGGTTGAGGACGCCGTCCGGCAGGCCGAAGAGGAGCAGTGGCAGCGTTCAAACCCCGAACGCAAGGCGCGCACCAACAGTGCCCTGTCTCAGCTTGAGAGTGCCATTGCAGGCCTGCAGGATGACCTGGCCAAGGCGGAGCAGAGTGGTGACGAGCGCAAGATCAAGGCAGCCAGGGAAGCCCTCGAGGCACGCCAGGCCTGGCTTGACCAGATCCAGCGGTCAGCCAGCGAACTGAGCTGACGCCTCTTTCCTGTTTGACGACGCCACAGGCCCGGTTCCGGTTATCCACATAACCTGAACCGGGCCTGCGTTTATCAGGACCTCCTTGGCAGGATGGAGGGATGGCCTCACCATCTGACTCCCCGCCGGCCGGAGCGGGAATGGAGCACCCCCCGCAGCAGGCGGCTCCGTCGCGTTTCCCGGAACTCTACGCACCCGGGCGGCCTTTCGCGTGGCCGGAACTCCAGTCCCTGGCTGCCGACGGGATCCTGGCCCGATTCCATCAACATGGCTATACGCTCCCCGGGTCTGCCGCGTCCGCCCAGTTGCGCGCCCGTGCCGCAGCCGGGTCCGTGCCGCCCCAGGTCCGGCAGCGCGTCGTGGCGGGGCGGATGACTGCCGCCTGGATCTACGGCTGTGCTGACGAGCCGGACCGCCTGGCGCTCCTGGTGGACGCCAAGCGCCGCGTTTCGAGTCTGCGGAACACCCGGGGCTGCACGCTGCACGAGGTGAGGCTGGGGCCCTTCGACGTGGTCAGCATGGGCGGGCTCATGGTGTCCAGCCCCCTGCGGACCGCGCTGGATATCGCCCTGCACGTGGACGCCGAGCGTGCCGTTCCCACGCTGGCTAATCTGCTGGCCCGTCCCGAGAAGGACGTGCGGTTGCGGCTGCTGGTACTCGCTATCGAGGCAACCCCGCGCGTGCCGCACAAAAAGGCGGCACTGGAGAAACTTTCCCGCCTAGCTCCGGCGCTTGTTCCCGGTGGTGCGGTAAACATCAAAGACCCCGTCGATCCGGCGGACGGCGCTGAGGACGTGACTGAGGTACTTGGGGTCCCCCATCTCGAAAGCAAACTTTGAAATGGCAACCCTGTCGGTGGAAGTGTGAACGCTGGCAGCCAGGATGTTCACATGGTTTTCCGACAGGATCCGCGTCACGTCCGAGAGCAGCGACTTGCGGTCGAGCGCCTCAACCTGGATCTCCACCAGGAACACGCTGGACTGGGTGGGTGCCCAATCCACGTCGACAATCCTGTCCGGCTGATCCTTGAGGTCCGAGATGTTGGTGCAGTCCGTGCGGTGTACAGACACCCCTGATCCCCGTGTGACGAAGCCGAGGATGGGGTCCGGCGGCACGGGGGTGCAGCAACGTGCCAGTTTGACCCACACGTCCCCCACACCGCGGACCACAACGCCGGAATCGGAGAAACGGGCCTTGGTGACCTGGGTGGGAATGCTGACTTCGCTGATGTCGTCGTCAGCGTTTTCGGTACCGCCGAGGCTTTCGACAAGCTTCTCCATGACGGACTGCGCGGAGGTGTGGCCGTCTCCCACACCGGCGTACAGGCCGGAAATGTCCACGTACTTGAATTCTTCGGCGACAGCGGCCAGGGCCTCGTGCGTCATCAGCCGCTGCAGCGGAAGGTTTTGCTTCCGCATGGCACGGGTCAGCAGTTCCTTGCCGCGGTCAATGGCTTCTTCGCGACGTTCCTTGCTGAACCACTGGCGGATCTTGTTCCGTGCCCGGGCGCTCTTGACGAAGTGTTGCCAGTCCTGGCTGGGCCCTGCACCTTCAGCCTTGGAGGTGAAGATTTCCACCCAGTCGCCATGGTTGAGTTCGCTGTTGAGGGGAACGAGTTTCCCGTTAACGCGGGCACCGATGGTGCGGTGCCCCACTTCCGTATGGACTGCGTAGGCGAAGTCCACCGGTGTGGACCCGGCAGGCAGGGCCATGACCTCGCCCTTGGGCGTAAAGACGAAGACTTCACGGGCGTTGATTTCGAATCGGAGCGAATCGAGGAATTCGCCCGGATCGGAGGTCTCCTGCTGCCAGTCAACCAAGGAGCGCAGCCACCCCATATCGCCGTCCCGGGGGCTTCCCGGTCCCACGGCTGTACGGTTGGGCTGGTCCTTGTACTTCCAGTGTGCTGCCACACCATACTCCGCGCGGCGGTGCATTTCATGGGTGCGGATCTGGATTTCCACAGGCTTGCCGCCGGGGCCGATGACCGTGGTGTGCAGGGACTGGTACATGTTGAACTTGGGCATCGCGATGTAATCCTTGAACCTGCCGGGCAGCGGGTTCCAGCGCGAGTGCATGGTGCCGAGTGCGGCGTAACAGTCCCGGACGGAGTCAACGAGGACCCGGACACCCATGAGGTCGTTGATGTCGTCGAAGTCCTTGTCCCTGACGATCATCTTCTGGTAAATCGAGTAATAATGCTTGGGACGGCCCGTGATGGTCGCCTTGATTTTGGCCGTGCGGAGGTCGTCCGTGATCTGGTCGCGGATGACGCCGAGGCTCTTCTCACGCTCCGGGGTCCTGTCCCCCACCATCCGGACAATCTCTTCGTAGACCTTCGGATACAGCGCTGCGAAGGACAGGTCTTCGAGTTCCCACTTGATGGTGTTCATGCCCAGGCGGTGTGCCAGCGGCGCAAAGATTTCGAGTGTCTCGCGGGCCTTGCGGGCGGATGATTCAGCGGAGACGAACCGCCAGGTCCTGGCGTTATGCAACCGGTCCGCGAGCTTGATCATGAGCACCCGGATGTCCTTGGCCATGGCCACGACCATTTTGCGGACGGTCTCGGACTGTGCCGCTTCGCCGAAACTGACCTTGTCCAGCTTGGTTACGCCGTCCACCAGCATGGCTACCTCGGCACCAAAGTCACGCTTCAGGTCCGCCAGGGTGTAAGGGGTGTCCTCAACGGTGTCGTGCAGGAGGGCTGCCGCGAGAGTGGTGCCGCTCAAACCGAGTTCGGCGAGAATGGTGGCAACCGCCACGGGGTGGGTGATGTAAGGGTCGCCGCTCTTGCGTTTCTGGCCACGGTGGCTGCGTTCAGCAACGTCGAATGCGCGCTGGATGAGGTCGAAGTCCTCTTTGGGGTTGTTCGCCCGGACTGTCCGCAGCAGAGGCTCAAGGATGGGCGAATAGGTGGCGGCCCCGCGCCCGGTCAGGCGGGCCAGCCTCGAGCGGGTGCGCTCCCTGCGGCCGGGGAACGTAGCGCGGGTGCCGGAGTTGTCTACCGGCACCAGGGATCCGGGGCGCGCCGATGCAGCCACCCCGGTATGGCCACCGGTGGAATTGTTTTCTCCCTGAGCCGTTGGCGCCGACGCCGAACGTTCTTCCAATGAAGCACCCCTCACCACCGTCTTAATTACCTCAGTCTATTCCCCAGAACGCAGAGATTTATAACCGGCACCCTTAAACGACCGCGGGCCGGACAGCTTGGTTTCCACGCCGCCCGGCCCGCGGCCGAAAGCACCGGAAGGACCGGCGCACATTGTGCCTATCAGGCTTGGGCAGGCTCCGCTGAAGCGCTGCGCTCGGCAGTGTTGCTGCGGCGCTGCTCCACGCGCCGGGCCTGCTTTACCAGGTCCGGTTCGTTCTGCCGCAGCCAGGCGTACATCGGCGCCGCTACGAAGATGGTGGCCGCCGTGCCGATCAGGATTCCCACGAACAGTGCCAGCGAGAGGTCGCGCAGGGTTCCTGCGCCGAGCAGGCCGGCGCCGATGAACAGAATGGCCCCCACCGGGAGGATTGCCACCATCATGGTGTTGATGGAACGGACCAGCGTCTGGTTCACGGCGAGGTTGACTTCCTCGGCGAAGGTGCGTCGGGTTGAGGAGTCAATTTCCGCCGTGTTCTCGCGGATCTTGTCGAAGACCACCACTGTGTCGTAAAGGGAGTAGCTGAGCACCGTCAGGAACCCGATGATTGCTGAGGGTGTCACCTCAAAGTCGCTCAGGGCGTAGACCCCGGCGGTGATGAACATGGTGACGAGCATGCCGGCGAGGGCCGAGACGGACATCTTCCACGTGCGGAAGTACAGGGCCATCAGCACGGCGGCGAGCAGCACGAACACCACCAGGCCGATCAACGCCTGCTTGGTGACGTCAGCGCCCCAGGTTGGCCCCACGAACGTGGAAGTCACTTCGTTCTCGGTGACACCGTACGCGGTGTGCAGGCCCTCCTTGATGCGCAGCGTCTCGTCGTCCGTGAGCTTGTCCGTCTGGATGCGCATGGTGGTTCCGGCCACGTTGGCCACCCGCGGAACACTGCCGGCCACAACGTCCGTGACGGCCTTCTCCCCCACTGTGGCGTCCGTGGTCTTCACGTTCGAGACCGTGAATTCAGAGCCGCCCCGGAACTCGATGCCCAGGTTGAACCCGCCCTTGGCCACCGGGATGATGATGGACAGCGCCACGCCCACCAGCGCGATCAGGAACCAGATCTTCTTGGATCCCACGAATTCGTAGGAACGCTTCCCGGTGTAGAGCTCATTGCCGAAATTGGCGAAGCCTGACATTACTTGTTCTCCTTCGCAGCGGTCTTTGAGGAACCTGCGAGCTGTTCCTGCTTTTCCGCCAGCCGCCGTTCGGCAATGGTCATCCTGCGTTCAGCCTCCGCGGCGGCTCCCGCGTTCTTTGCACGGACATTGGCGGGACGGTCTTCAGGGGTACGGACGCGGCCGGCACCGCGGTAGAGCGGTACGGCGCCGAGGCGCTTGGGGTCCAGCCCGGAGAACCGGTGGCCTTCGCCGAAGAACCGCGTCCGCGCCAACAGCTGCAACGTGGGGTGGGTGAACATGAAGACCACGATAAGGTCGGCGATGGCGGTCAGGCCGAGCGTGAACGCGAAGCCCCGCACGTTGCCCACGGCGACAAAGTAGAGGACCAGCGCCGCGAGCAGATTGACGGCCTTGGAGGCGAGCACGGTGCGCTTGGCCCGCTTCCAGCCGTTCTCGACGGCGGAGACCAGGCCACGGCCTTCACGGAGCTCATCGCGGATACGTTCGAAGTAGACGATGAACGAGTCAGCGGTCTGGCCGATGGCCACGATGATGCCCGCCACGCCGGCCAGGGACAGGCGATAGTTTTCCGTCCAGCCCAGGATGGCGATGGCCAGGTAGGTCAGGACGCCTGCCACCACCAGCGAGGCGATGGTCACGAAGCCCAGTGCCCGGTACTGGAAGAGCGAATAGACCACCACCAGGAGAAGCCCGATGAGGCCGGCCAGCAAGCCCATGCGCAACTGCTCGCCGCCAAGGGTCGCCGAAATCTGCTGTTCGCTTTGGATTTCGAAGCTGATGGGCAGGGCGCCGAAGCGCAGTTGGTCTGACAGCGCCTTGGCCGTCTGCTCGGTGAATCCGCCCGTGATCTGGGGACGGCCGTCCGTGATGACAGCCAGTGAACGTGGAGCGGAAATGACCTGGTCGTCGAGGACGATGGCGAACTGGGCCTTCGGGTCGTTGCCCGACTCGCCGCCGGCGGCCACGTAGAACTGGTTGAGGCGCTCGGTGACCTCCTTGAACTTCGCCGTGCCTTCCTCATTGAACTGGATGTTGACGGCCCAGTCGTTGGTGACGGCTCCCTGTGCGCCCTGCTGCAGCTGGAAGGAGGAAGTGACGATGTTGCTGCCCTTGACCTCGACCGGTCCAAGGATGTACTTGATGGCAGGGCTGGTGTCCGTCGCGGGTTCACACGTGACCAGCGGCTTGGTCGGATCCGAACGCTCGGCCTTCTCAGCTGAGGCGTTGTCGCAGTCCAGGGCCTCGAACTCGCGGTAGATTTCCGGCGTGATCCAGTTGATGTCGCTGCTGTTGGCGGGTGCCGCGGTCGGCTTGGGCAGCTGATCCTCGGGTGCCCGGGACTCCTCCGGAACAGCAGCTCCGGCTCCGTTCAACAGCACGGGCCGGA
Source organism: Pseudarthrobacter chlorophenolicus (assembly GCF_000962805.1). GTDB lineage: Bacteria > Actinomycetota > Actinomycetes > Actinomycetales > Micrococcaceae > Arthrobacter > Arthrobacter chlorophenolicus_A. Next base: position 31,046 of record NZ_JZTW01000022.1, on the reverse strand, counting down.
AGTTCATGTCCGCGGAGGCCTGGATGAGGTCGCGGGTGGCAGTGGACGGCGTGCCCGGGAGGCTAACCACCACGTTGCGGCCCGACTGCGTGCTGATTTCGGCTTCGGCCACGCCGGAACCGTCAACGCGCTGGCGGATGATCGCCACGGCCTGGTTCAGCTGTTCTTCATTGATGTCAGAACCGCCCTCGACCTTCGGCGCCAGGATCATCTGGGTACCGCCTTCAAGGTCAAGTGCCAGCTTGGGCGACCAGCTTGCCTGCCCGGCGACGGTACCGCCGGCCAGGACGGCGGTCAACGCGGCGATGATTACGCCCAGCCAGACCAGGACCCTGAGGCCGGGCTTCTTGGGGCCAGTTCGTGCCATTGTCGATCTTTCTCTTATTCACGGAGGAACCGCCGGTGCGCATGTGCACCGGCGGTTGTCCGCAGCGGTAGAGGGGTTAAGGTGCCGGAAGGACTAGCTGTCCTTCTTGCCCTCATCGTTGAGGCGCTTCAGGGTTTCGTCCGGGGTTTCGGCCGGGAACGCAGTGGACTCAGCGGCCGTGGCGGGCGCAGCAGTGGTCTCAGCGGCAGTGGCCGGCGCAGCAGTGGTGCCGGCCGCCTCCGTAGAGGTCAGGGACGAAGCATCGTCCGGCACGGCGGGAGCAGCTTCCGGCGCAACAGCCGGCTCCATCACCTTGGTGACGGCCTGGCGGTGGACCGTGGCCAGGTTGCCCGGGGAGAGTTCCAGGGTGACCTTGTTTTCAGCCTCGTCGATGTCCACGATCCGGCCGAAAAGGCCGAAGCTGGTCATGACATCGACGCCCGGGCCGAACTTCGACTGGAGCTCCGCCTGCTGCTGCTGCGTCTTCTTGTTGCGGCGGAACATCATGAAGATGAACACGCCGAGCATGACGAACAGGAGAATTGACATTGGATCCAAGGGGAATTCCGTCCTTTGTGGTACCTGGCTGGTTTTCCGGCAGCGCCGGACTTTGTCTGCGCCGGGAGGAACAGTCATGGAAGCCGATCCCTGACGGACCTCCTGCACCGGCAGCGCGGCCGGAAGGCCATGCGCACAACAAAGACCCGAACGTGCCGAGCGTCATACCAGTCTAAGGGGAAAAGCTGGAGGGAGCCTGTTATTGGCTCTCCGGGGCCCAGTCCCCTGTGACCTCGGCACCCGTTTCGCGGTCAAAAAGGTCCAGCTGCTCCTGGCCGAACACGCCGGCAGGGATGGCGTAGCCCAGGTGGGTCCAGGCCGGGGCCATGGCGATGCGGCCACGCGGGGTGCGGCCCAGGAGCCCTTCGCGGACAAGGAAGGGTTCCGCGACCGTCTCCACGGTTTCCGTTTCTTCGCCAACGGCGATCGCAAGGGTAGAGAGCCCTACAGGCCCCCCGCCGAACTTGGTGATCAGTGCCTCGAGGACGGAACGGTCCAGCCGGTCCAGCCCCTTTTTGTCCACCTCATACATGTCCAGCGCCGCCGATGCGGACCTGGCATCGATCTGGTCAACGCCGTGTACCAGCGCCCAGTCGCGCACTCGGCGCAGCAGCCGGTTGGCGATGCGGGGCGTGCCCCGGGACCGGCCCGCGATCTCACTGAAGCCCGCGGAGTTGACCTTCAAGTCCAGCAGGCCGGCAGAGCGCCGCAGGACAAGTTCGAGTTCCGGAACGGAGTAGAACTCCAAGTGGCCGGTGAAACCGAAGCGGTCCCGCAATGGACCGGGAAGCAGCCCGGCCCTGGTGGTGGCCCCCACCAGCGTGAAGGGCGGCAGTTCCAACGGGATGGCGGTGGCACCCGCGCCCTTGCCCACCACGATGTCCACGCGGAAATCCTCCATGGCCATGTAGAGCATTTCTTCGGCCGGCCTGGACATGCGGTGGATTTCGTCAAGGAAGAGGACTTCGCCCTCGGACAGCGAGGACAGGATGGCGGCGAGGTCTCCGGCATGCTGGATGGCAGGACCGCTGCTGATGCGCAGCGGTGCGTTCATTTCCGCAGCCACGATCATGGCAAGGGTGGTCTTGCCCAGGCCCGGCGGACCCGAAAACAGCACATGGTCGGCGCTGCGGCCGCGCATGCGTGAGGCTTTGAGGACCAGGGACAGCTGTTTCCGGACGCGGTGCTGGCCGACGAAGTCGTCCAGGTTCTTGGGGCGGAGGGCAGCTTCAATGGCGCGTTCCTCGGGCTCCTCCCCCGCTGCCACCAGTGACGGTTCAGCCACGGCTGCCTACCCGGTTGCCCGCCCGGGCGCCGTCCTGGCCGAGCCAGCGGAGGGTGGTCCGGAGGATTTCCGGGACGTTGCCGCGGAACGAAACTTCGGGCTCGTCCGCCAGTGCTTTGTCGATGCTCGCCGATGCATCCTTTTCCGACCAGCCCAAACTGGTCATGGCGGCAACCACCTGCGGTTTCCAGCTGGCCTCCGCCGCCGTGGTGGCGGCAGCAGGCGCCGTTCCGTGCGGAACGAGCTTGCCGGCCAACTCAAGGACGATCCGTCCGGCCACCTTCGGTCCGATTCCAGGGACCTTGGTGAAAGTCTTGTTGTCGCCCGTATGGGCTGCAACGCGGATCGCTTCCGGTTCGTGGACCGCCAAAACGGCCAGGGCGAGGCGCGGACCTACCCCGCTCACACTGAGCAGGACCTCGAAAACTTCCCGTTCGTCGTCGTCCGCAAAACCAAACAGCGTCATCGAATCTTCGCGGACGATCAGGGAGGTGAACACCTTCCCCTCTTCGCCCACGTGGAGCCTGCTGAGCGTCAGCGGGGTGGCGTAGACGCTCATGCCCGCACCGTTCAAGTCGATGACGGCCGTGGACAGGCCTACGTGCGCTACGGTTCCGCGGAGGAAACTGATCAAGGCCTGGCTCCTGCTTGTGCTGCCGGCCCGCCGCCTGGCAAGAGGCGGAGCCCGGTTATCCGAACATATCTACGAATACCCTAGCAAGCTGCAGGGACATTCAGCGTGCGCGGCGCGCCTTCGCCTCGGCCTCGGCCCACGCCCGCTGGGCCGGCGTGAGCGACGAACTGCCCGGACCGGTCGTGGCAACAGCGGCCCCGCTCCCGGCGCGCCAGGCGTGCGTGATGGCCAATGCAAGGGCGTCCGCGGCGTCGGCCGGACGGGGCGGCGCGTCGAGGCGGAGGATCTTGGTGACCAGTTTGGTCACAGCGTCCTTGTTCGACGAGCCGCTGCCCGTTACAGCGGCCTTGACCTCCGACGGCGTGTGGAGCGCCACCGGGATCCCCCGGCGCGCTGCTGCGGCAATCACCACTCCGGACGCCTGCGCCACGCCCATCACGGTGCTGACATTCAGTTGCGAGAAGACGCGTTCGACGGCGAGCACCTGGGGCTCGTAGCGGTCCAGCCATTCGTCGATGGCTGTGGCGATGACGAGCAGCCGCTGGTCCAGGGATTCGTCAGGCGAGGTTCCAACGACGCCGACGGCCACCATGGTGGCCCGGCGGTTCCGTTCAACGTCCACCACGCCAATGCCGCAGCGCGTCAGGCCGGGGTCCACGCCCAGGACACGGAGCGTCATGGGGACGGACTATGGCGCGACGGGCGGTGCTGCGGGAGCGGGCGCAGGTCAGCTGGCAAGGCCGCCGGTCACTCCGATTCCAGGGCGGCCTGGACTTCGTCGCTGAAATCGGCGTTGCTGTAGACGTTCTGGACGTCGTCGAGCTCTTCGAGGGCATCTGCCAGCTTCATGAACTTCCGCGCGCCCTCGACGTCCAGCTCCACCTGCATGGACGGAACGAACTCCACCTCATCGGTGTCGTATTCAATGCCGGCGTCCTTCAGGGCTTCGCGGATGGCCGGAAGGTCACCCGGCTCGGAGTGGATCTCAAAGGATTCGCCGTTGTCCTTGACCTCTTCGGCGCCGGCGTCCAGGACGGCCATGAGGACGTCATCTTCACCCAGGCCGTTCTTGGGCAGGTTCACCACGCCCTTGCGGTTGAACAGGTAGCTCACGGATCCGGGATCGGCGATGGTGCCGCCATTGCGGGAGATGGCAAGGCGGACCTCGGAAGCCGCGCGGTTCTTGTTGTCCGTAAGGCACTCGATCAGCAGGGCGGAACCCTGCGGGCCACGGGCTTCGTACATGATTTCGGTGTAATCCACCACTTCGCCGGTAAGCCCGGCGCCGCGCTTGATGGCGCGGTCGATGTTGTCGTTGGGGACCGAGGTCTTTTTCGCCTTGGTGACCGCCAGTTCAAGGCCGGGGTTGCCGGCCAGGTCCGGTCCGCCCATGCGGGCGGCAACTTCGATGTTCTTGATCAGCTTGGCGAAGGACTTTGCGCGGCGGCTGTCGATGATCGCCTTTTTGTGCTTGGTCGTCGCCCATTTGGAGTGGCCTGACATGCTTTACGCTTCTCCTCTGATCATGCGGATAAAAAGTTCATGTACGCGTTTCTCCCCGGTCACTTCCGGATGGAAGGAGGTGGCCAGCAGCCGGCCGGAACGCACAGCGACAATTCTAGCGGCCCCGGGCAATTCCGCGGTGTGGGACGCATGCTCCGGATCGGCCGGTTCCACCTGGGCCAGGATTTCCACCCCCGGACCTACACGCTCCACCCACGGTCCGCGGATGAACACGGCATGGACCGGGGCCACGCCCGCGTCGGTGGCGCTGAAGTCCAGGCCCTTGAAGTCAAGGTCCGTCTCAAAGGACTCGCGCTGGCGTCCGAAGGCGTTGCGGCGCACGGTCATGTCCAGCCCGCCGAATGTCTGCTGGGGAGCACCCGAAAGGTCAGTGGCGGGATCTGCAATGTCCGAGGCCAGCAGGATCATGCCTGCGCAGGAACCGTAAACCGGCAAGCCGCCGGCGATGCGCTCACGCAGCGGTTCAGCCAGTTCGAAGGCGCGCGCGAGCTTGTCAATTGCCGTGGACTCGCCGCCGGGAATGATGAGCCCATCCAGGCCCTCCAGTTCCTGGGGACGCCGGACGCTGACCCCCTCGGCGCCGGACTCCGCGGCCGCACGGAGGTGCTCACGGAAGTCGCCTTGGAGCGCCAGGACGCCGATCCGAAGGCCCGAGCCCACGCGTGCGGGATCGGCGGAAAGGGAATTTGTCATCGTCCCAGCATACGGGCCCGCCGGTGTCCGCCGGGCCGGGGCGGGTCACACTCCGGCAGTTCCATGCCGGGGCTGGGATATATTCGAATAATGCCCTTTTACACTGTTCCGCTTGGCAAACTGGTGCGCCGGGCATCCCGGCTTCGAGGCGGCGGGTCCGCGCTGCCGGGGCTCGTCGTCGAAAAGATCGACCCCGGTTTCATGCGGCGGACACTCAGTACCCTCCCGCACGGAGTGGCCGTGGTCAGCGGCACGAACGGGAAGACCACCACCACCAAGATGGTGGTGGAGTTGCTCGAAAGCCAGGGCCTGAAGGTCTTCACGAACCGCACCGGCAGCAATTTCACCCGCGGCGTCGCCGCTGCCCTGCTCGGCGAGGTGGACTGGCGCGGCCGGCTGGACGCCGACGTCGCCGTCCTGGAACTCGACGAAGCACACGCCGTGCACTTCGTGAACAGCGTGCCGCCCAAGTACTGCCTGCTGCTGAACGTCCTCCGGGATCAGCTTGACCGGTTCGGCGAGATCGACAAGACAGCCCAGCTCCTGCAGCACATCGCCGCGAAAACCACCGGGACCGTGGTGCTGAACCGCGAAGATCCACGGGTAGCCAGGATTGCTGAAACGCTCACCGGCCAGGAGGTCCGGTACTTCGGCCTGGACGACTCATTGCTTGGCACCTTCCCCAACGACGACGATATGCGCGCCGCTCCCGGCAGCCCCGCACCGGCGGGTCTCCCGGAGAAGCCCTCGGCCGACGTCGTGCTCCGCAAAGTTGGCGCGGACACCGCCGAGTTCGAGTACGACGGCGGGACCGTCAGTACCGCGATGAAGCTCCGCGGGGTCTACAACATCTTCAACGCGGCCGCCGCGCTGACTCTGGCGCGGGGCATTTGCGGCGGTGCCGCCGCTGACACCAACCATGAGACCCTGCTGGAGGCGCTGTCCCAGGTGGCGCCCGCTTTCGGCCGCGGCGAGAGCCTCACGGTGGAAGGCCAGCCGCTGGACCTGGTACTGGTGAAGAACCCCAGCGGTTTCCGCCTTGGCCTGAAGTCATTCCCGGCAGGCGGTTACGCCACGATGATCGCCATCAACGACAACTACGCCGACGGCCGGGATATGTCCTGGCTGTGGGATGTTGAGTTCGATTCGCTCCGGGCCGGAGGCGTAGACCAGCTGACAGGTTCCCGTGCCTACGACATGGCGCTGCGCCTGCAGTATGACGACGTCCGCATCGGTGCTGTGGAACCTGACATCGCGCCGGCCCTCGCCGCGTTCATCCGGGGCGCGAAGGGCCAGCCCAAGCGCATTTTCTGTACCTATACGGCCATGCTCGCCATCCGGCGCGAACTGTCGAAGATCACCACTGTGGAGGTTGTCTCTTGAGCCAGGAAACTCCGGGCGCATCCGGTCCGTCAGCCGCCGGGGGCAAGGGCATCCTGCGTGTGGTCCAGCTTTACCCGCGCGATATGAACATCTACGGTGACTGGGGCAACGCCCTGGTCCTGCAGCAGCGGATCCGGTGGCACGGGTACACACCTGAACTGCTGGAATACAACGTGGGTGACCCGTTCCCTGACGATGCGGACATCATTGTGGGCGGCGGTGGCCAGGACAGCGGGCAGCTGGTAATCCAGGACGATTTGCAGGCCCGGGCGGATTCCCTCAAGGAGCTCGCCGAAGACGGCACGCCGATGCTGGTGATCTGCGGTCTCTACCAGCTCTTCGGCCGGTTTTTCAAAACCCGGACAGGCTCGGTGATTCCGGGCATCGGCATCCTCGACGTCGAAACGCATGGCACCGATGAGCGCCTGATTGGCAACGTCAAGGTCACCACCTCCGAGTTTGGTGAGGTGCTGGGTTACGAAAACCACAGCGGCCAGACCACCTTGGGGGACGGGGTCCGCCCGCTCGGCACCGTGGCGAAGGGAACCGGCAACAACAGCAGCGACGGCCACGAAGGCGCCCGCTACCGCAACATTGTGGCCAGTTACCTCCATGGCTCGCTGCTTCCGAAGAACCCGGCCATCGCTGATTTCCTGATCCGCACGGCCGCTGAACGCAAGTTCGGAGCCTTCGAGCCCGGCCTCCCGGACGACCGGTACGCGGAACTCGCGCGGGAGCACGCGGCACGCAGACCGCGCTGATCCGCCGGGATTAGGAGCTTTCCCTCGAGCTTCACGGCGTCCGCCGTTTGAAGACGGCCGTCAGGGTTCGAGGGTGATGAGGAGTTCATGCGCGCCGGAAGCTGCGGCGCCCATGGAGTTCACCACTCCAATGGTCCGCTGCCGCGTTGCATCGTCAGCCGCCGTCCCGGCGCACGGCCCCTGTGGTGCATCGGCGGCCACCGGACACCATCGGTAGGGGTTCCCGACCATGACGGTGGGCGTCCACGCCAGGTCTGTAACGGTCCAGCTTCCGTTGGCGTCCCGGCCGAACTGCGCGCGTACCAGCAGGCCCTCATTCATGGCCGGATGTTGTGGGGAAACTTCCGTGATCCCGTTGCCCAATCCGTAAGCAATCCAGGTGCCCTTGTAATTCTCGAGGGGCAGCACCGACTGGGAATGGCCATAGACCAGGTTGAACTGCCCGCTGTCTGCCAGGGCACGGGCTGCCTTCGTTTGCAGGGCGCCCGGGATACCTGCGTGCACGTCTCCGCCGTATCCGTTTCCTGCGTACATGGCACCAATCACGACGTCGGCGCCCAGGCTCCGCGCCTTCTCGGCCTTGGCAATCATGGCGCTGGGGTCAAGTGTGTCCACCTGCCAGGGATATTCCGGCGTATTTCCGTTGAGGCCGAAGGTCGCCTCGATGACAGCCACCTTCGCCGCCGGGGTCTGCAGGATGAGGATCTGTTGTGACTCCGTGGCAGTGCGGTAGGAGCCGGTGTGCTTCAGGCCGGCCGCATCCAGGGCATCCACGGTCCGCAGGAGTCCGTCGGTAGCGCGGTCCAGGATGTGGTCACCCGCGGTGGTGCAGGCCTGGTAGCCCACGTCCTTCGCAGCGTTGACGATGTGCGGCGGGGCGTTGAACGAGGGGGCGCCGGAAAACGGTCCGTCCGGTTTTGCCACGGGGGTACCCTGGTGGCAGATGGCGAGATCGCTCCTCTCCAGGTAGCGCCGCTGCGCCTCCAGCACCGGCAGGAAGTCCAGGCCGGGTTTCCCGGCAGCTGCGGCTTCCTCCTGTGCCTCCTCCCAGATCCCGTGGTGGACCAGCATGCCACCGGTAACCACCACCGACGCGCAGCGCAGCACCGGGCACCGCGGGCCCTTGCCTGGTATAGCGGAAGGTGCGGGGGTTGGCGCGGCACCGGAAGCCGCGGCTGTGGCGGAGGGCATTCCCGGGTGTTCGCTCTGGGTGGCCCCGGTGCCGCCGGCAGCCTCACCAGGGGCGGGCCCTTGCGCCACAAGCCCGCACCCGGCGAGCGGACCGCCCGCGAACAGGAGGCCTGCGACCAACACAGCGCGCATCCACTGCTGCAGCCTGGCACCCGTGCGGGCGCGCGCAGGAGCCCTCCCGGTACGTTTCCCCATACCGCCAAGTCTAGAAATGGCCAGCCTCCGGCACGGGCATTTGGCCGCGTTGAGAAGCGTGCCTCCATGTGAAAGGTTTTCATCATGACTAACCCCCTGCTGGCTTCCAGCCCCCTGCCGTACGGCCTCCCGCCCTTCGCCCGCATCGAAGCCGCCCATTACGCCGAGGCCATCGACGCGGGCCTGTCTGAGCACCTGGCTGAAATAGACCGCATTGTGCAGAATCCGGAGGCGCCAACCTTCGAGAACACCGCTGTGGCGATGGAGCAGTCTGGTCAGTTGCTGGACCGCGCAGCAGCCTCCTTCTTCACCCTGGTCTCGGCGGATGCTTCGCCGGAGATCAGGGAACTGGAAACGAAGTTCTCACCCCGGTTTTCGGCCCACCAGGATGAGCTCTTCCTGAACCATGCACTGTATGAGCGCTTCGAGGGAATCGATACCTCCGCACGGGATCCCGAGTCGGTCCGGCTGGTGGACGAGTACCTGAAGGAGTTCCGGCAAACGGGTATCCAGCTCGATCCCGCCGGGCAGGACCGGCTCAGGGCCGTTAACGCGGAGCTCGCGCGGCTGGGCACGGAGTTCGGACAGCGCGTGAAGGAAGGGATGAAGTCCGCGGCGCTCCTCGTCGATGATGCGGAGGAACTCGCGGGCCTGCCCGCCGACGACGTCGCCGCAGCAGCTGAAGCGGCCCGGGTGGCAGGCCATGAGGGGCAGTTCCTGCTGGGGCTTATCCAGCCAAGCAACCAGCCGGCCCTTGCCTCACTCACGGACCGGTCCGTCCGCCGTCGGCTGTTCGAAGCGTCTGTTGCCCGGGGCAGCAGCGGCGGCCCCTTGGATGTCCTGGACTTGGCCAAATCCATGGCCAGGCTGCGTGCGGAGAAGGCCGCGCTGCTGGGTTTTGCGAACTACGCGGAACTGGTGGCAGACCGCCAGACGGCGCCCGACTTCGGGGCCGTGCAGTCCATGCTGAACCGCATGGCTCCCGCCGCCGTCCGCAACGCGGACCGTGAAGCGGCCGCCCTTGCCGAATCCGCCGGGCACCACCTGGAACCGTGGGATTGGGCCTACTACTCGGCGAAAGTCCGCCGGGAGAGATACAGCGTGGACGAGCAGGCCCTCCGCCCGTATTTCGAGTTGGAGCGCGTGCTGCGGGACGGCGTCTTTTTCGCGGCCGGGTCCCTGTACGGGATCAGCTTCCATGAGCGGGAGGACCTTGCGGGCTATCATCCCGACGTGCGGGTCTGGGAAGTCAGGGATTCCGACGGCGGCGGGCTGGGGCTGTTCCTGGGTGACTACTATTCCCGCGAATCCAAGCGGGGCGGTGCCTGGATGAACTCGCTGGTAGACCAGAACGCCTTACTGGGTACCAGGCCCGTAGTCATGAACACACTCAACATCCCGAAACCGGCGCCGGGTGAACCGACCCTGCTGACGCTTGACGAGGTGCGGACGGTCTTCCACGAGTTCGGCCACGCCCTGCACGGGCTCTTTTCCAACGTCACCTACCCGCGGTTTTCCGGGACGGCTGTCCCCCGCGACTTCGTCGAATTCCCTTCGCAGGTCAACGAAATGTGGATCATGTGGCCGGAGGTCCTGGCGAACTACGCCCGCCACCACGCCACCGGCGAGCCGTTGCCGCAGGATGTTGCAGACCGGCTGGAGGAGTCCAGGTTGTGGGGCGAAGGGTTTGCCACCACTGAATACCTGGGAGCGGCGTTGCTGGACCTGGCGTGGCACGTGCTCGAAGAGGAGGCCGTCCCGGACGACGCCCTCGCGTTTGAGGCGAAGTCCCTGGCGGCGGCGGGAATCACGCACGCCCTGATCCCGCCGCGGTACCGGACCGGTTACTTCCAGCACATTTTCGCCGGCGCGGGCTACGCCGCCGGCTACTACTCCTATATCTGGAGCGAGGTCCTGGACGCCGAGACGGTGGACTGGTTCACGGAGAACGGCGGCCTGACCAGGGCCAACGGCGACCGGTTCCGGCAGGAGCTGCTATCGCGGGGCAACAGCCGCGACCCCCTTGAGTCCTTCCGGATTCTGAGGGGCCGCGACGCCAAACTGGAACCCCTGCTGAAACGCCGCGGCCTCGACTAACCCCACCAACCCCAAGAGTTTTTGGACAGATACCACGACTTACGGGGCGTTTAAGTCACGGTACGTGTCCAAAAACTCTATAGAAAGGAACGACGCCGGTCCCCCACCAGGAGAAGGTGAGGAACCGGCGTCGTACAAACGAACTAAAGCGAGCCGAGGCGACGGGCGACGCGGTCCGGCAGCGTGCGTAAAAGGGGCCCCGCCCTGAACCACCGCCAGAATGGCGGCAGCGGGAGGCAGGGAATAGCACGCAGAGGACCGCGCCGTTCGTTGCTCCTGCGGATGCTGACTACCAGCCGCGCTCAGCCAGGCGGTGCGGCTGGGGGATCTCGTCGACGTTGATGCCCACCATGGCTTCGCCGAGGCCGCGGGAGGCCTTGGCGATGACGTCGGGGTCATCGAAGAAGGTGGTGGCCTTCACGACGGCGGCCGCGCGCTGGGCGGGGTTGCCGGACTTGAAGATGCCCGAGCCAACGAACACGCCGTCGGCGCCGAGCTGCATCATCATGGCGGCGTCGGCCGGGGTGGCGATGCCGCCGGCGGTGAACAGCACCACCGGGAGCTTGCCGGCAGCGGCAACTTCCTTGACCAGTTCGTACGGAGCCTGCAGTTCCTTGGCCGCGACGTAGAGCTCGTCCTCGGGCAGGGCGGAGAGCTTGGCGATCTCGGCGCGGATCTGGCGCATGTGGCCGGTGGCGTTGGAGACGTCGCCGGTGCCGGCTTCACCCTTGGACCGGATCATCGCCGCGCCTTCGTTGATGCGGCGCAGGGCCTCACCGAGGTTGGTGGCGCCACAGACGAAGGGAACCTTGAAGTTCCACTTGTCGATGTGGTTGATGTAGTCGGCCGGGGTGAGGACCTCGGACTCGTCAATGTAGTCCACGCCGAGGGACTGCAGGACCTGGGCTTCGACGAAGTGGCCGATGCGGGCCTTCGCCATGACCGGAATGGACACGGCGTCGATGATGGCGTCGATCATGTCCGGATCGGACATGCGGGAGACACCGCCCTGGGCGCGGATATCGGCCGGAACGCGTTCCAGGGCCATGACTGCAACAGCACCGGCGTCTTCGGCGATGCGGGCCTGTTCAACGTTGACGACGTCCATGATGACGCCGCCCTTGAGCATCTCAGCCATGCCGCGCTTCACGCGGCTGCTGCCCGTGACGCTGTTCGCGGACGAACCGGCCTCGTTGCTTACATCTGGTGTAGACACAAAAACCCCTATGGGTAGATAGACGATCTTCGCCGGGTGTGCAGGCGGGCATGCTGATGCCGGACTTTACACACACGGATTGCCGGGTCCATTGACCGGGCAATCCTTATAGTAGTCCCCCGGCGGCCAGCCGCGGCAATTACGTTTCGTCCGCGGGAAGCGGCTGTGCCAGGGCCTGCCGGCGGACTGAGGAAACACGCTGGACGATCGTCATGAAGCTCGCCAGCGCCAGCAGCACCAGCGTCACGAGGAGCACCACCGGCGGCAGTCCCAGGCCGGTGAGCCCGGTGATTACCAGGACGGAGACGAGCCGCTCGGCCCGCTCCGCGATGCCCACATTTGCTGTGTATCCGAGGGATTCGGCCTTGGCCCGGGCATACGAAACCACCATGCCCAGGACCAGGCAGACCATGGCGGCCACGGCAATGGCAGCATTTTGGCCGCCAAGGAAGAACCACACCGCCAGCCCGGCGAAGAGTGCACCGTCCGCGACGCGGTCCAGGGTGGAGTCCAGGAAGTTGCCCCAGCGGCTCTTGACGTCCTGCATGCGGGCCATGATGCCGTCCAGGACATCGGAAAAGATGAACGCCGTGATGAAGACCGTGCCCCAGAACAGTTGCCCCAGCGGATAAAACACCAGTGCGCCCAGCGCGACGCCTGCGGTTCCGATGACCGTTACGGCGTCGGGCGAGACGCCCAGGCGCAGGAGCCATCGGGCCAGCGGGGTAAAAAGCGCGGTAAAGAACCCCCGGGCATGCCTATTCAGCATCAGTCTCCCCGGGCCAGGCGTCGGCCACCATCTGCCGGACCTCATCGAGGGTCTGCGTGATGGCCTTGGTCTGGGCAATGATGGGGAAGAAGTTCCCGTCGCCGCCCCAGCGAGGAACGACGTGCTGGTGCAGGTGGGCGGCGATACCGGCACCGCCCACCACACCCTGGTTCATGCCCAGGTTGAATCCGCCCGGGTTGGACACCTTGCGCAGGACACGCATCGCCGTCTGGGTGAGGTCTGCGAATTCGGCAGTTTCTTCCACCGTCAGGTCCGTGTAGTCCGGGACGTGCCGGTAAGGGCAGACCAGCAGGTGCCCCGGGTTGTAGGGAAAGAGGTTCAGCACCACGTAGCAGGATTTCCCCCGGTACACGATGAGGGCGTCCTCGTCGGTGCGGCCCGGGCCTACGCAGAACGGGCAGTCATTCTCGTTCTTGAACTGGTGCTGCCCGCCCTTGATGTAGGCCATCCGGTGCGGAGTCCACAGGCGCTGGAAAGCGTCCGGGACACCGGCCAGGGCAAAGTCGTCGGTTACACCGGCATCCCCTGGATACCCGGCGCCTGTGTTCTCCTCCACGGTGCTGTTCCGTTCGCTAGCTGGTCCGGTTACGTACGGCTTCGGTGATCCGCTTGACTGCCTCTGCCACCGGCACGCCGTTGTCCTGGCTGCCGTCCCGGAACCGGAAGGAAACCGCGCCGGCTTCGGCGTCGTCTCCGCCGGCGATCAGCACGAACGGAATTTTGTCCTTGCTGGCGGTGCGGATCTTCTTCGGGAACCGGTCCGAGGAGGTGTCCACCTCGGCGCGGATACCGGCCGCCTTCAGCTGGTCGACGACGTCGAACATGTACTCGTTGAAGGTTTCGGCCACCGGGATGCCCACCACCTGGACGGGCGCCAGCCATGCCGGGAAGGCACCTGCGTAGTGTTCGGTGAGGACGCCCATGAACCTCTCCACCGAGCCGAAAAGCGCACGGTGGATCATCACGGGACGCTGCCGGCTGCCGTCGGCCGCCTGGAATTCCAGTTCGAAGCGCTCGGGCAGGTTGAAGTCCAGCTGGATGGTGGACATCTGCCAGGTGCGGCCCAGGGCGTCCTTGGCCTGTACGGAGATCTTGGGGCCGTAGAACGCGGCTCCACCCGGATCGGGCACGAGTTCCAGTCCCGATTCCTGGGCCACTTCGGCCAGGGTGCGGGTGGCTTCCTCCCACGCAGCGTCCTCACCGACATACTTTTCCGGGTCCTTGGTGGACAGTTCCAGATAGAAGTCGTTGAGGCCGTAGTCCTTGAGCAGGTCCAGGACAAAGGTGAGCGTCTTGGTGAGCTCGTCCTTCATCTGCTCGCGGGTGCAGTATATGTGGGCATCGTCCTGTGTCATCCCTCGGACACGGGTCAGGCCGTGGACCACGCCGGACTTCTCGTACCGGTAGACGGAGCCGAATTCAAACAGGCGCAGCGGAAGTTCGCGGTACGAGCGGCCGCGCGAGCGGAAGATCAGGTTATGCATGGGGCAGTTCATCGGCTTCAGGTAATAGTCCTGGCCGGGCTTGCGGACAGTGCCGTCCTCATTGAGCTCGGCGTCGACATGCATCGCCGGGAACATGCCCTCCTTGTACCAGTCCAGGTGACCGGAAACCTCGTACAGGTGGCCCTTGGTGATGTGCGGGGTGTAGACGAACTCGTAGCCGGCCTCCACGTGCCGCTGGCGGGAGTAGTCCTCCATCTCCTTGCGGATGATGCCGCCCTTGGGGTGGAATACGGGGAGGCCCGAGCCCAGCTCATCGGGGAACGAGAACAGGTCAAGCTCGGAACCAAGCTTGCGGTGGTCACGCCGTTCGGCCTCGGCGATCCGTTCCTGGTAGGCCTTGAGGGCGTCCTTGGTGGGCCAGGCAGTGCCGTAGATGCGCTGCAGCTGCTGGTTCTTCTGGTTGCCCAGCCAGTAGGCGGACGAGGAACGGGTCAGGGCGAAGGCGTTGGAGATGAGCTTGGTGTTGGGCAGGTGCGGGCCGCGGCAAAGGTCACACCAGACAATGGTGCCTTCCTTGCGCTCCACATTGTCGTAGATGGTGATGTCGCCGGCGCCGACCTCGACGTTCACGCCTTCGCCGGCCTCGGCGGCTTCGTTTTTCTTGCCCAGCAGTTCGAGCTTGTAGGGCTCGTTCTTCATGGCTTCGCGGGCTTGGTCTTCGCTGACAACGCGGCGGACGAACTTCTGGTTCTGGTTGATGATCTTCTGCATCATCTTCTCGAGGGTCTTGAGGTCCTCGGGGGTGAAGGGCTCAGCGACATCGAAGTCGAAGTAGAAGCCATCGGTGATGTAGGGGCCGATGCCGAGCTTGGCGTCGGGGCGCAGCTGCTGGACAGCCTGGGCCATGACGTGGGCGGTGGAGTGGCGCAGGACGTTCAGTCCGTCAGGGGATTCGATGGTGACGCCTTCCACCTCGGCACCTTCGGGCAGTTCCTGGTCCAGGTCCTTGAGTTCGCCGTTAACGCGGGCCACGACAACATCGCGGCGCTCAAAGAAGAGTTCCGCACCGGTTGTCCCGGTAGTCACCTTGGTCTCTTCGCCATCGACGAGAAGGGTGATCTGCTGGGCATCTGACACGGGTGTCTCCTATTCAAAGTTGAGGCTTCATAGCTTGCGGCGTACGGGGACCACAGCCAGCCACCGTCAATGCTATCGGTTCGGCGGAGGGCCGACCAACGCGGCACACTGCAGCTGCGAAGCCGAAGTCAGCCGTTGAAACCGGTGATGGCAAGGCTCCTGGTAATGCCATCAAGCGGGTGCGCAACGTCCTGGAAGGAAGGTTCCGACGGCGGGAACGGCAGCGTTTCGGGCCTGCCGAGGTCCCAGGCCATGCTGGCGCTCAGGCTGATTCCCCGTGGGCCGGTCCTCCGTGTGGTGCCCCGGATCAGCAGCATCCTGGTGCCAAAAAGGAGCGGCCCGGCGCTTTCCTGGGCTTCGTGGAAGAACACTGAATCGACGCAGCCGGTACCGTCGTCGATGCTGATGAACACCACCCGCCTGCCCCCACGCATCGGCGGCGTTTGGGTGGCGACCCGGACGCCTGCCACCAGCACTTCGGTTCCGTTCCGCAATCCCAACAGCCTGTCAGCCGTGGTGACGCCCAGCCTTTCCAGGACGGGGCGGTGGCTGTCCATCAGGTGGGTGCTGACATCCACAGCCATCAGGTCAAGTTCGGCCCGGACTGTTTCCACCAGGGTCGGTGTGGGCAGCCCTGGCTTGACGTTGCGCAACTCAATGTCGCCCAGCGGGAAAGACAGCTGGCCTTCCAGCACGTCGGTGCCCTTCCGGCTTCCCGAGGCCTGAAGCTGTTGCAGATGCTGGACGAGGTCGGCACGGTTGGCAGTTCCTCCTGCTTCCCGGTGGAGGGAGTCGAACGCACCAAGCTGGGCAAGCCTCTTGATGCTGGGCTTGCTGATCCTGGAACGCGACCGAAGGTCCGCGAGAGAGTCAAAGGGCTGCCCGGCGACGAGCCGCTTCAGTTCAGTTCCCGAAAGCCCGTAGATGCCTTTCAGGCTGAGCCGGATCCCCAGCTTTCCGGAATCGGGTCCGGACAGGATCCGTTCCACCCGGTATTCGTCCTTGCTCCGGTTGATGTCCAGCGGAAGGATGGGGATGCCAAGGCGCCGTGCTTCAGAGACCAGCAACCGTTTGGGGTACATGCCTGGATCGTGTTCCCACAGTCCCGCCAGGAATGCTTCCGGGTGGTGCGCCTTTAGCCACGCGGACTGGTACGTGGGAACCGCAAAGGCGGCGCCGTGTGCTTTGCAGAACCCGAAACTGCCGAAGGCCTTCAGGGTTCCCCAGACTTTGTCCACCACATCAGGGGTGTAACCCTTTGCCCGGGCTTCCCTGCGGAAGAACTCCTCCACAGCGGGTTCGCGATGTTCATTGCCCAGGGCGCGGCGGAACTCGTCGGCACGGGCAAGACCGCAGTGAGTCATGACGTCGAAGGTCTTAAGGATCTGCTCATGGAACACAGTGACCCCATGGGTCTCAGCGAGGACAGGCTTGAGGTCAGGGTGGGGGTATACCTCAGGGGCGAAGCCGTGCCGGTGCTCCAGGAAGGGCCGGACCATGTCCGATTTCATTGGCCCCGGCCGGAACAGGGAAATGTCGATGATGAGGTCGTTGAATTCCCGGGGTGCCATTTTGCCGATCAGTTCCCGCTGGCCGGGGGACTCGATCTGGAAACAACCCAGCGTGTGGGTACTCCTGATGAGTTCGAACGTTGCTTCGTCGTCCAGCGGAACGGCATTGAGGTCGATGTGCCCGTTATCTGCGATGTAGTCCGGGCCGGTCCCCTGAAGACCGCGGGTGTGGTTCCCGGCAGCCACAACCTCCGCCTTGGAGGGGTGGAGCCTGATGACCTCACGGACGGCAAACGCCATGGCGCTTTGCATCCTGACGCCCAGGACATCAAGTTTCAGCATTCCCATGGGGTCCATGTCGTGTTTGTCGAACTGGCTCATGGGCAGCCCCAACCCGCTGGGCTGCACCGGGGTGCGGTCCAGCAGGGTGGCGTCACCCAGGATCACTCCGCAGGGGTGCATGGAGATGTGGCGGGGCAGCCGGTCAAGGCGCTCGGTCAGGTCCACCAGGAGATCCAGTTGCTGGTTGCCGTCCGTGTCCCGCTGTTCCACCCGTCCTGCAAAATCGCGCAGCTCAGGTTTTTCCTGGAGCGCTTCCCGGAATTTACCTGCGGAAAAGCGCCACAGCTGCTTAGCGATCTCCCCCACTTCGTCGCCGTCCATGCCCAGGGCGAGGCCGGCGTCGCGTACTGCTCCCCTGGCCCTGTATCCGTTTTGCATGCTCATCAGCGTGACCCGTTCAGCCCCGAACCGTTCGAAGATCCTGCGGTAGACGTTGTGGCGTTCTGCGCTTTCGACGTCGATGTCGATATCCGGAAGGGTGGCCCTGTCCTGGGACAGGAAACGCTCAAAGATCAGGTCATGCTGCAGCGGATTTACCTGGCTGACGTCAATCAGGTAGTTGACCAGGCTGGAAGCACCTGATCCCCGGGCTGCGGCGCGGACTCCCATGTCCTGGATCATCCGGGAAACTTCTGCCACGGTCAGGAAGTAGGAGGAGAAGTTGAGGTTGCGGATGATGTTCAGCTCATGTTCGAGCCTGGTGAGCATGGTTTGTTCCGCGGTGCCGGTAATCCCGGGGAAGCGCCTGGCAATTCCGGCGTGGCACCGCTGGACCAGTTCCAGTGCAGGGTCCTGGTTGATCCCGATGATGGACGCCTCCGGAACAACAGGCTGCTTCCACCCCATGTCACTGGCAGGATCGATCCTGCAGGCATCGGCGAGCGCCTCGGTCTGCGCAAGGAGCTGGGTGAGGTCGGCGTTGCCGTAACCGGCTGCGGAAATGACTTCCCGGGCAAGCCGGCGCATATGGTCCGAGGTTTTCAGCCATCCCTGCCCGGTGGGCTGCAGGAGGGGTTCGCCGGCCAGTTCGGGCAGTGATTTGAGCGTGCGTGCTGAGTCAAGGACATCAGCGGTGGGTGCTCCGTCCGCTCCGCAGTACCTGACGGCATTGGTGAGGACCGCGGGAACACGGTGCTCTTCGGCCAGGCGGAGCATCCTTACCGCATGGGCGGTGCTCAGGGGTGACCCGGGGGCGCTGAGCTGGGAAACAATCTCTGCCACCACTGTCCCTGCCGGCATGGCATCGAGCCATTGCTTGAACAGGGTGCGGGGACGCAGGTACCGCCTTCCGCCCATGGCACGCCCCACATCGGAGTCCGGCCCAATGAGGACCACCAGGACTGGTTTGAGTGTTTGGGGGTCCAGGGTCCTTGAAGCCAGCTCTGCACGGGTAACGGCCACTGGTACCGTTCCTCCCGCCCGGCCGGACGTCCTGGCGTGGGCGTCTGAGATCAGCCGGCACAGCGCCCTGTAACCGGCACCGTTGTTGTGCCCCTTGGCGAGCACAACAACCCGTCCGGACACCTCGGTGCGGCGATCGCCGTCGTCGTCAAGCACCGCAAGGTCAACCCCAACGATGGGGTCGAGGCCGGCGGCCATGCAGGCCTTGAGGTGCTTGATGGTGCCGTACAGCCCGTCGCGGTCGGTGCAGGCGAGCGCTGAGGCGCCGTCGTCAGCGGCGGCTTGGGCCAATTCCTCCGGCCAGGAGACTCCGTAATGCGCGCTGAAGGCGGTGGAGACATGCAGGTGCGTAAAACTCATGCTGTTCTGGGTCGAAGGGCGTCGTGGATGCGCAGCAGCCGCCACCTGCCACTGCGGATGTGCCGGGTGAGATCAAGCGTGAGAGGTTCCATGGGCTGGATTTCCGTACCGGGGCGGCGTCCTGGTGAAACCTGTGGCACGACCTGGATCCGCCAGATTTCGTGGTCCACCATCCCGGGCCCGCTTCCCAGGGGCACCCGGCTTTCCTCAGCCCACCATTGGCGGCGTTCGTACCAGCGGAGGGGTTCGGCGCAGATGTCATAGCTACGCCCGGCCCAGACAAGGCTCTGGGGAAGGCCGTCGGGGGTGCAGGCGACATCAACTGATTCGCTGAACATGCCCATGGCGCCTCCGGGACTGGCTGGTACTGCAAACTGGGAAAAGTATTCGAATATGTGTTCGAACAACTCCAGTCTACGCCCGGCTCCACCCAATGCATAGAATCGCGGTTTAAGGGGGTGGACTGACAGTTCTGCAGGGAGCAGGATGGGTGCATGAGCACCTCTGACGCACTCCTCAAACAAGTCAGCATCAAGGCACAGGACTCCACACTTGTGGCCACGTTCGATATAGACGGCAACATTCCCGGTTCCGGCGCCTATGTGGTGGGTCTTGTGGCGGCGAGTCCGGACTACTCATCCCAGCGCCGGCTGGGCATCGAATTCATAAACGGGGAGGCCATAGCCTTCTTTTCGTTTAACCACGAACAGAACTGTGAGGAAAACTACGACCTGGGCGGCGTCAGCCATTCAGGCAGCACCATCACAGGGAACTTCCCCATGGCAGCAATCAATGGCCTCGGCAAAGGCCATGTGATGACAGGCTTCAGCGAAGCTGACGGCAGGGACTTCCAGTCCGGCGTGAAGGTGGACGAAAACCTCTAGGCCCCGCAGCATGGCAGCTGCAGGTTAGGCAGGGGTGACCAGTGGCTGGTCAGCCGTTGTCTTCGTGGTGGACCCGGAGTTCAAGTTCAATGAACCCGGAAATCATGGCCCGGTACGTCGCTTCCACGATGTCCGGGTCGATGTCCTTCTTCTCGGCTGCGGAGCGGACATGCTGGATGATCTTCTCCACGCGGTCAGGGGCACGGACTTCGGCGTCGTCACCCTTGAGGGTGCCGGCGATCCTGATCAGGCGTTCGCGGCGCGCAATGAGGGTGACGATTTGATCGTCCACCTCATCCACGGCAATTCGGACTGCGGCGAGCTGTTCCTTGTCGGCCAGTGCATCCCGGTCGTTTCCTTGAATTGTTGCCATCTTCTGACAGTATCGAAGCATGCAACCCAGAGTCGACTTCATCTCGCTAGGTGTCCGCAGTGTTCCGGCCTCCCGGGCCTTCTATGTCGACGGACTCGGGTGGCCCGTTCACCGGGAGGTCCCCGGCGAAGTGGTTTTCATCCAGGCCAACCACGGGCTTGTGCTTTCCCTCTGGGATGCGGGCCAGATGCGCGCTGAGGCCGGGGTCGACGCTCCCGGGCCGGTCCCCTGCATCACCCTGAGCCATAACGTGAGTGGCACCGACGAGGTGGACCGGGTCCTGGACGAGGCGAAAGCCGCCGGGGCTACAGTCACCGGCGAACCTGTCACCCAGCCTTGGGGCGGATACACGGGGTACTTCTCCGATCCGGACGGTTTCCGCTGGGAAGTTGCGTACAACCCCACCTGGGCAGTGGACGACGACGGTACGGTTACCGTCTGAGTTTCCGTCCCGCCGCTCCGGACTGCTAGAAGAGGGCCTCCACGGGCCGGATGAGTTCAGGTCCGTTATTGCGCACATTGCCCACGTCTTTGCCCACGGACTCCACGTGCCAGTCAGCGGCCACATCCTTGACCCCGGACCGCACCATGTCCACCAGGGCGGCGGCGTCGTCAGCCTGCGGATCAAGCCAGGCCTGCATGGTGTCCCGGTCCATGGGAAGGGGCACCCGGTCATGGAGAGCGGTCAGTTTCCCGAACACCGTCGATTCGGAGCCCGGCGGCGGGGTGTCCGCCGTCAGGATGGACGTGGAAAGCAGCCACTGGCCCGGCTCGCCGGCCGGCACCGACGGATCGCGCCACCACTCGTAGAGGCCGGCGAAAGCCAGGCCCCCGCCCGCGCCGGGATGCACATAGTACGGCTGCTTGGACTTCCCGGGGCCCTGCTTCCACTCGTAGTAGCCATCGGCAGGTACAGCGCAGCGCCGTGACTTGATCGCCTTCCGGAATGCGGGCTTCTCCAGCACCGATTCGCTGCGGGCGTTGATCATCTTGGACCCGACGCCCGGATCCTTGGCCCAGGAAGGAACCAGGCCCCAGCGTGCGACGTGCAGTTGGCGGACCTGCCGGGCATCCGGGCCGTCGTCAACCAGCCGCTCGAGGACGATGGGGACGGCATCGGTGGGGGCTACATTCCACGACGGCGGAATGCTCACCTCGTCCTCCAGTTCGGCGTCGAATTCTGCCAGGAGGTCCCCCACGGCGCGTGCCATTACGTAGCGTCCACACATGGCTCCAGCATGCCATCGCCGCCACATACTGTCATCCGGGCAGGGCCGGGACGGCCGGACGCCGGGGAATACGGGCGGGCACGCTACCGTTGTCCCGAACGAATCCTTCATTTCAACCAGAGGAGAACCCTGTGGATTTCACTCCCGAAACCGGCACCATCACCATGTTTTCCACCACCTGGTGCGGCTACTGCAACCGGCTGAAGAAGCAGCTCGACGCACAGGGCATCGGCTACACGGAAATCAACATCGAGGAAGTGGAAGGCACCGCCGAACTCGTGGAGCAAATCAACGGCGGCAACCGGACCGTACCCACCGTCCTGTTCCCGGACGGCACCGCGGCCACCAACCCGTCCGCAGCAGAGGTCAAGAACCGCCTCGCGGCTTAGCCAAGGACGGTGCGGCCTCATCGGCCATGACTCCGGGCCGCCACACCCAGACACTGGTGATCCAGGAGACGCGGGTCATGCCCCCAGGCTGCCGAACGGCGCTGAAGCCAGGGTGGCATGGCCCGCGTACGTTTCGAGCAGGGCGTCGGTGACTGCCTCCACCGTCAGGCCCGGGACAAGGTCGTCCGCGGCGCCGGCCGTGGCCGGGTCCCAGTCGAGGCCCAGCGCGGCGTAGCTGCCGGTCAGGACCCTACGGATAGGTGCGGAGTCCTCCACTACTATGACCGAGCTGAACAGCCAGCCGCCGGCCACCACCCGCTGCGCTGTCCCTACGAGTTTGATGCGGGACCCGTCCGCCGCGTCCGTGCCGTGGACGCTGTATTCCCCGGGACAGTATTCCCCCGGGATCTCCCCTACGGCTGCGTGCACACCCACCCTGCGCAGGGCGTCGGCGAAGAGCTCCCCGAAATAGCCGAAGCGGCTTTTGGAACCGGCGATGGCATCGTCATCGGGCTCAATGTGATCCACCACCAGGGTGCCCTGGTGGTAGGCGGCCGCGCGGCCACCGGCGCGGCGGACCAGGGGTTCAAAGCCGTCGTCCCGGCACGCCTGGGCTGCGGCCTCAAACCCGGGAAGCCGGGTGTCGCGCTGGCCGAATGCCACCGTTGGGGCGGGGCGGTACAGCCGAAGGGTGGGACCCATGCTCCCGGTGCGCGCCCTGGCGAGCAGCTCGAGGCCCAACTCAAGGTCCCGGGCGGCACCGAGTGAGACGTCCTGCCTGACCACTGTCAGGGTTCCGGAGTCAGGGTGGTGGGCCATGGCGCTGGGCTCCCTTGGTCGTCATGATGCTGTTCCTGGCCCTGCCGCGGCGGTGCGGGACGGCCCAACCTAGGGTACGCCGTCGTGCGCCCTGCCAGCTGCCCGACCCACCGGCCGGGCGCCGGGCTACCGTCCCCTCCGGCCAACCCAGGCGCCGTGGAGCAGCGGAACCACGGACGAGGCCATCAGTGCGGTGCCGAGTACGGCGTCGTCGGCGCGGACCACGGCCCCGGCGATGAGCAGCGCCGCGAAGACCACTGCCGACGCCGTCCGGCGGGCCGTGCGGTCCAGCCTGGCCACCTGCCGCTCCAGCCGGGGGTTGGCAACGGCCACGCTCCCTTCACCGATCCGGGTGACCAGCTCATCCACCCTCTGCGGCAGCCGAAGCGCAAGTCCCGCGGCCCCGGCCACCTGCCGGGCGGCGTCCTGGACAATGTTCCCGCCCTCTTCCCGCAGCAGCCGGGCGGCATAGGGTTCTACCGAGTCCCACAGGTTGAAGCGCTCATCCAGCGAACTGCATACCCCGGATGTGAGGGACATTGCCCGGATGATCAGCAGGAAGTTCTCGGGAAGCTGGAACGGCAGGGACCGGACCACTTCGCCGAATTCCTCGGCAAAGTCGCGGAATTCGCGCGGATCCACCTCGCGGAGCTCGGCGAAACCCATCCCGCCAAACCGTGCGAATAAATGCGTCATGGCCCGTTCCAGCTCCACCGTGTCCGCCGACGGCACCAACACGCCGACGTCGCGGATGGCGGCAACCAGTCCTTTGCCGTCGCGGGCCGCCGCCGCGATCAGCAGCTTGCGCAAGCCGCTGCGGGTGGAGGGAGTTACCTCGCCCATCATGCCGAAGTCGATGAAGGTCAGTTTCCAGGGCTGGCGGCCGGCACCAGGCCGGGTGGGCGTGACGAAGATATTGCCCGGGTGCGGGTCGGCGTGGAAGAAGCCGTTGGTGAACAACTGGTCGAACATGACCGAGGCGAACACCGGCGCCACTTCTGCGGGGTCGATGCCGGCCCTGCGGAGCGCATCCGTGTCCGTGATCTTGATGGCTGTGACATCCTCCAGGGTGAGCACGCGGCGGGTGCACCGCTCCCAGGCGGGCACCGGCACGTGGACCCGACCGTCCCCGGCGAAGTCCGCCGCGAACCGCTCGGCACTGGCAGCCTCGTGGAGGTAGTCGATCTCCTCCAGGCTGGTCTGCGCAAATTCCTCCACCAGGGAGGGCATGTCGGCGCGGTCGGCCACGATCCGGAAGTGGCTGAGCCAGCCGCCCACCTTCCGCAGGGCTGCGAGGTCGACGGCGACAATCGCCTCAATGCCCGGACGCTGCACCTTGACCACCACGTCCTTGACCCCGGCCGCCTCCGCGTCGGAGGGCCGCAGCCGCGCCCGGTGCGCCTGGCCCAGGGAGGCCGCGGCCAGGGGCTCCTCCTCGAACGCGGCAAACACCTCGTCAAGGGGAAAGCCCAGCTCGGCGGAGGCAAGGGCCCGGATGGCCGGGAACGCAACAGGCGGCACCTCATCCTGCAGGCCCTGGAGTTCCTCCGTGATTTCCGGAGGCAGGACATCAAGCCTGGATGACAGGAACTGGCCTACCTTGATCATGAGTCCGCCGAGCTCCACAGCCAGTGCGTGGAAACGGCGCGCGAACCGCTGCATCCTGGCCGAACGGGTCCGCTCGGCAACCCTGGCCAGCCCTATCCGGGGCAGCAGAAGCTCATACCACCACACTGCGGCCAGGTGCCGTGCGGCAAAGCGCAGGATGCGGCGGTAGCGGGAACGGACGTGGCCCGGGAGTGCATCCTGGCCCACCTGCCGGCGGGGGCCGGAAACCACCCCGTCAGTCCTGGGCGAGGATCGAGTACATCCGCCGGCGTGCCTCGTCCAGCACTGCCACCGCCTGCTTCACCTGCTCCGGGGTGCCGGTCCGTCCCACCTGCGCGGCGGCCTGGGCCAGTTCAACGCCTGCCTTGGGAAGGGCAGCGAATCCGGTTGTGGACTGCGGCCCTGCCCCGGCCCAGGGAGTCCCTGCGGCGCTCCCGGCCGCCTCGTCCCGGCCGGCTTCGGTCAGGGAGTAGATTTTGCGGCCGTTGGACTCCTCGGCCCGGATCACACCCTCATCGGCGAGCAACTGCAGGGTGGGGTAGACAGAACCGGCGCTGGGCTTCCAACTGCCGCCGCTGCGTTCCTCGATCTCGCGGATGATCTGGTAGCCGTGCATGGGCCGCTCTGCCAGCAGGGCAAGGACCGCAGCCCGCACTTCACCTTTACCGGCCCGGGTGCCTTCCGGCTTTTCGAAGCGGGAACGGAAGTCCTCGATAGCCTGCCAGAGGCCATCGATGTTGTTGCTGCCGAATCCGTATCCCTGGTATGAGCCACGCATGGGGATCTCCTCTGAAGATCGTGAACGATATACAACGACACAGTTAACGATACGTCTGGAAGGGCGCGGCAGCTATGGGGTTGACGTTCAGGTTTGGCGCAGGGTGAGGATCTGTTCGGCCCTGCCGAACGGGCCCTGGAGATCATGCAGGACCGTTGACGTCAGGCCAATGCCGTCCCGGCCGAACGAGACGGCATTGTCCAGCCCAAGCCACTCCCCCTCGGGCCGGCGGTACATGTGGACCTGCAGGTCCAGGTTGGGGAAAGCGTAGCTCTCCGGTCCCGGCGGAACCCGCGCGGCAATGCCGTTGGCGGTGTCCACCAGCCCCATGAGTCGGGCAAGGTCTCCGCTGTCTTCGCGGTCGGTCAGCGGATGCGCTGTGCGAAGCCAGACCTTGCCTGCGCCGGGACGGTGCCCTTCCGCCACCCGCATCTCCAGTGACCGGATGTAGCCGCCGGGCCAGATGGCGGACCCGTCGTAGGGTTTGCAGTCTTCCGGGCCGGGGATGGCGGCGTCTTCGACGGCGGCCACCGCTGATGTGTCGCTGGTGACCATCCGCCAGGCGGTGGCACGGATGGCAGTCCTGCCCCGGGCCACGAGTTCGGCCTGGAGCAACTCGATGGTCTTGCCGGGCCGCAGCACCGAGGCCTCGATGTGGAAGTCACCGCCGGGGATCAGTCCCAGGATCTCGTAGCTCAGCCGCGCCATTCTCATCCCGGTGCGCGGCTCGAGGCGCTCGAGGGCGTCAGCCAGCAATCCGGAGGCCGGGGCCATGTGCTGCTCGTGCGCGTTCCAGGCGCCTTGGGCGTGAATGGTGGAGCGGAAATGACCGCCGCCAAGTGCCTGGTAGTAGGCGTTGCCTTCGGCCAGTTCGGGGAGTTCGTCAGTCAACGGTGGCCTTTCAGGAAATCCCAGTGAATTGCCACTAACTCTAACCGGATGCCGCAGAATCGTGGCCAGCGGGTCGCGGCGAAATGTTTGAGCGGAGGGTCCGGCCGCGGACTAGACTCAGGAACTGGTCCTGTCAGCAACCCTCGGAAGAGGTGTTTCATGCGCGTCATCAGCTACAACCTCCGCAAGCACGCAGCGAGCGGCGAACTGCTTGCCCTCGCCCGGAACCATGACATCGATGCGCTGTGCCTGCAGGAAGTTGATGCGGCGGACCTACCGGAAACCCTGGGCCCGCTCCATCTGGCGGACGCCACCAAGGGGAACCGGCTGGGGCTGGCCATCTATTACCGGACCAGCCGCTTCACGGCCCTGGACACCCAGTCCTTCGCACTGCAGAAATCGATGCACGACCGGGTTCTGGCGCCCGCCCATGAGCGGCTGATTGGGACGCGTGTGATGGACAACGAAACGCAGCACGAGCTGGTCATCGGGTCCTTCCACGCCGCCCCGCTGACGGCGTCGAATTCGTTGCGCCGCAAGCAGATCCACGCGGCCCACGCCGAATTGCTGAGCATGGGCAAGGGCCTGATGACGCTGATGGTGGGAGATTTCAACTACCCGTTCTTCACCAAGAACCTGCATCTGCACATGAAGAATTCCGGTTATGCCCTGTCCCTCAGCAACCGGCGGACCTACACCCGCTACAAGGTCTTCAAGGGCCACTTCGATTTCGCCACGTCCCTGGGACTGGACATCACCAGCGTCGAAACGCTGCCCCGGGGCAAATCGGACCACCTGCCCATCCTGGTCCACGCCGAATACGGCAAGGACTTCTAGGCCAGCTGCTCCCGGAGGCCGGGCCACGCCGCGCCGAATCCGGGATGCAGGTCCTTGTCCGCGACCTCGGGCAGCGGCACCCAGAGCAGTTCTATGCTTTCGGGGTCGCTGATCACGGGCTCGAAAGGCTCACGGACCTTGACCACCACGGTGGTGTAGGACCAGTAGCCCAGGTCCAGGACCGACGTGAACAGCACGTCCACGTGCCCGGCCGGGACGGCAGCCTCCTCATGGGCTTCGCGTAGCGCCCCGGATACCGCATCCTCGCCCTCGTGCAGGGCGCCGCCGGGCAGACCCCAGGTTCCCCCGTTGTGGCTCCAGACCGCCCGGTGCTGCAGCAGCACACCCCGGGCAGGGTCCCAGGCCAGGACGCCGGCGGCGCCGAAACGGCCCCAGAAGCGGCCGCGGTCCCCCTCCACCCAGGCATCGCCCGGATTGCGGGGGCCGGTGCGGACAGGCGGAATCGATGATGCGGCGACGGATGCGTGGTCCATTGTCCCAGTCTGACAGGTCCGCGGCGCCGGAGGGCGGCCGGCGGAGCTCAGGTGGCGTGTCCGTGGTCGACGGCGAAATCACCGCCGGGGTACATGACGGTTTCGTGGCCGTCGTCGAAGCGGACCACATACGGCGGTGCTCCGCCTTCGCCCCGGACTTCAAGGATCACTCCGTGACGGTCAGTGGCCCCCACAGTCCTTCCGTGCACAACGATGCGGTCGCCCTGCGCAGCCTCCATGGCACTCACCTCCAAGCCCCCAGATTACGACTTCGGAGAGGGCCCGGACAGGTCTCCGTGGCAGGATTTCCCCATGCCGCTGAACATCCTCCTGATCGCCGATACCCACGTCCCCAAACGCGCGCGGGAACTGCCCACCCAGGTGTGGTCCGCCGTCGAACGCGCCGACGTGGTGTTCCACGCCGGAGACTGGGTGGAGGCCCCGCTGCTCGATGAATTCGAGCGGCGGGCACGGCAGCTGGTGGGCGTTTATGGCAATAACGACGGCCTGGAGCTCCGCGCCCGGCTGCCCGAAACGGCGGCCGTCACCCTGGACGGCGTCCGTTTTGCGATGGTGCACGAGACCGGCCAGGCCAGGGGCCGTGAACTGCGATGCGAGGCGCTCTACCCGGATGCGGATGTCCTGGTCTTCGGGCACAGCCACATCCCATGGGACACCACGTCGCCGCAGGGGTTGCGGCTGCTGAACCCGGGCTCCCCCACGGACCGCCGGAGGCAGCCAATGTGCACCTACATGACGGCCTTGGTTGACGGCAGCCGCCTTGCCGGGGTGCAGCTGGTGGAGGTACAGCGCGGGTAGCCCGGCTTGGCAGCGGGCCTTCGGGTGCCTAGGCTGGAAATGTAAGCATGCTTAGCTTTGAGGAATCCAGCCGTACCAGCAGGAGGAAACCATGACAGACCAGTACACATTCCGCGATCCGGTCACCGCCTACGAACACATTTCCCCTCCCAAGCAGCACCAGCCAGAACCCGGCCTGGACGCCGAGCTGACGCCCAAGGCCGACCTCGGCGAGGAAACCTACCGCGGCACGGGGCGGCTCGAAGGCCGCAAAGCGATCGTCACCGGGGCCGATTCCGGCATCGGCGCGGCAACAGCCATCGCCTTCGCCCGTGAGGGTGCCGACGTTGTCTTGTCCTACCTCCCGCAGGAGGAAGAGGACGCGGCCAGGATTGCGGGGATCATCGAGGCAGCCGGACGCAAGGCCATCAAGGTGCCGGGCGACCTCAAGGATCCTGCGGTCTGCCGCGAAGTGGTGGAGACCGCCGTGGCCGTCCTGGGCAGCGTGGATATCCTGGTGAACAACGCCGGAAAGCAGGTGGCCCAAAAGGACCTGGCGGACATCACCGACGAACAGTTCGACCACACGCTGAAGACCAACGTCTACGCCATGTTCTGGCTGACCAAAGCGGCCCTTGCCCACATGCCGGCGGGTTCAACCATTATCAACACCACCTCCATCCAGGCGTACAGCCCGTCGCCCACGCTGGTGGACTACGCCACCACCAAGGCCAGCATCAACAACTTCACCAAGGGCCTGGCCCAACAGCTGGCGCCCAAGGGCATCAGGGTCAACGCCGTTGCGCCGGGACCCATCTGGACGCCGCTGCAGGTGAGCAGCGGACAGCCCAAGGAGGAACTGCCGGAATTCGGCCAGTCCACTCCCCTGGGCCGTGCCGGGCAGCCGGCCGAACTGGCACCGGCGTACGTGTTCCTCGCATCACCGGAATCCAGCTACGTGGTGGGCGAGACCCTGAACGTCAACGGCGGCAGCCCCACGCCATAGCGGCTATTCCCCGTCCCGGTCAGCGAGCAGCGAGTCGGTAGACCCGTCCGGCTGGCCGTCGAAAAACTGGGCAAGGACCGTCTTGAACACCGTCTCGCCGGGCGCGGCGCGGAGGAACAGGGTCATGGACGACTGCAGCTTGCGGGCGTCGATGCCACCCAGGATGTCCTCTGCGGAGCGCCCGGCGTGGTGGGTCAGCGCCTGCGCGGACTCGAGCAGCCGCGGGCCCAGCACGTCATGGTCCAGATAGGCCCGCGCCTCCGCCAAAGAATCAATGGCGTACTTGCGGGAAGTTGCGCTCTGCCCCAGGCCTGCGATCTGGGGAAAGATGAACCACATCCAGTGGCCTGACTTGTTCCCGAGCTGGAGTTCCGCCAGCGCCGCATCGTATGTTCCGCCGTCCTGGGCTGCTATAAAACGCTCAAGGTTAAAGGGATCGTCCATCATCATTCTCCTTTTGGTGGGACAGTGTTGCTGCTGCCGCCCTCAGGCGGGCGTCGGGGTCGGCACTCCAGCGGGCCAGCACGGTTTCTGCGCGTTGCCGGTTGCGGTGCTCCAGCCTGTCCAGGAGCGGTCGCAAAACGTCGGTGACGAGCGGATCGGCAAGTTCGGGTGCGTGCGCAGACCGAAGGAAACCCTCAACACGGGTCAGATCCGAATGCCGCAGCAGGGCAACCCTTGTCTGGAGCAGCACCACCGCGGCCTGGCGGCGCTCGAACACCGGCCGGGCGCCCGGCTTCGGCTGGCTCCACAGTGCCGAGGCCAGCTGAACCACGGCATCGTGGTCAAGGTCCTTGAACTTGCGGAGGGCGTCACGGATGGTTCCGCGGACCGCGCCCATTGATGAACCATAGGAGCCGAGGGCGCCGCCAAACCTGCTGCCGACGTCGTCGGCGCGGTACCACGCGCCCTCGTTCTGCAGCGTGCGGTCGATGAAACCGGCCGCCTCGGCGACGGCGTCCGGGCCGGTGGTCACGAGCGCCCCGCGGCTGCGTGGTCGATGCAGTACGGGGTCCAGGGCCGGGCCTCAAGCCTGCCTTCGGCGATGGGACGTCCGCAGACGGCGCAACTGCCATATGTTCCGGCGGCGATCCGGGCCAGGGCTGCTTCCACCTGGTCCAGGCTGGCCGAGCTCTGGTTCAGCAGAGCCGAGGCCTGGGACAATTCGAAGGCAATGGTGGCACCCTCGGGATCGTGCTCGTCGTCCACGTTGGCGCCTTGCCGGGCGGAGTTGGCTGCGGCGATGTCCGCCCGCAACGCCGGAAGCAGCGCCAGCTTCAGCTGCCGCTCCTCCTCGAGCAGCAGCCGGAAGCGTTCGAAGTCAGCCATGGGAAAAGCCTAGTACTGCGTCAGTACCAGTTGTTCGCCATCGAGTGGCTCCAGGCTCCGCAGGGCGAGCCGTACCTGTCGCGGATGTATCCCAGCCCCCACTCAACCTGCGTCCGGTAGTTGGTCAGCCAGTCACTGCCGGCGCTGGCGTACTTCCCGGGCGGCAGTGCCTGGGGGATCCCGTAGGCGCCCGAGTAGGGGTTGGTGGCCGTGGTCTGCCAGTTCCATTCCTTGGTCCACAGCTGCGCCAGGCACAGGAACTGGTCCTGGCCCCAGCCGTAGGCGCCCAGGCGTCCGGCGGCATAGCTCTTCGCTCCGCCAGGATCATTGACGGCACCACCGGGAACGGAGGGTACGACGACGGGCGGCGGCACCGGCTGGGCCGGCGGCACGGGTGCCGGGGCCGGGGCCGGGTCCGCCGGGGCGGGCTTCACCGGATCCGGGTTCGCCGGAGCGGGACCGGCAGCTCCCGGCGGCGCCCCAGGCGCGGGCGGTGGCACCTCCACTCGGGCGTCCGCTGCGGCTTTCGCCGCCCGATCGGACTCCCGTTGGGCCAGTTCCCGGGCGGCGGCCCGCTTCGCTGCCTGCGAGGCTTCATAAGCGGCGAGGGCGGCTTGGCCCTGCCGGAACTCCCCCTCAACGGCCGCGGTTGTTCCCTTGAGCGAGGCCAGCTGTGCCGTGAGTTCCCCGCCGTGCTGCTGCTCTTCACTGATATGGCGGG
>NZ_JZTW01000021.1 GCF_000962805.1 Pseudarthrobacter chlorophenolicus | reverse complement strand
ACAACCACCGGCCCCACAGCAGCCTCGGAGGCAAACCACCCACCAGCAGGTGCAAACAACCTACTGACTGAGTACACCTAGGTGGGAATGATTTTGAAGAGGAACTTGGTCCGAACCATCGCCCACAGGAGGGCCAGCACCACGGCGTAGGCTGCGGTGTTGAGCAGCACGTTCTCCTGCTGAAGGGCGGGGATGTTGGCCACCACGGCGATCAGCACCACGTGCATGATGAACACGTAGAGGGTGGCGCGCCCCAGTGGGATAAGGAACCAGCCCAGCACCCGCTCGATGGGTTTCCAGTACGCGGTCAGGAGCGCGTAGGCGGCCACCACCAGGATCAGCACGTTGAGCAGCCGGCCCGGAGCCAGGTAGGTACGGGCAAAGAGGGCGTCGTACATGGCCCGGTACGTCGTGTCCGGAATCAGGGCCAGGCGGACGTCGAAGCCGTTGGCCAGGTAGGGGTTGCCCCAGGACAGGAACGCGAAGAGCAGTGCGACGGCGGTGCAGGCCACTACCAACCACGTTCGCGCAGACAGCCACGCCACGATGGTCCTTCGGTGGTAGCCGGCCACAAGCCCGATGACGAACAGGACCTGCCAAACGAGCAGCGGGAACGAATCCTCGAACTGAGATGGCAGCAGCCGGAAGCGCGTGATCGAACCGACGGCGTAGAGCGCCAATGTTCCGGCCAGCACCCAGACGGCCTTTCCGCGGCTGAGCGCGGCAAGGACCAGCGGGCTGACCAGCAGCAGCACCACGTACAGGCCCATCACGTTGAACTGCCACGGGCCAAACTGCAGCAGGAGGACGGCAGGAAGAATCTGCGGCGGCACGGGGAACTGGAAGAGGGATTCCATTCCCGCATACAGGTCGTACGTACGGCCGGCACCCTGGTGGCCTGCCCCGCCGGTCCCCTGGTCCACGAACGTGGTGAGCGCCTCGGTCCGGAAGATGGGAAGCAGCGAAACCAGGAAGACACCGACCAGGACCACCAGCGCCGTGAGGTACAGCTTGCCGGCCCGGCGGGACGTCAGGTCCAGCACGGTGCCAAAGTCCTCGCGCACCCGGGGGCCGTAGACCATGCCCACCACCAGGCCGGAGAACAGCACAAACAGTTCGGCGCCGCTGACGAAGCCCACTGCTTCCTGGGTCAGCAGCTGGAACAGCGATGTCATGCCCAGGTGGTTGACCACCACGAAGACGATGGCCATGCCACGGAGCAGGTCCACCCGGGAATCCCGTTTGGAGGGGTCGCCGTAGCCCCAGGCGGTGGCGGCGTTGACTCTGCGCGGAACCTGCCACAGCGCCACGAGCAGGACCAGCAGCGCCACCCCCACGGACCAGGCCGCGGCACCCGTCAGGGTATTGGCCCGGACATAACTGCCGCCGGTGCCCACCTCCGTGACGGGGCCGGTCACCATGGGTGAGGATGCCAGCCTCGCGCGGGCAGCGTCGGCCACCGCAGAGTTGCCGGTCAGCAGCCAGCTGATGCTCGCTACACCGGTGTCCCGGGTGCTGGTCCGTTCGTCCCACACCACCAGTGCGGTTTTCTGGAATTCGGAGGACGTGGCGGCCCCCACCACCTGGTCGAACCAGCCGGCCTTGACGTCCACCTCGGAGGCGCCGCCGGAGGAAGGGCTGTAGAACGCAGCGGTCTGCAGCATGAAGGGTTTGCCACGCCCGGCGGAATAGTCGCGATAGAAGTTTTCCCCGCCGGAAGCTGTGAGCATCTCCTGGAGCTCGCCCGCCCGGGGTGCCGTATTCACCGGCGCACCGCCGGCCGTATCGTCGTGGAAGGCGGTCAGTCCCACCCAGTCCACGGCGTCATCACCGGGGTAGAAGGGTTCGTAGGCGCTGTCGGCCCCGTCCCAGGTTCCGTCACCGTTGGTGTCGAGCAACGCGAAGCCCGCACTGTCCGGAGCGGGCGCATTCCGGCTGCGGGCGAAGGGATAGTCCTTGCCAAGGTACGGCTCCCACACCATCAGCGGGCCGCCGTCGGACTTTTTGAACGCAGCCGACACAGCACGGAAGGCGTTCCGGTAGGCGCCGGGCTGCTGGCCCCACTCCACCCAGCTGGTATTCATGTCCGGGGCAAAACGAATGAGCACCTGCCCGGCAAAGCCCGACGTCAGCCGCTGCACGTCCGCCGCAAAGGAAGCCGCCGCAGCGTCATCAATCTGGTCAATTGGCACACTGGGCTTGACGGTGAGCATCGCATGCGAACCCTGCAGTGACGCCTGCTCCAGGAAGCCCCGAAGGTTGCCCTGCTCCGATGCGCGGTACGGCAGGGCGACATCGTGCCCGTAGACGGCTGGAGATGCTCCAAGCCGCTCGGCGAAACCGGCGGCGGAATCCTCACCCCATTCGAGCACTGCCCCGAGCAGGGGTTTTCCCTCGTCCGGGCTGAGGTCCGCAGCGCGCGCCGGGCCAGCGGGCAGCACCACGGCACAGGCCGCCAGGAGAATCGCCGCGAGGATTGGCCAGACTTTCGGCGGAGCCGTGCGGGACTGACAGCCCGAAGGTTCGGTGCGTCGTCGCGCGGATGGACGCGTACTCATGGAACCCCCCGGTGCCGAAGACCTGATGGGGCAGCGGCCCCACCAGTACTTTATCGGGCGGAGCCCGCCGGGAAAGCCCGCAGGAAGCAGCGTAAAACCCGCCCACCTGCAGCAATACCGTCGTCGGCCGCTGTCCGGAAACAGCCCGGCACCCCTGTGACCCCGTGTTTCCGGTTCAGTTACGGAAGATGACGACGGCGGCGGTGCGGCTCCCGGCGGCAGGTGTTACGTTTTTGGGGAGTAATGAGTACCGGTGCCAAGCCCTGACTGGCCGGTCGGCAACCCTCCTTCCACGGCGGGGTGCCTCAGGTGAATACTCGGCATATCGACCGATTCGAGCTGCAAGCGTGAGAGAAGGAGATCCGTCATGTCTGACGCACCTGCCCCTGAAGAGAAACTGTCCTACCGCCTGATCAGTGGCCCGGACGACCGCGCCTTTTGCGAGCGGATCTCGGCCGCCCTGGCGGAAGGGTACGTGCTGCATGGCAGCCCGGCCGCGACCTTCAACGGCAGCAACGTCATCGTGGCCCAGGCCGTGGTGCTCCCGGCAGCCATTGCTTCCGCGGATGCCGCCGTCGCCACCGCTGTGGACAGCCTGGAATCCGCCACTGAGGAACCCGAATTCGACGGCGAGGGCCACGCATGAGCTACGCAGGAGACCTGACACCCGAGGAGGCCTGGGCCAAGCTGGAACAGGGCGCCATCCTGGTGGATGTCCGCACTGAGGGCGAGTGGGCGCACATTGGCATCCCGGACACCAAGGCCACGGACAACGATCCCCTGTTCATCCAGTGGACGTTCCCGGGCGGCATTCCCAACCCGGAATTCATCACTGACCTTGAGCAGCAGGGCCCGGAGAACCGCAGTACCGAACTGCTGTTCCTGTGCCGCTCCGGCCAGCGCTCCATCGCGGCGGCCACGGCGGCCACCCAGGCGGGCTTCACCTCCTACAACGTCCTGGAAGGCTTCGAAGGCGAACCGGACCGTTACGGCGAACGCACCGTCAACGGCTGGAAGAACCGCGGCCTGCCCACCAACCTCGGAAAGAACTAAGTGACCTTCAACGAAGACGCCGCCGGCTGGAGCCCTGACACCCAGGCCGTCCGCGGCGGGCTGGACCGCACCAACTTCCAGGAAACATCGGAAGCGATATTCCTGAACTCCGGTTTCGTGTACGAATCCGCTGCCGCTGCCGAGCGCGCCTTCACCGGCGAGGACGAACGCTTCGTCTACTCCCGCTACGGCAACCCCTCGGTGGCCACGTTCCAGGAACGCCTCCGCCTGCTCGAGGGAACCGAGGCATGCTTTGCGACGGCGTCCGGCATGTCCGCCGTCTTCACGGCCCTCGGCGCGCTGCTGGCTGCCGGGGACCGCGTGGTGGCCGCCCGCTCGCTGTTCGGGTCCTGCTTCGTGATCCTCAACGAAATCCTGCCGCGGTGGGGCGTGGAGACCGTCTTCGTCGACGGCCCCGACCTGGAGCAGTGGCGGTCCGCCCTGTCCGAACCCACCACCGCTGTCTTCTTCGAGTCCCCGTCCAATCCCATGCAGGAGATCGTGGACATTGCGGCGGTCAGCGAGCTTGCGCACGCGGCCGGTGCCACAGTTGTGGTGGACAACGTCTTCGCCACTCCCCTGCTGCAGCGCTGCGGCCAGCTCGGCGCGGACGTGGTGGTCTACTCCGGCACTAAGCACATCGATGGCCAGGGCCGCGTGCTGGGCGGCGCCATCCTGGGATCCAAGGAATTCATTGACGGCCCCGTCAAGCAGCTGATGCGCCACACGGGGCCCGCCCTGTCCGCCTTCAACGCCTGGGTGCTCACCAAGGGCCTGGAAACCATGGGACTGCGCGTCAGCCACTCCTCGGCCACCGCCTTGCGGATCGCCGAATGGCTGGAGCAGCAGCCCGCCGTCAGCTGGGTGAAGTACCCGCTCCTGAAGTCCCACCCGCAGTATGAACTTGCGGCCAGGCAGATGAAGGCCGGCGGCACGGTACTCACTCTGGAACTGGCGCCGTCGGGCGGCCGCACCGGCAAGGAGGCCGCGTTCGCGCTGCTGGACGCGCTGCGGGTCATCGACATTTCCAACAACCTGGGCGATTCCAAGTCGCTGATCACCCACCCTGCCACCACCACGCACCGCGCGATGGGGCCGGAGGGGCGGGCTGCGATTGGCCTGAGCGACGGCGTGGTGCGCCTGTCCGTGGGGCTGGAGGACGCCGAGGACCTTATCCGCGACCTGGAACAGGCCCTGAAGCAGATCTAGGGTTCTTCAGGACTGCCGTACCCGCAGCAGTTCGGGTACGGTGTCCACTTCCGAAGGGTCGAGGGCATCGCGCATGGTCACCCTGACGGCGTGCTTCACCACTGCGCCGAAGCCGAAATCTTCAGGCTGGCCTGCCAGTGCTTTTTCCCGCACCTGGCGCTGCTCGGCCGAGCCCGTGCCGCGGGCAATGATGTCCTCCACGCCCTGCCGGGCCAGTGCCAGCTCGCCCTGCTCGTCCAGCACCGGGGCGAGGTAGTCCACCAGGGACCTGACCACGTCCGCGGCGGGGGCCGGACGGAAGTTGCCAAAGTCCAGCAGTTCACCCGTGAGCCCGGAGTTGCTGGCCTGCCACGATGCCATCCGCAGCAGGACCGTGGGGACCGGTGCGGGTTCAACACCGTCGCGCCACTCCCTGCTGGCCGACTCCACCAGCGCCCGCACCAGGCAGGCGATCAGGGCGGCGTCGTCGGCGCGCAGGCAGACGTCCGCCACCCGGACCTCCACGGTGGGGTGGTTCCGCGAGAGCCGCGCGTCAAAGTAGAGCATGCCTTCGTCCAGCATCACGCCGCTGTCCAGGAGCCGCGTTACCACCCTGCGGTAAGCGGGGTAAGTCCCGTAGACCGCCGCGGGCCCGGACGTTGGCCACCGGTTCCAGGCTTGGGTCCGGAAACTCTCAAAGCCCGTCGGTTGCCCATTCCAGAAGGGCGAGTTGGCGCTCAGGGCAGTCAGGACGGCCAGCTTGTCCCTGATCCGGTCCAGCACTGCCACGCCCTCGTCCGGCGACTCGATGTAGGTGTGGACGTGGAAGCCGCAGGTCAGCTGCTCCTGCGCAGTAAGGCCAAAGCGTTCCAGCATCCTCGCGTACCGTGGATCCGGGGTGGTGTGGCTGTTCAGACCCAGCGGTGATGTGGCCAGCGCCGCTACCCGCGCCTGGTTCTTTTGCGCGGCCTGATCGGCCAGGGACCGCCCGGCACGGATCTGGTCCAGCAAGGTGCCGTAGTCCCGGCACGGGCGCGTCTGCGTCTCGATCTGTTCAAGCTTCAGCTCGGCACTCAGGCCCATCTCGCCGTCGTCCGCTTTGTCCGTGGCCGCCTGCGCCTGCGGAACCTGCGGCAGATCATCTGCTGCCACGTGCCGCCCGGACAGGAGCGCGTCAGCAAGGGCGAGCGGTTCGCCGGACTCCGGATCAACAATCAGGAGCTCTTCCTCAACGCCGAAGGTACGCATAGTCACATTCTGCGGCAGGGACGGGACATTTGAAGTGCCCCGCCCCTTCATGACGAAGAGTGAATCTCAGCCCTGGAAGTACTCAATCCTGGCGCCGATGGTGTTCAGCCGCTCGGCCAGGTCCTCGTACCCGCGCTCAATCACGTAGATGTTGCGCAGCTCGGAAACTCCGCGTGCCGCGAGCATGGCCAGCAGCAGGCACGCGGCAGGACGCAGCGCGGGAGGGCAGCCCACTTCGGCGGCGCGCCACTTGGTGGGGCCGTTGATGTAGATCCGGTGGGGATCGAGGAGCTGGACCTGCGCGCCGAGCCGGTTCAGCTCCGTCAGGTAGATGGCGCGGTTCTCGTACACCCAGTCGTGGATCATCGTCTGGCCGGTGGCGTTGGCGGCGATCACGGCGAAGAACGGCAGGTTGTCGATGTTGAGGCCGGGGAACGGCATGGGGTGGATCTTGTCCTCCGGGGCCTTCAGCTCGGAGGGCTTGGTGGTCACGTCCACCAGCCGGGTCCGGCCGTTCCGTGCCACGTATTCGCCGGAGATTTCCAGCTGCTGGCCCATCTGCCCCAGCGTGGCCAGCTCGATCTCCATGAACTCGATGGG
Organism: Pseudarthrobacter chlorophenolicus; assembly: GCF_000962805.1. GTDB lineage: Bacteria > Actinomycetota > Actinomycetes > Actinomycetales > Micrococcaceae > Arthrobacter > Arthrobacter chlorophenolicus_A. Next base: position 53,773 of record NZ_JZTW01000021.1, on the reverse strand, counting down.
CACCCGGCGGACGGTGACCTCGGAGTTCGTCACGATGCCCGCGGTGATCAGGCTCATGGCCTCGATGGGGTCCTCGGACGGGAAGTACTCGATGTCGGCGTTGATGACGGGTTTGCCGGTGATCCTCAGGGTGGTGGTGCCCACGCCTTCGATGGTGACGCCCAGCATCTGCAGGTAGAAGCAGAGGTCCTGCACCATGTAATTGGGGCTGGCGTTCCGGATGACCGTGGTGCCCTCACGGTGGGCGGCCGCCATGATGGCGTTTTCCGTGACGGTATCGCCGCGCTCGGTGAGGACGAAGGAGCGGTCATGTGAGTCCGCCGCCGGGGCCTGGACCGCGTAGAAACCGGCTGTGGCTTCCACGGACAGGCCGAACTGGCGCAGGGCCTGCATGTGCGGCTCAACGGTGCGGGTGCCGAGGTCGCAGCCGCCCGCGTAGGGAAGCCTGTACTCCGCGGATTCATCCAGCAGCGGGCCCAGCAGCATGATGACGCTGCGGGTGCGGCGGGCAGCCTCCACGTCCATCGAGTCGAGGTCCAGGACAGCGGGCCGGCGCAGGCGGAGGTCCGTGGCATTGAGCCAGGTGCATTCAACGCCGATGCTGGTCAGCACCTCCACGATGCGGTTGACCTCTTCGATCCGGGCCAGGCGCCGCAGGACGGTGGTGCCGCGGTTGATGAGGCTGGCGCACAGCAGGGCAACGCCGGCATTCTTGCTGCTGTTGACGTCAACAGAACCCGACAGGGTCCGGCCGCCCTCCACGCGAAGGTGCGTCATCTGCGGCTTGCCCACATTGACGATGCTCCGGTCGAAAATGGTCTCAAGGCGCTGGATCATCTTCAGGCTCAGGTTCTGTTTACCCTGCTCCATCCGGGCCACGGCGCTCTGGCTGGTTCCCAGCTCGGCGGCCAACTGGCCCTGGGTCCAGCCCTTCTCGCTCCGGGCGTTCCGGAGCATGACGGCGACGTGTTCAGCGGTTTCCTGGGTCATGCAGCGAATATATCATCTATGAGTTATTTATGACCAATTGCGCAGGTTACGGCTCTATCAAGCACCATCTTTATCTTTTCTATGCGATAGGGGGAGTGTGCGGCGTTGCGCCTTGTCCTCTCCGTGATCCCGCGGGAGACTGGAATATAAGTTTCTTCAAGCAGTAAACGGAGCCCCCACATGCCCCGGACTCAAGCCCACTTGCCAGTGTTCAGGCTGGCATCGCTGCTGGTGGCAGCAGTACTTTTCACCTGCGCCGGGCCCGCGTGGGCTGATCCGACGGATTCCCCCGCAGCGCCGCAAGGGGGCAGCAGCGGCCAGACCCTCCTCGGCAACGATGTTTCCTGGCCGCAGTGCGACGCAGAATTGCCGCGGGACCAGGCGTTCGCCATCATTGGCGTCAATAACGGTTTGGCCAACAACACCAACCCGTGCCTGCAGGAACAGCTCGAATGGGCCACATCGTCATCCGGCGCGGTAGCCTCACAGCCCAAGGCGCAGCTCTACATCAATACCGCTAACCCCGGGCGGGCCGGTTCCTGGTGGCCGGTCAGCGACGAATACCCCACGGGCTCGAAGGTGCACAACCCGTACGGCTCCTGCAAAGCCGGGGACTACGGCACGGCCTGCGCCTACATGTACGGCTATGCCAAGGCCTTTGACGCCGCCTACGTCCGCGGTGTAATCGACCCCGCGGATTACGTCTGGTGGCTGGATGTGGAATCCGAAAACACCTGGTCCAGCAGCAAGGACGCCAACCGCACCGTCCTGGAAGGCATGACGGATTTCTTCCACAGCATCGACGCAGCGGGCGTGGGCATCTACTCCACCGGCCAGCAGTGGCACAGGATCGTGGGGAACGTCAGCAGTTCCAGCAACCTCTACCCGTTGCCAAGCTGGCTGGCGGGATCCCGAAACGCAGCCTCAGCGGTCACCGCCTGTTCGAAGTCCCCCCTGACGGGCGGCGGGAAAGTGGTGCTGACGCAGTTCATCCACGCCGGGCTGGACTACAACCACGCCTGCACCTAGCGGGTCAGTTCCCGGCCCACACCATAGTCCAGGTCCCGGCTGACACCGCAGCAGTAACGGCCAGGCCGGCCATCACCAGGCCGCCCATCAGGACCCACCCATCCAGCAGCGTGTAAGTGGATTCGCGGGCCCAGGTTCGTGGCCCGCCGCCGAAACCGCGCGCTTCCATGGTCACCGCCAGCCGTGACGCCCGCCGGATCGCCTGGACCAGCAGCCCGAAGCTTTGCCCCAGCGTGGCCTTCACCCGCTGCAGCACGCTGCCGCGGGAGCCAACGCCCCGGGCCCGCCGCGCCATTCCGATGGTCTGCCATTCCTCGGCCATCAGCCCCACGAGGCGCATCGCCGCCAGCGTGCCAAGGACAAAGCGATGCGGCAGCCGGGCCTTCTGCGCCAACGCATCAGCGAGGTCTGTGGGGTCCGTGCAGCTCACCAGGAGTATTGCGGGCAACGCGATGGCCAGGCCGCGCAGGAGGAAGCCCACGCCGGTCTCCAGCGAACCTTCGCTCATGGTCCAGATGCCGGCGTCGATCAGCGTCCTGCCGCTGTCCGGCGCCAGGATGGAGGTACTCCAGCCACCCACGGCGGCAGCGAGGATCAAGGGCCAGCCGCGTTGCCACAGCAGCGCCAGCGTGAGCCCGGCAAGCGGAAACAGCAGCAGTTCGAAGAACAGCGCCACCGACGCGGACACCCAGTCGATGGACAGTGCCAGGACCACGGTGATGAGCACGACGGCGGCCAGCTTGCTCAGGGGGTTGGCCCGGGCCAGGAGCGCAGCGTTTCCGCGAAGGTTCAGTTCCTGCCTCATGGCGCCACCGCTTCCGCCCCAGCAAGTTTGAGTTCCGTGCCACCCAGCGCCGCGGTGAACTCGGCGTCATGGGTCACCGACACCACTGCCGTTCCGGCGTCCAGGAGTTCGGAGAGGAACGATGCCAGCTCGGCCCAGGTATTGGCATCCTGGCCGAACGTGGGCTCGTCCAGGACCAGGACCTGCGGGCTTGCCGCCAGGACCGTGGCCACGGAAAGCCGGCGCTTCTCGCCGCCGGACAGGGTATAGGGGTTGGCGTCCACCAGGTGGGTGAGCCGCAGCCGTTCCAGCAGCTCGTCAACCCTGTCCTCACCGTGCCCCAGGTGCCGGGGCCCGAAGAGCAGTTCGTCCAAAACCTTTCCGGTGACGAACTGGTGCTCGGGTTCTTGGAAGACGGTGCCGATCCGCTCGATCAGCTGCTCCGCTTTCCACTGGTACGGCGTGATTCCGGCACCGCGGCTGAGGTCCATCGTCGCGGACACCGTCCCGCTGACCGGTTCGAGGAGTCCGGCAAGGGTCAGCGCGAAGGTTGATTTCCCTGCGCCGTTGGGGCCGGTGACAGCGAGTGCCTGCCCGGCGCGGACCTGGGCAACGATGCCCTCCTGCACCGGCGCCGGCGGAACTTTGCGGAAGCCTTTGCGGCGCGGGCGCTGGCGCGAGACAGCCAGGTTCTCGGCGGCCAGCAGGAGGCCCCCGGCCCCTGGCGACTCTGCAGCGGCGCGCCCGCGGGTGGCCGGGACGTACCCGGGAACCCAGACGCCGGCGGCCGCCAGCATGGTCCGTGCTTCGGCCAGCACCCGGTCCGGCGGGCCGTCGAGGAGCACCGCGGGATTGGCGCCGCTGCCGGGCTGCAGCACCACGATCCTGTCCACCAGGTCCTTCCACACGGACACCCGGTGCTCCACCACCACCAGCGTGGCGCCGGTCTTGTCCAGGCAGCGGGCCACGGCGTCCCGGACGTCGAGCACGCCGGCGGGGTCCAGGTTGGCAGTGGGTTCGTCGAGCAGGATGAGCCCGGGCCGCATCGCGAGGATGCCTGCCAGGGCCAGCCGCTGTTTCTGCCCGCCGGACAGAGCCGACGTCGGATGGTCCAGCGGGAGGTGCGAAAGCCCGACGTCGGCCAGCGCCTCGTGCACGCGCGGCCAGATGGCGTCGCGGGGCACGGCGAGGTTTTCGGCGCCGAAGGCGACGTCGTCGCCTACCCGGGAGAGGACCACCTGGGTCTCGGGATCCTGCTGCATGAGTCCCGCCCGGCCACGCTGGCCGCGGGGCGGACCGCCGTCAACCAGCAGCGAACCGGATTCGTCGGACTCACTGGCCTCGCCGTCGTCGTTCACGTCTCCCAAGACTCCGGCGAGGGCGTGCAGAAGCGTCGACTTGCCGGCACCCGAGGGGCCCAGCAGGAGCACCCGCTCGCCGGGGCTGATGTCGAGGTTGAGGGCATGGACAGCGGGCCTGGTGCGGCCCGCGTGCCGCCAGCCCCAGCCACGGGCAGTAACTGCCGCCGGCCGCACCGTGTGGGGTGCGGCGGCGTGGGAGGGTGCCGCCATCAGGAGAAGACAGGCTCCGTAGCGGCCTTCCGGGAAGCGAAGGAACTCAGCACCCCGGTCCGGGCAAGGCCGCGGGTGGCAATCCAGGAGAGGGCCCCGGCGATGATGGCTCCGGAAACAACGGTGCAGACGATGTACACCAATTTGTATTCGCCGGAGTCGGCGACGTTCCAGCCCCAGGGTGCGAAGGCGTCATTCAGGCCGCAGAAGAAGCCCGCCGCGGCACCAGCCAGCAGCGATGCCGGAAGGTTGAATTTCCGGTAGACGAAAATGGCGAAGATGATCTCGGCGCCCAGGCCCTGGACAAACCCGGAGAACAGGACGGATGTGCCGTAAGGCGATCCCATAAAGAGTTCCCCGGTTGCGGCGACGGTTTCGCAGAACACGGCAGCGCCCGGTTTACGGATAATGAGCATGCCCAGGACGGCCGGAATCATCCAGCCGCCGGCCAGCAGGCCGGAGAGTGGTGGGTAAACGATCTTGATCGGACCAGACAGGGCCGTCGCGCCCTGGGACCAGGCCCAGAAGATGACACCGCCGGCGATGGCGATCAGGGCCGCCACCACGATGTCCACGACGCGCCAGGACCTGCTGGCGGGCTTTTTGATTGCTGAAGTAGTCATGTGATCCTCCTGGAAACAGGAGGGGAAAGTGGACGCGGATGCCGGCTGCTGCCGCCATTCTCCGCGCACTTCGAGAACTCGACTCCCTTGCGCCGGTACTAACCGGATCAGGTTCGAGGGTCTGCGGCTGTCCGCACTCTCAGCGCCCACCTGCGTTTCCCGGCTGGTGCCGGGGCCGATGGCGGCGCTCCCCTGTCGTAAATACGTTGTTGATGATGCTGTGGATGTATTGCGTTCGAACTTCTTGGCGCCCTTCCGGGCGTGCTCAAGTTTACACCTGGGAGGAGCTTGATTGCGGGCCGTGACCGTCAACCCGCCGGATGTGACTGACCCCGACCCCCGCTCCGCCAAGGCCAAGCCGGCGGACCCTCGGCTTGGCTGGTTGACACTGCCCGGCGTTCTCACAAGGATGGTTTGGGAAAGCGTTTTCTGAGCTGCCTGACTCCGACCCCGGACGCAGGCATGAGCCAAGGAGTGCGACGTGCACACCCAGCAGACCGTGATCAACCGCGAAGCGCTGGTACGGCGCCACAACGTGGAACAGGACGGCCTCGACCCGCGGAGCCCCGCCTCCGTGGGCAATGGAGAGTTCTGCTTCACCATGGACCTGACCGGCATGCAGTCCCTTCCCGGAGAGTATCCGGTGGCCGCCCGCGACGACCTGCCGCCCGGTACCCTGCTGGGCACGCAGGCCCAGTGGGGCTGGCACGCCGTCCCGCCGGAACAGGAGTACACCCTCGCCGGTTCCACAGTCCTCTACGATTCGCCGCGCGGCCCGGTCCCCTATGTGGACATGGTGGGCGCCATCGTGGATGGCCGCGAGACGCAGTCATCGCAGGCGGAAACCTGGCTCCGCGCCAACCCCCACCGGCTGGACCTGGGCCGGATTGGTTTTGCGCTCCCGGGCAGGGACGCCCCTGCCCTCACCCGGGACGACATCACCGACGCCCATCAGGTGCTGGACCTCTGGACCGGCACGGCCACCAGCATCTTCACCCTGCACGGCACCCCGGTCAATGTCACCACCGCGTGCCGCCCGGACAGGGACGAGCTGGGCTTCCGCATCCTCTCCCCTGCCCTCGCGGACGGCCTCGCCGTATCCCTGGCTTTCCCCTACGGCTCCGAGGCCTGGCACAACGCGGCCGACTGGGACAGCCCCGCAGCACACACCACCACCCTCGAAGAACGGCACGCCGGCGGCCCCAACCGGTGCTGGCTGATTTCGCGTTGCCTGGACGGCTCCGGATACCAGGCGGCCATCAGCGGCGCGGGACTGGAGCTCGAGCAGGCCGGCCCGCACGAAGTGCTCATCCACGCCGCCGATGGGCAGGACAGCCTCGACTTCAGCGTCCACTTCATCAGCACCGGACAGGGTGATTGCCTGCCCCGCGGCAACGGGGGCATCGGCAGGTATTCAGTGCCGGCACCGGAGCCGGCACCGGCCCCAGAGGTGGCAGCGGCACCCGGCAGTGCCGCCATTACCGCGTCCCGCATGGCGTGGCCGGAATTCTGGAAGTCAGGCGGCGCCGTCGACCTCTCCGGAACAGCCGATCCGCGCGCCGGTGAGATCGAACGCCGGGCGGTGCTCTCCCAGTACCTCACGGCCATCAACTGCTCCGGGTCACTGCCGCCGCAGGAAACGGGGCTGGTCTGCAATTCGTGGCGCGGCCGCTTCCACCTCGAGATGCACTGGTGGCATGCCGCCCACTTCGCCACGTGGAACAGGACGGAGCTCCTGCTGCCCGCCCTCCGCTGGTACGCGTCCGTCCTGGAACCGGCCCGGCAGACGGCCAAGGCCCAAGGGTTCGACGGCGTCCGCTGGCCCAAGCAGGTGGGTCCGGACGGGCGGGAAAGCCCCAGTCCCATCGGCACCTTCCTGGTTTGGCAGCAGCCGCACCCCATCCACCTGGCGGAACTGGCCTACCGGGCCGAACCATCGCGGGAACTCCTTGGGGAATTCAGCACGGTGGTTTTCGAAACGGCTGAATTCATGGCCGCCTTCGCGCATCCCACGGACCGGGGTTTCGAACTGGGCCCGCCACTGGTGCCGGCGCAGGAAAGCTACGAGTCGGTGCGCGGCACAGTCACCAACCCCACATTCGAACTCGCCTACTGGCAGTGGGCCCTCCGGGTGGCCAATGTGTGGAGGGAACGGCTGGGCCTGCCTGCCGAGCGCACTTGGGCGGCCGTGGCGGACGGCATGGTCCCGCCCAGGGTGGTGGACGGCGTGTACGCGGCGATCGACGTCGAGCCCTTCACCATCCGCACGGACCACCCCTCAATGCTGTGCGCCCTGGGCGTCCTGCCGCGCACGGACCTTGTGGACCCGGAGATAATGCGGGCCACGCTGGATGACGTACTGGCCGGCTGGGACTGGAACAGCACCTGGGGCTGGGATTACCCCGTGATGGCCATGACGGCCGCCCGGCTGGAAGACCCGGAGGCCGCCGTGGACGCGCTGTTGATGGACGCAGCGAAGAACCTGGTCCTGCCCAGCGGGCACAACCGGCAGACGGATTCGCTCCCGCTCTACCTGCCCGGCAACGGCGGGGTGCTGGCTGCGGTGGCGCTCATGGCCGCGGGATGGGATGGCGGCCCGGCGCGGCACGCTCCCGGCTTCCCGCCGGGCTGGACGGTGGCATGGGAAGGGCTCATCCCCGCGCCGTAGGAACTTAGCCAGTAGGGTGGGGTGCAGACCGTTTTACCGCCCGCAAGGAGTACCAGGAATGAACCTTCTCATCAAGCTGCTCGGCACCGGCGTAAGCCTGGGTGCAGGATTTGCCGGCACCAAGCTGGTCAACACCATCTGGGAAAAGACCACCGGCAACAAGCCGCCCACCGGCAAGGGCGAGGACGTCCCCACCAGCCTTCGCTCGGCACTGACGTTCGCACTGATCTCCGCGTTCGTCAGCACCATCATCCAGGTCCTGGCCAACCGCGGAACGCAGCGGGCCATCACCCGTTTCGCCAAGACGCAGGACATCGTCTAAACACCCACGCTGTCCCCGCACGCCGGCCGGCGTCAGCGGGTTGGGCCGTCGTCCTCGCCGCCCTCACGGGCGGCCTGGGCGGCGGCTTTCTGCACTACCGCATCAAGCTCGTCCGAGGTCAGCAGTTCCCGGTGCAGGTGCTTGGTCCGGTACCCGGCACGGCCCACCATGTGCGCGGAGACGGGAACCGTCAGCAGCTGGAAGATCCAGGCAACCACCAGGACCGGCCACACCCACCACGTGCGCATCTGCAACCCGATGGAGGCCAGCAGCAGGAACAGTCCCAACACCTGCGGCTTGGTGGCGGCATGCATACGGCTCAGCAGGTCCGGGAAGCGCAGCAGGCCAACCGCGGCACCCAGGGACATGATGGCTCCCACCACCATGAACACGGCGGACAGCACGTCAATCCAGCCGTCCAGGCTGGTCAGGTCGGGGGTCATAATGTCAGGGCTCACTGGGGTGCTCCCGCCGGTCGGAGACGAAGCGTGCAACGGTCACTGACCCGATGAAACCGATCACGGAGATGGCCACCACCAGCATCAGGTTGTTCAGGTGCCGGTTGACGGCCATATCGATGCACAGCGCCGCCCCCAGGATGGCCAGCAGGACGTCAGAAGCCAGCACCCGGTCCAGCAGCGACGGGCCGCGGGCGATCCGGATAATTGCCCCGCCGGCGGCGAGCGAAAGGATGACGGCCGTAACGGCCAGGACCACCTGCATCATGCTGCCGCCTCCGCCTGTACGATAGCGAGTTCTTCATTGGTGCCCATGATCCGGATGAGCCCGGCTTCGATGGAGCGCACTTCGTTGCGCAGGTTTTCCACGTCCTCGACGGTGCTGATGTTGATGGCGTGCAGGTACAGGGTGGAGGTTGACCGGTCCACTTCCACCACCAGCGAGCCCGGGATCAGCGAGATCACGTGGCCGGTGGCGGTAACGATGAGGTCCTGGTGGCTCCGCAGCGTCACGGCAACCACCGCGTTGTGCACTTTGGGCCCGCGGACGGCGGCGAGGTAGAGGATCTGGAAACTGGCCACCACCACCCGGCCCAGGAACATCAGCGCGAAGGGGATGGCATGCCGGACGTTGAAGCGGCCGCTGAGCTCCACGGGCGGCAGGTAGAACAGCCGGGCGACGGCGATGGCCAGCAGCGCGCCGAAGAGCAGGTTGCCGGGGCTGAAATCCTGCCAGAGGGCGCCCCAGACGATGACCAGCCAGACCAGGAGCGGAAGCTCCTGGCGCAGGGAAATACGGCGGCGGCTCATTTTCCTCCTCCCGCGGGTGCTCCAGCGCCCGGAACCGTGACGTCCTCACCGAGGACGGCATGGATGTAGGGGCCGCGGTCCAGCATGTCTGCAGCGGCCCGGTCGGACAGCCCGAACAGGGGTCCCGCGAAGACGGTCAGCGCCATGCCCAGGACCACCAGGCCGGCGGTTGGCCCCACCATGGTGCGGGGCATCAGGGTGGAACGGACCAGCGTGCTGCTGCCGCCGCTTCCGGCCCGGCTGAGGACCGGAGTGGCCAGGCCGGTCCTGCCGGCACCGTCGGCCACGGGTTCGTCGTCCAGGACTTCCTCCTCCACCGGCTGCCCCGGTGCCGCCAGCAGCACGGGATCCGGGTGTTCGGCGTCGGCAGGACGCCGCCAGAAGGCACGGTTCCAGACCCTGGCCACCGCCAGCAGTGTGAGGAGGCTGGTGACCACGCCGCCGATCACCAGGGCGTAGGCCAGCGGGGTTCCCAGTTCCACGCCGGCCTGCAGGAGTCCCACCTTGCCAAGGAAGCCCGAGAAGGGCGGGATGCCCGCCAGGTTCATGCCGGGGATGAAGAACAGGAGCGCCAGCAGCGGCGAGATCTTGGCCAGCCCGCCCAGCCGGTCAACGGAAGAACTGCCTCCGCGGCGTTCGATCAGGCCGGTGACCAGGAACAGGCTGGTCTGGATGGTGATGTGGTGGGCCACGTAGAAGATGGCGGCTGCCAGGCCCACAACCGATGACATGGCCAGCCCGAACACCATGTAGCCGATATGGCTGACCAGGGTGAACGAGAGCAGACGTTTGATGTCGCTCTGCGCCAGGGCGCCCAGGATGCCCACCACCATGGTGAGTAGCGCCGCGATCATCAGCGGTGTGTTCAGGGTGTCTCCGGGGAACAGCAGGGTCTCGGTGCGCACCATGGCGTAAACGCCCACCTTGGTGAGCAGGCCGGCGAACACTGCGGTGACCGGGGCGGGGGCCGTGGGGTAGGAGTCAGGCAGCCAGAAGGACAGCGGGAAGACGGCGGCCTTGATGCCGAACGCCACCAGCAGCATGACGTGCAGGAGGGTCTTGGTGCCCTGGTCCAGTTCGCCAAGCTTGATGGCCAGGTCCGCCATGTTCACGGTTCCGGTGGCCCCGTAGACCATGGCGATGGAAATCAGGAACAGCACCGAGGACACCACGGACACCACCACGTAGGTGACGCCGGCGCGGATGCGGGGCCCGGTACCGCCCAGCGTCATCAGGACGTAGCTTGCCGTCAGCAGGATCTCGAAGCCCACATACAGGTTGAAAAGATCGCCGGAAAGGAAGGCGTTGGACACCCCGGCCACCAGGATCAGGTAGGTGGGGTGGAAGATGGACACCGGTGCGTCCTTGTCGCCGTCGGCCATGCCCTGCCCCGTGGCGTAGACGAGGACCGCGAGGCTCACCGCGGAGGAAACCACCAGCATCAGTGACGAGAACTGGTCCACCACCAGCACGATGCCCCAGGGCGGAATCCATCCGCCGATGCTGACGGCCACGGTGCCGCCGTCCCATACCGCCGCCATCAGGAAGCATTCGAGCAGCAGGGTCAGGGACAGCAGCCCGATGCTGACGGCCCGCTGGGCCCGGGAGTGCCGGATCAGCAGGAAGGTCAGGGCGGCGCCCAGGATGGGAAGTACGACGGCGAGCGGGGCCAGACTGGCGATGTTCACTGTCCGCCTCCTTCCGGGCTGGGCTTGACGTTGGGTGAACCGGGTTTTTCTTCCTCGGCCGCGTGCTCGGTGGGCATCTCGCGGTCGCCCGCCACCACGGTGTCGGTGCCGCCGTGCGCCCGGGCGCCGGCCTCGCGGGTGCCTGAATCGCCGTCACCGGAGCCGGGTCCGTGGTCTGAGATGTCCTGCCCGTCGCCGCCCAGCATGGTAAGCGGGAATTCGGACGTTTCGGCGGGGATCTCGGCGTCGTCCTCGGCGTCGAAGCTGGGGGTTTCGGCGACGCGGAGGTCTTCCACGTCATCCTGGATTTCGTCCTCGCGTGCCAGCACCCAGGTCCGGTAGATGATGCCGAGCATGAAGGCGGTAACCGCGAACGAGATCACGATGGACGTCAGGATCAGCGCCTGCGGCAGCGGATCGTTGTAGTCCCCCGCAGCGGTGTCCTTGGAGAACAGCGGGGCCAGGCCGGAGTATCCTCCGGTGGCCAGGATCAGCAGGTTGGTGGCGTTTGCCAGGAGCATGAGGCCCAGCAGGACGCGGGTAAGGCTGCGCTCCAGGATCAGGTAGATGCCGCAGGCATACAGGGCACCCATGACCAGGAGCAGGGCGAGGTTGATGCTCATGCCTTGCCTCCTGAGATGGTTTCGGCTGGCATGTCTTCGGGTTCCTCGTACTCTGCGGGTTCGGAGCCCCGCTCCTCGATGTGTACGTCCACTTCAGCGCCGAGGCTGCGCAGCACGTCCAGCACCAGTCCCACCACCACGATGTACACGCCGATGTCGAAAATGGTGGACGTGACGAACTTGATGTCCCCGAACACGGGCAGCCAAAACTGGATGATGGCGCTCTGGAACACCTGGCCGCCCAGGAACAGCGGGGCAACACCGGAGCCTGCGGCCGTGGCCAGGCCGATGCCCAGCAGGCCACCGGCGCTGACGGGGGTCGCCTCGCTGAGTTCGAACCGCCCTCCTGCCAGGTAGCGGATGGTCAGGGCCAGGCCGGCCGTCAGGCCGCCGGCGAAGCCGCCGCCCGGCAGGTTGTGGCCGGCGAACAGAAGGTACAGCGAGAAGATCACCAGTGAGTGGAAGACCAGCCGGGTGACCACTTCGAAAATGATGGAGCGGCGTTCCGGTGCCAGCGTCCGCCCGGCCACCAGCCAGGCGTCCCGGGTGGCTGTGGCGAACTTCCTGCTGATGGCCAGTGCGGCGCCGTCCCGCGTACCCGGGTCCACGCCGTGGAACCGGCCCACGGTTCCTTCCGCCACCGAAGCGGAGGCACGCAGGCGGTCACCGCGGCCGCGGACGAAGATCAGGCTCGCAACACCCGTGGCGGCCAGTGCCAGCACGGTGATTTCGCCGAACGTGTCCCAGGCCCGGATATCCACCAGCGTGACGTTGACGATGTTCAGCCCGCCGCCGCCTTCGTAGGCCAACTGCGGGAACTGCAGGGAGATGGGCTGGGCCACGCGGGCGCCCATGGCGTAGATGGCCGCGAACACCATGGTGGCCCCGAAGGCTGCACCGATGATCACACGCACCACCCGGTATTTGCCGCCCGTACGGTCCCGCAGCTCGGGCGGGAGGCGGCGCATGCCGAGGACGAAGGCCACCAGGATGATGGTTTCCACCAGCATCTGCGTCAGGGCAAGATCCGGGGCGCCCTGGAGGGCGAACACCAAGGCGATGCCGTAGCCGGTAACCGAAACCATCAGCACGGCAAGGAAGCGCTTGTTCGCCTTGACGGCTGCGAGCGCGCCGATCACGATGCCGATCCCAGCGACGATCTGCAGCGGGGAGCCCGGATCCACCAGGTAGATGTTGTCCGGAAGCGGCTTGCCGGCGAAGAGGATCGCGGTCAGCGGCAGGACAAACGCCACGGTGAGGATGACGGCGAGGTAGAAGTAGAGCGAACCGCGCTGGGTCCGGCCGGTGATCCACACGGCGATGTCGTCCAGCGCACCGATGGTCAGCTGGTAGGCGCGGTCGGCATCCACCCAGTCCGGCACCAGCGCCTGGGCCCGGGCCACGGCGTTGCGGCCGAAGTACATGGCAGCGCCGAGGATAAAGGTGAGCGTCGTCAGGCCAAGTGCCGGGGTCAGCCCGTGCCACAGCGCGAGGTGCCCTGCCTGCTCGGCCGGTGTTCCGGCGTCGGGCGCGGTGGATGCGAACAGCGCGGCGTAGGGCTGGATCCAGGCGTCAACCGGCGCCGGCCACAGGCCGTAGGCGATGGTGAGGATGCTCAGGATGGCCGGGGCTGCGATGAAGGAAGGACGGACAGCTTTGAACTTGGTGGGCTCCACGCCGGGTTTGACGGCGAAGGCGCCCCACATGAAGCGCGCGCTGTACGCGAAGGTGAGCACCGAACCCAGGACCAGTCCCGCCAGGACCACCATGCCCCACGGTCCGGCGTCCGGGTCCCCGGCGTGGTGGACGAACGCTTCCAGCACGGATTCCTTGGCCACGAACCCGGCAAGGAAAGGGACGCCGGCCATGGATGCGGCGCCGATGCCGGCCACGATCCCCAGGGCACGGGAGGACCTGAAGACGCCCGAAAGCTTCCGGACATCGCGGGTTCCGGACTGGTGGTCGATGATGCCAACCACCAGGAAGAGGGTCGCCTTGAAGAGGCCGTGGGCCAGCAGCATTGCCAGGCCGGCAAGCGCGGCGTCCGGCGTGCCGAGGCCCACCACCATGGTGAGGAAGCCAAGCTGGCTCACGGTGCCGTAGGCGAGGATGAGTTTGATGTCGGTCTGGCGCAGCGCCCGGTAGCCGCCCACCAGCATGGTGGCCAGGCCCAGGCCCAGCACCACGGGCTGCCAGTAGGCCGTCTCCGCGAATCCGGGCGCCAGCCGTGCCACCAGGTAGATGCCGGCCTTCACCATGGCGGCGGCGTGCAGGTACGCGCTGACCGGGGTGGGTGCGGCCATGGCGCCGGGCAGCCAGAAGTGGAAGGGAACCAGCGCGGACTTGGTGATGGCGCCCACCAGGATGAGCACGACGGCGGCGCTCACCATGGCGCCGGACGGGCCTTCCGCGAGTACCTGGGCCTGTTCGAGGATGGCTGAGATGCGGTAGGTTCCGGCCGTCTGGCCCAGCATGATGAGTCCCACCAGCATGGCCAGGCCACCGGCGGTGGTGACCATCAGGGCCTGCAGCGCCGAGCGCCGGGCCGCCAGCCTGGTCCGGGCAAAGCCGATGAGCAGGTAGGACAGGATGGTGGTGAGTTCCCAGAAAATGAACAGCAGCAGCAGGTCATCGGCCACCACCAGCCCGAACATGGCACCGGCGAAGGCCAGGAGCTGCGCGCCGAACGCGCCGAGGTCCTGGTCCTTCCGTTTGAAGTACCGGGCGCAGTACAGCAGCACCAGGGCGCCAACGCCCAGCACCAGCAGCGACATCACCCAGGCCAGCGGGTCCATGCGGAAGGCGAACTCGAGGTGGAGGCCGGGAATCCAGGGAATGACCTCGGCCACCGCGCCCTGCTCCGAGTAGACGGGGCCGTGCTGGAACAGCAGCCAGACGAAGGAGGCGGCGGGGACGGTTGCCAGAGCGTAGAATGCGTTGCGGCCCCACCTCCTGAAGAACAACGGCGCCAGCACAGCCACCGAAAAGTGCACGGCAAGGACTGTGATCACTGGTTATCTCCGCAACGTCAGGAATTCGATTGTCAAAAGTTGGAGCAGGCGGCAAAGCGTTGGGTTCGGGAGTCCCCAGTTTATCAAGTCTGAGCATGCTTCCTGCCCCATATTTCCTTGCGGCCGCCTGCCAACCCCGCCAGTCCGGGGCATAGTCCGCCATCTGTTCGCGCTCGGCGGATACGATGCAGCTATGAACAGCGCCAGCGCTCCCCGGGCCATGCAGCCGTCCTCGGAACTCGCATCCGGCAACCAGGCCTCCAGCAAGGGCCGGATCCTGGCCTGGGCGTCCTGGGACTGGGGTTCGGCGGCCTTCAACGCCGTGATGACCACCTTCGTGTTCACCGTCTACCTGACGTCCAACGCTTTCGGCGGCAAGGACGAAGCCTCGGCGGTCCTCGGCGGCGCCCTCGCCGTGGCGGGCCTCGCCATCGCGCTGCTGGCGCCGGTGACCGGGCAGCGCTCCGACGCCGGCGGCAGGCGGAAGCTGTGGCTGGGAGTCAACACGGCCGCCGTCGCGGTCCTCACCGGGCTGTGCTTCTTCGTCTTCCCGCAGCCGGAATTCCTGCTGCTGGGCGTCACCCTGATCGCCCTGGGCAACGTGTTCTTCGAATTCGCCGGGGTCAACTACAACGCCATGCTGGCCCAGATTTCCACTCCCCGGAACATCGGCAAGGTCAGCGGCCTCGGCTGGGGTGCGGGCTACCTGGGCGGAATCGTGGCACTGCTGATCGTCCTGCAGCTGTTCGTCCAGCCCAGCTTCGAGTGGTTCGGAGCATCCACCCAGGACAGCCTGAACATCCGGCTGGTGGCCGTGTTCTCCGCCCTGTGGTTCTTCATTTTTGCCCTTCCGGTGCTGTTCGCCGTCCCGGAACTGCCCCGGACCGGGCAGGGAGCCCGCCTTGGCATCGTGGCCAGCTACCGGCTGCTCTTCCGCCGGATCCGGGCCATTTACGCCACCAGTCCGCACACCATTTACTTCCTGCTGGCCAGCGCCGTGTTCCGTGACGGGCTGGCCGCAGTATTCACCTTCGGCGGCATCATCGCCGCGGGCACCTTCGGGTTCGAGCTTTCCCAGGTCATCTTCTTTGCAATTTTCGGCAATGTGGTGGCGGCAGTAGGCGCGGTCATTGGCGGGTTTTTGGACGACAGGGCGGGCCCGAAGGCAGTCATCATCGGCTCGCTGGCAGGCCTCCTGGTAGCAGGGACCGTGATCCTGGTGCTGGGTAACGGCGACTATTCCTTCTTCGGCATGGAGTGGGCGGGCAGCACCACATTCTGGGTGTTCGGCCTGTTCCTCTGCCTCTTCGTGGGCCCGGCGCAGTCGTCATCGCGGGCCTACCTCGCCCGGCTCGCACCGCACGGGGAGTCCGGGGAACTGTTCGGCCTCTACGCCACCACCGGCCGGGCCGTCAGCTTCCTGGCACCGGCCCTCTTCACACTGTGCATCACGGTGGCAACCCCGCTGGTGGCGCCCGGCGAGGCGCAGCGCTGGGGCATCCTGGGCATCATGGTGGTCCTTCTCGCCGGGCTGCTGGTCCTGCTGCCGGTGAAGTCGCCGGACAAGGCTCCCATCGCCGTCGTCCCCTCCTCCTGACAGCCACCACGGATCGATCCGGAAGACTAGGCTTTAACCATGAACGTGGACGAAACGAACCTTCCCGGCCTCGGCCGCCGGAAGGACTTCATGACAGCTTCCGGACGCCGGATCGGCGTGGTGGAGCTGAGGGAAGGCCAGACTGAGCTCATCGTCTCTACGTGGGACGATCCCGATACCTGCCAGGCCTCCATTCCGCTGACCAGCGACGAAGCCGCCACCCTGGGCAACCTGCTGGGTGGCCAGCACCTCGCCATGAAGCTGGCGGAAGAACACAAGGACGTCCCGGGCATCGTTACCCGGCAGTTCTCCATCGCCCCGGAGTCCCCGTTCCAGAACCAGCCCATGGGCAAGGCATGCATCCGTACCCGGTGCGGCGTCTCCATCGTGGCCATCATGCGTGAGGGGGAGGTCCTGCCCTCGCCCGGACCCGACGTGATCCTGCATACCGGTGACCTGCTGGTTGCTGTTGGAACCTTGGAAGGCCTCGACTCGGCGGCCGACATCCTGCGCCACGGCTGACTCCTATGGACCCGCTGGCCCTGACCCTCATTGAACTGGGGGCCGTTGTGTTCTGCCTTGGCCTGTTGGCCAGGCTGGCCGGACGGATAGGAATGTCACCCATCCCGCTCTACCTGCTGGGCGGGCTCGCTTTCGGCGCCGGTGGCGTGGTGAAGCTCGAAGGCATGCACGAGTTCGCGCACCTCTCCGGCGAGATCGGCGTCATCCTGCTCCTGCTTATGCTCGGACTGGAATATACGGCGGCGGAGCTGTTCACAGGCCTGCGGCGGTCGTGGCAGGCCGGCGTGCTGGACCTCGTGCTCAACTTTCTTCCGGGAGCGGCACTGGCCCTGCTCCTGGGCTGGGGCGGTGTGGGGGCCATGGTTATGGGCGGCGTCACCTACATTTCCTCGTCCGGAATCGCGGCGAAAGTCATCACGGACCTGGGCCGGCTGGGCAACCGCGAAACACCTGTGGTGCTGTCCATCCTGGTGTTCGAGGACCTGGCCATGGCCGTCTACCTGCCCATCCTGACTGCCACGCTCGCGGGCGTCAGCTTCCTGGGTGGACTGACCACCGTGGCCATTGCGTTGGCCGTGGTCACCGCGGTGCTCATGGTGGCGCTGCGGCACGGCCACCATGTGTCCAAGGCCGTGCACAGCGAAAACTCGGAAGTGTTCCTGCTCAATGTGTTGGGCGCCGCGCTCCTTGTGGCCGGGCTGGCCTCTGCCATGCAGGTCTCAGCAGCGGTGGGCGCCTTCATGCTCGGCATCGCCATTTCCGGCGCCACCGCCCACAACGCCACCCGTATCCTCGAGCCGCTGCGCGACCTGTTCGCCGCCATTTTCTTCGTGGCCTTCGGCCTGAACACCGACCCCACGTCCATTCCGCCGGTACTGGGCTGGGCCCTGGTGCTGGCGGTGGCGACCGCCGGAACCAAGATGGCCACCGGAATCTGGGCAGCCAAACGCGAAGGAATTGCCAAGCCCGGGCGTTTCCGCGCGGGTGCCACGCTCATAGCCCGCGGCGAATTTTCTATCGTGATCGCCGGACTGGCCGTTGCCTCAGGCGCCGTGCCGTCCAACCTGGCCGCCCTGGCCACCGCCTACGTCCTGCTGATGGCCGTCATCGGCCCACTGGCCGCGCGCTTCGTGGAACCCCTGGTCAAAGCATCCACGCGGAGCCGGCAGGTCCCGGCGCAGGCGTAGCCGCTATTGGTACGGAGTACCCGTTTGCTCTAGATGCGGGTGCGGTGGAAGTTGAGGTGGCTACGGCTTGCGGTAGGACCGCGCTGCCCTTGGTAGCGGTTGCCGTATTCGCCCTGGCCGTAGGGGAACTCCGCCGAGGAACTGAGGCGGAAGAAGCAGAGCTGGCCGATCTTCATGCCGGGCCACAGCTTGATGGGCAGCGTGGCCATGTTGGACAGCTCCAGGGTGACGTGGCCTGAGAACCCGGGGTCGATGAAACCTGCGGTGGAGTGCGTCAGGAGGCCCAGCCGGCCCAAGGAGGACTTGCCTTCCAGCCGGGCGGCGATGTCATCCGGGAGTGTGACGGTCTCATAGGTGGACCCCAGGACGAACTCGCCCGGGTGCAGGATAAAGGCCTCGTCCTGCTCAACTTCCACCAGCCGCGTCAGCTCCGGCTGCTCCTGCGCAGGATCGATGTGGGCGTACTTGTGGTTGTCGAAAAGCCTGAAGAACTTATCGATCCGGACGTCCACCGACGACGGCTGCACCATCGCGGGCTCGAACGGTTCCAGCACGATCCGCTGGGAGTCTATTTCGGCACGAATATCGCGGTCTGAGATCAGCACCGTCCCAAATTACCGTACGGGATATCCACAACCACATTTTTTCGTTGTTGCTGTAGTCCAGTGGGGCTAATGTTGCCTCAGATACACAGGCGCCGGATGGTCTCCCGGATGGCCCAACAGAGCTGGGGATGTTGTGAATAAATTAGTCGCGCCCTCTTTTATTGGTGTGCTCTGCGCGCTGGTGCTCGCCTCCTCGACGGCGGGGCCAGCCCCGCTGCCGGTGGATACCGGCCGGCAGGTGGCATCGTCAGGGCCGTCCCGCGTCTCTCTGGGGGCGGCCACCGGGGATGGCGACGGCTCGTCAGGCGCGGGCAACAGCCCCACAGGCACCGCCCTCACCCCGGCTGTTGATCCGGACATCCGGGTGGCCTCGCCAACCCCGCCGCTGCAGGCGGCAGCTCCGGTGTCCGCCGCCGCCGGACCAGCGCTGGACATCAGGCCGGTCCAGGAACCGTCCCCGGCGCCGTCAGCCAGTTCCACCGGCCCTTCGGGTCCCGCTGCAGCGCAGCCCGCGTCCGAGGTCCCGTCCATCCCCCCGCTGTGGGCACCGGACGCTGAACTGGCCTCCCCGCCGCCGGCACCAGCCGTGCCAACACAGTCCGGGCCGGCAACCTCGGAATCCTTGGCTGCGACGCCGGCCACAGAGGCGCTGGTCAAGGACAACAACTCGGCAGCAATCCTCACCGTCTTCACCAGGATCAACGAGTACCGGGCCTCGAAGGGCCTGAAGCCGGTGAAGTACAACCCCACGGTTGCCGGCCTCGCGCAGGAGTGGTCGGACAGCATTGCCTCACGCGAAGTCATCGAGCACCGTGCCAGCTTCTGGACAGATCCGCGCGCCATGAACCCCAACAACGGCGCAGGCGAGGTCATCGCCATCCGGACGGACCGGGATGCCGCGCAGCTGGTGGAGTGGTGGAAGGGCTCCCCCGGGCACAATGCCATGCTCATCGATCCCCGTTTCAATGTCATGGGCGCAGGTATCTCATACACCAACTCCACCTACCAGATCTGGGGTGTGGTGAACTTCTTCGGCTACACCACCCTCCCTGCCGGTACCGTGGATTCGCCCGGCGGGTCCGGCGGGTCCGGCGGAGGCTCTGCCTTCCCGCCGCCGGCACCCACACTGTGCGATGCCACGGGGCGGCACATGCCTCCCACCCTGGACCTGAGCGCCGCGGCCATCACGGGGCCAAGCGACCTTGTGACCGTAAATTCTTCGGGCCAGCTTCTCAACAGGGCGTCAACAGGTGTCCGCACCTACGGCGCCGCCAAGGTCATCGGCTCCGGCTTCAGCGGCGCGAAGGAAGTCTTCGTCACCGACTGGGACCGGGACGGCGCCTACGACCTCGTGACCCAGTGGACCAACGGCAACCTCACCCTGCACCGCGGCATCGCCACCGGAGGGTTCCAGGCAGCAATCACGCTGGGATCCGGCGGCTGGCAGTCCCTTACCCTCGCGGTAGGCGGCTGGTGCGCCAACAACAGGATGCCGCAGATCCTCGCACTGGACGGAAGCGGCAACCTCTTCCTGTACCCCAACAAGGGCACCAGCGATTTGTCGTCAAGGGCCCTCATCACGGGCGGCATCAACGCGTCCCGCCTCGCGATGGTGGACTACGACGCCGACGGCTTCCAGGATGTCCTCGCCCTCCGTGCTGATGGCGCAGTACAGCTCTACCGTGGCTGGGGAACCACCACCCTCCGCGCCGAGGCACGGCCTACGGTGGCCACCGGCTGGCAGGATGTCACCGGCATCAGGGCGCTGAAGAACGTTACCGGCCTGAACTCCACCGGAGTCGCGCTCCGCAGGGCTTCGGACGTTGTGCAGTACTGGGACCTCTCGGGCGGAAGCCTGGCGTCGCCGTCGAACATTGCAGGGCCCTGGACCGGCCAGCGGCTGGCGCAATAGGCGCTGAGCATAGGTACCAGGGCAAAAGGCTGGTTACCCGCACTGGAACGGCAGCGGTGGAAGCTGCCGGCCGGATGTCGCCTGGCTAGCTGACGGTCTGCAGCTCCAGTACGTCCTTGAGCCGGTCCAGCTGGGACACTTCGGCCCGGACCCGTCGCTGGGCGATCTTGTTCAGGAGGCCGAACCGGTCCAGGAAGGAGAATGAGCCTTCCGGCCGGGCTTCGAGAGCGTAGCGGAGCCGGGTGCCGTCGTTCTCGGTGCTGAGGTAGTAGCCGCCCGAACGGTTCGACGGGCCGGAGGTCACGCGGAACTGGATTTCGGCGCCGGGCCTGGCCTGGGTGATTTCCAGCTCGGCGGGAATGCTGAGCCCGGACCGTCCCGCCACCATCTTGCGGTAAACGGCACCCTTGGTACCGGCAGAGCCTTGCACCAGCTTTACGCTGCGCACAGCCTCGCGCCAGTGCGGCAGGTTGGTGGCGTCCATCAAGTACAGGTACACGGCCATGGCGTCACGCCGGATGAGGACCTCGTGTTCTGCGGATGCCATGGGGGATCTTTCTCTGGTTGACGCGGCATGCTGCCCGGACCGCCTCCCCCTGGCGCCACAGCATTCCGGTTCAGGTTAACCAGCCCGCCGGGTGCCCACCTAGCCAGATGCGGCGACGTTATTGAAGAGTTACGGGATGACGTGCCGGATCACAGACACGGCTGGAACTGCCGGCACCGTGGCCGGACCGCCGTTCCATCTGCGCTAAGCTAAGTTCTGCCCCGCAGATGCGGCGGCAACGCGGCTGTAGCTCAATGGTAGAGCGCTAGCTTCCCAAGCTTGATACGCGGGTTCGATTCCCGTCAGCCGCTCCAGTTTCCCCAGGCCGGCACTGCCGAGTGATGTATCCGGTGGGCCGCCACGATAAGTACGGCGCTTTGGACCAGCCCCTCCAACCTCCGGAACTCCTCCAGCAGGAGATCAGCCAAACCGTGCTGCCGTTTCCTGCGCCGGTGATCGTTCGGCCCGCTCCTGACGGGCTGCCGCCGGCATGGCCACACTTTTGCCCGTTCCGGC
The DNA here is from genome assembly GCF_000962805.1 of Pseudarthrobacter chlorophenolicus. Classification (GTDB taxonomy): domain Bacteria; phylum Actinomycetota; class Actinomycetes; order Actinomycetales; family Micrococcaceae; genus Arthrobacter; species Arthrobacter chlorophenolicus_A. Next base: position 32,310 of record NZ_JZTW01000021.1, on the reverse strand, counting down.
GACTGTTTTGCGGTCGGTGAACGCCCGGCCTTCGGCCCCCTCGCTGCCTGCCTAGGGGCGTAGGGTCGCAAGGCAAGCGAACCCGTTAGTAAGGACTGTCATGACAAAGGTTTTGGACGACGTTGCCGGGGTGGCACAGGACCTCGCCGGAGTTTACGAGGATCTGCACCAGCATCCCGAGCTGTCCGGAGCCGAAGTCCGGACCGCCGGGATCGTGGCCGAACGGCTCACCGGGCTGGGCTGGGAGGTCGCCACCGCAGTCGGCGGAACCGGCGTCGTGGGTGTCCTGCGGAACGGGGACGGCCCCACGGTGATGCTCCGTGCGGACATGGACGGCCTCCCTGTCCTGGAAAAGTCAGGGCTTGGCTACGCCAGCACGGCGCGCGGCACCAGTCCCGACGGAGCAGACGTTCCCGTGATGCATGCGTGCGGCCACGACATCCATGTCACCTGCCTCCTCGGTGCGGCCACGCTGTTCAGCGACCATCTCCCGGCTTGGTCCGGGACCATCGTGGCGGTGTTCCAGCCGGCCGAGGAAACCGGCGCCGGCGCCCGCGACATGGTGGCGGACGGCCTCTTTGAGCGTTTCCCCGTGCCGGACGTTGTCATGGGACAGCACGTGGCGCCGTTCCCGGCCGGTGCACTGGGCGTGCATGCCGGACCGGCCTTCGCCGGGTCCGACAGCTTTGCTGTGACGCTGTTCGGCCGGAGCGGCCACGGCTCCCGTCCGGAAACCACCGTGGATCCTGTGGTGATGGCCGCGGCCACCATCATGCGGCTGCAGGGGCTGGTATCCCGCGAAATCGGCGGCAACGAGACGGCTGTCCTCACCGTCGGCCAGCTCAACGCCGGCACCAAGGACAACATCATTCCCGAAGAGGCCCGGCTGGGCATCAGCATACGCACCGCGGATCCGGCAGTCCGGGAGCGGATGATCAGCGGCATGACCCGCATCATCAACGGCGAGGCCGCAGCGTCCGGGGCTCCCCAACCGCCGTCGATCACCGCCGGGCAGCACTTTCCCGTTGTGGTCAACAACCACGACGCCACCGCCCGCGTACGCGAAGCGTTCGCCGCGAAGCTGGGCGGCGCCGTCGATCCCGGCCCCGTCACCGGCAGCGAGGACGTGGGCACCCTCGCCACAGCTGCAGGGGCACCTTTGGTGTACTGGCTGCTGGGCGGCACCGATCCCGAGGCTTACGGCAGGGCGGTCCAGGACGGGACGGTGGCATCCACCATCCCGTCCAACCACTCGCCGACTTTTGCCCCCGTCATCCGCCCCACGCTCGACGCCGGGATCTCGGCGCTGGTGGTGGCCGCGTTGGCTTGGGTAGGAACACCCGAGGGATAGGGCTAGGCGGGCGCCGTCCGGTCCACGATCCGGATCGGCCGGCGCCGGTTCCGCACGTCCACCTTCAGGTACAGTGAGCCCTTCCGTGCCAGCACGATTCCCACCACAACGGCCGCGGCCGCAGGCACCCCGCCGGATACCAGGAGGGCCACGTGCGGGTCGGCGTGTTCGGCGATCCACCCGAGCATTGGCCCGCCGAGCGCCTGGCCGCCAATGAGCACCATGATGTACAGGCTCATCACGCGCCCGCGGATCCCCATGTTCGAGCTGATCTGCACCAGCTGGTTGGAGCCTGTAAGGAACATCAGGCACCAGAACCCGGACAGCACCATCACAGCCCCGAACGTTGCCAGCGAGGGCGCCAGCGCCGCCAGGCACAGCATGGTCCCATACATGCCCGCGCAGAACACCACCGAGCGCAGCCGCAGCTGGCGGCGCCGGGTCGAGGCTATGGCGCCGGCGAGGGCGCCGAGCGCCACCAGCGCGTTCAGGAGGCCATACCCGCCGGCGCCCACACGGAAGACATGGTCTGCGAAGGCTGCGAGGATCACCGGCAGGCTCATGGCGAAGACCGAAATGAAGCCGGCCATCAGCCACGGCCAGTAGATGGTGGGCTTGCCCAGCGCATACCGGAGTCCCTCGCGCAGCATGCCCTTGCTCTTGGGAGTGGGAGCGCTGACGTGCAACTGGTCCTTGCGGAGGATGAGCAGCATCGCCACGGTGGAGCAGCAGGCCACGGCGTTGGCTGCGAACGCCCAGCCTGCACCCACCGCGGTGAGGAGCAGGCCCGCCAGCGCCGGTCCGATCAGCCCGCCCAGCTGGAACGTTGTGGAGTTGACGCTGATGGCGTTGCGCAGGTGGGTGGGACCCACCAGTTCGTTGACGAACACCTGGCGCGCGGGCTGGTCGAGCACGGTGACCAGGCCCAGGACCAGGGCGATGACGTAGACGTGCCACACCGCGATGGCGCCGGTCAGGGCCAGCGTGGCCAGCAGGGCCGCCAGGACCGCGGCCATGCTCTGGCACAGGATCAGGATCTTCCGCTTGGCGAACCGGTCGGCAACCATGCCGCCCCACGGACCCAGCAGCAGCGACGGCAGGAACTGCAGCGCCACCGTGAATCCCACGGCGGTGACGGAGCCGGACAGCTGGAGGACCAGCCAGTCCTGGGCGATGCGCTGCATCCAGATGGCGATCACGGCGATGAAGTGGCCCACCGCGAAGATGCGGAAGTTGGGCACGCTGAGGGAGATGAACGTGTGCTTCCACGGCAGGCGTTCCGCGACGACGGGCAACGGCTGGGTGAGTGCGTCCCGGTTCCGGACGTCGGAAGTTTGCGTGGTGGGCGGCAGGGCTGGTGCTGAACTCGCGGAATCGATGACGGGCTGGCTGACGGTTGCCGACGACGGCGGTGGGGGTGCCACAGGTTTGTCCTCAAAGTGGGTGCGGTCCGGGATGCCCTTAACGCTATGGTGGCGCTAACAGATTATGGAGACGTATTGTCCCTATAACTCGTATTGCAAACCGCAATACAACGTGCAGCCGATGGAGTCCACAGTGTTCGAACCAGCCCAGCTCCGATCATTCCTGGCCGTCGCCGAAACCCTGAGCTTCACCAAGGCCGCGGACCGGCTGGGGCTGGCACAGCCCACCATCAGCCAGCACATCCGGAAGCTGGAAACCGCCGCCAAGCGTGTCCTCATCACCAGGGACACCCGGGACGTGCGGCTGACGGACAACGGGGACGCCATGGCGGGGTTTGCCAGGAACATCCTCTCGGCCCACGACGCCGCAGCCCGCTACTTTTCGGGTTCGGCGATGCGGGGCCGGCTGCGTTTCGGTACCGCTGACGATCTGGCCATCACCGGGCTTCCCCGGATCCTGCGCGAGTTCCGGCAGATCTACCCGCAGATCAACCTTGAACTCACTGTGGGGCAAAGCGACCAGCTCTACCGCAAGCTCAACGCCGGCCAACTGGACCTGGTGTTCGTCAAATGGGTGGCGGGGGCCAAGGACGGCACGGTGGTCCAGCATGATTCCTTCTCCTGGGTGGGGCTGGAGCAGACGTCCCTCGAACCGGGCGCGCCGGTGCCGCTGATTGCCTACCCCTCCCCCAGCCTCAGCCGGAAACTCGCCATCGACGCACTCGAAGCACACGGCCGGACCTGGCGAATCACCTGCACCACCCGCCAGATCAGCGGTGTCCTGGCCGCGGTCCGGGCCGGGATCGGGGTGGCAGTCATGCCGTCATCGCTGGTACCGGAGGACCTGAAGATCATCACCCGCCGGTTCGACCTGCCGGCGGTTGGAGATGTGGACTTCACCCTCATCCGGAACCCGCTGGCCAATGCCGAAGTCATCGACGCGCTCACACAGTCCATTGTTGGGCGAATCATCAACCGGCAAGGGTGAACCGGCAAGCCGAAGACCGGAGAAAACTTTCATTGATGTCAGATCGTTGCATAATCTATGCTGGTTTCTCCAGGGTCAAGCAGCAGGCCGGTTCTATACTACGGGCGCGCCTGCACACCATGGCACGCCGCCCGGGACAGGCAGCCAATGACGACAGCCAGGAACACCCACATCAGTGCCGCACACGCCCGCCCGCACACCAGCGCCCGGCCGGCCACGCGTCAGTCCAACCTCGGCACCGGCCTTAGCACCACCGATTCGGGATACATCGGCAAGCCGACCTGCGAAAAGTGCCGGACGGACGAATTCATCTACCTTGAGTCCTATATTCCCCCCACCTACCGGCACGACGGGTCGGTCGCCGCACTGGGCGAGGTGGCCTACACCTGCACCCGGTGCGAGGATTTCTCGGCCCATAGCGTGCCCGTGACTTGGACTCCGCCGGGCTGGTACCTGGGGTAGCTGATACACAAAACCGGTGGTTGGGCTTGTCGAAACCCGGGTTTCGACAAGCCCAACCACCGGTCTTTTAATGCCCTGCCAGAACTTAGATCAGCGCGTCCGAGAGGTGGTTCGGGGTGCCAAACCGGTGGGCGGTGATGCTGACAGCCTGCTCGTGCAGGAACGGAAGCAGCTCAACCCTGCCGGCTTCGGTCACGGCGTGGGAGTAGACAGCGATGTCCGGCCGGCCGCCGGTCGCTTCCGCCAGGGCCGAAGCGTCGCCGCCCAGCAACCGGATGCGGGCGCCGGAGAGCTTGCCGGCCGAGGCGAGCCGCCCTGCCGAAGCCAGCCAGCCGGCGTCGGACTCCACCGTCAGGTCAACGTCGAGGCCGAGGAACACGGCCCGCAGCTGGGCGGGAAGTTCGACGGCGGTGGACACCGTGAGCGGCGAGCCCGCCAGTACGCCGGCCGACACGGTCCGGACCAGGTCCGCCAGCGGCGCACCTTCGGCGAGGCGGATGGTGACGGGCAGGTTCCGGTAGCGGAAGATGTTGCGCTCCGCGCTCAGGCCCGAGACGTCCCTGGCGGTGCCGAACTCGTTGGCCCAGGCCTCGGCGTCGGACGCCAAGGCCCGCTGCACGGACTCAAGGCGCGCCGGCTCAAGGGCGGCGCCCGCGGCGTTGATGATCCGCCGGACGCCGGGGTGCGTGACCTCAGCCTTCGCGGATGCCTCGGCGGGGGTCCAGTCGCCCAGCCCGGCCAGGTAGTTCGGCCCACCGGCCTTGGTTCCGGCGCCAACAGCGGACTTCTTCCAGCCGCCGAACGGCTGCCGCTGCACAATGGCGCCGGTGATGCCGCGGTTGACGTACAGGTTGCCGGCCTGGATGCCGTCCAGCCAGATACCGAGTTCCTCGGAGTTGAGCGAGTGCAGCCCTGCGGTGAGGCCGTACTCGATCTGGTTTTGGATGGCGATGGCCTCCTCGAGGGTGTCGGCGGTCATGACACCCAGGACCGGGCCGAAGAACTCGGTGAGGTGGAAGTAGGAACCGCGCTTGACGCCGTAGCGCACACCGGGGCTCCACAGCTTGCCGGTGCCGTCCAGCTTCTTCGGCTCCACGGCCCAGTTTTCGCCGTCGCCCAAGGTGGTGAGGGCGTTGAGGAGCTTGCCGTTGGCGGGCTCGATGATCGGGCCCATCTGGCTGGTGGGGTCCTGCGGGTACCCAACCTTCAGCGAGGTAACAGCGTCGATCAGCTGGTTGTGGAACCGCTTGGACTTGGCCACCGAGCCCACCAGGATCACCAGGGAGGCGGCGGAGCACTTCTGGCCGGCGTGGCCGAATGCTGAGTACGCCACGTCCTTTGCCGCCAGGTCCAGGTCGGCGCTGGGGGTGACGATGATGGCGTTCTTGCCGCTGGTCTCGGCCAGCAGCGGCAGGTCCTTGCGGAAGGAGCGGAACAGTTCGGCGGTCTCGTAGCCGCCGGTGAGGACGACGCGGTCCACGGCCGGGTGGCTGATCAGCTGGGTGCCCAGTTCACGCTCGCCCAGCTGCACCATGGTGAGGACGTCCTTCGGGACGCCGGCTTCCCACAGGGCTTCGACCATCACGGCGCCGCTGCGGGCGGCCTGCTTGGCAGGCTTGATGACGACGGCGGAGCCGGCGGCGAGTGCCGCGAGGGTGGACCCTGCCGGAATGGCGACCGGGAAGTTCCACGGCGGCGTCACGACGGTGAGCTTCGCTGGGACGAACGTGGCGCCGTCGACCGCGTCCAGCTTGCGCGCGGACTCGGCGTAGTAGTGGGCAAAGTCCACTGCCTCGCTGACCTCGGGATCGCCCTGGTCGATGGTCTTGCCGGTCTCGCTGGCCATGACTTCGAGGAGGTCGGCACGGCGGGCCTCGAGGGCATCGCCGGCGCGGTGCAGGATGGCGGCACGTTCGTCGCCGGACAGTGCGCCCCAGGCCTTGCCCTTGTCGACCGCGGTTTCGATAGCCGTGTTGAGGGTGGCTTCGTCGTTGATGAAGGCTGCCTTCACCGAGGCGTTGCCCAGTGTGGAGCCCGGAACGCGGTCCAGGATGGCCCGGCCCCAGGTGCGGTTGGCGGGAAGGGACGGGTCAGTGTCCGGGGTGTCCTTGAACCTATCGTGCGGCATCGCGACCGGCGGCAGGCTGCGGTTCTGCTGGCGGTTGGGCCGCGGCACACTGTTGTCCAGGGACTCCAACGAAGAGAGGAAACGCTGCTTCTCGCGCTCGAACAGGGCTTCGTTCTTGTCGAGCTCGAAGACGGCGGACATGAAGTTGTCCTGGCTGGCGCCCTCTTCGAGGCGGCGGATCAGGTAGGCGATGGCGACGTCGAACTCGGCCGGGTGCACCACGGGCGTGTACAGCAGCAGCGAGCCGACGTCCTTCTTGACGGCTTCGGCCTGCCCCTGCGCCATCCCGAGCAGCATCTCGAATTCGATGCTCTGCTGTGCGGTATCCGCAATCCCGCGCCGCTTGGCCAGCAGCCACGCGAACGCGATATCAAACAGGTTGTGGCCGGCAACGCCGATCCGGATGTTCTTGATCCGCTCCGGATGCAGCGAGTAGTTGATGACGCTCTTATAGCTGGTGTCGGAGTCCTGCTTCGACCCCCAGGTGGCCAGCGGCCAATCGTGAAGCGACGCTTCCACCTGTTCCATGGGCAGGTTGGCGCCCTTGACCACGCGGACCTTGATGCCGGCGCCGCCGTTGGCACGGCGTTCCGCGGCCCAGTCCTGCAGGCGGATCATGGCGGACAGGGCATCCGGGAGGTAGGCCTGCAACACGATGCCGGCCTCGAGGTCCTTGAACTCCGGCTTGTCCAGGATCCTAGTGAAGACCGCGATGGTCATGTCCAGGTCCTTGTATTCCTCCATGTCCAGGTTGATGAACTTGGACGTGGGAAAGGAAGCGGCGCGCTGGAAGAGCGGGGTGAGCTTTTCGACGACGTGTTCCACGGCTTCGTCGAAGGCCCAGGCAGAGTGCGGGGCCACGGTGGAGGAGACCTTGATGGACACGTAGTCGACGTCGGGACGCGCCAGCAGCGCGTGCGTGCCTTCGAGGCGGCGGGATGCCTCGTGCTCGCCGAGGACTGCCTCGCCCAGGAGGTTGACGTTGAGCTTGATGCCGTCCTTCTTGATCTTGGCGATGGCAGGGCCAAGCTTGGCATCGGTGGCATCCACGATCAGGTGGCCCACCATTTCGCGCAGGACCTTGCGGGCTACGGGGATAACCACCTGCGGCATGGCCGGGGCCATGGTGCCGCCAAGTGCCACGGCGCTCTTCATGTACCAGGGGAGGAAGGCCGGAACCTTCGGGGCCAGTGCCGCCAGGTTGCGGGCGGCGACGTTCAGGTCCTCGGGGCGGACCACGCCGTCCACGAAGCCCACCGTGAAGTCCAAGCCGTTGGGATCCTTCAGCACTCCGGCGAGCTGTTCGGCGGAGGCATCCACCGGAACTTTCGCGGCCTCGGTAAGCCAGCGACGGACCAAGTCGACCGCCTCAGTGGCGAGGGCTTTGGCCTGGGGGACGTCGACGTCGACCGTCTGCGGGGTGGCCGCGTGGGTGACTGCCGGTTCCATTGCAATGTGGGTCATGGTTTTCCCGATCTTTCCTTGGGTGGGAGGAGGTCTTTTCATCAGTATGCGCGCCTAATCACATAAGATAAAGCGATCTTTTCCAACCAATACAGGTTAGGAAAGCCAACCAATAAAGCGGCGGCTGAAGACGTCCTTAAATGCCAAACGGCAAGCGCCCCACCCTCCCCGGTTGCTCTACCACTTTTGGTCGTCAAAAGGCCTGTTTAGGGACCAAAAGTGATAGGGCAACGCGGGGGTTTGCATGGGTGGAACGCCTGCCGGCGGGCTGGGGGACGCGCGGGAGTGACGCGCCCGGGGCGGGGTCAGGCGAGGGGGCGGTGCATTTCCTCGATCTCCTGGTGGCGCGGGCTGTTGGGGTTCATCAGCGAGTTCTTGCGGCCATAGAAGAAGTAGATGACCAGGCCGATGACCAGCCACACCCCGAACCGCAGCCAGGTTTCCCAGTGCAGCTGGAACATCAGGAAGGCCGAGGCGAGGACACCGACGGCCGGGACCAGGGGCATCAGAGGCAGCCGGAACGTGCGGGGCGCGTCCGGACGCTTGTAGCGGAAGATGATCACGGACAGGCAGACGACGACGAACGCGGCCAGGATGCCGATGTTGGTCAGGTCCGCGACCTCCTTGATGGGGAACACACCGGCCAGGAACGCCGAGGCGATGCCGGCGATCCACGTAACGCGCTGCGGCGTGCCGTGGCGGTCGGTCTTGGCGAACCAGCCGGGAAGCAGCCCGTCGCGGCTCATGGAGAACCAGACGCGGGTAACGCCCAGGAGGAAGGTCAGCATCACGGTGAGGATGGACAGCACCGCGAAGACGGAAATGATGGTGGCAATGACCGGCAGGCCAACGGAAGTGAAGGCGGACGCGAATCCGGCCTTGGGGTCGATGTCCTTGTAGTTCTGCATGCCGGTGAGCACCAGGGTGGCCGCCACGTAGAGCAGCATGGCGATGATGAGCGAGAGGATGATGGCCTTGGGCATGTGCTTCTTGCCGTCCTTGGCTTCCTCGGCCGCGGTACTCATGGCGTCGTAGCCGAAGACCGCAAAGAAGACGGTGGCAGAACCGGCCAGCACGGGCCCGAAGCCGGAGGGCATGAACGGGTTGTAGTTGTTGGTGTCGATGTAGAAGATTCCCAGGCCGACGATGAAGAGGATCAGGACGATCTTGATGGCCACCGCCACCAGCTCGAACCGGCCAAACGCCTTCGTGCCGCGGGACAGGATCCACGTCACCAGGAGGCAGACGAGGATGGCCGGGATGTTGACGATGCCGCCCTTGCCCTCATCCACCGTGGACGTCATCCAGATGGGCATGTGGATGCCGATGCCGGACAGGAACGCGTCCAGGTAGCCGGAGATGCCGATGGCCACCACAGCCACGATGGCAATGTACTCGAGCAGCAGGTCCCAGCCGATGAACCAGCCGATCACCTCGCCCAGGGCCACGTAGCCATAGGTGTAGGCCGAGCCGGCGCGCGGGATCATGCCGGCGAACTCGGCATAGGACAGGGCCGCGGCCGCCGAGGCCAGGCCTGCCACGAGGAAGGAGATCAGCACCGCGGGCCCCACTCCCGGGTTGCCTTCGCTTCCTGCGGCCACCAGCCCCGCGAGGGAGAAGATGCCGACGCCGATGATGCCGCCAACGCCAATGGCGGTGAGCTGCCACAGGCCCAGCGATTTGAACAGGCCGCTGTGCTTGTTTTCTTCTTCGATGTCATCAATGGGCTTTCGCCGCATGATGGACTGGCTCATATCTCTAGTGCTCATCAGGAACTCCTGCTGTGGGGTGCTGCCCCGCCGCGGCACGCCTGTAAAGGCTGTGACGGGGGTAACTCAGTCCCAACAGTATGCAAGCCTGCTTGCATTAGATAAAGTGACTACTTCTAACCTATATTCATTAGTTTCAGTTAGGAATTCCCCATGCTTGACGTTCGCCGGCTGCGCCTGTTGCGGGAACTGAGCATCCGGGGAACACTCGCCGAGGTGGCTGAGGCGCTGCAGTACAGCCCGTCGTCGGTCTCCCAACAGCTTGCCCTCCTGGAGAAGGAGGTGGGCGTGGAGTTGCTGCGGAAGACCGGCCGCCGCGTGCAGCTCACCCCGCAGGCCGAGGTGCTGGTGGCACATACGGCGCAGCTGCTTGAAACCATGGAACAGGCGGAGGCGGACCTGGCGGCGTCACTGACCACCGTTACGGGCACGGTGCGGATTGCCGTGTTCCAGTCGGCAGCGCTGGCGCTGATGCCGGATACCCTCATCCGGATGGCTGCTACCTACCCGGAAGTGCGGATCGAGATGATCCAGCGGGAACCGGAGACGGCGCTCCACGAAACCTGGGCCCGGGATTTCGACCTGGTCATCGCCGAGCAGTACCCCGGCCACGCGGCTCCCCACTACCCGGAGCTGGACCGCGTGAAGCTGACTACGGACGCCATCCGGCTTGCAGTTCCGGCGTCCGACGGCGGCACAGCCATCCGCGCGCTGGCGGACACTGCTGGACTCCCGTGGGTGATGGAACCGCGGGGTGCGGCGTCGCGCCATTGGGCGGAACAGGCGTGCAGGAGCGCAGGCTTCGAACCGGACGTGCGCTTTGAAACGGCAGACCTGCAGGCCCAAGCCCGGCTGATCGAATCCGGCAACGCTGTGGCCCTGATGCCGGACCTTGTATGGACGGGCCGCGGCACCACCGCGCGGCTGCTGGAGCTTCCGGGCAAGCCGCACCGCACCATCTTCACGTCCGTCCGCCGGTCCAGCGTGCAGCGGCCCGCCATCCTCGCAGCAAGGGAAACCCTTGCTGCCGCTGCCGCCGCGGTGGCGGGGAATGACCCAACGTAACCACCCGCCGTCGTACGCCTGCCGCGTGTTCCCTGCGTCACTGCGGCGGCCCGGCCCCGGCGCTAGACTGGAGCCGTTATGAATCGAACAATGTTCAAGTCCAAAATCCACCGGGCCACCGTCACCCACGCCGACCTGCACTACGTAGGTTCCGTCACCGTTGACCTGGACCTGCTGGAGGCAGCGGACATCCTGCCGGGCGAGCTTGTTTCGATTGTCGACATCACCAACGGCGCCCGGCTGGAGACCTACACCATTGCAGGTGAACGCGGCTCCGGTGTCATCGGCATCAACGGTGCCGCCGCGCACCTGATGCACGAGAACGACCTCGTCATCCTCATCACTTATGCGCAGATGACCACCGAGGAAGCCAAGGCCTACGAGCCCAAGGTGGTCCATGTGGACCAGGACAACCGCATTATCCAGCTGGGGAACGACCCCGCCGAAGGCATCGCCCCCGGCATGACGCGTCCGCCGTTCGCGCTCAACAACGCCGCCCTGTAGCCGGGGCGTGAGAGCCGGTACCCTCCTCCGCCGCCCGCCACGGGTTCCTCCGTGCTAGGGGTACTCGCCGGTTTCTTCGTTGTCTGGTGCATCATCCTGGTGGGCTGGTTTGTTGGTCGGCAGAAGATCCTTGGTGAGAACGCCCGCCAGGTCCTCAGCTCCCTCACCTTTTTCGTGGCCAGCCCGGCCCTGCTGTTCGAGACCCTTAGCAAGGCCCGGCTGCAGGAAGTGTTCGCCGCTCCGCTGCTGGTAACCGCGGTGGCGGCCATCACCACGGCTGCCATCTTCTTCACTATCGTCAAGTTCTGGCTGAAGCGTTCGCTGCCCGAATCGCTGATGTCCTCAATGTCCGCGTCGCTCGCGAACTCGGCGAACTTGGGTATTCCCATTGCGGTATATGTCCTGGGCGATGCCAGCTATGTAGCGCCGCTGCTGATCTTCCAGCTGGCCTTCTTCACGCCGATGTTCCTCATGATCCTGGACTCCAGCACCAGCTCGCACCGGACCACTCCACTGGGCTTCGTGGTGATGATCCTGCGGAATCCGATGATCGTGGGTTCGGCGCTGGGCCTGATTGTTGCCGGCACCGGTTTCAAGGTGCCCGAGCTTGTCATGGAGCCCATCCACCTGATCGGTGGTGCCGCGATCCCGGCCATGCTGATCGCCTTCGGCATGAGCCTGAACGGGACCCGGCCGCTGCAGGCAGCGGCCGGACGGCGAGTGGACACCCTGCTGGCGAGCGCGTTCAAGCTGGCCGTCCAGCCGGCACTGGCCTATGTCTTTGCCCGATTTGCCTTGGGGATGGACGGCCACGCCCTGTTCGCCGTGGTGGTGACGTCCGCCCTGCCCACCGCGCAGAACGTGTTCGTGGCCGCCAGCCGCTACAAGACCGGCCTCACAGTAGCCAAGGACACCGTGCTGATCACTACCGTAGTGGCTGTTCCGGCGATGATCGGCGTCGCGCTTCTGCTGGCATAACCCCATGGAAACGGAGAACCTGTGACAACAACCCTTGACACCGTGGTGATCGGCGGCGGCGCCATGGGTTCCGCTGCCGCGTGGGCGCTGTCCCGGCGTGGACGCCAGGTGACGCTGGTGGAGCAGTTCGGGCCGGGGCACAAGATCGGCGCCTCCCACGGCACCACGCGCAACTTCAATCCCGGCTACCACCGGCCCGAGTACGTGGCCATGATCGCCGAGTCCCTGGACCTCTGGAACGAACTGGAGCAGGACAGCGGCGAGGCGCTCTTGGCACGGACCGGCATTGTCACGCACGGACCCGAGCCCATGCTGCCGGACGCCGCGGCGGCGCTAACCCAAGCCGGCCTGCGTGCCGAGTTCCTGCATCCGGACGAGGCAGGCGAGCGCTGGCGCGGCATTCGGTTCGACCAGCAGGTTCTCTACATGCCCGACGGCGGCCAGCTCAACCCGGAAGCTGCGCTGCCGGCATTCCATCGCCTCGCCGCGGCCCGGGGCGCCGACATCCGGCACCACACCAAAGTGGTGTCCTTCGAGGTGGCGGACGACGGCGTCCGGCTGGGGCTGGAGTCCGCTGCCGGCACCGAGATGGTCACCGCTGCGCAGGTTGTGGTGACGGCCGGCGGCTGGACGGAGAAGCTTCTGGGCGCTGCCGTGGGCGGACGCCTGCGGACGCCGAAGCTCAGGGTGACACAGGAACAGCCCGCGCATTTCCGGATTACCGATTCCGGTGCGGTGTGGCCGGGCTTCAACCACTACCCGGGCGGCGGGTCACAGTACGCGGGGTGGTACTCCCCGGTCTACGGCATGCACACCCCCGGCGAGGGCGTCAAGGCAGGCTGGCATGGTGTTGGCCCGGTGGTGGATCCGGACCGGCGGTCCTTCCAGCCCGAGCCAGTCCAGCTGGCCGCCCTGCAAACCTACGCGAGGACGTGGCTGCCGGGCGTGGACGCGGATGCCTTCGAGGCCATCAGCTGCACCTACACCACTACGCCGGACGAGGACTTCGTCCTGGACCGGATTGGACCGGTGGTGATCGGCGCCGGGTTCTCCGGGCACGGATTCAAGTTCACGCCCGTGGTGGGCCGGATCCTTGCCGACCTCGCCACGGGCACCCGCCCGGCCCCCGCTATTTTTAGCGCCTCGCGCTAACAACAGCCGCCTGGTTTGGCTGGCCCGGATCAGCTGCCGCGGCGGCCGGAATCCTCCACTTCGGCGCGGCCCGGCCCGGCGCCGGACGCGCCGGCGTCGTTGCCCTCGTGCATGCCGTCGGTTGCATCCTGTTTCGAAGCTGTGCCCTGTTCGGAAGGCTGGTCCTGCCCCAAGGCATCTCCCCCGGCCCCCGCGGCCTTCATCCCGGGCATGGCCAACACGGCCAGGACGGTCAGGAGCCCGGCCACCAGGGCCGCCAGGAAGACGGCGCTGGATGCGGCCACCACAGCCTGGCCGTTCTCCTCCCCGCCCGGATTGCCCGAGTAGATGGCGTTGGCAACGGCGCCGAACACCGCCACGCCCAGGGCGCTTCCAATGGAGCGGGCAAACATGTTGGTGCTGGTCACCACGCCGCGCTCGTTCCACCGCACGCTGGACTGCGCGGCGATCAGCGTGGGCGTTGCGAGCAGGCCGAGGCCCATTCCCACCACGAAGCAGCTGGACGCGATCAGCGCCACGTTCGGGGTGCCGGCCGTCAGCGCCAGGATGAGCAGGCCGGCCACGGTGATGGAGATGCCGATCAGGCCGGTGGCCTTGAACCCGATCCGGAGGTACAGGCGGCCGGCCTGTGATGCGCTGAGCGGCCAGCCGAGGGTCAGTGCCGCCAGGGCAAGGCCCGCGACCAGCGGCGAGACGGACAGTGCTCCCTCAAGGAAAGTGGGCACGTAGGAGGTCAGGCCAATCATCACCGCCCCCACACCAAAGGATGCGAGCGCAGTAGTCACCAGCAGGCGCCGCTGCACCACCCAGGACGGCAGGATGGGTTCCGCGGCGCGCCGTTCCACCAGGATGAAAACCACCAGGAGCACCGCGCCGACGCCAAAGACGGTAAAGCTCACCGGCGAATCCCACGCCCACGCCTCGCCGCCCTGCAAAGCGCCGAGGATCAGCAGGCCCAAAGAGCCTGCCATCAGTGCCGCGCCGGCGTAATCCACCGTGTGCTTGGCGCGCTCCACCTTCTCGTGCAGCGTCCGCACCAGCATCCAGCCGGCCAGGATGCACAGCGGGATGTTGACCAGGAAGATTCCACGCCAAATTCCCAGCGCCGAGAAGACGCCGCCCAGGCTGGGTCCCACCACTGAGGACACAGCCCACACACTGGCGAGGTACCCCTGGACCTTGGCGCGCTCCTCAAGTGAGTAGATGTCACCGGCGATGGTGATGCTGACCGGCAAGACCGCGCCGGCGCCCAACCCCTGCAGCGCGCGGAAGGCGATCAGGGAGGGCATGCTCCACGCCACGCCGCAGAGGACGGATCCCAACAGGAACAGTCCGATGCCGGTCAGGATGATCGGCTTGCGGCCCACCATGTCGGACAGCTTGCCGTAGATGGGCACGGAGACAGCCTGGGCCAGCAGGTACGCCGAGAACAGCCACGGGAACGACGAGAACCCGCCAACATCGCGGACGATCGACGGGACGGCGGTAGCCACGATGGTGGAGTCGATAGCCACCAGTCCGGTGGAAAGCATCAAGGCGATGAGGATGGGGCCGCGCTCCGAGCGGAACCCCACCCCCTGGGCGCGGGCGGTCTTCATGAGTCTCGATTCGGTTTCTGTATCCCTTGTCCTTCCACTCTAGGTACCCCGGACGAACGCTGCCTACCGTCCGGCCTGGTGCGCATCCAGGAGGCGGGCACAGCGGATGAAGCCCAGATGGGAATACGCCTGCGGGTGGTTGCCCAGGTGGGTCTCGGTGCCGGGGTCGTATTCCTCCGGCAACAGCCCGGTTGGCCCAAAAAGGTTGACCAACTGGTCGAACAGATCCCAGGCTTCATCGAGGCGGCCCACGGCGACGTACGCCTCGATCAGCCAGGTGGTGCAGATGTGGAAGCCGCCCTCCAGGCCCGGCAGGCCGTCGTCGTACCGGTAGCGGAAGACTGTGGGCCCCACCCTCAACTCCCGTTCCACGGCGGTGACCGTATCCAGGAAGCGCTGATCGGTGACATCCAGCAAACCGGAAAGACCGATATGCAGGACGGCGGCATCGAGGTCCGGGCTGTCGTAAGCCACCGTGTAGGACCTGGCCGATTCGTCCCAGCCCTCCCGCAGGACCTCGTCCCGGATGGTGGCGGCCATCGGAGCCCAGGCAGGGTCAGGCTCCCTGCCGTGCCGGTCAGCTGTCCGCAGTGCCCTGTCCAGGGTCACCCAGCACATCACCTTGGAGTAGACGTGGTGCCGTGCCGGGCGCCGGGCTTCCCAGATGCCGTGGTCCGGCTCATGCCAGCGGGCCAGGACTGCCGAGGCCATCTGGACCAGCAGCTCCCAATGCTCGTCGGCGAGTGTGCCCTCCTTCTCGCTCAGGGTATGGATCAGCTCTGCAACGGGGCCAAAGACGTCCAGCTGGACCTGATGGTCCGCCGCGTTGCCGATCCTCACCGGGCGGGAACCGGCGTAGCCCGGGAGGCTGTCCACCACGGCTTCCGTGGACAGCGGCGCACCGGTGACGGAGTACAGAGGATGCAGCCACTCCGGGCCGGGGGCATGCTCAAGGATCCGCCCCAGCCAGGCGAGAAACCCGATGGCCTCCGCAGTGGAGCCCAGGTCCGCCAGGGCATTGACGGTCATGGATCCGTCCCGCAGCCAGCAGTACCGGTAGTCCCAGTTCCGTGTTCCTCCGATGCCCTCGGGCAGCGAGGTGGTGGGGGCGGCGAGGACTGCGCCGGTGGGTTCGTGGACCAACGCCCGGAGCACCAGGGCCGAGCGCCTGACCAGAGAGGGTTTCACGGATGGGAGGGCAAGTTTCTGCACCCACTTGCGGGCATGAAGGGCTACCTCTGCCCGGCGGTCGGTCTCCCCCTGCGGGTCTGCGGGCTGGGGTTCCGTGTCACCGCAGCGCAGGTTGAGCACCACTGGCCCGGACTGGAGGTTCACCGAGGCCGTGGCGGTACCGTGCCTGCCGTCCGAGGAAATGCTGAACGTCACGCCCGGCGCGAAAAGGATGATCGGTTCCGACGTACCCACCACATGCAGCTCGTCGCCCCGGGCCTCCATGACGAACGGGGCGTTGGCGTAGTCCGGCCGCGGCGCAAAAGTGATCCGGGCAGCTCCAGTGCCGGTCAGCACCCGGACCAGGCTGGTGATGCCGTCCGGGGCCGGTTCGAGGTAGTCGGTGACCGTGACGTCCGCCCACCGGGTTTCGACGATCATCGTGCTGTCCACGTACCGCTGGCCCAGCACCTGCGATGCCTTGGCCGGTTCCACGGAGAAGTGGCCGGCCGCGTCACCGCCCAGGATGTGGGCAAACACCGAGCCGGAGTCCGGCAGCGGGTGGCTCATCCAGCAGACCTTGGCGTCCGGGGTCAGCAGCGCGGTGGAGGAGCCGTTGCCGATCATGGTGTGCCGTTCGAGGCCCACGGCGTCCTCGCCGAACAGCCAGGCCCGCCGCAGTTCGAAGAGCAGGGCGAGGACCCGGGCAAAGGACTCGGGGTCGCGGACCCGGTGTGCCGCTGCGGTTTCGCCTCCGCCGACCCGCAGGCCCAGGTCCGGGCCGCGGAGGGTGGCGATGGCCAGTTCGTCGCTGTCGGCGTCGCCCGCGAACATGGCGGCACTGGCGCCGAGCCGGGACCGGAGGGTTTCCAGTGCCTCACCCTTGGACGGTTCCACCACGGAGAGGTCCAGCACCGAGCCGTCCACAATGAAGAAGAGTCCGTGGGCGCGAGCTATCTCCCGGGCAGTTTCGGTCACGGACGCCACGACGTCTGGCGGGGCCGGGCGGGTGTGGACCGAGACCGCTACCGGTTTGCGTTCGATCCACACGCCGCTTTGGAAGCCTACGGCCTCGTTGAGTGCGGCGTTGACCTTCTGCAGGACCGATTCGGTGGCAAGCGTCTGGGTGTGCGCGAAGCCCATGTCTGACTCCGCGCCGTGCGATCCGATGAGGTGGACCTCCACGGGGAGCCGTGAGACAGCCGCAAGGTCCCTCAGTGAGCGGCCGGAGATGATGGCGGCGTGGGTGCTGGGCAGGGCGGCCAGCGCCCGCAAGGCGATGGCAGCGCTGCCCAGCGGGAGGATCTCGGTGGAAATTCCTTCCGCGTCGCACAAGGTGCCGCCGTAGTTGCAGGCCACCAAAAGCGCAGGGACACGGGCCAGAACCTTCAGTTCGTCCAGCAGCGCCGGGGTCAGCCCGCTGTCCGCCGCATCAGCCTGGACGAAGGACCGGAGTACGTCCAGCGGAAGGGACCGGGTGAGCAGGGCGGAATCCGCCACGCTCTGGTTCAAAGGCGTGGGCATCGGGGAACCCCTTCGAGGCAGAACCAGGCCGGGACTGCAGCCGCTGGGTCACCTGCGGACTACCGGTTGGCGCCCCTCCCGGAGATCCTGGCGGATTCCCGGGGGAGCATTACCCATGGTCATCCCCGGCGGTTTCTCCCGAATATCCCCTTCATTGCGTATGTGTAAAAGTTCGGGAGTGGAACCTCAGACGCGCGCCAGTCCGGCTACCTCGGCCAGCAGTTCCACGGACCGCAGCCGCGCGTCCGTTCCGGTGCTCTGGTGGGCCACGATGAGTTCGTCGGCATCAGCGTGCCTGCCAAAGCCGTCGAGGTAATCCAGGACGACGTCGGGCGTGCCCACAGCGGAGTAGGTCATCATCTGCGAGACGTGCTGGCCCTGCGGGGAGTCGAGGATCATGTCCGCTTCGTCGTCGGTGAATTCGCGGGTTCCCCCGCCGAAGAACAGGGACACGCGGGCGCGCTTGGTGGCCTGCATCATTTCCTGCGCCTCGGACGCGGAATCGGCTGCGATGACGTTGACGCCGGCGATGACGTGGGGGGCGTCCAGCTGGGCTGAGGGTTTGAATTCACGGCGGTAGACGGCCACCGCGTCCTTCAGCGCGTTGGGCGCAAAGTGCGAGGCGAAGGCGTAGGGCAGGCCCAGCTGGGCGGCGAGCCGGGCGCCAAACAGGGAGGATCCCAGGATGTAGAGCGGAACGTTGGTGCCCTTGCCGGGGGTTGCCTCCACTCCCTGGATCCGGGTGGGCCCGGTGAGGTAGCCCTGAAGTTCTAGGACGTCCTGAGGGAAGCTGTCTGCGGACATCGGGTCGCGACGGAGGGCGCGCATGGTGTTCTGGTCGCTGCCGGGGGCGCGGCCCAGGCCAAGGTCGATCCGGCCCGGGTGCAGGGTTTCGAGGGTGCCGAACTGCTCGGCGATGGTCAGCGGCGAGTGATTGGGCAGCATGACGCCGCCGGCGCCGAGCCTGATGCTCTCGGTATTGGCGGCCACGTGGGCGATCAGCACACTGGTGGCGGACGAAGCGATCGAGGACATGTTGTGGTGCTCGGCGTACCAGACCCGCCGGTAGCCCAGTTTCTCGGCGCTCTGCGCCATGGCCACGCTGCCCGCGAAACTCTCCGCCGCCGTCTGGCCTTTGCCGATGGTTGCCAGGTCAAGGATGGAAAGCGGGAGGGTCACGTCGGGTGCCGGCCTTTCAATGGGTCGCGTATAGGGAACGTTGCGTAGTCGGGCCCACCGGGTCGCGGCGGGCACTAAGGGCATAACGACGGCGGCACCCGGCTTATTTCTGTGATCTGCGGAATACTCAGCACACTGATGATGTTGCCGCCCCTATGAGCCAAGATTCAACGAACCAGCTGGAACTGTCCGCCACCATCGACCTCAAGGACCTGGGAACCGTACAGCGGCTCGGCTTCGGTGCCATGCGCATCGTGGGCGACGGCGTGTGGGGCGAGCCCGCGGACCGGGCGGCTGCTGTGGCCGTGGTGCGCCGCGCCGTCGAACTCGGCGTCGATTTCATTGACACCGCGGACTCCTACGGCCCGAACATCAGCGAGGAAATCATCGCCGAAGCCCTGCACCCGTACAAGGACGGGCTGAGGATCGCCACGAAGGTGGGCTTCACGCGAACCGGGCCCAACAAGTGGATTCCTGTAGGCCGACCGGAGTACCTGCGCCAGCAGACCGAACTGGGCCTCCGCAAGCTCAAGGTGGACAGCATCGACCTGCTGCAGCTGCACCGGATCGATCCCAAGGTGGACGCCGAGGAACAGTTCGGCGTGCTGCGCGAGCTCCAGGACGAAGGGAAGGTCCGGGCGCTAGGCCTGTCGCAGGTGAGCGTGGCCGAACTCGAGGCCGCGGGAAAGCATTTCACGGTTTCCACCGTCCAGAACCGCTACAACCTGACCGACCGCAGTTCCGAGGACGTGCTGCGCTACTCCGAGGAAAACGGCATCGGTTTCATTCCGTGGGCCCCGATTTCCGCGGGCGAACTGGCGCAGCCCGGGGGTCCGCTGGACGAAGCGGCCAAGCGGCTTGGTGCCACGACGTCGCAGGTGGCGCTGGCGTGGCTGCTCCGCCGTTCCCCCGTCATGATGCCCATCCCCGGCACCGGATCCGTCAGCCACCTCGAGGAGAACATGGCAGCGGCGGGCATCACGCTCGACGACGACACGTACGCTGGGCTGGAGGCTGCCGGCAAGTAGCGGCGGCTTTCCACGCAGTGCCCAGCAACACAACAGGCAGGAGAACAGCATGGCTAACGTTTTGATGGTCGTTTCAGCAGCCGATTCCCTCACCATGAAGGACGGCAGCGAACACCCCACCGGCTTCTGGGCTGAGGAGCTGGTGGTCTCCCACCAGACCCTGGTGGACGCGGGACACACAGTCCACATCGCAACACCTGGCGGCGCCAAGCCCACAGTGGACCAGGTCAGCCTGGCACCGGAGTCCGCGGGCGGCGAGGAACGCGCTGACGGTTTCCGCGACTACCTGGCCAAGATCGGCGGCGAGCTGTCCGAACCCCTGGTGCTGGCCGACGTCGACATCGCTTCCTATGACGCCGTGGTGATGCCCGGCGGCCACGGCCCGATGGCGGACCTCTACAAGGACGCCGACCTGGGCCGCCTGCTGGTGGCCGCGGACAAGGATGGCAAGGTCATCGCGCCGTTCTGCCACGGCCCGGCGGGCCTGCTCAGCGCAACGGACGACGCCGGGACGTTCACTTTTGCGGGCCGGCGCCTGACGGTCTTCAGCAACGAAGAGGAACTGAACGGCGGCACGGGCGAGAACACGCCTTGGCTCGTGGAGGACGCGCTGAAGGAGAAGGGCGCGATCGTCAACAACGCCGCTGCCTGGTCCTCCCATGTGGTCCGCGACGGCAACCTGATCACTGGCCAGAACCCGCAGTCCAGCGAGGACGTGGCGAAGGAAGTCATCAAGGCTTTGGGCTGACAGGCTTCCCCGGTTTCCGGCGGGGCGGCCTGACGCCGATTTACTGAAGGAGGGGACCAGCTCGTTTGAGCTGGTCCCCTCCTTCTGCGCATCCGGATTGTGACCGCAGCGGTCCCCCGGTTAACTGCGGTTACTTCCCGTATCGCTCCGTTTCGGGGCCTTTGATTCTGCCGGTGGCACTCCCGGATAGTTGCTGCAACGCGCATCATCCGCCGCATCTACTTCGTACCTCCAAGGAGGAAACCATGGCCATCCCCACGCCGAAACCGGCCCTTATTGCCGCCCTGGCAGTGTCTCTGCTGGGCCTGGCCGCATGCGCCGATCCGGGCGCGACGGCGGCGACAGCGCCGACGTCGGAAGCTACCGCCACCGCAGCCGGCAAGACCTTCAACCTGACCCCTGAACAGAACCGTTTCAAGGTGGACGTGGACCAGGCAGCGGCCGCGCAGGTTCCTGACGCCATCAAGGCAGATGGCAAGCTGACCGTGGTAACCACCGGCGGCACGGCCCCGCTGAGCACGTTCGCCTCCGACAATAAGACCCTGATCGGCAGCGAGGTGGACATTGCCTACGCCGTGGGCGAGACCCTCGGCCTGCAGGTGGAGGTCCTCCCGGTCGCGTGGGCGGACTGGCCGCTGGGCATCGAGTCGGCCAAATACGAAGCCGTTCTCTCCAACGTGACCGTCACGGAGGCCCGCAAGGAGAAGTTCGACTTCGCCACGTACCGTAACGACCTGCTCGGCTTCTATGCCAAGAGTGACTCGGACATCACCGAGGTGAAGGAAGCCAAGGACGTGGCGGGCAAGCGGATCATCGTGGGCTCCGGCACCAACCAGGAAGCCATCCTGGTGCGCTGGGACGAGGAGAACAAGAAGAACGGCCTCAAGCCGGTGGAGTTCCAGTATTACGACGACGACTCCGCCTCCGGACTGGCCCTCCAGTCGGGCCGTGCGGACCTGACCTTCGGGCCCAACGCCGGCGCTGCCTACAAGGCGGCGAAGGATGGAAAGACCAAGCAGGTGGGCACCCTGGAGGGCGGCTGGCCGCTGAAGGCCGAGATCGCGTTCACCACCAAGAAGGGCAACGGCCTGGCCGTCGCCGCACAGAGTGCCCTGAACCACCTGATCGAGGACGGCACCTACGCCAAGATCCTGGACCGCTGGGGCCTGTCCTCCGAGGCAATCCCGAAGTCCGAACTGAACCCGGCGGGCCTGCCCAAGAAGTAAGCGGACCGCCGACGAATGGATCCCCGTCCGGGCAGTGGTAACACTGCCCGGACGGGGATTCTGCGTTATCCGGCGATACCAAGGCGCCGTTTGCGTAACCCTTCAGGTCCCGCCGGCCCGGGAAGGTGCACTGCCGGCAAGTTTGGCAATAGTCTGGCCAGATGGGGACTAATACCGTGAACTCCGGCGAGCAGCTCGACAGGCAGTCCCGCATCCTCGAAGCGGCCCTGGACCTGCTGTCCCGGCACGGGATCTCCGGGGTGAGCATGCGCTCCGTGGCCCGGGAGGCCGGGGTTGCGCTGGGCCTGGTGAACTACTACTACGACGACAAGACCAGCCTGATCCGGGCTGCCCTCCACCGCGTCGACGAGCATGATCTCTTGCTGGTTACGCCGGATCCGGACTTGACGCCCGATGAACAGCTGCGCACGGCCCTGCGCCGGGTGGCGGGCGCGGATTTGCTGACCACCAAGTACCTGTCGCTGCGCCTCCACCTTTGGGCCCTCGCCCAGGCTGATGAGGGCTATGCCGAGATCAATGCCGCCGCCTTCGACCGGTACATTGACGGCCTCGCCACCCTCGTGGCCAACGCCCGGCCCGGGCTTAGCTGGGCGGAGTGCCGGGACCGCGCGTCAGACATCGTCGTCATCCAGAACGGCATGTGGCTGACCTCCCTCCTGGGCGTGGATAAAGCCTCCATCAAGCGCAGCATCCAGCGCACCGAGGACATCGCCTTCGCCCCTGCACCGGACGCCGGCTAGGCAGCAGCACCACAAACTCCCATTTCAGGAGTCATATTTGAACGAGTGTTCAACTTGCTATTGAACACTCGTTCAACATGCATTACTGTCCTTCTATGACGTACGCCACACCTGGCCGGGTTCCCGCCGACAAGGCCCGGCGCTTCACCCTCCGCGCCGCGCCGCGCTAAGCCCCACCGGCTCAAAACCCCCGGCGCGTTGTCCGCACCACGGACATCGCGCACCGCACAAGTCACCTCCGCAGCACAGCCGCCGCACCATCCGGCGCTGCTCCGCCGTGCCCGCAGCACGGCCGCCGCACCATCCGGCGAGCGCCGGCGCGGCCCGTGACCTACCACCTAGGGAGACACATGACAGCTACAGCAAACACCCTGTTCATCAACGGCTCGTGGGAGGCCGCCGCGACCGGCGCCGTCCGTGAAATCCGCAACCCGGCCGACGGCGAACTGGTCGCAACAGTGTCCGAGGCAGGCCGCGAAGACGCCGAACGCGCCATCACGGCGGCCCGTGCCGCTTTCGACTCCGGAGTATGGTCCAATGTCCCGGCCCCTGAGCGCGGCGCCTTCCTGCTCAAGGTTGCCGCCGGGCTCCGCGAGCACCGTGAGAAGTTTGCCCGCGCGGAATCGCTGGACACCGGCAAGCGGATGGTGGAAAGCCGCATCGACATGGACGACATCGCCGCGTGCTTCGAGTACTTCGGCAGGCTCGCCGGGCAGCAGGCCGGCCGTTTGGTGGACGCCGGGGATTCCGCCGTCGTCAGCAGGATCGCCTACGAACCCGTGGGCGTCTGCGGTCTGATCACGCCCTGGAATTACCCGCTGCTGCAGGCCGCCTGGAAGATCGCCCCCGCGCTGGCCGCCGGCTGCACTTTCGTCCTCAAGCCCTCCGAGCTGACCCCATCCACCAGCATCCTGGCCATGCAGCTGCTGCAGGACCTCGGCCTGCCGGACGGGGTGGCCAACCTCGTTACCGGAGCCGGCCCCGAGGCGGGCGCACCCCTTTCGGAACACACCGCCGTCGACCTCGTCTCCTTCACGGGCGGCCTGGAAACCGGCAAGCGCATCGCCGCAGCCGCGGCCGGGAGTGTCAAGAAGGTGGCGCTGGAGCTCGGCGGCAAGAACCCCAACGTGGTGTTCGCGGACGCTGACTTCGATGCCGCCGTGGACAACGCCCTCAACGGCGCCTTCGTCCACTCCGGCCAGGTCTGCTCCGCCGGGGCCAGGCTGGTGGTGGAGGAATCCATCGCCGAACGCTTCGTGGACGAACTGGTCCGCCGCGCGAAGGACATCCGGATCGGCGGCCCCTTCGACGAGGACGCCGAGACCGGGCCGCTAATCTCCGCCGCGCACCGGGACAAAGTCCACGCATATGTCCAGCGCGGCATGGAAGAGGGTGCCCGGCTCCGCACCGGCGGCGCTGCACCGGAGGGCGAGAAGTACGACGCCGGCTTCTACTACCAGCCCACCGTCCTGGACCGCGTCTCCCGCGGCATGTCCGTGGTCACCGACGAGGCGTTCGGCCCGGTGGTGACTGTGGAAACCTTCCGCACCGAGGACGAAGCCGTGGCCACCGCCAACGACACCGTCTACGGCCTGGCCGGCGCTGTCTGGACCCAGGACGCCGGCAAGGCCCAGCGCGTGGCCGGCAGGCTCCGGCACGGCACCATCTGGATCAACGATTACCACCCCTACCTCCCCCAGGCCGAGTGGGGCGGCTTCGGCCAGTCCGGCGTCGGCCGCGAGCTGGGCCCCACCGGCCTGGCCGAATACCAGGAAGCCAAGCACATCTACCAGAACACCAGCCCGCAGGTCACCGGCTGGTTCGCTGACCACAGCAAGGAGAACTAGATGCACTACGACAACATCGATGACCTTAGCGACCGCGCGTTCGACTACGTGGTGATCGGCGGCGGGTCCGCCGGGGCCGCCGTCGCCGCCCGGCTCAGCGAGGATCCGGACGTGACCGTGGCCCTCGTCGAGGCGGGCCCGGACGACCGGAACATCCCCGAGATCCTGCAGCTGGACCGCTGGATGGAGCTGCTGGAATCCGGGTACGACTGGGACTACCCCATCGAGCCTCAGGAGAACGGCAACTCCTTCATGCGGCACGCCCGCGCCAAGGTGATGGGCGGCTGCTCCAGCCACAACTCCTGCATCGCCTTCTGGGCCCCGCGCGAGGACATCGACGAATGGGAGTCCAAGTACGGCGCCGCCGGCTGGAACGCCGCCAACGCCTGGCCGCTGTACAAGCGGCTGGAGACCAATGAGGACGCCGGCCCGGACGCACCCCACCACGGCGACTCCGGCCCCGTGCACCTGATGAACGTGCCCCCGGCGGATCCTTCCGGCGTCGCGCTCCTGGACGCCTGTGAGCAGGCGGGCATCCCCCGGGCGAAGTTCAACACCGGCGCCACCGTGGTCAACGGCGCCAACTTCTTCCAGATCAACCGCCGGGCGGACGGAACCCGCTCCTCCAGTTCGGTGTCCTACATCCACCCGATCGTGGACCGCCCCAACTTCACCCTGCTGACCGGCCTGCGCGCCCGCCAGCTGGTGATCGACGCGGACAGGCGCTGCACCGGCGTGGACGTGGTGGACGGGGCGTTCGGCCGGACGCACCGGATCACCGCCCACCGGGAAGTCATTGTGTCCACCGGCGCCATCGACTCCCCCAAGCTGCTCATGCTCTCCGGCATCGGCCCGGCAGACCACCTCGCCGCACACGGCATCGAGGTCCTGGTGGACTCCCCCGGCGTCGGTGAGAACCTGCAGGACCACCCCGAGGGCGTGGTGCAGTTCGAGGCGAAGCAGCCCATGGTGGAGACGTCCACGCAGTGGTGGGAGATCGGCATTTTCACGCCCACCGAGGACGGCCTGGACCGCCCGGACCTGATGATGCACTACGGCTCGGTTCCGTTCGACATGAACACGCTGCGGTATGGCTACCCCACCACGGAGAACGGCTTCAGCCTCACCCCGAACGTCACGCACGCCCGCTCCCGGGGTACGGTCCGGCTGCGCAGCCGCGACTTCCGTGACAAGCCCATGGTGGATCCGCGATACTTCACCGATCCCGAGGGCCACGATATGCGCGTGATGGTGGCCGGCATTCGTAAGGCCCGCGAGATCGCTGCCCAGCCCGCCATGGCGGAATGGACCGGCCGGGAGCTCTCGCCGGGCGTCGGGGCGCAGACGGACGAGGAGCTGCAGGACTATATCCGCAAGACCCACAACACCGTCTACCACCCGGTGGGCACCGTCCGCATGGGAGCGGACGACGACGGCATGTCACCTTTGGATGCCCGTCTGCGGGTCAAGGGGGTCACCGGCCTCCGGGTCGCCGATGCCTCTGTCATGCCCGAGCACGTCACGGTCAACCCCAACATCACCGTCATGATGATCGGCGAGCGCTGTGCCGATCTCATCAAGGCGGACTATGCCGGAGCTGACGCACTGGAAGAGAAGGAGCTCACCACGTCCTTCGCCTAAGCGGCAGGAAAAGGGGGCGGCGTTCCCAACAGCGCCGGCCCCCCGCAGAACGTTTATCCCGCCGCACCCCAGGGCGGCCGTTCCCATCGTGCTTTCTGATCTAGGAGTCCATATGGAACCCAGCAAGAGTATTGATTCAAGCGGCATGGACGAATTCGGCTACACCCAGACGCTGGACCGAAGCATCGGCAAGTTTGCCAGCTTCGCGGCAGGTGTCAGCTACATCTCCATCCTCACCGGTGTTTTCCAGCTGTTCTACTTCGGCTTTTCCATGGCCGGCCCGGCGTATGCCTGGTCCTGGCCCATCGTGTTCGTGGGCCAGCTGATGGTGGCCCTCTGTTTCGCCGAACTGGCCGGCCGCTACCCGGTGGCCGGTTCCGTCTACAACTGGGCCAAGCGGCTGGCGTCCGGGACCTCCTCCTGGCTGGCCGGCTGGTTGCTGCTGCTCTCATCCATCATGGCGTTGGGATCGGTGGCGCTGGCGCTGCAGATCACGCTGCCGCAGCTCTGGTCCGGCTTCCAGTTCGTCGGCGACGGTACAGGCCCGTACGACTTCGCCATGAACGGCGTGGTGCTGGCCACCATCATGATCACCATCTCCACCCTGATCAACGCCTTCGGCGTGAAGCTCATGACGCGGATCAACAGCATCGGCGTCTTTGTGGAGCTGGTGGCGGCGGTGCTGCTGATCCTGGCCCTCGGCTGGCATGTGGTGCGCGGCCCGGAGGTCTTTTTCGATACGGCGGGCTTCGGCGAAGGGCATGACCTCGGCTTCTTCGGGGTCTTCCTGATCGGGGCCATGGCCTCCGGCTACGTCATGTACGGCTTCGACACCGCGAGCTCGCTGGGCGAGGAGACCAAGGACCCCAAGAAAACGGCACCGAAGGCCATCCTCCGGGCGGTCACGGCGTCATTCCTTCTGGGCGGCCTGATCCTGCTGTTCGGCATCCTTGCGGCCCCGGACCTGGCCGACCCCAAGGTGGGAGCGGCCGACGGAGGCTTGCAGTACATCGTGCTCAGTGTCCTGGGCGGACCGTTCGGCAAGGCGTTCCTGGCATGCATCGTGGTGGCGGTGGTGGTGTGCACCCTGGCCGTCCACGCGGCCGCAATCCGGATGATGTTTGCCATGGCCCGGGACAACAACCTGCCGTTCAGCCGGCAACTCAGCAAGGTTGACCCCGTCCGCCGCACCCCCACCGTGGCCGCCATTGTCATCGGCATCCTTGCGGTTCTTCCGCTGCTCATCAACGTGATGCAGCCGGCCATCTTCACCATCCTGTCCAGCATCAGCATCGTGCTGATCTACCTGTCCTACCTCCTGGTGACGGTGCCCCTGCTGCGCAAGCGGCTCCTGAAGAAGTGGCCGCTGGCCGATGCCGACGGCGCCGAGCCAGGGTTCTGCATGGGCAAGTGGGGACTGCCGGTGAACATCCTCGCGGTCCTGTGGGGTGGCGCCATGACCGTAAACCTGATCTGGCCGCGGCCGGAGATCTACAACTCGGTGCCGCCCTTCGAGTGGTACCTCCAGTGGGGCGGGGTCCTCTTCGTTGCTGCAGTGACCGGCGGCGGGGCCCTCCTGTACCGGCTGAAGATCAGGCACCAGACGGGCGTGCTGGCCGAGCACGCCGCCGCGGTGGCGGCCCACCCGTCCGCAGGCCCGGCCCATGACGCCGTACTGGGTGCCGCCCCGGCTAAGGAGGAGGCCGTCCCGGCAAAGGTGCCCTAGGTGGCACCACCGCCTGCTGCACAACGCACTTTGAAGGGCCGACGACGGCACTCGCCAGGCCGTCGTCGGCCCTTCCGTGCTGCCCGCCTGCGGGACGGATTTCGAGGCTTTTTGACGCTGACCCACCGGCGCCCGGCGGGCCAATCCACCGCCAGGCCGCGGCGGCGCGACGCACCACGATGTCAAGACATTTCTGTGGCCCCCGCCATGCATTTGTAACTACTTGACAGTCGGCGTGGCATACGTCACGCTGTTGCACATCATGATTGTTGTTGCGTAAGACGCATACGGAAGGACCCAAACATGGAGATGCTTGCCACAAGCTCAATCCGTACGCCGGGCCTTCTTCCGCATCGATCCTCCCCCACCGCGTAACGGCGACATTCCCGACACCGCGAGTTGTCTCCACCAACTCCAAAGTCTCCCCACCAACCGCATACTTACCCAGCCTCCCGGGAGGAAAAAATGACTGCTCCAGTGAACGTGCCCCTCAACACACGCGGAAAACTCGCTTCATCGCTGCCTGCAGAGCAGCAGGCAGAGATCGCTGCGCTGTTCGAGTTCCGGCGCACGGGCTACTCCCTCGACGCCCCCTTCTACACTGACCCGACGATCTTCAAGATCGACATGGAGGCCATCTTCGGCCAGCACTGGATCTTTGCCGGCAGCGTTGCCGAGCTGCCCGAGCCAGGCGACTACATCACCGTCGACTACGGCCCCTACTCCCTGATCGTGCTGCGCAACGATGACGGCGGCGTCAACGTCCTGCACAACGTGTGCCGCCACCGCGGCGCCCGCGTCCTGACCGAAGCCACCGGTTCCACCGGAAACCTGGTCTGCGGCTACCACTCCTGGACCTACTCCCCCGAGGGCAACCTGATCCACGCCTCCGCCCCCGGCGAGGCCAAGTTCGACAAGAACTGCTTCGCCCTCAAGAAGGCCCACAGCCGCGAGGTTGCCGGCCTCATCTTCGTCTGCATCGCTGACGAACCGCCCACAGACTTCGATGAGACCTCGAAGATCTTCGAGCCCTACCTCGCCCCGCACGACCTGTCCAAGACGAAGATTGCCTACCAGCAGAACATCATCGAAGAGGGCAACTGGAAGCTCGTCATGGAGAACAACCGTGAGTGCTACCACTGCGACGGGCACCCGGAACTCGCCTGCTCCCTCTTCCCCACCTGGGGCCTGACGGAAGGCCTGATCCCCACCCACCTCGAGGAGGTCTGGGAACGCAACAAGGAAGCGCAGTCCTCGCTCGAGGAGCGGTGCCGCCGCTACGGCCTCCCCTACGAGGTGGTTGAGGAACTGGACACCCGCATCGCGGGCATCCGGATCTCGCGGGAATCCCTTGACGGAGAAGGCGAATCCTTCTCGGCCGATGGGCGCCGGCTCTCCAAGAAGCTGCTCGGCGACCTGCGGGACTTCCGCCTGGGCCGCTGCTCCATGCACCTGCAGCCCAACAGCTGGTTCCACTTTCAGAGCGACCACGTGATCACGTTCGGCGTCTTCCCCATCAACGAACACCAGACCCTGGTCCGCACCACCTGGCTGGTAGCTGACGACGCCGTGGAAGGCGTCGACTACGACCGTGAGAAGCTGACCTACACCTGGGAGCAGACCAACATCCAGGACAAGGCGTTCGTGGAACTCTGCCAGCAGGGTGCGGCCAGCCCCGCCTACGAGCCCGGCCCGTACATGAAGAGCGAATACCAGGTTGAGGCCTTCATCAACTGGTACACGCAGCGGGTGCAGGAGCACTTGGCATGATTGAGCTCCTCACTGAGACGGCGGCAACCCAGGAGCCGCAGCGTATCCGCGGCCTGGAGATGCCGTGGAACCGGGTCATGGGCAGCCTCGAGGGACCCGCCAGCGCAGCCAAGGCCCTGGGTCCGTGGCATCCTCAGGAGTTCATGGCCGAATGCGTCGAGACCGTTCCCGAAGCGGGCGGCATGATGACGTTCGTGTTCCGCCGCTGCGACGGGGCTCCCCTGGCGTTCCGCGCGGGCCAGTACGTGAACATTGCCTTCCCCGTGAACGGCGACGACCAGGAACCGGTGGACCGCAGCTACTCGCTGTCCAGTTCACCCACGGAACCCTGGACCTTCAGCGTCACCGTCAAGAAGGACGCCGGCGGACTGGTTTCACCGTGGGTGCATGAGAACGTCAGGCCCGGCACGGTCCTGGACATGCTGGGCCCCGTGGGCGCGTTCCACCTGCCTGATGCGGACCGGCGCGCACGGTACCTTTTCCTGGCGGCCGGCGCGGGCATCACACCGATCATGTCGATGCTGCGGACCATTCACGACCTGCCCGGGACCGCTGACGTGGTGGTCCTCTACCACGGTGCGGAAGCCGGAGGCTTTGCCTTCCACAAGGAGCTGGCCTATATCGCGTCCGTGGACTCGCGCGTCAAGGTCTTCTACGCCCTGGGTGACCGCGGCCTGCCCGAGGAATGGGAGGGGTTCAAGGGACGGTTGTCCGCGGCGATGATCGACGAGGTGGCTCCCGACGCCAACGGCCGGCAGGTCTACGCCTGCGGCCCGGAGGGTTACCTGAACACCGCTACCGAGCTGCTCAAGAAGGTGGGCGTCGACGATACCTCTATCTACATGGAGTTCTTCTCGGGTGACCGGCAGACCCTCCTGGAGTACCAGGCGGAGCTGGCGCTGGCAGCGGACATTGCCGAAGAAATCGCCGAGGAGATCGCCGATTCCGCCGAGGACTACTACGAAAGCCAGCCTGCGGCGTTCGGCATGTACGAGCCGGGCTACGACGAGGATGGCACGCTGGAGGCCAGCGGCATGCCGCTTGAAGCGGTGGACCCGGATGCTCCGGCCGCAGAGACCACCGGCACCGCGCCGGAAACCAGCGCTCCCGACGCGTCCAGCTTCGACACCGTGGGAACCGGCAGCCTCACGCTGTCATTCATGCGCACCGGCATCAATGTGCGGATCGACCCGGAGCTCCCCATCCTCGAGGTGGCACAGCGTGCGGGTGTCCGGATCGGCGCCAACTGCAAGGAGGGCATGTGCGGTTCCTGCAAGGTGGTCAAGCTGTCCGGTGAGGTGGACATGAACCACCAGGGTGGAATCCGCAAGCGGGAAATCGACGCCGGCAAGTTCCTGCCCTGCTGTTCCACCGCCCGCACGGACATGGTCATCGACGCGTAGCCACCCGCTGCGGCATCAACGACTGAACCCGACCCGCTGCACCAAAACTGTCAATAGCTGTCCCACGGAAGGTCTGATGCAACCAAGCGTCAGGCCTTCCGTGGCAATCGGAACACCAACCAAAGGAGAACGCCCATGTCAGGTAACAAAGCCGTTGCGTACAAGGAGCCCGGGGTCGTCGAAATCATCGACACCCCCTACCCCACCTTTGAACTGCAGGCCGGCCCCGGCGTCAACCCCATCAATGTTGGCCGGAAGGTCCCGCACGGGGTCATCCTGCGCACCGTGAGCACCAACATCTGCGGCTCGGACCAGCACATGGTCCGCGGCCGCACCACGGCTCCGGCCGGCCTGGTCCTGGGACACGAAATCACCGGTGAAGTCATTGAGGCCGGGCCGGACGTCGAGTTCATCAAGGTGGGAGACATCGTCTCCGTCCCCTTCAACATCTCCTGCGGCCGCTGCCGCAACTGCAAGGAACGCAAGACCGGCATCTGCCTGAACGTTAACCCGGACCGTCCCGGTTCCGCCTATGGCTACGTGGACATGGGCGGTTGGGTGGGCGGCCAGGCCGAATACGTCCTGGTCCCCTACGCCGACTGGAACCTCCTGCGCTTCCCGGACCGGGACCAGGCCCTCGAGAAAATCATGGACCTGACCATGCTCTCGGACATCCTGCCCACCGGTTTCCATGGAGCCGTCACGGCCGGCGTCGGCGTCGGCTCCACCGTCTACGTTGCCGGAGCGGGACCCGTGGGCCTCGCCGCGGCCGCCAGTGCGCAGCTGCTGGGTGCCGCGGTGGTCATCGTCGGTGACCTCAACGAGGACCGCCTGGCCCAGGCCCGGTCCTTCGGCTGCGAAACCGTCAACGTGGCCAACGGCGACCCCGCCGACCAGATCGAACAGATCCTCGGCGTCCGGGAGGTGGACTCCGGCATCGACGCCGTCGGCTTCGAGGCCCGCGGCCACGGCCACGGCGCCCAGGAAGCTCCGGCCACGGTACTCAATTCGCTGATGGACCTCACCACCGCCGGCGGTTCCGTGGGCATCCCGGGGCTTTACGTCACGGGCGATCCCGGCGCCACGGAAGAGGCCGCCAAGAAGGGCAGCCTGTCCCTCTCGCTGGGCACCGGCTGGGCAAAGTCCCTCTCCTTCGCCACCGGCCAGTGCCCGGTGATGAAGTACAACCGGCAGCTGATGATGGCCATCCTGCATGACCGGATTCACATTGCCAAGGCCGTCAACGCTACGGCCATCTCCTTGGAGGACGCACCCCGGGGTTACGCAGAGTTCGACGCCGGAGCAGCCACGAAGTATGTCCTGAACCCGAACGGCTACCTCAACTAAGCCACAGCTTTAGCCCCACGCAGCAAAGGAAGGGCCGACGACGGCGCATACAGCGCC
>NZ_JZTW01000020.1 GCF_000962805.1 Pseudarthrobacter chlorophenolicus | reverse complement strand
AGGGTTACGGCGGTCATAGCGTGGGGGAAACGCCCGGTCCCATTCCGAACCCGGAAGCTAAGACCCACAGCGCCGATGGTACTGCACCCGGGAGGGTGTGGGAGAGTAGGACACCGCCGGACAAACATTCGGTCGAGGCCCCAACCAGCAATGGTTGGGGCCTCCCACATTTAACACACCAACCCCCGCCCCACAGATGCCCCATCACATAACGCACCTAACACCCCCTGTTAGGAACCAAAACTGATAGAGCAACACACCCCAACAACCCACACAACCGAGCGCGCGTTGCAGGGATTGCGGCCGATGGGTATGCGGGCCGGTGTGAAGATTCACACGATGCGGCCGCAGAGGGCAACTCTGGACCGCCGATTCTGCGGGCTCCCCTAGAATTGATGGAGATGTACGGACCTGGAAGCGCTCTGTTTCGGGTTGCGTAATAACGAAGCACGTATACGAGCGGCTGCAGTTGCGCCAGTGGTCGGCTCACAACAGGAGGAATCCATCATGGCCGAACACGGCGGAGGAAACCGCGGCAACGACCGCGGAGCATTCCGGGGAAACAACAACTCGGGCGGCGACCCCCGTGGCTTCCGAGGTCGCGGCAACCGCGACAGCAACGATCGCTCTTCCGGCAACGGTGAGCGGAAGCCTTACGGTGACCGTGAGAACCGTTCGTATGGTGATCGGGATCGTAAGCCGTTTGGTGACCGTCCGCGTCGTGACGGTGATCAGGACCGCCGTAGCTTTGGCGGTGGCGGTGAGCGGAAGTCTTTCGGTGATCGGGATCGTAAGCCGTTTGGTGACCGTCCGCGTCGTGACGGTGATCAGGACCGCCGTAGCTTTGGCGGCGGAGGTGAACGGAAGCCTTACGGTGACCGTGAGAACCGTTCGTATGGTGATCGGGATCGGAAGCCGTTTGGTGACCGTCCGCGTCGTGACGGTGATCAGGACCGCCGTGGATTCGGCGGTGGCGAGAACCGCAGGCCCTTCGGCGACCGCCAGGACCGGGACTTCCGCAGCTTTGACCGCGGTTCTGACCGTGGCCCCGCCCGCGGCGGAGCCGATCGCGGAGCAGGCCGTGGCGATTCCGGCCGTGGCTTCGGCCGGGACCGCCAGGAAGAGCGTCCCGCCCGCACGCACAACGCTGCCGATATCCGCAGCTCCAACCGTCCCGACCGCGAACGCTCACCCGAGATCGATGAGGACGTTACGGGCAAGGAGCTGGACCGCGCCACGCAGCACCAGATCAAGACCCTCGAGCCCAAGAGCGCCGAGTGGGTTGCCCGCCACCTGGTGATGGCCGGCCGCCTTATTGACGACGAGCCGGAACTGGCCTTCCAGCACGCCTTGGCAGCGAGCCGCCGAGGCGGCCGCCTCGGAGCCGTCCGCGAAGCCGTCGGCCTGACTGCCTATGCGGCGGGCCACTACGGCGAAGCACTGCGTGAGTTCCGCACCTACCGGCGTATCAGCGGATCCAACGTCCACCTGCCTGTCATGGCCGACTGTGAGCGTGGCCTGGGACGCCCGGACCGGGCGCTGGATGTTGCCCGTTCCGAGGAAGCGCAGGACCTGGACGCTCCCGGCAAGGTGGAACTTGCTATCGTGGCCGCGGGAGCGAGGACCGATCTGGACCAACTCGATGCTGCCGTCGCTGAACTGGAAATTCCGCAGCTGGACATCAACCGTGCCTTCTCCTACAGCCCCCGGCTGTTCCGCGCCTACGCCGGCGCGCTCTCCGCCGTGGGACGCGACGCCGAAGCAGACAAGTGGAACAAGCAGGCCGTCGTCGCAGAGAACGCGCTGGGACAGGGCGTCGATGAAGAGCCTGACATTATCGACCTCGGCTGGGATGAAGAAGAAGAAGCCCGTGAAGAGGCCGAGCGCCGCCGCCTTCGCGAGCATGCCATCAAGGCCTCCGAATCAGCTTCGGCAGCTGCCGGCGGCCGGGAAGGTTCCGCTTCCGACGACGGCACGGTAGGAGGTGCCGACGCGCAGGACGCCGTGGACCAGAACGTCGACGACCAGGATGCTGATTACTTCGCCTCTGACGACGCAGAGTCGGACGAGGATTCGGTGGAGCCTGACGAACTGGACACCAACGGCGAAGCCACCGACATCGAAGACAGCAGCAACGAAGTAGCCGGCAATGAAGAGCCCGGCGACGACGCTGCAGCCAACCAGGACCGCCGGGAAGACTGAACCGAATGACTGCCATTGCCCTGATTTCCCGCTTTGATGCCCTCCTGTCCGACCTGGACGGGGTGGTATATGCCGGCCCGCATGCAATTCCGGGTGCCGTGGAGTCGCTGCAGCAGCTGGCCGGCGTGGGCGTGGGTCTTGGTTACGTCACGAACAACGCTTCGCGTTCCCCGGCCGAGGTGGCAGCCCACCTGCGGGAACTCGGGGCGCCCGCAGAGGATGAGCAGGTAGTCAGCTCCTCACAGGCGGCCGCTGACCTGCTGGCTTCGCGCCTGGCACCGGGCTCGAAAGTCCTCATCACCGGAAGTCCCGCACTGGCCCGCGAAATCGAATTGGTGGGCCTCACCCCGGTTTTCGCCCAGGAAGAGGAACCTGTAGCCGTGGTCCAGGGTTTCAACCCCGGCATTGGCTGGAAGGACCTGGCCGAAGCTGCCTATGTAGTGTCCGCAGGGGCCCTGTGGGTGGCTACGAACACGGACATGTCCATCCCGCAGGCACGTGGGATAGCGCCCGGGAACGGAACGCTGGTGGCCGCGGTGACTGCTGCCACCGGCCGGACACCGCTCGTGGCGGGCAAGCCGGAGGCCCCCCTGTTCCATTCAGCTGCCAAGCGGCTCGGCGCAGAACGCCCGCTGGTGGTGGGCGACCGGCTGGACACAGATATCCTGGGCGGCAACAATGCCGGCTTTGCCACGGTCGCCGTGCTGACCGGCGTCGACACCCTGGAAACGATCCTGGCTGCCCGTGCCGCCGAGCGCCCGGATTACATCATCAGCGCCCTGTCCGAGCTGTACAGTCCTTACCCCGACGTGACGCACGACGACGGCACGTACACCTGCGGGGACGCTACGGCACGCGTCGCCAACGGTGCCGTGGGCGTCATTGGCAGCAAGGACAGCCTTGACGCATGGCGGGCCGCCTGCGCGGCATGGTGGGCCGCGACGCCGGACGCACCACAGGCTCAGGCCCCCAAGCTGGCCTGGCTCGGTCACTAGACTGAACGGATGACTGAGCTGACCCGACCCGAAGAATCATCAGCCCAGCCGTCGCGGGACTGGCCCGGGCTGGACGCCGCTGCGATCCCGGACGCCGTGGTGGCCCGAGCCCTGACGGTGTTGGAAACCCTGCCCGACACTCCCGTTGAAGAACATGAAGAGGCCTACGCCAGGCTTCATGATGAGTTGCTGGACGCCCTGAACGCCAAGCCCCAGGACCGTGGAAGCCGGGCGTCCGGCCCAGTGGACGGCGGGGCCTGATGCCGGTACGCCTCGACCAGGCCCTGGTGGCCCGGGGCCTTGCCAGGTCCCGGACGCACGCCGCCGCCCTCATCGCCGAAGGCAAGGTCAGCTCCGACGGCAAAGTCCTCGCCAAAGCGTCACTGCAGGTTGATGAAGCCAGGGATCTCGCCGTCGAACACGACGACCGGGACACGTACGCCAGCCGTGCCGGCCATAAACTGGCTGGCGCCCTCGACGCCTTCCCGGGCGTGACAGCCCAGGGAAAGCGGTGCCTGGACGCCGGTGCGTCCACCGGCGGCTTCACCGACGTCCTGCTCCGGCGGGGCGCGGCACATGTGGTGGCTGTCGACGTCGGGCATGGCCAACTGGTGCCGCACCTGCGCGACGATCCACGCGTCGCTGTCCACGAAGGCATGAACGTCAGGTACATGCTGCCGGAGGACATCGGCGGCCCGGCCGCGCTGACCGTCGCGGACCTCTCCTTCATCTCCCTCACCCTGGTGGTGCAGGCCTTGGCCGGTTGCACGGAACCGGGCGGCGACCTGGTACTCATGGTCAAACCCCAGTTCGAGATCGGCAAGGACCGCCTGGGCAGGACCGGCGTGGTCACCTCGGAACGGGAACGGCGGCTCGCGGTGCACAAGGTGGCCATGGCAGCGCTCAACGCCGGGCTGGACCTGCACGGGCTGGCGGTGAGTCCGCTGCCCGGCCAGGACGGAAACGTCGAATACTTCCTGTGGATAAGACGCAGGATCACCCAAGACTTGCCTAAGATCGAAGAGCGGGAGGCGGCAGCAGCCGCCTTGCTCGGACAAATCTGGCCGAAACACTAGAGAGCGGAACCTGATGAGCAGGCGTGTACTGGTCCTTGCCCATACCGGCCGCGAGGAATCGCTGAAGGCCGCCTGGGAGGCCTGTGCGCTCCTGCATGCATCGGGCATTGTGCCCGTCATGCAGGAGTCCGAACTGGACGACATGGAGCGGTTCTTCGGGCACCTTGCCCAGCCCGTCGAAGTCCTCCACGACCATGTGAGCCTGCCGGACGTGGAACTGGTGATGGTCCTCGGCGGTGACGGCACCATCCTGCGCGCAGCCGAGCTGGTCCGCGAAGTGGACGTCCCGCTGCTGGGGGTCAACCTCGGCCATGTGGGCTTCCTGGCCGAGAGTGAGCGTGCCGACCTGGCGCAGACGGTGGAATGGATCGCGAGCCGCGACTACACCGTGGAAGAGCGGATGACCATCGATGTCCAGGTATGGGTCCGGGGCCAGAAGATCTGGCACACCTGGGCACTGAATGAGGCCGCCATCGAGAAAGCCAACCGGGAACGGATGCTTGAGGTGGTCACGGAAGTGGACGAACGCCCGCTGACCTCCTTCGGTTCGGACGGCATCGTGATGGCCACCCCCACGGGGTCTACCGCCTATGCGTTCTCTGCCGGCGGTCCGGTGGTCTGGCCGGAGGTGGAGGCGCTGGTCATCGTCCCCATCAGCGCCCACGCCCTGTTCGCCAAGCCCCTGGTGGTTTCGCCCCGGTCAAAGCTCGCCGTCGAGGTCCTGGGGCGCACGGAGGCCCAGGGCGTCCTGTGGTGCGATGGCCGCCGGTCCGTGGACCTTCCGCCGGGCGCCCGGGTGGAAGTCACCAAGTCGGCGACCCCCGTTCGGCTGGCCCGTACGCACCAGACGCCCTTCTCGGCGCGGCTGGTCCGCAAGTTCGAGCTTCCCATCCACGGTTGGCGCGGGCCGGTGCCCAAGTCCAGTGCGGTCCATACGGGGCCCATTCCCGTGGTCCGCACGCCCCGGCCCATGCAGCCGTTGCAGGTGCCGCA
Source organism: Pseudarthrobacter chlorophenolicus (assembly GCF_000962805.1). GTDB lineage: Bacteria > Actinomycetota > Actinomycetes > Actinomycetales > Micrococcaceae > Arthrobacter > Arthrobacter chlorophenolicus_A. Next base: position 75,562 of record NZ_JZTW01000020.1, on the reverse strand, counting down.
CAACCAAGAGCCGCAGGCCGGCCGTCCCGAAGCCGGACCTGATCCGTCGACTGCGGAGTGAAAGCATGCTTGAAGAACTGAGAATCCGCGATCTGGGCGTCATTACCGACGCAACCCTGCCGCTGGGCCCCGGCCTCAGCGTGGTGACCGGCGAAACCGGTGCCGGCAAGACCATGGTGGTTACCGCCGTCGGCCTGCTGCTCGGCGCGCGCTCGGATGCGGGCGCTGTCCGCAGCGGCGCCAAGAGTGCCACCGCTGAAGCTGTCCTGAAGCTCGACGCCGGGCACCCCGCCGTGGCCCGCGCGCTTGAGGCGGGCGCCGAAACTGAAGAGTTCGACGGCGGCGCGGAACTGATCCTGGCACGCCGCCTCGGTGCCGATGGACGCAGCCGCGCATTCCTGGGCGGCCGCGCGGCCCCTGTGGGTGTCCTGGCCGAGATCGGCGAGACCCTGGTGGTGGTCCACGGGCAGACCGACCAGATCCGGCTCAAGGGAGCTGCAGCCCAGCGTGGTGCGCTGGACAAGTTTGCCGGGGAAACGCTGGCCGGGCCGCTGAGCGCCTATCAGGAGCTTTACAGCCACTGGAAGGCCAGCCAGGCAGAGCTGGACAGCCTGCGCAGTGCCGCCCGGGACAGGCTCCGCGAAGCCGAGTCCCTGCAGACTGCCCTGGCAGAGATCGACGAAGTGGATCCGCAGCCGGGGGAGGACGGGCAGCTGAAGGCCGAGGCCGTGAAACTGGCCAACGTCGAGGAGCTGCGGATCGCGGCCAGCACCGCGTACCAGGCCCTGATCGCGGAGGACTTCGGCGAAGCGGGCGATGCCACCACCCTGGTGGACGCGGCCAAGCGCACGCTCGAACAGGTGGCGGAACACGACGCCGAGCTCGGCTCGGCCGCGGCCCGGCTGGCGGAAGTGGGCTTCCTGCTCAACGACATCGCCACGGACTTGGCCAGCTACCAGGCGGGACTCGACACGGAAGGCCCTGAGCGGCTTGCCGAAATCGAGGACCGGCGCGGTGCCCTGGCGAAGCTGGTGCGGAAGTACGCGCCCACCATCGACGAAGTGCTCGAATGGGCGGAGAACGCCCGGGCGCGCCACGACGAACTGCAGGATGACTCCTCGCGGATTGAGTCCCTGGACGCCGAAGTGGCGCGCGCGGAGGCCGACCTCACCAAGCAGGCGGCCGCCATCAGCAAGGTCCGTGCCAAGGCCGCCAAGGACCTCTCAGCCCGGGTCAGCGCCGAGCTCAAGGCACTGGCCATGGCGGATGCCACGCTGGTGATCAACCTTGAGCCGACGGGGCAGCTGGGACCGCACGGAGCCGACGACATCGCGTTCCTGCTGCAGCCGCATTCCGGTGCCCCGGCCCGGCCGCTGGGCAAGGGCGCATCGGGAGGCGAGCTCTCGCGCGTGATGCTGGCCATCGAGGTGGTGCTCGCCGCCGTGGACCCCGTTCCCACGTTCGTCTTCGACGAGGTGGACGCCGGGGTGGGCGGACGCGCCGCCGTCGAGATCGGCCGCCGCCTCGCCATGCTGGCCCGCCACGTCCAGGTGCTGGTGGTAACGCACCTGCCGCAGGTGGCGGCCTTCGCGGACCAGCACATCACCGTGACCAAGACCTCAGTCCGGGGGGCCGACGGCGGCACCGCCACCGGGTTCACGTCCAGTGATGTGCGCCTCCTCGACGGGACGGAACGGGTCCGGGAACTGGCCCGGATGCTGGCCGGCCAGGAGGACTCCGAGTCAGCCCGGGCGCACGCCCAGGAGCTGCTTGACGACGCCAAACTCCTGCCGCAGCGCGGCTGAGGGGACTTTCGCGCCTGCAGGCTTTGAGGCCGGGCGAGGGCCCCGGGCCCTTGCCCGGGAGGTGCGCTGGACTGCACACTGGAGCATTTGGGGAACAGTCCGGACGATCCGTGGAAGGCTCAATTGATGATAGGCTCGAATTCCGTGGTGCAGCGATCAAATTCCCGTGTAAATTCCCGGTTCCCGGGCTCATCCAAGACGACCAAGCACATCTTCGTTACCGGTGGTGTGGCGTCCTCGCTTGGTAAGGGGCTGACGGCTTCGAGCCTCGGCCACCTGCTGCGGGCGCGCGGCCTGTCTGTGACAATGCAGAAGCTCGATCCCTACCTGAACGTGGATCCGGGCACGATGAACCCCTTCCAGCACGGCGAAGTCTTCGTCACCGACGACGGCGCCGAGACGGACCTGGACATCGGGCACTACGAGCGTTTCCTCGACGAAAACCTCGAGGGCTCAGCGAACGTCACCACCGGACAGGTGTACTCCACGGTTATCGCCAAGGAGCGCCGCGGCGAGTACCTCGGCGATACCGTCCAGGTCATCCCGCACATCACCGATGAAATCAAGCGCCGGATGCGCCTCCCTGCCGAAGGCAAAAACGCTCCGGACGTCATCATCACCGAAATCGGCGGCACCGTTGGCGACATCGAATCCCAGCCGTTCCTCGAATCGGCCCGCCAGGTCCGCCAGGACGTGGGCCGCGGCAACGTCTTCTTCGTCCACGTGTCCCTGGTCCCGTACATCGGACCGTCCCAGGAACTGAAGACCAAGCCCACCCAGCACTCGGTAGCGGCGCTGCGTTCCATCGGCATCCAGCCCGAAGCCATCGTGATCCGCTCAGACCGCGAGATTCCCGAAGCCATGCGCGCCAAGATCGGCCGCATGTGCGACGTTGACCTGGAAGCCGTCATTGGCTGCCCGGATGCGCCCAGCATCTACGACATCCCCAAGACCCTGCACACCCAGGGCCTGGACTCCTACATCGTCCGTGCCTTGGACCTGCCGTTCAAGGACGTCGACTGGACCAGCTGGGACCGTCTGCTGGAAGCCGTGCACAACCCGCGGCACCACGTCGAGATCGCCCTGGTGGGCAAGTACATCGACCTGCCGGACGCCTACCTGTCGGTCACCGAAGCCCTGCGCGCCGGCGGCTTTGCCAACGAAACCAAGGTCAAGATCCGCTGGGTCCCCTCGGATGAATGTGAAACCCGTGAAGGCGCGGTCAAGGCGCTCGACGGCGTCGACGCCATCTGCGTCCCGGGTGGCTTCGGCATCCGCGGCCTCGAAGGCAAGCTGGGCGCCCTGAAGTTCGCCCGCGAAACCAAGCTCCCGGTACTCGGCCTGTGCCTCGGCCTGCAGTGCATGGTCATCGAGTACGCCCGCAACGTCGTCGGCCTGGAAGGCGCATCCTCCAGCGAGTTTGAGCCGGACTCCAAGTACCCGGTCATCGCCACCATGGAAGAGCAGCTGGAGTTCGTCGAGGGCGGCGGAGACCTGGGCGGCACCATGCGCCTGGGCCTGTATGAAGCCAAGCTCGACGAAGGCTCGGTCATTGCCGGAACCTACGGCAAGACCACCGTCAGCGAACGCCACCGCCACCGCTACGAGGTCAACAACAAATACCGCGACCAGATCGCCGCCGAGGGACTTGTCTTCTCCGGTACCTCACCGGACGGCAAGCTCGTGGAGTTCGTCGAACTTCCGGCCGAGGTCCACCCGTACTACGTGGCCACCCAGGCGCACCCGGAACTGAGTTCACGCCCCACCCGTCCGCACCCGCTGTTCGCCGGACTGGTCAGGGCCGCCCTGGACCACCAGGGCGGTATCGCCGACACGGCAGCAGCCGTAACCGCCGGTGCTCCGGAGTCCGGTACGGTAGCGGCTAAGTAGAGCCAACAGAACAAAGGACGGCGTGATGCCCGGTACACCTGAAACCACCCCTGCAGCCAGGCAGGTTTCGGATGCACCGAGCCCACGCCGTCTTTTGCGTACCGAGAAGGTTTACGAGGGCCGGATCTGGGACGTCGTCAGCGACACCTTCCAGCTCCAGGACACCGGCGACGCCCTCACCCGCGACTACATCGACCACCCCGGTGCCGTGGCCGTCCTGCCCATGAACGCCCAGGGCGAAATCCTGCTGCTCAAGCAGTACCGGCACCCCGTGGGAATGGACCTCTGGGAGGTCCCTGCGGGCCTGCTGGACGTTGAGGGCGAAGACTTTGTAGTGGGCGCTGCCCGCGAACTCGCCGAGGAAGCGGACCTGGCCGCAGGAACGTGGAACGTCCTGGCAGATGTCTTCAACTCGCCCGGATCCTCCAGCGAGGCCATCCGCATCTACCTTGCCCGGGACCTCACCGAAGTACCTCACGCCGAGCGGCACGAGCGGACGGACGAGGAAGCCGAGATCGAATTCCACTGGATCAGCCTGGACGAGGCCGTCGCGTCCGTCCTGGCGGGCCGGCTGCACAACCCGTCGGCCGTCGTCGGGATCCTCGCGGCAGCGGCCGCCCGGGCCGACGGGTACGCCGGGCTCCGCCCCGCCGACGCACCCTGGCCCGCCCACCCCAGCCAGCGCTGATGGGTCCGGGTCCGTCCGCCGGGATGGCGCCGCCGGCGGAAACCACGGTGGCCGAAGCACCGGAGCCCGAAGCACCGGAGCCCAAAGCACCAGAACCCCGGACGGCCGCCGCCGCACCCACGAGGATTGACCGTGGCGTTACCGATTACCTGCAGCACATGGGTGTTGAACGTGGGCTGGCGGCCAACACCCTGGCCGCCTACCGCAGGGACCTCGCCCGTTATTCCCGGTACCTGGCCGGTGCCGGCTGCCAGCAACCCGGGGACATCACCAGGCACCACGTGACGGGTTTCCTGCGCGCCCTCTCGGACGGATCCGACGGCGGTTCAGCCCTCGGGGTGCGGTCTGCCGCCAGGACCGTGGTGGCCGTCCGGGGCCTGCATAAGTTCTGGGCCCTGGAAGGGCTTACCGCGACGGACCCGGCCAGCGAAGTCCATCCGCCAATGGCGGGCAAGCGGCTGCCCAAAGCCATCAGCGTGGACGAGGTCACCAGGATCCTGGAAGCGGCAGGAACCAATACTGCCACCGGCCTGCGGGACCGGGCACTGCTGGAATTCCTCTACTCAACGGGAGCCAGGATCAGCGAAGCCGTGGGGCTGGACGTTGACGACATTTCGCTGGCAGGCGACGGCACCGAACAGGGACCGGCCATCGTCCGGCTTTTCGGGAAGGGCTCCAAGGAGCGGTTGGTGCCCCTGGGGTCGTATGGTGCCAGGGCACTGGAGGCGTACCTTGTGCGCGGTCGGCCGCTGCTGGCCGCCAAGGGCAAGGGGACGCCGGCGCTGTTCCTCAACGCCCGCGGCGGCAGGATCAGCCGCCAGAGCGCCTGGACCATCCTGAAGGTGGCCGCAGAAAAGGCCAACATCACCCGCGACGTTTCCCCGCACACGCTGAGGCACTCCTTCGCCACCCACCTCCTCGAGGGCGGCGCGGATGTGCGGGTTGTCCAGGAACTCCTGGGCCACGCCTCGGTGACCACCACCCAGGTGTACACGCTGGTGACGGCCGATACTCTCCGCGAGGTTTACGCAGCCGCGCACCCCAGGGCCCTGGGCTGATCCTGCCCGGCAGGCATCCGGGCACGCCGGCTAGTCCAGGTCGATGGTGAGCTCCCCGGCGCCGAGCAGCAGGGCCAGGATGGAGGTGCCGAGTCCGGCCACCAGGAGCAGGCCCGGATGAGCGAGCCCCACCACCACGCGCCGGAGGTCGGGAGAAGCGCGCAGGAACTTCTTCGGCAGCCGGGAATCCCTGGACGGCACCTGGTGCCAGCCGCGGAGCCTGCGCAGGAACCAGGCGCAGCGGACAATCAGCGCCATCCACAGCACGGAGACCACCAGGGGGACAGCGGCGACCAGGAGGTTCAGGCCCAGTGACGTGACAGCGCGTTCCGAGTCCCCGGCCAGCGCCTGGACGGTGGTGGACACCGAAGCGCTGGCCACCACGGAAATGCCCCAGACGAGGAAGGCGGCCGTCAGGGCCAGGAACCGGACGAAAAAGTGCGAGAGCACGGACTCCTTCGCCGGCCGCAGGTAGCGTCGCGGGGTGGCGTGCAGGAGGGCTACCGTGCAGCCGAGGGTGGGCAGGGCTGCCATTCCTACGAAGGCGTACCAGGCCCAGCCGGCAAAATCCAGGAACTCGTCGGCGACGATCAGCGCCGCCCAGGAACCGGTCCAGATCCAGCCGGCGTGCAGCGGATTCCTGACCAGCCATGCCGGCGGGTGCCACCCAGTTTGTCCGGTGGCAGCGGACTTGGGTTTGGGGGCGGGGAGTTCCTCTCCGGCCATGCTCATGGGCCTCACTGTAGCAACGCGCTGGCGGCCATGCGGCCTCAGTCCACGTGCCGCGGGCTGCCCGCACGGAGGGCCCCGCTAGGCTGGGAAAATGACTGCAGCCGATGTGACCCTCTGCTTCCTGCTCCGCGACGGTGCCGACGGCCCACAAGTGCTCCTGGGCCTGAAGCAGACCGGTTTCGGCAGGGGCAAGATCGTGGGCATCGGCGGGCACGTGGAGGCGGGGGAGACCAGCGTCCAGGCCGTTATCCGGGAAGTCCTGGAGGAAACGGGGGTGGTGTTGCAGCAGGGGGACCTGGCGGATGCGGGAGCCGTGCACTTCGTCTTTCCCGCCAGGCCGGAGTGGGACATGAAGACTACTCTTTTCACGGCCCGCACGTGGACCGGTGACCCGCAGCCCAGCGACGAGATCCTGCCCGAGTGGTTCCGGGTGGATGCCCTGCCGGTGGACCGGATGTGGCAGGACGCTGACCACTGGCTGCCCGTGGTGCTCGAAGGCGGCACGGTCAATGTCGTGGTCACCATGGACGCCGACAACGAATCCGTCGCCTCGTCCCGCAGCGTCCTTCCCTAGGCTGCAGGCCCTGACAATCCTCCCCAGGCCTTAACGCCCGACGGCGGTGCGGCACCCGGGTGCCGCACCGCCGTCGTACTTCCTGTCCAAACGCTAGGGCAGGTGCCGCTCTTCCGGACCGATGTACTCACTCAGCGGGCGGATCAGCGAGTTGGAGTCCAGCTGTTCCATGATGTGCGCGGTCCAGCCGGTGATGCGGCTGGCCACGAACAGGGGAGTGAACGTGGGGGTGTCGAAGCCCATCAGGTGGTAGGTGGGCCCGGCCGGGTAGTCGAGGTTCGGCTTGATGGCCTTGGCCTCGTCCATCGCCGTTTCCAAGCCGTTGTACAGACCCAGCAGCTCAGGGCGGCCGTAGTGGGCAATCATCTTGTCCAGGGCGGCCTTCATGGTGGGCACGCGGGAATCGCCGTGCTTGTAGACGCGGTGGCCGAAGCCCATGACCTTCTTCTTGTTCGCCAGGGCGTCCTCCATCCAGGCCTTCGCCCGGGCTGCCGCTTCCTCGAGGGACTCTTCCTGCCGGATGCCGATTTCGTCGAAGGTGTGCATCACGGCCTCGTTCGCCCCGCCGTGCAGCGGACCCTTCAGGGCTCCAATGGCTCCTGTAACCGCCGAATGCAGGTCGGACAGCGTGGAGGTGATGACGCGTGCTGTGAAGGTTGAGGCATTGAAGGAGTGCTCAGCGTAGAGAATCATCGAGACGTTGAAGGCCTCCACCACCTCGGGCACCTGTTCCTCGCCGAAGGTCATCCATAGGAAATTGGCCGAATAGCCCAGGTCCTCACGCGGTTCCATCAGGTCCTGGCCGTGGCGGCGGCGCTGGTCGTAGGCCACTACGGCCGGCATGGCAGCGAACAGGTCCACGGCTTTGGCCATGTTGGCCTCGCGTGAGGAGTCCTCTGCCTGCGGGTGTCGGGCACCCATCACGGAAGCCGCAGTCCTGCAGACATCCATCGGGTGGGACGTTGCCGGTAAGGCGTCGATGACCTGCTTGACCACCGGGTCAAGCGCCCTCCCGGCGCGCTCCCTCGCCGTGAACTCCGCCAGCTCCCCTTCGGCAGGCAGCTCACCGTTCCACAGCAGGTAGGCCACTTCCTCGAAGCTGCATCTGGCGGCCAGTTCCTGGACGGGGTAGCCGCGGTACAGCAGGGAGTTCGTGTCCGGGTTGACCTTGGAGACGGCGGTGTAGTCCACCACGACGCCGGCGAGGCCCTTTTTGATATCTTCATCAGCCATGTTGAACTCCTTCGTTCTTGCGGGGATCCCTTGTCCTACCGGACGCCGGGAATCTGGAAGTTGAAAACGCCGGTATCGAAGCGGTTGTACGCCTCGTAGTCCACGAGGTCATAGAGACGCGCACGGGTGAGCATGTTCTCCACCTGTGCTTCCTGTGATCCTGTTGCCTTGATCGTTTCCAGCGTACGCTCTGCAGCTCCCATGGCAATGCGCAGCAGGGTTACCGGGTAAATCACCATGTTCACGCCTACAGACTGCAGCTGGTCCACCGTGAACAGGTCGCTCTTCCCGAACTCTGTCATGTTGGCAAGGATCGGCACATCCACGGCGTCCCGGATGGCCTGGAACTCTGACAGATCCTTCATGGCCTCCGGGAAGATGGCGTCCGCACCGGCGTCCACCAGTGCCCGGGCGCGGTCCTGGGCGGCTTCGAGTCCTTCCACGGCACGGATATCGGTGCGGGCCATGATGAGGAAGTTGGGGTCGCGCCGGGCGTCGGCGGCGGCCCGGATGCGCTTGGCGGCCGTGTCCAGGTCCACAACGTTCTTGCCGTCCAGGTGGCCGCACCGTTTGGGGTTGAACTGGTCTTCGATGTGGCAGCCCGCCAGGCCGGCGTTCTCGAGTTCCTGGATGCTGCGGGCAACGTTCATGGGTTCGCCAAAGCCGGTGTCAGCGTCCACGATGGCGGGCAGGTCGGTCATGCGGGCGATTTGCCCGGCGCGGGTGGCCACTTCGGTGAGGGTGGTCAGCCCGATGTCCGGCAGGCCAAGGTCGTTGGCAAGGACGGCGCCGGAGATGTAAACCCCCGCGAAGCCCTTCTCCTCAATCAGCCGTGCCGACAGGGGGTTGAACGCTCCCGGGAACTGCTGGATGGTGCCGGAGGCGAGCATCCCGCGCAGTGCGGTCCGCTTCTGTTCCGGGGTGGTCTTCGAATACAGCATCAGAACAGTCCCTTCGGTGCCGCGCCGAGGTCGATGACGCCGGGGGCGGCAGTGATGTTCAGCTGGTCCAGTTCGCCCGGGGCCAGTTCCGGGAGGCGTTCGACGGCGGCGAGGAACCTTTCGATCTCGGCCTCCTCCACGAGCCCGGCCGCGAGGGTGCGGAACTTGTTGACGTACTGCTCCCGGGCGAACGGCCGTGCACCCAGCGGGTGGGCGTCCGCCACGGCAATCTGGTCGGTGACCACCGTGCCGTCAGCGAGGGTGATCTCCACAGACCCGCCAAAGGCTTTCTCACTGATGTCCAGGGAGTGGTAGCGGCGGGTCCACTCCGGGTCTTCCTCAGTGGTCACCTTCTGCCACAGTTCAACAGTGTCCTGGCGGGCCGCGCGCTCGGGGGCGTAAGAGTCCACGTGGTGCCAGGAACCGTCCTGGAGTGCCACGGTGAAAATGTACGGGATGGAGTGGTCCAGGGTTTCCCGGCTGGCGGTGGGGCTGTACTTCTGGGGGTCGTTGGCGCCGGAACCGATCACGTAGTGCGTGTGGTGGCTGGTCCTGATCAGGACCGACGCCACGTTGGCGGGATCGGTGACCCCGGGGTGTTCGCGGTGCAGCTTGCGGGCCAGGTCGATCCATGCCTGGGCCTGGTACTCAGCCGAGTGCTCCTTGGTGTACGTATCCAGGATGGCGCGCTTGGCTTCTCCCGGGGTGGGGAGGGGAACCTCGTAGGAGGCGTCCGGGCCGTCCAGCATCCAGGCGATCACGCCGTCTTCGCCTTCGTAGATCGGCACCGGGGAGGTCTGTCCGCGCATGGCACGGTCGGCCGCCTCAACTGCCATCTTCCCGGCGAACGCGGGCGCATGGGCTTTCCACGTGGAAATCTCACCCTTGCGCGACTGGCGGGTGGCGGTGGTGGTGTGCAGCGCCTGGCCCACGGACTGGAAAATCGTCTCGATGTCGAGGCCCAGCAGCGTGCCGATGCCCGCCGCTGCCGAGGGGCCGAGGTGGGCCACATGGTCGATCTTGTGCTTGTGCAGGCAGATTGCCTTCACCAGGTTCACCTGGATCTCGTAGCCGGCGGCGATGCCCCTGATCAGGTCGGCGCCGCTGGAACCCGTGTGCTGCGCGACGGCCAGGATGGGCGGGATGTTGTCACCGGGGTGGGAGTAGTCCGCGGCCAGGAACGTGTCGTGGTAATCGAGTTCGCGGACGGCCACGCCGTTGGCCCAGGCAGCCCACTCGGGGGAGACGCGCTCGCCGATGCCAAACACCTTGGCACCCTTGCCCCCGGAGCTTGGCGCATGGGTGAGTGCCTGCGCGCGGGCGGCGACAATCGGCGCCCGGTTCAGCGATGCGATGGCCACTGAAGCGTTATCGATGATGCGGTTGATGACCATCTCGGTCACCTCCGGCACCACCGCCACGGGATCCGCGGCCACGGCGGCGATCTTGTGGGCCAGCTGCTCTTCCCGGGCCAGGTTCTCTTCGCTCTTGTAGACGCGGACGTGGTGTTGCTTAACCATGGTTCTCCCTGTGATGAGGTGTGTGCGTATTTTTGACGTGTGTCAGGCTGCGGTGGAGATGGAGGGTAGTGGCTGCTTCAGCCAGTCTGGGGTTGCGGGAAGCAATGGCTTCCGCGATGGCAGCATGTTCAGCCGCCGCGGCGGTGAGCCGTTCAGCGTCGTCGGCAGCGAGCCTGCGGACACGGACCAGATGCACCCGGAGAGCCCGCATGGCCTGGATGAGGTAGGCGTTGGCCACCGCCTCATCGATGGCGGCGTCGAGGCGGCCGGCCAGGCCGTAATACGCGTGCCGTCCGGGGTCGCTGCCGTCAATGAGCGCCGGCGCCTCAAGCAGTTCCTTCTGCAGTTCGAGGAAGACGGCAGCATCCCCACGTTCTGCAGCCAACGCAGCGGCCTTGCATTCGAGCGTCTCTCGGAGTTCGAAGAGTTCGTCGATGTCGTCGAGCGAAACGTCGGTGACGACGACGCCGCGGCCGCCCGCCGTCGTCGTCAGCCCTTCCGCGGTAAGCCGGCCCAGCGCCTCCCGAAGCGGTGTGCGCGAGACGCCAAGGCGTTCGGACTGCTCGACTTCGCCCAGGACCGTACCGGGAAGCAGCCGCCATTCGGTGATGTCGTCCCGGAGGGCGGCATAGGCCCTGTCGCTGGCGCGCATCGGTAACTCCTTCGGTAACTGAACCCCTTCAGTGTATACAGAACACAAAAAATATCCAGCAGATTCGATCCTCCTGGCTCAAAAAGTCTAGTTCTGTATACATAACCCTTGTTAGGAGGCTGGACCTTGGCTAGCATTGCCGCAACACAACGTCGTGGACGGGATGCACTTTCATGGTTGACAGCTATCGGGAATCGTACGATCAGAGCCTTGCCGACCCGGCCGCATTTTGGCTTGGAGCCGCGTCGAGGCTGGAGTGGTCCACGCCGCCCCTCCAAGCACTGGACGCAAGCCGGGCACCGCTGTACGGCTGGTTCCCCGACGGCGTCCTGAACACCTCCTACAACGCGCTGGACCGCCACGTGGAGGCAGGCAGGGGGAACCAGGACGCCCTGATCTACGATTCGGCAATGCTCGGCACCCAACGCCGTTTCACCTATGCGGAACTGACCGGGCTCGTGGCGGACTTTGCCGGCGTCCTGCGGAACCGGGGCGTCGGCAAGGGCGATCGCGTAGTGATCTACATGCCGATGATTCCCGAAGCAGTCATCGCCATGCTCGCGTCGGCGCGGCTCGGCGCTGTGCATTCAGTGGTCTTCGGCGGATTCGCTCCCAAGGAACTTGCTGCCCGGATACGCGACGCCAAGCCGGCCGTGGTGGTAACGGCCTCCGGCGGCCTTGAGCCGTCCCGCCGGATCGAGTACCTTCCCGCTGTTGCGGAGGCGCTTACCTTGGCGGACCTGCCCGGCCTCCCCATCATTGCCAAGGCCAGGGACGGCTTCGCGGCCCGGGCGGCTGACTACGGATGGCTGGATTGGGATGCGGAGATGGCCGGCGCCGAGCCTGCCTCTCCCGTCGATGTGGCCGCCACCGACCCGCTCTACATCCTGTACACCTCGGGCACCACCGGGACGCCCAAAGGCGTAGTGCGCGACAACGGCGGGCATGCCGTCGCGCTGGACTGGACGCTCAGGAACATCTACGGTGCCGGCCCGGGCGACGTCATGTGGACCGCGTCGGACGTTGGATGGGTAGTGGGGCACTCCTACATCGTTTACGGTCCGCTGCTGGCAGGGGCCACCAGTGTGCTGTATGAGGGAAAACCCGTGGGAACCCCTGACGCCGGCGCCTTCTGGCGGGTGGTCAGCGACCACCGGGTCAGCGTCCTCTTCACCGCTCCCACGGCATTGCGCGCCATCAGGAAGGCGGACCCTGAAGCGGCACTGCTGCGGGACTACGACATCTCTAGCCTGCGTACCCTGTTCACGGCGGGGGAGCGGCTGGACACCGATACCTTCCATTGGGCTTCCCGGTCACTGGGAATCCCGGTGGTGGACCACTGGTGGCAAACGGAAACAGGATGGGCCATCTGCGCCAATCCGCGCGGACTGGAGGAACTGCCCATCAAGGCAGGTTCTCCCAGCGTCCCCATGCCCGGCTTCAGGCTGGCCATCGTTGATGGACTGGGAGAGGAAGTGGAGCCGGAGGTTGAAGGGAACATCGTGCTGGGACTGCCGCTGCCGCCCGGGACGCTGACCACCCTCTGGGGAAACGACGAACGGTTCGTCTCGTCCTACCTGCAGGCCTTCGAAGGCTGTTACGCCACCGGAGACTCCGGCTACCGGGACAGTGACGGGTACGTCTTCGTCATGGGGCGGACCGATGACATCATCAACGTCGCCGGCCACCGCCTCTCCACCGGAGCGATGGAGCAGGTGATCGGCCAGCACCCCGCGGTGGCCGAATGCGCGGTCATCGGCCTTGCTGATCCGCTCAAAGGACAGCGTCCCAGCGGCTACGTCGTCCTCAAGTCCGGCGTCGACATCCAGGACGACGTGTTGGCTGCCGAGCTGGTGGCGATGGTCCGGCGCGACATCGGTGCCGTCGCGGACTTCAAGCACGTCACGGTGGTGGATGCGCTGCCCAAGACGCGGTCAGGGAAGATCCTCCGCAAGACGATGCGGCAGATTGCCGACGGTGTGGAATACACCGTTCCCTCCACGATCGAAGACGTTGGGGTTATCGAACAGCTCATCGGAACACTGCGGCCTGAAATCCCGGGACCAGGACCACTGCAGCACTGACCGGGACCTTCTCAGCGCCCGCTCCAGCGGTACTCGTTCTCCGGACGGCCCGGCGTCCCGTACCTGGCCGTCCGCTGCACAGTTCCGGCATCGGCCAGGTACTCAAGGTACCGGCGCGCCGTGACGCGGGACATCCCCAGCGCATCCATGACCTCGGTGGCGGACACTGCATTCCGCTGTGCCTTGAGGAAGTCCTTGACGGATTCCAGAGTGGAAGTGGACAGCCCTTTGGGGAGGGGAAGCTCGGACGGCGCCCGCAGGCTCGCGAAAGCCTGGTCCACTTCACTCTGGGAGGCGCCGGCCTTTCCTGCCGCACCCGTGCCGTCCGCCAGTTGCTGGCGGAACTGGCGGTAACTCTCGAGCTTGTCCGAGAACGTGGCGAAAGTGAACGGCTTAATGAGGTACTGCACCACGCCGATGGCTACGGCGCTGCGCACGACGGCGAGCTCCCGGACGGCGGTGATGGCGATGATGTCCGCGAGCAGGCCGGCCGCCCGCATGCGGCGGGCAATGTCCAGCCCGTGCAGGTCCGGGAGGTTCATATCCAGCAGGACGAGTTCCACGGGGCTGCCGGAGGCCGCGAAATCTCCCAGCAGCCGCAGCGCCGATTGCCCGTCGGGCGCCGTGCCCGCCAGCTCAAACCCCGGCAGCCGTCCAACGTAGGCCGCGTGGGCGGCCGAGGCGATGGCTTCGTCCTCCACGACGAGGACGCGAATGTTTGTCACGCTTTATGCTCCCTTTCCGGCAGCGTCTGTCCCGGCAGCCGCTCCGGTGTTTCTCTTCCGGGCGCCCGGTGGATTTCCGGGCGCGGCCGGGTCCGGCACCACCGCCGCGGGCAGGAACACCTCGAACTTGGCACCCCGGCGCCCGTTGATGACCAGCGAGCCGCCCAGGCGCTGCACTGCCTGGCGGACCAAGGCCAGGCCTATGCCACGCCCGCCGGGGCCGGCGGGTTTGGTGCTGAAACCATGCCGGAACATGTTCTCCGCAGATACCGGGTCAATGCCGGCTCCTGAGTCATGGACTGCGATATCCAGCCCTTCCTCGTCAGACTCTACCGTCAGCTCAACCCGGCGCGGCGGGGGAGCGTCGGCCGCGGCATCGATGGCGTTGTCCAGCAGGTTTCCGAGGACCGTGACCAGGTCCTGCACTGCGATCCCTGCCGACGTGCCCGAACCGAGGGCGGTGACTTCCAGGTGCACTCCGCGCTCATGCGCTTCAGCCGCCTTCCCCATCACCAGCGCGCCAAGGACCGGTTCGTCCACCGAGCTGACCATGTCATCGGTGAGTTGCTGGCTCAACTCCAGGTCCTTCGTGGCGAAATCCAGTGCCTCCTGGGTCCGTCCCAGCTCCAGCAGCGACACCATGGTGTGCAGCCGGTTGGCATGTTCGTGGGTTTGTGCCCTCAGGGCATCGGAAAGGGTGCGCATGGTTTCCAGCTCATTGCCCAGCGCCTCAATCTCCGTCCGGTCCCGGAGGGTGGCCACCGTACCGTATACGGGCGTCCTGCCCCGGGGGCCGAATGCCTCCGGCCCCTTGGCAGGGCCCTGGTTCACTACCAGGACCCGGGACCCGGTGAGGACAATCTCGTCACTGGCCGGGCGTCCGGATTCGAAAAGGCCGCGGAGTCCCTCGTCGAGCGGAAGGTCGGACAGTGATGGCGGCCGGGTGGGGTCGCTGCTGCCGGTCTGGGCAAGGCCGAGCAGCTCTGCGGCCTGGTCGTTGTACATCACCACCCGTCCCCGGGTATCGATCAGGATCAGGCCCTCGCGGACAGAGTGAAGCACGGATTCGTAGTAGGCGAACAGCTGGGAGAGCTGCTCGGGCCCCCAGCCGCGCGTGACGCGCCGGAGGTACCTGCCCAGGAGCCATGAGGCCAGCGAGCCGCCCACCAGCAATGCGAGTCCGATGGCGGCAAGGGCCGGAAGGCGCGCCGCGAAGGCGACGTCGACGGTGCCCACCGTGACCCCGGCGGCTACCAGCGCACGGACCGTACCGGCGTCGTCCTTCACCGGAACGATGGTGCGCACGGAGGGTCCCAGCGTGCCGGAGGTGACCTCGGTGAAGGTCTCGCCCCGCAGCGCCGCGTCGATGGACCCGATGTACGGCTTGCCCAGCTCCTCGTTCCGGGGGTGGGTCCAGCGGGTCCGGTCCGGGGCCATGATGGTGATGAAATCGACGTGGGCTTCCTCCATGACGTCGAGGGCATAGGGCTGCAGCATCGACGACGGGTCCCGGGTCCCGGCGGCCTGCAGCACCAGCGGGTTGGACGCGATCGAGGTGGCGATGCCGGTCATCCGCAGGCCGGCTTCGCTGTATGTCCGGTCCCGGGCGTCCACGTAGGCCGCCGTTCCCACCACGGCGATGAAGGACACCACAATCAACAGGTTCGCCACGAAGAGCCGGCGGGCGATACTCCAGCGGTGGATCATCAGTACCTTTCCCTCCGTCTCCTGGCGCCTGGCTGGGTCACCCAGCACCTGGACCGCGACCAATATGAACGCAACGGTGAGCTGGATCACGGTGTGGCCAATGATGGATATCACACCGCAGGACGTGTGAGCCCAGTGACTGTGCCGCAGCGTCTATCAGATTATCCAAAGGAGACACATCATGGCTTCTCAACGGGGAGAGTCCCTGGACACCGCGGCGCCGCGGCGCAAAGGCCTCGACAAGTCGCATTACCTCTACATCGCCGTTATCGCCGCCGTCATCCTGGGCGCCCTGGTGGGCCTGCTGTTCCCTGAGGTCGGCAAATCCCTCAAGCCCCTCGGCGACGGGTTCATCAAGCTCATCAAGATGATGATCGCCCCGGTGATCTTCTGCACCATCGTGCTGGGCATCGGCTCCATCGCAAAAGCCGCAACGGTGGGCAAGGTCGGCGGCCTGGCGCTGGGCTACTTCGTGGTCATGTCCACGTTCGCCCTGGCCATCGGCCTGGTGGTGGGCAACCTGATCCACCCCGGCGAGGGACTCAAGCTTACGCCGTACGATCCCAACAAGAAGGCCGCCACTGACAGCACCGTGGACTTCCTGCTCGGCATCATCCCGGGCGACATCCCCGTACTGCCCACCCTGCTCGCAGCGATCCTGGTCGGCTTCGCACTGCAGAAGATGGGACCCTCCGGAGCTCCCATCCTGAAGGCCATCGGCCACGGACAGGCGCTCGTCTTCCGGATCCTGATCATGATCATGTGGCTGGCTCCCGTCGGCGCCTTCGGTGCCATCGCAGCAGTGGTCGGCGCCACCGGCTTCCAGGCAATCGTCAGCATGTTCACCCTGATGATCGCGTTCTACATCACCTGCGCAGTCTTCATCGTGGTCATCCTCGGCGGCATCCTCCAGGTGGTCTCCGGCGTCAACATCTTCAAGCTGATGAAGTACCTGGGCCGCGAATACCTGCTGATCTTCTCCACGTCCTCGTCCGAAGCAGCACTGCCCCGACTGATCGCCAAGATGGAGCACCTGGGTGTCTCCAAGCCGGTTGTCGGCGTCACCGTTCCTACTGGCTACTCCTTCAACCTCGACGGCACGGCCATCTACCTGACCATGGCCTCCCTGTTCGTGGCCAACGCCATGGGAACCCCGCTGGACCTGGGCGCCCAGATCTCCCTGCTGATCTTCATGATCATCGCGTCCAAGGGTGCCGCAGGCGTCACCGGTGCCGGCCTGGCAACGCTCGCTGCAGGCCTGCAGGCCCACAAGCCCGAACTCCTGGGCGGCGTTGGCATGATCGTCGGCATCGACCGCTTCATGTCCGAGGCCCGCGCCCTGACCAACTTCACCGGCAACGCTGTTGCCACCGTCCTGATTGGTACCTGGGTCAAGGAAATCGACGGCGGACAGGTCAGCCGGGTCCTCTCCGGCGAACTGCCCTTCGACGAGCAGACCATGATCGCCGGGCACGGCGAGCTGGCGCCGAAGGAAGAAGGCGCCAAGGCTGCCGCCAGCGCCTAACCCGCATTTCAGCCAAACGGCCCCCGGAGCACGCTCCGGGGGCCGTTTCGCGTATCAGGATCCTCAACCTTCGACCTCAACTAGAGGGTCAAGGCTCAACATTCGAAGAAAGTCAAGTTGCCCGGAATGCCGTGTCGGCGGCTGTAGCCTTGGAGGGAAGGAACGGCGCTGGGGATCCAGCGGCAAGCAAGTCACCGTCATCGAAAGTGTGGACAGATACGTGAGCAGCGAACAGGGTGCGGCAACTCTGGAAGGCACGGAATTCGACCTCGACAACGCGGTGATGGGCCCTACGGGTCGCCCATTGCGTGAGTTCCCCGAACCCGCGCCGCTGCCCTCCCACGGCCCCGCGCGCGTCATCGCCATGGTCAACCAAAAGGGCGGAGTCGGGAAGACCACGTCCACCATCAACCTGGCGGCGGCTCTCGCCGAATACGGGCGGCGCGTCTTGCTGGTGGACTTCGACCCCCAGGGTGCGCTGTCGGCCGGCCTGGGCGTCAACCCCCACGAACTGGACCTCACGGTCTACAACGTCCTGATGGACCGCAAAGTGGACATCCGTGAAGCCATCCACCACACCGGCGTGGAAAACGTCGACCTGCTGCCTGCCAACATCGACCTCTCCGCCGCCGAAGTTCAGCTGGTCAACGAGGTAGCCCGCGAACAGGTTCTTGACCGTGCACTGAAGAAGGTTGAAGACGATTACGACGTCGTCCTCATCGACTGCCAGCCGTCCCTGGGCCTGCTGACCGTCAATGCCCTCACCGCCGCCCACGGCGTCATCATTCCGCTGATCTGCGAATTCTTCGCCCTGCGCGCGGTGGCGCTGCTGGTCGAGACCATTGACAAAGTCCAGGACCGGCTCAACCCGCGCCTTCAGGTCGATGGCGTCCTGGCCACTATGTACGACGCCCGCACCCTGCACAGCCGGGAAGTCATCACCCGCCTGGTGGAGGCTTTCGGGGACAAGGTATTCGAAACGGTCATCAAGCGTTCCATCAAGTTCGCGGATGCCACGGTGGCCGCTGAGCCGATCACCAGTTACGCCGGCACCCACGTGGGAGCGGACGCCTACCGCCGCCTCGCCAAGGAGCTCATTTCGCGCGGCGGCGCACCCTAGCCACGCCGTGGCTGAAACCAAGCCCGGCTTCGAGGTGCGGCTGGCCAACTTCACCGGCCCGCTCGACCTCCTTCTCGGACTGATCGCCAAGCACCAGCTCGACATCACCGAAGTTGCCATCGCAACAGTCACCGATGAGTTCATCAAATACATCCGCAAGCTCCAGGAACTTGGCGAGGACTGGGCACTCGACGAGGCCAGTGAGTTCCTGGTCATTGCAGCCACACTGCTGGACCTGAAAGCAGCCCGGCTGCTGCCCGCCGGTGAGGTGGAGAGCGACGAAGACATCGCCCTCCTGGAAGCCAGGGACCTCCTGTTTGCCCGCCTGCTGCAGTACAAGGCCTTCAAGCAGGTGGCGGGGCTCCTGGGCGGTACCCTCCACGATGAGGGCCGCCGGTTTCCCCGCCAGGTGGCCCTCGAGGAGCACTTCGCCTCGATGCTTCCGGAACTTGTGTGGAAACACACCCCGGAGCAGTTCGCCGCCCTCGCCGCCGCGGCCCTCCGGCCCAAGGCGCCGAAGCCAACCGAGGTTGGCCTGGGGCACCTGCACGGCGGCACTGTCAGCGTGAAGGAACAGGCGGAGATCCTGGGGATCCGCCTGCAGCAGGAATCCCCACTGACCTTCAGGGCACTGACCGCAGACGCCGACTCGACGCTGGTGGTGGTGGCACGGTTCCTGGCTCTCCTGGAGCTGTACCGGGACAGGGCAGTGGCCTTCGACCAGCTGTCACCGCTGGCGGACCTGGCCATCCACTGGACGGCAGGGGAGCGCGAATGGTCGGCGGAGAACCTGAGCGAAGAATATGAGGAGCAACCGTGAACAGCGCTGACAGCCCCGAGGGCCGCAACGATGCCCAATCATGGCTCCGCCACCTGCCCGGTGGCGCCAAGGCCGCGCTTGAAGCAGTGCTCATGGTGGTCGACCAGCCGGCCACCGAAGATGAACTGGCGGCCGGTCTGGAACTGACGCTGGGGGAGGTCCGAAAGTTGTTGGCGGATCTTCAGGCGGATTACAACGGGTATACTGTTAAAGCCCCGGATGAGGAGCAGGCCAGTTCAGCTGGCTTTGGCTCCAGCCCCCGGGGTTTTGAATTGCGGAACATCGCCGGTGGCTGGCGGATCTACTCCCGCCCCGACTTCGCCGACATCGTCGGCAAGTATGTGCTCGAGGGGCAGACTGCCAGGCTCACACAGGCGGCATTGGAAACGCTGGCGGTCATCGCTTACAGGCAGCCCGTTTCCCGGGCTCGGGTGTCTGCAATTCGCGGGGTCAATGTTGACTCTGTCGTACGGACACTTGCCCAGCGCGGGCTGATCGAGGACGCGGGGACAGACCCCGAGTCCGGGGCCATCCTTTACCGGACCACCTCCTACTTCCTTGAACGGATGGGAATCAGCTCTGTGGCCGGGCTTCCCGAGCTTTCCCCGCACCTTCCGGGGCTGGAAGGCATCGCGGAGTTCTACGACGCCGACAGAATGTAGGTCCGGAAACTCCGGCCCGCATATGAATATCCACCAGGGCAGATAAATTCTGCCCGGCTGGCTAGGGTTGTCCGTGGACAGCTTTTGCCGGCCAAAACAGCAGAGGACGGGTCATGACACAGGCGGGACGCCAGGGTTCACCACGTAACAGCTCCGGACGCGGCGGCGCGGACCGGAACAAGCAGCAGGGCAACAGCCCCCGCAGGGGGGCCGCCGGCGGAGGATTCGGCGGAGGTTCCACCGGCGGCGGCCAGCGGGGCCAGGGCTTCGGCAGCGACCGGCCGCACCGCGCCCCGAAACCGCGCGAAGAACGGTTCATCGACCCGGATCTGGCCGGTTCCCAGCCGGGCGGCGCGTCGGAG
The DNA here is from genome assembly GCF_000962805.1 of Pseudarthrobacter chlorophenolicus. Classification (GTDB taxonomy): domain Bacteria; phylum Actinomycetota; class Actinomycetes; order Actinomycetales; family Micrococcaceae; genus Arthrobacter; species Arthrobacter chlorophenolicus_A. The sequence goes on along the minus strand of NZ_JZTW01000020.1, from coordinate 55,464 downwards.
CGGTCCAGCAAGCCTTCTTCCCGGAAGCCGGCAGCCCGCAAACCGGGCGCCAAGAAAGCCCCGGGTACCCCGGGCGCCCTGAAGCCCAAGCCCCGCACTGGTGCGCCCGGCGCTGCGGCCTCCCGCGCCTTCGGCAGCGAACGCTTCGGGCAGAACCTCGGGCCGGTCCGGAAGCCGGGACGCAAGAAGCGCCCCCGCACGGACGTGCCACAGTCGGAGCTGCACGACGCCGACGGCGTACGCCTGCAAAAAGTCATGGCCTCTGCTGGAGTCGCATCCAGGCGCGTCTGCGAAGAGATGATCGCCGAAGGCCGGGTTGAGGTGGACGGCCAGGTAGTGACTGAGCTGGGTGTCCGCATCGACCCCACCACCGCCGTCATCCACGTGGACGGGCTGCGCATTCAGCTGGACGAAAACCTCGTCTACATGGTGTTCAACAAGCCCAAGGGCGTGGTCTCCACCATGGAGGATCCCGATGGCCGGCCGTGCATCAGCGATTTCCTCAAGAGCAACAAGAACACCGGCGAGCGGCTGTTCCATGTGGGCCGCCTCGACGTCGCCACGGAGGGGCTGCTGCTCCTGACGAACGACGGCGAACTGGCCAACCGCCTCACCCACCCTTCCTACGAAGTCCCCAAAACCTACCTGGTCCAGGTGCGCGGCCCGTTCCCGCAGGGAATCGGCGCGCAGCTGAAGGCCGGTGTGGAACTCGAAGACGGGCTTGCAGCCGTGGACTCCTTCCGCCTGGTGGACTCCACTCCCGGGCACGTCCTGATCGAAGTGGTGCTGCACTCGGGCAAGAACCGCATTGTCCGCCGCATGTTCGATGTCGTTGGCTTCCCTGTGCAGCGGCTGGTCCGCGTCAAGGTGGGACCCATTGGTTTGGGCGACCAGCGCCAGGGCAGCATCCGCAATCTTGGCAAGCAGGAAGTCGGCCATCTGCTGGCGTCCGTAGGACTCTGAGCCATGTCCGCGTTCAAGAGCCACGGCCGCGGGCACCTGGACGGGCCCGTCGTCGTGATCGGCACCGGATTGCTGGGGACGAGCATCGGCCTGGGCTTGAGGGGCCGCGGCGTGCCTGTCTTCCTGTCCGACCCTTCGCCCACCAACCAGGCGGTGGCTGTTGACATCGGTGCTGGCCGGCCCCTCGCGGAGCTGGGCGGTGCAGCACCGCAGCTTGTAGTGGTGGCGGCTCCGCCGGACGTCACGGCCGGGGTAGTCACCACCGCGCTGTCCGATTACCCGGACGCCGTGGTGGTGGACATCGCCAGTGTTAAGGCAGGCATCCTGTCGAGCCTTCGGAGCAGCGGCACCGACCTCGCCCGCTATGTGGGGACGCACCCGATGGCCGGGCGCGAAAAGTCCGGGCCGGTTGCGGCCCGCGGCGAGTTGTTCACGTCCATGCCGTGGGTGGTGTGCCCCTCGGAGGAAACTTCCCCGGCAGCCCTGCAGGTTGCGCGTTCACTGGCGACCGACCTGGGCGCGGTCGTCTCGCAGTTCACCCCTGACGAGCACGACGAAGCCGTAGCACTTGTTTCGCACCTGCCCCAGGTGATGTCCTCCTTGTTGGCCAGCCGGCTGCAGGGAACACCGCTGCATGCGCTGTCCCTCGCAGGGAACGGGCTGCGTGACGTCACCCGGATCGCCGCCAGCGATCCCACCCTGTGGGTGCAGATTCTGGGTGGCAACGCCGGCAAGGTAGTGGACATCCTCTACGGCGTCAGGGAAGACCTGAACCGCCTGATCGGAACGCTGGAGAACCCCACCGCGCCGGGGGCGAGGCTGGACCTTGCCCAGCTGATGAGCGAGGGCAATGCCGGCCAGGCCCGGATCCCCGGCAAGCATGGCGGCCCGCCGCAGGCGTATTCCTGGCTGACCGTGCTGGTGGATGACCGGCCCGGCCAGATTGCGCAGCTGCTCACCGAGATCGGTGAGATCGGCGTGAACCTGGAAGACCTGCGGCTTGACCATTCCTCCGGACAGAACGTCGGTATGGTGGAAATATCCGTGCTGCCCAATAAGCATGACCACCTGATCGAAGCCCTCAACGACCGCGGATGGCGGGTACTTCAGTAATGACACAAGAACTCCTCGAATCCGTGCGCGCCCTGCGCATCGGCCGGCCTCTCGTTGTTGCCATCGACGGGCCCTCCGGCTCCGGCAAATCCAGCGTCAGCAAGGAAGTGGCCCGGAGGCTGCGGATTGCCTACCTGGACACCGGAGCGATGTACCGGGCCCTTACCTGGCACTGCGTCACCACCGGCATTGACCTGGAGGACGCCGCAGCCGTGGAACAGGCCTCGCGGGACCTGGTGCTGGAAGTCAGCACCAGCCCCAACGAGGAATACGTCAGGGTGGACGGCGTTGACGTCACCGACGCCATTCGCGAGCCCGCGATTTCCTCCGCCGTCAGCGCGGTGGCCACCACCCTGGGTGCGCGGACAGAACTGATCCGCCGCCAGCGCGACCTGATCGAAAAGCACCACCGCCGCATGGTGGTGGAGGGCCGGGACATCACCACCGTCGTCGCCCCCGGTGCCGAGGTGCGCATGCTGCTGACCGCCAGCGAGGAAGCACGGCTGCGCCGGCGCGGCCTCCAGCTCGGCGGGACGCAGAACGCCGAGGAACTGGCAGCCCAGGTCACACACCGCGACGCGAAGGACTCAGCGGTGGTGAACTTCACCCAGGCTGCCTCCGGCGTAGTGACCCTGGACTCCTCAGACCTTGACTTTGAGCAGACCGTGGACGCCGCACTGGTGATTGTCACCAAGGTCCTCAACCGTGACTGAGGGCGCCGCCGGGACACCCGCGGGCTGGACCATGGCCTGGAGCCGGCCTGTCGGCTGGATCCTTGACCACCTCGTCTACCGCACCACCGTGACCGGCAGGGACAACGTCCCCACCGGCGGGCCGGTAATCTTTGCCGGCAACCACATCAGCTACCTGGACGGGCCGGTCATGTTCGGGGCTGCCCCGCGGCCCATGCACATCCTGGTAAAGCAGGAGATGTTCAAGGGATTCCTTGGCCGCGTCCTTACCGCTTCCGGGCAGTTGCCCGTGGACCGGCGCGGCGACCGCGCCGCGCTGCAACGGTGCAAGGACGTGCTCGACGCCGGGCGTTGCGTCGGGATCCTGCCCGAAGGGACGCGGGGGAGCGGGGACGCCGCGGGTATCAGCGGTGGCGTTGCCTGGCTTGCGCTCAACTCCGGGGCGCCCGTGGTGCCGGTGGCCATCCTGGGCACGCGTGTTGGCGCGGAGCACCTCGACTCCGTGCCCCGGCCGGGCCGCCGGTTCCATGTGGCCTTCGGTCCCGCACTCACCCTGAGCCGCAAGGCAGGGGAAACAGGCCGTGCTTCAATGGACAGGGCGGCGCAGGAAATCCGCGCAGCGCTGGCCGGGCACGTCCGCGACGCCATTCAGCTCAGTGGGCAGCCGTTGCCGTTCGCTGATGCTCCCCAAGACTTAACAGCAGTAGCCGGGACGCCGGCAGATGACCACTAAGGACAGTGCAATGAGCGACACCACGCAAACATCCGGGCATTCCGGCTCGGCCGAGTACGAGTACACGCCTTCGGGCACCGACCAGGTGGCCGAGCGGCTTGCGGCGATCGGCGACGACGAAGCCGAACTCCGCGCTGCCTCCCTCCGGGCAGGCCTGGAAGACTACGAGCTGGATGAGGAAGATGCCGCCCTGCTGAGCGGCGAATACGGCGACGAGGACATGGACGGTCCCGTCAAGCTCGATCCTGTCCTGGCCATCATCGGCCGGCCCAACGTGGGCAAGTCCACCCTGGTGAACCGCATCCTCGGCCGCCGCGAAGCAGTGGTGGAGGACACCCCGGGTGTCACCCGGGACCGCGTCATGTATTCGGCGAACTGGAACGGCCGCAACTTCACCCTGGTGGACACCGGCGGGTGGGAGCACGACGCCCGTGGCATCCACGCCCGCGTTGCCGAGCAGGCCGAGATGGCCGTGGAACTCGCCGACGCCGTCCTCTTCGTGGTCGATTCCGCCGTCGGTGCCACCGCCACGGATGAGGGCGTCATGAAGATGCTCCGCCGCAGCAAGAAGCCGGTCATCATGGTGGCCAACAAGGTGGACGACTTCGCGCAGGAAGCCGACAGCGCCGCATTGTGGGGCCTGGGTTTCGGCGAGCCGTACCCGGTCTCCGCCCTGCACGGCCGCGGCGTGGCTGACCTCCTGGACCACGTCATGGATGTGCTGCCCGAGTTCTCCACCGTTGAGGGCGTGGAGCGTTCGGGCGGTCCCCGCCGCATCGCGCTGATCGGCCGCCCCAACGTGGGCAAGTCCTCGCTGTTGAATAAGCTGGCAGGAACCGAACGCGTGGTGGTGGACAACACCGCCGGCACCACCCGGGACCCCGTGGACGAGTTCATCGAACTCGGAGACCGCACCTGGCGCTTTGTGGACACTGCAGGTATCCGCCGCCGCCAACACATGGCGCAGGGCGCTGACTACTACGCCTCGCTGCGGACCCAGGCTGCCCTTGAGAAGGCGGAGGTCGCCGTCGTGCTCCTCGCCGTGGACGAGGTCCTTAGCGAGCAGGACGTCCGGATCCTTCAGCTGGCCATCGAGTCAGGCCGCGCCCTGGTGCTGGCCTTCAACAAATGGGACCTGCTCGACGACGAACGCCGCCGCTACCTGGAACGCGAAATCGAACAGGACCTGGCCCACGTTGAATGGGCCCCGCGCGTGAATATCTCGGCCAAGACCGGTTGGCACAAGGACCGCCTGGTCCCCGCACTGGACCTTGCCCTGGAAAACTGGGACCGGCGCATCCCCACCGGCCGTCTGAATGCCTTCCTCGGCGAGCTGGTGGCCGCCCACCCGCACCCCGTCAGGGGCGGAAAGCAGCCGCGCATCCTCTTCGGTACCCAGGCCTCCAGCCGGCCGCCGAAGTTCGTGCTCTTCACCACCGGGTTCCTCGATCCCGGGTACCGCCGGTTCATCACCCGCCGGCTTCGGGAAACCTTCGGCTTTGAGGGCACGCCCATTGAAGTCAGCATGCGCGTCCGCGAAAAGCGCGGCAAAAAGCGCTAAGCGGGTGTTGCCTCCGACACGTCCGGGCCAGAATCCCGGAAAGTGTCATCCGCACCCCTTTCGATCGTGTAAGCTCTTCTAGGTGGTTCGGCCGGACTGCTGATGGAAATCTTCGGAGGAATCCGGGATGACCTGCAGCGGAGAACGGCAGAACCAGCGGGCTGTAGCGCAGCTTGGTAGCGCACTTGACTGGGGGTCAAGGGGTCGCAGGTTCAAATCCTGTCAGCCCGACCACGAAGGGCCGCTTTCCGGAATATCTCCGGAAAGCGGCCCTTGTGCTTTAACACCCGCGGGTTTGCTTGGAACCCGCGGGCAGCCGTTCCGCGTGGTGGCGTCAGTACCGCACGCGGATCACGTAGCAGTTCCTTCTGTTGTCATACCTGTCGCCCCACTCAAACCAGTGGTTGCCGCGGCGGTCGAAACAGATGAAGAGGAACCGGTGATCGCGGTGGTCGCGGTCACGGTCGCTGCGATCGTGCCGGTCCTTGTCGTACGTCCTGGAATAGGACGTGTTGTGGTCGCTCACCTTGTCGTTGCTGCTTGCAAAAGCTGCAGTTGCCGAGCCGCCGAGCGTGAGTCCTGCCACCAGGACAGTCGAGCTCAAGAAACGCGCTGTTCTCTTCATTGCATTTTCCTCAGGTAATCGAATGGATCGATACCCCGCAGGAGCAGGCAAGCAGGCAGAACGGGCAGGCACGGGCCGTTATACTGGCGCGGTCCACGTCGTCGTCGACTCGCCTGTCTGCGGTTGTCACTCAAGCCTGTCGCGTGGGCATGGAAGCCTGGGCTTGAGGGTGCGGGCGCCGGCCCAGCACGTGAACCCGTTTCCCCCGGTTCACGGTTGAGGGGGCGCTTCAGTGATGACTGAACACATTGAGTTGGCCCGGAAGGGCACTTTGTGCGGGAAATGAGCGCCCGTGTCTGGACCCTCATGCAACCAGTTCGCGTCCGTCCCGTTGTGTTCATCCGGTGGACGTGGCATCAAGGATACTAAGCCGGTATCTGCGTGTGAAGGCGATGAACGCAAATAGGGTAGGCCCGGGCAGGAAATGGGGCGGCCGAAGTCCTACTTCAGGAATTTGGATGTACGGCGGTCCGCCAGGATTTTGCCCTTGGTCTGGCAGGTGGGGCAGTACTGGAGAGCGGTGTCGGCGAACGACACCTCCCGCACAGTGTCCCCGCAGACCGGGCACGGCAACCCCGTGCGCGCGTGGACGCGCATATGGCTGCGCTTGACGTCTTTCAAATCTTTCGGGGGCTTGCCCTGGGCTTCGGCCAGCGCTTCGCCCAGGACGCTGTGGATGGCCTCATACAGCACCTGGACTGTTTCCCGGTCCAGGGATTTGGCGGTGGCAAACGGCGAAATGCGGGCCGCATGCAGGATTTCATCGCTGTAGGCGTTCCCGATGCCGGCGATAACGCTCTGGCTGCGCAGGAGGCCCTTGATCTGCTGGGAACTGGCCCCGAGGATCTCACCCAGCATGCCGGCGTCGAACGCCTCCGTAAACGGGTCCGGCCCGAGCGTGGCGATCCCGGGCACGTCCTGCGGATCCCGCACTACGTACACCGCCAGGCTCTTCTTGGTGCCGGCCTCGGTCAGGTCGAACCCGCGTGGCCCGTCCGGGCCGGAGAAAGCACAGCGGACGGCAATCAGTCCTTTGCCCATTTTCAACTGGCTGTCCGCGGGGGAGTCCGTGAAGCGGAGCCAGCCGGCGCGGGCCAGGTGGAACACCAGGGACATGCCATCGGTGTCGATGCTGATGAACTTTCCGAAGCGGCGGACTCCGGCCACGGTGCGGCCCTCCATCGCGTTGAACGGTGGATCCGCCGTCTTGAGCACCGCGAAGGAGACAACCTGCAGTTTGGTCAGGACGGTGCCACGCAGCTGTTCGTCCAGGAAGGTGGCCAGGCCGGCCACCTCGGGAAGCTCCGGCATGGTTACCCGCCCTCTCCGCACAGTCCGGCACAACGAAGCGCGCTCATGCGTCCCATCTTCGCAGACAGCCCCGCGAACGCCCCGGCAGATATGCCTATACTTTCAGCGGCGGTTCGTTTCCGCGTCCCCTGACCTTGGTGTCCAGCCCTACGAAAGGCCCCCAATGAGCAACATTCCCGAAGACCTGTCCTACACCGCCGAGCACGAGTGGGTCACTGCCCCCAACGCTGATGGCGTGGTCCGCGTGGGCATCACCGACTTCGCCCAGGACGCCCTTGGGGATGTTGTGTACGCGCAGATGCCCGAAGTGGGTACAAAGGTTACGGCCAACGAAGTGGTGGGCGAAGTCGAATCCACCAAGAGCGTCAGCGACATCTACGCGCCGGTTTCGGGCGAAATTGTTGCCCGCAACGAGTCGCTGGACTCCGATTCCGCTCTCATCAACACGGATCCGTACGGTGACGGCTGGCTGATCGAGGTCAAACTCGCCGAAGCAGACGCCGTTGACTCGTTGCTCAGTGCATCCGAGTACGAACAGCAGGTAGGCTAAAGCTAACCGGTAAATCCGGTCCGGCCCGCCTCGCAGGCTCGGACGTCTTCGCACGTCAACGGCCGGATGCGGAGCCGGAACCGGACCTGCCGGGAAGGTCCGGCGGGCAAACGTTGGCTGCAGCCCTGACGGGCAGCAGCGGGAAGAGGAGGAATCCATGGCTGGCCACACACAGAACCCTGCCGATGGGGAATACGGCACGGGTGCGGCTAAGGCGTCGGAGACCACCTCGATCCATCTCACGCCCATCCGGGATGAGCCCACCATCGCCCCCAAGCTGTCCCTGGAGGAGCGCAACTCCGTGGAGGCACTGCCGGCTGGCTCGGCGCTCCTCGTCGCCCACAGCGGACCGAACGCCGGCGCGCGCTTCCTGCTTGACTCGGACGTTACGACCGCGGGCCGGCACCCTGACGCTGATATTTTCCTCGACGATGTCACAGTGTCCCGGCGCCACGTCGAATTCCGGCGGACGGCACGCAGTTTTGAAGTGGTGGACCGGAACAGCCTGAACGGCACGTACGTCAACCACGACCGCGTGGACGCCGTGGAGCTCAAATCGGGCAGCGAAGTCCAGATTGGCAAGTTCCGCCTTACCTTCTACCTGAGCCCTGCCACAGCTGCAGGCCGCGGCTGATCCGGGGACCGCTGCCTGTGGCAATGGCACAACCCGAACGCCGGGGCCCCCAGGTCCTGAACATTGGCGAGGTACTCGCCCAGCTCAGTGCCGACTTCCCGGGCATGACGGCGTCGAAGATCCGCTTCCTTGAGGAAAAGGGCCTCATCAATCCGCGGCGGACTCCGGCCGGTTACCGGCAGTATTCCGACGGCGACGTCGAACGTCTCCGGTTCGTCCTTGCTCTGCAGCGGGACCAGTACCTCCCCCTGAAGGTCATCAAGGACTACCTTGATGCCATCGACAGGGGAGAGCGCCCGGAGAACCTGCCGCCCGGCGTCGTAGTTTCACCGCGGATCGTTTCCGACGAACTTGCTGCGGAACTTCAGAACCATGGCCGCAAGCTCACCGAAGAACAGCTGCGGACGGAATCCGGCGCCAGCGTCCCGCTCCTGAAGTCCCTCCTGGACTTCGGCCTCATCAGCCACACCAACGGCCGGTTCGACGACCATGCCCTCCAGGTTGCGCGCGCCTGCGTCCAACTCGAGGGCCATGGACTTGAACCACGGCACCTCCGTCCCTTCCAGGCGGCGGCGGAACGGGAGTTCGGCCTCGTGGAACGCGCGGTGGCACCCCTGGCGTCCCGCAAGGACTCCGCATCCCAGGCGCGTGCAGCTGAGGCAGCCCGCGAAATCAGCGACCTCTGCCTCACCCTGCACCGCGCGTTGGTGCAGGACCACATCTCACGCATGGACATCTGATGATTGAAGTCGAGATTGTTGGCGTTCGGATCGAACTGCCGTCCAACCAGCCACTGGTGCTGCTCCGCGAAATGCATGGGGAACGTCATGTCCCCATCTGGATCGGCACGCCGGAGGCCAGTGCCATTGCCCTTGCCCAGCAGGGCGTGGTTCCGCCACGGCCCATGACGCACGACCTCCTCGTCGATGTCGTGGAATCGCTGGGCCACTCGGTGGTCAGCGTGAACATTGTTGCAGTGGAGGACAACATCTTCTACGGGCAGCTGCAGTTCGAGAACGGCACCACCGTCAGTTCGCGGGCTTCCGACGCCCTCGCCATTGCCCTGCGTGCGAAATGCCGTATCTGGTGCGCGGATTCGGTGATGGACGAAGCCGGAGTCCGCATCACCGAACACGACGAAGGCGAGGATACGGAGCCGAACCCCACGGTGGACGAGGAGCGCGAGCTACGCAGGTTCCGTGAATTCCTCGATGACGTGGAGCCGGAAGATTTCGACGGCTAGATCACGTTAAGGTTAAAGTTGAGGCTGAAAGTTTCGACACGCCACTTCAAAGCCCCAAGGTCTTTGACCTGGCGACCCTCCGGGCCTAACGTCGAAGTATCAAGTTCCCATTGCTTACGGCAGCCGCGCAAGTCACACTGGAAAGTGCGCCCCGCGAGAATTACATGCATGGTCTTCATGCCCACGCTGCTGCAGTTGTTCCCGGGAGCGTACGACAAGGAGGATCCAGGTGAGTCCTAAAGGTGAAGCAGGCGGGCTGAAGCAGCCCACGGCCGGTGCCGCCGTACCCGTAAGCGGTGCCCAGGGCCTCCTCTTTACCGAAGACCTCCCTGTCCTGGACGAGGACGCCGGCTACCGCGGCCCCACTGCGTGCAAGGCGGCAGGCATCACTTACCGGCAGCTCGACTACTGGGCCCGGACCGGACTGGTGGAGCCGGCCGTACGCGGCGCGGCTGGATCCGGTTCGCAGCGCCTCTACGGTTTCCGGGACATCCTTGTCCTCAAGGTGGTCAAGCGTCTCCTTGACACCGGAGTTTCCCTCCAGCAGATCCGTACCGCCGTGGAGCACCTGCGTGAACGGGGCGTGGAGGATCTCGCCCAGATCACCCTGATGAGCGACGGCGCCAGCGTTTACGAATGCACCTCCGCCGACGAAGTCATTGACCTCGTCCAAGGCGGCCAGGGCGTCTTCGGCATCGCAGTGGGCCGCGTATGGCGCGAGGTGGAGGGCAGCCTGGCGTCCCTGCCAAGCGAGCACGCCGCCGAACAGACGTTCCCTGACGACGAGCTCAGCAAACGGCGGGCCGCGCGCAAGATCAGCTGACCTCCAAGCCAACGAAAAGGGGCCGCACTCCTCCCGGAGGAGTGCGGCCCCTTTTCGTTAAGGTTTGTCCCTAGCGTGCCCGGTTGCGCAGGCCGCTGCCCGCAGCCATCAGGTTGGCCAGCAGCTCATCGAACAGGGCGGCAGCGGATTTGGCGGAGTCGCCCGGCCAGTGGTGCACCGGGTGCGCTGCGCCCTGGATCTGTTGCCAGTTGGCCTGCTCCGGGATCCGTGGGCTGAGCAGCAGCTCGCCAAACATCGACTCCATCTCGGCCAGCCGGTAGGTGTGCTCGGACGAGCCGGTCCGCACCCGGTTGGCGACGATGCCTGCCGGAGAAAGGTTGGGGGCGAACTCCTGCTTGAAGAGCTGGATGGCGCGCATGGTGCGTTCCGTGCCCGCCACCGAGAAGAGCCCGGGTTCGGCCACAAGTGCCACCTTGTCGCTGGCGGACCACGCCATCCGGGTTAGGCCGTTGAGTGACGGCGGGCAGTCGATCAGCACCAGCTGGTAGTTCCCGGCACCGGCCAGGACCGCAGTGAGCCGGCGAAGGTCGCGGCGCCCAAGGTCCGGGCGGTCGTAGATCCCCGTGTAGGCGGAGCCAACGGCGACATCCAGGACAGCGGGGCCGGAACCGTTTGAGTGGGCGCGGGCGCTCCAATTGCTCCGCACCACGTTCTCGGCGAGCTTTGCGCGGCGGGGGCTCTTGAGCATCCGTCCGATATCAAGCTGCTCGCCGGGCTGCACGCCCAGGGCCGTGGTGGCGTCGGCATGGGGATCGAGGTCCACCACAAGCGTCTTGATTCCCGCGGCCAGCGCCGCAGACGCCAATCCTGTGGTGACGGAAGTCTTGCCGACTCCACCCTTAAGGCTGCTGATGCTGACTACTTGCACTTGAGAAACCAAAACCTAACGCCGGATGCCGTGTTGGGGGTAATGTTTGCTCCGGCGGAACCGAAGCCGGACGGTCCTGCCGCCCTACTCATCATATGTGGATGCCGCGGTGAATCCTGCTTTATGGGCGCTCGGCATGGCACTGGCGGTGCAGCCGGGGCTGATCAGGACGGCCCGGCACAAACCGATCAGGACATGACGGGGAAATCTGTGATGGCTGACACAAAGATTTGTGTTTGTCCTTGTGGGTCCTAGACACTGTGACCACTCACCGATCCACCCGCAATGATGCAGGAGAAGTATGTTTTCCAAAGTTCTGGTGGCCAACCGCGGCGAAATCGCGATCAGGGCCTTCCGCGCCGGCTACGAGCTGGGCGCAAAGACCGTTGCCGTTTTTCCCCATGAGGACCGAAACTCGATCCACCGGCAGAAAGCGGACGAGGCTTACCTGATTGGCGAGGAAGGGCATCCCGTCCGGGCATACCTGGACGTCGCCGAGGTTGTGCGGGTGGCCAAGGAGTCCGGCGCTGACGCCATTTACCCCGGGTACGGCTTCCTCTCAGAAAACCCGGACCTGGCCCGCGCGGCCAAGGAAGCGGGCATCACGTTCGTGGGTCCGCCGGCCGAAGTCCTTGAACTTGCCGGAAACAAGGTGGCCGCACTGAAGGCGGCCCGCGAGGCAGGCGTGCCGGTGCTGAAGTCCAGTGAGCCGTCCAAGGACCTGGACGAACTGCTTGCCGCCGCCGATGAGATCGGCTTCCCCATCTTTGCGAAGGCAGTGGCCGGCGGTGGCGGCCGTGGCATGCGGCGGGTGGACACCCGTGAAGCACTTCCCGAGGCCCTGAAATCGGCCATGCGTGAAGCGGACGCCGCCTTCGGCGACCCCACCATGTTCCTGGAGCAGGCCGTCCTGCGCCCCCGCCACATCGAGGTGCAGATCCTCGCTGACGCCGAGGGCAACGTCATGCACCTTTTCGAGCGGGACTGTTCCATCCAGCGGCGGCACCAGAAGGTCATCGAGATCGCCCCGGCGCCGAACCTGGACGAAAACATCCGCCAGGCCCTGTACCGCGACGCCGTTAAGTTCGCGCAGGCGCTGAACTACGTCAACGCGGGCACCGTCGAGTTCCTGGTGGACACCGAAGGCGAGCGGGCCGGCCAGCACGTCTTCATTGAGATGAATCCGCGCATCCAGGTGGAGCACACGGTCACCGAGGAAGTCACGGACGTGGACCTCGTCCAGGCCCAGATGCGCATTGCCTCCGGCGAGACACTTGCCGACCTGGGGCTCTCCCAGGAGACCGTCCACCTCAAGGGTGCTGCCCTGCAGAGCCGCATCACCACCGAGGACCCGTCCAACGGCTTCCGGCCCGACGTCGGAAAGATCACCGGCTACCGCTCCGCGGGCGGTGCCGGCGTGAGGCTTGACGGCGGAACGGTGTACTCCGGCGCCGAGATCAGCCCGCACTTCGACTCCATGCTGGTCAAGCTCACCTGCCGCGGCCGGGACTACCCCGCCGCCGTGGCCCGAGCCCGCCGGTCCCTTGCCGAGTTCCGCATCCGCGGCGTGTCCACCAACATCCCCTTCCTCCAGGCCGTGTTGGACGACCCCGACTTCATCGCCGGCGACGTCGCCACCAACTTCATCGACCAGCGCCCCCAGCTGCTGAAGGCGCGGGTGTCGGCTGACCGTGGCACCAAGCTGCTGACGTGGCTGGCCGACGTCACGGTCAACAAGCCCAACGGCGAACTGACAGTCCACTCGGACCCGGCGGAGAAGCTGCCGTCGGTCAAGGGCCAGCAGGCAGTGCCGGGCTCCCGCCAGAAACTGCGTGAGCTCGGGCCGGAAGGCTTTGCCAAGGCGCTGCGCGGGCAAACCGCTGTTGCAGTCACGGACACCACTTTCCGCGATGCCCACCAGTCGCTGCTTGCCACCCGGGTCCGCACCCGTGACCTCGTTGCTGCCGGCCCGGCAGTCAGCGCCCTGATGCCGGAACTGCTGTCCGTCGAAGCCTGGGGCGGGGCAACCTATGACGTCGCGCTCCGTTTCCTTGGCGAAGATCCGTGGGAACGCCTCGCAGCACTTCGCGAGGCCTTGCCGAATGTTTGTATCCAGATGCTCCTCCGCGGCCGCAACACCGTCGGTTACACCCCGTACCCCGAGGAAGTCACCGAAGCCTTCGTCAATGAGGCAGCAGCCACCGGCATCGACATCTTCCGGATCTTCGACGCCCTGAACGACGTCAACCAGATGGCCCCCGCCATCCGGGCGGTCCGCGCCACGGGCACAGCAGTCGCCGAAGTGGCACTGTGCTACACCGGCGACCTGCTGGACCCGGCGGAGAAGCTCTACACGCTGGACTACTACCTTGAACTCGCCCAGAAAATCGTCGACGCCGGCGCCCACATCCTGGCGATCAAGGACATGGCCGGCCTGCTGCGGCCCGCTGCAGCTGCCAAGCTGGTGGCCGCGCTGCGGGAACGCTTCGACCTTCCCGTCCACCTGCACACCCACGACACGGCGGGCGGCCAGCTGGCAACCCTGCTCGCGGCCGTGGACGCCGGCGTGGATGCCGTGGACGTAGCGTCGGCCTCCCTGGCCGGCACCACCAGCCAGGTGTCGGCATCGGCCCTGGTGGCGGCGCTGGCGCACACGCCCCGCGATACCGGCCTCAGCCTGGACGCCGTCAGCTCCCTGGAACCATACTGGGAAGCCATCCGCCGGGTCTACGCACCCTTCGAATCGGGCCTGCCGGGCCCCACCGGCCGGGTATACAAGCATGAGATTCCCGGTGGCCAGCTTTCCAACCTCCGCCAACAGGCCATTGCGCTGGGCCTGGGCGAGCGGTTCGAAGCCATCGAAGACATGTACACGGCGGCCGACCGGATCCTGGGGCACCTGGTCAAGGTCACCCCATCGTCAAAGGTGGTGGGCGACCTCGCCCTGCACCTGGTGGGCCTCAACGCCGATCCTGCGGACTTCAATGAGAACCCGCAAAACTATGACATCCCCGATTCCGTGATCGGATTCCTGTCCGGCGAACTCGGCGACCCTCCCGGAGGGTGGCCGGAGCCGTTCCGCACCAAGGCACTCCAGGGACGCAGCATCAAGGTCCGCGACGTCGAGCTCAGCGCCGAGGACAGCGCCGCGCTCAAGTCCGATTCCAAGACCCGCCAGCACACCCTGAACCGGCTGCTCTTCGACGGACCCACCAAGGATTACCTGAAGAGCGTTGAGACGTACGGCAACATCTCCGTCCTCGACACCCGCGACTACCTCTACGGTTTCCAGCGGGGGGCCGAGCACGAGATCGAACTCGAACGCGGTGTCCGGCTGATTGCTTCCCTGGAAGCTGTCTCCGAACCTGACGAAAAGGGCATGCGCACCGTCATGTGCACCCTGAACGGCCAGTCCCGGCCGGTCATGGTGCGGGACCGTTCGGTGGTCAGCAACGTCAAGGCAGCGGAGAAGGCGGACCCGGCCCAGCCCGGCCACGTTGCCGCACCGTTCGCAGGCGCGGTCACGATCACGGTGAAGGCCGGTGACACCGTGAATGCCGGTGATACCGTGGCCACCATCGAGGCGATGAAGATGGAAGCATCCATTACGACGCCGGTGGGCGGCAAGGTGGGCAGGCTCGCCATCTCCGCGGTGGAGCAGGTGCAGGGCGGAGACCTGCTCCTGGTTGTGGAGCAGTAGCCCCGTCCATCAGGCAAGGCAATGAAAAGGTCCTCCCGGCAGCAGCCGGGAGGACCTTTTTGTTCAACTGTGCAGCAGTGCTTGCATCAGGAGCGGGGTGCCGAGTACATCTCCTCGATAACGGTCTCGAAATCTTTCATCACCTGTGCCCGCTTTACCTTCATGGACGGTGTCAGGTGCCCGGACGCCTCCGTGAAATCCGCCGGGACGATCCGGAATGACTTGATGGCCTCCGCCTGGGACACAGACCCGTTGGCAGCAGTGATCAGGTCCTGCACAGCTGCCTTGACCACAGGGTTCTCCGCTGCCTCCTCCAGTGACGTGCCCGCCGGGAGTCCGTGCCGTTGGAGCCAGCCCGGCAGCGCCTCCTGGTCCAGGGTGACCAGGGCGCCGATGAACGGGCGGTTGTCACCCACCACGAGGACCTGCGAGACCAAGGCGTCGGCCCGGATCTGGTCCTCCAGGAGGGCGGGGATCACGTTCTTGCCGCCGGCCGTCACGATGATCTCCTTCTTGCGGCCGGTGATCCAGACAAACCCGTCCTCGTCGAGCCTGCCGATGTCCCCGGTACGGAACCAGCCGTCGTCGAACGTGTCCTCGGTAAGGTCGTCGCGCTTGTAGTAGCCGCGCATCACGCAGACGCCCTGGGTGAGGATTTCGCCGTCCTCGGCGATCTTCACGGCGTTGCCGGGCAGCGGCTTGCCCACGGACCCGATCTTGATCCGCGACGGTGTGTTGACCGAGATGGGGGCCGTGGTTTCGGTGAGGCCGTACCCTTCGAGTACCTGCAGGCCGATGCCCTGGAAGAAGTGGCCCAGGCGTTCGCCGAGCGGGCCGCCGCCGGACACGGCGTGGGCCACGTGACCGCCCATCGCAGCGCGCAGCTTGCCGTACACCAGCTTGTCGAAGAGTGCATGGCGGAGCTTGAGGCCCAACCCGATGCGGCCTTCCTGGCGTGCTTTCGAGTACGCGATAGCGGTATCGGCGGCCCGGTGGAAGATGGCACCCTTGCCGCCGTCCTCCGCCTTGGTCATGGCCGAGTTGTAGACCTTCTCGAAGACCCGCGGCACGGCCAGGATGAAGGTGGGCTCGTAGCTCTGCAGGTCCGCGAGCAGGTTCTTGATGTCCGGCGTGTGCGCCACCGTGGTCCCGGCAGCCATGGCCAGGACGGAAATGAACCGTGCGAAGACGTGGGCCAGCGGAAGGAACATGATGGTCTTGGCGTCCTCGTGCACGATTTCGCCGATGATGGCCAGGGCGTTGTCCGAGAGCTCCACGAAGTTCCCGTGCGTCAGTTCGCAACCCTTGGGCCGCCCGGTGGTGCCGGACGTGTAGATGATGGTGGCGGTATCGGCGAGGCCGGCAGCACTCCGCCGCGTCTCGAGTTCGTCGTCGCTGACGCCACGCCCGGCCTCGCGGAGGGCATCCAGGCCGGCGCCTTCCAGCTGCCAGACGTGCTTCAGATCGGTGAGGCCTTCGGCGTTGACGGCCTGCAGGATGATGTTTTCGTGGTGCGCGGATTCACCGAACGCGGCAACGGCCCCGGAGTCCCCAAGGTTCCAGGCCACCTGTGACGGGGACGAGGTTTCATAGATCGGGACCGAGATGGCACCGGCAAACCAAATGGCGAAGTCCACCAGGGACCATTCGTAGCGGGTCCGGGACATGATTCCCACCCGGTCGCCGGCGCCCACGCCACTGGCCATCAAGCCCTTCGCCAGGGCACTGACGTCGGCCAGGAATTCGGTGGCGGACACATTCTGCCAGGAGCCGGATGCGTCAAGGCGGGAAAACAGTGCCGGGTTGCTGGCCTTTGTGGCCTGCCGCAGCAGCAGGTCTGTGATGTTGGTCTCCGGTGGAACAACAACAAGGGGCGGAACACTGAACTGGCGCACTATAGCTCCTTTGATATCCGTCGTCCCGCGCAGGGGGCATGCCACAAGCCTAGTATGCCGCCGCAGGACAGTGCTGTATCTAAAGTTACTGGCCAGTAACTTAGCCGTCAATGCCGCACGGACGGAGCCGGAACCAGCGCGCCCCGGCTTGGGCGGTCCGGCCGCAAGCCTAGAATTGGGGACTATGTACGCACCGCCCTCCGGCGACCAGGCCGGCCACCTCCGTCGATCCGCGCCGTGGAAGCGGCGGTCCGCCCCGTACCGCGCCGCCTTAGGGCAGGGAAAAGGATCCCGGGGGCGGGCACGCCTGGGACGCCGGGGACTGGCGATTGGCATCGACATCGGCGGCACCAAGGTGGCGGCAGGTGTTGTGGACGAGGAAGGCCGGATCCTCAGCGAAGCCCGCCGCAGCACGCCAGGGACTGATCCCCGGGCTGTGGAACGGGTCATCGTGGAGCTGGTCGAAGAGCTCGGCAACGGGCGGCGGATCCGTTCGGTGGGCATCGGCGCCGCCGGCTGGATGGACCTCGACGGCGGCACCGTCCTTTTCAGCCCCCACCTCGCCTGGCGGAACGAGCCCCTGCGCGCAAACCTCCAGCAGCTCCTTCGGCGTCCGGTACTGCTGGCCAACGACGCCGATGCCGCCGCGTGGGCCGAGTGGCGGTTCGGCGCCGGCCAAGGGGAAAGCCGCCTCGTATGCATCACCCTCGGCACCGGAATCGGTGGGGCCATGGTGATGGACGGCAGGGTGGAACGTGGCCGCTTCGGCGTGGCCGGCGAGTTTGGCCACCAGGTCATCATGCCCGGAGGCCACCGCTGCGAATGCGGCAACCGTGGCTGCTGGGAGCAGTATGCCTCCGGCAACGCCCTCGGCCGCGAAGCGAGGATCCTTGCCAGCAGCAATTCGCCCGTGGCCCAGGACCTGCTGGCTGCCGTCGGTGGCCGTGCTGAGACCATTACCGGTGCCATCGTCACCGAACTCGCCCTCGCCGGAGATACAGCATCGCGCGAACTGATCGAAGAGGTGGGGGAGTGGCTCGGCCTGGGGCTTGCCAACCTGGCCGCCGCCCTCGATCCGGGACTCTTCGTTATCGGCGGAGGGCTGTGTTCAGCAGGCGATCTCCTGGTGGAGCCCGCCAGGAAGGCATTCGCCAGGAACCTGACTGGCCGTGGGTTCCGGCCGGCCGCCGGTATCCAGTTGGCCCACCTTGGACCCAACGCCGGCCTGATCGGTGCCGCCGACCTCTCCCGCGTCAGCAGCCGGGTCCGCAGCTGACCGCTCAGACCCGGGCGCCGTCGTCGTCCTCGTCCTTCTCCTGCGGAAGCTTCATGATGAGGTACACCGTGCCGGCAACGAATGCAGCGACGATGCCCCATATGGCCAGCACGGGCGCCGACCGCCAGAACATCGTGGACAGCAGCAGCGCAATGGGCCCGCCCACCGCGGCCAGCCAGGCCAGCATGGTCAGGGGGTCTGTCCCCGAAAGGCTGGGTGGCTCTTCCGGCACGAAGTCGTCTCCCTCGTCCTCAACGCCATAGTCGCGCGGGCCGGCCGGTGGAGCCTCCGGCGTACCGTCATCGCCGGGCTCTCCGCGTTGGCTGTCCTTGCGCTCGGCGGCCGAACGTTCCACGGGTGCGGCGCCGGACAAGTTGAGGGGATCAAAGTCGCGGAAGGTGGCCGGCGGGGCCGGTCTGGCAACAGTATCCGGCACGTTGCGTTCCGGCGGCGGAGTGTCCGACTCCAGCCGTGCCACCAGGTCGAGCCAGACGGCGTCGTCCTGGTTGGCGCCCTGGTCCGCGGATCCGGAATCAGGCCTGTTCATTTCCGGCCTCCCCGGACCCGGGTACTGGGGCCGCTGCGCCGGGCGCCAACGCAGCAAGCACGCCCCGGATGAAATCCACCGAACCCTGGAATATCTGTTCGGCGTCATTGTCCATGGTGGCCACGTGGTAGCTGTTCTCCAGCCGGACCAGCTCCAGCGGCGCATGAGTCAGGCCGCGGCGCAGGACGGAAATACTCGTATCCGACACCACGTGGTCCACGGTGGACCGGTAGACCTGCACCGGTGCCGTTATTCGGGGAAGCAGTCGGGCGGTGTCCTTGAACATCTTGTTCAGTTCGTGGGCTGCGGCGACGGGCGTGCGTGGATAGGCACCTTCATCGATACCAGCCTTCAGGATGTCGTTGGCGATGGCGGGGGTGCTTTTCATGACCAGCTTCAGGATGCCCGCCAACGGAGCGCGCGGGTCATCAATCACCAGCCCGGGGTTCACCAGGACCACGCCGGCTACCGGCCGCGTGGCGGCGACCCGCAGCGCAAGGGCGCCGCCCATGCTTAGCCCGGCAGCAAAAACGTGCTCGCATTCGGCATCGAGTTCCAGGAACGCATCATCCAGGGCGCCGTGCCATTGTTGCCACCGCGTGCGGGACAGTTCCTGCCAGCTGGTGCCATGGCCGGGCAGGAGCGGCATCCGGACCGCGAAGCCGGCCCCTGCAAGCGCCTGCGCCCAGCCGCGCAGGCTGTGCGGGCTGCCCGTGAACCCATGCGAGAGCACGACACCGGCGCGCGGCCCGGTGCCGCTGGTGGCACTGCTGAAGGGACTGTGGTCCGGGCCGGCAGTCATGGGGTCTCCGAGGGGCTGGATTGGCGGGAATGGTCGCGGAAGAACTCGCTGGATCGGGCGAAGATTTCCGGCGCGTCCACGTCCAGCGTAGCCACGTGGCCGCTGCCCGCAAGTTCAACCACCTCCGACACCCTGTCACGCAGCCGTGCCCTCAGCAGTTCCAGGGAGGTGGGCGGTACCACCTCATCGGTCACGGATTTGAAGACCTGCACCGGTGCAGTGACCGCGGGCAGCTCCCGGAGCGTTGCGTTGAACAGCTTCTTGAGTTCGTGCACGGCTGCCAGGGGTGTCCGCGAGTAGTCGCCGTCCTCCGTGGCCGGCGCCGTCGAGTGTTCTTCCGGAATGGGGATGGTGGTGCGCTGGAAGTACTTCAGCAGCCCGATGACCCGGACGCGCCGGTCATAGAAGCTCAGGCCGGGGTTGACGATGCTCACGCCGGCGGTCTTGTGCCTGGCGGCGGTCAGCAGGGCCACTGCGCCGCCCATGGACAGGCCGGCCACGAAACAGGTGGATGTCCTGGCGGACAGATCGAGGTAGGCGGCCTCGAAACTGCCGAACCAGTCGCGCCACCCCGTCTGCGCAAGTTGCCGCCAGTCCGTTCCGTGGCCAGGCAGCAAGGGCACGGTCACCGCGTAGCCCTGGGCGGCGAGATGCTCCGCCCACGGCAGTACGCTGAGCGGGCTGCCCGTGAAGCCGTGGCAAATGGCGATGCCGATGTCCGCATTGGGACCATGGCCGGGATAACTGTAGGCGGCGGGGCGGGGCGGCGTGCTGCTTTCAGTCATGCCTACATCGTGTCACTGTTCCGGATAAATCTCACTAGAGTAGGGTTGCATCTGAACTGCTGAGACAGGCCCGGAGCGGAGCCTGGGGCCGACCTTCCGAGAGGTTCACCGCGTGTTTTATTGGGTCATGAAGAGGATCTTCCTCGGTCCTGTTCTGAAGCTTCTTTTCCGCCCCTGGGTGAAGGGCCTGGACAACATTCCGGCCGAGGGCGCCGCGATTATCGCTTCGAACCACCTGTCCTTTTCCGACTCGATCTTCATGCCATTAATGGTCCGCCGCCCGGTGGTTTTCCTGGCCAAGTCCGAATACTTCACCGGCACCGGAATCAAGGGCCGCCTGACAGCGCTCTTCTTTCGGCTCACCAACCAGTTGCCCATGGACAGGTCCGGCGGCGCAGCCTCTGCCGCCTCCCTCAGCGCCGGCATGGACGTACTGACCCACGGTGGGCTCTTGGGGATTTACCCGGAAGGAACCAGGAGTCCCGATTCCAAGCTGTACCGGGGCAAGGTGGGTGTCGCCAGGCTGGCCCTCCAGGCCGGGGTCCCTGTCATTCCCGTAGCGATGATCGGCACGGACAAGGTGCAACCCATCGGAAAGCGGCTCCCCAACATCCGGCGGATCGGCATGATCTTCGGTGAACCGCTTGACTTCAGCAGCTACGAGGTCCAGGCCGAGGACCGTGGCACCCAGCGGATTGTGGCGGACCGCATCATGCTGGAACTGCAGCGGCTGTCCGGGCAGGAATACGTGGACGAATACGCTGCCGTGGTTAAGCTGCGCCTCGCCGGCAAGCCCGGCGAGGCTGCCGCCTCAGCGGAGCCCCTGGCCTCGCCGCCAGCCCGCGGAGACGACTCCGGCGGGGAGCCCGTGGCACGCTGATCGTGTGCCTGGCTGATGGCCGCCCGGTGCCGTCCGTCCGTTGTGACGCAAGGGCCGGGAACCGTGACGGCACGGTGTCCAGCCGACCTGCGCGGACGATAGTCTTAGATGGTGACTCAGCTATCTGCAAACCCCGCCTTTCCGCTGTCCGGCAACTCCCAGAGCGGCGCCGCCACCTATCCCGGACTTGACGACTGGCGCGAGCTGCCCATTTCCCAGCAGCCCAGCTGGCAGGACAGGGAGGTGTTCGATGCCTCCGTGAAGGAGCTTTCGGTGCTGCCGCCGCTGGTGTTCGCCGGCGAAGTGGACGTGCTCCGGGAGCGCCTGGCCGCAGCAGCGCAGGGCAAGGCATTCCTCCTTCAGGGCGGCGACTGCGCGGAGACCTTTGAGGCCGCCACTGCGGACAAGATCAGCGCCCGGGTGAAGACCATCCTCCAGATGGCGGTGGTACTGACCTACGGCGCGGCCATGCCTGTGATCAAGATGGGCCGGATGGCAGGGCAGTTCGCCAAGCCCCGTTCCTCCAATGACGAAACCCGGGACGGCGTGACTCTTCCGGCTTACCGGGGTGACATCGTCAACGGATACGAATTCACCCCCGAGTCCCGGGGCCACGACGCGTCCCGGATGCTGCGGGCCTACCACACTTCCGCGTCCACCCTGAACCTCATCCGCGCCTTCACACAGGGTGGTTTTGCCGACCTCCGGTCCGTCCACCAGTGGAACAAGGGCTTCACCGAGAACCCCGCGCACGCCCGCTACGAATCCCTGGCGAGGGACATCGACCGCGCCATCAAGTTCATGGATTCCTGCGGCGCGGACTTCGAGGCCCTCAAGCGCGTGGAGTTCTTCGCCAGCCACGAAGCCCTGCTGCTTGACTACGAACGCGCTCTGACCCGGATCGACTCGCGGACGGGCTTCCCCTACGACACGTCGGCACACTTCCTGTGGATCGGGGAGCGGACCCGCGAGCTCGACCACGCCCACGTCGACTTCCTGTCGCGCGTGCGCAACCCCATCGGTGTGAAACTTGGACCGTCCACCACCGGCGATGACGCCCTGCGGCTCATCGACAAGCTGGACCCGGAACGCGAACCGGGCCGCCTGACCTTCATCACCCGCATGGGAGCCGGCAACATCCGTGAAAAGCTGCCCGCCGTCGTCGAAAAGGTCACGGCATCCGGCGCCCAGGTCCTGTGGGTCACCGACCCCATGCACGGCAACACCGTCACCTCACCGAACGGTTACAAGACCCGCAATTTCGACGACGTCATCGACGAGGTGCGCGGCTTCTTCGAGGTGCACCACGCCCTGGGCACCGTACCGGGCGGCCTGCACGCCGAGATGACCGGCGACGACGTTGCGGAGTGCCTGGGCGGTGCGGACCCGATCGACCAGGACGCGTTCCTGGACCGTTACGAGTCCGTCTGCGATCCCCGCCTGAACCACATGCAGTCACTCGAAATGGCCTTCCTGGTGGCCGGGGCACTCGCCAAGAACTGACGGCAGCTTCAAAAGACCGTGCCAGAAGGCGCGGCCCGGGTCATCCGGGCCGCGCCTCTTGCACTTCCGAGGCGTTCTACACCACTGTCAGGGTGATGACGGACCCTTCGGGAACTTCCGTGTCCACGGGATCCTGATCCCTGACGGTGCCGAAGAATCCGCCAAGGACCTTGTTGAGCCGGACTTCGAATCCGAGCTTCCGCAGTGCTTGTTCGGCATCCCCGGCCTGCTTGCCGATGAAGCTTGGGACCTCCACCATCCGGGGCCCCTTCGAAATGGTCAGGGTTACCGTTCCGCCGCGGGTCAGCGTTCCGTTGGCAGGACTTTGACTGACGACGGCCCCTTCAGGGACCTTCCGGTCGAAGACCTCGTCCTTGGCGACCTCCGCCTTCAGGCCTGCGGCCTCGATGGCGTCAACGGCCTGGTTTTCAGCCTTCCCCACCACCGAGGGAACGGCAATGGGCTCGGGTCCCTTCGAGACAACCATGGCCACAGCGGTGCCCCGGCGGGCAGGAGTGCCCGCGGCGGGATCCTGGGAGAGCACAGTCCCTGCCGGCGCCCCTTCATCAAACTGTTCGGTTACTTTGCCGAGCGCCATCCCAGCGGCGTTGAGGGCGCTTTTGGCCTCGTCGAGGGAGCCGGCCGTCAGTTGCGGCAGGGGGAAAAGCTGTGGGCCCTTCGATACGAGCAGCGAAACCGGCTGGAACTTGCGGATCTCCGCCCCTGCCTGTGGGTCGCTTCCTACTACCCGGCCGCTGGGGACGGCATCATCGAAGACGTCGCTGGTGGTCGAACGGAATCCTGCATCGCTCAGCAGTTGCTGGGCCTCCGCTACGGTCCTGTTGGCCACCGCCGGGATGGCTGCCGCCGCGCCCGGACCCATCCCGAAGAACCAGCCCGCTCCAGTGGCAAGCAGCGCAGCAATGACCAGGACGATAATCCACAGAATACCCCTCCGCCGGGGGCTGCCCTCACGCAGGCTCCGGGCCGGTGTTGCGGCAGCCCGTGCCCGTTCCTTCTCCTCGTCTTTGTCTGCCTTGCGCTGGGCTCGCTTGCTCAGTGCGGGGGGAGCCGGGGCCCAGGCGGGACTGTCGTCCTCGCCCGGTGGGGTGAGGGTGTGGCCGGTGCGGGGTGCCGCCGTCGGGTTGCGGGCGGCCGTGGCGTGGCCTGCGGGCTGGTAGGGAGGCTGCACCGGACGGCCGGCGGGCATGACGGATGTTTGGTTGCTGATGTGCGGGATGAACTCGGTGTGGCTGGGCCCGCTGGCGGAATCAGCTGCGCCCGGCCGCCCCGTGGGCCCGGGCAGGCCGTGAAGTGGGGCTCCCAGTGCTGCCGGTGGCTGCAGGTCGAGTTCGGCATCTGTCAGGTTGGTGCGGATGTGGCGCAGTTCCTGCAGCAGTGCGCTACCGTCAACCGGGCGGTTCTCGGGATCGTTCGCAGTGCACCACTGCACCAGTTCATCCACTTCAGCTGCGAGGCCCGGAACGAGCACGGATGGGGGACCCACCGTGCTGTTGACGTGCTGGTAGGCCACCTGGATGGGTACGTCGCCGCCAAAGGGCTGTTTACCGGTCAGCATTTCATAAAGCATGATGCCAACGGAGTACACGTCACTGCGGGCATCTGCGGGCCGGCCCAGCACCAACTCGGGGGAGAGGTAGGCAACCGTTCCAATCAGCGCTCCGCTGCTGGTGGACGTCGTCACGGCCCGGGCAAGGCCAAAGTCGCCCACCTTGATCCGGCCGTCGTCGGCGATCAGGACGTTCTCGGGTTTGACGTCCCGGTGGATGAAACCGGCGGCGTGCGCAGCCGCCAGGCCTTCCACCACCGGATCTATCAGGGCCAGCGCCAATCGTGGCGGCAGTGCGCCCTTGTCAGTCATGACGTCCCGCAGGGTGTGTCCCTTGATGTACTCCATGACCAGGTACGTCGTGTGGCCGTCATTGCCCTGGTCGAGGACACCCACCACGTGGGGATGGGACAGCTTCGCGGCGGCCTTGGCTTCACGGCCCAGCCTGCCCAAAAAGCTTTCGTCGGCGGAGAAGTGGGGATGCAGCACTTTCAGGGCTACGTCACGTTCCAGCCGCTGGTCCTCGGCAAGGTACACAGTGGACATGCCGCCCCGCGCCAGCTTGGACCTGATGGCGTAGCGGTTATCCACCAGCGTTCCTACAAGGGGGTCAGACACGTTTTCCTGCACCCTCCGATCCTAGTTGCAATGGAACGGGTCCGGGCCTTCAACCGGCCCGAACCCGTTCCATCAGCAGTTGCCGGCACCGTCATACGGGCCGGCCAAGGCTTTAGCCGAAGTTCTTCTGGTGTGCCTTGATGGCCGCCACGTAGGCTTTGGTGTCGTCGTACATCCCGTACTTGCTGACCGAATACTGGCCCTGGTAGTAGCCTGCGATGGCCGTGTCCCGATCCTTGCTGGTAGCAAGGAGCTGGCGGATGATGGCAACACCTGCCGTGGCGTTGTCGTACGGATCAAGCAGGTTCAGTTTGCGGCCCACCAGGTCCGAGGCCCACTGGCCGGAGCTGGGAATGACCTGCATGGTCCCGATGGCGTTGGCGGGGGAGACCGCGCGCTGGTTGAAACCGGACTCCTGGTAGGCGAACGCCAGAGCCAGTGAAGGCTCAACACCCATGCGGCGGGCGGTGTCCGCCACGATGTTCTGCATCTCGGCCCGGGAGGGGACCGGGGAAGCATTCAGCAGTGCCTTGTTCTCGTTGGCGGAGCTCACCACCGCCGGCGGATAGGTGAACCCGAGGAAGGAACTCGGTACCAGCGGAGCGGCGGGCGCTGACGGCTGCGCAGCAGCAGGTTGCGAGCCGGAGCCGGGGACTTTCAGTTTATTGCCCGGGTAGATGATGGAGCCGAGGTTCAGCCCGTTTGCGGACAGGAGCTCGGGCAGCTTCACCCCATGGCGCGATGCGATGGCTGACAGGGTGTCGCCCACCTTTACGGTGTAGGAGCCGGCCGCCGGTGCCTGCGGGGCTGACGTGTTGGCGAGTGAGGCCGCCGGTGCCGTTGCGGCCGCAGGTGCCTGCGAGCCGGCGCCCACCTTGATCTTTTGGCCCGGATAGATGATGGACCTCATGTTGAGGTTGTTCCAGCTGAAGACATCTCCCAGGCTGACGTTGTGCCGGGCGGCGATAGCGCCCAGCGTGTCCCCTGGCTTCACGGTGTAGGTTGCGCCAGCGGCAGGAGCCGGGGCAGCGGCCGGTGCGGCGGGGGCCGGGGCTGCCGGGGCAGGACTGCCGGACAGCTTGATCTTCTGACCCGGGTAAATGATGGTGTTCGCCTGCAGATTGTTCAGCCTGAGCACTTCCCCGGTGTTCAGGTTGAATTTTCCTGCGATGGCGCTGATGGTGTCGCCGCGGGCGACTGTATATTCGGCAGGCGCGGAATTCTGCGCGGGCCTGAAGGCCGCCGGAATAGTGGTGGAAACAGATGAGGCCGGAACGATCGTGGCAGAAGCCTTGGCGGCTGCCTGCGCATTAATAGCTGCGGCCAGGGTCGCGGGGAGCGGTTTGGCCGGCTGTTGGGCGGTGGCCGGCTGTGCGAGGGCCAGGGACGACAGGACAACCGCCGGCAGTGCCGCCGTCGTCGCAGCAATCATCGGCAAGCTCGGCCTGGGGGGTTGCTTCGGCGAGCGGGACATCGTCATGTAAGGAATCCTCTTCTCAACTGCGGGGAGCGGACGGGGTGCCGCGTTAATGCTTGATACTACTGTTACTCGAGTGATGTTTGTTACTAGAGTGAACAGTGAGAATCTCTCATGAATTCGCAGTTAGCACAAGAATTCGCACTTTTGCCGTAAGGAAGAATTTCGGAGTGTCCGCAGGTCAGGAGTATTGGGTGGGTGAAGCGACTAGGCGCCGGGACACGCACCGTGGCAACCTTGATTCCGTGAGTAACGTAGAAAACCTCGTGGGCGAATGGTTGCCCCTCCCCGATGTCGCCCAATTACTGAATGTTTCCATTACCAGGGTCCATGGCCTGATTGATGAGCGCGCCCTCGTGGCCGCGCGTGTGGGCGAACGGAATATCCGCTCAGTCCCTGCTGAATTCCTCCAGGACGGCCAGGTAGTGGAGAGCCTTAAAGGCACCATTGTGGTCCTGGCCGACGCCGGCTACTCCGACGAAGACCTGATCGCGTGGTTGTTCACCCCGGATGAGTCACTCCGCGGCCGGCCGATTGACGCCCTGCGTGAGGGACGGAAGACCGAGATCCGGCGCAGGGCCCAGACCCTGGCCTGGTAACTGCTGTCCTCAGGAGGCCCGGCTGACGGTAGCTTCGGCCAGCCTCCTGAGCGCGGTCTTTGGCAGTTCATCCAGCTGCAGCGCCTCCAGGGCCTCGTAGGCCGCGTTGCCGTACTCCCCAATCAGCACCTCAGTGGCCTGGAGCGCCCCCGATTCTTCGATGATGCGGCGGATCTCCTGGACGTCCCCGTCGTCCAGCTCCGGGCTCCCCAGCCTGGAGTCGATGAAAGCGGACTCGGCCGGAGATGCCTGGTCCAAGGCCAATGCCACGAGCACGGTGCGCTTGCCTTCGCGCAAGTCATCTCCGGCCGGTTTCCCCGTGGTGAGGGGGTCGCCGAAAACGCCGAGGACGTCATCGCGGAGCTGGAAGGCCTCGCCCAGCGGGAGGGCGAACGCTGAATACCCCCGCAGCAGGTCGTTCGTGGCACCGGCCAGGGCACCGCCCAGCGCCAGGGGGTGCTCCGTGGAGTACTTGGCGCTCTTGAACCTGATGATCGACTGGGCCCGGCTGACGGCGCCTGCGCGGTCGCGGACCGGCCCGGCCACCTCTTCCAGGATGTCCAGGTACTGCCCCGCCATGACTTCGGCCCGCATGAGATTAAAGATCAGCCGTGCCCGGCTGCCCGACGCCGCCCGTTCTCCGATATCCGTAAATGCCTCTTCGCTGAAGGAAAGGCACAGGTCGCCGGCGAGGATGGCTGCTGCCTGCCCGAACCGCCCGCTGTCCAGGGCCCAGCCCTGGGCCTCGTGGAGTTGGCTGAACCTGCGGTGGACGCTGGGTCCGCCCCGGCGGGTATCCGAGCGGTCGATGATGTCGTCATGGATCAGGGCGGCGGCCTGGAAGAGTTCGAGCGCGGCACCTGCCGTCACCACCTCAGCGGCGCCGGCGTCTCCGCCCGCCCCGCGCCAGCCCCAGTAGCACATCAGGGCGCGCAGCCGCTTTCCGCCGGTGACGAGATTCGATATTGAACCCATGATGGGGTCGATGTCGGGCGAGATGCCGGACATGATCCCTTGGCGGGAGGTGAGGAAACCGGTCAATTCCCCGGCCACCGAGGCCACAAAGTCGGCCTGTTCGTTCCTTAGCTGCTCGGCGCCGGTCACTTGGCGGACTCAGCAGCCACGTTGGCGCCAATGGTGAAGGTAGCCACTCCGGATGCCTCAACTACCGACAGGTTGACCGTCTCACTGTCGCCTCGGACAAAGTCCTTGGAGGCCACCGCACCCACGGAGTCCCCGGGTACCGCCTTGAAGCCCTGCGCTTCCAGCGCCTTCGTGTAGAAGTCGACGACGGCGGACGTGGGACCGGCGACCGTCGCCACCAGCGCGGCGGTTGCGGGCGCAGACGACTTGTCAAAGCTGCTGGAGACAACCGTCGCGTTCGGCATCAGGGGGAGGAGTTGCTGCGGGAAGCCTTCAACAAGCGCCCCCACGGTGGCCGAAGTGCTGGGGGAGGCGCTGGGGCTGGCCGACGCAGTAGTGGTTGCCTGCGCAGTGGCCGGCGCAGTGGCGGGGGAGGACGGTGACGGCTGGGCCGGTGACGGGGCCGGGCTGCAGGCTGCCAGGGCCAGTGCCGCACCTGCGGCAAGAACGGCCAGGCCGGCCGGTTTGAAGTTTCCAATGACCGTCACAGGGACTTTCCTCCTGGTGTTGATGCCGGATTCAGCCTCCAGTTTAGTCAGTACCTACGGATAGGATTGCAGCCGTGGGGCCCGACGCAAGAAACCAGCCAGCCGCAGCACGCCTTCCGGGCGGCAGGCGGAAGTGCATCATGCACGTGGACATGGACGCTTTCTTCGTCTCAGTCGAACTGCGGACACGCCCCGAACTTCGCGGCAAGCCAGTGATCGTCGGCTTTCCGGGGGAGCGCTCAGTGGTCTTGTCCGGCTCCTATGAGGCACGTGCTTTCGGCGTCAAATCAGCCATGCCCATGGCCGTCGCCGCCCGGATGTGCCCGCAGGCCGTCATCATCGAACCGCGGCACAAGCTGTACTACGAAGTCTCGGCCCAGCTGATGGCAATCTTCGAAT
Organism: Pseudarthrobacter chlorophenolicus; assembly: GCF_000962805.1. Classification (GTDB taxonomy): domain Bacteria; phylum Actinomycetota; class Actinomycetes; order Actinomycetales; family Micrococcaceae; genus Arthrobacter; species Arthrobacter chlorophenolicus_A. The sequence goes on along the minus strand of NZ_JZTW01000020.1, from coordinate 26,645 downwards.
CGGTGACTGAACTGGTGGAGCCACTCAGCGTGGATGAAGCCTTCCTTGACGTCACCGGAGCGATCCGCAGGCTTGGCCCTCCCAGGGGCATTGGTGAACTCATTCGGCGCCGGGTTGCCGCCGAGCTTGGCATTACGGCATCTGTGGGCATCGCCGAATCGAAGTTCGTGGCAAAGATCGCCTCCACCCGCTGCAAACCGGACGGCCTGCTGCTTATTGGCCCCGAACAAACCGTGCCCTACTTGCACAGCCTGCCCGTGGGTGCGCTGTGGGGCGTGGGAGCAAAGACAGCTGAAGTCCTGGCACGGATGGGAATCCGGACGGTGGCGGATGTGGCTGCCACTCCCGTCTCCACCCTCCGGCGGTTGCTCGGCGCCGGTGGTGAGCACGTACACCGGCTCTCCTGGGGCATCGACCCCAGGCCGGTTACGCCCGTGCGGCTGGAAAAGAGCATCGGAGCGGAGGAGACTTTCGCGGTCGACACATCCGATGACGCCCTCCTCCACCGGGAACTCCTTCGGTTGTCCCACCGCACGGCCGGACGCCTGCGAAGCTCCGGCATGGTGGCAAGGACTGTGGCCTTGAAACTGCGTTTCGCAGACTTTTCCACCATCACCCGCAGCCGCACGCTGCAGGCTCCCGTTGACAGTGCACAGCTGATCTATGCGGTGGCGGTCCAGTTGCTGGAGTCGGTGGGGCACCGGGCCATGCCGGTCCGGCTGGTGGGAGTGCGTGCCGAGCAGCTTGAGGACACAGCAACAACATCAGTGCAGCTCACCATCGACCGGCGGGATGAGAACTGGCGCGCCGCTGAGCAGGTCCTGGACGAGGTCACCCGAAAATTCGGTTCCAAATCGGTTCTTCCGGCCCGTCTTATGGAGCCCGGGAGCGGTGCCAGTTAAAGGCGGGTTAGAAACGGACCAAAAGGCGGCTGTCCCCGTGCCTCGAAAGAAATCGCCGTCTTTCAGAACGGACCACAACAAACTATCCTTAGAGATACATAGTTTTTGAGTGATTGGACTACTGCCGGACCGTTTTGGACATGCTTCCGCTCCGGCGGCTGTGCGCCCGGTTCAACCTCCTGCCCAGGCGGGAAGACGGGAACCTAATGGGCGCACCAGCCGTTAAGGGTGCAGGAGTAATCTCTGGGACCAGCCCGGACGTTGGCCTACGAAGGAGGTCGTGATGCCGCTGTCGGAGCACGAACAGAAGCTGCTTGAGCAGTTGGAGAAGCAGCTTCACGAGGACGACCCGAAGTTTGCGAACTCCATGGGGTCGGACCCCGGGCGTTCGTGGTCAACCAGGCATGTGGTGATCGGTGTCCTTGGTGCCCTGGCAGGAGTGTTCCTGCTATTGGTTGGCGTGACGCTGCAAAGCATCTTCGTTGGCGTCCTCGGGTTTATTGTCATGGGCGGCGGCGTGTACTTTGCCACGATGCGCAGTTCCGCGGCAGCCAAGAATGGCGCCAAGGGCAGTGCCGGCAAACCAGGCAAGCCACGGAGTTCCTTCATGAGCAATCTCGAGGAGCGCTGGGATGAGCGCCGGCGCGGTGAGCCCTAGGGCTTTCCGGTAATCGGGGTCCCACTCGGAGCCTCCATTTAGCTCCCCGGCAGGGGAAGGAACAGCAGAAAGACCCGCTGACGCGGGTCTTTTCCTGTTTAACGGCGTTTGACCGCATCTCACGCGACGGCTCCCGCCGGATTTCCGTCGCGCGCTGGAAATCCGCTCCACTTCCCACCACCCGCTGAAAATAGCGCCATTCCGCGGCGGGTATCCCAATTTAGGGGCTCACCACGCCCGATTTTGCGTTGACTGTGGGGGAAAGTGGAGTAATGTGGAGGGCATAAGAGGGTGGTTGCAACATAGGGGATGTGCATTTCCTGATATCGGACAGGCGGTGGGCCAGTGTTTCTGGGCACTCACTCGCCGCGCCTGGACGAAAAGGGACGGATCATTCTCCCCGCCAAGTTTCGTGAGGAACTGGCAAGCGGCCTGGTGCTCACAAGGGGCCAGGAACGTTGCATCTACGTCTTCAGCGAGAAGGAATTTGCACGGGTCCACGAGCAGATGCGGGAGGCGCCAATCTCCTCCAAGCAGGCACGTGACTACATCCGTGTCTTTCTCTCTGGGGCCTCTGACGAGGTACCTGACAAGCAGGGGCGCGTGACTATTCCTCCCGCGCTCCGGGAGTACGCAGGGCTCGGAAGGGAACTGGCCGTCATCGGCGCAGGCTCCCGCGCCGAGATCTGGGACGCCCAGGCTTGGAATGAATACCTCGCGGAGAAGGAAACAGCCTTCTCTGAAACGGACGATCCCATTCCGGGCATTCTCTGAATCCCGGAGCGGTAAGCAGGAGTTTCACGCAGGAAGTTTCCTGGATGAGATCTCCAGCCGGCCGATCGGCCAGCCAACCTGACTCACTTCCCCGGAGCCAGGCGGGCGGGACGGTAGGTACGGATGGGGATCTGATCCCGGAAGCGGAAGCAGCTACCACGACGGCGAGAAGGGACGAGGCATGAACGAACAACCGAAGCCAACGTCCGAACGCCATGTGCCGGTCCTGCGGGACCGGTGCATCAATTTGTTGGCCCCCGGCTTTGATGCCGCGCGGCAGCAGGGCAAGGCCCCGATCGTCATCGACGCCACGCTGGGGATGGGCGGGCACTCCGAAGCCATGCTCCAGCGTTTCCCGGACCTTCACCTGATCGGCATTGACCGTGACGAGGAAGCACTCGCCCTTGCGGGGGAACGGCTCGCACCGTTCAGCGCACGGACGGATCTGGTCCACGCTGTTTACGACGAAATCCCCGAAGTTCTCGCGGACCTCGGCGTCACCGAAATCTCCGGCATCCTGATGGACCTCGGCGTTTCGTCGCTCCAGCTTGACGAGCGGGAGCGCGGCTTTGCCTACTCCTTCGACGCTCCGCTGGACATGCGGATGGACACAAGCCGTGGCCAGACTGCTGCTGACGTCGTTAACACCTACAGCGAGGAAGAGCTGGTCCGGATCATCCGGAAGTGGGGCGAGGAGAAGTTCGCGGGCCGCATCGCGAACCGGATCGTCGCGGCCCGTGGCGTGAAGCCATTCACTACCACCGGAGAGTTGGTGGAACAGATCCGGTCCGTCGTCCCCGCCGGAGCAGCCAAGTCCGGAGGACATCCGGCGAAGCGGACCTTCCAGGCATTGCGGATTGAAGTCAACGAGGAGCTTGACGTCCTGGAGCGCGCCGTCCCAGCCGCTGTGGATGCGCTGGCCATGGGCGGACGAATCGTGGTCATGTCTTACCACTCCCTGGAGGACAAGATCGTCAAGGGAGTTCTCCAGGGCCGCTCCAAGTCCTCCGCGCCGCTGGGCTTTCCGGTGGAACTGGAAGAACATAAACCCGAACTCAAAATCCTGACCAAGGGCACCGAGGTGCCCACCGCCGTCGAAATCGCCGAGAACCCCCGTGCCGCCTCAGCCAGGCTTCGCGCGGCGGAACGAATCAGAGCCAGGAGAGCTGCATGAGCACCGCTGCCGTCAAGAACTTTCCCGCCGCTCCCGGCAATCCGGCGCAGCGCGAGGAACGGAAGAGCCGTACCCCGCTGTCCGTAGTGCGCAGCATGCCCCGCAAGCGGCGTGCCCCTTTCGTCGTCCTCTGCTTCGCTATGCTCGCTGTTGCCCTGGTGGCAGTCCTGGTCCTGAATATCTCGGTATCCACTGCGCAGTACCAGCTGGTGGAACTGCGCGCCAAGCAGAGCACGCTGACCAAGCAGAACCAGGACCTCACCCAGCAGGTACAGAACTTCGAGGCCCCGCAGAACCTTGCTGCCAAGGCCAAGGACCTGGGGATGGTGGCCTCAACCGTCAAGGGCCAGATCGACCTCTCCACGCTGTCCGTCACCGGCAAGGCCACGCCGGCAGTGAAGGGTGCCACGGAAGGTGCTGTCATTCCTGCCCCGGCAGTCCCCGGGCAGCTGATCGTCGTGCCGCCGGCTTCAACGGGTGAACCCCTGGCAAGCCGCAAACCGGCAGCAGAAACCCCGCCCGCCGCAGCAGCTCCTGCCGCTGAGGCGCCTGCAGCGGCAGCACCGGCCCGCCAGGCCTCCGCGGCCGAGCTGAACGGCGGCACAGTTCCTGCACCGCAGCAGAAGGTGCCCGGACAGTAAGAGCGGGACTGGCAGGCACGAGGGACGAACAGCAAGGAAGATCAGTGGCGCAGAGGACCGGTAAGGCAGTGAACGGCAAAGCGCCCAACCCCACCAGGCGGTTGCGCCTGGGCCTGGGCATCATGCTCTCCCTCCTGCTGGTGGTTGGGGGAAAGCTGTTCCTGGTCCAGGGCCTGGACGTCGGCGGCATGGCTGAAGCGGCCCTCAACAAGCGGATGACCGAAACAGTCCTGCCCGCAGAGCGCGGCAGCATCCTGGACGCCAACGGTACGGTGCTGGCCAACAGTGTGATCCGCTACAACGTGGTAGTGGACCAGCAGCTCAATACCAAGACTGAGTCCTACCGGCGCCTGGATAACGTCGACGGCAAGGAAAAGCTCGTCGAGGTCAGCCGGGACCAGGGCCTCACCGAGCTGGCGGCGGTCCTGGGCATGGACAAGGATGCCATCGTCAAAGCTGTCACCGGCGAGTCGCGCTACTACATCGTGGCCAAGGACGTGAAGCCGGACGTCGAGGACCGCATTTCCAAACTCCAGGTGCCCGGCATCGTCACCGAAGGCGTCAGCAAGCGCGTCTACCCCAACGGCTCAGTGGCGGGCGGCATCATCGGCTTTCTGCAGGAGGGCGGCAGCGGACAAGCCGGCATCGAACAGACCCAGGACGATCTCCTCAAAGGGGCGGATGGCAAGCGCCTGTTCGAAATCGGGGCGGACGGTCTCCGGATTCCGGTGGGCGTGGACGAGCTGACGGCACCGCAGGACGGCAAGAGCGTCAAGCTCACCATTAACTCCGACCTCCAGTACTTCGCGCAGCAGGCCATCCAAAGCCAGGCGGACAAGCTCAGCGCCGAATGGGGCGTCATCATCGTCATGGACGTCAAGACCGGCAACCTGGTGGCCATGGCGGACACCAACTCCCCGGACCCGAATAACCCGGGCCTGGTGGCCGCCAAGGACCGCGGTGTCAGGGCTGTTACCGCGGCCTACGAGCCGGGTTCTGTGGAGAAGATGCTGACCGCGGCGGCCCTGATCGAGGAAGGCAAAGCCAACCCGCTCAGCGAATACACGCTGCCGCCCTCCTACACGGTCAATGGCCAGACTTTCACGGATTCTTTCTCGCACGGAACCGAGAAGCGCACCCTTGCAGGCATCCTGGGCTACTCCATGAACACGGGCACCGTGATGGCCGGGCAGGCCCTGAGCAAGGAACAGCGCTACGACTGGTTGCAGAAGTTTGGCATCGGCCAGGCTCCGGACATCGGGCTCCCCGCCACCGCCTCCGGAATCCTCACCCCCGCGGACCAGTGGGATGGCCGGCAGGAATTCACCGTCCTCTTCGGGCAGGGCGTGTCACAGTCCACGCTCCAGACCGTCCGTGCGTTCCAGTCAGTGGCCAACAACGGGGTGATGCTCCAGCCGCGCCTGATCGACTCGTATGTTTCCGCAGACGGAACAGAGGAAAAGGTGCCGGCAGCACCCCCCACCCAGGTTGTGTCGGACAGCACCGCCCAGCAGGTCCAGGACATCCTGGAAAGCGCCGTCACCGAAGGCCAGATCAAGGACGCCTCGATTGACGGCTACCGGGTGGGGGCCAAAACAGGTACCTCGGAATCGCCCTGCGACGACGGCAAGTCCGGCTTCTGCGGCTACACCGCCTCCATGGTGGGCATGGCGCCGATGGATGATCCGCGGTTTATTGTTGAGGTGGTACTCCAGCGGCCCAAGGGCAGCATCTACGGGATTACCAACGGGCCGGTCTTCCGGTCGGTCATGAGCCAGGCACTGCGGACCTACAACGTCCAGCCTTCCACCGGCGAACCGGCCAGGCTGCCCCAGTTCGCCAAGTAGCATCCCGGCGCCACCGCGCTGCAGCAACGCCCGCTGCGGCCACCGCCGGGCACGGTCCACTAGCACCATCGGAGATTCCTTGTCAGAGTTCACGCCGTCCCACAGCAGCGCCGTTCCGGCCGCGCCTGCCAGCAAAGCCAGGTTCCGGCCCACCGCCGTCGAACCGGTCCGGTTGGAGAGCATTGGCGCCGCCGTAGGTGTCGCGGTTCCAGGGCATGCAGCCGAGGTTACGGTAACGGGAATCACCCTGAACTCCCGGTCCGTCGAAGCCGGAGACCTCTACGTCGCCCTCCCAGGGGCTTCCCGCCACGGTGCTGATTTCGTGGCGCAGGCCGTGGGCGCCGGTGCGGTTGCTGTCCTGACAGACGATGCCGGTGCACGCCTGCTGGCGCTGGGAAATGACACCCCGGTTCCGGTCCTCGTGGTGGACAAGCCCCGCAACGTGGTGGGCCCGCTGTCCGCAGCCATCTACGGCAGCACCGATGGCGCCGAGGATGATTTCACGCTGTTTGGCGTAACCGGCACCAACGGCAAGACCACCACCACGTACTTCATCAACTCATTGCTGCGCGCCCTCGGCACCCGGTCCGGACTGATCGGCACCATTGAGATCCTTGCCGGCACGGAGCCCATTCCAAGCCTGCTGACCACACCGGAGTCCACCGAAGTGCACGGGCTGCTTGCGCTCATGCGCGAACGGGGACTGGGGGCGGCAGCCATGGAGGTGTCCTCACACGCCATCTCGTACCAGCGCGTGGACGGCGTGCTGTTTGACGTGGCCGGCTTCACCAACCTGACGCAGGACCACCTGGACCTGCACGGCACCATGGATGACTACTTCGCCACCAAAGCCGACCTTTTTACGCCCGCCCGCGCCCGCAGGGCGGTAGTGACGGTCGACGACGAGTGGGGCCGCCGCCTTGCCGGCACCGCCGGTATCCCGGTCACCACCCTCAGCACGGACGGGCAGGCGGCCGCGGACTGGACTGTGGCCTCCACCGCACCCCGTGGACTCGGTACGGCGTTCACGCTCAAGGGTCCCGACGGCGCAGAACTGCGCCTGCACACCGGACTGCCCGGCAGCTTCAACGTCGCCAACGCGGCCCTGGCGGCGATCATGGTCCTCGCCGGGGGTGTGGACCACGCAGTGCTTCAGGAAGCCCTGGACATTGCCGACCCGTTTACCGTCGCAGTGCCGGGACGCATGCAACTCGTGGCCGAGCAGCCCGCCGCCGTCGTCGATTTCGCCCACAACACCGATGCCCTGGCCCGTGCCCTCGAAGCCGTCCGCCCGCCGTCTCCGGACTCCCGGCTGATCGTCGTTTTCGGTGCCACCGGCCAACGCGACCAGGGCAAACGCCCTGCCATGGGCGCCGTGGCTGCCCGGCTGGCGGATACGGTCATCATCACTGACGACGATCCCCACGACGAGGACGCAGCCGCCATCCGCGCCGACGTCCTGGTGGGTGCAGAAGAGGCCCGGAACAGCGAATCGCTGCCCTGCGAGATCCTTGAGGTGTTCCCCCGGGATGAGGCCATCCGACGCGCAGTGGAGCTCGCAGGCCCGCTGGACAGCATCCTCGTGGCCGGCCGTGGCCACGAGGTCTGGCAGGAAGTCAAAGGCGTCAATCTTGCCCTCGACGACCGCGTGGAATTGCGCAGCGCCTTGACAGCCAGGGGATTCAACGTTCTCCAAGACGACCGGATAGAGTCCTAGACCGAGATGATTGCTTTTACTGCGGCCGAAATCGCCGACATCACCAAGGGGCGCCTGGACGCCGATCCAGGAATCACGCCTACATCGGTAGTGACGGACTCCCGCGAAGCCACACCCGGTTCGCTGTACGTTGCCAAGCCCGGAGAACACGCTGACGGGCATGATTTCATCGGCGCAGCCTTCGACTCCGGTGCCGTCCTGGCAATCGTAGAACGCCCGGCTGCCCGGCCCGACGGCAGTTCCTACCCAGCGGTACTGGTGGATGACGCCGTCCTCGCCATGGGGGCCCTGGCCGCGGAGGCCGTCCGGCGGATCCGTGCCGCCCGCGCCGCAGCAGGCCAGGAGCTCACCGTCGTCGGCATCACGGGCTCAGCCGGCAAAACCACCACCAAGGACCTCCTGGCCGGGCTGTTCGGCTCACAGGGCGCAACGGTGGCACCGAAAGGCTCCTACAACGGCGAGGTGGGCGTCCCCCTGACCGTCTTTCAGGCGGACGAAGGCACCCGCTATCTCGTGATCGAAATGGGCGCCACCGGAATCGGCCACATCCGGTACCTCGCCGACATGGTGAAGCCGGACATCGGAGTGGTTCTCGCGGTGGGCACCGCCCACGCCGGCGAATTCGGGGGAGTAGCCAACATCGCCCTCGCCAAGGGGGAGATGGTTGAAGGCCTCTCCGACGGCGGGACCGCGATCATCAACCTCGACGACGACAGGGTGGCCGCCATGCGCAGCCGCACCACGGCCACCGTGCTCGGCTTCAGCGCCGAAGGACGCGGGGGAGCCGCGGTGGAGGCCCTCGGCGCCGATACCAACGAACAAGGCAACCCGGAATTCGACCTTCAGCTGCCCGGCGGCGACGGCCCGCACCACGTGGCCAGTAAGCTCATCGGGGCCCACCACACCGGCAACCTGCTCGCTGCGGCGGCTGCGGCCTTCGCAGCCGGGATGTCCGGTGCGGACATCGCCGCCGGCCTGAGCAGCCAAAGCGCGGCAAGCCGCTGGCGGATGGAACGCACTGAACGCGCGGACGGCGTCACGGTGATCAACGATGCCTACAATGCCAATCCGGAATCCATGCGGGCAGCTTTGCGCACGCTCGCCGATCTTGGGCGCGGCAGGCGGACCTGGGCGGTCCTTGGCGCGATGCTTGAACTCGGGGACGACTCCATCCGGGAGCACACCGCTGTGGGGACGCAAGTGGTCCGGCTCAACATCTCCAGGCTGGTTGTGGTGGGCCGGGAAGCGCGGGCCCTGTACGTCTCAGCTGTCCAGGAAGGCTCCTGGGGTGACGAATGCCTGTTCGCCGAAACCCCTGACGAGGCCTACGAACTCCTTAACGCCGAACTCGAGCCGGGCGACCTGGTCCTCTTCAAGTCCTCCAACAGCGTGGGCCTGCGCCATCTGGGCGATCGGATAGCATTACCCCCACAAACCCCCCTGAACGCCGATGAAAGGAGCACACAGCTGTGATTGCACTTTTGATCGGCGCCGGGCTGGCCCTGCTCTGCGCCCTCGTCGGTACGCCTCTGTTCATCAGGCTGCTGGTCCGCCGAGGCTACGGCCAGTTCATCCGCGATGACGGACCCACGTCCCACCACACCAAGCGCGGGACGCCCACCATGGGCGGCACTGTGGTGGTGGCCGCCGTGCTGCTGAGCTATGGGCTCACGCACCTCATCATGTTCCTCATGAACCCGGATTCACCGGGGCCGTCCGCCTCAGCCCTGATCCTGCTGTTCCTCATGGTGGGCATGGGCCTTGTCGGGTTCCTCGATGACTTCATCAAGATCTCGCGGCAGCGGAGCCTGGGCCTGAATGCCAAGGCCAAGCTGATCCTGCAGGCCGCCGTCGGCGTCATCTTCGCCGTCCTCGCCCTGAACTTTCCGGACGAATCCGGGCTTGCACCCGCGTCCACCAAGATTTCGCTGGTCCGTGACCTGCCGTGGCTGGACCTTGCCTTCGGCGGTACCGTCCTCGGGGCCATCCTCTTCGTGGTCTGGTCCAACCTGATCGTCACCGCCGCCACCAACGGCGTCAACCTCACCGACGGCCTGGACGGGCTGGCCGCGGGCGCCTCCGTGATGGTCTTCGGGGCCTACACCCTGATGGGAATCTGGCAGAGCAACCAGGCCTGCGGTTCGCCGCGGGAAGCCGGCAGCGGCTGCTACTCCGTACGCGACCCCCTGGACCTCGCCCTGCTCGCGGCCATCATGAGCGCAGCGCTGGTGGGATTCCTCTGGTGGAATACTTCGCCGGCCAAGATCTTTATGGGCGACACAGGTTCCCTGGCGATCGGTGGTGCCATCGCCGGGTTTGCGATCCTCTCGCGCACCGAACTCCTGCTGGGCATCATCGGCGGCCTCTTCGTCCTGATCACCCTCTCCGTCATTATCCAGGTTGGCTACTTCAAGGCCACCGGCGGCAAGCGGGTCTTCAAGATGGCTCCCCTGCAGCACCACTTCGAACTCAAGGGCTGGGCCGAAGTCACGGTGGTGGTCAGGTTCTGGATCCTTGGCGGCCTCTTCGTCGCCGTCGGGCTGGGTATCTTCTACGCTGAATGGGTTGTGCTGCTGTGACCGTTTCCCCCCGCTTGGAAAACCTCGTTACCTGGGACTCTGACTGGTCCGGGCTGCGCGTGGCTGTTACCGGCATTGGTGTATCCGGCTTTGCCGCAGCGGACACGCTGATCGAACTGGGCGCCCGGGTGGTGGTGGTCGACGCCGCCACCAGCGACACCGCCACGGCCTCGGCCGACACCCTGAAAATCGTCGGTGCCGCCGATGTCCTTCTCGGTGAAGAAGCTGTGACCCGCATTCCGCGGATCGACGGCGAACTGCCGGAACTGATCGTCACGTCGCCGGGCTGGCGTCCGGACCAGGCCCTGCTGGCCGCGGCAGCCCGCGCACACATCCCGGTCTGGGGCGACGTCGAACTCGCCTGGCGGGTACGCCAGCGGGAGGGACGCAAGACGGCGGACTGGCTGGCCATTACCGGCACCAACGGCAAGACGACCACCGTGGGCCTTACCGAATCAATGCTGCGGGCCGCAGGGCTGAAGGCCATCGCTGTGGGCAACGTCGGCAAGCCCATCCTTGACGCCATCCGGGAACCCGTCGAGTATGACGTCTTCGCCGTGGAACTCTCCAGCTTCCAGCTGCATTGGGCGGAATCCCTGTCGCCGCTGGCCAGCGTATGCCTCAACGTTGCCGAGGACCACGTGGACTGGCACGGCTCCTACGACTCCTACCTGGCGGACAAGGCAAAGGTCTACGAACAGACCCAGAAAGCCTGCATCTACAACGCCGAGCAGTTCGAAACCGAACGCATGGTGGAGAACGCCGACGTCGTGGAAGGGTGCCGCGCCATCGGTTTCACCACCGTCACTCCTTCAGTCAGCATGCTCGGAGTAGTGGAGGGACTCCTGGTGGACCGTGCCTTCATCGAAGAGCGGCGGGACAGCGCCGCGGAACTCGCGGCCATGGCCGACCTCGGTCCGATCGCGCCCCGGCATATGGTGGCCAACGCGCTTGCCGCCGCGGGCCTGGTCCGTGCCTATGGGGTCGACGCCGCAGCTGTCCGGCAGGGGATCCGGGACTACGTTCCCGGTGACCACCGCATCCAGCCGGTAGCCCGCCACGAAGGCGTTCTGTGGGTCAACGATTCCAAGGCCACCAACCCCCACGCCGCCGCAGCTTCACTGGCGGCCTTCACGAACGTCGTCTGGATTGCCGGCGGACTCTCAAAGGGAGTCACCTACGACGACCTGGTCCGCGAGCAGGCCCACCGGCTCAAGGCCGTGGTGCTGATCGGTACCGACTCCTCCGAGCTTGCCGGCGCCCTCCAGCGACACGCGCCGGATGTCCGCGTGATCGCGGCGGTGCCGGGTGACACTGAAGGGGTGCAGACTGCTGCAGCGGAAGGCGCCACCGGTACCCGTTCCTCCTTTACCGGGGAACAGGTCATGGACCTGGCCGTTGCGACAGCAGCCCAGCTGGCCGGATCCGGCGATACTGTGCTGATGGCTCCGGCAGCTGCCTCCATGGATCAGTTCTCTTCCTACGCACACCGCGGCAACGCATTCATCGAAGCTGTCCGTGGGCTGGTGGAAGGGCAGGCCAAGACCGGCGAGGAGTAAGAATGGTCAGCACGCCAACGCGCCGGCAACCTGCCGGGCGGCCAGGCCGTCCGGCCGGCGCCGGCTCCACCGCCACGAAGGCGCAGCGTCCGGCGCCGGTGATGGTCCGGCTCAGGAAGGGCTACCGCAGGTTCTGGTCAGTCCTTGAGGGCAACGGAACGTCCCGGAACGGTTCCACGTACTACCTCATCCTCGGTTCAACCCTGGCACTGACGGCCATCGGGATCATGATGGTCCTGTCCGCCTCCAGCGTGGAATCCATTGCCGCCGGAAAATCGCCCTATGGAGATGCCCTGAAGCAGGGCATGTTCGCGGGTATCGGCATCTTCACCATGTTCGTCCTGTCGCGGATCAACGTGGTGTGGCTCAAGCGCCTCGCCTGGCCCGCAATCATCGCAGCCATGGTCCTGCTGGCCCTGGTGCAGGTGGTGGGTGCCGAAGTCAACGGCAACAAGAACTGGATCGACCTCGGCGGCATTACCTTCCAGCCCTCCGAGGCGTCGAAGCTCGCCCTGGCACTCTGGATGGCCACCGTACTGGCGATGAAGGGCAAGCTGCTGCGGCGCTGGCAGCATGTCTTCGTCCCGGCCATCCCGGTAGCGGTGATCGTTATCGGGCTGGTCCTGATCGGCAACGACCTCGGTACGGCCATGATCATCATGATGATTGCCGCTGCCGCGCTGTTCTTTGCAGGAGTACCCCTCTACTTCTTCGGCATCGCCGGGCTCCTGGGTGCCGCCGGTGCGGCAGTCATGGCCATCACCAGCTCCAACCGCATGTGCCGCATCACGTCCTGGTGGACGGGTGAATCCTGCGCTGACGGCATCGACGCCAACTACCAGGCCACCAACGGGCTCTACGGGCTGGCTTCGGGCGGTTGGTTCGGTGTGGGCCTGGGACAAAGCCGGCAAAAGTACAGCTGGATCCCCGAAGCCCACAACGACTTCATCTTCGCCATCATTGGCGAGGAACTGGGCCTGGTGGGCACCGTCGTCGTACTCATCCTTTTCGCAATCCTCGGTGCGGCCATCTACCGCGTTGTGGTGGCCCAGGAAGACACCTTCCACCGCGTCCTGGCGGGCACCATCATGGTGTGGCTGCTGGGCCAGGCCACCGTGAACATGTCCGTGGTGACCGGCCTTATGCCCGTGATTGGCGTCCCCCTGCCCTTCATCTCCTATGGCGGCTCCGCGCTGCTGATGTCCCTCTGCGCCATTGGCGTGGTGCTTTCCCTGGCCAGGGAACAGATGGCGCCTGCCATCCGTCCCAAGCGGATGCTGAAGTTCAAGGCCACGGGGCGGGAGAAAGCCCCCCGGAACAAGAAGACTGCAAGAAAGCGTGCCTGATCCCACATGAACCCGAAGAACCCTTCCATCGTCCTGGCCGGCGGCGGCACAGCCGGCCATATCAGTCCCCTCCTTGCCATCGCCGCGGCGGTGAAGAACGCCTCGCCGGACGCCGCCATCCTCGCCGTCGGCACGCTGTCCGGGATGGAAACCCGCCTCGTGCCGGCAGCAGGGGTTGAACTGGCGACGATCGACCGGGTTCCGTTCCCGCGCAAACCGTCGGCCGACCTGCTGCGTCTTCCCGCCAGGCTCGCCGGGGCAGTCCGCCAGGCCGGAGAAATCCTGGAGCGGGCTGATGCCGATGTGCTGGTAGGTGTGGGCGGGTACGTGTGCACGCCGATGTACCTCGCGGCCCGGAAGCGCCGGATTCCCATCGTCATCCACGAGGCGAACGCCCGCCCCGGGCTCGCAAACAGGGTGGGTGCGCGGATGACTTCGCGGGTGGCTGTCGCTTTCGAAGGGACACCGCTGCGGCACGCCGTCCACGTCGGGATGCCCATGCGGACGGAAATTTCGGGCCTGGACCGGAACGCTGCGCGGGCAGCCGCCCGGGAGGCCCTCGGCCTTGATCCCCGGCAGCCCACCCTCATCGTCACCGGCGGATCCTCCGGTGCCCAGAGCATCAACCGCACCATTGCTGCGTCGTTGGGGCAGCTGGCTGCCGCGGGGATCCAAACCCTGCACATCACCGGGCGCGGCAAGTCGGTCCTGGACGGGACCGGCCAGCCGCTGGCCGCACCGGGCTACCGCCAAGTGGAGTACGTGGACGGGATGGAACTCGTCTACGCTGCGGCAGACGTGCTGCTTGCCCGCTCCGGCGCGGCCACCGTCTGCGAGGTGGCCGCTGTGGGCGTGCCCGCTGTCCTGGTGCCGTTGCCGATCGGGAACGGGGAACAGGCACTGAATGCAGCAGGCCTCGTGGCCGCCGGCGGCGCCCTGCTGGTCCAGGACCGCGACTTTACCGACGAATGGCTGGCCAAGGAACTCGTCCCGCTGGTCACCGACAAGGCGCGGCTGGCCACGATGGAAGCCAACTCCTACCGGCTGGGTGTACGTGATGCCGACCGGCGGATGGCTGCCCTCATCCTGGAAGCGGTGTCCGCATGAGCAACCAGAACCTTTCCGGCAGCGAAGCCCGGGGTTCCCTGGCATCCCTTGGCCGGGTCCACTTCATCGGGGTGGGCGGAGTCGGCATGTCCGCCGTGGCCAGGATCATGGTGGCGCGCGGCGTCCCCGTCAGCGGATCCGATGCCAAGGACCTTCCCGTCATGCGCGACCTTGCAGCAAAGGGTGCCAGGATTGCCGTCGGTTACGGCGCCGGCAACCTGGGCGATGCCCAGACCGTCGTTGCGGGGTCGGCGATCAGGGCCGACAACCCCGAGCTGGCCGCGGCCCGGCAAGCCGGGCTGCCAGTGCTGCACCGGTCCGAAGCGCTGGCGGCCACTATGGGTGAGGACACTGTGGTGACCATCGCGGGTACCCACGGCAAGTCCACCACCACGTCCATGGTGACGGTTTTGCTCCAAGGCGCAGGACTGGACCCTTCGTTTGCCATCGGCGCCAACGTCCCTTCCCTGGGGGTTAATGCCGCGCACGGCACGTCAGGAATCTTTGTGGCGGAAGCCGACGAATCGGATGGTTCGTTCCTGAACTACCGGCCCCGGATCGCCGTCGTGACCAACGTCGAAGCCGACCACCTGGACCACTACGGCACAGCCGAAGCGGTGTATGAATCGTTCGACAAGTTCGCTGCCCTGCTGCCCGCCGACGGACTCCTTGTGGCCTGTGCTGACGACCCCGGCGCCCGCGCGCTGGCCGACCGCACCCGCCAAGCGGGGAACACCCGCGTCCTGCTGTACGGCACCGCCGGCGACGCGGACCTGACGCTTCACGACGACGGCCCCGGCAATGTCTCGGTGTCCACCGCGGAGGGGCGGTTCGACCTCGCGCTGCAGGTACCCGGCCGGCACAATGCGCTGAACGCGGCGGCCGCGTTCGCCGTCGCGCTTGAACTCGGGGTTGCGCCCGGCGCCGCCGCGTCAGCACTTGCCTCCTTCTCCGGCGCGTCCCGCCGGTTCGAATTAAAGGGCGAAGCCCGTGGCGTGCGCGTGTTCGATGACTACGCACACCATCCCACCGAGGTGCGCGCTGCGCTGACCGCCGCGCGCTCGGTTGCGGGGGAGCACAAGGTGCATGTGCTGTTCCAGCCGCACCTGTTCTCCCGTACCCGGGAATTTGCCCGGGAGTTCGCTGCAGCTTTGGACCTGGCGGATACCGCACTGGTCCTGGACATCTACCCTGCCCGCGAGGATCCCATCCCCGGCGTCACCAGCAAGCTCATTGCCGACCATATGGCGGGCCGGGGACGCCTGGTGAGTGGGGAAGAGGCTGTGGCTGCCGTGGCGGACGCTGCCGCGGACGGTGACATCGTGCTGACCGCCGGCGCCGGCGACGTGACCGGGTACGGCCCGCGGATCGTGGAGGCTTTGCGTGGCTAGCACGCGCCGTCCCACTTACACTCCGACGGGCCGTAAAGGCACGGCGCCCGGCGGGCGGGGCCAGGCGGATGCCGCAGGCTCCCCGGATGCGGACGAGGTGATCTCGGCGTCGCGGAGCGTACCGGTGCAGGGGACAGAAAAACCTGCCGCCCGCCCGGGCGGGGCAGGCGGCAGGAAATCGGCCGCATCTGATTCCGGCCCGGCCGCCAACGTCGTCGCCTTCCCGGAACCCAGGGGAAAGCGGCGCAGGCGGAGGTTGCTTGTGGTTTTGTGCACCGTGTGTGCACTGGTGGCTGCCCTTTTGGCCGGTGCCGTGTACTCACCGGTGCTTGCCCTGCGCACCATTTCTGTGTCCGGCACGTCGCTGCTGACGCCTGCCCAGGTTCAGGCGGCGCTGGAACCCCTGCAGGGGAAGCCCTTGCCGCAGATCGGTGACGACGACGTCAGCCGGCTCCTGGAGCCGCTGGTCCAGGTCAAGTCCGTGTCGGCCGAGGCCAGGCCGCCCTCCGGACTGGCTGTCACCGTGCACGAGCGTGTGCCCGTGGCCCTGGTCAAACAGGGGGAGCAGTACCAGTTGGTGGACGTGGACGGCGTGCAGTTGGCCACCACCGCGGACCCGGCCTCGGTGTCCCTGCCCCTGATCGACGGCGGCGCCGGTGCCATTGGACAGGACCTTTTCAAAGCCACCGCTGCTGTGCTGGGCGCTCTGCCCGCGGATGTCCTGGCGAAGTTGTCGAACGCCTCCGCTAAGTCCGTTGATGCGGTGGAGCTCAAACTGGTGGACGGCCAGACCATCGTGTGGGGCAACGCCTCCGAGAAGGAACTCAAAGCCAAGGTCCTTGCCGCGCTGCTGAAGGTTCCGGCTGATCCGAAGAACCCCGTGCAGGTCTACGACGTCAGTGTTCCGCGGCATCCGGTGACACGGTGAGCGGCTTTCTTCCCGGTATTAATCCGACACGCGGACCCGGTTATTGAATGTGGGAACCAGAGGAAATACCGTCACAGACATGAGTTACTTGACATAACTATAACCTTCAACTCGAAGGTTAAGGTTGCAGGCTTCAAGCTCACCATCAGTTTTCGCAATAAGACACGAACAAGGGACACGTAACGTGGCAGCTCCGCAGAATTACTTGGCCGTCATCAAAGTCGTCGGCATCGGCGGCGGTGGCGTGAACGCAGTCAACCGCATGATCGAGGTCGGCCTCCGAGGTGTTGAATTCATCGCCATCAACACCGACGCCCAGGCACTGCTGATGAGCGACGCCGACGTCAAGCTCGATGTAGGCCGGGAACTGACCCGCGGCCTTGGAGCCGGCGCCAACCCGGAGGTGGGCAAGCAGGCTGCCGAGGACCACGCCGACGAAATCGAGGAAGTGCTGCGCGGAGCCGACATGGTCTTCGTGACCGCTGGCGAAGGCGGCGGAACCGGCACCGGCGGCGCTCCCGTCGTCGCCCGCATTGCGCGCTCCCTTGGCGCCCTGACCATCGGTGTCGTTACCCGTCCCTTCACGTTTGAAGGCCGCCGCCGCGCTGGCTCCGCCGAATCCGGCATCGACGCCCTGCGCGACGAAGTGGACACCCTGATTGTGATCCCCAACGATCGCCTTCTTTCCATCAGCGACCGCAACGTCTCGGTCCTCGACGCCTTCCGCTCAGCCGACCAGGTGCTGCTGTCCGGCGTCCAGGGCATCACTGACCTCATCACCACACCCGGCCTGATCAACCTCGACTTCGCCGACGTCAAGTCGGTCATGCAGGGCGCCGGCTCCGCGCTCATGGGCATCGGCTCCGCGCGGGGCGAAGACCGCGCCGTCAAGGCGGCCGAGCTTGCCATCGCCTCGCCGCTGCTGGAGGCTTCCATCGACGGCGCCCACGGTGTGCTGCTGTCCATCCAGGGCGGCTCGGACCTCGGCCTGTTCGAGATCAACGAGGCCGCGCGCCTGGTCCAGGAAGTTGCCCACCCGGAAGCGAACATCATCTTCGGTGCCGTGATCGACGATGCCCTCGGCGACGAGGCGAGGGTCACCGTCATTGCTGCGGGCTTCGACGACGTCAAGGCAACTTCGCCGTCCATGGACCAGTCACAGCCGCAGGCACAGGCTGCGCCGCAGCGGCCCGCAGCACCTGCGCCGTCGCAGGCGCCGGCCGCCGGTAACCACCAGGGTGGCAGCCACCAGCCCAACGTCCAGCCGGTCCACGCAGGAGTCGGTGCGGCCGGCCTGAGCAACTGGGGCCAGCAGCGCCCCACTGCGGTACCCGCAGATTCCGGTTTTGACGTGGACCTGCCGTCCGTAGTGGAGCCGGACCTTACCGGCAACCACCAGGACGACCTGGATGTCCCCGACTTCCTGAAGTAGGCAGCGGCTTGTTCCACTGGCGGGCCGGCATCCTTCCGGGGGTGTCGGCCGCTTTTACGACCAGCGACGCCGGCAATCTGGCGCTCCACGTCGGAGACGATCCCGAAGCGGTCCGGCAACGCCGTTCACGGCTCGAAGAGGAGATTGGCGTCAGTGCCGGCAGCCTCCGGTTCATGAACCAGGTCCACGGAACGGACGTAGCTCTGGTGGATGCCGCCAGTCCCGCGCCTGAGGCGGACGCGATGGTGTCACGCGGCACTCCGCTGGCCGTCATGGTGGCGGACTGCATCCCCGTGATCCTGGCGGGTGTGTCAGCTGAGGGCCCCGTTCTTGCAGTGGCCCACGCAGGCCGTCCCGGCGTTGAGCACGGAGTCATCCCCGCAGCCGTTGAGCGCATGGCCTCGTTAGGGGCCACCGGCATCCGGGCCTGGCTTGGACCCTCAGTCTGCGGGCGCTGCTACGAAGTCCCCGGGGCCATGCAGGACGAGGTAGTTGCCGCGGTGCCGGCAGCCCGGAGCACAACGTCCTGGGGCACTCCCGGCCTCGACTTGCCGGCCGGTGCGCGGAGCCAGCTCGAAAACGCCGGCGTGACTGTCGAATACAGCGGTCCCTGCACCCTTGAGACGCCGTCCCAGTATTCCTACCGCCGTGACCGCCACACCGGCCGCTTTGCAGGGTTGGTGTGGTGCCATGACTGACTCCGCAGCTGCCGCTGATCCCCGCTTCCGCGAACTCTCCCGGCGGCTGGACGCGGTACGGGAGCGCATCGCCAAGGCCGTCGAGTCGGCGGGGCGCGAGGGGCAACCGCCCAGGCTGATCGTGGTTACCAAGTTCCATCCGGCGGATGACGTCCGCCGCCTGGCCGCGCTGGGCGTGACGGACGTCGGCGAGAACCGGGACCAGGAGGCCGCGGCCAAGGCGGCCGAGCTGGCTGGGGCTGGCCTGGCCTGGCACTTCGTCGGCCAGTTGCAGACCAAAAAGGCCAAGTCAGTGGTGCGCTATGCGGCTGCCGTCCATTCGGTGGACCGGCCCCAGCTTGTTGATGCGCTGGCCAAAGCGGTGCTCAACGAACAGGAGGCCACGGGCCGGGACCCACTGGACTGCTACATCCAGGTCAGTCTTGAGGAAGACGCCGGAGCGCACCGGGGCGGCGCATTGCCCGCCGACGTTCCGGCGCTTGCCGACCGGATCGCCGCCTCGGAAGGCTTGCGCCTGGCAGGTGTCATGGCGGTGGCTCCGCTCGGTGCCGCGCCCGAACCGGCCTTTGAAAAGCTCGCCCGGGTCTCGGAACTGCTGGTGCAGGCCCACCCCGCGGCATCCGGCATTTCGGCCGGTATGAGCCAGGACCTTGAAGCAGCGATCAAATTTGGGGCGACACACCTGCGGATCGGTTCCGATATTCTCGGATCGCGTCCGGCCGTGGGGTAGCGTCGGGACTGTTGGAAGTGATGGGCGGGGGACTCCAGTGCTGTCAAGTCATTGGGCGGCCCGCTTACGGGACACGATTAGGAGTCGACCATGGCCGGCGCTCTGCGCAAGACAATGATCTATCTTGGGCTCGCCGACGGCGATGAGCATTACGAGTCCGAGCAATTGAACACACGTAAGGAGGAGGACGAAACAATGGAAGCAGACCGCGAGGAACGCCGTGCACCTGCACCCGTCCGCGAGGTCAGCCGTGAAACGTCCTACACCCCCGAAGAGGAATACCGCGCCCCTGTGACCCCCATCAAGCGTGCGGCCTCCAGCCGCGAAGAGACCTCAGGCCTCCGCCAGATCACCACCATCCACCCGCGCTCCTACAACGATGCCAAGCTCATCGGTGAGAGCTTCCGGGACGGCATTCCGGTGATCATGAATGTCACCGACATGGGCGAGTCGGACGCCAAGCGGTTGGTGGACTTCTCCGCCGGGCTGGTCTTCGGCCTCCGGGGCAGCATCGAACGGGTCACCAACAAGGTGTTCCTCCTGTCGCCGTCCTACGTTGAGGTCATCGGTGACGACAAGAAGGCCAGCGACACCCAGGCCAGCTTCTTCAACCAGAGCTGACCCGCAAACGTTGAACGGATGCCAGGCAGGGACACCTGTCTGGCATCTGTGCTGAAATAGACACAACACATCGGCGCCACCGCGGCATCGGCTTTTTGAACATGGAGATATGAGTTAAGGCATGGGAATTGTTTTCGGACTTGTCTACCTCGCGCTCCTGCTGTTTTTTGTTGCCCTGATCATCCGCCTGGTATTCGACTGGGTGCAGATGTTCGCCCGGGAATGGCGGCCGCGCGGCATCGCCCTGGTGGTGGCGCACGCCGTGTACTCCATCACGGACCCGCCCCTGAAAGTGCTGCGCCGGTTGATCCCGCCGCTGCGCCTGGGCGGCATCTCGCTGGACCTCGGATTCCTGATCCTCTTCATCGCGGTCAGCATTGCGATGGGAATCACCAGAAGCTTCGCCTGATTCAGAGATTTAAACCCATGCAACGCAGGACCGTGCCACCGGGACCGGATAGTGTGAAGCAGGGAAACTCGAGTTTGACACTGCAGTGTTGAATTAGAGATAGCAGACCAAATTTAGGTACCGTAGTTTTGACGGCCGGAAGGCCTACTGACTAACCAGACCAGTGAGGTGACCAGATGGCTTTGACGCCAGAAGACGTTGTCAACAAGCGCTTTCAGCCGACCAAGTTCCGCGAGGGCTACGACCAGGACGAAGTTGATGACTTCCTGGACGAGATCGTCGTTGAACTTCGCCGCCTGAACCAGGAGAACGACGAGCTCCGCAAGAAGCTCGCCGAGGCTGGATCCAGCGTTCCGGCAACTGCCGCTGCCGCCCCTGTGGTGGAAAAGGTTCCCGCGCCCGTCAAGGCTGACAAGGACGAAGCCCGCGAAAAGGCCGAGGCTGAGGCCAAGGCCGCCGAAGCGAAGAAGAAGGACGTCCAGCAGGCCGCCCCCGTCGCCGCAGCCCCTGCTCCCGCAGCGGCGTCCACGTCCACGCCCTCCGCTGAATCCGCTGCGGGCCTGCTGGCCATGGCGCAGCAGATGCACGACCGCCACGTCGCAGACGGCCAGTCGCAGAAGGACAAGATCATCGCCGAGGCGCAGATCGAAGCCAGCAGCCTCGTCAACGATGCCCAGGAAAAGTCCCGCAAGATCCTCGGTGCACTGGAGCAGCAGCGCTCCGTCCTGGAACGCAAGGTGGAGCAGCTTCGTGGCTTCGAGCGCGACTACCGCTCACGCCTGAAGGCCTACATCGAAGGCCAGCTGCGTGATCTGGATGCCCGCGGCTCCGTGGCCACGCCGGAAGTCAGCGAAGCCAACTAACACGTACAGCACGTATTCTGAAAGCCGGTGGCTGAGGATTCCTCGGCCACCGGCTTTTGGCATTGACCCAGGTTTTACGAATGAAAGCACCATGACTGACGAACTTGCCGCCGGCGCTGCACGCCCTGTCCCGCCGTCACCCCGCCCACGACGCGGGGTGCTGCTGTCCTTCTTCGCCGGATTCGCAGTATTTGCCTACGTCTTCGACCAGCTGACCAAAATGTGGGTGACGTCCTCCATGGTGGAGGGCGAACGCATCCCGGTCCTGCCTCCCCTCCTGCACTGGTATTTCATCCGAAATTCCGGCGCAGCCTTCTCCATTGGCGAGAACGTCACCTGGGTGTTTTCCATCATCATGGCCGCCGTCGCCATCGCCATCCTCTTCCAGGTCCGGAAACTGGGGTCTGTTTGGTGGGCCCTTGCGCTGGGCCTCCTGTTGGGCGGGGCATTGGGGAACCTGACGGACCGGCTCTTCCGGGAACCCTCCTTCGGCATGGGCCACGTGGTGGACTTCATCCAGCTGCCCAACTTTGCCATCTTCAACATTGCCGATTCCGCGGTGGTCTCCGCCGTAGCCATCATCTGCATCCTGACCCTTCGCGGCATTTCCCTGGATGGAAGCCGGGTACATGGCGAGCGGAAAGGCACGGACGCCGATGCCTGAGCAGATCATCGTCACGGAAGAATACGGTGGCACCCGCGCGGATGCTGGCCTCGCAGCCATGATGGGGATTTCGCGCTCTGCCGCTGCAGCCCTGATCGCGGAAGGACATGTGCTCAGCCGGGGTAAAGCCCTTGGCAAGTCAGCGAAACTGGCGGCCGGCGACACGCTGGAGGTCACCATTCCGGAGCGGCGTGATCCGCTGGAAGTCGTGGAGGAAATTGTGGAAGGCCTGAAGATCCTGCTGGACGACGATGATTTCGTCGTCGTCGATAAACCGGTGGGGGTCGCCGCGCACCCTTCTCCCGGCTGGGTGGGGCCCACCGTGGTGGGTGGGCTCGCCGGTGCCGGCTACCGCATCTCCACATCCGGTTCGCCGGAACGGGCCGGGATTGTCCACCGGCTCGACGTCGGGACGTCAGGCGTGATGGTGGTGGCCAAGTCCGAGCGGGCCTACACAGCCCTCAAGCGGGCGTTTAAGGAACGCACGGTGGACAAGGTGTACCACGCCGTAGTGCAGGGCCTGCCGGATCCGCTGACCGGCACCATTGATGCACCCATTGGCCGCCACCCGGGGCACGACTGGCGCTTTGCCGTGACGGAAGAGGGCCGGCCATCCGTGACCCACTATGAGGTACTGGAAGCCTTTGGCAAGGCTTCCCTCGTGGAAGTGCACCTCGAGACCGGCCGCACGCACCAGATCCGCGTCCATTTCTCCGCACTCCGCCACCCCTGCGCGGGCGACCTCACGTACGGCGCCGATCCGCGCCTGGCTGCGACCCTGGGGCTCACCCGGCAGTGGCTCCATGCCCGGGAACTCGGCTTCGACCACCCCGTGACGGGTGAGCGGGTGCGTGTGACCAGCGATTATCCCCAGGACCTTGCCTTCGCCCTCGACGTGCTCGCCTCGGGACAGGCGTGAGCGGCATCGTCTTGGCAGGGCTGTAACCGGCCAGCGCATAGAATAGTGCGGTGACTTCCAGCAATGATTCGTTTGTCCACCTGCACACCCACACCGAATATTCCATGCTGGATGGAGCCGCCCGGTTGGGGGAGCTGTTCGACGAAACCGAACGGCTGGGCATGCCTGCGCTGGCCACGACGGACCACGGCTACCTGTTCGGTGCCTTCGACTTTTGGCAAAAAGCCCAGGCCAAGGGCATCAAGCCCATCATCGGCGTCGAAGCCTATGTGACGCCCGGAACCGCGCGCGGGGATAAGACCCGTGTCCGGTGGGGTGAGGAGAACCAGCGCAAGGACGATATCTCCGGCGGCGGTTCGTATACCCACATGACGCTGCTCAGCTACAACAACGTTGGCATGCGGAACCTGTTCCGCGCATCCTCCATCGCATCCCTGGATTCCGTCTTCGGAAAATGGCCGCGGCTCGACCGGGAACTGCTCAACACCTACTCCGAAGGCCTGATCGCCACCACCGGCTGCCCCTCCGGCGAGGTACAGACCCGCCTGCGCCTGGGCCAGTACCGCGAAGCAGTGGAAGCCGCGGCGGAGTTCCGGGACATTTTCGGTGCCGAGAACTACTTCTGCGAGCTGATGGACCACGGCCTGGATATCGAACGCCGCGTCACCGGCGACCTGCTGCGCCTGGCCAAGGAACTGAACCTGCCGCTGGTAGCCACAAACGACCTCCACTACACCCATGAGCATGACGCCAAGGCGCACGAGGCGCTGCTGGCCATCCAGTCCGGCTCGACCCTGCTGGAGCCCACCTACGACAACGGCGGCTCCCGGTTCGCGTTCTCCGGCAGCGGCTACTACCTGAAGTCCCCGCAGGAAATGCGCGAGCTCTTCCGCGACCACCCCGAAGCGTGCGACAACACCCTCCTCATCGCCGAGCGCTGCGAAGTGTCGTTCAACACGAACGCCAACTTCATGCCGCGGTTCCCCTGTCCGCCGGGTGAGGACGAAACCTCCTGGCTGGTCAAGGAGGTGGACAAGGGCCTGCAGTACCGGTACCCCAAGGGCATTCCGGATGAGGTCCGCAAGCAGGCGGACTACGAGCTGGGCGTCATCACCTCGATGGGCTTCCCCGGCTACTTCCTGGTGGTGGCCGACTTCATTAACTGGGCCAAGAATAACGGCATCCGCGTGGGCCCGGGCCGTGGCTCCGGTGCCGGTTCCATGGTGGCGTACGCCATGCGGATTACGGACCTCGATCCGCTGCGGCACGGCCTGATCTTCGAACGCTTCCTCAACCCGGACCGCGTTTCCATGCCTGACTTCGACGTCGACTTCGATGACCGGCGCCGCTCCGAGGTCATCGACTACGTGACGCGCAAGTACGGCGACGAGCGCGTGGCAATGATCGTGACCTACGGCACCATCAAGACCAAGCAGGCGCTCAAGGACTCCTCGCGCGTGCTGGGCTACCCGTTCAGCATGGGGGAGCAGCTCACCAAGGCCCTGCCCCCGGCCGTCATGGCCAAGGACATTCCGCTGGCGGACATCCAGAACCCGGAATCCAAGCGGTACAGCGAAGCAGGGGACTTCCGGCAGCTTGTCAGCACGGATCCGGAGGCCGCCAAGGTCTTCGAGACGGCCCTGGGCATCGAGGGCCTGAAACGCCAATGGGGTGTGCACGCCGCCGGCGTCATCATGTCCTCGGACCCGATCATCGACGTCATCCCCATCATGCGCCGCTTCCAGGACGGCCAGGTGATCACCCAGTTCGACTACCCCACGTCCGAGGGCCTGGGCCTGATCAAGATGGACTTCCTGGGGCTGCGGAACCTGACGATCATCTCCGACGCCCTCGAGAACATCAAGATGAACCGCGGCATCGACCTGGACCTCGAAAACCTGGAACTCGACGACGCGCCGTCCTACGAGCTCCTGGCCCGCGGCGACACCCTGGGCGTTTTCCAGCTCGACGGCGGACCCATGCGGTCCCTGCTCAAGCTGATGAAGCCTGACAACTTCGAAGACATTTCCGCTGTCCTTGCGCTGTACCGGCCGGGTCCCATGGGTGCCAACGCCCACACCGACTACGCGCTGCGCAAGAACGGCATCCAGGAAGTCATCCCCATCCACCCGGAACTTGAGGAACCCCTCAAGGAGATCCTCGGTGGCACCTACGGCCTGATCGTGTACCAGGAGCAGGTCATGGCCGTGGCGCAGAAGCTGGCCGGCTACTCGCTGGGACAGGCAGACATCCTCCGCCGTGCCATGGGCAAGAAGAAGAAATCCGAACTGGACAAGCAGTTCGCCGGTTTCTCCCAGGGCATGCAGGACAACGGCTACTCCATGGCCGCCGTGAAGACCCTCTGGGACATCCTGCTCCCGTTCTCCGACTACGCGTTCAACAAAGCGCACTCGGCCGCCTACGGCGTTATTTCGTACTGGACCGCTTACCTGAAGGCGCACTACGCACCCGAGTACATGGCTGCCCTCCTGACGTCGGTGGGTGACGACAAGGACAAGTCGGCCATCTACCTCAACGAGTGCCGCAGGATGGGGATCACCGTCCTGCCGCCGGACGTCAACGAGTCCGCCCTGAACTTCACCCCTGTGGGGCAGGATATCCGCTTCGGCATGGGCGCCATCCGCAACGTCGGCGTCAACGCGGTGGAGGCCATGGTTGCCGCGCGCGAGAGTGAGGGCGCCTTCACGTCCTTCAAGGACTACCTGATGAAGGTGCCGGCGGTGGTCTGCAACAAGCGGACCATCGAGTCGCTGATCAAGTCCGGCGCCTTCGACTCCCTGGGCCACCACCGCCGCGCACTTGCGATGATCCACGAAGAAGCCATCGACTCCGTCATCACGCTCAAGCGCAACGAAGCGATCGGCCAGTTCGACCTCTTCGCAGGCTTCGAGGAGGCCGAGTCCGAAGCGTCGTTGAGCATCGAGATCCCGGACCTGCCGGAGTGGGAGAAGAAGGACAAGCTCTCGTTCGAGCGCGACATGCTGGGGCTGTACGTCTCGGACCACCCGCTCCAGGGCCTGGAAGGGGTCCTGAGCCAGCACGCGGAAATGAGCATCACCACCATCCTGGGCGAAGACGGGCCGCAGGACGGCGCCATCCTCACCATTGCGGGCATGATCACCTCGCTCAGCCGCAGGATCGCCAAGGCCAGCGGCAACGCCTACGCACGCGCCGAGGTGGAGGACCTGGGCGGTTCCATCGAGGTCATGTTCTTCGGCCAGGTCTACGGACCCATCGCGTCCGTGCTCGCCGAGGACCTGATCGTGGTGGTGAAGGGCCGCCTCCAGAAACGCGACGACGGCGCAATCACCCTGAACTGCATGGAACTGTCCGTCCCGGACCTCAGTGAAGGCTTGAACGGCCCCCTGGTCATCACCATGCAGACGCACAAGGCCACCGAGGCCGTGGTGACTGAACTCGGCGATGTGCTCCGTACCCACCGGGGAAATTCCGAGGTCCGGCTGCATCTTCAGGGCGACACCCGTACCGAGGTCATGGGCCTGCCCGTGCACCTGCGGGTCAACCCGAGCCCCTCGCTGTTCGGTGACCTGAAAGTCCTCCTGGGCCCCGCCTGCCTGGACGCCTAGGTGTACTGGGTCAGGACGTTGGTTACATCGTGAATAGGTGAAGACCTCTTAGGTTGGTGGTTACCACACACAGCCAAC